>JAFZKN010000013.1 GCA_017553635.1 Treponema sp. | reverse complement strand
GAATGCTTAAGTAATAAATGCCTGGTGGCCATAGTGGAGAGGTAATACCCGTTCCCATTCCGAACACGGAAGTCAAGCTCTCTAACGCCGATGATACTGCTTAATTGTGGGAAAGTAGGTAGCTGCCAGGCTTTTTTTTGTTTAAATCGAAGGGTTATATGAAGTTTGATGGACTTATACTTGATGTAGACGGAACTATTTGGAATACAACTTCAATCGTTGCAGATGCATGGAATGAAGCTATAGAAGAAAATTTTCCAGAAGTTAAACGTGTGACTGCAGGGATTCTTGAAAATCAGTTTGGGAAGACGATGGATGTGATTGCAAAAAATCTTTTCCCGGAGCTTGATGACGGTCAGAAAAAAATCCTTATAGATAAATGTGCAGAACACGAACAGAAAGCTCTTTTAGAAAATAAAAAAGATGTCACATATAAAAATGTGCGCGATACCATAAAAAAACTTTCAGAAAAAATTCCCCTGTTTATTGTGAGTAACTGTCAGTCAGGTTATATAGAGCTTGTTATTGAAAAAAATGAAATAAAAGATTTTATAACAGATTTTGAGTGCTTCGGGGATACTGGAATGGAAAAAGATCAGAATATTTCTCTACTTGTAAAAAGAAATTCTTTAAAATCTCCAGTCTATGTCGGTGATACACAGGGTGACTACGATGCATGCAAAAAAGCAGAAGTGCCGTTTGTGTGGGCTTCATATGGCTTTGGAAAAACAGAAGATGAAAATTATTTTGCAAAGATAGATGATTTTTCAGAACTTGAAAAAATTTTATTTTAATTTTTTCTTCAATTATTTATTATCATTATTAACTTTTTCTGTTAAAATGATGTATAATGATATGAGGGGATGATTATGAATAATACCAAATACAAAATAATTCATGCACTCTGGTTTATTTTCTGTTCAGCAGTTGTTTTACTTGCAGAGAATTTCGTTCTCATAAAAAATATTTTTCCAAATGCACTTAGAATTTTTCTTTTTATACTTCTTACCAGTGCAGTTATTTTCATCAACATTCATCCGGATCTCGTTAATAAAATAAAAAATCCAAAACTTCATCATTGTGCAGGCGGCTTGTTTTTAATAAAGATTTTTCTTCTTACAGTTGTTGTTTCACTTTGTCTTTTTCTTTTCGGTTTGTATGGTTTAAGATTTAAAAGTCCTGCTAAATATGAATCTTACTTTTTTGCGAGTGTTCATTTTTATGGAATCAAAAATTTAGTCTGGATTTATTTAATTGAATTTGTAATTTTCTGGAATGGAATTATACGCATTTACATTTATTCAAAGCAGCTTGGAATTAAAATGAGAGTTGTCGGTGCATTGTGTGGACTTATTCCTGTTGTTCATCTTATTGTTCTCTGGAAAATAATTAAAATTGTTGGATATGAAGTTCAACTTGAAAGTTCAAAAGAAGAATTGAATGAAATGCGTAAAGATAAAAAAATCTGTAGAACAAAATATCCTGTTGTAATGATTCACGGAATTTTCTTCCGTGATTTTAAATATTTTAATTACTGGGGAAGAATTCCTGTTGAACTTGAAAAAAATGGTGCAGATATTTATTACGGTAATCACGAATCTGCAACGCCTGTAAATAAAGCAGGTGAAGAGCTTGCAGCACGCATTAAAGAAATTCTTAAAGAAACTGGAGCAGAAAAGGTTAATATCATAGCACATTCTAAAGGCGGTCTTGACAGCCGTTATATGATAAGTAAATGTGGAATGGATAAATATGTTGCAAGTCTTACTACAATTAACACTCCACATCGTGGATGCGAGTTTGCAGACTATCTCCTTGATAAAAAGATTTCAAAGAATAATCAGGAACTTGTTGCAGCTGCATATAATGCTGCGTTGAAAAATCTTGGTGATAAAGAACCTGATTTTCTTTCTTCGGTTTCTGATTTAACTCATTCAGCGTGTGAGAAATTTAATAATGATGTAAAGGACTCTGACAAGGTTTATTATCAGAGCTTCGGTTCAAAACTTAATTTTCCAAAGTCTGGTCAATTTCCGCTTAACTATTCTTACAGACTTGTTAAAAAGTTTGATGGAGCTAACGATGGTCTTGTCGGTGAAAAATCATTTGAGTGGGGAAGTAAGTTTACATTTATCACGACTTCCGGCATAAGAGGAATTTCTCACGGTGATATGATCGATCTTAATAGAGAAAATATTCCTGGATTTGATGTAAGGGAATTTTACGTTCAGCTTGTATCAGACTTAAGGGAAAAAGGTTTCTAGTTGTTAAAAGATCTGTAAATTACACCGCCACCGATTATGACACCGTCTTTATAAAGAACTGCAGACTGTCCGGGTGCTACGGCACGCTGCGGTTCTTTAAATGTAATTTTCCATGGCTGTCCCTTAAAATTATCTTCTGAATCTGCATTGTATTTTTCAACTACAGCAGGAACAGGACGGCTTGCAAGTCTTATCTTTACCATTGCTTCAAAACATTCTTGTGGTTCAATTTCACATGGCCATACAAAATCATCTGCGATAAGTCCGTCAGAGTTTAAAGCTTCGTTTGGTGCAAGAACTACTATGTTGTTTTTTGCATCAATCGAATGAACATAAACAGGGTAGTTTACTGCGACACCAAGTCCCCGTCTTTGTCCGACCGTATAATGCTCAATTCCACGGTGCCGGCCGAGAATGTGTCCATCAAGGTCAATTATGTCACCTGGTACAGAAGGACGGTCAGAGAAAATAAGATCAAAATATTCTTCACCGATAAAGTCCTGACTTTCTTCACGGTCTGCTGCATCAAGATTTGATTTTTTTGCAAGTTCGATAACTTCTTCTTTTTTCATTGCGGCTAGAGGAAACCTTACTTTTTCCAGCACTTCAGATGGAACTCTGTAAAGAAAGTAAGTCTGGTCTTTTGAAACATCTTCTGCACCCGCGATCATGCACGGTTTTTTTTCTGTCTGCCAGAGTCCGTGTTCTGGTCTAACAATCTTCGCATAGTGTCCTGTACAGAAATAATCATATTCAATTCCAAGGTTTTCAATTCCTTTTAATAATGCACCGAATTTTATAAGCATGTTGCAGCGGATGCACGGATTTGGTGTTCGGCCGCTTCTATATTCATTTTTAAAATATTCAAGAATTTCTTTTTTATATGTTTCTTTAACATCGATTACATGATATTCGATGTTGTGATCCTGGCAGAATTTTCTGCATTGTTCGATATTTTCTTCTTCGCCCGGACCAAAGCATGATTCACGGATTTTTTTTCCGGTTTTTATTTCGGGGATGCTTCCGTCCCAGAGTGACATAGTAGCACCGATAACTCTGCATCCTTTCTGTAAAAGAAGAAGAGCTGTAAGTGTTGAGTCTACTCCACCTGACATTCCGACAACAACTGTGTCTCCGGCCTGTGGCATATTCTGCATAATGTAATTCATATTCACCTACTATATCACAAGGTTGAATTTTGTTAAAGTACGGCTTTTATATCTTTTAAAGCATTTACTGCTGAACCGGACTTTACAACTGCAGTTTCAAATTTATCAACTGCTTCCATTTTTTCATCTAGAACAGTATCGATGCTGGTCTCAAAAGAAAATTCAATTTCTGCTCTGTCAAGAATTTGAACTGCAAGTTTTGCCATCTTTACAGCATGAACTTCTTTTAAGCCGAGAAGAACATAAAGAAATGCAGAAGCTCTTCCACAGACTTTATCACATATAGAGTATTCTGAATAATCTTTTTGGCTTTCTATAAGTTCAACAAGATTAATCAAGCCTCTTTCTGAACATGTTATTATGTCATCATCCTTTACAAGAACAAAACTGTATTTTCCCTGAGCAAAAATTTCTTTAGCTTTTTCCAGATCTTTCATATTTTAAATTATACTGTTTTTTTTTAATAATTTCCATATTGCATAAACTACCGATAATTTGTAAAATTATTCAAATTTATAGTATTCAGCATTTTATGCAATTTTGAGGACAAAGTATTGAAAAAGAATTTAGACAATGCCTTTCTAAAACACCTTGCTGTCGTTGCACAGAAAAACGACGTAATTAATCCCGAACTCTATGAAAAATATGATGTAAAACGCGGACTCAGATATTCTAACGGGACTGGTGTTCTTGTAGGTCTTACAAAAATCGGTGATGTAGTTGGATACGAGCTTAAGGACGGAAAAAAAGTTCCGATTCCTGGAAAGCTTTTGTACCGCGGTTATGACATTGCAGAGCTTGTACATGATTCAGAAAAGCATAATGACTTTGGTTACGAACAGTCTGTTTATCTTCTGATGTTCGGAAAACTCCCGACTAAAAAACAGCTTGAAGATTTTAAAAAATATCTTGGTTCTCTTCGTGTTCTTCCGCCAAACTTTACAGAAGACATGATTATGAAAGCGCCTTCCAACGACATCATGAATAAAATTGCCCGCGGTGTTCTTGCAAGTTATTCTTATGACAAAGACCCTGAAAACCGCAGCATTGATAACATCATGAGACAGTGTCTTGAGCTTGTTGCGCGTTTTTCTACTCTTGCAGCTTATGCTTACCAGGCAAAGAGAAGATATTATGACGGACAGAGCATGTATATTCACAATCCTAATGTAGAGCTTTCTACTGCAGAAAACTTTTTACATTTGATACGCTTTGATGGAAAATATACAAAGCTTGAAGCACAGATTCTTGACCTTGCCCTTATTCTTCATGCAGAACACGGTGGTGGTAACAACTCATCTTTAACAGTTCACGTTGTTTCTTCTGCAGATACAGATACTTATTCTGCAATGGCTGCTGCTGTAGGTTCCCTTAAAGGAAGAAGACATGGTGGTGCCAACATCCGTGTTATGGAAATGATGGATGACCTTAAAGCTCACGTTAAAGACTGGACAAGCGACAAACAGATCCGTGATTATCTTACACTTGTTGCAACAAAAAAAGCTTTTGATAAAACAGGTTTGATTTACGGAATGGGACACGCAATTTATACTGTTTCTGATCCTCGTGCAGTTCTTTTAAATGAACTTGCAGAAAAACTTGCAAAGCAGAAAGGCTGTCTTGACGAGTTTAAATTATATAAGCGCATCGAAAAAATTGCTCCGGAAGTAATTTATTCAATTCACGGAACAGGAAAGAAAATCTGCGCAAACGTAGACTTTTTCTCGGGCTTTGTTTATACAATGCTCAATATTCCCCGTGAACTTTTTACACCGCTTTTTGCAATTTCGCGTATCGCAGGATGGAGTGCTCACCGCATAGAAGAGGTAAGTGCTGGCGGAAGAATTTACCGTCCGGCTTATAAGAATATCTGTCCTGTTCATAAATATGTAAAGATCGATGACAGATAGACTTGATAAAATACTCGGTCATAAAGGTTTTGGAACTCGAAAAGATGTAAGGCGCATGGTTCGTGCCGGCCGTGTTTTAGTAAACGGTGAGGCTGTTAATGACCCGGGCGTTCACTGTGACATTGACCATGACGAAATCTGCGTTGACGGTGAAGTTTTAACTCTTGAAAAAAACATTTATCTTATGATGAATAAGCCTCAGGATGTTGTCTGTGCAAATAAGGACGGGCTTCATTCAACAGTTTTTTCACTTTTAGATCAGGAGTACCAGAGCGGCTTTGCTCTTGAAAACCTTCACTTAATCGGCCGCCTTGACATTGACACAGAAGGCCTTCTGATTTTTACAACCGACGGAAAACTTACTCACCGCCTTATTTCTCCAAAGACAAACTGTCCTAAAACTTATTTTGTCCGCCTCGAAAAAGCTCTCGACCAGAAACTTAAAGATGAATATCTGAAAAAACTTGAGCAGGGCTTTTACATCGAGCCTGAGGGCAACGAAGCAGAGTTTACATGTCTTCCTTCTAAAGTTGAATTTACTCAAAAAGACGATGAGGTTTTCCTTACGATTGTAGAAGGAAAATTTCACCAGGTAAAAAGAATGTTTAAAGCGCTTGGAAATGCTGTCGTTTACTTAAAGCGCGTTTCGATGAACGGCCTTAAGCTAGACGACAGTCTTGAATGCGGTCAATACAGAAAGCTTACGGCAGAAGAAATAGAGCTTCTGTCGTGTGAATTATAATTTCTTTTCTATATTTTCGTTTTCGCTAAAGACATTTATCTTGTTTATTTTTATTACAGGCGTTTTGCCTTCAAATGTAATGCGTGCCCTTGTTTCGCTTAACCAGTCAGTGCAGTTTGATTTCCATGAATAAATTCTCTGAACATTTTTAGAATTATCGATTTTATAAACATTTATCTGGTCCTGGGCGCAGTATGAATCATTTTTAAAGACGCTGTATACCATTACAAGATTTGAACCGTCATCCATTTCATAAAGGGTTGCTTTGTTTAAAACCTCTGAAGTATGCTCAAGAGCCGAGTTTGTGATGTACTGTCCTTCAAATTCAAAGCTGTTGAGTTTTGCAACTGTAACTGTAAACTTAGATAAAGTGTCATCAACCTTTACCGTAGGATCTGATTTTTTATTAATGAGATTGTCTGCATCTTTAATGATGACAGGGTAGAGTGAATACTGTTTCTGGAGCATCTGAGTGTAAAGGTAATCAAGCTTAAACTCGCTCTTAAGCTCTTTTTCGTGAGCTGCTCCCGGATAAACTCCCGAGCGTATAAACTCAAGCTGAAAGTCAGGATAAGGCTGCTGATA
The DNA here is from genome assembly GCA_017553635.1 of Treponema sp. GTDB lineage: Bacteria > Spirochaetota > Spirochaetia > Treponematales > Treponemataceae > Treponema_D. The sequence goes on along the minus strand of JAFZKN010000013.1, from coordinate 42,367 downwards.
CAAATCAAGTTCAAGGGATCTGCCTTTTTCCTTTAAGAATTTAAGATAACGCGTATAATGTGTTTCTCCGTTTTCGTTTACATCATATAATTCTTTTGATGAAAAAAGAGAATCATAGTTGTCTGCAGTAATTTCAAGCGGGTCGTAATAAAAATCCCATGGTGCTTCTTTTTCTTCAATGCAACTATGGGAATAATTAGTCGGATAAAGATCTTCTGTAAAATTAAGTGCTGCTCCGAAAACCCAGCCGAATTTTGGTTCGTCAGAATCCCATTTAAAACGCGGAATTATAATTTTAACCCAGTGTGAGGTAACGCCATAAAGAGTATCTTTTTTACCAATTCCGGCGATTTTAAAATAATCAAGATGTTTGGTTTTATACAGTACTGTAGATTTTTCATCAGGTTCTTCGTAAACAGATAATTCATCTTTTATGCGGTCATCAGAAACATTATTGACACACCAGATGTTCTCCCCGTAAAGATGCATTTCTCCTGATTCACGGTAAAAAGGTTTTAATGAATCCATATCCTTTATTACATCTTCATAAGTTTTTACATCAGGATTTATCTGATATGAAAAATATTTTAGAGAATAATCTCTTTCTGCTGTCCTGTCAAAATTAATATTGCCTCTTTCTGAAGCAGGAAACTGTCCGTTCCAGTAGCTGTCATATATTTTTTTGTATTCAGCTTTTTTTAAACAGATTCCAAGTTTTGCAAGAGCATAAACATAGCTGTGTACCATTTCTGAGTCAGCAAACCAGTTTTTGATATTTCTGTCATAATATGAAACGCATTCATGCTGGTTTAATGCCCATGCTGTCTGTTCGCCAATCCAAAGGTTTTCTAAATCTTCCAGGCTTATATACGGAAAGTACAGCGAAATTAAATATGGATCTGCACCTCTTCCTTCCTGTAAGTAAAATGAATCTTCGTTAAAATCAAAAATCATCATCTGATAAGAATCAGTAGCAGAATCTGCTTCGGAATAAAAATCAGTGTCGTCACTTTTGTAAATATCAATGTTAAGTAATGTCTGTTCTCCATCTTTTGAAACATAATAAGTTCCATTTAAAGTTCCTGCATCTGATTGAAATGTAAAATGAACACTACCTTTATAATAAGACCTGAAAGTCATTATTCCCTGAATTTCATTTCCGTCATAATAAAATCTTGTTGGCGGAAAATATCCTGTCCACTGAAATCTGTCTAAATAATCTGTGATGTCATCTTTTCTTGTAAGAGATGCAAAATCTTTTTCTAAATAGTCAGGCGTGATGTCATTTACATCGACGTTTATATAAAACAGCTCTCTGTTTTTAACACATTCCCTTACAGGTGCTAAAACCTTTGCTTTGCTTCCATTAATTGAAACAAGCTTAAGCATTTCTTCTCTATAAACGTAAACATCTTTCTCATCGTCGGTTTCAACTTTAAAATCCCTTACAGCATAAACTGTTTCTACAGGCATTCCGTTTACTTTATAAAAGGCTTTAAGCTCTGTATTATTCACAAAAGCTGTACTTTCCTCGGCGGATGTTGTGTATTCTGAATCTGTGCTGCTTTCTGGAGCCAGTTCAGCCTGAATATCTGATTTAATGTTTTTTTTACAGCCTGCTGTTAATAAGGCTAAAGTGAATAATATAAATAATCTGCGTGCTTTTTTCATATGTAGAATAATATTAAAAATTGCGATATTATACAATTAATATGAATGCTTAAATCCGGGATTCCGTTGTTTCCCGTTTAAGGGTGAAATTCCGTTGTTTTTCACCAATATTTATTTTTGGAGTGTAAAAAAATGTTAACAGACATTGAAATTGCACAGAAAAATGTGATGGATCCTGTAAAGGATATCGCTGTAAAAGTCGGAATGACAGAAGACGACTATGATCTTTACGGTAAGTACAAGGCTAAGATTTCCATGGCAGAGCTTAGAAAGCTTCAGTCTAAAGTGCTTAATGAAAAAAAAAGCGGAAAACTTATTCTTGTAACTGCAATTACTCCGACTCCTGCCGGTGAAGGTAAGTCAACAGTTTCTATCGGTCTTGCAGACGGTATGCGTAAAATCGGAAAGAATGCAGTTATCGCATTGCGTGAACCCTCGTTAGGGCCTTGCTTTGGTGTAAAAGGCGGCGCATGTGGTGGCGGTTATGCACAGATTGTTCCGATGGAAGACATCAACCTTCATTTTACCGGAGACATCCACGCAATAAGTATTGCAAACAATCTTATTGCAGCTTTAATTGACAATCACATTCAGCAGGGAAACGAACTTGGAATTGATCCTCGTACAATTTCATGGAAGCGTTGTGTGGATTTAAACGACAGGGCGTTAAGAAACATTACAATCGGTCTTGGAACAAGACTTGATGGTGTTCCACGTCAGGATCATTTCTGCATTTCTGTTGCTTCAGAAATCATGGCAATCATCTGTCTTTCTAAATCTATAACTGAATTAAAAGAAAGAATTTCAAATATTACAATCGGCCAGAACTATAAAAAAGAAACTGTAAAGTTTGGTGATCTTAAATGTACTGGAGCTGTTGCTTCATTACTTAAAGATGCAATAAGACCAAATCTTGTTCAGACTCTTGAAAAAACTCCTGCGTTCGTTCATGGTGGACCATTTGCAAACATTGCACACGGATGTAACTCAATAAACGCAACTCTCTGTGCATTAGCAACAGGAGATTATGTAATTACAGAAGCTGGCTTTGCTGCAGACTTGGGTGCGGAAAAATTCTTTGACATCAAATGCCGCATGAATAACCTTAAACCGGATGCATGTGTAATCGTTGCTACAATACGTGCCCTTAAAATGCACGGCGGTGTTGCAAAGACAGATTTAAAGGCAGAGAATCTTGATGCACTTAAAAAAGGTTTTGAAAACCTTGCAGTTCATATCGAAAACATCAAGAAGTTCGGTGTAGAAGCAGTAGTTGCAGTCAATAAATTTATTACTGACTCAGATAAAGAAGTTAAGCTTCTTGAAGATCTCTGTGCTCAGTTTGGTGCAAAAGCTGTTCTTACAGAAGGCTGGGAAAAAGGTGGAGAAGGTGCAAAGGAACTTGCAAAAACTGTATGTGAAATTGCAGACAGCGGAAAGTCTAACTTTAAACCGCTCTATGACATTAACCTTCCTCTTACACAGAAAATCGAAACTCTTGCAAAAGAAATCTACCGTGCAGACCATGTAGAGTTTGAAGCAACCGCACTTAAAAAACTTAAAAACTTTGAGGAAAACGGTTACGGAAATCTTCCTGTATGTATGGCAAAAACACAGAACTCTATAAGCCACGATAAAAACGCAGTCGGCGCTCCAAAAGGTTATGTATTCCCGATTCGTGACGTTCAGCTTTACAGCGGTGCAGGCTTTGTCGTAGCATTTGCCGGAGAAATCGTTCCAATGCCAGGCCTTCCAAAGCTTCCTGCTGCATTGAACATCGACGTTGACGACGACGGAGTAATTTCCGGATTGTTCTAATTATAACAGACTTCAGTTGCCCGATTTTGAAGCAGTCCTTCATTTTCGGGCATTTTTTTTTTGATAGACGGAATAAATCTAGAACAGGTGTTTTTTTTAAATCTCTGTTGCCTTCTTTTTATGCTTTTTATGCACCATTTTTAAAATATTTTTTGAAAATTTGGTGAAAGAAACGAATTTTAAGTTTATAATAAAAAACCGGAAAAACAAAAAAAAACGCATGGGTAAATGAAAAGGACTGATAGCATAAATTTAATATACGGGGAAAATTGAATGGAGAAAAGACATATATCGTTTTTTATAATTTTCTGGAGTTTTGCACTCGTTTTTGCTCAAGAAAAAGATTATTTTAACAGCTTAGTTGAACAGTTAAAGTGTGCTGATCTTATCGGCTATAAACAGTATGATTTTAACAGACAGTCTTTAGAATTTTCACAGGGAAGTTTATTTAAAGCTCCGTCTAATTCAGGTCCTTTTGCATTCTTTGGAATTTATGGGAAAGGCTTCTATAAGATAAGATCAATATCTACAGGGGAAGAATTTTATACAAGAGCAGGTTATTTATTGTGTGATGAAAACTGGAATTTACTTGTAATGCCTGGATATGAATTATTTCATAATAAAACAAAAGATCCCATTAAAAACATTGAAGTTTTAAAAAATGGAATAATACGAATCTCTTTTTTCGATAAGGATATTATAGAAATTAAACTAAAACTCTATATGCCTGCAGCAAATAGCAGTGTAAGAATATTTGAAAACAGATATTCATTTTCAGAAGTCGAGGAAGTCACCGGTGAGTATGATTTTAAACAGGGATTTCTCGAAATGTCTAATGTAAATAAAATTTATATTCTCCTGGAATTACAGTCAGTTTTATTAAAACTTGTTGAACAGAATCAAATATCACAGGCTTTATATCAATATAATCTTACGCTATGTAAGGAATTGATAATCATTTATTCTGGAATACAGTATGATGATTTTGATTTTTCATTTACCAATCAAACAATAGATAATTTACAAGCAGCTGATGCCAGACAGATGGTAAATCGATTGACACTTGAATAATTTAATTAGTCAGGAGAAAAAATCAAAAAAGAGACGCAGAGTTAAATGAAATGGGCTGATAGCATAATGTATGAGCTCCCAAATGCTTGTACCTATGTTCTAGAATAATTTGCATTTTTAACTCATCAGAATATTTGGACATAAAAAAATGCACCTCCTAAAATTGAACTTTATTTGTCCAGCTTTAGGAGTGCACTTCAATTCCTGTCGCTTTTTGTATTTTAATACAAATTAATTAACGGCCGTGGCAGAGCTTGTATTTTTTGCCTGAACCGCATGGGCAAGGATCGTTGCGGCCGACTTTTGGCATTGTGCGTCTTACCGTTACGTTTTCGCCGCCCTGACGTGCTCTCTGGCTTGTAGAGCTTGCAGCAGCCTGTCTTCTTGCGCTGTCACCGTTAATTCCGGAACGAACGCCTGCAAAACCGCTCTGGCTTTCGTCGTGGTGGGCATCCATGTTGCTCATCTGAGACTGTGTTCTTGCCCTCTGAGCCTGTGCTTCAGGATTAAGCTGAACTCTTACTTTAAACAGTTTGGAAATTATAGTATTTCGGATTGAATCGAGCATGTCGTAGAAGATTTCAAAACCGTCGTTTTTATATTCTGTAAGAGGGTTTTTCTGGCTGTAAGTTCTTAAAGAAACGCCTTCACGAAGTCCTTCGAGAGTTTCAAGCTGGTCAAGCCACTTTTTATCGATGGTAGTAATGTACTGGTAGCGGATAAACATGTTAAGGTTTTCTTTACCGGCAAGAGCTTCTTTTTCTGTTATGTCATTCTGAAGGTGTGCAACGATTGCTTCAAAGTTAAGGTCTTTTTCTGTAAACTGAACGCCAAATGTATCGCGGAGCTTTGTAATGAGTTCACTCTGAGCATTTGGATTCTTGCGGTCTGCCTGATATTCATCAAGATAATCCTGAACAAGGTCTTTTGCATTGTTCAATACACGCTGAGCAAGATTATCATCTGTAAGGATGTTGTCACGCTGTTTATAAATGTCACCGCGCTGTTCGTTTAATACGTCATCAAAGTCGAGGAGGTGTTTACGGATTTCGTAGTTGCGCTCTTCTACTTTATGCTGAGCCTTTTCGATTGACTTATTGAGCATAGGGTGGTCGATAGGTTCACCAGGCTGCATACCGATGCGGCTCATGAGGTTTTTCATTCTTTCACCGCCGAAAAGACGCATAAGATCATCGTCCATCGAAATAAAGAACTTAGAACGTCCAGGGTCTCCCTGACGTCCAGAACGACCGCGAAGCTGGTTGTCGATACGGCGTGATTCATGACGCTCAGAACCGATTACATAAAGACCGCCTGCAGCCTTTACTTCTTCCTGATCTTTTTTATGAAGTTCTTTTTCTACTTTAAGTGCTTCCTGATACTGTTCTTCTGACGCACTTGTTCCGACTTTTTTTCTAGCACGCATTTCAGGGTTACCGCCAAGCTTAATGTCGGTACCACGACCTGCCATGTTTGTAGCAATTGTTACAGCTCCTTTTGCACCGGCTTCTGCAACAATCATGGCTTCACGTGCATGGTTTTTAGCATTCAATACTTCGTGTCTTATTCCCTTGCGTGTAAGAAGGGCAGAAAGGTGTTCTGATTTTTCTACAGAAACTGTTCCGACAAGAACAGGCTGTCCCTTTGCATGTGCTTCCTTTATTTCCTGGGCAATTGCTTCCCATTTGTCTTCTTCGTTAAGGTAAACCTCGTCGTTTTCGTCGATACGTGCAACCGGTTTGTTTGTAGGAATTGCAACTACATCGAGTTTATAGATGTTGTGAAATTCGATTGCTTCTGTTGCAGCAGTACCTGTCATTCCCGAAAGCTTTGTATACATACGGAAGAAGTTCTGGAATGTAATTGTCGCAAGTGTTCTTGATTTCTGTGCAATGCGGAGGTGTTCCTTTGCTTCGATTGCCTGATGAAGTCCGTCACCGTAACGTCTTCCTTCGAGAATACGTCCTGTAAATTCATCTACAATCTGAACCTGTCCGTCTTTTACAAGATAGTCAACGTCTACTTTATAAAGTTCATGAGCGCGTACTGCCTGTGTAAAGTAGTGAACAAACTCAAAGTTTTCTTCATCGTATACTGTAGTACCTGCAGGTATTAAGTTATGTGCATGAAGGATTGCATCGATGTGGTTCATACCTTTTGTAGTAAATGAAACGCGCTTTGATTTTTCATCGAGAGTGTAGTCGCCTTCTAAGGCTTCCCTTTCTTCTGGAAGCATCTGAACTTCGTCAGGATAAAGACCTGTTTTCGGGTCTTTTTCCATTTCCTTAAGCTGACCTACATATTTATCTACTTCATGGTATTTGTAAGTATCATCTTCTCCACGGCCCGAAATGATAAGAGGAGTTCTTGCTTCATCAATTAAAATAGAGTCGATTTCGTCGACGATACAGAAGTTAAATCCCCTCTGAACTTTTTCATTTATATCAATCTGCATGTTGTCACGCAGGTAGTCAAAGCCAAATTCGTTGTTAGTTCCGTAAGTAATGTCACATGCATAAGCCTGCTTTCTTGCAGCATTATCCATGTTGGAAAGAATTGTTCCAACAGTCTGTCCCATGTATGCGTATACAGGTCTCATCCATGCAGCATCACGTTCTGCAAGGTAATCGTTTACTGTTACGATGTGAACACCTTTTCCAGAAAGTGAGTTTAAATAAGCGGCTGCAACACACATGAGGGTTTTACCTTCACCGGTTTTCATTTCTGTAATTCTTCCTGAGTGAAGCACTAAAGAACCCATAAGCTGAACATCATAAGGACGTTCACCTAATACACGTTTACTTGCTTCTCTTGCAAGAGCAAAGGCTTCCGGGAGAATGTCGTCAAGAGTTTTTCCAGAAGCAAGCTGTTCTTTAAAAATCTGTGTCTGTTTCGGGAAATCTTCTGCAGAAAGAGAAGCAGCCCACGCCTCCTTTTCATTGATTGCAGCAACAATTGGTTTTAAGTTTTTTACATCACGGTCATTTTGAGTACCGAATATGGCGGTTAAAATTTTATCTAATAACATAATATTGTAAATATACTAAAGATTGGGATAATTGACAATAATTTCTTATATCTTTATTCTATATTAATATATGAAAAAATCCTTGATTATCTGCACAATTTTAGCCATTTCTTCAGCTTTTCTGGGTATTTCCTGCCGCAGAAATACCGTTGTTCCGTCCATTAAGAGGGATGACCTTTTTTCACTAAAATACGGCAACTTTGAAAATCAGCTTAATCTTTTTGACCTTTCAGAAACCGGAAACCTCATTAACACATCAATTGCGATGAAAAACGGTTTTTTCTATATTTCAAACGGTGAATCTAAAAAAATCCTAGAAATGAATTCCTACGGAGATCTCTTAAGTCTTTATTACAACAGCCAGAAAAATCCGTCACCGCTTTTTAACTCGTCAAACATCAATACAGTTGGAAATCAGTTAAAAAACCAGGAAATCAGTACAAAAAAAATAATCGACTATCCTCTTAATAATCCGTCACATATCTGCGTGGACTCCAAGCAGCTTATTTATGTAGTTGAACTTTTCCCGGAACAGCAGTTTGAGACAGATAACAACAGAACTTTACGGCAGATTGTTTTACGTTTTGATGGTAACCAGTGTATCGGACATATAGGTCAGCAGGGCCCTGGAGGAACTCCTTTTCCTTTTATTAAAAATATTTATACGACTTCCAATAATGAACTTGTAGTAATCTGTATCGTTCCGGAAGGAATTGAAGTTTACTGGTTTTCGGAATCCGGTTATCCGATGCATAACATTCTTATTAATTCCAATGATGCGCCTAATCCTTTAAGTGATAAATCAGATTTAAATACATTCTTGAAAGTTGAAAATGTAATTCCTGACAGTAAGGATGGAAGGCTTTTCGTAAAAATCGATTATTTTAATTCAGTGATTGACGAAACAAGTAAAGTTCAGTCGGGCATCGAATATAATTCAACTTATATTTACCCGCTTGATGTAGTTACGGGAAAGTACGGAAGACCAATTTCTATTCCTGCATATGAAGAAGTTATTACACAGGGATTCAGCAAACAGATTTATAAAAATCCGTATGACTTTCTCGGTGTGTCCGGCAATAACTGGATGTTCTTTACTATACCGACAGAAAACGGTTATGTAGTTCAGATTGTAGATCCTTCAAGTGGAAAAGTAATTAAGAGACTTCTTCAGTTTGATAAAGAAAAAGTTGTTTATCATAATTTCTATTTATCAGGTGAAGGAATTATTAGTGCGCTTCTTGCATCGAAGGATAAAGCAGAAATTGTATGGTGGAGAACTGATACACTTATTGCGGCACTGTTAAAATCATAATAGTGTTCAGAAAGGATAGAATATGGCTTTTGGTGACAGATTGACTGAAATAAAAGATCCTTCTCAAAATGAAACAGATTTTGAAAATTACAAAAGTGAGATTCATGAAGAGAGACTTAAATCTGCACCGAAAATAGTCCGCGATTATTATAATGGAACCGGAATAAAATTTACTAAGGGACTTTTTAAAGTACTTGTTGCTTCAAAAGGCAACAGAATGATTTTTTTAGTAATGATTTTCTGTTTTGCAATTGTTTTTATTAAAGGACAGCTTGCAGGCTCCGGAAATGTAAAAGTTGTAAGCGGTTACGAGTGTGAGTTGAACGCCTTTTCTTACGATGATGTAGTTTATGCTAATGTTAAGGTTCATCCTGTTGCAAAGCTTAGAAAAGAGTTTGAAGAGACTGGAAAGCAGAATATTGAACTTAAGCCATCAAAGGTTTTTATGACCTTTACCGGTGTGACAAGTACAGAAACTATGGTGCCTTTTGAAGAAAAAATTGAAGGAGAAATTTCAGATAAAACAGTGTTTTTCAGGACAAGTTCTCCTGATTATGATATAATTTCGTTAAATTGTGCCGTTAATATAAACGGGGAATCCAAAGAGTTGACGGTTAAAGTAACTCATAAAGTTCAATAGAGAAGTGGGGATTTAAATGGTTCAGTTTTATTTGTTATCAGTTTTAATGAATATTCTCGTAGGAATAATTTTAATTTCTTCAAATAATTCTCTGCAGTTTGATGCAGATGGCTTTGATGATGACGAAAAAGATTCCTCTAAACTCTCGTCAATGAAACACGCGCTTCAGAATGACAGTGTATTTACAAATGAAACCTTTGCTTTGGTCTGTGGTGCTGTATGTGCAATTGTCGGATTTGTTAAGCTTTTCTTTGCTTATGCAAAAGACGGACACGGGATCCCCATTATCGGAGATTTTATTCCTGCACTTTTAGGCTTTTTTGGTGGTGCAACGATTCTTCTTGAATATTATTCAAAATCATTTGCTGATCATGAGCTTCCAGATGTTTTTGAAACCGTATTTTTCAATAATAAAAAATACATAGGTTTTGTGTGTATTATAGCTGCTGTAATACATTTTATAATTCCAGGCTTTATTTTATTTTAAGCTGAATATGAAAAAATCTGTTGCATGTATTGCCTTTGAAAACAGAAAAGTTTTGATTGCTCACAGAAATCCTGTGGGACAGATGGGTAACCGCTGGGAATTTCCAGGCGGAAAAATTGATGAGAATGAAACGGACGAACAGGCAATTATCCGTGAAATGAATGAAGAGTTTGGAATTTCTGTAAAGGTTCTTGAAAAAATTACAACTGGAAGATTCTTTCATAATGATAAGGAATTTGAACTTGAGGTTTATCTTATAAAAGTTCCTCATGACGGAGCAGAAAAGAAATATAAGTTAACGGAACATTCAGAATATAAATGGGTTGATATAAATCTTATTCCTGAGGACAATTTTGTAGAATCGGATCTTTCGGTTTATCCAAAGGTAAAAGAGTACATAGAAAAATTAAATTAAAAATCAGGTATCGGTAAGATGAAAAAAATAACTGTTTTGCTTTTAAGTGTATTTTTTATTTTCTCATGCAGTAAAAACAAAGGAATGATATCTTTAAACGAAGATGATTCTCTTGCAATGAATCCGACAATTCAATGGGCAGTAGTAATAGAACCTTTTGCAGCTTTTAGAAAAGAAGCATCGTGGAGTTCTGCAGTTTCTGACCACTGCAGGTTTGGTGATGTTCTGATGATTGAAGGAAATGCAATTTTAGACAGCTCCAATGAATCTGCTTCAAAAGAAATCTGGTATCGCTTTGATAAAGGCTGGCTTTCTTCATCAAGTGTTACAGTTTATCAGAATAAATACAAGGCACAGAAAGCTTCCAGTGATCTTATGAAATAATTAAAAATCAGAAAACTTGACTCCTGCGCCGGAACTTACATCACAGGTTAAGGTTTTTCCGATTACAGTATCATAGTATTCAGGTGAAATTCCGGGTGTAAGAATTTTTTCTGTTCTTAAAATTGCGATGTCAGTTTCTTTTATTGTTTCACCTTTTTTTAAATCTTTCATATAGTGAAGACTTCTGTTTGTCCTTCCGTAATTTTCTTTTTCTGCAGGAGCAAGTTCTTTTATTCCGTTTCCGAGAACTTTCATTACGCGTTCTTTTCCAAACTGTTCAGAAATCTGTTCGATTATTCTTTCAGATCCTGTTTTTTTTCCGTAATGATTTATCGAACTCTGACTCTGATTTATTGCGTGGCACATAAATCCAAACTGTTCAGGTTCTAATGCAACAGGATCGTCAAGACCGGAAGTTTTTTTGCTCAATGTGATGTGTTTTTCGATTATAGTTCCACCACATGCAATGCTTAAAGCCGGAACAAGTATCGGGTCGAGTGAGTGATCGCTTATACCGCATGAAATGTTGAATTTTTTTATGTATTCATCAATCAGCTTTAAATTATACTCTTCTTCGGGAGCAGGATAGCTTGTGATACAGTGAAGTAAACTTACATTTTCTGTTCCTGTAATTTTTAACGCTTTTTCGATATCCTCCATTGTGGAAACTCCGGAAGAGAGTACGACAGGAATTTTTTCTTTTTGCTTATCGCGGTAATTACGGAGGGCATCGAGCATTTTATAGTGATTTAATTCAGGTGAGGCGATTTTTATTGCATCAGGATGAATATCTAAAAGTTCCTTAAGGCTTGTAAGACCGAAAGGTGAGCATATGAACTTTTTCCCCTTTGAATGTGTATAATCAAGCATTTCCTTGTAAAACGAAGGAGGGCATTCAAGTTCCTTAAACCTCTGGTAGAGCGGGATGTTCCCGGTTGGAAGCTTTACAAAGCCTGTTGCGGGGTGGAGGATTTCTGATGCATAAACCCATTGAAATTTAATAAAATCTGCTCCTGCCGAGCACGCTGCGTCAACGAGAAGCTTTGCTTTTTCTACGGATCCTTCGTGAGACGTTCCGATTTCTGCTATAATCATATTCAACCCATTATATAATAAAATTGCGAATTATGTCTTATTTAACGTGAAAAATCGCAAAAAAAATAGGTTTACAAGCCAAAATTGATAGGATATAATAATAGTAATATAATTAAAGTAATACAATGGGGTTGAAGTATAAATGTCCGCAAAAAAACTAATGCTTGATTTACCTTTGAAGTTGATTTTAACTGAAGAGGGTGCGTCAAATTTTATCAGTCATAAAAAGAATTTAAAACGAATAAAACTTGCAGACAATATTGAAGAATATGGTGTTTCTTTAAATAAATTCTCTCCGCAGTCAATTCAGAACATGCTTCTTTTGGAATATGTATCCAAGATTGAGATTTCCATGTCAGAATTTGTTTCTAAAAGACAGGAAGTTATGGATCTTTCCAAGTTGATTGTATATTCAGTTCTCTACAAACAGTTTGACCGTGAAATATTCCAGGCATTCATTGCATCTGACTGTGTGCGCCGTCATAACCGTGCAAACCCTGCACAGCTTATTGATGAAAAAACAAATATCGGTGAAATAAAATTACGACAGATTCTTTCTACAAAAAACGGTTTGATTGAACAGACTAGAAAAGCAATTCTTGCTCCAATCTGGAAAGGAATCATGTCTAATAAAGAATATTCTCCGGAAGAAAAAAATGTTTATCTTTTAACTTCCGAAAAATTCATGAATCGTCTTGGACTTTTAAACTGGTATATCATTACAAAATTCAGTAAGGATGAAAATTTTTCAGAAATGCTTTCGTCGATAAGAAGTCTTTTGACTCGTTACATGGACAAGTCAAAGGTTGCTGAATATATTTCTGTAATGGTTATGGAACTTGCGCTTAACAACGAAAATGCCAATATCAAAAAAGAAGCCCAGCAGATGTATACAGACCGTGACGACATCAATACACTCGTGCTTGATCCGGATGTAAGAAGAAAAATTGTCCGCGAACTTGAATCAAAACATGAACAGGTATTCTTGAGCTGGAAACTTGGTGGTGGATCAAGTTCTATTGGTAAACAGGGAAGACTTCATATTACACTTTACAACAAGGATGATGAGTTCCAGGAAGTAAAGGAAAACTTTGAAACAAAAGCATCAGCTGATACAAATAAACGTTCACTTGTAGATTTTTACCGCGAACTGCCTGAAGGACAGGAAGGAACAGACCTTGGTATGTATTATCTTTCTTATCTTGATGATGCATGTAAAAAGGTTAATGTTAAATTTGAATCTCTGGTTAATCAGTTCAGTGCATCAGGACTTACGGTCATAAACCTGATTTTTAATTTTTAAAATGATTAAAAACCGCAGAAACAGTTTTGCAAATTTTCTCTTTATAAAATTTTCTCTGATTTTAGTTTTAAGTATGGTTTCTTTTTCGTGTGCTTTTAGAGATCCTGTAATAATTTCGGTTGATAACAGAATTGTTTATGATTACGAAAATGAAAAGGATTCTCCGGTTCAAAAACTTTCTGTTTTCCTTAAAATGGATTATGATGTTAGAAGAATTGAAAACATACAGGTTGTTAATAACGAAACAGGTTTCCGCTGGATAATTTCCAGTCCGGAATTGATTCAAAATGACAATGATGAATATGCAGGTTATACATATCTTTGTTCTTCGAATCAGGATGACGGTCTTTTGCCGGAAGGAACATACACTGTTTATTTTCTTGATTCAAGCGGTAAAGATGCGTTTTCTACATTTAATTTGAATTATGATAAAAAAAATTCAAAACTCAGTTATCCTGAACTTTTAAAAAAAGTGGAATTTAACAGGAATGAAATAACTGTTGCAGTTTATTCTGCTGATTCTATACTTGAATATTATGGTGAAATAAATTATAAAAATTCAGAACTTGAAGATTTTGATTTTACGGAATACGTAAAAATGACTTTTCAGGATTCAGCTTATTACAGACTCTTTTATAAAAAAGATAACGTGATTTATATAATGCCGCAGGTTCAGATTGAACATAATGTGCAGTAATAAATGCGGGGCATGAAAATGGAAAACAAGGTGGAAGGAATTTACAGAACAATTAAAACATATGTCTTACGGCAGGGACGCTTGACTGCAGCACAGCAGAGGGATTATAACGAGCTGTCCGGGACTTACTGCATCCCTTTTGAAGAGAAAATAATTGATTTTAACAAAGTTTTCGGAAATTCAAATCCTGTTGTGATTGAAATCGGATTTGGAATGGGTGCTGCAACTGTTCAGATTGCGGAAGAACATCCTGATATAAATTATCTTGGAATTGAAGTACATACACCCGGTGTTGGTGCGGTGCTTGGCGAAATCAAAAGAAGAAACTTATCAAATCTTTATATAGTTCAGCATGATGCACTTGATGTACTTGAGTTTATGGTAAGTGATCAGAGTGTAAGTGGATTTCATATTTTTTTTGCTGATCCCTGGCCTAAAAAAAAGCATCATAAAAGAAGACTTGTCCAGAGACCGAGAACAGATCTTTTTACTCAGAAACTTGTTAAAGGCGGTTATGTTTACTTTGTAACAGACTGGCAGGAGTATGCAGACTTTGCACTTGAGGAGCTTACAGCGACTCAGGGGTTAAAGAACAGGTATGAAGGTTTTGCAGAACATCAGAGCTGGCGGCCTCAGACTAAGTTTGAGAAAAAAGGGATTAACGCTGACAGAAAGATTAATGAATTATTTTTTGAAAAAGTTTGATTCTGTGTTGTTAAGGTGGGGATATGGATTTATTTGATTTAGATGAAGCTTCAAAAATCAGCGATAATAAAAAACGTATAACAGAACTTGAAAAGCTCATTGCAAAATATCAGAAGTCTTATTATGACGGAGAAAGTGAAATTTCTGATGCCGAATTTGATAAGCTCTGGGATGAATTAAAAAGTCTTGATCCGGCCAATCCGATTTTACAGAAAGTCGGAGCAGATTCCGTTAATTTTGAAAAAGCCCGCCATGTAATGCCTATGGGAAGTCAGGAAAAGGCTGCAAGTCCTGAACAGTTTTTAGACTGGGCTAAAAAACATCAGTACCCTGAATACCTTGTCGAGTATAAACTTGACGGTGCTTCTCTTGAGCTTCAGTATGAAAAAGGTGTTCTTATTAAAGCCGTCACTCGTGGAGATGGAAGTGTCGGTGATGACATAACTGCCAATGCGAAAAAAATGCAGGGCGTTCAGGCTGCTCTTTATATAGACGGGCAGAGAATAAATTTTACGGGCGGAATTCGTGGCGAAGTAATTATGACTCATGAAGTTCATCAGAAATATTTTTCGGATAAGGCAAACTGCAGAAATGCTGCAAATGGTCTTATGAAAAGAAAAGAGTCA
This sequence comes from Treponema sp., assembly GCA_017553635.1. Lineage (GTDB taxonomy): Bacteria > Spirochaetota > Spirochaetia > Treponematales > Treponemataceae > Treponema_D. The sequence goes on along the minus strand of JAFZKN010000013.1, from coordinate 27,112 downwards.
GAAGGAACTGAATACCTTAAGCTTATTACTTATGATGCACTGTCGACTGATGGAGAGCAGCCGTTTAATGATGAAGAAGAAAAAGTTGAATGGCTTAAAAAACTCGGATTTTTTACAAGTCCTCTTTTTATATGCAAAACTCCAGAAGATGTAATTGATTACAGGGCTCATGTAATGGAAATCCGTAAGTCCCTTGAATATGATATCGACGGGCTTGTAATTAAAGAACGCGTAATTAATCTTGAAGACGCAAAAAGAAACAGACCTGATCATCAGATTGCATTTAAGTTTTCGCTTGAAGAAGCTATAAGTATAGTACGTGATGTTGAGTGGAGTGAATCCGGCAGTACTTATACACCGGTTGCAATTTTTGATCCTGTTGAACTTGCAGGAACAACTGTCCAGAGGGCAAGTCTTGCAAACCCTGATACGCTAAGAAGTCTTGGAGTTCAGATTGGAAGCCATGTTGTTGTCGTTAAACGCGGAGAAATCATTCCGAAAATTGAAAGGGTAGTTCCAGAAGAAGATAATAAAGATTGCCGGCCGATCGAATTTCCAAAAAAATGTAATTCATGTGGAACGATGCTGGTTGATTCAGGTTCAAGATTGTACTGTCCGGAAAAAAACTGTAAGAAAAGAATTCTTCACAGGATTTTTAAATGGATTGAATGCATTGATATCAGGGATTTTGGTGAAGCTTTAGTTAACAGTCTGTTTAATGATGGGGTAATAAAAAGTGTAAGCGATATTTATTCGCTTACTGTTGAAAACCTTGTTCCTTATTTTTTGAATGAGGAAAGTCTTGAAAAGGTTAATAAGGGTGAAAAAGTTTCTCTTGGCGCTCAAAAGGTTTTTAATTCGATTCAATCTCACAGGACTGTAAGACTTTCAAGTTTTATTGCTGGGTTTGATATCGAAGGAATCGGTGAAACCATGGTTGATAAACTGATTGAAGGCGGATTTAATTCAATAGATAAAATTCTAAGTGCTACGGCAGAGGATTTTGCGTCAGTTTATATGTTTGCAGATATTACGGCAAATACATTAAAAGAAGGCCTTTTGGAAAACGAAAAGGAAATTCGCCATCTCATTGATAATAATATTATTTCAATCGAAAATATTTCTGAAGGAAAACTTACAGGTCTTTCTTTCTGCTTTACAGGTGAGTTAAATTCGATGAAAAGACAGGATGCATGGGAACTTGTAAAACAGCATGGCGGTTCAATAAAGAGTTCGGTAACAAAAGATTTAACTTATCTTGTTACAAATGATACATCAAGCGGATCATCAAAGAATGTTAAAGCTCAGAAACTCGGAATTACCATTATTGACGAAAAGCAGTTTCTGGAGCTTTTAAAATAGGGAAGCGTTTGAGGTATTTTTCTATTGTTTTTCTGATGTCATCTGATAAGTATAGTTTTTGATGAATGAATCAGGGTCGAGACATATTCCGTTTAAGCGCACTTCCCAGTGAAGGTGAGGACCAGTTGCAAATCCGGTTTTTCCTGAAAGGGCAATAAGCTGTCCTTTTTTTACAATGTCACCTTCTTTACATTTAAGTTCACTTAAGTGATAGTAGATGCTGTAAAGTCCCGGAAGATGTTCAACAATGACACTGTAACCGGTTACGATTCTCCATCTTGCCATTACAACTCTTCCCGCAGCACAAGAAATTATTTCTGAGCCCTCAGGAATTCCGTAATCGATTCCGGCATGGTAACTTGGGGCTGTTTTCCCGTTTTTATATATAAGTTTCCGGGTCTGTCCAAACTCAGAAGTGATTCTTTTTCCTGCAGTCGGTTTTATAAAAGGTGTAAGGTCGTAAACTGATTCGCTGTCTATTGTCTGAAGAGTTTCATTTAATACACGTGACTGTTCTTTTTTTTCTGGAGAAGGTTTTGAAACAAGATCTGTAAGGCTTTCGTTCAGATGAAGTGTTTCTTCAAGATAATCTTTTGGAGCAAATATTACAGGAAATTCGAAAGTTTCAGTTTCTTCTTCATTGTATGAAAATGTAATTACAATTTTTGTATCTTCCTGAGGCTTTACTGTAGACCATGTTGGAATGCCTGAAAGCATCTCTGAAACATTTTTCATTTTCTTTTTCGGGTTCAGGCTGAAAAAGTTAGATTCTGAAATAGTCTTTTCACCTACAAGACTTGCTTTTGCGCTGATTGTATAAATCTTGTTTTTTTTGTGGGATTCAATTAAAAGACGAATCCAGTAGGCCTCTCCGGGGTAAGAAGTAGGATTATAGATTGCAGTAATATCACAGTAATTTCCCTTATAAGAAAATTCATCAGAAAAAACAAGTCCAAGCTGAACTATCGATAAAAACAACGAGATGATTAAAATTTTGATTTTCATTTTATATCCTTTTTACATCTGGATATCAAGTGCAACAAGCTGCATAGACTCCATTCCGTTAAAAACATTCCTTTCTACATTATACACTATATTCAGGTTATTTCCCACATTAAAATCTTTTCCGATTTTATCTGCTGCATTCCAGTACATTACAGGTATTTTATTTCTGCCGTTGTCCAGAATAAGCTTTAAGTGCTGTTTTTCAGTTTTTCCTACGATCTGGTATGAAATTAATTTTATTCCCCTGGTCATAAAATTGAGAGTCTTGTTTGTTTCTCCGTAGGGTTCAAAAATATCGATCGTCTTTAGAATATCAGGACTTATATACGTTGGAGGGATTTCTGCATCGATTATGATGTCGTCTTCGTCAGAATCTAAAAGATTGAGCGAAGAAGAAGTACTTTCGATTTTCTTTTTGAGGATTTCAAGATTTTCTTTTGTTATTGAAAAACCTGCTGCTTTGTTATGACCACCGTAGTTGATGAAAAGTTCTTTAAATTTTGATAAAAATTCTGTACAGTCAAGACCGCGACAGCTTCTCATTGAGCCTACTGCAAGATTATCTTCTGTAAAAGTAACTGTAATCGATGGAACATGGTATTTCTGGGTATATCGTGCCGAAATTAATCCGATTACTCCCTGATGAATTCTATCGTCAATTGTAAGACAGAAATTCCTTAAAGCCTGAACGCTTTGATCTGCATTATAGAGTGTGAGTTGTTGAGCGTTATTAACAAGTTCTTTACGCTGAATGTTCAGGTTAATAATCTGATTTGCAATTGAATCACGTTTAACAGGTTCTTCTTCAAGAAGAATTGAAATTGCAAGTTCCGGCTGTCCGAGTCTTCCTGTCGCATTTATCGCAGGAATTAATGTCCATGCTAAATCGGTTGCTGAAATTTTTTTGTTTAACAGATTCAATTTTGATAAAAGTTCGCAAAGCCCACGACGGGGTTTCCCTGCATTGATTATTTTTAAACCGTGTTTTACAAAAATCCTGTTTTCATTTTGAAGAGGCATTACATCCGCAAGCGCTGCAAGACATACGAGCTGGAGCTCATCATTTTCGAGAGCCTGTTTTTGTGGAAACGCTCTGTTTGATTTTTGATTGATGAATGTAATGAAAATATTTTTAAAACTGTCGATTAATGACAATTCGTTTTCTTCGTAGTGTGCAATTTTTGATCTGCTCTTTAATTCTTCGAGCGAGCAGTTTGACATACCTGGGATAATCTGTGCAACTTCCGGTCGTAAATCAAATGTGTTAAACTCAACAGCAGTACCGAAAATTTCTCTAAGTATTCTTTTAGTAGATTTATCGTCCCATACAAAAATCTGCTGTCCCTTTAAGAACGATTCAAGTTTTGTATCAGAAATGCGGATTGGTTCTGTAATATTATTAATTAAAAGTCTGTCCTTTTCTACATTATTATGGAGCTTTAAGCATTCGATGCTCCATGAGTTTTCATTTTCTGATGCATGTAAAAGACAGACATCCATTTTATAAAGTTCTGTAGAAGCAAATCTTAAAGCCTGAACAAGCTTAAATGCTACAGCACATCCGGAGATTTCTTTGAACGGGTAATTAGAGTCGGGAAGTTTTGGATTTATGATTACTGCAGCCTCTGGTAAGACTTCTGGGACATTGTGGTGATCTGTTACGATTACATCGATTCCGAGTTCGGCAGCATGTTGAATTTCTTTGTGATTTGAAATTCCACAGTCAACTGTAATAATAAGCGTTCCGTAGTTTGCTGCAAATTCGTCTATTGTTTCGTTATTCATTCCGTAAGCTTCGTCACCTTCCGGAACTTTAAATTGAACGTCGAGTCCAATAGATTTTAAATATTCGTAAAGAATTGTTGTGCTTGTAATTCCGTCAACGTCACTGTCTCCGAAAATAAGTACTTTTTCTCCTTCATCTTTTGCATCAAGAATTCGATCAACAGCATCTTCCATTTGATTGAATAAAAACGGGTTGTGAAGAAATCTTAAATCATCTTCAAGATAGTAGAGGATATCTTTTCCGGATGTAATTCCACGGCGGGTAAGAATGCTTGCCGTTAAAGAATCAAGAGCATATTTTTTACTTATATCTATGACTGTTTCTTTTTGAATTTCTTTTTTAATCCAGTTCTTCATAAAATGCCGATACCCGATTGTAATGATTTAATTTTTGTTCCGACGCCGGAAGATATCAATGAAAAAACAAGGCCCTGCAGTGCAAGGATTTCTTCTGCCGTCAATTGCATTTTACGGGATACTGAAGGTTCACAAGTAGAAGTGGCTTCAAGATATGAAACTGCTTTCGGAGTTAATTCGAAAAGATGTTTTTTTTCTGAATTTTCAAATAATGATTTCACACAGTCTGAACATATAAAACCATTTTCTGATTGTGAATAAAATGCCCCACCTGATTTATATATTACATCATTTTTCAAACTATTTCCACTATAAAACGGACTTTTACATTTGATGCATCTGAAATCTCCCGGTTGTATGCCGAGAAGGGCTAAATATCTGAAAAGGAATCTTATCAGTCCTTTTTTTCCTTCCTGCTCATCAAGAATATCCAGTCCGTCAAGAAATCCGTTTAAGAGGGTAAAGCACTCTTCGTTGCTTCCTGCACATTTTGTAAGCATTACTATTTCAGTTGAGACATTTGCCGCCATAGTCTTATACAGGCTTTCTCTGAATGTCGGATGATATTTTTCTACATCAAAATCAGTAATTTTTGAAAGGTGTCTGACCTCGTCATTATATAAATTCAACTCGCCGAAATTCCACGGGCTTACAAGTGAGCGGAGACGGCTTTTAGGGCCACCATACAAAAGTGAAGTTAAAAGGCCTTCTTCTTTAGTGAGAAAAGTTATGAGTCTGTTATTTTCACCCTGTGGTTTTACAGTAAGAATCAGGGCTTTACGTTTAATGTTCCGCATATATATATAATATTACTTTTTTTATAAAATTGACATTAATTATATTATTTTATATAATAAATTCATGATTTTTCCAATTGAACAACTTGTAAAATATACAGATAACATTTACGAAATTACTGTTGCAGCAAACCGCCGCGCATACCAGATGTCAATGATGCAGGATCCTCAGATTGAAGAAAACGAAGATAAAGTAGTTTCTCTTGCAGCATCACAGTTATTTAATCATAAAGTTTCAATGCGCCTTGACCAGAAATAATAGAATTCCTGTAATCGTTATTTTTGCTCCAACTGCAACCGGAAAGACTGCCCTTGTGGAAAAACTTTTCACAGAAGGCAGTCCTTATTTTTTTAAAAACAAAGTAGAAATCATAAGTGCAGATTCGATGGCGGTCTATAAATACATGGACATTGGAACTGCAAAACCCGACAAAAATCTTTTACAGAAAATTCCTCATCATATGATTAATCTGATTGAACCGGATGTTCAGTTTTCGGTAAGTGACTTCGTAGAAAAAGCAGATGCTTTTTGTGAAGAAATTTTTTCGCGTGGAAAGATTCCAGCAGTATGTGGTGGAACAGGTTTTTATATCAGAAACTTTTTACTGGGGCTTCCTCTGACACCAGAGTCAAATCCTGAGCTTCGTGAAAAATTAAAAGGAGAATGTTCGAAATCTGGAACTGAATATATGTATGAAAAATTAAAGATGCTTGATCCGAAGAGTGCTGAAAAAATAAATAAGAATGATGCTTATAGAATTTTACGGGCTCTTGAAATTTTTTATACAACCGGGAAACCCAGAAGTGATTTTGAATTATCTAAAAAACTAAGGAATAAATTTGACTTTATAACGATAATTCTTGAACGGGATAGGGAAGAACTTTATAAAAGAATTGATCTTCGGGTTGAACAGATGTTTGATGAAGGCCTTGAAGAAGAGGTAGAAAGCCTTATAAAAAAAGGATATAAAAAAACAGATCCTGGAATGCAGGCAATAGGTTATAGGGAATTTTTTATGAACCTTGATTCGATCGATGCTGTCAAAGAAAAGATTAAGACAGACAGTCATAAGTATGCAAAAAAACAGTATGTATTTATGAAAGAAATTCCTGGAGCTGTTACGATAAGAGCTTCTGAGTGTAATGGAGATTTTTCCCTGAAGGTAAGTGAATTACTCAGTACAGCACTCGGGATTTGATGCGCTCTGTGAATCAGAGTCTTTGTCAAAACATTCTTTCATTGTTCTCCAGCCGAGAACTGCACATTTAACACGTGCAGGCATTTTTGAAATGTCCTGAAGGCTTGCAGCTTCGTCAAGAGATTCAAGCTGTGAATCGGATGCAGAGCCTTTTATCATCTGCATGAAATTTTCTGCCAGCGTAAGAGCTTCTTCTTTTGATTTTCCGATTACCAAATCAAGCATCATATCAACAGATGCCTGGCTGATTGCACAACCGCTTCCTGTAAAAGTTCCATCAATGATTGTATTATCTTTAACTTTTAAGTTGAGTGTTATATTGTCACCACAGCTTGGATTAATTCCCTGAAGAGAAATCGTAGAGTCAGACATATCCCTTTTGTGGTTAGGATTAATATTGTGTTCATTTAAAATTTCACGATATAATTCTTTTGTATCCATTGTCTTTCCTCGTATCTTTTAAATTTTAATTAGTCCTTAAACCCCATCCAGCTTCTGATTTTTGAAACTTTTTCAGCAAACCTTTTTATCTCTTCTTCTGTGTTGTAAAAATAAAGTGATGCACGTGCTGTAGCAGGAATTTCTAAATATGCTCCGAGTGGTTGTGCGCAATGATGACCTGCTCTTACTGCGATTTTTTCTGTATCAAGGATTGTTGCTATGTCATGCGGATGAACTCCGTCAATTGTAAATGTAACGATTCCGCAGTGTTTAAGTGGATCTGAGTTTCCGATTATTTTTACATGCGGAATTTTTTTAATTTCGCTGATTAAAGTCGAAGTAATTTCGTCTGTTTGTTTTTCTATAAAGTCGTAACCGATTTTGTTAATGTATTCACATGCGGCTTTAATTCCGACTGCGCCGCCTGCGTTTACTGTTCCAGCTTCAAATTTATGAGGAATCTCTGCATAAGTTGCATTTTCTCTTGTTACATATTCAATCATTTCTCCACCACGAAGGAATGGAGGCATTTTTTCAAGTAATGCTTTTTTTGCGTAAAGACATCCTATTCCAGTTGGTGCTAAAAATTTATGTCCTGAAACTGCATAAAAATCTGCATCTATATCCTGTACGTCAATCTTAAAGTGAGGAACTGCCTGGGCTCCGTCAACTACAATAACTGCACCGTTTTTGTGAGCAATCTGTGCTATTTTTTTAACAGGGTTTGTAATTCCAAGTACATTGCTTACATGAGTAATTGCAACTATTTTTGTTCTAGCAGTGATCTTTGAATATTCAGATTCAGGGATTACGGCAGTCTCTTTATCACATTCAAGCCAGATAAGTTTTGCTTTTTTAGCCTGTGCAACCATCTGCCATGGAAGAATGTTGGAGTGGTGCTCCATTATGCTTAAAACTATTTCATCACCTTCATTTACATTTTGCATTCCATATGTATAGGCAATAAGGTTTGTGCTTTCTGAAGTATTTCGTGTAAAAATAATTTCTGAACTTTCTTTTGCATTTATAAAATCTGCAACAGTCTGTCTTGCACCTTCGTATTCTTCTGTAGCTCTTGTGCTTAATTCATAAAGCCCTCGAAGAGGATTTGCGTTGTTTCTTTTATAAAAATCTGAAACCGCTTCAATTACTGACAGAGGTCTTTGACTTGTCGCAGCGTTGTCAAAATAGATAATTGAATCATTTTCTTTTGCACTGAATATCGGGAAGTCCTTTCGTATTTCTGATACTGAAGGATTACTCATATAAAACCTCATCCATGTATTTTGAAATCATTTTTTTAGTATTCTCATCCGGTATTTTAGAAGCAACTCTGTTTATTTTGGCCTGACATAAAACTCTTTGAGCACTTTCTTTATTGATTCCCCGAGACTTCATGTAGAAAAGAATGTCTTCAGACATTCTCCCGATTGTTGCTCCGTGTTCACCTGCAACATCTTCTTCATCGCAAAGAATTACTGGAATTGAGTTGTTTACAACTGAAGGAGAGAGAAGAAGAGTTTCTTCCTGTTCATCACCTGTTGCACCCTGACATCCATTTTTAAAGTCTATTGTGCCTCTGTAAGTTTTTTTAGAGTTGCCGTTTAAAGTTCCTGCAACCTTCATATTACAGTCAGTTTTTCGTCCTGTATGTTTTACAACATAGTTCATGTCCAGTTCCTGATCATCACGGCAATAATATGCTGTATTTGAAACGAACTTTGACTGATATTCCTTTAATAATGAGTGAACTCCCACATATGCTTTTTTAGAACCAAGTTCAATCTGTGAAACTTCGATTTTTGAATTTTCCTCTCCAAGGGTTCCGATGTCATTTACATGAATAAATTCTTTACCGAGAGTTTGTGTTGTAATCAGATGAATTTTTGCATTTTTTTCTGCATACAACTTTGTCTGTACGATGTTAAGTCCATGAGCTTTTGTTTCAGAAGAGAAGTTCATTATGACGGTAATTTCTGAATCTTTTTTTGCATAGATGATTTGTGAAGAGTAGCTATAGTGTTTATCTTTGCATGAAAAATCACAGATTACAGGTTCTTCAACTTTTGTCTTTTCATCAACAATTAAAGCTGATGGAATTATTTCGTTATCAAAAAGAATTGCAGAGATTTCTTTTCCTGTTCCTGTTTCAACTGGAGCGATACTCATCATATATTTTTCTGCATCTTCTACAAATGTTACACCATGCGGAATTTTTGAAATTGAAAAATGAGATTTTTCCTTTAATTCTGAATTTACCTTTAATTCTGAACTGTTCATTTTAAGCCAGTTCCATGTCAGGCTTGGTATGTTGTTAATTTTTTTGTCAATATTCATCTTTTTCCTCCAAGCCTTAAAGTGTACCTTTCATCTCAAGTCTGATAAGGTTATTCATTTCTACAGCATATTCAAGCGGAAGTTCTTTACTTACAGGGTTTGCAAATCCCGATACAATCATACTTCTTGCTTCGTCTTCCGGAATTCCGCGACTCATAAGATAGAAAATTGCTTCAGAAGAAATGCGGCCTATTTTTGCTTCATGACCTACATCTGCATCATCTGTTAAAACGGTCATTGCAGGAATTGTATCACTGCGGCTTTCTGAGTCAAGCATAAGACTCTGACAGCTTACAGATGCTTTTGCACCCTTTGAATTTTTATCGATATATACAGCACTGCGGTATGTAGAAATTCCTCCGCCTTTAGAAATTGACTTTGTTGTAATTAAACTTGTTGTGTCAGGTGCCCTGTGAACCATTTTTGCACCGGTGTCGAGGTTCTGACCGTTTCCTGCAAATGTAATTCCTGTAAATTCTGCATGAGCATTTTTACCGACAAGATCACTTTCTGGATACAGATATGAAACATGGCTTCCAAAGCTTCCTGAAACCCATTCTATTTTTCCGCCTTCTTCAACCTTTGCTCTTTTTGTATTAAGGTTATACATATTCTTTGACCAGTTTTCGATTGTAGAGTAGCGAAGGTGAGCATTCTTTTTTACGAAGAGTTCAACACAGCCCGCATGCATGTTTGCAACATTGTATTTTGGTGCAGAACATCCTTCGATAAAGTGAAGGTCTGCATCTTCATCAACAATTATGAGTGTGTGTTCATACTGTCCGGCACCTTTTGCATTTAAGCGGAAATATGACTGAAGTGGAAACGAAAGATGAACTCCTTTAGGAACATAAACAAAACTTCCGCCTGACCATACGGCACCGTGAAGAGCTGCAAATTTGTGATCTTTTGGGGTAACCAGTGTCATAAAATATTCTTTTACCATTGGTCCCCACTGTTCAGACTTCAAAGCTTCTTCAAAGCCCATGTAAACAACACCCTGTTTGGCAACTTCATCCTGAACATTATGATATACAAGTTCAGAATCATACTGAGCGCCGACACCGGCAAGAGATGTTCTTTCTGCTTCCGGAATTCCGAGTTTTTCGAAAGTATCTTTAATATCTTCCGGAACATCCTCCCACTTAGCCTGCATCTTTGTATTTGGTCTTACGTAAGTTGCGATGTTTTCTATATCAAGTCCTTCGATGGAAGGTCCCCATTCAGGAACTTTTAATTCGTTGTAAATCTTGAGAGAGTTTAATCTGAATTCTTTCATCCATTCCGGATCACCTTTTTCTTTAGAAAGGGTTTCTACAATTTCCGGTGTAAGTCCGCTTTTAATCCTGTAGAAGTCTTCGGTTTCTTCGTAGCGGAAATCATACATTGAATGGTCTATATCATTTATCTGTGTTTTTTCGGTATCAGCCATTTTTAGTTTTCCTGATTAATAAACTGTTCAAATCCCCGGTCGTTGATTTCTTTTACAAGCGAACCGTCACCTGTCTTTACGATTTTACCCTTTACGATAACATGAGTATAATCTACATTTAAGCTTTCAAGAATTTTTGTAGAGTGCGTAATGATTAAAAGTGAACCGTTCTGATTTTTCTGATATTCAAGAATTCCTTTTGAAACTGTTCTTACCGCATCAACATCGAGTCCAGAGTCTGTTTCATCAAGAATTGCAAATTTCGGTTTTAACATAAGAAGCTGAAGAATCTCTGATTTTTTTCTTTCTCCACCGGAAAAACCAACGTTAAGATCACGGGATGAGTAAGTTTCCGCCATGTCCAGAAACTGCATGTTGGCTTTTAATTCTTTCTGGAACTGAAAGAGTTTTACTTTTTCTCCGGTTATCTGCTGGAGTGAACTTCTGATAAAGTTTTCAAGACTGATTCCAGGAACTTCAAGCGGATTCTGGAACGAGAGGAACATTCCCATTGCAGCTCTCTTATCTGTTGAAAGTTCTGTGATATCCTGACCGTCAAAAAAGATTTTACCGTTTTCAACTGTATAAATCGGGTTACCCATTAATGTGTTTCCAAGAGTCGATTTTCCGGCTCCGTTTGGTCCCATCAGAACGTGAGTTTCACCTTTCCCAATTGAAAGACTTAATTTATTTAAAACCTGTTTTGAATCTATGCTTACGGATATATCCTGAATATCAACCAGCTTATCTGACATTTCTACCTCTGCTATTTATGTGCGTTTAAATTGAAATCTTTGACATATACTAACAGAAATTGCAAAAAAAAGGAAGTAGTAAACATACTAAATTGATAGGTAAAAAAAACGGTAAAAGAAAAAGTCTTATTGACACGGAGCTCGAAAATCGTGATAATACAACGGAATATTCAAATTTATTAAAGGAGCGCGCACCGTGCCTTGTGGTAAGAAAAGAAAGCGCCAGAAGATGGCGACACATAAGCGAAAAAAGATGCTTAGAAGAAATCGGCATAAGAGCAAGTAATTTACACTTGTAAGCATATTTGCCATCAAAGACTGCAAAAGTATACGCTTTAGCGGTCTTTTTTTTAAATTTAAGGGATCGGAGGTTTTTTACGCTTCTTTCCGGAATAAAAAGTCCAAAAGATTTACAGAGTCTCTCAAAAAAAATGCTCCCTGAACTGGCTTCGGAGATTCGAAGGAACATTATCGAAGTCGTTGGAAAAAATGGCGGACATCTTGCAAGTAATCTTGGTGTAGTTGAACTTACAATAGCCCTTCACAGGGTTTTTAATGACCCCGAGGATGCAATAATTTTTGATGTAAGTCATCAGTCTTATACACATAAAATCCTTACCGGCCGTTATGAAAAATTTAATACATTAAGACAGCACGGAGGAATTTCCGGATTTACAAAAATGTCTGAAAGTCCATACGATTATTTTGATAACGGACATTCTTCAACAAGTATTTCTTCGGGTCTTGGACTTTTGACGGCCCGTTCAATTTTAAAAAATTCAAAAAATATTGGAAAGGTTATTGCGGTTATCGGTGACGGTGCATTAACAGGTGGTCTTGCATTTGAAGGCTTGTGTCATGCAGGGCAGCTTCAGAAAAATCTGATTGTAGTTTTAAATGATAATCAGATGTCGATTGGGAAAAACAACGGTTCCTTTTCGAGATATCTTTCACGTCTTACTATGTCAAAACAGTACCAGAGAATAAGACATGCAATCGATATGTTTGCAGAACGTACTCCGGTAATTAATAAATTTCTTCCTCAGTTTATAAGCAAATTTAAAAGAGGTCTTAAGGGACTTTTTCTTGCAAATAATCTATTTGTTGAATTTGGTTATGAATATGTTGGTCCTCTTAACGGTCATAATATTAATGAACTTGAACTTGTTTTTAATCGGGTAAAAAAATTAAAGAAACCTGTTGTTGTTCATGTTGTAACTAAAAAAGGAAAAGGGTTTAGTCCTGCAGAAAATGATCCGCAGACTTTCCATGGGATAGGTCCATTCTGTATTTCTGACGGTAAGGTTGAAAAATTTGATGCTGTAAGTTTTACAGAAATTTTTTCTCAGAGTATCATGAGGATTGCACAAAAGAACAGAAAAGTTGTTGCAATTACTGCTGCAATGGCAAAGGGAACAGGACTTGATACTTTTGCACGACATTATCCGGAAAGATTTTTTGATGTTGGAATTGCAGAAGAACATGCTGTAACATTTGCCGGTGGTCTTGCTAAAGGTGGACTTGTTCCTGTTGTATGCATTTATTCAACCTTTATTCAAAGGGCAGTTGATCAGATTATTCATGATATATCTCTTCCTGACTTTCATGTTATTTTTGTCCTTGATAGAAGTGGTGCAGTACCTTTTGACGGAGAAACTCATCAGGGAATTTTTGATATTGCACTTTTAAAATCAATTCCTAATATGACAATATTATCACCTGCATCTGCAGAAGAACTCGATATGATGTTAAACATTGCAATTGATTTAAAAGGACCTGTTGTAATCAGATATCCGAAGCTTACTTGTCCGAACGAACTTCCTTCGTATGCAACTCCACTTGAAGAAGGAAAGGGAATTTTAATCGACGCTTCAGAATATTCTCCATCGGATTCTGTTATGTTTGATGAAGATAAAACAAAAGATAAAACTCTTATCGTTACAACAGGTTCAATGATGAGTGAAGTTACAATTGCAGCACGTTCAAAACTCAGGAAAAATGAATACACTGATATTTTTGATCTTCGTTATTTAAAACCTGTTGATGAAAAATATTTTGTAAAAATCTGCAGCCATTATTCTAAGATAATTATTGTTGAAGATGGAATTAAAACTGGTGGAATTGGAGAGGAACTGGAAAGCCTTCTTTATAAAAACAATATTAGAAATGTTAAAGTTTTTGCTTTTCCACAAAAATATATATCTCAGGGAACAAGACAGGATGTTCTTACAGATGCAGGAATTTCTGTCTCATGTATAGAAAATGCTTAGTTTAAAACTTGCTTCAAAAACAATTACAACTCAAAAAAATGCATTTGTTGTCGGAATTGTAAATGCAGATAATGATTCATTCTGGGAAAAGAGTCGCGGCGGTTTTTCTCTTGCCAGAAAATTAATTGATGAGGGAGCTGACATCCTTGATATCGGAGCTGAAAGTACAAGACCCGGTGCTTCTTATAAAGATGAAAAAGATGAACTTAAAGCATTAATTCCGCTTATAAAAAAAATCCGTAAATATTCTGATATTCCCATTTCAATTGATACGAGAAAGAAGAATGTAATTTCTGCCTGCGTTGATGAGGGAGCTGACATCCTTAATGATATTTCTGCTTTAGAAGACGATAAAGAAATCGGTCATTTTGCCTCTTTGTCAAAAATACCTGTAATATTAATGCATAAAAGAGAAAACTCTGTTATAATGGATAAATATACTGAGTATAAAGATATTTTTAATGAAGTAAAAGATTATCTTTACAGCCGTATAGATTATGCTCTTTCGAGTGGAATAGACAGAGAAAGAATTATAATTGATCCGGGAATAGGTTTTGCAAAAGATTTTAAAGGTAATGTTGAACTTATTAAGAATATTAAAAAACTCTGTGCCGGCGACTTTCCTGTCATGATGGCTCTTTCGAGAAAAAGGGTAATCGGAGAACTGACAGGCAGAGAAGTGCAGGACAGGCTTGCAGGAACTTTGACAGCTGATATTTTTTCCGTGATGAGCGGTGTAAAATATCTTCGTGTACACGATGTTAAAGAAACTGTAGACAGTTTAAATGTTTTAAAGGGTTTAACTGATGTTAGCGACTGAACAGCTTTTAAAAATATATTCATATATTACTCCGGCTCTGGATATTATCATCATCGCTTATATTCTGTACAAAATATATGAACTTCTGATGAAGACTAATGCCATGCAGATTTTAAAGGCAGCAGGGCTTATAGGTCTTTTCTATCTGCTTGCATTTATCCTTCGGCTTGATACAATTCTCTGGATTTTAAAAAATATAGCTCCTGCGCTTATTGTCTGTTTCGTAATTGTATTCCATCCCGAAATTCGAAAAGTATTTTTAAAAATGGGACAGAAGGAATGGCTTAACTTTGGTCACAGATCAAAACATACGCATGTTGATGCTGTTCTTATCGCTGCAGATCAGCTTTCTAAAATGAAAAGAGGAATGCTTGCTGTTTTTGTAAGAAATACAAAAATGGATGACTATATAGAAACCGGAACACGTCTTGATGCAAATCTTTCTTCGGCATTGCTTTATACAATATTCTCGCATGATACTCCGCTTCATGATGCTGCATGTTTTATTCAGGGTGGAAAAATTATTGCGGCAGGATGTTTCCTTCCGTTGAGTGAACAGTATGATATTAAAAAAACATTTGGAACAAGACATCGCGCAGCGCTTGGACTTTCTGAACAGACAGATGCGGTAGTTCTTGTTGTATCAGAAGAGACAGGGGCAATAAGCCTTGCCTATGATTCAAAACTTCACTACGATCTTTCGATAAGTGAACTTACCCGAACTCTTGAAGAATTGCTTGAGATAACTTCTGAATCTAGAAACATTGAGGATACCATTGATGAAACCAGAATCAACTCTTAGTAAGATAACCAAAGACTGGTTTGCAAAATGTATATGTATAGGTGCCGCGATACTTTTATATCTTTTTGGCCAGAATGCACGTCTTGAAAAAAGAACTCTTTCTGTTCCGCTTACTACAGTTGAAGACGGTCAGCTTACAAGTGTGACCTCTCTTCCTTCTTATGTAAATGTAACTTTAAGATCTAAATCTCAGAATGTTGCAAATATCAACTCAGATGCAATCGAGGCAGTTCTTGATTTAAGTTATTATGTTGAGGAAGGAGTTTATAAAGTCCCTGTAAATCTTTCTCTTTCTTCAGAGATAATTCTCTCTGATCCTGTTGAACTTATTGTAAGTCCGGAACAGTATACGGTAAAACTTGAAAAGAAAACAAGAAAATCTATTCCTATTGAAGCTCCGTTTGCTGGTGATCCGCTTCATGGATATGAAGTAACAGGTGTAAGAATTAACCCGCCGTATGCAATCATCAATGGTCCAAGTTCAATGGTTGAAAGTATTGAAAAAATCAGTACGGAAGAAGTTGCGCTTACAGAACGAAAAGATAATTTTACTCAGGCAGTTCCTTTAAGAAGATTAAGTAAGTTTATAGAGATTATAAGTCCATATCAGGCTTCTGTTGAGGTTTCTCTTGAAGCATCTCTTGTAACAAAATCTTTCAGTAATTGCAGGGTATTCTTAGGAAACCTTAATGACAGGTTTGAAGTGGAAAATGTTCCTGAGATTTCATTTACTGTTTCCGGTGCACAGCTTGTACTTGAAAAATTTTATCCATCTGAATATACGGTTCAATGTGACTGCGGTTCAATTTCTATACCTGGAGAATATGAACTTCCGGTTGTAATCAATATTCAGGATGCGTTTAAGATTGAATCTCAAAGTGCAGAAAAAGTTAAGATTGTTGTAAAAGAAAAGCCGGCTCCAGTAACAGATTCAGCGGCAGAGAATTCCGGAGAGTAGAAATGATTTTTGGAATCGGAATCGATCTGGCAAAAGTAAGTCGTTTTAATAAATGGATAGAAGATAAAAATCTTCTCGAAAAATATTTTAATGAAAAAGAAATGATTCTGACTGACGGAAAACAATTGAACGAGAGGAGAATTTCTTCTTTGAGCCAGCACTATGCGGCAAGATTTGCAGCAAAAGAGGCTTTTTCAAAAGCTTTAGGAACCGGAATTTCAGGCTTTAAACTTAAGGATGTTTATATTCAGAATGAAGAAAGTGGGAAGCCCTGTCTTGTTTTAGAAAATTCAGCCAGAGAAATACTTGATAAAATGTGTCCGAACGCAAAAGTTTTTGTGTCCCTGTCACATGAAAAAGAGTTTGCAATCGCTCAGGTTATTATTGAAATCTGACGGTTTTCTGTTATAATTTTACTAATGGGAGATTAAAATGGTTTCTGGTGTTAAAAAAACAGGTGAAAAGAAAAAGCCTGCAATTTCATATTGGTCAAAAAATAAATGTCATTGTCCTGTCTGTAAAAAGGATTTTCCACGTGAAGAAATGCTCAGTGGTAACGGTCGTATGAATGCCGGAAAACTTACTGAAGAACTTCACAGACTTTATATTCCTTCTGCGCGCTACGGAAAAATTAACCCGATTATTTATGCAATCGGTGCGTGCCCTAACTGTCACGCTGCATTTTTGTGGAATGATTTTAAGGAAATTGATGATGAAGCTTCTCTTGAGCGCATTTATGATAAGACAGAAGAGAGAAAGGCTGCCGTCAATGCTGTTTTTCCTTATTATGATTTGACAAGAAACAGAAATCTTCTTGACGGTGCTGCAATGTATTATCTTGCTCTTTTGACATATGATGAAGTAGACCTTTCTTATCTTCCAACTATGAAAAGAGCCATTCTTACTTTGAGACTTGCATGGCTTTGTAACGATCTTGAAGAAGAGTGCCCGGGTCATAATTATAAATATGCTGCTGAAATATTTTACAAGAAAGCAATTTTCTTTTATCAGCAGGCTGTAATAAATGAAACAAACCGAATCGAAAAGAGTTCAACTCTTGCAAATATGGGGCCTGATACTGACAAGAATTACGGCTGGGATGGTGTAATTTATCTTTGTGGACTTCTTGAACATAAATATGGTCAGAGGGAAGATCAGGCTTTAAGATTGAAAAAACTTGACGAAGCAAAAATTGCAATCGCACGTATTTTCGGTCTTGGAAAATCAACAAAGGAAAAACCTGGACCACTTCTTGAACATTCACGCGATCTTTATGATGCGCTTTCAAAAGAAGTTGATGGTGGAGTTCCAGAAGATTTCTAAATGAGGAATATTTTATTAACTGTTTCTTATGACGGAACGGATTTCTGCGGATGGCAGAAACAGGATAAAAGTGATAAAGGCAAACCTGTAAGAACTGTTCAGGGTGAAATAGAAAAGGTCTTAGAAAAAATTCATAAAGAAAAAATTACTCTCTATGGTTCGGGAAGAACTGACAGTGGTGTTCATGCAGTTGCACAGGCTGCAAATTTTTTTAGTCCTGTTGATTCGATTGAAATACAAAAATATCCTGTCGCATTAAATTCCCTTTTGCCGGATGATATCAGAATTACTGATGCAAAAGAAGTAGGGGAAGGGTTTTCTTCAAGATTTTCTGCTGTTTCAAGAACTTACAGATATTATATCGTTCCTTCAAATAGAGCACTGGCTTCTCAAATGCCTTATGTCTGGAATATAAAACATGAGCCGGATATTAATGTTTTAAATGGAATGGCAGAGAATCTAAAAGGTGAACTTGATTTTGAAACTTTTACCGCAGCAGGAGATGACAGTGCTTCGACATTCCGCTATATAGAAGATGCTCATTTTTTCTATCAGGATTTAAGTCCTTCTGGAAAAGCTTTAGTTTTTGAAATTACTGCTAATGCATTTTTATGGAAGATGGTAAGATCTCTAACGGGTTCTCTCATTCATTTTGAAAAAAACGGGAAGGATGCTTCTTATTTTAAATCTGTTTTAGAAAGCTGTGACAGAAGTAAAGCAGGACCTACGGCACCTCCTCAGGGTTTGTTTTTGTGGAAGATAAATTTCGAGGGTATCCGTCACGATGGAAAGAATAAAAACTAGAGAAGGTTCATCGGGTCAATGTCAACTTCGATGTAAACGTTCTGTGGTTTTGAAAAATCATAAATCAAATGGCTTACGGCTTTTTGCAGTATGCTGATGTTTTTTGACTTTAGTATTATCTGATATCTGTAATTATTCGAAATTTTCCCGAGGGGACATTCTGATTCACCCATAATTTCTGTGTCTTCTGCGACAGAAGAAAACTTCTTTTTATATTCATTTATCTTTTCTTCAAGAATCTGTCTTGCACTTTCTGCTGTCTGCTTTGCATCTTCAAGTTTTGGTGAGCGGAATACCAGACGGACAAATCTCGAAAAAGGTGGAAACTCAAGCATTTTTCTCTGAGAAATTTCTGACTGATAAAATTCATTTATCTTTGAGTGACATGCATAATATATACTTGTATTAGAGGGGTTATAAGTTTGAACATATACGACTCCATCTGGAAAATATCTTCCTGCACGGCCTGCAACCTGTGTAATAAGAGAAAAAGTTTTTTCAGCGGCGCGAAAATCAGGAAGATGAAGTGATGTATCTGCAAGAATTATTCCGACAAGTTTAAGATTTGGAAAATTAAGTCCTTTTGCAATCATCTGTGTTCCAAGAAGAATGTCATATTCTCCTTTTTTTAATGCATCAAGTTTTTCCTGAAGTTCACCTTTTTTTGTAAGAGAATCAGTGTCTATTCTAATTATTTTGGCATTGGGGAATTTGGATTTAACTTCGGATTCTATAAATTCTGTTCCAAAGCCCGAATATCCGATATCATATGAACCGCAGTTCGGACAGCTTGAAGGCGGTTCAATTGACCAGCCGCAGTAATGGCATTTTAATCTGTTTGTTGATTTGTGATAGGTAAGAGGAACTGAACAGTTTTTGCATTTGATTTCATGTCCGCAATATGAACACCTGAAAAAGTGATTGAAACCTCTGCGGTTTAAAAATAAAATGCACTGTTTTTTTTCATTTACAGTCTGTTCAATTGCAGCTCTAAGTTCTTCTGAAATACTCTGTCCCTGAATGTTCTGTTTTGTAAGGTCAATGCATTTGATTTTAGGGGACGTTCCTCCTGCAAGTCTTTTAGTAAGCTTATGACAGATAAACTGACCGTTGCTGATTGAGTTCCAGCTTTCAACAGAAGGTGTTGCGCTTCCCATGAGTAATGGAATTTTTATTTTTGAACAACGGTACATTGCAACCTGTCTTGCATGATAGCGTGGTGAGTTATTTGATTTGTATGAACCGTCGTGTTCCTCATCAATTATTATAAGGCCTAAATCAGGAACAGGAGCAAAGACTGCGCTTCTGGCTCCAATTACGATGCGTGCTTCTTTTTTTAATATTCTGTTCCATTCAGAAAGTTTTTGACTTGGTGTTAAGCCGGAGTGTAAAACCGCTGCCGTTTTCCCGAATCTTTGTGTTACTGCTTCAATTACCTGAGGAGTAAGACCGATTTCAGGGACAAGGTAAATGATACCTTTACCCTGTTTTAAGATATTTTCAGCAACTTTAAGAAATACTTCAGTTTTCCCGCTTCCTGTTGTTCCATAAAGGTAATGAAATTTATTTTCGTCTGAATCAAAGTTACAGATTTCCTTAACAGCAGTTTCCTGTTCATCAGAAAGCTTAATATCATTCGTTTCTGTAAAATCTTCTACAAAAGAAAACATTGAACTTTCTGTTTCTCTTTTTCCCGAAGGAATTATTGAATTTAAAACTTCGCCTACAGGACATATATAATAATCTGACATCCATCGTGCAAGCTGAATCAATTCTGGAGTGAGAACCGGATTTTCATCAGGAATACGGACTATCGGACGGATTTTTTTTTCATCGAATCCAAGATCTTCAGGAAGTTCATCAAAAAGTTTTACGATAATTCCTGTCATTCGCTTGTTTCCGAATTTTACTTCAACACGTTTTCCTATCTGCGGTTTATACGTTTTTGCTGTAACTTTTCGTTTTGAAAATAACTGTTTCTGCGCATCATCAGATTGAGATGTGTTTACGCTTACAGTTTCTTCGTTTAATGTGGAATATGTAAATGTCTGATTAAGAGGCACAGAAAGTGCAACTTCAACATATTTCATGATCTTTTATTTTATAAAATTTTTTTCGTAATCTGGTGCCAGTTGCAGGAGCTTTGTTCTGAATGCTTTTAAATCCTGCCATGCCGGTGCTTTTAATTTTTCATCACGCAGAAGGGCACTCGGATGGTATGTCGGCATTACAGGTATCCCGTTGTAAACAGAAAAATTTCCCCTTAACGAATTAATTCCACTGGAAGTTCTTAAAACTGTCTGAGCTGCAACTCTACCCATTAAAAGAATCATCGAAGGTTTTAAAAGATTTATCTGGGCGTCAAGAAAACTTATACATGCAGAAATTTCTTCCGGGAGAGGGTCGCGGTTGTGAGGAGGCCGGCATTTTACGACGTTTGCTATATAGCAGTTTTGTGTTCTGCTTAAAGAGATAGCTGCAAGCATTTTATCAAGAAGCTGTCCGGCTTTTCCAACAAAAGGCAGCCCCTGTTTATCTTCTTCTTCTCCAGGACCTTCACCGATTACGAGAACTAAAGGATTTTTTACACCTGTTCCCGGTACAACATTAGTTCTTGTTTTAAACAGCTGGCAGCGTTCACATTTACCGATTTTTTCTGCCAGATTTTCTATTGTGACTGATTTTTTAACTTCCTGACTGCCGGTTGTTTGACTTTCAGCTTGAATTTTATCAGCTTCTGGAATTCTGTCATCAGTAAATACAGGTTCCGGGATATCAAACTGTTTCTGGTTATATCCATTTATTGAAGCCGAAACAGTTTTTAACAAATTATAGATGTTTTTTTTCTCTTCTGCAGTCATGTCTATATAATAGCACATAGTTTGACCTTCATTCAATAAACCTTTATACTTAATTAACAATGAACGTTTTTAAAAAAATTGCTCTGATTTTGATATTTTCTCTTTTTTCATCTGTTGTTTTTGCTGCCGGTCGTGGCGGTCAGGATTTGATTTTATGTGACAGCTGGATTTATGATGCCTTATTGTCTATAGAAATGGAAATGGGGCGGACAACTTTTTCTGATCAGGCTCCTGTTTCTATAAATGAGTTAAAAACATATTTAGATGACATAGATTATGAGTCTCTTTCTGAACCTGGAAAAAAACAGTACGAAAGAATTCAGAATTATTTAAAGGAAAAAAACTGGTCGTGGAATTACGGAATATTTTCCATTGGAGTAGAACCTTCTTCCGATGTTGAGTTTTATTATAAGTCAGAAGAGGATACTCCGTGGGTTTATGATTATACAAAACGCGGTTCTATGATTGACTGTCCGATTAAACTTGGAGTCGGGGATTACTTTACGGTTTATATGGGACTTACTATGTCTCAAAGTTATACTGCAAGATTTTCAAATGACAATTATGTAAACCAGTTTTTTGTAAATGATGCATTTGATCCGGCTTTAGTGCACGAAAACTATATTTCAACTGGATATATTTGGGATAATAATGTCGGTTTTAATTTCCGTCTTGGAAGTGGAACTCAGAGTATAGGTCATTCATTGATGCCTTCGATAATAATGTCTGAATATATGACCGATACACCTTATGCAAATTTTAGAATTTTCTCTCCGATTTTTAATTACAACTTTAATGTAACTCAGTTTACAAGAAGTACTTATCTTTATACTCACAGAATTGAAACACGCTTCTTTAAAAAAATTCAGTTTTCATTTATCGAAGGTGTACTCCCGTATGATCATTTTGATTTAAGATTTGTAAATCCGTTTGCAATTTTTCATGGATACGGACTTTTTAATGAATTTGATACAGAATGTTCGTCATATTTTGGATTTAAAATTAATTTTATTCCTGTAAAATATTTAAGGATTTATGCACTTTATTCTCAAAATGAACATTCACTTGCATCCGAAGATGGTTCTGAGCCGGAAGGAACAGGATTCCAGGTTGGTGCAGAAACTTATCTTCCGTTTAAAAGCGGATATTTCCATTTTGGCGCTGAATTTTATTATACGAACCCGTATCTTTTTATAAAACAGAGTCCGAATGTTTCATTTGCAAGAGTTTTTACAGAAATGATTGAAGGAACTGGAAATTATTATCAGTGGATGGGAAATCCTTTTGGTCCAGACTCTCTTGCTTTCCAGATTGCAGCAGGGTATGAAGTTCCTGATAAATGGTCTGTTGACCTTGCATACAGTTTTGCAGCACTCGGAGAATTTTCTGGAACAGGAATTTTTTCAGAAGCAAAATGGCAGAAATCTGATCTTTCATTTGATGAGACAAATTGGCCTTATAATCTTACTGATAAAACATCACTTAATGCACCGCATGGAACTGTTGAATATCATAATTCAATTACATTAAAAGCCGCTTACAAGCCTTTAAATTATCTTACGATAATGCTTCAGCCGTCTTATGTAATAATTTCAAACTTTGGTCATAAAACAGGTGAGACAAGACACGGTGTTGAGTTTGCATTAGGAATTAAAACTGAATTTACGAAAATTTCTCACAGGGAGTTGTCATCTGAAGCTTTATTTAAGGACGGAAAAGAAAAATGAAAAAGTTTTTTTCTGTATTTATATTCAGTTTAATGTCACTTAATTTATTTGCTTCTTCTCGAGGTGAGCAGGAGCTTGTAAAAGCAGGACACTGGGTTTATGACAGTCTTGCTGCAATCTGTACAGAAGTAAATAAAGTTTACTGTTATGATGAAGCTCCTTTAACTGTCCAGCAGATAAAGACAATCCTTGATAAAATTGATTATGAAAGTTTAAGTGCTGCAGGAAAGAAAAATTATGACAGCATCATTTCTTATTTCAATGAAAAAAAATGGACTTTCGGAACGGAAGATTTTAATGCAGGTTTTTCTTTAAGTGTAATTCCTGAAGCTCAGTATAAAACAAATGAAGAAGTTCAGTGGGTTTATGACAGAAGACAGAGATCTCCGTTTATCGACAGTGCGTTTGATTTTAAATGTCATGAATATCTTTTTGGTTCGACGGATATTATTGTTGCGCAGTCACAGAGTGCAAGATTAAAAAATGACAATTATGTAAATGCTCCATACAGTATGGAAACTATAGACATAAACTTTCCGCACAATGCTTACTTATCTGCAGGGTACATGTTCAACGAAACGTCAGGATTTAACATGAGGCTTGGTGTTTTAAGCAAAGACCTTGGAAGATCAAGTATGGGAAGTGCAGTTTTATCAAGAAATTTATACAGTACTCCGGAATTTAATTTTAATATCTATTCTGATTTATTAAGCTATCAGACAAATATTACGATGCTTGGTTATGAAAGGTATCTTTACCTCCACAGTTTTTCAATCAGACCGACAGATAAATTTTCTGTATCTATAATCGAAGGTTCTTTACCTTATGGAGCGATGGATTTAAGATATTGCATTCCATTTACCTTTTTTCATGGATATGCCGGATGGTGGGATTATAAATATAAAACAAGTGCTTCCGGTGAAAAATACGATGTTGCAAGTTATCTCGGTTTAAAGTTAAATTATTCGCCTGTAAAATATCTGCGCACATATTTTATATTTGCAATGAATCAGTTTCAGATGCCGAACGAAGATGATTCATCTGTTCCGCCTGGATATGCTGCTCAGCTTGGACTTGAAAGTTTTATTCCGCTTAAAGAAGGATATCTGCATTTAGGTCTTGAAGCTTATTATGCGCTTCCATACTTTATGATTACAGAAAGTCCTAACTGGTCTTTTGTAAAAACTTATAAAGAAACATGCGATAATTCTGCTACTTTCTATGAGTGGATTGGAAGTCCGCTTGGACCTGATACATTTGCTGTAAAAGTTGATGCGGGTTATCAAGTAAGGGATAAATGGGGAGTAAACTTTTCATATCTTTTTGCTGCGTGCGGTGAACTTTCTAACCCGGACTTTTCCGGATGGGGTGGATACGATTATGACTTCTTTTCTGAAGGAAGACATCTTAACTGGGTTTATCCTGCAGAATATGGACCGGATAAATATAAAAAGGGAGCATCTTTTCTTTCGCCTTCCGGAACTCCGGAATATAGAAACATCGTTTCCTTTAAATGTGATTACTGGCCTGAACCATGGCTTTGTATAACTGCTTATCCAGGTGCTGCCTTTATATTTAACAGTGGACACGAAGAGGGAAATTTTGATTTTAGTTTTGAGTTTGCACTATGTGCAAAATTTAATATAACAAAATTAACTTTAAACTAATGGGAATGGAAAATGAAAAAAATAATTTTAATTCTTTCTGCATTTTTAATGTGTTCATCTCTTTTCGCTCAAGTTTCACTTGATCCAAATGACAGATTTTATACAGATGCTAAGAACTGGGAAACAAAAGGGATAATCTCATGGCTTCCACAGATGAGACCTTATCCTGTTAAAACAATTAAAACAATTCTTGAAACTGTAAAAGAAAAGGGGAATGATGATGACGCAGCCCTTGCTGAATATTACTATAGGAAGATTTTCGGTAGATCATGGAATATAGGTTTTACACTTGGCGATAAGTCAAGATTTTCAGATTCTGAAGATAACCTTAATTTGTTTTTTGCAGAACCGGAATTTTATGGAAACCTTGAATTTCTTGATCTTGTTACTTTAAGTTATAAGCTTGGACTTTTTATTCAGAATAAATCAGTTGAAGAAGATTCTGTGTGTTCTATGTTTCATTACAGACTTACGGATACACATGATGACTCGGCAAAACTGGGGCCTTTAAAGGCAAATCTTGATATGGTTTCTAATGTTACGGTTGGAACTGATAAATTGTACTGTACTCTCGGATTGAACCGAATTGCTTTTGGGCCTGTGTTATCCGACTCTGTTATGATTAATGGAAAGCAGTTCCATTCTGGAAATTTTATTTTTAATTATGATGCCGGAAAGTGGGATTATGTTCAGTCATTGAGTGTATTATCCCGTTCAACTAAAAATGAAAAATCAGCGCCTGCAGATTTTGCTCCGGAAAAATATCTTGCTTTCCATTCTGTAAGATTTAAGCCGGCAGACTGGATTTCAATTTCATACTATGATGCATCAATTTATACAAACAGATTTGATCCTGCATACTTTATCCCAGTTCCATATATGGTAACACAGTGCATGTATTCTGCAACAGATAATCTTATAAGTGGAATTATTTTTGATTTCAGACCATTTAACGGTCTTAATGTTTCTCTTGCAACTGCTTTTGATGATATCGACCTTAATGGACTTGGAGAAGGTAAGTTTGATTCAAGATTAAAGATGACTTTAATGGTTGGTGCAAATTATACTCCTGACGTTAAGTTTATCGATAATATCGGATTTGATTATACATTAATTACTCCGTATACATATTCACATTCCGATCCTCATATTGAAACATTCGGCTCAGAGGTTGCACCGATTGCAGATAATTATAACAAAGATAATTTTACAACGAGACTTCAGAGTCTAGGAACTTCAATTCCACCTAACTCAGACCGTTTTGCTTTTGCAATTAATTTTAGACCTGCTGAACGTTTACGTTTAGGATTTACATCTTCGTTTGTAAGACATGCTAATATTGCAGAAAGCTTTTCTGATGAAGAAGCATACGCATATATTTATTCTAATTCAAAAGTTCAGGATGGGTATGAGTTTTCTAACGACGGTTCTGTCTGGACAAGTCCGATGTATCCTGATGAAAGTATTTACACCGGTTTTACACCGACAGCATCAAAGAACCTCTTTTTAAAGCAGGATCATAAAATGTATATACTTCAGTGTGGTCTTACTGCAGATTTTGAACTTGAAAGACATAAATGGGGCGTTATTTCATTCAGCGCAGGTTATATGTTTGAATACATTTATAATAAGGGTGTCGATTCAAATATTTATGTTAAAGATTCTTCTGTTGCTGCAGGTTCAGGAAGTCCGGTCGTTGATGACGATGCAAGAGCTCTCGTCGCATCTCAAAAACAGCGGTGGATTGACAATTTTTCCAATCAGTTTAATAATTATTTTATGATTGCTGTTAAGTATTCATATTAAACAGGGGATTATTAATGGGACAGAAGCGAAAATTTCTTTTTTTATATTTAACAACAGGTGCAGGTCACATTTCTACTGCCAGAGTAATGCGCGACTGTATCCAGAAAATTAATCCTGATGCAGAAATCGTAATGGTAAACGGTTTTGACAAAAAAAATATCTGGGGTCAGTACATTTTTGAACACGGATATTATATGTCTACTAATGTTTATCACGGAATGTTTGCACTTGCTTATGATATGGGAATGCACAGATTCTGGCAGTCTGCAACAACAAGACTTTTACAGCTTCATACAACATGGTATCTTAAAAATGTAATCGAAAAAGAAAATCCTACAGACATTGTTTCATTTCATTTTGCATTAAGTCCTTATCTTCATGACATCGTAAAAAAATCAGGTAAAAAAATAAATCTTTCTGTAATGGTAACAGATCCTTTTACTGTTCCACATTACTGGTTTTATGACAAAAGGCTCGATTATTTAGTTTATTCTGAACAGGCAAACTAGCCAGGCATGAAGCTTGGAGTTCCTGAAAATCAGAATAAAATTGTTCCGTTTGCATTAAATCCAACATATCAGAGTCCATTTACCAAGGATGATGT
>JAFZKN010000012.1 GCA_017553635.1 Treponema sp. | reverse complement strand
CATGCGGCTCAAATGCATCTGATAAAGCTGTGAAAAATACATGAGCCCGCGGAGGGGAAGGTTGGGGTTATAGGTTGACTGCTGTTCATAAAGCGTCATCTGTGAGTCAACCAGAAACGAAACGTCATTCCTCATCGTAAGGTATATAACGTTTTCGATTGTATTTACTTCGAGGGCATCGGGGTCTGTGTAGCTGCTTCCGTTAAGTGCGTTGTAAAGTTCAAGCCGCCATTTTTTGCTTTGCTCGTTATTGCGGCCGAAGATTGCCTTAAAAAGCCTGTCTTTGTATTCCCTCTGTGGAACAGTTGAAATATCCATATTTTTCTCCATGTTTAATGATATGCGCCGGTGCTTTACAAGCCCCTGTATATAGATATTCTTTTTTTTAATAAATTCTTACAAAAAATAACAAAAAGTGATTTGTTTCCCCCGTCAGCAGGCAGACCGCAAAATGATTCACGGCTCTTTTCACTTCGAAGCATAATCGAGTGTCATCATATTTGTGGTTCTGACGCTGTCGGGAGAAGAGTTGTTTTTTACTTTGTCGCAGGCAGATATGGACTTTTGAATTCTTTAAAAATATGTATAATCATTTAAAGGGAATTACAGAATGAAAAAAGTCGAAGTCAGTGCAGCAGTAATATTAAGGAAAAATCCTCTGACAAATAAAAAAGAAATCTTTGCAACACAGCGTGGTTATGGAGATTTTAAGGATGGTTGGGAAATCCCTGGTGGAAAGCTTGAGCCTGGAGAAACGCCGGAAGAATGTATTATCCGTGAAATTAGAGAAGAGCTTTCTGCAGAAATAAAAGCAGAAAAAATTCTTGGAGTGGTGGAATATGATTATCCAGACTTTCACCTTATTATGCATTGTATTTTGTGTACTATTGTTTCAGGAGACCTTAAGTTGCTTGAACATGAAGCTGCAAAATGGGTAACAAAGGAAACTTTGCGATCGGTTGACTGGTTACCTGCAGACCAGTTGATTTTGGATAAAATTGAAGAACTGTTGTAAGAAAAATTTATTTTATATATTCCACCAGAAAAGATGAAATTAAAACGGTCTTAATCTGTCTTTCTTTTTTTTGACAGATGTATTATTCTGTAGTTAGTGAGGAACGATTATGAATGAAAAAAAATCATCTTCGGCAGGGTATTTTATTTTGATTTTTATCGGAATTATTGCTGCAGTCTGTATAAGTATTGTATTTTTAACCCGTCATGATGATCCAAAGATGCAGATAAAGGAATTTATGGATTTTTCGCAGAACTTTGACGAGCAGGAAATATCGATTAATGTAACTGCCGGACAGAAAATTGAACTGTGGAATTCAATTGATATTGAATATAAAGATGATATTGAATTTGCATATGATGTTGAGATTGTTCTGAATGAGACTGAACTTTTTAAGGGAACGCTGGACGGGAAAAATCCGGGTGTTAAGATTGTAAGTTCATCTGTAAAGGTAAATGGCAATGCTCATGAAAAATATAAGGCTGGAAAAATTTATTCAGGCTTAAAGATTGGGCAGGACGGAGTTTTAAAAGTTAAGGCAGTTCCGCGTATTTCCGGCTCTGACGTTTCTGTCATAAAGAATATTCTTACAGTACAGATAAAATAAATGAGGTATTTGATATGAAAAAAATGAAAAGTTTTTTATTAGTATTTTTAACATTTCTGTTTGCACATCTGTTCTTTGGATGTAAGTCAATGGTTGTAGATAAAAATCCTGATGTAAATCTTTCTCATTACAGAAGGATTGTTGTTTATGCTCATTATGATAACATAGATGAAAGATCAAAGATGGAAAGTTCTCTGGTAGAATCTTTTACAGAAATTGGAATTACGACACTCAGAAGCATGGACCTTTTTGATATTTCAAGACAGTACTCCAATGCAGAACTGACAGAGATTCTTAAGGTAAATGACATAGACGGTTATCTTGCAATTCATATTAAAAGCGTAAATACTCATTTAGTTGTCATTCCGCCAACAACAAGAACAGAATACACTACAATATGGAACGGAAATCATCCTATGCAGATTCCGCGTACAGTATTTGTTCCCGGGTACAGTTATTATGATACAGATTATGATGTTGAATTTGTTCTTACTGACGTAGAAACCGGTCGTAATTCGTTCAGGGCAAGTACCCTTACAGACAGTACAAAGTCTGCAAGGGTTGCAAGAACTCTTGCAAGGGAAATTGCACGTGAGTTTGCAATAATGGCAAAGGAGGACGAAGAGAGTCTCGGAGAATGAAAAGAACTCTGTCTCTTTTGTTTATTGTGGATTTCTTATTATTCCGGAAAAAAGATTGATGTCCATGTCTTCATCGTAAATTGCATATAGAAACGGACGGTCTATTTTAATGACGGAATCATAACTATCCGGGTTTGAAATGTCAGAACTTTTAGCTGTAGAAACTGTTGCGGCAGATGCAACAGTTTTTTCTTCGTCTATTGTAAAACTGGAATTTTGGATTACCGTATCAAAGCAGATGTTTTTTTCATCTTCAAGAACTCTGCTGTAATCTGCCCTGGCAGGATCAAACGGAGAATAAACACCCATTTTTTTAAGAATTTCCACGATATCAAGTGAATTTTCTACTTTAAATTTTGGAATTATGATTTTAATTTTATCTGTGCTTGAATTATTTTTCATGATAAGGGAGATAAGATTAGGATCAATTTTATTTGCATCGTAATTCCCGTTATTCGGAAAGCCGATTATAAATCTGAACCGGTTGCTTTCATATTTCAGCGAAAGCAAAGTCATTTCGTCTGATATATAATAATCAAAATATCCTATTGCAGACATCATCTGGACATCAACAGATTTATTTTCACTTATGAAAAATTTATCAGTATATGTATCTTTTCTGTTAAATGATTCTACCCATTTCTGGTTAAAGTAAAGTGTATTAAGAAGGACAATTTTAGATTCCGGCGGCAAAGGTTCTTTTAATAAATTTTTTATCGTTCCCTTTGTCTGTTTGTTTACGAATGAATTTATTTTTTTATATGTAGACTTATTCTGAAAATTTACTTTCTTCGGGATAAATTTTAATCTATCGAGAAAGTTCGTATAAAATTCACTGAACTCAAGTGATTTTTGATACCAGATTGAATTTGTTATTGGAGTTGTGTTGTCAATAATTTCGTTCAACTGTTCATCATAACTTAAGTCGTATGGAATTCCTGTTATTACACTGAGTTCATCTTCTGTTTTCCCGTCTGCACCGGCTTGAAGGGAATAGAGAAGATAAAAAAGTGAAACAGGGGAGTATGAAAAATTTTCCTGTGAGCTGTAATGTTCACGATAAAAAAGACTGTCAAATCCGTTTAATGCATAAGTTATTTCTTTTATATCAGGAGCATCACCTTTTGGATAGTAAGCTTCGATTCTGTATTTATTTTTGTAATTCTGACTGTTAAATTCTTTGGAGGCTTCTCTCATAAATAAAGTTGAAATGATAAAGATGATTTTAAAGAAAACGGGGAGCATGGTTTTACCTCAAAAAGAAAAAAAAGCCAACTCCCGGACTTGAACCGAGTACCTGCTCGTTACGAGGGAGCTGCTCTACCAGGTGAGCTAAGTTGGCAAGAATATAGTGATTATAGCAAAAATAAAAACTTAGTTCAATGAAAGTTTTGAATCTACTGTTCTCTTCATGTCAGCGATGTTTGTTACAACCATGTATGTATCATAAACTTCGAGTTTACGTTTTTCAACATACTTATTGATTTCGTCGCGGGTTATTTCCGGCGTGAGGCCAGACCAGTGAGCGATGTCTGCGACTGTTACGCTGAATTTGCGTGAATGTTCTGCAGGATTTGCCACAGGGTTCATCTCATCATACATGAGGAACACATCTGCAATTCTTGCAGGTAAATCTTTTATTGTAAGTATTCTTAATCTTCTTTTCTGATCGTAGATTCGTTTACAGAAAAGTTTAAGAAGGATAAGTGCGAGCTGAGGGTTTCCTGTGATGAGCAGTGCAAAGTTTTCTTTGTTAAACTCAAGACATTCAACAGGTCCTATGGCCATACATGTTGCTGAACGCGGTGAATTATCAAGTATTGCCATTTCACCGAAGAATTCTCCCGGCTTTAAGATGTCAAGATTTTTCTTGTTTCCATTTACGCATTTTACAAGCTGAACTTCTCCAGACTGAATCAGATAGAAACTGTTACCAGGTTCAAATTCTGAAATGATAACCTGTTCCGGTTCATATTTTTTTGCAAAGCGGTCAAATGCCGGCAAACTGAACTGCTTTAATGCACCCTCTGTAGAAGCCGGTGCAGCACTTGCTGCTTTTCTTGATTTTAATTTTTCTGCACGGAGTTTTGCATCTGCATAGATTTTTGCAACTGCATCTTTATCCGGAGCAGTAGGGTAGTTGGTAAGATATTTCAGACATACATCGCAGCATGCTCTGTACTGTTCATCTTTATAAAAGCTTTTTGCAACAGAATACATTCCGTCTGCCTGATTTTCATTTACTTTCTGCTTTAAAATGCTTTCTGTTTTTTTATGAATCTGTCTGAGCTGCCCTGAAAATACCCTGAGCATTTTTAAGATTACATCTTTATTGCTTGAGAAAATTGTTTCAAATTCCTGAATGGTCATTGTGATTGCAATTGTATCCTGTAATACAGTTGCAGTTTCTTCACGTGGGAAATGTCCTAAAGCAGATTTTACCCCGAAAAATTCACCGGTCTTAACCTGTTCTGTAACAGGAGTTCCTGTTTCTATATCGGTACTCGTAAGGATTACAAGCCCTTTCTGCAAAATATAGATACGTTCATCATGATCACCGGCAAAATAAATGATTGAGCCTTTAGTGTATTGAACTGCCTTTGGCATAACAAAATCCCCGTTTTTAGATTAAGTACGATTTTATAGATAAAACTACTTTATCAGAATATATCTTATCACATAATGTCAAAAATATCAATTTTATGTTATAGTTTTTTATATGATTGATTTACACACACATTCTACAGCTTCTGACGGTATGCTTTCTCCAGCTGAACTTGTAAAAGCCGCTGTCGAGCGTAATATAAAGGTTCTGGCTCTCACGGACCACGATACTATTGACGGGATAAATGAGGCTTCTGAGGAGGCCGGAAAGCACCCGATTACTTTTGTTCCGGGAGTAGAGCTTAACATTCAGTGGCCTACAGGGGAATTCCATCTTCTGGGGCTCGGTATAAAAAAGGCTGCACCTGAGTTTTTATCCGTGCTGAACAGGTTAAAGGCCGGAAGACTTGAGAGAAATCTTTCAATCATTCAGAAAATGCGGGAAGCAGGAATTGATGCAAGTCTGGAAGAAATTCAGTCTCAATTTAAAACAGAATGT
Source organism: Treponema sp. (assembly GCA_017553635.1). Classification (GTDB taxonomy): domain Bacteria; phylum Spirochaetota; class Spirochaetia; order Treponematales; family Treponemataceae; genus Treponema_D. The sequence goes on along the minus strand of JAFZKN010000012.1, from coordinate 125,116 downwards.
CTTGGCCGCCCGCATTTTGCAGCATATCTCGTGCAGAAAAAAGTCGTAAAGACACGGCAGCAGGCTTTTGATAAATACCTTGCAAAAAATGCTCCGTGGTATACAGAAAGAGTTGGAGCAGATCTTGATGAAGCAATTAATGCCATAAAATTATGTGGAGCCCGGCCTGTAATGGCTCATCCGCTTTCAATTTATGTAAGTTTCGGAAAAATCCGTCCGGTTTTAGAAAATCTTAAGGAGCGGGGAATAGAAGGCCTTGAAGCATTTCATCCGGGTGCGAGAGTCGGTGAGTGTCTCCGGCTTGAAGAACTTGCACATGACATTGGTTTTTTTGTTACGGCTGGAAGTGATTATCACGGAGAATCTGTTCGTGCAGACCGCAAGCTCGGTCATACATGCGGTTCAAAAAAAATCGATGACAGAATCTGGGAAGACATCAGGAATAAGTTTCTATAATAGAAAAATTCTTTTTTTACAGTTGAATTTATTTTAAAAACGAATTTTTTTTTAAAATAAATTCAACTTTTAAATTTTTTTCCGAATATTTTTTTAAAACAACCGGATTATATCTGTAGACAAATTTAGAGGTTGTTATGCAGATATTTTCTTTTTCTCCTTTCGGTTATGAAGGATCACTCGTTACAGTTGAAGTAGATTTGAGGCGCGGAATTCCTGCGGTTGACATTGTCGGTCTTGCCGATGGTGCAGTTAAAGAAAGTCGTGAGAGGATGCGTTCTGCTATCAGAAATTCGAATTTTGAATTTCCAATGGAGAGAGTTCTGATAAGTTTATCTCCTGCTGATCTTAAAAAAGAAGGAGCCGGTTTTGATCTTGCAGTTGCTCTTGCCGTATTGGGTGCGTCGAAGGATAACGGAGACTTGATTGACGAAGATATTCTTGTAATGGGAGAACTTGAATTGTCGGGAAAGCTGAGAAGCGTTCGTGGTGTTCATGCGGCGGTAAGTTCTGCAGTCAGTTCGGGTATTATGTATTGCATTGTGCCTGTTCAGAATGCACAGGAAGCTCGTGAAGTGACCGGAGTAAAGGTTTTTGCTGCGGAGAATCTGGCGGAAGCATTTGAAGCGGTTCATGATTTGAAAGTTTTTACCGGAAAGGATAGTGAAAAAGAGAAGGGCGAAATTCCTGATGGATATGAATTGGTTGAAGGAGTAATGTTTGCAAAACAGGATGAGCAGTTTGATTTTTCAATGGTGAAAAATCAGGAAAGGCTTGTACGGGCTATTCAGATTGCAGCTTGTGGCGGTCATAATCTTCTTGCGTTTGGTCCCCCTGGATGCGGAAAGACTATGTGCCTTCAGAGGTTTACTGAACTGCTTCCGTCGTTAACTGTTGAACAGTCATATCCGGTAACCAGAATTTATTCACTGGCTGGAATTTTGAAAAGTGGTGATTCTCTTATAAGAACACCTCCGTTCAGAATGCCACACCAGACGGCTTCGATTGAGGGAATCTGTGGAGGAGGACTTAACTGCAGGCCCGGTGAAATTTCACTTGCGCATAACGGCGTCCTTTTTTTGGACGAAGCCGCTGAATTTAAGTCGTCTGTTCTTCAGATGTTGAGAGTTCCGCTTGAGAGTAAGATTATTACCATAAGCCGTGCCGGAAGAAGTACATGCTATCCGGCGAACTTTCAACTTCTGATGGCAGCAAATCCATGTCCGTGTGGAAATTACGGTTCGAAAACTAAGATCTGTCTTTGCAGCATGAAGTCTGTAGAAATGTACTGGTCAAAATTTTCCGGACCGCTTTTGGACAGAATTGACATGCGTGTAAAAGTTTCTTCTGATGAAGATGAAAATCCTGACGGCAGCTGTGCGACATCTACTGGAGAGTTGAGGAAAATAATTGCCCGTGCTGTAAAAATTCAGAGGGAGAGACAGGGTTTGAAAAACGCGGAACTCCGACCGGATGAGATAGGAGAGTTCTGTAAGCTTGAAAAAGATGCTGACCGTTTTTTGAAAAAAGAAATTGAAAAAAATGATTTTTCGCCGAGGGCAGTTTCCAGCTGCCTTAGGGTTGCAAGAACTATCTGCGATATGGAAGAGGGACAGAGTATTGGAGTTGAGCACATCAGGGAGGCTGTAGATTTCCGTAAGGTTGAAGGTGGAATAGCATAAAAAAAGCACTCATTAAAGAGTGCGATTTATAAAGGATACCGGAAGAGAGACTTGAACTCTCACGCGGTTGCCCGCGGCAGATTTTGAGTCTGCTTTGTCTACCATTCCAACATTCCGGCCTGGTTGTCTTAATTTACAATATTTTATGGGCTTTTGCAAGTGGGAACGCCTCGTTATAATGGAAGAATGGTATGGGTTCTGCTTGTTCTGCTGTATGGAATATTAAAAGGTTCTCGTGAAGTTGCGAAGAAAAAAGCGATGATGAAGAACACCGTAATGGAAGTTCTTGTCGTTTATACTTTTATTTCTTTTCTGTTTGTGATTCCGCAGGTGCCGGATGCTGGAGGTTTAGAACCTGAATTTTATTTTTGGATAGCACTGAAATCTTTTGCGATTTTTGTTGCATGGATATGCGGTTTTTATTCGCTCAAGTATCTGCCGATCAGTCTTTATGGAGTTCTGGATCTTTCCAGGGTTCTTTTTATGACTTTTCTTGGCGTCTTTTTTTTACATGAAGTTCTTAATGTCTATCAGGTTATTGGTCTTGTGACAGTAATTACGGGGCTTCTTATGCTTAAGTTCAATCCTGGTAAAAAAAACAGGCAGGAAAATGTAAAAGCCGTTTCTGAAAATCCTGTAATGGAAAGTGCAAGGATAAATACACCGTTTTATGTTGTGCTTGCTTTTGTGTCGTGTATATTAAATGCTGTTTCCGGTTTTATGGATAAAGTTCTTATGAAGAGTGTGACTTCGAGTCAGCTTCAGTTCTGGTATATGCTTTTTCTTGCGTTGTATTATCTGATTTACATTTTGATTAAAAAGGAAAGAATAAGTCTTTCTGTTTTGAAAAATGTATTTGTATGGATAATGGCAGTCATGTTTGTGATAGGTGATAAGGCATTGTTTATTGCAAATGGTATGAGCGAAAGTAAAGTTACAGTCATGACGCTTGTAAAACAGTCGGGGGTAATTTTTGCAATCCTCGGCGGAAAATTTGTTTTTAAGGAAAAGGGAATTCTTTACAAGATGATCTGTGCTTTAATAATTATTGCAGGAATTTCTGTCGGTGTAATTTTTAACGTATAGATCAGCAGTACAGTTTAAATTTAGCCTCGGTTTACAAAAATTCCGTTTTCTTTCTTAAATCCGACTTTTTCAAAGTAAGAATCTTTTTCGTTGTGCGTGTCAGTAAAAACAACCTGTTTGATTCCTTCCTTAAAAATAATTCTGTAAAGAACCTTTCCGACTGAACTGTCACGGTATTCACTTGTTGTATAGTCGATGATAAGATTAAGTCTGCCATCTTTTTTGATTCCGGCAGTTAATCCGATAAGTTCATTTTTGCAGAAAACCGTTTTGACATAATCTGCATCTTTTAATTTTGATTCAAAGTCAGGAAAGAAAAGTTTTATATCGGAAGCATTTGTTTTTATAAAATACTGTATGCATGAATCGAGCGTGTCTGCATTGATAATCGTGTAGGCAGGTTTTTTAATCCGCTCCATTTTTATGATGTAGAAAATATTTATTGCAAGGAGAGTTATATTTAGAATTACCGTCGGAAGTGCATGAATGCAGATTCCATAGATGATAGTGATTACACTTCCGAGTGAATTTATGATTCTTAACTTGATGACGGACGACATCATCATCGAAGTGATGACGAGTGCCGTTCCGATCCATCCAATTGTTTCAAAAATAACGTGTGACATAATTAATCAAAAAGTCTTCGGCATTCAAGATAGAATCTTTTTTCGTCTGCTTCTCCCATTGAGAATGATTTTCTCGGAAGCGGTCCTCGTGAATTGATTGTTGCAAAGAAACTGTCTTTAGCAACTGGTGGAAGAAGTATTGAAACTGCATTTTCTTTTGCACCGAGCCTGAAAACTTCTTCTGTTCCATGAATGTAATCTATCTGATCTTTTGATGCGTTAACTTTTTTTAAGTATTCATCGATTACAGGCTGAATTCTTGCAACTGCCAGTTCCTTTACAGATGTTTTAAGAAGAATGTATTTCTGTTTTCCGTCTTTAACGAAAACAAAACCGAAATCTGCATCTGATTTTTTTACGTCTTCGATAAGTTCATCTTTTGATTCTGTTTCTGATACTGTTCCGCCTAAATTATTCTTGATTTCTTCGATGAGCTCTTCTGCGTTTGTGTCAAAGAGAACACGGTGAATCGGTTCGAACGTAAGTCCTGAATCAAAAATATTTACAATTTCTATTAATGCAAAACGGGCATTGTGGTTTTCAAATCCCTGTGGAACTGTAACTGTTCCGTCCTCGAGTTTCTTTCCGCCGTTATTAAGCTTAACTTCATCCCAGATTGCCTTTGCAGTAGCAAGGGAATGGTTTCCGTCTCCGACAGCAAACATGAAAAGATTTCCGTCTGCATCTCTGTTTTTTTCTGCAACATCAGAAAGTGCTTTTTCAACTTTGGATAAAAGTTCATCATCTTTTACAGGGTATCCGACGATGCTTCCACTGTTCTGCATTAATTTTCCTTCGTAGCATGGAGAGATCCCTTTTGTCTTTACAGCCTCTCCCGTTCCTTCTACGAGTGCATGGTCTGGATCGTTTACAAGAAGCATGATGTGAGGGCTTTCTACAGGTGTACCTCTTCTTATTTCCATTCTAGGCGGAATTCGTTCAAGAATTGTTGCTTCTGTTGCCCGGATGAGGGCTTTTGAAAAAGGCTTCCATTCGTATTTATCAAGGTCTATGCATGCCATTAATCCGTGACGTATACGGCCGTAAGCAGTAGTTCTTTCTATATAAATGAATTCATTCTGAGAATCTGCAAAAACACCTTTTGAAATGTAATCTTTCATTGTGCTCTTGATTTTTTCGATGCGCTTTGCTTTGTCTGAATCGTTAAGATAAACTTCTGGGAGAATTATATTTAAGGTTGAATTTTTTTCTCCGACAGTTTTCTCTACTGAATTCCAGTAGTCTCTGTCCTGTGTATACTGGTCGCAGGCTACAACTGACCATGTTGCCGTATCAATGTTTTTCGGTAATAAAATCTGTGGAACTTCGATTCCGTAATTACAAAAATTTTTCATGTTTTTAAGTATATCTGCAAGTTGAATTTTATGCTATAGTATACGCATGGCGTTAAAGTTTACTCAGAGTCAGAGAGCTTCCCAAAAACAGATTCAAAAACTTACTCAGGTTCAGATTCAGGCATTAAATTACCTGGCGATGAACAATTTTGACCTTCGAGAGGCGATCTATTCTGAAGCAGACAAAAACCCTGCGCTCGAAATTACAAAAGATGAAATCGAGGATTCTGATAATTCATATTCAGAAGGTCAGGTTCTTTTAAAGAATTCAGCTTTAAATGATTACACCTCGACTGCTTCGGTCAGTAAATCGGCTGAAGAAAAAGCGGACGCTTATCAGAAGGCTTTGGAAAGCAGGGCAGATACAAGGGAATCTTTGAGTGCACATCTGCTTTTTCAGTTTAACGTTATGAACCTCCCCGAAAATCAACATATTCTCGGAACAAAACTTATAAACAACCTTGATAAAAACGGTTTTCATATTCTTGCACCGGTTTCGTTCATCAACATAAAGACAGATACTCAGAAAGATCTTGATACATGTCTTGATATAATTCAAAATCTTGATCCTGCAGGATGCTGCTGTACGAGTGTTGAAGAAAGTCTGCTTGTTCAGGCGAGGGCTTCGAAAAATCCACCAGATGCTGCAATTTTTATTCTTGACGGTCATCTTAATTTTTTAAATCCACCTGTTGCATCAAAGGTTTTAAAAAAGATCAGTGACTTTGTAAAGGAAGAAAGAAAAAAATCATTTAATACGGTTGATTATTCTTTTACAGATAAGTTTGATGAAAAACAGATTGAAGAAGCGATTGAATTTATTAAAAACCTTAATCCGCGACCTGCAAGAGATTTTTCTTCTGAAGATAATGCTTTTATTTTTGCAGATGTATATGTAGAAAAAATCTCCGGTTCACTTAATTTAAATACAAATTCCGGAATTGTTGTAAATATTCCGGAAAGCCGCGACACTTCTTTTTTAATAAAAACTTCACATGCATATTTACCGGAGCTTTCGGTTTCAAAAGAGTATCTTGAAATTTCTAAAATGCCTGGAATTTCTGAAGAGCAGAAGAAAAAGCTTTCTGAATCTGTTTCAAATGCAAAACAGATTATCGAAATGATTCAATATCGAGAAGATACTCTTCTTTTAGCAACTCGTGCAATCGTAAATGCGCAGATGGAATTTTTTAAAAAAGGTCCGGGACATCTTTCTCCTCTTGTACAGAAACAGATTGCAGAATTAATTTCTGTTCATGAAACAACCGTATCACGAATTGCAAACGGAAAATATCTTCAGTGTGAATGGGGACTTTTCCCATTTAAATATTTCTTTACAAGCGGAGTCTCTCAAGGTGAACAGAATAAAAACGGTTCACCAGATTTAAAAGATGCAATTTCAAAAGAGCGCATCGTTTTTGAAATGAAAAAACTTATCGATGCACAGAAGCCCGGTGAAAAGAAATTATCTGACCAGAAAATCTGTGACATATTAAATTCAAAGGGAATAAAAGTTGCCCGCCGCACAATCGCAAAATACAGATATCAGCTAAACATAGCGTCATCGTATGACCGTGTGTAGTCATATTAGAGCGATGCCTGTTTTGTAAAAAAAATTTACTTTAATAAAATTTGAGTTTTGAGTTCATCTTTGTCGTTGTAGATGAATACAATATTTGCACCGTCAACTGATTTATATTTCGCGACAAGTTTTTCACCTGATTTTACGACACTCTTATATGTGATTCGCAGGGTTGAAAAATTCTGTTTTTCGTAAATATCTTCTGGAAGAACTTCCATTGCATAATCAAGATACGTAAGGTTATGAACGTGATCGTTAAAATCTATGTCGCTTCTTCTAATCTGTATTTCTTTTACTGCAGAAAAATCTTCTGGAACTGGAATTTTTTCGAGCTTCGTTTCTGTATAAACAGATTTTGATTCCGGGCCGTATTTAGAAATCAAATCCTGTTCAATCTTGCATGGACGGCCGGTATCGAGGTCGAGAATAATCCAGCGTGTTGTTCCGATGGCGCAGATTTCTCCGTTACAGTATAGTTCAAAGTCACGCGAAACGTTGAGAATCTGTGTGACTGTCTGGCTCCATGTTTTTGCTGTAATTTTGTCTCCGTAAACAGGATATTTATTTATGCTTATTTTCCAGTCAGTTAAAACCCATGATTTTTTATTGTTTGCGCCATCGAGAATCCTGTCTCCGGCTTTGTCTGAATGTGTATTTCCTGAGTTTTCAAGTACTTTTAGAATTGCTCCGATTTTTAAGGTTCCGTCCTTATTATAATCTTCGAGAACCGGTTTATATTCAAATTCAACAAACATAAATGCCTCCGCAAGCTGTGAAAATCCGCATTTTCCGGATAATTTATAATGACATTATTTAATAAAATGTAATTTAAAACAAGTGGGGGAAAATTGATATTTTGGAAATTCTGGGTTAAAATTATTGTATGGCTTTAGTAGCAATAGTACTGAGTGCCTGTTCCTGGATAAGTCTCGCAATCGGGCACTTTTTTAGAATTAACAGTTCTCTGCCTTCTAATAAAGACATCATGTGGCTTTTGGCAAACGGTTATGATGCCGGGGCTTTTATTCCGTGGATTGTTTTTAAAGGAATTGCAAGTTTTTGTTTTGTGCTTCTTGCTGTTTTATCTGTCATCCGCTTAAAGAAAAAAAGTGAAAGGTTTGAAAAGCTTTCTGTTTTTATTCTAATCGGGCTCTCACTTGCATTTGTTGCTGACATACTTCTTGAAATTCATTTTGTAATTGCATTTGTAATGTTTGTAATTGCTCAGTTCTTTTATTTTCTTGCGTTTCTTAATTATGGAAAAGTTAATAAAAAATTTTTTATAGCATCTGCATTGATGATTGCATTCTTTTTGACGATGGATGTTGCAACTCCATTTTTTAATTTCGGAGATTTATTTGTTCCATCTGTTGTTTACATGATTTCACTTGTAATCGTTGTCGTAAAAAGTTTTGAATCTTTTAAATGGAATTCTATTGAAGCAAAACTGATGCCGATTGGAACTCTGCTTTTTGGTGTTTCAGATTTCTTCCTTCAGTTCTGGGTATTTTCTGCATCGTGGATGGCTGTGAGCCTGACGAATGCAATTTTCATTTTTAGCAATTTTATGTATTACTCAGGACAGCTTCTTGTTGCTTATTCTCTTTCAAAAGATTACATCGAGAAGTAATTTATTCCTGACCGTTCCAGCAGTATGTACAGAGTTTACTCTGATCAATTCCTACGCTTTCAAGCATGTCATCAAGTCTGTGGAATCGTAATGTAGTAAAGTGAAGCTGTTTACAGATTTCTTCAAGCATTGCTGCGTATTCTTTTGAATCCGGGTCACAGTATTTTTTGATTGTTTCTTCACTTACATTGTCACCTTCGAACTTTTTGATTACACGGCGTGTAATGAGATCCAGTTCTGAATTACTTCTTGAAAAGTTTAAGTATTTGCATCCGAACATAATCGGTGGACATGCAGGACGAACGTGAACTTCTTTTGCACCGCTTTCATATAAAAAGTCAGTTGTTTCCCTTAGCTGTGTTCCGCGAACGATTGAGTCATCGATTAAAAGAATTTTTTTACCTTTGATGAGCGGCTGAACAGGAATGAGTTTCATGTGTGCGATGAGGTTTCTCTGATCCTGACTTGTAGGCATAAACGAACGCGGCCATGTTGGTGTGTATTTTATGAATGGACGCGTAAAAGGAATTCCGGATTCGTTTGCATAACCGACTGCATGTGCAGTTCCGCTGTCCGGAACACCGGCAACACTGTCTGGTGTTACAGAACCTTTGTCCCTGCGTGCAAGATATTTTCCGCAGTTGTAACGCATCTGTTCAACATTAACTCCTTCATAAGAAGAAGTTGGATAACCGTAATAGCACCAGAGGAAAGTACAGATTTTCATTTCTTTTCCAGGCTGCTGAATTACTTCCATCTTGTCCGGAGTAATGTAAACTATTTCTCCAGGTCCAAGTTCATGATAATCTTTGTATCCAAGATTTATATATGCAAAGCTTTCAAATGAAAGACAGAAAGAATTGTCTTTTTTTCCGACCTGAACAGGTGTACGTCCAAGCTTGTCTCTTGCAGCATAGATTCCTTCTTCCGTCATGATGAGCATTGAAATGGAACCTTTTATTTTTTCCTGAACGTATTTGATTCCTTCCGGGATTGATTTTTTGTGATTGATGAGAGCTACAATTAATTCTGTCTGGTTTACTTCTCCACCGCTCATTTCAAGAAAGTGTGTGTATCCGCCTTCAAGGATTTCTTTTTCAAGTTCGTTTTTATTGTTAACGATTCCGACTGTTGTAATTGCATAGCTTCCAAGGTGTGAGTGAACTAAAAGAGGCTGCGGTTCATAATCACTGATACAGCCGATACCGAGTGAACCATGCATGTCGTCTATGTCTTTTTCAAATTTTGTTCTGAAAGGGGAGTTCTGAATGTTGTGGATGGAACGCTGAAATTTCCTGTCTTTTGTAAGAATTGCAAGGCCCCCGCGTCTTGTCCCAAGATGAGAGTGATAGTCAACGCCAAAAAATAAGTCTAAAGAACAGTCGTCTTTAGAAGCAACTCCAAAAAATCCGCCCATTTTCAGTGTCCTTTTGTACCGGTAAAGTCCTCACGGGGCAAAACCGGTTTATAATGTGTTTTGATGAAACGATTATAACGATTATCACCCGTTTGTTCTACTGGTTTTTTTTAGCCCTTTACCCATAAAGCCCCCGGTTGTATAATAAGTTTCATGTTTTCTATACTTACAAAAATTTTTATAAAAAATTCAGAAGATGTTAAAAATCCAGAAGTCCGTAAATCTTATGGAATGCTTTGTGGTGCATATGGAATTTTTCTAAATATCGTTTTATTTTTGATAAAGCTTCTTGCAGGGCTTGTTTCAAAGTCACTTGCTATCCTTGCAGATTCCATGAACAACCTTTCCGATGCCGGAGCTTCTATTGTAACTGTTCTGGGCTTTAAACTCTCTGGTAAAAAACCTGACAAAGATCATCCGTTCGGTCACGGCCGCTTTGAATACATCACGGGACTTTTTGTTTCGTTTTTAATTCTCATGATGGGAATTGAACTTTTAAAATCATCTGTTAAGTCTGTGATAAACCCTACGGATGTAGAAGGTTCTGTTCTGTCTGTAACGATTCTTGCAGTTTCGATTGCAGTCAAAGCATATATGTATTTATTCAATCATAAGATTTCAAAAAAAATAAATTCTTCATCGATGGAAGCAACTGCAAAAGACAGTCTTTCTGATATGATTTCGACTTTTGTAGTTCTTGTTTCTACAGTAATTTACATGCTCGATATTACAGATCTTCCTGTTGATGGAATTGCAGGTATTTTAGTTTCTGCTTTTATTCTTAAAAATGGAATCGATTCTCTGCGAGAAACTATTGATCCTTTACTCGGTCAGCCACCGGAAAAAGAGCTTGTTGATGAAATTGAAAAAACAGTGATGGCTCACAAAGTTGTAAATGGAATACATGATCTTGTTGTTCATGATTATGGTCCTGGCAGAAGAATGATTTCTCTTCACGCAGAAGTGAACGGTGCAAATAATATTTATGATATTCATGATGATATTGATATAATTGAAAATGAACTTGGAACTAAATTTAACTGTACTGCAACAATTCACATGGATCCGATTGATCCTGATTCTCCGGAAATCAAGATACTCAACGAGTTAATCAGAAAGAGTGCATTAGAAATTTATCCTGATCTGACAATTCATGATTTAAGAATTGTTCCTGGAAATACACATACCAATGTTGTATTTGATCTTGTTAAACCTCATGAATGCAGTGTGTGTGATAAAGAAATTATTGAAAAGATTTCTAAAGATGTGATGTCGGTAAAGAAAAATTATTTTTGCGTTATAAAAATAGAGCCGCCTTTTGTCTAGGCGGCTTTCGTAAGCGATATGCCGGATTTTATGCTTCTACTGCAACAAGATTTCCGACAACTGCTTTTTCTGCATAAACGCTTCTTACGTTTTTGTACGGATTCTTTAATGCAGTAATCTGTTTTCTTATCTGCACGATATGTGTCTTTAAAAGTTCACGATTTTTTTTATTCTGAATAAGAACCTTCTGCTGAAGGTCTTCGAGATCTTTTTGAATTGTGTTAACAGATTCTTCTTCTAAGTGAGCACCTTTTTCTTTGTAAATCTCTGACATAGGTACGATTACTTTCTGAAGATTCATTATGTTTGCAACAACCTGCTGCTCAAGTTCTGTGTGTGCAAGAAGTGTTTCTGGATTTTCTGAAGTAATGGAAGTTTCCTGTTTTTCAAGTACGTTCAGGTATTCCTGAAATTTTGCACGCTGTTTTTCAAGAAGTGATCTGAATTTTTTTAATAAAGCAACTCTTTCTTCAAGTTCTTCTTTTGAAATCTGTTCCATATAACTTACCCCTCAATGTTTAATGTCTGCTGAACAGGTGCTGCAGGTGAGTTAGCACTTGAAGAAGCAGCCTGTGTCCAGGATTCACACAGATCACTCATCATTTTAAGAATTGAATCGAGAACTGCTTTATCTTTTTTTATATTTGCTTCTGTAAGCTGTTTGTTAAAGAAAATGTAGAGAGCCATAAGGTTGGAGGCAATCTCTCCGCCTTTTTCCATGTCGAGGGAAACCTGAAGTTCCGTTATGATTTCCTGGCTTTTAAGGATTGCATTTCCAAATTTTTCTATATTTTTGACTGGTAGTTTTCCATCGGGTCCATAAAGGGATGAAGCAAGCGTAAGCTGGCGAACAGCTTCTTCATATAACAGAACGATTAAGCGTCCCTGACTTGCTGTTTTTACGTTTGTAGTTTTATATGCATTGTATGCCTGGCTATAACCCATGGTTCCCCCTTAAAATCCTGAAAATTCAGGGTATATCGTTTTGATTGTCGGAATTTAAAAAAATAACTTTATGTTTTTTATGCTGAATTTTATAAAAATTTTGAATTTTAATGACTATTTTTGATTATTTTCGTATACTTATACTAATGAAATATATAGTAGGAAATAACATGGGTACAAGAAACAGCTTAAGTGAGAACAATAACGACAACAAAAATAAAAAAGAAAATGATCCGTATGATTTTTTTAAACTTGATTCGGGTGACAAAAAGGGACCGGAAAATAAGGGACCTCATTTTCCGTTTTTCGGAATGATTGCTGTTATCATTCTTCTGATGGGAATTTTCCATATCATGTCATCTCAGAAAAATGAGATTGATGTTGAGTTCAGCGAGTTTAAAAATAAAATTGAAGCCGGGGAAATAAAAGAAGTAATTATTTCTGAAGAATTTGTTTATGGTTATGATGTTGTTATCCCTATTGAAAACCAGAAGAACCGTTCATTCTTTACTAATCCTGAAGGACAGCTTAAAAGAAAATGCTATAAAGCAGTTGGTTTTGCTGATGTCGTAAAAGATTTTTCTGCTTACCTTGATGAAAAAAATATTGTTTACAGATATGAAAGGAGACAGAACAATCTTCTTCTTGGAATTTTAATTCAGTTTGGAATTCCGATTCTTATGATTGGTGTTCTCATTTATTTCTTTAGAAAAATGGGAAGCAGCATGGGTGGCGGCATGGGAAGTATTTTCGGTGCCGGAGCTTCTAAAGCGAAGACAATTGAAGAAGGAAAAGTTAAGACACGTTTTACAGATGTTGCAGGTGTTGATGAAGCAAAGGAAGAACTTATCGAAGTAGTAGATTTTTTAAAGTCTCCGAAAAAATATACAGACATCGGTGGAAAAATTCCAAAGGGTGTTCTTCTTGTCGGACCTCCGGGAACAGGTAAAACTTTACTTGCAAGGGCAGTTGCAGGAGAAGCAGGTGTACCGTTCTTCAGTATAAGTGGTTCTGACTTTGTTGAAATGTTTGTCGGTGTCGGAGCAAGTCGTGTAAGGGATCTTTTTCAGAAAGCAAGAGAAAAGGCACCTTGTATTGTTTTTATTGACGAAATTGATGCGCTCGGAAAAAATCGTGTAAACGGTTATGGTGGTGGAAATGATGAACGTGAACAGACTTTAAACCAGCTTCTTGTCGAAATGGATGGTTTTGAAAATGAAAAAGGTCTGATTATTCTTGCTGCAACAAACCGTGCAGACATTCTTGACCCGGCACTTTTGAGACCTGGCCGTTTTGACCGTCAGGTTCCTGTTGAATGTCCTGATGTAAAGGGAAGGGAAGAAATCTTACGTATACATGCAAAGAATGTTAAACTTGATGATGATGTAGACTTTGAATCAATCGCACACGGAACTGTAGGATTTGCCGGAGCTGATCTTGCAAACGTTGTAAACGAAGCTGCTCTCCTTGCTGTAAGAAATGGAAGAAAAAAAGTTACAATGGAAGACTTTAACGAAGCTATCGATAAAGTAAGCATTGGTCTTAAAAAGAAAAGCCGCAAGGATAATAAAAAAGAAATGAAGCTTGTTGCTGTCCATGAAACAGGACATGCAATCGTAGGTGCATTTATACCGGATTATCCTCCGGTAAATAAAATTACAATAGTTCCACGAAGCCACGGTATCGGAGGCTTTACTCAGCATCGTGAACAGGAAGAAAAGAATTTCTGGACTCAGAAAGATATGATTGATGAAGTTGATACATTGCTTGGTGGACGTGCAGCAGAAGAAATCATGCTTGGAGATATTTCAACAGGTGCTTCAAATGATATTGCCCGCGCTACTGACCTTGTAAAAGAAATGATTGTTGACTACGGAATGAGTGACAGATTTAAGAATATGACACTTGGACGTGGTGTCCTCGGCCGAAGAGGTGGACAACCTGTTTTAGTAAGGGAGTTTAGTGAAGACACTCAGAAGTATGTTGATGATGAAATAGCCCGCATTCTTGATGAACGTTATGATTATGTCATTAAACTTCTTAAGAAGAAAAAGTCTCTCGTAGAAAAAGTTTCTGCAAAGCTTCTTGAAGTTGAAACGCTTGAATCAAAAGAATTTTATGACTTAATCGGTTTAAAGATAAAGACTGATAAACAAGAATCAGATTTAAAGTCAAAAACAAAGGCTGCCACAAAAAATAAAGATTCAAAAAAAACAGAAAAATCTGGAAAAAAGATTTAAGGAATAATATATGCTTATAGTTTATGGAACAAAGGTTTTTAAAAAGGATTTGGGTGAATATCAGAAAAGTGGAACTTGTCCTAACTGTAATTATAAAATAAACCTTCATGTAATAAGGGTTATGAAATGGGCCACTTTATACTGGATTCCGCTTATTCCGTACAGTATAAAACGCTATAAAATCTGCCCTATCTGCAATGCAGCGGCAGAAATTACTAAACAGGAGGCAGAAGATCTCCTTTCCGGCAATATTTAGTGAAAAACGGCCCTTAGTTCTCCTTGACTTAGGGCTTTTTCTTCTATAGAATATACTTTATGAAATTATTTAAGACAAATACTATCGCAAAGAGATATATTTCCGTTGGAATTGTACTGCTGGTATGTGCTTTTTCGGGCCTTTCACAGGGAATTACTACTGCAAATGAATTTTTTAAGGAAGTTTCTGACAAGTACGCTTCTTTTAAAGACTATTCTGCCAGTGTTGATATCATAGTTGATAAAAAAGACATGTCAGCTACAGTTTTATATCTTGCTCCGGATAAGATGAGAATGGATTTTACTGAACCTGCTTCTCAGACTATTGTTTATGACGGTAAAAAGCTGATCTGTTATCTTCCGGAAAATGCTTCCGTTTTAACACAGGAATCAGCAAATACAAATCCTGCTACTGCAGAAGGCCTTTCTCTTTTAAGAAGATACTATTCTGTATCTTACGAAGAAAGTCAGTCTGTAGTTCCGCTCGAAGAAGGATCTGATGAAATGGTAGTTAAACTCATTCTCTGGAGACGTTCTGCTTCGGAAAGCTTCCGTTATCTTAAGATGAGTGTTAATCCTACAACAAAGTTGATAAGAAGAATTATTGCCGTTACACCTGGTGGAACAACTTATCAGTTCGATTTTAAAAATTACGAAATAAATCAGGGTCTTACAGAAAAAAGATTCCAGTATGATATTCCATCTGGAGCAAATTCAATTGACAATTTCTTATACTCGGAATAATACTTAAGGATTTTTTGAACTATGGAAAGTTACGGGGCACTTCTTAGAAATGCGCGTGAAGCAAAAAAGTTAACTCTTGAAGCTGTAGAAAGAGAAACCTCTATCACAAAGGAATTTCTTGAAGGGCTTGAAAATGAAAATACAGAAGTCTTTCACGGTGAAGCATACCTTGTAGGTTTTTTAAGAAACTATGCAGAGTACCTTGAACTTGATTCAAAAAAATTAATCAGCCTTTATCGTAATATGATGATTCAGGAATCACCAGTTCCAGAAGGGTTGATTGAAAAACCAAAACCGACATATTTAATTCCGTCGATAGTTGCAGGAAGTGTAGCGCTTGTTGTTGCTGTAGTTCTCATCGTTTATTTTGCAGTTTACAGAAAACAGCAGATTGCGAAACAGAATGCGTATGCAGTTTCTGAAAAAGTTCAGCAGAAAACTTATGAGCTTTCTGATAAACCGATTAATGCAAGAGTTTATGTCGGAGATCAGATTATAGTTCCTTCTAAAAATGGAAATGTAGTTCTTACAGTTACATCTGATACACAGTCTAAGCTTGGTTTAAATACACCGGTGGGAATTCAATATTTTGAATTATCAGAAACTCGTGAACTTGATATTGATGGTGATGCTACAATTGACTTTGTTCTCGACGTATGGGAAATTTCTTCTTCAGATCAGTCGCGTGGTGCAGAAGTTTACATTGTAAGAAAAGACGAAAGTGCAATTACAGAAGTTGCAGACAGTACGATTATTCCTTTACAGCAGAAAGAAACTGTTAACCAGACAAAAATATTTGAAGATAACAGAACATATCCGTTTACACTTAACGCTTCATTCCGTAAGCCATGTGTATTCCGTTATGAAGTAGACAGAAAGAATTCTGTAGAAAACTATTACACAAACGGTGATGTTGTAACTATGACAGCAAATAACAAGGTTCGTGTATGGGTTTCTAACGGTAACACAGTAAAGTTCCAGGTTATCGCTGCCAGCCAGACTTACGAACTTGAAATCGGAAAAGCCGGTGAATGTATGGTAGAAGACATCAAGTGGATTCGTCTTGATGATGGCCGATGCCGTTTAGTGGTTGAACCGATTGAATAAATTTTTTATTGATCAGCATGGCTGCGCAAAAAATCAGGTTGATGGAGAAATCATTGCATCTAAATTAATGGATGATGGTTTTGAATTTTGTGATAATGCCGGTGATGCAGATTTTATCATTGTTAATTCCTGTGGATTTATAGAAAGTGCAAAAAAAGAATCTCTCGATGCAGTTTGCTCTTTAAAAGTTCAGTATCCGAAAAAGAAAATAATTTTAGCAGGTTGCCTTGCAGAAAGATATGCAGATTTTTTAAAAGAAAATCTTAAAGAAGCAGATGGAATTTTTGGAAACGGAGATTTGCTTTTAATTTCTGAGTTCATCAAAAACTTAAGCAGAAAAAATAAAGTAACAAAAGCACCTCAAAAGCAAGTGTGCTGTTACAACAGAAAGTATTTTGGTAATTTTAGAAATTCAGTTTATGTTAAAATCACAGAAGGATGTTCTAATCACTGTTCATTCTGTGCTATCCCGGTTATTCGAGGTGAGTTAAGAAGCCGTCCGATTAAGGATGTAATCGATGAGATAAAATCTCTTTTAAAACAGGGTTTTTTTGAAATAAATCTTATCGGTCAGGATCTTGCTGCTTATGGAACAGGAGCTGAAGACAGGGGAAGGTTTGGGGAAGATGACGGAAAATCAAAGCTTTCTCTTCTTTTAAATGAAATATCAAAGTTAAAGGGAAACTTCTGGCTTAGGCTTTTATATATTCATCCGGATCATTTTAATACGGATATAATTGCTGCAATAAAAAAAGATAAAAGAATCCTTTCTTATTTTGATATTCCGTTTCAGAGCGGGGATACTGATATAATTCATCTAATGAACAGAACCGGTTCTAAAAAACAGTATACGGATCTTGTAAAGACTATCCGGCGTGAGCTTGGTGACTGTGCTATAAGAACTACTTTTATGACGGGATTCCCTGGTGAGACGGAAGAAGCTTTTGAAAATACAAAGAGTTTTATAAAATCGATTAAGCCTGACTGGGCCGGATGTTTTTCGTACAGCAGGGAAGAAGATACTCCTGCATATAAATTTAAAAATAAGGTTTTAAAATCTGTTTCAAAAAAAAGAGCGGTGGAAATAGAAAAAATTCAGGAAGAAATTACGCAAAAAAATCTCAAAAACCGTATTAATAAAGAGTATGATGTTCTTATAGAAGAAGTAATCGATGGAAGTGATGACAACGGTTATGCAATCGGAAGGGCATGGTTTCAGGCACCGGATGTGGATGGCGCATTTGTCGTTCGTTATGACAGAGATGATAAAAAAGCTGTAAAGAAAATTGCAGCTGGAAATGTAGTAAGGGTAAAGGCAGTCCGTGTAAGCGGAATGGATATAGACAGTATTCTTTTATAGTTTATTAGATTAAGATCTTTTTAAGGGAGGTTTGTATGGAAGATGATTTTGCATTAGACTTTATTCATAATCTTAACAAAAAAACAGAAAGCAAACCTTCGGAAGAACTTAAAAAATATCTTTCACTTTTAAATTCTGAACAGAAAAAAGCAGTTGAACATTGTGGTTCTCCTTTACTTATTCTTGCCGGGGCGGGAAGTGGAAAAACCCGTGTAATTACAACAAAGATTGCATATCTTATAAACCAGAAAGGTTTTGAGCCTTATCAGATTCTTGCAGTAACGTTTACAAAAAAGGCTGCAAAGGAAATGCAGGATAGAGCTGTATCGATGGAAGAACGGGCAAAAGATTCGATGATAAGAACTTTTCATTCGTTCGGGTCCTGGTTTTTAAGAAAGTATTATGAAGAAGCTGGAGTTGATAAGAACTTTACGGTTTACGATGACGATGATATGGTAACTCTTGTTTCAAAAGCTAATCCTTCGTTGTCAAAACAGCAGGCACAGAATATTGCGCATAAAATATCTCTTGCAAAAGATTATTGTTATACACCTGACAGTATTGAGCTTGATAAAATTTCAAGTCATCAGGAATTTCGCGATGCGTATAGAAATTATCAGAATCGTTTGAGACAGACAGGAAACGTTGATTTTGGTGATTTAATTATGCTTCCTGTTCATGTTCTTGAAAAGTATGAAAATGTACGACGACAAATGCTTTATCGATTTAAAGTAATAATGGTTGACGAGTATCAGGATTCAAACGTTGCACAGTTTAAATTGCTTCGTGCACTTTCTGATGAATCAACTTATGTATGTGTTGTAGGTGATGACGATCAGTCGATTTATAAATTTCGTGGAGCAGAAGTTCAGAATATCCTTTCGTTCCAGGATCATTTTCCATCTACAACTCTGATTCGTCTTGAAACAAATTACAGATCTACTTCGAAAATTCTTTATGCTGCAGATAAAGTAGTGAGTCATAATGAAGACAGACTTGGAAAGACATTGATTGCTGAACGCGGTGAAGGTAAAAAACCTGTTCTTGTTTTTCTTCCAAATCAGGATGAAGAAGCAGAATTTTGTGCAAGCATGATAAAACAGGCTCACAAAAAGAAATGTCCATATGCTGATTGGGCCATTTTATATAGAACTAATGCACAGTCGTTAAATTTTGAACATACTTTTTTAAATAAGAAAATTCCTTATCAGGTTGTTGGAACGCTTCGTTTTTATGAACGTGAAGAAATAAAAGATGTACTTTGCTTTTTAAGTTTAATAGTAAATCCTAAAGATGAAATATCTTTTAGAAGAATTATAAATAAACCGAGCCGTGGTATCGGAAATGTTTCTCAGGAAAAAATAATTGAGTCAGCAAGAACAGAAAATGGTCTTACGGATCTTGTAAAGGCATGCAGGGATTGTGCAAATTCACTTTCTAAAAAAACAAAAGAAGGTGTAAACCGTTTCCTTTCGATAATAAATGAGCTTATTGACCTTCTTGATAATCAGAATGACAAAGATAAAAAGCTTTCTGACTTTATCGATAGCCTCATAAATAAATCTGAGCTTCTCGATTATTATACTGCTCAGGATGAAATTGCAGAAACTCAGAAAGCCCTTAACCTTCAGGAACTTGTAAACAGTGCCGTAGTCTATAAGTATTCCCGAGAAGGACTTCTTGAGTTTTTAGATCACATCGAGCTTGACCGCACGCTTGAAAGAGAAGAAGATGGTGACAGTGACAGAGTTACTTTGATTACACTTCACAATACGAAAGGTCTTGAGTTTAACCGCGTAATCATAACAGGTCTTGAAAACGGAATCTTTCCGCGTCAGGATAAAAACGAAGAAGAACTTGAAGAAGAGAGAAGACTTTTTTATGTCGGTATAACACGTGCAAAGGATGAACTTTATGTAACAAGCTGTGCGCAGAGAAGAATGTATGGCCGTGTTGAATTTATGGAACCGAGTAAATTTCTTGTTGAAGCAGGTGATAAATCTTTCAGGGTGCTTGGAGATAAGCCTCAGTCTTATGTTTATCAGACAGAAGGTACCGGTGATTTTGATGAAGAAGGTTATTCAGAAGTTCCTGCTTCAAAAAAAGAAAAAGGGCCATGGGCAAAAGGAACCAGAATATATCACGATGATTATGGTTACGGTCAGGTCGTAAAATCATCGAAAGATGACGGCGAACTTGTAATATATGTCCAGTTTGAGAATGCAAGACAGGGTGATTTAAAGAAATTTCTCCCGGAATATCAGAAATCAAGCTTAATGATTGTAAAGGATTAGGCTTTCAGGCAGGATTTTTTTGCACACACTGTGTCAAAATGACTCATTTTTGGGTCTATATTTAAAGAAAGTGTCAAAATAACACTATATAATTCAGTATTTAACCTAAAGATAGAAAAAAAAGGGCAAACCGTCAACAAAATTCGAATAAAATTCAGTAAAAATACCTGTTTTAGTTAAAACTCCCTATATTTTTAAAAGTTGGCACACTTTTTGCATATCATTCAGCATAAAAGCGAATGCAAAACGCAGACTGCAGAAAAATTGTATTTTTTGGGAGAAAAAAAATGAAATACGATGACGAAATCCTTGCTATTTATCTTAAAGAAATTAATTCGATTCCGCTTTTGACAAGAGAAGAAGAAACACAGCTTGCAATTGATGCACGTAATGGGTCTAAATCTGCAAAAGATAAAATCGTAAAAGCAAATCTCCGCTTTGTAGTAAACGTTGCAAAAAAGTATCAGAACCGTGGACTTGATCTTACTGACTTAATCAGTGAAGGAAACATCGGCTTGATGACAGCAATTGATAAATTTGATGTTGAAAAGGGATATCATTTTATTTCGTATGCAGTATGGTGGATAAGACAGAGTATCACAAAAGCAATCAGTGAAAAGGGAATGAGAATCAGACTTCCACTTAACCGTATCAATGAACTTAACCAGATTAAGAGTGCAAAAAAACTTACTGGTCATAATAAAACTGAAGAACAGGAAATTACTGAAATTGGAAAAATGTTAAAGCTTGAACCTTCTCACATCCGCGATATGATTAATATCTCAAGAGAATTTGTTTCTCTCGATGCGGCAGTTGGTTCTAAAGACAGCAGTACCTGTGTCGGTGACTTTATTGAAGAGAACCGTTACGGAACTCCTGATGATCAGGTAATTTATTCTTCAATGAAAGATGATATTAACAGTGTATTAAGTTCATTAAAGCCGAATGAAAGAAGGGTAATAAAAATGCGCTATGGTCTTGATGGAAACAAACCGATGTCATTAAAGGAAATCGGTGATACATGTAATCTTACAAAAGAAAGAATACGTCAGATTGAAAAACGCGCAATCGTTAGACTGCAGCATCCTTCAAGAAGCCGTGTTCTTGAAACATATGTAGCTTAATTAAACTGTTTACTGATTAAATGCTGCAAGTGCATCTTCTCTTGCAGCAAGAAGAATTTTCTGGTCCCGGGAAAGATCGGCAATCTCGAGCTGTAAATCACCGCTCTGCATTGTCCCGTTTATTTCGCCGGGTCCTCTTAATTTTAAATCCTGTTCAGCAATTACAAATCCATCTGTACTTTCTCTGAGAACTTTCATTCGTGCAATTCCGTTTTCTGTAATAGTGCTTCTGTAAATTAAAAAACAGTAGCTCTGTGAATTGCCACGACCAACTCTTCCTCTTAACTGATGAAGCTGACTTAATCCAAATCTGTCTGCCTGTTCTATTACCATGCATGTTGCATTTGCAACATCGACTCCGACTTCTACAACTGTAGTCGCAAATAAAAGTTGAATTTTCCCGTATCGAAAATCATCCAGTATGCGTGACTGCTGTTCTTCTTCGATTCTAGAATGAATTAATGCGCACTTGTAATTTGCAAAATATGTTGAAGAAAGTTCTTTAAATGTTTTTTCTGCTGATTTTATGTTACTTTCTTCTTCGTTTTCATCACCGATTGCAGGATAAACAAAATAAGCCTGATGGCCTTTATCAAGTTCCTGTCGGACTGCGTTGTATGCATTTGTTTCATGTCCCTGTGAAACAAGATATGTCATCACGGGTTTTCTTCCCTGAGGCATTGTTTTTATTGTTGAAATGTCAAGGTCGCCGAAAGCAGTAAGTGCAAGTGTCTGTGGAATAGGAGTTGCACTCATCATAATAAGATGAGGGCTTACATAAGCATTGTTAAAAAGCTGGCGGCCTTTTTCTATAACTGCCTGTCTCTGCATTACACCGAATTTGTGCTGTTCATCAATGACTGCAAGTTCAAGGTCGTGATATACGACATCACGCGAAAAGAGTGCGTGAGTTCCGATTAAGATATTTATTTCGCCGTCTTTAAGTGCCTTAAGTAAAGTTTTTCTTCCTGCAGCTTTTACGTTGCCTGTAAGAAATGCAACACGGAGTCCTAGTTTTTCTGTGTATTGAGCAATATTTTCTGCATGCTGTCGTGCAAGAATTTCTGTAGGTGCCATAAAGGCAGACTGTCCGCCCCAGTCAGCTATTCTTAATGCAGCAAATAAAGCGACCAGTGTTTTTCCGGAACCGACATCACCTTGAACAAGCCTCTGCATTGTAAACGGTAACTGTCTGTCTGGTTCTGAACGCTCCTTATAACCTCTGTCTATTTCGCTGTTCATACAGTTAATTACGTTAAGCTGGTCTTTTGTAAGCGAAAAAGGAAGTGAATCTAAAAGCTTTGCCTGAAGCGGTGAAAAATCGGTCTGATTCAAAACTTCTTTATTACCTGTTTCAGAAACTGTACTTTTTGAAAATTTTTCAATGTCAAAATCTGGAAGAGAGCCTCTGTGAAGATATGCTCTTTGAAGAATCGTTTTCTGGAAAAGATAAAGCTCTTCATATATTAGTGTGCTTCGGGCATCTATTGCATCCTGCAGCTTTTCAGGCTTATGAATTTTATTTATAGCTTCTGTCTTTGAAAGCAGTTTTCTTTTTTCTATGATGTTGTCAGGAATTTCATTATCAAGTGCAATTGCATATTGCTTTAATGCGAGGGAAATCAGCTTAACGAGTGACTTACGTGTTATTCCAGAAGTAAGATGATATACCGGAAGAATTCCTGAGTCCGGTAATGGGCAGTCATTAAATTGATCCAGATCACCTTCTTTGCTTATGACAGAGACTTCGAAACTTGAACTTTGAAGTTCATTATATTTGATGTCAAAGCTTCCTGTTACGCTTATTATTGAACCGACCGGCAGGGACTGTTCAAGAAAGTTTCTGTTGAATGCAATTAAAGA
This sequence comes from Treponema sp., assembly GCA_017553635.1. Taxonomy (GTDB): domain Bacteria; phylum Spirochaetota; class Spirochaetia; order Treponematales; family Treponemataceae; genus Treponema_D. The sequence continues at coordinate 102,024 of JAFZKN010000012.1, read as the reverse complement.
TGCGGCCCCGGTTTGATCTTGAATGATTATTTTTAACGTCCGCATTTTTCCATAGCCGAAATATTCATGCCGTAAAACTTTTGCTGCTGTATGTATTTTTTTTGCTGTCCGGAACATCGAAAGAGGAATGCGTTTTGTTCTGTCTTCATAATCTTTTGGATAAAAAGAAAGTAAGTCACCGATTGTAAAGATGTTGAGGTTTGATAAAGCTTTAGCTGTAGCAGGGCCAGCTCCTGAAAGAGTAGAAACTGGATTTTTTATATCCGCAATTTTCATTTGTTTTATTCCGCCTGTAGATTAAAATGGAATCAGCATAATAAGACGAAAGAATTGAGAAAAGAAAATATGAATTAATACATCTGCTATAATAAGGGCTATTATAGAAATTATTAAAGTTGCTTTATAAGAAACCATTCTGCCACCTGTAAAGGTGCGTGCAATACGATAGACAATTGGATTTAAAGCATAATCAAAGCGCTTTATAAACTCAGAGCCATTGTAAGACCCTTTCTGCAGAATAAGAATAATAAACCGTATTACAAGAATTATTATAAACCAGAAAAGAATCGAAGTCGCAATCTGCTGTATTATATTGAGTATCATTACCAGAACTATTGCAAAACTTAGTGTCAGGGCAATTGAAAGATTAAAAAAGAGTATTGTAAAAAAACTTAAAACAGATAATGCGACAACACATGAAAAATTAAACTGACCTATATAAATCGGTGTATGTCTGCTGAAAAAATCAAGATACGGATCACATATTCTAGAAAGAAAATTGGTAAAGCTGTTTCTAAAATCCGGAATCCATGAAAAAATTATTCTTATAGAACATGCAAATCCATAAAAAAGAAAAAATATTGCAAAAAAAGAAAAAATTGTTTTGAGAATATTCATGTTTTACCATCCAAAAAAAATTAAGCAGTCCATACTTCTTTTACAAAAGGAATATCGCAGAGTGACTGTATGAATTCTTTGTCACTTGGTGCGGACATCTGTGTATTTGCTTTTATCGTAAAAGTTCCTTCTGATGTTTCTATATGGAAAAATACTGCGCAATTTCCCTGAGTGCCAAAAAGGAAATCGCGAAGCGGTTGAATTTCAAGTTCATTTTTAAAATTGCTTTCCATTTGGATATGAAGTTCATGTATGGAATGAACTTGAAGCGAATTTAAATCTTCAATTGAATCAACTAAAACCGAAGGTTCATCACGGGAAACATCAAGTTTTCCCTTGAATGCATAAATGCTGTCAGACTGAATCTGATTTCGCATAACTCCCCATATTTTCGGGAAGAATGTAAGATTAACGGAACCGTTAAAGTCACGCAGTTTTGCAAACGCCATGTCGTCGCCTTTTTTAGTTTTTGCTGTACGAAGCTCTTCAATCATTCCGATTAATGTGTATACTTTGCCGGAGTTACGCTGTGCCCATGAAGTTTGGCCGGATGCATCCTGCGAAGCTTTCTGTTCTTTTGCAAGTTTTGCTTCTCTTTCCAGATTTGCAAAACCGAGTGTAGCGCACTGTTCGATGGCTTTTTTATATTCATCAAGCGGATGACCGGAAATATAAATTCCGATGCATTCTTTTTCCATGTTAAGTTTTTCCATTGTCGGAAGATCTTCAACTTCTTCAAATGTAAAATCTACAAATTCTTTTTCACCTGTATCTTCAAAAAGAGAAACCTGTCCGTTTTCAGAGCCGGAATGTTTTGCTTCTGCATAATCAACTGCACGTTCAAGATTCTGTAAAAGTGTAGGGCGGTTACAGATTTCTTTTTCTGACTGCCCCACGTGGTCAAATGCGCCTGTCTTTATGAGAACTTCAATTGCCTTGTTGTTTACAGCACGTTTGCCGTCAATTACTTTAATTCCTACACGTTCTACAAAGTCTATGAATGATGTATACGGACCGTTTTCTTCGCGTTCACTGACTATTGCAGCGGCAGCTCCGTCTCCCATTCCCTTAATTCCCTTAAGGCCAAAGACAATTCTTCCGTCTACAACGTCAAATATGACATCAGAGCGGTTTACATCCGGCGGGTCAACAGGGATTCCCATTCTGTTACATTCTGAAATGTATTCCGGTATTGTATCAGTAGAATTTATTTCGTTTGTAAGGTTTGCTGCCATAAACTCTGCAGGATAATTTGCTTTAAGCCATCCTGTTCTGTATGCTAAGACAGAGTATGCAGCAGCATGAGATTTATTGAATCCGTATCCGGCAAACGGAACCATGATTTCAAAAATTTCATCTGCATGCTGTTCTGTAAATCCCTGTTTTAAAGCTCCTTCGATAAATTCTTTTTTCTTTCCCATGAGAACTTCAAGTTTTTTCTTTCCCATAGCTCGACGGAGCATATCTGCACCGCCTAAAGAGAAACCTGCAATTCTCTGTGCAACCTGCATTACCTGTTCCTGGTAAACCATTACACCGTAAGTTTCTTTGAGAATATCTTCGAGACATGGATCCGGATAATGAATCGTTTCGGGTTTCCATTTTCCGTCGATGTACTGTGGAATATAATCCATTGGACCAGGGCGATAAAGTGCATTTAACGCAACAAGTTCTTCGAGTTTTCGAGGTTTTGCCTGACGGAGAATTTTCTGCATTCCCGGACTTTCAAACTGGAATACCGCAACAGAGTCTCCTCTGTCAAATAAGTCAAAAGTTTTTTCATCTGTTTCTGAAACTTCTGCAGTAATAAATTCTGGAGATCCGGGCTTTCTATGTTTGTTTATGATGTTTTCTGCGTAACGGATTAATGAAAGAGTTTTTAAACCAAGGTAATCAAATTTTACAAGACCACATGGTTCGATTATGTCCATCGTATACTGAACAGCGACTTTTCCTTCTGCAACGAATACAGGAGCCCAGTTTGGAAGTTCTGTAAGACCGATTACCATTCCCGAAGCATGAAGACCTGTGTTTCGGTTTACGTTTTCGAGTTTGATTGCAAGTTCAAAAAGCTGCTGATATCTTGGATCATCTTTATATGGAATAAGCTGACCGCCGTCAGGAAATTTATCATTGGCAGGTTCAAATGCATTTTTTAGTTTTGCCTTTGGGTTGTCAGGAATGCATTTTTTTAACATGTTTACTTCGCTAAGCGGAATGTTTAAAACGCGGCCGACATCTGCGAGAACCTGTTTTGCTTTTAATGTTCCGAATGTTACGATGTGTCCTACCTGAGGATCTCCGTAAAGATCTCTTGTGTGCTGAATGATATCCTGCCGAAAGTCGAAGTCCATATCAACGTCAAAATCAGGCATTGACACACGTTCAGGATTTAAGAATCGTTCAAAGATAAGACCGTATTTAAACGGGTCTATGTCTGTAATCGTCATTGCATAGGCGACAAGAGAACCTGCGCCGGAGCCACGGCCAGGACCAATCGGAATATACGGTTTAGGTTTATTGTTTACATTGTCCCATGTAGATTTTGACCAGTTGATAAATTCCCATACGATAAGAAAGTATCCGGAAAATCCCATTTGAAAAATAATTCCCAATTCATATTCTGCACGCTCCCGGATTTCTGGAGTAATCTCTTTGTAACGTTTCTTTAAACCTTCTTCGACTATATGACGTACGTAATCATCCTGGTTTGATTTGTAATCATCACCATGAGTACAGAATTCGTCAGGGAGTTTAAAACGAGGAAGACAATCTTTTAATTCCTGAGTTTTGTACTGAGGTATTGTAAGGTTACACATGTCTGCGATTTTAACTGTGTTGTCGATTGCTTCCGGGCAGTCAGGGAAAAGAGAACGCATTTCTTCTTCAGTTTTAAAATACCAGTTGTCATTTCCTGCTCCACCCATTGTCTGATGCGGCTCGTTGTAAAGTTTTTTAAAACCGATGCATCGTAAAATATCCTGTGCAACTGCATCTTCCCGTTCTACATAGTGAACGTCATTAGTTGCAACAAGTGGAATGTCAAGCTCATGCGCAAGAGCAATAAGTTTTTTATTTACAATTTTTTGATCTTCAAGACCATGATCCTGAATTTCAAGATAATAATGATCCGGCCCAAAAAGATTTTTATATTTTAAAGCAACTTCTTTTGCTTCTTCATCCTTTCCTGCAAGCAGAAGCTGCGGAATTTCTCCTGCGATACATGCTGAACAGCAGATAAGTCCTTCATGGTATTTTTCAAGAAGCTCAAAATCAATTCGAGGCTTTCCATAATACATTCCTTCTGTAAAGCCTATTGAAGAAAGCCAGCTCATGTTTTTGTAGCCGGTTTCATTTTCGCAGAGAAGAATTAAGTGAAAATAATGTGCTTTTCTGTCTCCGTCTTCACCTTTACGGGAATATGGAACATCATTTTTTTCCAGGTGACTTCCGTAAGCGACATAAAATTCTTCGCCGACGATAGGATTAATACCGTTTGCATGGCAGATATGCTCAAAATTCAGTACACCGAACATATTACCGTGGTCTGTAAGAGCCAGAGCTTTCATGTTAAGGCTTTTTGCTTTTGCGATTAAACTGTCGATTTTTGCGCAGCTGTCCAGAAGTGAATAATCTGAATGTACATGAAGGTGAACAAAATTAGAAACCGGTGTCCCCTCAGGCGCCGGATCAAAAACGTGAATATCTGCCATAAACTGTATTTTAGCCCAGAATGGCTTTTCTCTCAAGGTTAATTATGCCTGAAAATGCTAATTATCCTGTAGTTGACAAAAATTCCCTTCCTTAATATTCTAGTAAAACTATTATATTATAGAAAGAATTTTATTCTTTCAAAGGAAGTTTTTATGGCAATCGATGAACATTTACAGACAGTTAGGCACAGTTGTGCGCACGTTATGGCAGAAGCAGTTAAGAGATTGTTCCCGGGAACCAAAATTGCAATTGGTCCTGCCATCGACAATGGTTTTTACTATGACTTTGATTTTGGAACCACAAAAATTTCCGACACCGATTTTCCTGCGATCGAAAAAGAAATGAGAAAAATTCTTGCAGGAAATCATGATTTTGTAAGAAAAGAAGTTTCAAAAGAAGAGGCATTAAAGCTTTTTGCTGATGAACCTTATAAAGTTGAACTCATTAACGACCTCCCTGACGGAGAAACAATTACAACTTACGAACAGGACGGTTATCTTGATTTATGCCGCGGACCTCACGTTGCAAATACAAAAGAAATCAATGGACAGGCATTTAAACTTGATAAAATTGCAGGTGCATACTGGAGGGGCGATGCAACAAAAGCTCAGCTTACCCGTATTTATGCACTCTGTTTTGCAAAGCCAAATGATTTAAAAGATTATCTTACAATGCTTGCAGAAGCAGAAAAACGCGATCACAGAAAACTCGGAATAGAAATGGATTTATTCCACGTGGATAACGAAAATCCGGGACAGGTTTTCTGGCATCCGAACGGATGGACAATTTATACAACAATGCAGGATTATATGCGCAAAATGATTAAGCGCGACGGTTACCAGGAAGTTAATACACCTGCCATCATGCCGCGCACGCTGTGGGAACGCTCGGGACACTGGGGACACTACCAGAGAAACATGTTCATCACAGAATCAGAAAAGCGTCTTTTTGCAATTAAACCGATGAACTGTCCTGGCGCACTTGAAATTTTTAAAAGCCGCCAGAGATCGTATAAAGATTTACCGCTTCGTCTTGCAGAGTTTGGTCACGATGTAAGAAACGAACCGAGCGGCACACTCCATGGATGCATGCGCGTGCGCGGCTTTGTTCAGGATGATGCACACATTCTCTGTACAGAAGAACAGATCGGACCGGAAGTAGAAAAGTTCTGTAAACTTTTAAAACAGGTTTACCACGATTTTGGTTTTGACGAACTTGTCGTAAAATTTTCTACAATGCCGGAAGATCATGTCGGAGATCTTGCAACATGGGAAAGGGCAGAAAAAGCTTTAGCAGATGCATGTCACGGCGCAGGACTTGAATATGAAATTCAGCCGGGAGAAGGAGCATTCTACGGACCAAAGCTTGAGTTTAAGCTTTACGACTGTCTCGGACGCGAATGGCAGTGTGGAACAATCCAGGTAGACTATCAGCTTCCAAGTGCAGAACGCCTTGATGCAACTTACATCGGTGCAGATAACCAGAAGCACCATCCTGTAATGCTTCACCGTGCAATCCTCGGATCGTTTGAGCGCTTCCTCGGAATCTTAATTGAAAACTTTGCAGGTGCTTTTCCGACATGGCTTGCATTTGAACAGGTTGCTGTTGTTCCTGTATCGAATGAGTTTGATGACTATGCAAAGAAAGTAAACGATGCACTTGTTGCAGCAGATATACGTTCTAACGCTTACTTAAGTGATGAGAATATGAAGGCAAAAATCAAGAATATTTCTACAGAACACAGAACGCCTTATATTCTTGTTGTAGGACAGAATGAAAAAGATTCTGAAACTGTAACATGCCGTTATCGTTTTTCAAGTAAAAAGCCTCAGGAAACATTTAAGCTTGAAGACTTTATCAAGTATGTTCAGGATAAGATAGAGACTCGTTTTGTAGGAATTTAAAATATTACGCGGGCAGAGAAGTTCAGTATCATTCCGTCAATACCATCGCCGGAAATGATAGACCCTGCAGGAATGTAGAGTTTTACCGAAGCGCCCGCTCTTATTTTTTCTGTTATCTTATAATCCCACGAAAAGAAAACTTCCGGGTATAAAAATCTTGCATTTCCCCAGAAATAAGAATTAATTTTGTCTACATCGTTCTGCGCACTTCCACTTGCACCCGGATCGTTTGATTTTACACCGTGAGATAAAAAACCGAATCTGATTAAAAATCCGAGTCCTGCACCTGGTGTAAATGTATGATTACCTTTATAAAAATTAAATCCAACCGGTATGTCCAGCATAAAGCATAATACTGTTGCTGTTCTGTGTTCAATCTCTGCAGGGCGGGCTTTTTCTCCATCAAAAAAATAATACATTGACCAGAAATCAAATTCTGGTTCAATAGTAATCATTTCTGTAAGACCGATTACAGCACCACCACCGAGTATAAAGTTAACAGGTGAAGGTGCACGATACTGTTCAGGTGCTGTGTTTATCATGATGTTTGTACCGAATTTTGCAAACGGATTAACACTTATTTCTTTTTTTATTTCTTCACTTTCCTGACTAAAAGCATTTAATGAAAAAAGAGAAAATAAAAAGAACATAAAACTTTTCTTTAAGATTTTTTTCATAGCTACACCTAAAATTCATTATACAGCACTTTTGCCAAATCTACACTTAAAAATCCCGATCTGCCTGTTTCGAAGAATGATTCTTCTTCCCATGATGCATATAAGTGTCCGTCAGATATTCCAAAATCTGTGTATGTAAATCCGTCTGGAAGTCTTGGAAGCCTTAAAGCAATCGGTTTTGAATTATTGAGCATTCTTCTGTTGTAAAGTGAACCGGAAAAATACATTGTTCCGTCTTTAAAAATTGCAGCTACCCAAGAATCTGAAAGCTGAACTTTTCCTTCCAGTGGAGTGTCGCCGTCTGGAGAATTTTTTTCGTAATAACGTGGTGAAGGTCCGCCTGCGGTTTTTACTTCAAGATAAAAATTAAAATTTTTTGGAAGAGAAGAAAGCAGTTTTTTAATCCGTTCAGGTGCACTTCCAAATGGAGTTACTGCTTTTTTTATTCTAAATTCAGTTTCAGATGATTCTTGAACATCTATCTTTTTAGGAGTATCTGCCGGAAGAATTGACAGAAGAGATTTTTTTGGATTCCACTTGATGTATGAAAAAATTGTTTTTTCTTTCTGCGACTCTTTTATGCAGTAATACCAGAAAGTTCCGTCCCAGTAAAAATCGTTAACCTGCGAATTGCTGTTAAGATTAAATGATTCTGTTGTAATGATTGGAAAGAACGATTCTGATTTTGTGTCAAACTGAACTAAAATAGAACTGCTGTTTTTTTCCTGTGCAGAAAATTTTTCATTAAAGAAATCATTTTTGTATAGAGAAAAAACTGGATTTCCATTCATAAAAACAATCTGTTCTGCCGTGCTGTCCTTAAATAAAAGGTTATCCGGGAAAAGAACAGCTTTATCCGAATCAAATTCAACTATACCGCATCTGTTTACAAGTGCATAAGCTTTTGGAGCTGTGTTTTTTTGAGTAGAATCTATAAGAGCAGTCTGTCCTATTGAACTGATTCTTATACTCTCGGTCCATGGTTTTTTAATTACGAGAGGGGCATTCAGTGGAGAATTTATCTGTTCAAACCCATCTTTTTTAAGGTAATACCAGTTGTGAGTTGTGATGAGTTTTTCTTTAATCTGAGGTTCTTCCTCTTTCTCAGGTTTTGAACACGAAAACAGAGAATTTGTGAGAGAAAAGCATAGAAAAAGTGAAATAATTACAGAAAATATAAGTTGTTTTTTCATAAAAATACCCATTTATTTATCGGAAAAATGTCCTTTCTGTATTAGTTGAAAATGACAACTTTCTTCTATTAGTATTGTGGGCCATTGAAACAGAAATTGATTTATGGTAAACTTGTTCTAATTTCTTTTTTTTTAAAAAAAAAGGGGTTTTAAGGAAACTTTTTGGGGGTCTTATGACAATAGTAGATATGCTTGGTCAGAGCGGAATTTTGACTTTGCTTGGAATGGGAGTTGTTTTTACATTCCTCATTATTATGATTATTTGTATGTATGCATTACACGCGGTTCTGCATGCATTGAAAATGGATGTTGATGCACCGGAAGAAAAGAGTACACCTGCTTCGGCCCCTGCACAGGACGATAAAGCTGTAGTAGCCGCTATTGCAACGGCACTTAAAAAATAAATATTAAGGAAGAACGATATGTCTAAAATCAAATTAACAGAATTAGTATTGCGTGACGCTCATCAGAGCCTTCATGCAACAAGAATGACAACAAAAGATATGCTCCCGGCATTTGAAAAACTCGATAAAATCGGTTTCTGGAGCCTTGAAGGATGGGGTGGAGCAACATATGACTCATGTATCCGCTTCCTTAATGAAGATCCATGGGACAGACTCCGCAAAATGGCAAAAGCCTGTCCTAACACACCTATTCAGATGCTTCTTCGCGGACAGAACCTTTTGGGTTACCGCCACTATGCAGACGATGTAGTAGACAAGTTTGTTGAAACAGCTGCTAAAAACGGAATCGGCGTATTCAGAATTTTCGATGCATGTAACGATCCAAGAAACTTAAAACGTTCTGCAGACGCTGCAAAGAAAACCGGTAAACACGTTCAGATGGCAATTTCTTATGCCGTAACTCCATACCACACAAACGAAAAATATGCTGAACTTGCAAAAACATATGCAGACTTTGGCGCAGATTCAATCTGTATCAAAGATATGTCAGGTCTTTTAAAACCTTATGCTGCTTATGACCTTGTAAAGGCTATCAAATCAAAGGTTGATATTCCTGTTCAGATTCATACACACGCAACAACAGGTCTTTCTGTTGCAACACTTCTTAAAGCTGCAGAAGCAGGCGCAGATGTTCTTGATACTGCAATTTCTTCTATGGCAATGGGAACTTCTCATTCTGCTACAGAAACAGTTGTAGAAATGCTCAAGGGAACAGAATACGACACAGACTTAGACATCAATGCACTTCTTGAAATTGCTGCATACTTTAGAGAAGTTCGTTCACACTATGCTTCTCTTGAATCTAAATTCCTCGGAGCTGATACACGTATTCTTGCAAGTCAGGTTCCAGGCGGAATGCTTTCTAACCTCGAAAGCCAGCTCAAGCAGCAGGGTAAATCAGATAAGATGGACGACGTTCTTAAAGAACTCGTTAACGTACATAAAGATGTAGGATATGTTCCACTTGTAACACCTACATCACAGATCGTAGGAACACAGGCAGTATTTAACGTACTCTTTGGCCGTTACGAAAAAATGACAGGTGAGTTTGCAGATCTTCTCGTTGGAAGATATGGAAAACTTCCTGCTGAACCAAACGCAGAACTCGTAAAGAAAGCTCTCGCACAGACAGGAATGTCTGCTCCGATGACATGCCGTCCTGCAGATGAAATTCCAATGGAATGGGACGAAATGGTTAAACAGGCTAAAGAAGCCGGCGGAAACGGAAGCGATGAAGACGTTCTTACTTATGCAATGTTCCCTAAAGTAGCACCTGGATTCTTTAAGACAAGATCAGAAGGTCCGGTAGACGCTCAGGAAAAATTTGGAAAAGTAGAAAGCGCAGCTCCTCAGGCTTCTGCAAACGGTTCTTACACAGTTACAGTAAACGGAACAGCTTACAATGTTACAGCTAACGGTTCTAACATCACAGTTAACGGAACAGCTTACAATGTTTCATTCGGTGCAGCAGGAAGCGCTCAGGCAGCTCCAGCTGCAACAGTTACTGGCGGTGTAGAAATTAAAGCACCTGTAGCAGGAACACTTTTAAAGCACGTTGCAGCAAACGGTGCTCAGGTTAAAAAAGGCGACACAGTAATCATGCTCGAATCTATGAAGATGGAACTTGAAGTAAAAGCTCCTGAAGATGGAAAGATTAACTTTACTGTTCAGCCGGGAACACAGATTACAGCAGGACAGGTTATTGCAACTCTCGGAGGAGTAGTAATGGCAGCTCCAGCAGCAGCACCTGCAGCAGCTCCACAGGCTGCTTCTCCAGCTCCTGCCGCATCAGCAGGCGGAAAACCTGTTAACGCTCCAGTTGCAGGAACACTTTTAAAATATGTAGTTTCTGAAGGTGCTTCAGTTCAGCCTGATACAACAATCATCATGATTGAATCTATGAAGATGGAACTTGAAATTAAAGCCGGAACTGCCGGAAAAGTTCACTTCCTTGCACAGCCTGCAACACAGGTAGCTGCAGGACAGGCAATTGCAGAAATTAACTAAGGATAAATAAAATGAATGGATTAACCAGAGATAAAAAACATATTTTTAGAACAACACTTGCAATCATGCTTGTTGCATTAGTTGCTTCGTTTGTTATTAAACCTGTTGCATATGCGCAGGACGAAGCAAAAGAAGAAGTTGCTTCTTTCCGTACAATGAATACTGCAAAAATTAAAGGTTCTGAAAAAGTTCCACCTATTTCTGTAGAAAAATTCTTAAGAAATATCTGGGAAAATACAGGTATCTACCAGATTATTCACCAGAAGACAGATGCAGAAATTGCAAAAGAAAAGGCTGATGAAGCAGCAGCTCTTGCCGCTATGGAAGAAGATCCGTTTGCAGAAGCAAGAGATCATGTTGAAGGATGGAAGAAAATCGTAATGATTGCAATCGGTTTTTTAATCGTATACCTTGCAGTTGCTAAAGGTTTCGAACCGCTCCTTTTGATTCCAATCGGATTTGGTACAATCCTTGTAAATATTCCTGGTGCTGGAATGGGTGATGCTCCTCATGGAATGCTTCACATCATTTACAGTGCAGGTGTTGGAAACGAGTTCTTCCCGATGCTCATCTTTATGGGAATCGGTGCAATGACAGACTTTGGTCCGCTTATTGCTAACCCTAAGACAGCACTTTTGGGTGCTGCAGCACAGCTTGGTGTATTTGCAACACTTTTTGGTGTAGCTCTTTTTAATCTTGTTCCGCATGTAGATTACAATATGTTCCAGGCATGTGCTATTTCGATCATCGGTGGTGCAGACGGTCCTACATCTATTTATGTATCAGGGAAACTTGCAAAAGAAATGATGGCTGTAATTGCAGTTGCGGCATATTCTTATATGGCACTTGTTCCTATGATTCAGCCACCTATTATGAAGCTTCTTACTTCTAAAAAAGAACGCCTTATAAAAATGAAGCAGCTTCGCGTTGTTTCTAAAACAGAAAAAACATTGTTCCCTATGATGCTTCTTGTTGTTACAGTTCTTCTTCTTCCACCTGCAGCACCTCTTATCGGTATGCTTGCATTCGGTAACTTTGTTAAACAGTGTGGTGTAGTTGAACGTCTTTCTAAGACAATGGAAAATGAACTTATGAACATCGTTTCCATTCTTCTTTCTCTTGGTGTTGGCGCACAGATGACACCTGAAAAGATTATGAACGGAAGTTCATTAGGAATTATTGTGCTTGGTCTTGTTGCATTCTGTATAGCAACTGCCGGTGGACTTATTATGGCAAAGATTATGAATATCTTCCTTAAAGAAAAGATTAATCCACTTATCGGATCAGCAGGTGTTTCTGCAGTTCCTATGGCAGCCCGCGTTGCAAATAAGGTTGGTATGTCAGAAGATCCTTCTAACTTCCTTTTGATGCACGCTATGGGTCCAAATGTTTCCGGTGTAATCGGAACTGCGGTTGCAGCAGGTGTATTTATTGCAACATATGCACATTAATTAGAAAAAAAAGATCAGGCCCGGTGACGCGTTTTGCCACGGGCCAAATCATAAAAAATCCCGCATTTTGATGCGGGATTTTTTTTATACCGCTCCATTATACAATTTTTCTAACTGAGGGCGGCACTGAATGAAAATCTTTCCAAGCTCGGGGTCAAAGTGTGTCCCGAGTGATTCTTGTATGATTTCAAAAGCTTTGTCATAACTAAAACTGTCTTTGTAGCAGCGTTTGCTTACAAGGGCGTCAAATACATCTGCTAAAGCCATTATGCGCGCTTCAAGAGGAATCTGCTCACCTTTAATTTTTTCTGGATATCCTGTGCCGTCATATTTTTCGTGATGGTAATGCGCAACGTTTACTGCAATCATTTTTAATTCTTTATCATCTACCTGGCTTAATACGTTTTCTACAATGCGCGCGCCTTCTTTAGAATGAATTTTCATTTTTTCATATTCTTCATCTGTAAACTTGCCGGGTTTTCTTAAAACTGCATCATCGACTGCAATTTTTCCGAGGTCGTGCATAGGAGCTGCTTTTATTACCGCATTACAGAATTTATCTGTCATAAAAGAAAATGAATCTGATTTTTTTAATTCTTCTACAAAAATCTTTACACATTCACTTGTACGTTTAATATGCCCGCCGGTACTGTTGTCGCGGCTTTCTACCATTACGGCCATTCCGGTTACTATTGAATCCTGAATGGAAAGAATTTTATCTGTTTTAGACTGAAGAGCGCCTGTCATTTCGTTAAACGAATCTGCAAGATCTCCGAATGAGTCTGCACTCACAATTTTAACTCTTGTATTAAAGTCACCACTTTTTATTTTTTCTGTTCCTTCCTTCAGCTTTTTAAGTGGAATATTAAAGTATTCAAAGAAAATTTTACACAGCATAATGCCTGTAATTACAAGTAAAACAAGGATGATGAGAGTATTTTTGTTAATCGGTAGATTATTATTTAGATGTACTGTAAAAAATGCAGAAAGAATATACATAATAGGAAAGACTGCTGCAGACGTATAGAAAGAAAAAAACAGAAATCTTAAAGAAGGCTTTGCAACTTTTTTATACTGATTAAGGTGTCCGTCAGGGAAATACCGTGGAAGAAAAATCTTTCTATGAAGAGTCTCGAGTGTAAAATAGGTGATTGTAAAGCTTAAAAGAAGTTCAAGACAGGTAAACATCAGGGATGTTAAAAATATATGAAAAATCGCAATGTGCTTTATGTTTTTTGCAATAAACAGGGTAACTACCTCTGCAAAAAGGTAAAAAAGCCATCCAGTAATTCCTAAAAGAGAAAAGGCAATCGGTAGATTTATAAATCTGTGGGTGCTTCTTTTTATTCCATATAAAACACACAGAAGTGTCGGAACAATAAAAGTGCCTGCAGTGATAAAATTTATGTACCTGTTATACTGTTCAATAAAATCAAGCCAGCCCTGCATGTAAAGATTTGTAAGGGCGGGCATGGTAAAAGTTATAGGCAGAATTGCACCTAAAAAATTTGCCGCTGCAGTAATTAAACCGTATAAAATACAGATAAATGCACGTTTTTTTCCTGTAAGTTCCATAAAAACAGTATATAACCGTTTTTTTTAAAAAGATAGTATTTATAATAAAATAATAAGAAAGCGTTAAGAAAAATCTTATTGTTAATGATGTTACAACCTCGTTAATAAAGTGTCTTATTTATAGAGAGAGCATAAAGCGAAGCTGAATTTATTTTAAAAATCGGACTTAATTGATCTGTCCGTGGAGGAAAAAATGAAAAATGCTTTAATTTCAATTGGTCTTGTAATTTTGCTTTGTGTATTAATCGGATTGTTTCCGGGATGCTCAAATGCAGGTTCAGCAGGTGGTGGAAGTGGCGGAGGATTTACATACAATTATGACGCCTATACTTTAACCGTTGATACAGATTATGAATACACAGTACAAAAGCAGCTGAATACTCAGAACGTTGTAATTATTTTTAACGGCTGTCCTTCAGATGTAACTGCATTTAAAGATTCAAATCATGAATCGATAGGTGTAAACTGGCCCAATGCTGTCGGAGAGGGTCAGTATAAATGTATTGTTACAATGCCTGCATGTAATATTACAGTAAGAGCATATGATTCTTCGCAATAATTCTGTGTAAAAGAATTCTAAGAATATTCTGATAAAGATAAGTCTGTAATAATAAAAAACTTATTATTCAAAAAACTACTTCAAAATAAAAATAATGTGCGTATAATAATTGCAGAGATGAGTTAAATTATTTTTATTGTTGAACAGAATAAAAAAATCTGTTCTAAAAGGAGTAGTGTATGAAAAATAATTTTATCAAAATTGCAATGGGAGTTTTGCTTGCAGCAATGCTCGGAATGTTTACTGGATGCTCAAATGCATCAGAAGTAATTGGAAGCTGGGGTTTCATAGTTGAAACTAGTGATGGAATTGATTACACAGTTGATACAGAACAGGTTGGAGAAGACCTTGTTGTAACTATCAATTATACTGGTCAGGTAGATGTTTGTTATTTATATGACCCGTATGGAAATGGTGAACACATGGATCCATCTGAATATACATTTACAGATAATGGTGACAGTGGATCGGTTGTATTTAACATGCCGGAACATAATGTAAGAATTCATCTTGAAAAATTAATTCTTGTTCCTATTCGTTAATCAATTTTAAGCTTTGTAAAAATTAATTTCATGGTTTGAGAGTTTATTCATCACTATGAAATGTAAAGCGCCCGTCAGATTTTTGAAAGCAGTTTCAATTTCTGAGCGGGCGCTTTTATCTGTCAGTTATTGTTATTCTTATAATGATTTAGTCTAACTTAGCAAGTTCAATTTTATCTACAACGTAGTTGTACTGGTGATCATTGATAGAGAATGTAAATTCTTCGCCTGCTTTGTGATTTAAAAGCATGTCGCCGAATGGTGACATATAAGAAATTACATTGTTACTTGGATCTGATTCCCATGGTCCTAAGATTGTATAAACTTCTTTTGCATTTGTATCTTTATTCAAGAGAGTTGCTGTTGTTGCAAATGAAATAACAGATGTTGTTGCTGTTGTAGGATCAAATACAACTGCACGGCTCAATTCTTCCTGAAGTTTTCTAAGCTGCTTGTTGAGGTAGTTCTGGTGATCTTTTGCTGCATGATATTCTGCGTTTTCCTTTAAGTCACCCTTATCTCTTGCTTCTGCAATTTCTTTTGCATTAGCAGGAATCTGAACTTTCTGGATGTCTTCTTCGAGTGCTTTCTTTTCTTCAAGTTTCTTAGCTGTTACGAGCATACCGTGCTGAGTAACTGTCTTTTCTTCTGTTGTATGGAATTTGTAATCCGGATACTTTGCAAGAATCTTTGAACGCAAACCTGCTTTTTTGTTAGGTTCAATATCGGCGATGTCATCAACGAGAGTGTACATTTTTGTAACAGTATCTTCGTCTTTAGAGAACATGTATTCAGCAAGTGTATCGTTTTTAAAGAGAAGTTCTGTTGCAGCTTTGTTGATTTTTTTGTTTTCTGTTGTCTTAACGTGGTTGTTTATTTCGAGGAATGTAAGTTCAATGAGGTTTAAGAGGGCAATAAGCTGTTTTTCATAAGAAACGCCACTGTCTTTAAGCCACTGTTTGTCCTGACACTTTTCGAAGAAATAAAGAACTGCTTCTCTGTAATCTTTTACGTTTTCAAATGCATTCTTAACAAGTACTTTTAATTTTTCTGAGTGACCTTTATCTTCGAGAGTTGTAATCATCTTTTCCTGAAGTACTGTAGGGAAGAGGATTATAAACTGATCTGCCCAGTTAGGAAGAAGCTTGATTTTTGCGAGGAAGTCTTCTTTAAGAGATGTATTTTTTGTATCTTTTAATGATCTGTACATTTCGCATGGATCTTCGATGTCATCGTAAATCTGAGCAAATGTGTAATCACAGTGATATGCAAGTTCAGGGAATTTTTCGCTTATATTCTGAACAACGAGGTAGGCTGCAAGTACTTGATCTGTAACTTTTGTTATTTTCTTTAAGAAGCTTGTAAAATAGCTGTACATATCTGCAAAAAGATCATTGTCTTTTGCTGTTTCATCACTGTTTACAAACTTCATGATGATATCTACACGGTTAAAGAACTGCTTCTGTGCTTTAAATTCATTTGCAAATTTTTCTTCCTGACTTATTTCGTGATCACGAACACTGTACTGGTTAATGTCATTAGGATTTACACCGAATGTTGAATCTGTTTCGAGAATCTTTTTAGCTTTTGAGTTCCAGCTTGTCCATTCACCTGGAGTGAGAACAGAAGGAACAAGTTCTGCCTTAATGCGCTTAAAGTCGCAGCTGTTATTGAAGCTTCTGATGATAGTCTTGAGTGTTCCAGGAATATCGTCTTTAACTTCTTTAACAAGTTTTTCTTTAGGCATTGTAGCTTTCTTTACCCAGATATGATCGTCTGCTAAAGGTGTAAGTGATGTAACAGCCATCTTTAATGAAATGCTGTGTGCACCGTTTTTCTTTCCAAAGTAAATTTCGAGGTTATCATTTTCTACTTTTCTGATTACACCGACACCCCATGTTCTGTGGAATACAAAGTGTTTAACATCGAACGCAATATGTTTTTCAAAGTCATTGATAGCTTCGAATACATTGCGGAAGTTTTGTGTAAGATTTGAAGAGGAAATGTATTCGTCGAGGTGACTGTGGTCTTTGTATTTTCCTTTGTAACAGTCGACGATTTCTCTTCTTGCCCAAGGATCTTTTGGATCAATAGAAAGAATAAGTTTTAAAATGCTTATTGCTGTATCCCAGCAGTTTCCTTCATCACCGTGATCTTTGTACCAGATATAAAGTTCCTGCATCAGAAGTGCAGATTTATCTTCGCTGATAGATTTTGCAATTTTACGCTGAACGAGTAAGAAGAAATCTATTTCCTGTGGAATTGCAGCAACAAGTTTTGTCCACATTTCTTTTACAGGTCCAATGTTTTTCTGTGTGATGTAGCGCAAAAGAGCTTTCTTATAGAATTCGATTGAAGTTTCCTGATCTATGTTTTCGTAATGCTCTGCAAGGGCTTTTGCAAGTTCAGCTTCTTCAAAGTCAAGCTTAACTATTTTTTCGTAGAGTTCCCATGCTTTGTCGTTGTTTTCATCATGATATGCTTTTGCAAGTGTTCTCAATGCAAACTTGTTGTTTTCATCTTCGTCGAGAACTGTTTCACAAAGATAAATTACTATTGGTTCTTTATGTGCTTTCTGGAAAATGTCTACGAGAGTAGTGAGGTTTGAGTTATCAAGAGTTCCATCGCGCACAGAAAGAATCCCTGATATGTATAAAGCTATGATGCTGTCTTTTGAGTGAGACAGATGTTCATCGCACAATGCTTTGATTTCATCAGTACACTGTTCTTCACGGGCTTTTTCTATAATTGTCGTAAGCTCTGTTAAGTTATTCTTTGTATAATTGCTTATTGTTGCTCTGGTCCATGTTTCTTCTTTAAGCATTTCCTGAACAGTTGTTACAAGTTCTTTAGACATAAATTTTACTCCTTCTTATGCGTGGAATCTAAAATGTTTTATAGTTCCTAAAACTCACTCGTTACCTGTTATTTTATATACATTGAATAAATAACAGGATCCAAAATCTTTATTCTCATCAGAATCTCTTTGATTCTGGAATTATCTTCGTTGTTCATTGCATAATGATCAATGAGCCAGAAGTAGAGATTGCACAGTCTTGGCGTCAGAAGCTCCGAATTACACATCGGATCTTTCATTTCATTTTCTGCTGCGTAAATCTCCTGCTTTAATCTGGAAACTTCCTGGGGTCTAAGCTGTCTTTTTACAGTAAAAATTGCAAAAAGATGGCCGTAAACCGGAATCCATGATTGTAAAACAGCTCCGGTGTAACCTTTTTCTTCTATTTTCCGTATAAGACACCAGATTAATTCTGAATCCAGGTAGCACAGGTTAATTTTTACTGCGTCTACGAAAAAAGCTTCCCTAAAAAGTACTTTTGCCTCACGGTCCTCACCGCAAAGAGCATAGCAGTCTGCAAGTTCAGCAATAACAGAAGAAACACCTGGCTTTAATTTGTTAGATTCTGAAAGGCAGTTCTTTGCCGTAACATATTCACCTAACTTTTTATAGCACAGGCCGACTTTTCTGCAGATTTCAGCACGCTGTTCAAAATCTTGTACATCAAGGAGCTTCGAATAACTGTCAAGAGCGAGCGAAAAAACCCCGGATTTATAGCAGTAAACCACGTTTTCATCTGCTTTGTACTTCTGTTTTTCTGTAAACGACAGAAACTGTTCCCATTCATGGATGAAAATTTCTCCGCGTTCATAGCTGTCAGTAACATCCAGCATCTGGCGCAGAACATTTGTCCAGTAGGAAGAACAGTTCGTTGCAAACTGAATCCGTTCGTCATCGAGTGCATTTACGAGAATTTCGTTAAGCATTTCGTCTGCCTGTAAAAATTCACCTTTTTTTAGAAGATGGCAACATTCTTTGAACTTTTCTTCAGTCTGTACCTGCATATCTTATTTTAATTATAATGTTTAACGTTTTTTAGTCAATTAGAAATTATGATTTTTTGGTGAAAAAGAGCATATTTTATATAACATAATGCTAACTGTTGTCAATAGGTATTCGGACACATATTAAAAAAAATCTGAATTTGTAATTGTCAAATTTATAGTAATGTTCTATAATATAATAATAATTTTACTAGCGCTGAATATCAACCCGATTTAAGGTGCTCTCCCGGTTATCCGGGGAAATTTTGGTATTTGGCAAGGTGGTATTTTATGATTACTCTTAAATTTGGCGGCACGTCAATGGCTAATGCCCGCCGCATTCTGGCTTCTGCCGATATTATTTTAAATCGTGCAAAAGAAGACCGTCTTAGTGTTGTTGTAAGCGCTGCAGCAGGCGTTTCTAATACACTTCAGTCTGCTATCGAAGCAACGGTAGCAGGAATCTCAGGTACAAATTATGTAACCGACATCAGAAACACTCACAAGGAAATCTGCAATGAGCTTCAGTCAAAGCTTCCTGGATTTGATTCAGAAAAGGTAATGGCATCTCTTGAAGATAATTTTGTTGAACTTGAAAAACTTCTTGCAGGCTGTGTTTCATTTGGAGAATGTCCTGATACAGTTTACTGCCGTATAATGGGCATGGGCGAGCTTTTAAGCGCTCCGATTATGGAAGCAGTTTTAATTGCAAAAAAACAGAGCGTAATTTTACTTGATTCAAGAAAATTTGTATTTACTCAGGGAAATCAGAAAGAAGGTGAAGCAGACTATGCACTTTGCAACGAAGCATGTGCTCCGTTCCGTGATGGTGCAAGTCCAACACAGACACGCATTCTTCTGTTTCCTGGATTTATATGCACATGGAAAGAGGGAATGGGCGCAAAACCTGTTATGGGTTTACTCGGACGAAACGGTTCTGATTTTAGCGCTGCCATTATCGGTGCTTCCCTTCGTGTTAAACGTGTAGAGTTCTGGACAGATGTAGACGGTGTGTTTACTGCAGACCCTCGCGTTGTAAAAGATGCAATCTTAGTTGACGACATGTCATACGAAGAAGCAATGGAACTTTCTTTCTTCGGTTCAAAAGTTCTTCATCCAAAAACTATTGCTCCTCTCCAGGCAAAAGGAATAGAAGCATGGAGTTTAAACTCTCACAATCCTTCTGCACGCGGAACAAGAATTTCTCAGGGACCATTTGAATCAAGAAAAAAATCAAGCATCTGCGGAATTTCATCTTTAAAGCATGTAAGCATGGTTTCTGTAGGCGGTTCACTCATGAGAGGAAGAACAGGAATGGCAAGTAAAATTTTCTCTGCCGTAAGTGCTTCCGGAACTTCCATTCTTCTTATTACTCAGTCATCTTCTGAATATACAATTTCATTCTGTGTCCGTGATGATGAAGCATCTAAGGTTGTTGATTCACTCGAGAAAAAGTTTGAGCTTGAAATACGCGAAAAACTCATCGATGAAATTGATGTAAGAAAAGACTGTGCAATCATTTCTGTTGTAGGTGACGGAATGATTTCTAACCGTGGAATTGCTTCTAAATTTATGAATGCACTTTCAAGTCAGGATATAAACATTCTTGCAATTGCACAGGGTTCAAGTGAACGCTGTATCTCTGCTGTAATAAGCGGCGAATATGCAGACACTGCTGTAAAAGCTGTTCACAGATTCTTTTTCAAAACAGCTCAGTCAATCGAAGTATTTGCATTTGGTGCAGGTACAATCGGCGGAACGATGATTGACCAGATTCACGAGCAGCATGACAAGCTCTTAAAGGAAAACGTTGACATAAAGGTTCTTGCAATTACTACAATCGATGGAATGATTTTAAACGAAGACGGAATCGATTTAAGTAACTGGCGTGAACAGATGAAAAAGCCTCAGTTTGCTTTTGGTCCGCAGAATGTTGATGACATCATAAAGTTTGTAAAAGAGAAAAAGCCTCTTAATCCGGTATTTGTTGACTGTACTGCAAGCTATGATTTACCGGAGCGTTATCTTGACATCATTAATGCCGGAATGAGTATTGCAACTCCAAACAAAAGGGCAAACTCAATGGACATTAATTTCTATCATGAGTTAAGACGCACTGCAAATAAAATGCACCGCCGTTTCCTTTACGAAACAAACGTTGGAGCAGGGCTTCCTATTATTGATACTCTTCAGAATCTTTACAAGTCTGGTGATAAGCTTGAAAGCTTTAACGGAATCATGTCTGGAAGTCTTTCTTATATCTTTGGTAAACTTGACGAAGGCGTTAAATTCAGTCAGGCTGTAAAGGAAGCAAAGGAACTGCGCTATACAGAACCTGATCCCCGCGACGACCTTGAAGGAAAGGACGTTGCAAGAAAGGCTTTGATTATTGCGCGTGAATCCGGATATGACATAGAGCTTACGGACATTGAGTTAATTCCGGTTTTCCCTAAAACATTTGATGCAACGGGAACTGTAGACGAATTTATGGCAAACCTTTCTAAAGTAGATGACTACTTCGAAAAGAAAATGGAAGAGTTAAAGAAAAAGAACATGGTTTTAAGAATGGGTGCTACAATTAAAAACGGAAAGGCCAGTGTCGGAATGATGGAAGTTCCAGTAACTGATCCTCTTTACAGCGTAAAGGGCGGTGAAAACGCTTTTGTATTCTACACAGAACGCTATCAGCCGATTCCGCTTACTGTAAGGGGTTATGGAGCCGGAGCTGGTGTTACTGCAGCCGGAGTATTCGGAGACATTTTAAGAACTGTAAGTTTTAATATGGAAAGATAATATGCGGGGGTAATTCCCCGTAATTATAAGTGGAGAAAAATTATGGAAAAATACGTATTGTCTGTTTTAGTAGAAAACCATGCAGGTGTTTTGAGCCGTGTGTCTGGACTTTTCAGCCGCCGCGGTTACAATATCGACAGCCTTACAGTGTGCGAAACAAACAATCCAGGTCAGTCAAGAATGACTATTGTCGTAAAAGGTGATGAATACATTCTTGAACAGATTGAAAAACAGCTTTCAAAATTAGTCGAAGTTATTTCTATCGTTCACTGTGACAGCAAAAATACATGCGAAAGGGAAACTGCTCTCATCAAGGTAAAGGCTTCAGGCGAATCACGTGCCGTAATTATCGAAACTTGCAACATCTTCAGGGCACATATCGTTGATGTGGGACTTACTTCTGTGATTGTAGAAGCAACGGGTAGTGAAGATAAAATCGAAAGCCTCATCAGACTTCTTGAACCGTTTGGAATTCTTGAGTTTGTAAAGACAGGTCTTACGGCAATGGGTCGTGGCGAAGAGGTTATGAATTAACCTTTACCCAGAAACTTTCGCTTAATGAAAAGTCGTTGTTTAATACCGTACAATCTGCAATCTGAAAGGATTTGTAAGTGAGTGCATTATCGAGTTTTATAAGCGGCTTTAAGTTAAACTTTGAAACAGTTTTTATCGAATTTAAAAAAACAGATGACAGTTTTTTGTCGTCTGTTTTTTTATTTATTGCAGCAGGAATTATAAAAAAAAATTCCTTAAAACCGGTTTGAGTTAGACCGGTTGTATTTTTCCCTGCAAAATAAAGTATACCTTTTTTTTCAAAAATAAATTCAATAGATGCCTTATTTAATTTTCTAAAATCAGATTTTAAGTTGACTGAAAAATTTTCAGATGAAAAAAATCCGTATAAAGGGTAGAGTGGAAAAAAGTCTTTATATTTTTCCTGCAAAAGAGAATTTCTTAAGAGTGTTAATTCCTGAAGAGTATTCGGATGAAAAACAATTACAGGAATATTAAATGAGTCCGAGCTTTTCACGTATACCTGTTTCTTTCGGGTTGATAGCCAGGTTGAACATTTTTTCTGCTGCAACTGTTGTTGGAGGTCCGTGGCCTGGCATTAAAATAGTTTCTTCCTGCTGTGAAAGAATTTTCTCGTTTATGTTTTTAATGAGTGCCTGTTCTGAAAATTTATTGTTTGATGAGCCGATTTTCCCTGCAGAAATTACATCTCCTGTAAAAAGGACATTCCCGATTTTGTAAACCATGGAGTCTGGTGTGTGTCCTGGAACAGACATATAGCCCACAGTTAATCCGGCAATCTGAATAATTCCTTCATCTTTTAAAACATAGGTCTCGTTGCCGGCTACTTCCCAGTCGGCTGCAAAAATCTGCGGTGTATAAATCTTTCTTAATGTCTGAAGTCCATGGACATGACTTCCGTGATTATGTGTAACAAGAACACCTGCAAGTGTAAAACCGCCCTTTTCGATATTCTCGATAATCTGCGGTGTAATGATTCCTGGGTCAACGATAATTGCTTCAGAAGTGAGCTCATTTACGATTACGTAGCAGTTAGAAAAGCCTTCGATGTTAAGATGAAAGTAAATCTTCATATTATACCTCAGTCCTGTGGCTCAAGTACGTAGCCGATTTTGTTTGAAAGTTCACCGATAAAAAGTTCACTCTGGTCATCATCAAAAATTGCTTCTCGTGTATTTGAATATTTAAACAGAACATTCTGCTGTTCAATTACATGAAATACAGTTTTTTTAACATTGCAGTTTCTGAACGATGTATCAATCAGTTTTGCACGTACAAATCTTGAGTTGTAAAGGTCAGAATCGTCAAATGATGACTGGTATGACTGGATTCCACTAAAGTTGTTCTGAATCATATCACTTCCAGTAAACAGAGTGTGTGAAAAAGTTGAACCAGCGAAAGAGGTAAACTGCATGTTGGACTGAAGAAGGTTGCAGTCCGAGAATATTGCAAAGTCAAACATACTCATTCTGCTTCTTAAGCCTGTTGAATGAATATTTATAAAATGACAGTGCATAAAATTGCAGCCGTAGAATTTCTTATTTGTAAGGTCTATGTTTTCAAAGACGATTCCGCCTGCGTTAAGTCCTACGATTTTTTCGTGAGAATTGATGTAGTCAAAGATTTCCTGCTTGGTTTTTTCCGGATTCTTTGAGTGCTCGAGGCAGTATCCCGGCATTTCTGTGATTTCTTTGTCATTATTGAACGTAGATAATGCCGATTTCGGGCAGCCGGGTTCTATACAGTTATTCTGTGCAAACATATAGATATGGTAAGGTATTGCGGTTAATTAGTCAAATAGATAAAATCAGAAAGTATGGTGGATTTTGCATTTTTAGATTCCGGTACGGGCGGAATTCCTTATTTAACATATCTTCTCGAAAAGCAGGGCGAAGTGTCATGTGTATATGTAGGTGATACTGCTAATTTTCCGTATGGAGAAAAGACACACGAAGAAATAGTAAAATGCGTTCTTAAAATCGCAGAAAAAATAATAGATAAATTTGACCCTAAAGTATTTATTGTTGCATGCAATACGATGAGTGTTAATACTCTTGATGTATTAAGAGAAGTTTTTCCGGCGACTCATTTTGTTGGAACGGTTCCTGCAATTAAACTTGCTGCATCGGTTTCTAAAAAGCGCCGTCTTGGACTTCTTGCTACAAAAGCAACTGTAGACAGCCAGTACAATATCGACCTTAAAAATCATTTTGCGTCTGACTGCAGTCTTATTCTCCGTTCAGATTCAGATTTGATTTCTTTTATCGAACATGAATCTTTTACAGCTTCGAAAGAAGAATGTATAAATGCTGTAATGCCGGCTGTAAATTTTTTTTACGAAAATAACTGTGATACAATAATTCTCGGGTGCACGCATTTTTTAAATCTTGCAGAAATAATTCAGGAAGCAGCAGACAGTGTATCTGGTGGAACGATAAAAATTGTTGATTCAAGGGAAGGCGTTACAAACCGTGCGCTATCGATTTTCAATTCTCTTAATCAGAATGATACAGTTTCTGATGAAACGGATAATAAGTTAAATTCTAAAATTCAGCATGAACATAAAAAATCACGTCTGTATGTCACAGGCCTTTCAAAAGCGAAAGACCGTAATGAATACGACGTGATCTGCAGCCGTTACCACTTGGAGTGGGGCGGAATTATCTAGATTTAAATCTCCAGTAAAGACCAACGAGAATAGAATCCCATGAGTTTTTGTGATTGTCTGTAAGGCTTTCAAATTCTGTTGTAACTGCAAAATTGTGATTCTGACTTAAGTCAAATGAGAACTCAGGTCTGATGTTGAATATAAATCCACCTGTTCTGTCGCTTCCCCAGTTTTCATCTGAAGCACCCCATGCAAATGATACCCAGCATCCAAGATGATAATTTTTCATAAAGTCGTAATTAACTTTTCCACCTGTGTAGAATGCCATTGTGTAATCAGAATCAGAGTACCATGTAAAGCCTGCTTCAGGTCTTACAGAAAGATTGATTTTTGAAAAGTTGATGAGAACCCCACCACCTGTTCCCCATTTACCTGTTCTCTTATAATTTTTACCGATGTTATTGAATGCAACATAACCGTCGATGATAAAATCTTTTGAAAGTCTTACTGTTGCGCCTGTATACATGTGTGAATCATCAAGGAAAAGTCTTTCATATGCGAATGCAATTGTAAGAAAGTCAACAGGAGTAATTTCAAATCCTACGTTTGTTGCAAGTGCAGATGTACTTGATCCATCCTGAATTGCACCGCCGAGTTCAAAAAGATTTTTATATTTATATCTTACTGCAAGAGCTTTCTGTGCATATGTGTTAGGATAATAAAGGAAGCCTGCAACAGGAACTTCTCCAGGTACACCGTCACGAAGGTCACCTTCGTTAACATGTGATCTTGCTTCCCATGTGTATGCACCGCGGCTTGGAGAAGGACCTACATCCCATTCAAGTCGAGTACCGATTCCAAAGCTCAGGTTATCAAGTGGATTCCAGATAAAGTTAAGATAATACGAGTCGTCACCGTAGTTGTATTTATCATTGTGATTTCTGTTTCCATCAAATGGATCAATGGCGGGTGAAGGAATATCTTCGAGCATAAAACTGATTGGTTTTAATCTTGTATTTGCAAAAGTAAATCCATCAACGTGATTATTGATATCTGTTGTAGTAAGTGCACCCCATGCAAGCATACCGTCAATGATAAAGTCATCAATGTCTGCTCTTACCTGAAGTGTGTCGATAAATCCGTACCAGCGGAAGTCAGGACGAGCTGCACTTCCAGGTTCGCCTGTAGGATTTCCAAAACCTGTCCAGAGTGTGTTCTGGACTATCGGCTTATCAAGAACCTGTGCAAAGCCTGTAAATCCGAGAGTTAAAGCAAATGCTATAACTGATAAAAACTTTTTCATAATTCATCTCCTTTTTTATGAAAATATTAAAGTCTTTCTTTTATTGCTGCGATAAACTGCCATGAATCAAGAACTTCTTTTGCAGCAGGTTCTGCGATACGTGCAATGTCACCTGTCATGTAACCGTCTTCGATTGTCTGCAAAGTTGCTTTTTCAAGACGTTTTGCAAAATCTGTAAGTTCAGGAGTTCCATCAAGTTCACCGCGTTTTGCAAGAGCACCTGTCCATGCGAAAATTGTTGCAACAGGGTTTGTAGAAGTTTTTTCTCCCTTAAGATAGCGGTAATAGTGTTTCTGAACAGTACCATGGCTTGCTTCGTATTCAAAGTTTCCGTCAGGGCTTACGAGAACAGAAGTCATCATGGCAAGGCTTCCGCATGCAGAAGCAATCATGTCAGACATGACATCGCCATCATAATTTTTGGTAGCCCACATAAAACCGCCTTCGCTTCTCATAACGCGTGCAACTGCATCGTCAATCAAAGTGTAGAAGTATTCTATTCCGGCTTTTTCAAATTTTTCTTTATATTCTTCTTCAAATACACGCTGGAAAATTGCTTTAAAGTTTCCGTCATAAGTTTTACTGATTGTATCTTTTGCACCAAACCATACACTTATTTTTCTGTCGAGCGCATAAGTAAAGCAGCAGCGTGCAAAGCTTTCGATTGAATTATCGAGGTTGTGAATTCCCTGAATGATTCCAGGTCCTTTCATATCCATGATTGTCTTGCGGATTTCTTTTCCGTCAACGCCTGTAAATACAAGCTCTGCTTTTCCGGCAGTCGGACATTTAATTTCACAGTTTTTATAAACATCGCCATAAGCGTGGCGTCCGAGGACAATCGGTTTTTTCCAGCAGCTTACAGTTCCGTGAATGTTTTTTACAAAGATCGGTTCGCGGAATACAGTACCGTCGAGTTCTGCCCTGATGATTCCGTTTGGACTTGGAGTAAGGGCTTTAAGTTTGTATTCTTCCATGCGGGCCTGGTTAGAAGTGATTGTTGCGCATTTAACACCTACATGAAGTCTTTTGATTGCTTCTGCTGATGCATACGTAATCTTGTCTTCAGAATCGTCGCGGCTTTTAAGGCCTAAGTCAAAATATTCTGTCTTTAAATCGATATAAGGTAAAAGAAGCTCATCTTTAATTACCTTCCATAAAACACGTGTCATTTCATCGCCGTCAAGTTCGGCGATTGCATTTTTCATCTGAATCTTTGCCATAATGGAAGTATTATATAGAAAAGAGGGTTGTGGTGCAATGATATGGTTTAGGCTGGCTGCAAGCGCGCGAATAACACATGACACTTACTGCGCGCGCACATGCGCGCAGTATTTTTACAATGTCAGATCGCCGTCTTTAATCCAGCCGAGTTTTCTAAACGCATTTCCCAGTCCCCAGCAGATGATGGCAGGAAGAACAATGCATACAAGAATAAGACCTGTCCAGTCAAAGAGAGTAGGGCTTATTGCATTGAGTCCTACTTCTATTGCTTTTTCAGAAGGTTCAAACCATCCTGTAACTACACCGATTGGACCTACAAGACCGCATGTTCCCATTCCGCATGAAATAGGAGCACCGTTCATTTCGAGTTTAAAAATACATGTTGCAATCGGGCCTGTGATTAAAGATGCTGCAACAGGCGGGATCCAGATTAAAGGATTTTTT
Organism: Treponema sp.; assembly: GCA_017553635.1. Taxonomy (GTDB): domain Bacteria; phylum Spirochaetota; class Spirochaetia; order Treponematales; family Treponemataceae; genus Treponema_D. The sequence goes on along the minus strand of JAFZKN010000012.1, from coordinate 74,295 downwards.
ATGATGTTAGGCATCTGGAGCATTGAAGTTCCAAGACCCTGACTTAATAGACCCTGAACTTTATTTTCTTTATAGCTCATTACTGCAAAGCCCACCATCTGAGTACAGCATCCTGCAACTGCAGCTCCACCTGCTAATCCTACAAGTCCTAAAGCTGCACAGATTGCTGCAGAACTGATCGGAAGAGTCAATGCAATTCCGACAACGGCAGAAACAATCATTCCCATAATAAATGGATGAAGTTTTGTTGCCCAAATTACGATGCTTCCTATTGAATTTGCTGCATTGCCTAAATGTTTTGCGAACAGCACAGTAAGAAGAACTCCTGAAAGAATTGTTACAAGTGGAGTAACGATAATATCAACTTTTGTTTTTTTGCTTACAAGCTGACCGAGTTCTGCTGCGATTATTGCAATGAATAAAACTGCAAGAGGACCACCGGCGCCACCAGTTACGTTTGCTGCAGAGCCAACTGCTGCAAGAGAAAAGAGTACGAGTGCATCAACCTTCATTGCGAAACCGATTCCGATTGCCATTGCACAGCCTACAACATTTGGATTCATTGCAAAGTTTCCTGCATCTACAAGAAACTGGAACGGTGCAATATCAGCAATCTTTAAAAGCTGAAGTCCGAAAGTTCTTATAATCGTCCCGATTAAAAGAGATGCAAAAAGTCCCTGAGCCATTCCGCTCATGGCGTCGATTAAGTAGCGCTTAACATACTTATTCATATTTTTACCTGCCTGTTTTTATTTAGATGCAGTGCATCTAGAATGCTCTCCTGTATCCGATTTTTGCTTTAGCCTTGATATAAGGTGTATCGAGTATATTACATACACCAAACTGGCCCATAAATTCAAGAGTGCCGTTTGCAACAGGAACATCAATGAATGGAGTTATGTAAGTATTAAGTACATAATTTGTTGTTTTAAAATAAAATCCGTCAATGAGTTTTACAAAATCACCGTCTTCAATTGATCCGATTAAATGTGCGCCGATTGTAATGTTTGAATTTTTTGTAGAAGCTGCATCAGAGAAAACTGTAACGGCTGCACCGAGTGTATCTTCAAGGTAGAGAAAGTCACTTACAAATTCTTTTGGAATTGAGAATGCAGCAAGTCTTACTTTAACAGACTTTGTATAGATTCTAGGTTCAACAAGAATAGAAATATCTTTTCCTGCATCAAATACGGCACCTGAACCATTGTGTGTGAGTGATACATTCTGAATTCCACCCTGAATGAAAAGTGAAGAAGTGTAAGTACTGCCGAATAAAAGGCTCACACCGCCATGAAGATAAAGTGTGTCGATGAGGACGTATGCATCTGCATCATTTTTTATCGGAGTTCCGATTCCTCCGGAAATATCAATTGTTAAAAGATTTGTTACCCATGCAGTTCTTATATCAAAATTAAATTTGAGATCTGAATCATGAAGTGTATTAAAGTAAATGTTAAATCCAAGTGTTCCAGGAGCTTTTGCAAAATGCATCGTGTAAGAAAAACCTGCTCCTTCGTTATCATAAATCGGAACTCCGCATGAAAGGGTTGTAGCACTTTTAGTTAATAAGGAAGAAATAGGTTCAATTCCAAAATGGCGCTGAAGATATTCATCCTTTCCTGCAACTTCATAAGTTCCCATGTAAAAACCAAAGTAATTTTTAACATCCTCACTTGTCTTGATGAGCGTAAGGGAACATTCGTTCATGCGAAGAATTGCATCCTGGCCTTTAAATAGATTTCCTTCTGTCAGGTTTTTGCTTGCAAGACCTAAGTTTGCCCTGAAAATACCCCAAGAGCCGAAATTAAGCTGAACTGCTGCAAAAGCGTTAAACGGAATGTCAAATTCAACATCATCATCTTTAAAAACTCCTGCAAAGCCCGAAGAACCTCCGGCCATGCCCGTAAAACCCGCATCAGCAAACGAAATGCCTGCAGTGAGTAAAAGAGATGCCAAAATTGAATAAAATTTCATTTTTTTCATGGTTAACCGCCTCTTATATGCTGAATTTGTCTATAAAAATCAGATTTAGATAAATTTACTCTTTAATTATCGGTTGATAAAGTACTTTACATGAATTTTATACAGAATTTTTTTTGTTTGACTTATGACGGAGAAAGTATATAATAATAAGATATGAGTGATTATCTGGATATTAACAACGAGGAACTTCTTAAGGATTTCTTCACTGAAGCAGAGCAGCAGGTAGAAAATCTTGAGAGCAACATCTTAGTCATCGAGAACGATCCTTTGAATCATGATGCCATTGATGAAATTTTCAGGGCAGCACATACACTCAAGGGTGGTTCAGCTACTGTAGAGTTTACAGAGCTTTCTACATTTACACATACTGTAGAAGATGTACTTGATGAACTTCGTTCTGACCGTTTACAAGTTACCGAACCCGTCGTCGACGTATTGCTTGATTCAATTGATACGATTAAAGCAATGCTTGAAGCTCGTGCGAATGGTTCAATTTATCAGGAAGATGTAAATTCTCTTACGAACCGCCTTAAGGCGTTTATTCCGGAGAAACAAGATAAAAAGAGTAAAAAATCTTCAGCACCAAAACAGGAAGCTCCTGCTCCAAAACCGGCAGCACCGAAGATGGCTGCTCCAAAAAGTGAACCGGCTGCACAGAAGGGATCTAAACCGGTTCTTTCAGATGATGAATATGCAGAACTTTCACAGGTTTGTGAAAATGGACAGAAGCTGTGGTGCGTTACAGTTCAGTTTGATGAATCAAATCCTATGAACTCAGTTGGGGGAATACAGGTATTCGCTGCTTTAAAAGCGTGCGGAAGTATTCTTAAAACGGTTCCTGATTTTGACGCACTTTATGAAGATGAATTTTATCCAACTGTTTATTACTATCTCGCATCAGCTTCTTCTGCAGAAGATATTGAAGATGTTTCATTCTTAAGTGATGTAACATTAAGTACAGATGCACAGATTGTTGAACCTGAAAGTGCAGCAAAAGAAGCAGAGTCTGAACCGGTAGTACAGTCTGCTCCTGTTGAACAGGAAGTCGAAGAGGAAGAAGAACAGGTAGAAGAGAAAGCTGTTGCAAAACCAGCTCCTGCAAAAGCAGCTCAGAAACAGGCGCCTGCAAGTGGAACTCACATTCAGCAGGGATCTGTATTGCGTGTTGATTCAAAACGCATCGATTATCTTCTTAACCTTGTATCAGAAACAGTTATTACAAAGGCTGCATTTAACCAGACTGCAAGCCAGATGAGTGATATACAGGTTCAGTTTCAGACAACAGATGCTGCATATCGTGAAAAAATCAGACGTATGTTTGATCAGCTTCCGCAGTATCTCGAAGAAATTCAGAGCGGTGTAAGTGTAAAAGAAATTAAAGCAAATATTTCTCAGGAATTTGGTGATGTCCTTAATTATTTTGATTCATTTGAATCTGCTTTAAAGAATCTTACAGTTAAGTTCCGTTCATCAACACAGAACCTTGGTAGAATTGCAAGTGAACTCCAGGAAGGTGTAATGAAAATCCGAATGGTTCCTATCAATCAGATTTTCAGCCGTTTCCCTCGCGTAGTTCGTGACCTTCAGCGTGATTTAAATAAAAAGATTAATCTTGTGATTGAAGGTGAAGATACAGAACTTGATAAAACAGTTATCGATGATCTTCTTGATCCGGTAATGCACTGTGTAAGAAACTCTGTTGACCATGGTATCGAAGAACCAAAGGTACGTCTTGCTGCAGGTAAACCGGAAGAAGGAACTCTTCTTCTTAAAGCATCTAATGAAGGAAACCAGATTATCATCGACATCGCAGATGATGGTGCCGGAATTGATGTAAAGAAGGTAAAAGAAAAAGCTGTTTCAAAGGGACTTATTCATCCAAACAAAATTCTTACAGATCAGGAAGCTTATGAGCTTATCTTTATGCCGGGATTCTCAACAGCGGACAAGATTTCAAATGTTTCCGGCCGCGGTGTAGGACTTGATGTTGTAAAGACGATGATTGAAAAACTTAATGGAACAGTTTCTGTTACAAGTGAAAAAGGAAAGGGAACAAAGTTCTCTATAAGGCTTCCGCTTACTCTTGCAATTATTCAGGGACTTCTTGTCCGCGTTGGAAGGGAAGTTTACTCAATTCCAATTGCGTCGGTTATTGAAAGTCAGCGAGTTAAACTCGAAGACATAAATACAATTGATAACTACGAAGTTCTTAATGTTCGAAACGAAGTAATCAGTATTCTTCGTCTTTCGAGACTGTTCAATATAAAAGATACTGTAAACAGTGAATATAGTTTTGTGGTTATTGTAGGTACAGAAGAAAAGAAAATCGGTGTTATGGTAGATTCTCTTATTGGAGAAGAAGACGTTGTAATTAAACCGCTTCGTGACCAGTTTACAAATTCTCCTGGAATTGCAGGTGCATCTGTACTTGGTGATGGTTCTGTATCTTTGATTATCGATGTTCGTCAGCTGCTTGAACTCGGTGTGCGTCAGGAATTAAGGGCACAGGAAGCTCATGCTGCTGAAAATGGACTATAAGAGAAGGGGATGAGTTTATGGAAAATGAATACACAGAAGCGCTTCAGCTAAACGATAATCTCAGCCTGGAAGAACAGTCAGAAGACAGAGAAAATGTCGCTATTGTCGATTTTAAGATGGTAACTTTTTCGCTTGCCGGAAAAGATTATGCAATCGACATTATGCAGGTAAAAGAAATTGCGAAGACAGGACGTTTTACATATGTTCCTAATACATTGCCTTTCGTATTGGGTGTATACAATCTTCGTGGTGAAATTATTCCTATCATTGACTTGAGACTGTTTTTTAATATTGATGTTCCAGTAAGAAAAGATAACTCAGTAGAGAATATGCTGATTGTAAATGTAGGTGATCAGCTTTTTGGAGTTGTTGTAGATGCAATTGATAAGGTAGTTGGAATTCAGAAGAGTACGATTCAGCCGCCGCATCCTTTGTTTGGCGATATCAATATTAAATATATTTACGGTGTTGTTGAATGTCAAAAGCATCTTTATATTCTTCTTGATATTGAACGTATTTTCAGTTCAAGAATTTCTGCTAAAGATAAAGAAAGTGGAATTGATAATGTTTACATCAATACAACTGTTGAAGATATCGTTACAAGAGCAGCACCGGCAAAAGCAGCTGCTGTACCAGCTTCACAGACAGAAGAAGCTCCTGTAAAAGCAGAAGCTCCAAAACCAGAGCCGAAAGATTCGACTGATCAGGATTTTAAATTTATCGTAGAAGAATTAAAGAACTTAAAGAAATTCTATGTAACAGATATAAATGATTCATGGGTTAAATCCCGGTTTGATCAGTGGATTGCAGAAAGAAAATCTTCAGGATCACAGCTTCAGAATGAAAAAGATGCTGATGATTTCCTGAGTCCTTTCTGGTCACCTTGCAATGGACAGTGGTGGACAAAGCAGTATGCTGATGAAATCTATAAACTGCTTCCTGATAACAATGCAAAACAGATTGTTGTCTGGAACCCTGGATGTGCAAAAGGATATGAATCTTATTCTTTGGCATGTATATTGAAAAAAAGATATCCGGATGCAAAGATCAGAATTTATGCACAGGATGTTGATTTGTTGAACATTTCAAATGCCCCTCTTGTGACAATTCCTGATACTTATGCGAATGACTGGTATGCTCCATACATTACAAGAAAAGTAACGGGTGAAGCAACCTTTACACAGGAAATAAAAGACATTATCATGTTTGAGTACCACGATTGTACAAATTCAAACAGCCTTCCAATGGTTGATATTGTGTTTGCGCGAGATGTTCTTTCTTTCCTTCCTGTAGAGGCTCAGAATATGGTTGTTGGTGATTTTGATGAAAAGCTTAAAGGTAATGGTATAATTATTCTTGGTGCCGGAGAATCACTTGGCAAAGGCTCTAATTGGGGTGAAAAGACTGTAGGGTCTTTAACCTATTTTAATAAACAATAAAGCATAAAGGAGTAAAGCATGAGAGTTGAGTATATTAACCCATTTGTTGAAACTTCGTACAGAGTGTTGAAAGAAGTTTTAGGCGATGCTGAAGTTAAAAGAGGAGACTTATATCTTAAGTCAACTGCAATGCCTGTAATGGGTGTAGCAGCTTTAGTAGGTTTAGCAGGCGATGTAGAAGGTCGAGTACTGTTTGATATGACATATGAAACAGCTTTGAATATTGCTTCTAAAATGAATGGTGAACAGCTTAAGGATTTTGACGATTTGGCAAAAGCTACAATCAGTGAATTGGCAAACTTGATTACTGCTCAGGCTGTAACAAAACTGCATGAGCTCGGATTTAAGTTTGACCTTACACCACCGGCATTGTTTGCAGGTGAGAAAATGGAAATTGCAGCTTTGGCAGGACAGTCAGAAAATGTTGAGGCACTTATTGTTCCTCTTATTACAGATTTCGGCAAGATTGAAGTTAACGTTGCAATAAGAGAAAGGGCATAATATAAAGGGAGATAAGTTATGAAAACAAAGCAGGATTTTCCTACAATTAACGAAAGACCACCAGAAGGAACTAAAGAAGATGGATCTAAATTCCGCGTTTTAGTTGTCGATGACTCAATTTTCGTTGCAAAACAGCTTGGACAGATTTTGTCGAGTGAAGGCTATGAAATTGTAGCAACAGCAGCTGATGGAAAAGAAGGCGTTGATAAATATAAAGAGCTTTGTCCAAATGTTGACATCGTAACAATGGATATTACAATGCCTCGTATGGACGGTATTACAGCTCTTGAACAGATTATGGCTTTTGATAAGAATGCAAAAGTTGTAATGGTAAGTGCTCTTGGAAAAGAAGAACTCGTAAAGAAATCTCTTTTGCTTGGTGCTAAAAACTATATCATCAAACCTCTTGATCGCAAAAAGGTTTTGGAACGCATCGGCGCTTCATTGAAATAGTCTTGTGCTGTAAGAGTGGACTCAAAAAACCTGCTATGGTTTTTTGAGATTCCAGTTAGTTTTAGGTCGCAGCACGATTGCGGCTTAAAACATTGCCTTCTTCTTTATCTATAAGCATATATCCGTGGTCGAAAGAAATTAAATCCACGCTTGTATCGCGGTTTCTTTTTAAATGATTTCTCAATCTGTGTATGCACAATCTCAGACTGTTTGGTGAAATCGCTTTTCCATTTTCAGATAGTACGCTGCATAGTTCTGTCATGGGAACATGTGAGTTTCTTTTTAAATACAGATACGATAAAAGAACTGTAAGTTTATGAGAAAGCCTGTTTTTAGAACGGAACTGTTTTACATATTCCGGGATAATATCTGAAACATAAATGTGTTCATTCTGAATAAAATTAAAACCATCAGAATAATAATCTGTAATCACGTTTGAATAATGCTGCTTGTAATATTCAATTTCGTTCTCATTGAGTGGAACGATGTATCTGAGATTTGAAGATTTGTAGGGCTTTGGCTGCTGTATTCCTGAAACGTAGGGAAAAATTCGCGGATCTTTAAGGGCTTCTTCCATGCTGTAGAGAATTGGTTCAATTCTGGAAAGGTTGTTAAAAAGTCCCGTGCGTTTTAAACTGTAAAGCCAGAAAAGTCTTCGTTTGTCAGGAAGCGGGTACGGATGGTTGTAAAAGACTATGGGAAAAATCTTATTGTACTTCTTTAAAAGCAGATAAGGATCAAAGTTTTCATTCTGGTAGTACATATAATCCAGAAATAAAATGTCAGGTTCTAAATTGAAATCAAAAACAGTTTGTAAAAGGTTTGTGATGACAGGATAAATTTTGATTTCTACATCAGACTCCTGCAGTCTGTCGGCAATAAGCTGGCAGACGTCTGGTTGTCGGGTCAGAAAGTAGACAGTCATTTTTTTTTCTCTCTCTCAAATACTTTATATATATTTAAAAGTATAAGTTAAGTTTATGAATAACGCAATAAAAACCTGTGCAAAGGGGAAAATATTACAAAATTATGTTATTTTTTCTTTTTTTTGATTTTATGTGGAATTTTATAAAAAAATTCATTATATTCAATTTAAAACATGTGATTATCTTATAAGGGGATGAAAATGTCTAAAAAGGTTCCTGTTACAGTTCTCGCCGGATATCTTGGTGCCGGTAAAACAACTTTAATGAATCATATTCTTAACAATCAGAAAGGATATAAAGTTGCCGTTATAGTTAATGACATCGGAGAAGTAAACGTAGATGCCAGTTTAATTGCAAAAGAAGCAAATATTACAGATACATCAAGCCTTGTGGCACTTCAGAATGGATGCATCTGCTGTACTTTAAAGAGCGATATGGTTAATCAGATTGAAAAACTTATTGCAAGTGGAAAATTTGATTATATTCTTATTGAAGCAAGTGGTGTCTGTGAGCCTATGCCGATTGCACAGGCTTTGACGCAGATTGATAACGGGTACATTGACAGTGTAATTTCTGTAGTTGATGCCATGCGTCTTGCGACTGAATTTGACGAAGGAAATGCGCTCTTAAAAGAAAATATGGGTGAAGAAGATATTGAAAGTCTTCTTGTTCAGCAGATTGAATTCTGTAATACGCTTATCATAAATAAAGTTGATCTTGTAAATGAAGAGCAGCTAAAAAAAATCAGGGCGGTTGTAAAAAAACTTCAGCCAAATGCAAAGTGTATTGAAACAGTAAAAGCGAATGTAGAAATTTCTGATATTCTTGGAAAGAATGAATTTGATTTCGAGAAGGTTTATACAAGTGCCGGCTGGGTTTCGGAATTGAACCGTCTTGATAACGAACACGATGACCGTGAGGATGATGAAGATGAGCACGAACATCATCATCATGACGACGATGACGAACACGAACACCACCATCACCATGACGATGATGAACACGAACACCACCATCACCATGACGATGATGAACATGAACATCACCACCACCATCATCACCATGAACATATTCACGAAGGTGAATCAGAAGATGAATACGGAATTGGTTCATTTGTATATTACAGAAGGGCATGTTTTGACCGTCAGAAACTTGATAAAGTTGCTGATCAGTGGCCTAAAAACATCATCCGTTCAAAGGGTGTAATGTGGTTTAATGATGAACCTGAAATGGCCTGGGTTTGGGAAACAACGGGCCGCCAGATTGTCGCAGGTTATTCTGGAGCATGGCTTGCCAGTGCGCCGGAATCTGAAAAGAAAAAAATTCTTGCAAATGAACCGGAAATTGCTAAGAACTGGGATCCTAAATACGGAGACCGTATGATTAAGATTGTAATTATCGGAACCCATCTGGATAAGGAAAAGATTTCTGCTTTAATTGATACAGCAATTACAGATGATCCTGCAGATTTATAGGATTTGTAAAAAAAAATAATTTTTTTGAGAAAAAAATTATAAAAAAACAATATTATATATATGTCATAGTTTATGACGTTCTTTAACTCTGGGTTTGACCGGTGTGCCTTTAGGCGCTCCGGTCATTTTTTTTCGGAGGTAAAGATGAAAGAAATAATAAGGAAAATTGTTGCTTTTGCAGTATTGCAAAGTTATTTTCTTGTGCTTGTCCCGGCACAGGAGCTGTTTTATGAAAGGGAAGATCGGTTTAACAGAGTTCAATATTATGAAGGCGAGGATGAATATAATTTTGATTTTGAAAATCCAGATGAGAGTCCAGAGTGGGAAAAGGATTTGATAAACGGAATTGACGGAGAAGTTGGTTCAAGTGATTTTTTAGTTTTTAAAAGTGAACTTTATAAAAAACTTTTACAGGCTAAAGAAGAGTTTTTAAAAAAGCGGTATGAAAAAACAGAAACGATTCTGTCAGATGGTGATGATGAAATTCAAAAAGAATGGAAGCAATGTGTTAAAAAAATTATCGATGAATTTCTTGAAGAAAACAGAATGGAAAATGGAGCAGAAAATGAAACTGTTTCTGATTTTTATTCGATGGAACGGGAAGTGTATAATTCAATGCTTAATTCGATTCTTTATGATCAGAAATCGCTTCGAAAGTATGCAGACAGGGATAGTGCATCTGTTATAGTCAATGAATTGATTAATGAAATTGAAAACGATACTTACGGAAATCTTTATCAGCTTTTTGATGAAACAAGGGTAAAAGCTGACAATGTAAATCCAAAAGACATTGAAGTTGAAGCCCAGAACTGGCTTAATGATTTTACAAAGCAGATAGAAGAGGGCCTTGAAAAATGGGATAATGCAGAAAGAGAGTTTCTGTCTGCAAGATTTGATTTTGAAAAAAATACACAACTTGAGTACGAAAAGCATCTTGAATCATGGATAAAAGCCTACGAACAGCTTAATGAAAGAAGAGAAAACTGGAATAAGGAAATCCAGGAGAAAATTCGTGAAGGAATGGAAATCTGGGACAATAAAAAAAATGAACTCGCTATGAAAATTCAGCTCAACATGGAGGAATATCAAAATGAATTATACGCAGAATACGGACAGAAAGAAGAAACACTGTGCACCACGTTCGAAGTATACAATCAGGCACGTGCACTTCTTAATACAGCCTCGGACAATATCAAGGAATGGACTGCAAAATGGGCAGACAGATATAACGGAGTGTATTCATATTGGAAGACAGAATATGCTGATTCTGACGAAACATTCGGAGAGCATGTAGAAAAGAAAGATTTGATGGAATTGCTTAAAGACGGAGTAGAAACAGATGAAATAATTGAAATAGCTGAACAGATAAAGGAACTTCGTACAAAATACAGAGAAACTGATTATAAATCAAAGTTTGATCCAAGTGGAATTCTTCTGGAAGGTCTTTCTGATCTGGAAAAATGGCTTGGATCAATAATGTATTATTCTGGAATTGTATCAGATTCAATAAAGAGAATTGCTTCTACAGTAAAGACAGATGAAAATATTGATAATAATAAGCTTAAAGCTGAATATGAAAAAGCAGAATATGAAGAGGATTATCTTAAAGAAAAGCTTGAAATTGCAAAAGCTGTTTATCAATATTCACTAGATAAGACATCGGGAGTTGAAACACTTGAAAAGACAGAAATTAATTTAAAAGAATCTTTTGAAGAATATGAAAGACAGAGAGCAGAATATGAAGAACTTTCTGAGGGCTTTGAAGAAATTAAAGAAAAATATTATACGGCTAAATATAATTATGAAAATAAAAAAGAAAAAGTTAAACAGCTTCTGGAGCAGATCGAAAACCTTGAAAAAATATATAATCAACTTGTATTCGATGATAGATATGAAAGAGGTTCCTTATTAAAGGAAAATATTTTCTCGCTTATAAATTCAATAAATACATCCAGGAAAGACAGTAAAGAGACACAAAAAGTGATTCAAAAATATTTTGAAGCTTCAAGTTTTGCAGAATATAACAGGAAATACGAACAGTGTATAACGATGATAGAGACTCTGGAGAATGGAGGTTTTATTGAAAATGAATATATTCCGTCTGTTAAAGAGCTCGAAGATGCAATAGATGAAAAAAGTGCTTCTGGTGAGAATTATGAGGAAGAAAAGACTTTACTTGAAGCAAAACTGTCGTTAATTGAACAGATAAAAGAAAGTTTTGTAACGGAAACTTTAGAAAATGACAATAAAGCGAAACTGGCCATAAAGAATTCGATAGAAAAATGTTCTGATATTGAAACGTTGTTTAACGAGCTTGACGAAATTATTTCAGGATACTCCATGTCGGATTATCTTATAACAGGAATTAATATTTATAAAAACCAGCTTTTAAAAGAACTTGAACAGGATGAAAAAGAAAGTGATTTTAATGATTTTACCGGTAAAATTTCTGAAATTTTTGATGAAGAAGTAAAAATTAATAAAAATATTTTTAATCCTTCAGTTTATGTAAAACTGTTTACGACAGAGAATTTTGAATGCATAGATTTTAATAAATTTGATTTTAAAAAAAGATATGACGGTTTGCAGCTTGCTGAAGATGAAAACAGATTGTATCTTGTGCTGTTTTCTGATGAAAAAGAGTATGAAGAATTATTTGAAATCTTGTATTTAAATTTTAATGAGTATTGTGATTATAAAGAAAAATATGAAGGTTATATAGAAAATTGTATTTCGGTTCAAAATCAGATGGAAGATGTGAGAGCTGAATATAAAAAAGAAAATACAGAACTTAATTCAAATTCTAAAACAAGCCTTCTGTCAAAATTGAATCAGAGCATAAACGAATACAATGCCTTTCTGTCAAATATGGAAAATAAATATGACGAAGTAAAAAAAGCAGAATTGGAATATGAAAAATTCAGCAGGATAAAAGAATATGCAGAAAGTGTATATCTTCACATTTCTGATGCACAGAACAGTGAAGATGGACCTGAAAAAATTTATTTAAAAGCATTGTCTGAATATGAAAATGGAGTTGAAAAGGCCCGTCTGGCTTATGAAAAACTTAAAGGATCAGATAATTTGATTCAGGTAAATGATCTTTTACGTTCTTATGAAAAATCAGTAAAAGAATATACGAATGTCAGTGCAGCTTTATATCTTGTTCAGGAGAAAATTCAAAATCAGATTGAAGTTCTGTATAAAGCGCAGAATATTGAGACGCAGGCTATGCTTGGGCTTGTTAAAGAATATAATCAGGATTATTCGATAGATATGCGGGATTTCAGTGTTTCGGAGCTTTTAGAGCGTTTTGTTGAATTTGAATGCGGTAGTGATGCAGATGGAGAATATACATACAGTATAGGTTTTCGTGATGCAAATTCAAACGAGCTTAATCTGAATGATGTGTATGATTTTATAAATAAAAGAACTGTAAAAACTTACGATGTGTATGACGGAATGAATGAATACTCAGAAAGTTTTTTTGGATGTGTAAATTTTCTTGAAGGCCTGGATAGAAAACCTTATGGAATTGATGATCTGTTACTTTCTGTGTGTTACTTGAAAATGTATGAATCTGGAAATGTGGATTTGTTTTTTGATGGAGAAGATCCGCGGATTGACGGTAATTATTCTTTTCCTGTTGCTTCAGAACAGATGTTTGGCTTGAATTTTCCAGATGAATACAGAAAAGGACGGATAAATGCCGTAGAAAATGCCTACCATAAGGTGGTGAAAAATGGTGGTCTTGATGATATTGCAAGGTTTATTTTCTATTCTGAATTTAATCTTGATGACCGGTATCAGTTTAAGGACCGTGAAATAGACGCTGTTGCTACCAGGGCAATGGAATATGTAATTAATTCAATTCATGAAAAAGAAAGTGATTATCATAATCAGGGAGTGTTTTATTCAGCAAGCTCAGTGGCTCTTTTTGCACTTGGATGCCTTCCTTTTTGCAGATGGGCTGTCGCGGCAGGCGCTGCTGCAGCTGTTTCTGCGGCTTCGTGTTTTTCAAATTCAAATTCTCTGAAGGCGGTAAGAAAAGATGTCATTAAAATTCAGAAAGGTTATAAGGATGTTCTTGAAGAATATGAGGATGAAGCAGATTCAGCCTTGAAAAAGTATATTGCTTCAAAAAATCAGGTAAAAAATGAAACTGGTCTTCTGAATCTCTATCTTTTTGGAACTCAAAAAAAGGATTTTGTTTCCGGTTCTGATGAAAATGAAAATGAGGAAAAGAATGGAATTAATTATGATGAGTTTTCGAAAAGCCTTAAGATTATTCTCAATTCGTATGGAATTTCAATACGAAAACAGCTTTTTACTGAGTGTTCTGATAAAAAAAGTATGAATAATGTTCTGGAAGCAATTTTGTGCATTTATGAAAACTGTCTTGAAAAAACTTCTGAAGCATTTGATGACCTTGATTTAAAAGTAAAGAGGCTGCGTGAAACTTCTGAGACGTGGAATGAAATAGAATATCAGAAAAGTCTGTTCAATATATATGTGACACAGATGATTAAGAATGCACCGGTTGATTATCAGAACAAAACAGAGGGTTATATTGCAGAAGGTTTTGAAAATGCCCTTATGTGTTATGAAAATATATTGAATGAAAATATTCTTAATCTTATTAATCAAAAAGCTTTTGAGTATGAACTTGTTCTTAAAGATTTTGATGACAGGATTGAACAGTGGGGAAATCAGATGAAACTTGCGCTTAACACAGGGGAATCTGAATGGAATAAAGCAGAAGAAAAGCTTAACATGCAGTTTAACGCATGGAATAAGTTATTTTCTAGAGAATATGATAATGCACAGAAAAAGTGGAATGAAGAGTATGAAGATTTTCTAAGTGAAAAAAATGAATGGATAGAAAAACAGTATGTGAAAGGTTCATTATCAGGAATTGAAAACTGTTCTTATGGGAAAGAGAAGATAAATGAGATATTGAAGACAGATATGAAAAATTCTTCCTCTTTTATTAATTTGCCTGATTCCGGTAAGTATGTAGATTCTCTTTTGTCAGATGCAGGATTTGATGAACTTATAAAATATACAGAAAGTCTCAATGATGCTTCTGACAAATATTCAAGAATTGCTGCTAAATGGAACAGACTTGATGCATCTGAATACGAAAAAACAGTATTGATAAATTCAACTTTAGAGAAAATAGAAGATGAAATGAAAAGAAATGCTTCTGTTTATTCGATGTCTGTAGCAAAAAAGCAGATCGATGAAGAAATAAAAAATGTTTATGACGAAATTGAATCGCAGAACAGGGCATTTGAAAAGTGGGAGCTTGATCTTGTAAGAAAGGATGGATATACGGTCGGAGCTGAAATCTATCGCGATGCTGTAGTTGATTCAACTGTTTTTAACAATGTCATCAGAGAAAGACAGACTGTACATAGATATGAGTTTTTCAAATGTGCTTATCCTGCATTTTCTTTCTGGCTTGAAAATAACGGAAACGCAGATTCTGTTTTGATTTCGCAGATGATGCAGAAAAGTTTTGATCAGCTGAATGAATGGAAGATAAAAATCTTTGGAAGAAACGGCGGAAAAGGTGAGTTTGCTGTTCATGTCGGTGAACAGCCTGGATTGGGTGAGAATGTTCCTGTGGATGAAAATTATTTCAAAATATTTCAAACAAAGGAAGTGGACAGCTGGGATTTATAATGTTAGATTTTATACAGAATTCAATTAGAAATCGTGAAGGTTATGCAGCTTTAGGTTCACCTCTATATGATAAAAAAATAACCCGCGACAATAAAATTCTGGGAATAACGCTTCCTACTTTGAGGCAGGCGACTCAGATAGCATTTGACATTGTTTCTCTTGCGACAGGTCAGACTTGGGTGGGTATGCTGGATGAATTATATTACGGAGCATTGGACTTGAGTTTTAAAACAAAAAGTTTTGAAGATGTTGCAAAAAGTGTAGGCAAAGCTGGAATAAGCATGGGAATTTCCAGCGCCGCATCTAAGTTTATCGAATCAGCAACTATTGCAGAGGGTTTCTTCTCAAAGACTGTTGAAAAGTCTGTCAGGGCTGCAGTTTCAAATTATGCAGGCTCTGTGGTTAATTCATATGTTGATGCGATGAGTTTTTCTGATGGTTTTTCAATTGATTTTGATAAGGCAAATAAAGTCTGGACTGACGGTTCTGTCCTTTTGAATGCAGCTGCTGCAGGGGCATGCTATTCAGTTTCGACTT
Organism: Treponema sp.; assembly: GCA_017553635.1. Lineage (GTDB taxonomy): Bacteria > Spirochaetota > Spirochaetia > Treponematales > Treponemataceae > Treponema_D. The sequence goes on along the minus strand of JAFZKN010000012.1, from coordinate 58,755 downwards.
TGACCAGGGAAGGATTGAACAGGCTGACTCTTGTTGACGGGCTTAATATGGAACTTGAATCAAGTGTATTTAATACAAAAGGAATTCAGAATCTGAATAAAACAATTTCCACGCTTGCTTCGAGTGCTGTTGAAAAAGCAATAACCGGTAAAACAACAATTAATATTTTAAATACATCAGACTTAGGCTTTGACCTTGGCGGCGGAAGCGTTGGACTTTTTTCCATTACATTTGATGATGACGGTATTACTGGTGCAATAAGTGAAAGCGGTTCACAAATTGGATTGAGACAGATAATTTCTGCTGCAGGAGGAATTTCGGATTCATTAAAGATTGCAGATGCCAAGTGGGATTCATATTCGGGAGATTACGAAAAGATTGCTACGCTTAACGGTATAAATGCTGCAGCTAAAAGCAAAAATTCTGATGCACTGATTGCTGCACGTGATGTCTGGAGTGGAAAAACTGATTTGACATATAAACAGATGGATGCACTCGGGATGTCTTCGAAAGATGACATTTATATAAACAGTAAATTTGTCGGTAATGATGTTTCGTCTGCACTGCAGATTGCATCGCTTTTAACTCATGAAAACGTTCATGTTGAACAGGAAAGAAACAATTTAAAGAAGGATGAGTTTGCAGCCCGACTTGCCGGATATGAAACATATTCAAATCTCTCTAAATTATATGAACTGACAGAAGACAGATTCATCGGAGAAAGTGATATTTCATTTTACTCTGAAGTTTTGGATACATTTGGGGAGGAGGGATTATTTTACTGTCTTTTTGAACAGAATTTGTTTGAAAAATCTGAAGATGAATATGAATATTATGCTTATAAAACAAATTCAACTGGAAAACACCAGACTGATGCAGAGAATGTAGTTGATCCATTGGGAGAATCCTTTACAAGAGATTTTGTAGACAGAATTAATGATTTCAAAATTGCTCAAGCTTATAAGAAATATATTAATGATCAGTATGATGCATATCTTTTGAATACAAAGCAGTTGGCAGAAAAAAGTGTTCATTTATCAAGAGAAGAATTCGAAAAAAATAATCTGGTAAAATATTCAACTTTTAAGGATTTTAAAACTGCATTGGAATCAGTAAGACTTGAAAAAAAAGGTTGTGATTTAGGTTTAAAAGATTATCTAATTAACAGGGAAGTGTATTACAGTTTGTCAGGATATGGATGTACTTTATCTGTTGCTGCGTATATGGCTTATAATGCAAATGGAACAGTTGTTTCTTTAAAAGAAGCGCAGGAACGATGTATTAGCGCTGGTGCTATGACAGGTGAGTGCAAGCGCTTTTTAAATAAAGGAGAAAATTTCATTAAAGGTGTAAATGCGATTGCGCAGGAAGAAGTACTTGTCAGCTATAAATCTGCTTCAAAGGAAGATGAGATAAATCAAATGTATAACGAGCTTTCTGATTCTGGTGATGCTTTTTTCGCGCACGGAAGAGTATGTAACGGAGAACATTCTGTATTAATTAAAGATGTGCAGAATGATTATGATGAGATAGAGATACAAAAAGATGGAGTTTTAAAAACGATACGGAAATATAATTCTTTTGATGTTTTAAATCCATGGGGAAACGTAAATTCTAAGTTGGGCAGATTAAATTATTCAATCAAAGAATTTAAAAGAGTGGATTTTTATATATTGAATGAAAAATTTCGGAGGAAGGAGTAGATATGGTAGTAAGTAGAAAAGGTTTATTTGTTGTTGTATTAGCATTGATGACAAATCTAATGTATTCTCAAAAAACGGAGAAATTTGTCTGTAATAGCAGCGGAATTGATGTATATGAAAAAGCAGATATAAAATCGAAAGTTGTTGTACATATCCCGTTTGGAGAATCTGTTGTAGTTTCAGAAAGAACTGATATAGAAGTACAGAACGAAGGTAAGGGATTCTGGTGGTTGAAAATCAGTTATAACAAAGTCAGTGGCTATGTATCAAGTAAATATCTTGTAAATTCATTTGAAACAGCATTGAAGGTACAGACAATTGAGGGTATATGGGTTCGAAATGACTGGAAGTCAAAAGATCTTCCTCCGGAAGGAGAATATCTATCTTTTGTTTATTCAGGGAGAAATGAGAAGCCTTTATTCATTGTTAATGAAGAGACAGAGTTTACCCCTGATACCGAAACTGAGTTCTCGATTTATGGTGGAGATATGGGGTTCTATTATCATGAAGAACACTATGTCTATAAGGATAAAACAATTTACTGCCATGTTGAGCATCGTAAAAGTGAAATTGAATATGATGAAGACGGAATTCCAACGGGCGATTCAATTACGATAGAAAAATATGAAAAGGATTATGTATATAAAAAAACTGATAAATAGTCTGTAATTAATATCAGATATTATTGAATATTATTACAGAAAATGCTATATTTCCTGCATAAATATACAATTTTATGCAGGAGAATAATATGGCAAAAGATAAGGTAATTCTTGCTTATTCAGGTGGCCTTGATACTACAGTTATCATCCCATGGCTCAAGGAAAATTATGATTATGATGTAATCGCAGTCTGCATCGACGTAGGACAGGGGGACGACTGGCCTGCAATTAAAGAACGTGCCCTTAAGACAGGTGCTTCTGCATGCTATGTTGTAGATGCACGCGAAGAATATATTACAGATTATATCTGGCCTGCAGTTAAGGCAAACGCAGTTTACGAAGATGAATATCTTTTAGGAACTTCGACAGCACGTCCTCTTATCGGTAAGATTTTAGTTGAATACGCACGCCAGGAAAAAGCAGTGGCTATCTGTCACGGAGCTACTGGAAAAGGAAATGATCAGGTTCGTTTTGAGCTTGCCATCAAAGCCTTTGCACCGGATCTTAAAGTAATTGCTGCATGGCGCGATGACAAATGGAATATGGACAGCCGCGAAGCAGAAATCAAATATCTTGAAGACCGCGGACTTGAAGTTCCGATGAAAAAAGACCAGTCATATTCACGCGATGAAAACATCTGGCACCTTTCTCACGAAGGTCTTGAACTTGAAAAAACAGAAAACGAACCTAACTACAAGCACATGCTTAAAAACACTGTAGTTCCAGAAGAAGCTCCGGATGAAGGTGAATATGTAACTATCGACTTTGAAAAAGGAATTCCTGTAGGGCTCAACGGTAAAAAGATGGGCGCTCTTGAACTTCTTACAGAACTTAATAAAATCGGCGGAAGAAACGGTGTCGGTCTTGTTGACATCTGTGAAAACCGCTGCGTTGGAATGAAAAGCCGCGGTGTTTATGAAACACCGGGTGGAGCAATCCTTTACTTTGCACACCGCATGATGGATCACATCTGTCTTGACCGTGAAACATATCACTACAAGCAGCAGCTTTCCATCCGCATGGGTGAACTTATCTATGACGGAAAATGGTTTACAACTTTAATGGATGCATGTATGGCATTTGTAGATAAGACTCAGGAAACTGTAACAGGATGGGCAAAGGTAAAACTCATCAAGGGTGCAATCAGAGCAGCAGGTTCAGCTTCTAAATACAGTCTTTACAATGAATCAATTGCATCATTTACAACCGGTGAACTTTACAACCACAAAGACGCACAGGGCTTTATCACACTGTTTGGTCTTCCTCTTAAAGTACGTGCCATGATGGAACAGCAGGTAGGCGAGGGCCAGGCAATTGCAGAAAGCAAGAGTCTTAAAAAACGTCCGACAGAGTAATGCATAAATAAAAAAATTAAGGCAGTGTAATTATGAGCGCTTTTTCTTCTGGTGAAGGTACAGAAAATAAAATGGGTGTAATGCCCATAAACAAACTCATTCTCAATATGTCGCTTCCGATGATGGTAAGCATGTTCGTTCAGGCGGCATATAATATATGCGACAGTATTTTCGTATCATGGATCAGCGAAGAAGCGCTTACAGCCGTTTCTCTTGCGTTCCCGTTTCAGATGCTCATGTTTTCTGTTTCTATCGGAACATGTGTCGGAGTAAACGCACTTCTTTCAATGCGCCTTGGTCAGAAAAATCAGGAGGCCGTAAATGCGACTGCAGCAAACGGTCTCTTTCTAGGCCTGTGCAATTACATTGCTTTCTTTTTCCTCGGACTTTTTGCGATAGAACCGTATCTTGCTTCCCAGACTTCAAATCCTGTCATCATCGAATACGGAAAACAGTATCTTCAAATCGTAATGTTTGCAGGCTTCGGCATTTTTATCGGAATCATGTTTGACCGTCTTCTTCAGTCGACTGGAAAAACATTCTATACGATGATTACACAGCTTATCGGTGCCGGAACAAACATTATTTTTGACCCGCTTTTGATTTTCGGAATCGGTCCGTTCCCTAAGCTGGGAATTGCAGGCGCTGCCATAGCAACTGTCGCAGGTCAGATACTTTCGATGATTTTTTCTATCATATTCAACTTCAGGGTAAATCACGAAGTTAAAATCTCATTTAAGGGCTTTAAACCTGATTCAACTATAATCGGACAGATTTACAAGGTTGGAGTGCCGTCAATCGTGCTCCAGGCCGTAGGTTCTTTTACTACTTACGGGATGAATTTGATTCTAAAGACTTTTACGGCTGTTGCAGATACCGCAATTGCCGTTTACGGAGTATATTTTAAGCTTAACAGCTTTGTTTTTATGCCTGTTTTCGGTCTTAATAACGGTGTTGTTCCTATTATTGCCTACAATTACGGGGCAAAAAACAAAAAACGCATTACAAAGACTGTAAAAAGCGCACTTATGCTGGCTGTAATGATTATGTCAGTCGGAATCCTCATTTTTGAGCTTTTCCCTCAGGGACTCCTGTCGCTTTTTAAGGCATCTGACAGCATGCTCAAAATCGGTGTTCCGGCCCTTCGCATTATTGCTACAAGCTTTATAGGGGCTGCAATCGCCATCCCATTAGGCTCGGTTTTCCAGTCGCTCGGAAGCGCAGTATACTCTATGGTAATTTCCATTGCCCGCCAGGTAGTGGTTTTACTGCCTGTAGCCTTCCTCTTTTCGCTTTCAAGAAACATTGACCTTGTATGGCTCTGTTTCCCGGTTGCTGAACTGGTTTCTGTGGCTCTTTCCGTATATTTTTACATACGTCTTTACAATAAGAAAATAAGGAATATCTAGTACTTTTCAAGCTTGAAAAACTCTCGACAACTATACTTTCTTTTGGTAAAATAGAAGAATAATGAAAAACTATATACTTGCGCCCTCTTTATTGTCTGCAGATTTCGCTGATCTTGGCAAGGCAATAAAAATGATTGAAGAAAAAAATGCCGGTCTGGTTCATATCGATGTTATGGATGGAAGTTTTGTTCCGGAGATTTCTTATGGTCAGCCTGTCGTAAAGTCTTTGCGGCCGCTCACGGATATTCCGTTTGATGTTCATCTTATGGTAAATAACCCTGAACGCCAGATAAAGAGTTTTGCTGAATCCGGTGCAGACTATATTACTTTTCATTATGAAGCGGCAGAAGATTGCGATAAAGTTATAGATCAAATTCATGCTTTAAATAAAAAAGCCGGAATTTCTATAAAACCTGCAACTTCGGTAAGCGAAATAGAAAATTATCTTTCTAAAGTTGAACTTGTTCTCGTAATGACAGTTGAACCAGGTTTCGGCGGACAGAAAATAATTATGGAATGTGTTGATAAGGTAAAGGAACTTGTAAAACTTCGCAGTCAAAAGAATTTGAATTTTAAAATTTCAGTAGACGGCGGTGTAAACGAAAATACGATACAGAATGTAATCGAGGCTGGAACAGATGTAATTGTATCTGGGTCTGCATTTTTTTCGGGAAGGTTATCATGATTATAAGCGGAAAGAAAATTGGAGTTATAGCACTTAGTTTTATTTTGTCTGCAGGCAGTTTGTTCTCACAGGTGTTTGATGCAGATAAAGTAAGTTCATCAAATACTATGTCGCAGCAGTCTGGAGAAATCTTTGCTGATGCACTTAATGCTTATAAAAATTACGAATGGAACAATTCAATTTTCCTTTTTAAAAAGCTTCATGCAAATCCGGAAAATATAACTCCGGAATCAATGTACATTCTTATCATGGCTCAGACATATGCGGGAAGATATAAGCAGGCAGCAGATGACTGTTCATTCTTTCTTAAGAATTTTCCCAACAGCCAGTATGCACAGCTTGTTATTTATCAGAAAGGAAAGAATTTATATCAGACAGGTGATTATGAAAAGTCAATCATCACTCTAAGTGATTTCTGTCACGCATATCCGACTCATCAGCTTTACGCTGCATCGCTTTTCTGGATTGCAGAGAGTTTTTTTGCTACTTACAATTTTGACAGCGCAAAACCTCTTTATGAAAGAATTGTCGCAGAGTTTCCTGAAGATTTAAAGGCAAAAGATGCAAAATATCGTCTTGATATAATTGCACAACGTGGTCGTGAAGAAAAACTTCTTTATCTTTTAAAACAGACTGGAGAAGATTATCTTTCTTCTAAAGAAGCATACGAAAAATCTTTAAAATATTATAACGCAGAAAGTTCTTTTGATGTAAATAATCAGCTTAAAGAGCTCCGTCAAAAAAACGAAAGCCTTGATGCAGATTTAACTTCTGAAAGAAACCGTTCTGCAGAACTCGAAGCAAGAATTAAAGTTTATGAAAATGAACTTACAGATAACATCAGACTTTTAAAAGAACGTGCTAAAGAAGCCGGTGATATTATTAACAGTGAGAGTACAGATGATGAATAAAAAGATATTTTCAGTTATTTCGATTTTCCTTTTTTCTGTGTGTCTGTTTGCTCAGAGTAAAAAAGACGGTTATGTTTTGCAGGGGAAAAATGTTATTGTTGAATATGTTCCCTATAATGGCGGTGTTATTTACTATTATACAGATCCAAATGACAGGGCATATTCAAAGGCTGCTGTAATAGATACTGTTGATTATGCAAATTCAACTTTTATTGCGGTTTCAATCGATAAAAAAACTTACAACCTGCATAACTCAAGCGGAATAACATATTCTTATACAAATGACGGTAAAACACTTACGGTTATTTATCAGATTAAAAAGCTTATAGAACTTTCGGTTCATTATACTGTAAGTAATAAAAATGTTCTTACAGTTTCATATTCAGTAAAGAATATTGATTCAAAGAATCATACAGTAATGTTAAAGTCAATTTTTGATACTGTACTTGAGGAATTTAACGGTGGATTTTATTCTACAGATGCAAAGAAAAAACTTAAGTCTGAATATATTATTTCGGATTTTGAAAAACACGGATTTGTAGATTCTTCAAACGGTGTCCTTTCTGTAAGGTTTTTACTTGATGAAAACTTTTCTAAATATGCATATAAAGTAGTCATTGCAGCAAAACCTTATTTTGAGTCTGATATTTTTGAAGGCCGTTTTGTAGAAGGAAGGGGATTTAATACTGTTTTGAGTTATAATAACTCTGCAATAGGTTTTTTCTTTAAGACTTTAAAGCTTAATCCGGGTGATGAGAAAACATTCGTTCAGAAAATACTTTTTGCAAAGACGGAGTTTGTTGTTCCTGAAGAATTTGATGACGATAGTGATAAGAATCTTTATGATGAAGGTGAAAACAAAACATCGACTGTTGTAAATGATTTTGTTCCTGCTGATAATGCAGAAGATTTTAAGCTATCTGTTATAGAAACGGAACCTGAAACAGAAACTGTAGAATATGCTGTTGAAAATCCAGCTGTTGATATATCAGAAGATTCTGTTACAGTACAGAAGCCTTCAAAGCCAAAGGTTAATAAAAAAGAGATTCAGAAGATAATCGATAGAATTAATGAAATTGAAGATGACGGTTCTAATACGAGCCGTGAAGAAGTTATACAGCTTCAGATTGAATTAGACAGATTACTGAATCAGGTTAAATAAAAAAGGTTTACTGGAAAATGAATGTCAGTACAATAGATACAGCTAAACGTCTCATGGCCCGTCGTGATTTTGGAAGTGCAATAAAACTTCTTCAGAGTAAGGCGGAAGTTTATGAAGCAAGTTTTGATTACTATTGTACTCTTGGAATTGCATGCCTTTATATAGGAGATTCTGGGGCTGCAAATTATAACTTTGAGCTTGCAAGAAAAATAAAACTTCAGGATTCAAATCTTCTTTTAGGTCAGGCGGCAATTTTTCTTCGCCGTGGAGAAACTGACAGAGCGGTTCAGTATTATCTTGATATTCAGGTATTTGATCCGCAGAATCCTATTGCAAAGGCTGCTCTTGAATTTATACGAACAAAAGGTGATTATGAAACCATCTGTAAGTGGGCAGATTCTGGAAAGCTTGAACAGTTTTATCCGCCACTTGAATTTAATCCGAAGATAATCGGTTTTGTTGCATGTGCTGTTGCTCTTGGAATTATTTTTGGAATTGCTTTTGTAAATATTTTTACTGTTAAGAATGTTTATCAGGGTAAGCGAGGGGATTTGTCTGAACTTGCTCTTACAGCTGAAGAAGAAAAAAGTCCTCAGGAAAAAGATATTTCTAAAAACCTGGTAAAATATATTTTATCTGACAGGGAAATTAAAACATCGTATAGAAAAGCTGCAGAATATTTTCACAGTTATAATGATAACGCAGCACAGGTAGAGATAAACAGAATTTTAAATTCGAATGCTTCAACTGGAATCAGACAGAAAGCCAGACTTCTTATGGATTATCTTCAGGAACCGACTTTTGATTCGCTTAAAGATAATTATGAAATCGCTGCTGTAAAAGAAGCGCCGGAACTTTATCTTGACTGCTTCGTAGACTGGTCAGGTCGTGTTGCTAATCTGGTTCAGTCTGAAAATAATATGGAATTTACACTTTTGGTCGGATACGAGGATCAGAAAAATGTTTCTGGTACCGTGATTGTAAAGTTAAATTATATTCCTAATCCGGAACTTGATACTACCAAGCCTGTAAGAATTCTTGGAAGAATAAGTCTGGATGGAGACAAAATTTACTTAAGGGGAAAATCAGTTTATCAGAATATAAATAATTAATTTTATTTATTGCAAATAATTTTTTGAAAAAACTGTATTAATAGGGTGGAGGTAAATATATGGCAAAGAAGGAAGTTGATTTACAGGAAAAACTCCAGGCATTGGAAGCTGTAAGACTTCAGATTGACAAACAGTTTGGCCAGGGTTCGTTGATGAAGCTTGGTACACATTCGAACGCAGAGGGAATAGAAGTTATTCCGTCCGGTTCAATACTGCTTGATGAAGCACTTGGAATCGGTGGTTATCCAAAAGGAAGAATCATCGAAATGTATGGACCTGAAAGTTCAGGTAAGACAACACTTGCGCTTCATGCAATTGCAGAAAGCCAGAAACTTGGCGGTATTGCTGCTTTTATCGATGCAGAACATGCTCTTGATCCGCAGTATGCTAAATCGCTGGGTGTTAATATTGACGATTTATATGTTTCACAGCCGGACACAGGTGAACAGGCATTGGAAATCTGTGAAAGTCTTGTAAGAAGCGGTGCTGTTGATATAATCGTTGTTGACTCGGTTGCAGCTCTTACTCCACAGGCTGAAATTGAAGGAGAGATGGGTGACTCTCACATGGGTCTTCAGGCTCGCCTTATGAGTCAGGCTTTAAGAAAATTGACTGCTGTAATCGGCAAGTCAAATTGTATTGTTGTGTTTATCAACCAGATCCGTATGAAGATCGGTGTTATGTTCGGAAATCCGGAAACGACAACAGGTGGAAATGCTCTTAAATTCTATTCATCTGTTCGTCTTGAAATCCGCCGTGTTGAATCTATTGATTCAAAGACATCAGAAGATGCTGTCGGAAACCGTGTACGTGTTAAGGTTGTAAAGAATAAGGTTGCTCCACCTTTTAGAAAATGTGAGCTTGATATTTATTTTGGAAAAGGTATTTCATGGTCAGCAAGTCTTCTTGATTCAGCTGTTAAACATGGAATTATCGATAAAAAAGGCGCATGGTTCACCTGCGGCGAAGAAAAAGTCGGACAGGGAAAAGAAAATGCTGTTGCATTTATAGAATCAAATCCTGAATTTGCTGCCAGAGTAGAAAAACAGATCAGGGAAATTGTTTTCCCTAATCAGAAAATCGAGGCTAAGGCAGAACCACAGAAAAAGGCAAAGGCTGCTGACAAAGATTCGTCTGCAAAAGAAGAAAAAGCAGCTGAACTGTTTTAATTCAGGAGTTGTTTTAAATTGAGCTGTGTTGTACTGGGACTTGGATCAAACCGGAGTTATAATGGAATTGATTCAATGAGTCTTTTAAGGATTGCGGTAGACCGGTTAAATGAAGTAATGGATAACATTACAGTTTCTTCGGTTTATCGGACAAAACCAATGTATGTCGAAAATCAGGACGACTTTTACAATATGGTTTTGATGGGTGACATTCACTCAGAATATGATCCTGAAAAGCTTCTCAAGTACATACACGGGCTCGAAGGTTTTTTGGGTAGGGACCGTAAAAAAGAGCTTCGTTTTGGACCGCGAACCATGGATATCGACATTGAATTTTTCGGTGACCTGGATGTAAATCTGCCGGATTTGGAAATTCCTCATCCCAGAATTACTGAGAGGGCGTTTGTACTGCAGCCGCTGCTTGAGATTTTACCGAAATGTGCCGATGCTAAGAAAGGAGAAAAATTAAAAAAAATTGAATGTGTAAAGTTAGATGCCGGCGGTGTAGAACTTTATATGGATTCAAAAAAGTTTCTTCTTTTAAAGGTAGAAAAAGAGGTTCAAAATGGCGACAGAAACACAGGAAGCAGTTAAAACAACCCGAACTTTTCATGCGGGACAATTTGATGGTCCGCTTGATTTACTTTGGACATTGATTCGTGAAAGTAAAGTAAATATTTATGATATTCCAATTTCACAGATAACCGAGCAGTATCTTGATTATCTTGAAAGTATAAAAGAAACAGATTTGCAGGATTTGTCGGAATTTTACAGTTGGGCAGCAAAACTGGTTTTGATTAAAAGCCGTATGCTCCTTCCGGTTGAAATCGATTACGATGATGAAGATAAAGAAGATCCGAGAGCAGAACTTGTAGAAAGACTTATTGAATATCAGAAGTTTAAAAAGCTTTCAGAATTAATGGAAGAGAAAGAAGACGAATCTGAATGGAGTTTCGAACGTAAAAAAATTCAGCGTGTACTTCCTTTTGAAGACGAAGAGTCTCAGTGGGAGAGGGTGGATACATGGGAATTGCTTCAGCAGATGCAGAAGATTTTCAAGAATATGGTTTCTCAGTATTCGAATGAAAAGATTCTTAATATGTATGAAGAGATTTCTGTTAATGAAAAGATAACTTTGATGAATGAGTTTCTTGAGAATAATGGTGAATGTATGTTTACTGATTTGATTACTCGCCGCGGAAACGAGATGGATGTAATCTGTGCCTTTATGGCGATTCTTGAAGCAGTAAAGTTTAAGATGGCTTGCATTTATCAGAGTAAACTTTTTGGAGACATTAAGATAAGAAAGTTTGAAGCTGCATAAATTTTGCTTGATGGTATGGTATAAAAATGGAATTTGAAAAAGAGAGTGCATTAATTGAGGCGATTTTATTTTTAGAGAGCGAACCGATGACAGAAAAATCTCTTTCTGCCGTTGCATTGCTTTCGGAAGAAGTTGTTGCTAAATGCATTGAGGTCTTAAAAGAAAAATATAAAAATGATAATTCTGGTGTTGAACTTGAGTTTATTACAGGTGGTTGGGCACTTGTTCCTAAAAAAGATATCTGGGATGTTTTAAAAGAACGTTATGGAAATAAAAACGAAGGAAAACTCAGCCGTTCGGCAATGGAGACTCTTTCGATTATTGCTTATTCACAGCCGATTACTCGTGCAGAGATAGAAGCAATCAGGGGAGTTTCTGCAGATAATATGATACGCCTTCTTGTGGAAAGAAATCTTATAAAAGAAGTTGGGAAAAAAGACATTCCTGGTAAACCGGTTCAATTCGGAACAACAAAAGATTTCTTGAAATTCTTCAGGTTGAACAGTATTGCGGATTTGCCAAAACTGGATCAGGAAGAAGAGGAGAGATTCGAACTTGCCCGATAATAAAGAAATCAGATTGCAGGCTTTTCTTGCACACTGCGGTGTTGCAAGCCGCCGTGCTTCTGAAAAAATAATTCTTGATCAGAGGGTTTGTGTAAACGGTGTAACTGTTACTGAACTTGGAACAAAAGTTAAAGAAACAGATGTTGTTACGGTTGACGGTAAAACTGTCGCTCTTGAAGAAAATAAAAGATATGTTCTTTTAAATAAGCCGGCTGGGTTTGTTTGTTCTTCAAATGATGAAAAAGGACGCGACAATGCTGTTGATTTGTTGAAAAAAGATTATACAGAACGACTTTATAATGTAGGTCGCCTTGATATGTTTTCGAGCGGCTTGATTATTTTTACCAATGACGGTGATTTTGCTGCTAAACTTTCACATCCTTCCAGCGAATTAGAAAAGGAATATATAGTAGATTCAAGCTTACCGCTTCCGAGAGGACTTGCAGAAGATTTTATGCACGGTATAAGAATTGATGGAGTCTTTTACAAGTGTCGTGCAGCAAAAGAATTAAATTCACACCGTATGCAGATTGTTCTTATTGAAGGTAAAAACAGGGAAATACGGCGTGTTTTTGAATCGAGAAATGTTGCAGTTAAACGACTGGTAAGGGTAAGGATTGGAAATATCGAAATGAATAAACTTCCTCCGGGAGAACACAGGGATTTAACGGAAGAAGAAATAAAAGGACTTCTTGCGCTTTGTAAAAACAGGGCAAGGGACTAAAGAGGTTTTATATGGTAATTGCAATTGATGGACCTGCAGGAACAGGAAAAAGTACGGTAGCTTCTATAATTGCTCAGAAGCTTAACATTACGTTTCTTAACAGCGGAAGTTTTTACCGCGCATTGACTCTTGCTCTTTTAGAGGCAGGAATCGATATTAAGAATCCAGAGGCTGTAATTGAGTTCTGTAAAAAGCAGAAAATGGATTATGTAAATTCCCACTTGATCCTTAATGGAGTAGATGTAGAAAGCCGTCTTCATGAAGATCAGGTTAGTGCCAATGCTTCTCCTGTATCTGCTATTCCGGAAGTTCGCCATATTGTAAACGATAGACTTCATGAAATTGTTAAATCGCTGAGTATTGTCTGCGAGGGGCGTGATATGACTACGGTCGTATTCCCGGATGCAGAATATAAGTTTTATCTGGATGCATCTATTGATGTTCAGGCTGAACGGAGATTTAAGCAGGGTGTAAGCAATCTTTCGCTTGAAGAAATCAAGGCAGCCATCATTAAACGTGATGAAATGGATAAAAATAAGGTAGAGGGATCGCTTAAAATCGCACCGGATGCTACATATATTGATACATCGGACTTGACCATAGAAAAGGTTTGTGAGATAATTATAAGCAAAATTCACCAATAAAAAAGGGTAAAAAATGGAAAAGATGGAAGTGGAAAAGGAAGAAGCCCAGAACTCCAAGGGTAACATCCAGACACAATTAGAAGAATCTCTCAATAATCTTAAACCGCTTGAAGACGGCCAGCTTGTTGATGGAATCGTCGTTCAGGTTTCAAGTGAATATGTATTCCTTGATATAGGTTACAAATCGGAGGGAAAGATTCCCGTAGCGGAGTTCGCAGATAATCTGCCGAAAGTCGGGGAAACGGTAACAGTAGTTCTTCTTAGAAAAGATGGTAGAAACGGTCCTGAAGTTTCTAAAGCAAAAGCAGATGCAAAGCAGATGTGGAAAGACGTTCGCAAAGCATTTGATGAAAAGACTGCAATCGATGGAAAGATTGAGAAGGTTGTTAAAGGCGGTTATGATGTTAACCTCGGTGGCGACATTCATGCATTCCTTCCTATCAGTCAGTCAGACAGTTCGAAGGTTGAAAAACCTGAATCGCTGATTGGGCTTAAGGGCAAATTTTATATAGAGCGCTTGTATTCAGATAATAAGGCTAACGTTGTTGTTAACCGAAGAAAGTATCTTGAAGAATCTATGAATGAAGCGCGCAATAAGTTCTTCGAAACAGTTCAGATTGGTGATACTGTTAAGGGAACTGTAAAGAGCTTTACAAGTTTTGGAGCTTTTATTGATCTTGGTGGTTTTGATGGACTTCTTCATATCAATGATATGAGCTGGGGTCACGTAACTCGTCCAAAAGATTTTGTAAAAAAAGGTCAGGAAATCGAACTTAAGGTTATCCGCCTTGATGCTCAGGATAAGAGAATTAACCTTTCTCTTAAACATTTCTCAGAAGATCCTTGGATGCATTTTGAAGAAAATTATCATGTAAATGATATTGTAAAGGGAAAAGTAACAAAGCTTACAGACTTTGGAGCGTTTATTGAACTTGAAGAAGGAATTGAAGGTCTTGCTCATATTTCTGAGTTCTCATGGACAAAGAAAATCAATAAGCCTTCTGATATGGTAAAAATTGGTGACGAACTTGAATGCATGATCTTAGGTTATGATATTCAGGCTGGCCGCGTATCACTTGGTCTTAAACAGGTTACTGCAAATCCTTGGGATACAATTACAGAAAAATATCCTGTTGAAAAGAAGATTCACGGAAAAGTTGTTAAGCTTACTAATTCCGGAGCATTCGTTGCACTTGAAGACGGTATTGACGGATTTCTTCATGCAGATGATATTTCATGGACAAAGAAACTTAAACACCCTGGAAGTGAACTTGCAGTTGGACAGGAAGTAGATGCACTTGTTATCGAAAATGATCCACAGCAGCACAGAATTCGCCTTGGAATTAAACAGCTTACTGATAATCCATGGGCAGAATTTGCAAAAGAACATAAACCTGGTTCTACCCTTGAAGGTGAAATTACTTCTATCACAGACTTTGGTATTTTTGTTAAAGTAGATGGAGATATTGAAGGTCTTGTTAACAAAGCAAATGTAAGCGATGACAAAGATGTTCCGTTTGCAGAAGCTGTTGCTAAATACAAAGTAGGCGATAAGATTAACGTTTACGTTGTAGAAGTAAATCAGGATAAGGAGAAAGTTGCTTTCTCTATTAAAGAATTTAAAAAGAAAATGCAGCGAGATGAAATCTCTCAGTATATGGAATCTAGTAATGGTGATGATGGTGCATATACTTTAGGAGATGCTCTTAACGCACAGAAAAAATAATTAACTTCGATGAGTGATATAGATTTTATTACATCTGATAAACTTAAAACACTCATCGATATTAATGTCAGAATAAACTCAAGTTATTCTGATGTTGATGCATTGATGGTTTATATTCTTGAATCAGCAATGCAATTAGTAGAATGCGAATCGTCTTCATTGTTACTTGTTAATGATGATGATGGTTCGCTTTCTTTTGCTGTAGCACTTGGGCCAAAAGGTGCAGATGCAAAAAACATTCCTGTTGATAAAAGAAGCATTGCCGGTTGGGTTGTTCAAAACAATAAGCCGCTCGTTATTAATAATGTTGCAGAAGATCCTCGTTTTTTTACAGATGTTCAGATTAAGACAGGATATGTAAGTCACACAATGATTGCAATTCCGATGTGTGTAGATAATAAATGCATCGGTGTAATCGAACTTATAAACAAATCAGAAAACAGGTATTTTGATGATAACGATTTGAAACTTCTGCAGCTTTTATGTATGCACGCAGGAATCGCTTATCAGAACGCCGCTCGTTTTAAGAATGTAAATGATCAGATTAAATCGCTTCAGTATACCATTTCTGAAAGTGAGACATATCATTCGTTTGTTGCAAAAAGTTCTGTAATAATGGACTTGCTTCATATTGTTGAAGAGGCTGCAAAGACAACTTCTTCTGTTCTGATTACAGGAGAAAGCGGTGTAGGAAAAGAACTTTTTGCTGAACAGCTTCATATAAAAAGTCCAAGACGTGACAAACCCTTTGTAAGGGTAAACTGTGCTGCTCTTGCGCCGAGCCTTCTCGAAAGTGAACTTTTCGGTCATGTAAAAGGTGCTTTTACTGATGCCTCGGCAAACAGAAAAGGCCGCTTTGAAATGGCAGATGGCGGTACATTGTTTCTTGATGAAATCGGAGAGCTTCCGATTGAGCTGCAGGCTAAGTTACTTCGTGTTATTCAGGAAAAGTCATTTGAAAGGGTTGGCTCTTCAGAAACAATCAATGTCGATGTAAGAATTGTAGCGGCTACAAATAAGGATCTTGAGCAGAATGTAAAGGAAGGAAAATTTAGAAACGATTTGTATTACAGATTGAATGTCGTTCCTTTGAGAATTCCACCTTTGAGAAGCAGAAAGGAAGATATTGAACCTCTCGCAGTTTTCTTTCTTAACAGGTTCAGTTCAGAGACAAAAAAGAAATTTGACAGTTTTGAAAAAGAGGCTATGGAAGTACTTTACAACTATTCATGGCCCGGAAATATACGCGAACTTGAAAATACAATAGAACGGGCATGTGTTCTGGGTACTCCGCCTCTTATCAAAAAGGCAGATCTCAGACTTAATTCTGCAGAAAATGACAAAGAAAATGTCAAAAATGATAGATTTTCTGGCACGGTTTCTGATATAATGAATGGTAATGATTTATCGCTCAAAACAGCCTTAAATGCATTCAAAAAAGAATATGTCAAAAAAATTCTTGAAATGACTGATTATCATCAGACGAAAGCAGCAGGACTTTTAGGAATTCAACGAACCTATCTTGCGCGTCTTTTAAATGAATTAGGAATTAGAGAAAAATAAAATGCGACAAACAACGCAGTTTGGGAGTAAAAAAAATGGCAAAAAAAGAAGTTGAAAAAAAACAGAAAAAAGAAACAGTATCTGAAAAACTCGGAAGCTTTATTGCTAAGTACAGAGTCGCTGTTTTAAGTGTGATTGTAGCATGTGTAGTTGTAGTTGTTGGATTTACGGTTTATATGAACGCTGCAAGAACAAAAAATGCACAGATGCTTGAGCAGATTGAAAAGATTGAATTTGCTTTGAAAAAAGGTACGGCAGGTCTTTCGGATGAAGATTTAGTGCCTTACTATGATTCAGCACTTAAAGGACTTTCTGCATATACAGAAAAAGGTGGAATCGTTGGTGCTCGTGCTGACATTCTTGCTGGAGAAGTATATCTTAGAAAAAAATCTTTTGCTGATGCAAAGGATATGTATTTTGCTGCTGCAAAAAAAATAAAGAATACTTATCTTGAGCCTATCTGTTATTTTAATGCAGCTGTTGCATATGAAGAATTAAATGAATTGGACAAAGCAATTGAATGTTATGAAAAGGCTTTGAATAATCAGGATTTTGGTGATCCAACACATGCATTGTTCTCAATTGGAAGAATTAAACAGACAAAGGGTGATTATGTTGGCGCAAAAGAAGCTTATGAAAAAGTAATTGAAAAGGGTGGAGCTTCTGATTCATTTGCCAATGTTGCAAAATCTTGTATTCTTCAGATGCAGATTGACGGAAAAGTTGAATAAGATATAAAATGTCTATATGGTGGGTATCAGTCTAAAGAAAAAAGTTATAGCGGTATGCTCGGTAGTTTTTTTTATGTGTGGTGTGCTGTCATCATGCGGACTTGATACCTTCTATGTTATTTATCCACCTACACACGTAACGCACAGCCCTGCATTAATAAATGATGATGGTTCAAATAACTATGTAGAATTCTACACTAATGAAAACCAGGCTCAGCTTCCTTCGGATTTCTATTTTGCAGGAACTTCTGTTTATTATAAGATTTATTCTGATTCATCTAAAATGGAACAGTTTAAAAGTCAGATTGATTCATTGAATAATTCTTCAAATTATAGCAGTGCCGCAGATAAAATCTTTTCTACAGGCTATACAATTTTGAAATATGCTGCTTCTGGCGATGCTCATGCTAAAGAATTGACTATTGCACCGATTGGATCATCTCAGCTTGTGTATATCAGACTGTCAGATTACAACGAAATATCTGATTTAAATCCTACTGAAATTTTTAAAGATCACATAAGTATATCTGGAACGACTATAGGTTCTCCAAGGCGTTCTGTTGGGGATACGCTTACATTTAATTTTGGAAGAAGCAACAGATCTGAATTTTCTGCGACATGTAGAATTCCAAATTCTGGGGAAGCAGATTATGCAGACTCTTCTACATCAGCTGAATTATATTATATAGATTTGTATGCACTGGCATCTGGCCATGACACCACTTTTACTCCTTATTATTCTAAAGTCCTTCATTTAGGATATCTCAAAGTTAGAGTTCCAAGTGAAACAAACTGGTAGTGTCAGTTTTCTTATAAGGTGTCTGATATAATAATATTTCTGTAGTGTATTGATTTTTATTCCGTTTTCATATAATATATTTTCATCGGCCCTTTAGCTCAGCTGGATAGAGCACTTGCCTTCTAAGCAAGTTGTCGACAGTTCGATTCTGCCAAGGGTCATTTTTTTTTGAAAAATATATGATATACCACTTGAAACAAGTCTTGTAATTTGGTATATTAGTATAACATTTTACGGGATGTAGCGCAGTTGGTAGCGCGTCTGGTTTGGGACCAGAATGTCGCAGGTTCAAGTCCTGTCATCCCGATTAAAAAGATCGGTTATAAATTGAAAGATTCTTTAGAGAAAATGGTCAGCTGGATTCCTTCGCTTTTAGATGGAGCAAAGCTGACTATTTTTTTGACCCTTTCTTCTGTGAGTGCAGGACTCGTAATTGCAGTTTTTCTTGCACTCGGGAAAATTTCCAAAAACAAAATCCTTAACAAAATATGTTCATTCTATATTTTCTTTTTCCGGGGAACTCCGCTTCTTCTCCAGCTTTATTTTATATGGTATGAGCTTCCTAAAATCTGCGGATTTTTTACCCTTTCAAACAGGTTTTTTGCTGCTTTTTTGACGTTCAGTTTGAACTCAAGTGCATATCTGGCAGAAGTGGTAAGGGCTGCGATTGTTTCCATTGATAAAGGACAGTTTGAAGCATCACGTTCCCTTGGATTAAATTATTTTCAGACTATGTTTACTGTAATAATTCCACAGGCGATTGCGAGACTCCTTCCACCTGTTTCAAATGAATTTATTCTTGTTTTAAAAGATGCGTCTCTGGTTTCTCTGATTGCACTCAAGGATATTACAAAGATAACTCAGAATATAGCATCAAGTTCGTCATCAAGTCTTGTTTATATTCCTGCTGCTGTAATTTATCTTGTAATCACTGCCTTTTTCAGCAGGTCATTCCGTACTCTTGAAAATAAATTCAGTAAAAAATCTTATTTGTAGTTTTTTCGTAAAGGAATCTTACATCCTCTTCTTTTATTGAAGTATAACGGCATACAGCTGTTTTAAATGTCTGTTCATCGTTTTCGTAGATTGCTTCGACCATACACGTTACAAAAAGCTTTCTCGTTTTTACAGCCGGGGTATCAAGCGGGAAAGACATTTCAAGTGCATATTCGGAACCTGTTTCTAGTTTCATATTTTCTTTTGTAGATGCAAAAACAATTCTTTCATAATCTGCATAGATTATATCCAGGGGATCAATTCTGTCCTGGACAGCCTGCATTTTTACCTTTGCTTCTGCTAGATAACGGCAGACAGGAATTAACTGCAGGCCGTTTCCTGCTGTTCCCTGTTTTCTTGCGTGTGTTATAAACTGTTCCAGATATGTTTTTGTTTTAGGTTGAATTTCTTCCGGAACATCTGCCCAGATTGGTTTTGTAAATAATTTATATCCTTCAAGAGGATAACATTCAATGTGAACATCTGTTTTGTTATTGCACGAGTAAAAGAGATTAGCATGAAAGTCCAAAGGTCTTTCTTTTTCCACTTCCTGAATTCTTGAAATTGCCGAAGGAATTACAAGAGCAAGACCTGCTTTTACTTCTTTCAGTTCTGTTATGAAAAAAAGACCAAGCCTGTTAAAATAAAATTCAACACGGACTTTTTTAGTTTGAAAATTCTGTACGGTTTTCGGTGGGTTTGTAAGAAGAATTATTCCCTGTTCGAGAACTTTCATCTGTTCGCCTTTGATGGCAACCGGGAAAATTGTAGAAAGTGCCGGTTTAATTTCATCGTCTTCGTTTTTTTCTTCTTCAATCGGTGTTACTGTAACCGGTACATTTCCATCTATCAGATACTGAAGAACAAGTTCACGCTCAATTCCTGTTAAGCTGGTACTTTCCATTTATTCCTCCCTGTTTGATAAATACTTATGATTAAATATTTCTAAATCTATTATCTCATAAGCAGACTTTTTTGACAAATCTTCTTTTTTATCTTTTCCCTGTGAAAACTGAATTTCTTTAAGATAAACATTTGTATCAACGAAGTCAGTATTATTGTAAAGTCTGACAGGTATGGCAAGTGAATTATCTGCAACAATTGCCTTTCCTACAAGATATCTGCATGAAGAAGGTTTTATATTAAGTTCTTCCAGGTCAAATGAAAAAAGCGCAAGGGAATACAGAGAATCCTTTTCCATGTATTTGTCACAATCCCTGCCATTTATAAAAGAAACAAAGAAACTGTCAATAAGATACAAAGCATCGGTATCGATATCCCTTATATCCAGGCTTGCAAATCCTTTTATTTCAGGGTATACACCTGTGTAATTTTTACCTGCATCAAGTGCGATTAAAACTTCCGGGGTTATTTTTATTGAATTTATTATGTAATCGTTACGGTTAATTTTCTGAGAAAGACGGCCTTTTTCGAGTTCCTGAGTCCACTGAATTTCTGAGTTTTTATTGTCCGTAATCTTTTTGAGCGTCGAATTCTGGGCTGTATTCTGGGTATCAGAAGCATTTTTGCAGCTTAACAGGAGAGAAGCAGTTAAAATAAGACAGAATAGCGCTTTTTTACAGAATTCCATATACAACCGATATTTTATCATATAATGGAAAATATTGCAAAATCATACAAATGGGTCTATAATTTTAAATAGAGTTTAAAACAAACGGAGAAATTATGAAAATTCACAATTTGATGGAAGAGCTTGTAGAGAAAAGGGTAAACAAACTTTATGACGACTTAAAAGCAGCAAAAACAACCTGGCTTACTTGCGATTGCGAAAACTGCCGTTCCGATGTAATGGCTTTCGTTTTAAACAGAATTCCACCTAAATACATTATTTCTTCGCGAGGTATTACTCATACTGCGGCAGAGAATAATCTTACACAGATTAAAGCGGACATCGATACTCTTGCAATCGAAGCAATTAGAATTGTAAGTGTTTCTAAGCGTCCTACACATAATGTAAAATCATCTCCGGAATCTTTTTTTATAACAGGAACAATTCCATATTTCTTTTTTCCGACATTTACAGGAACTGTTATGGACGGAACTACATTTGAACCGCTTTCAAACGCAAGAATTACACTTTTAAAAGACGGTGAACCTGCAAAGATGATTGACCTTTCATGGGCAAATCCTACAAGAACTTATGGTTCTACAAAGGGAACTTATTCTTTTTGTGTTCAGCCTGAAAAAGCACAAAAAGAAAAAGAAGATGCCATATTTAAATTTTCAGTAAAAGTTGAAGCTGATGGTTATGTTCCTGTTTCATATGCATTTACTGTTCCTATAAAAAGTGAAATACTTCACCAGAATCGTGGTCTTTCTCTTTATTCCCTTAAGATTCAGGATCTTTTCCTTTTCCCGGAAGGTCTTGAAAACCCGATGGAGTAAAATGGTCAGTACGGTGCACAGGCTTTTTTAAATGCTTTTGTGCAGTATTTCTGACATGTTGAATTTAATCAAATGCAAAAAAAAATCAGGACAAAGTCCTGATTTTTTTTGGACGATGAGGGGATCGAACCCCCGACATTCTGGGTGTAAACCAGACGCTCGTACCAGCTGAGCTAATCGTCCGTCGATGTTGTTAATATATAGTTTTTATCAAAAAGTGTCAATAGGGTAGGAAAATTATTTTCCTTCGTCCTCACTTTCTGCCTGTTTTGCCCTGTATTCTGCCACAGCCTTTCTTATGTTTATAAGTCCCCACAATAGATAAAACAGTATTGCAGATGGCTTAAAGATAAAAAAGTCAAAGCCGATTAAAAGCGTTACAAAGGATAATACCATTTTATAAGCCAGGGTTGCCGGAACTGCAGCAAATACTGATGTCGTATAAAGGTTTTTATACGGCATTGAAAATTTGAGCATTTTTAGAAAGAAAAATCCCGCAATTGAATAAAAAAGCCCGGAAAGTAAAAGGGAAACAAAATCTAAAATCAGGAAAATAAAGATTACAGAATAAAACAGAAAGTCTGTCATTCCTTTTGCAAAATTTAAGAGCGCGGTGTTGTTAAAAATTCCGCCAAGAACTTCATATTTTAATGCCTGTGATACAAGCCCATAATTTTTACTTCCGCTCACTATTGCATCTTTATAAATCCTGAATAAATATTCAGCGTCTTTTTCATCATTGTCCTTATATGACTTTTCTGAATCAAGTATGAGAAATTTCGTTCCGTCAGAAAAAGAGTATTCAAATCTGGATTCTTCGCTGTTTATTACAAGCTCGTTATCCTGTACATGAAATTCAGGAAGACTTTTTAAAACCGGTTCAATTTCGTGAGACGTAAGATGTTTAATTTTAACGTCAGAAAATACGGTTTTTGGAATTGCAGTAAAAACCGATACGATTAACGCAATAAGAAAAACATTAAATTTATTTTTGCTTATTTCGATAAAAGCCTTTGAGTCATAAAATGATCTTGCAATAATCTTAATATACTTTAACATTATTTTTTCGAAATCTTGTCAAAGCCACAGAGCGGGCGGAGAACTTCTGGAATTGTAATCGAACCGTCTTCGTTCTGATAGTTTTCGATGATGGCAAGCATTGCACGGCCTACAGCAATTGCAGTTCCGTTGAGCATGTGAACGTATTTGTTCTTTCCGTCATCGTCCTTGTAACGTACGTTAAGGCGGCGGGCCTGATAGTCTGTACAGTTAGATGTAGAAGTTACTTCGCCATATTCTCCGCCGTTGCGTCCAGGCATCCATGCTTCGAGGTCCCATTTTCTGTATGCAGGAGCACCAAGATCTCCTGTACATGTATCTACAACATGGAACGGAAGTCCAAGACCTGTAAAGATTTCTTCTTCGATTAAACGCAGCTTTTCGTGAATCTTGTCAGAATCTTCAGGCAGACAGTATACAAACATTTCTACTTTATCAAACTGGTGAACCCTATAAAGTCCCTTTGAGAACTGACCTGCTGCCCCTGCTTCTCTTCTAAAGCAGTGAGAAAGTCCGCAGTAGAAAAGAGGAAGCTTTGATTTATCAAGGATTTCACCTGAGTGGTAGCCACCGAGTGTAATTTCTGCTGTTGCAACAAGACATGTTCCTTCTTCTTCGATTGCGTAAACATTTGATTCGTTTCCGCGTGGATTAAATCCGATTCCCTTTAATACTTCTTCTTTTGCAATATCCGGAGTAATAAAAGGTGTAAAGCCGTGTTTTCTTAATGTATTGAGCGCATACTGAATGAGTGCCTGTTCAAGGAATACGGCATCGTTTTTAAGATAATAGAATTTAGGACCAGAAACCTTTGTACCGCGTTCAAAGTCGATAAGGTCAAGGTTTTCCATAAGCTCTACATGGTCTTTTGGTTTAAACTCAAATTTGCGTGGAGTTCCGACCTTTTTTACTTCGAGGTTTTCTGTATCGAGTTTTCCGATTGGCGCATCAGGATGAGCCATGTTAGGAATTTTTCTTGCTGCTTCTTCAAGCTGAGTTTCTACTTCTGAAAGTGTTTTTTCTGCTTCCGCAAGCTCTTCCTTTATCTTTTTCCCTTCGTCGATAAGCTTCTGTCTTGCATCATTATCAAGCTTCTGTTTCATAGCCTGTGCATTTGCATTTCTTTTTTCCTGCAAAGCCTGGCGGTCTGTTACGAGTTTTGTGCGTTTGTCGTAAAGTTCAACTACGATATCTGCATCTGCTGTCATATTGCGGTCTGCAATGTTCTTTTTTACAGCGTCAAGGTTGTCTTTAATAAATTTATAATCTAACATTAGATCCTCCAAATTTTTTATCTTATATCAATATAGAAACGTCTCAGATAGATGCTTCTTTCTTTTGCTTTTTTCCAGAATCGGCTTTGTGGCCATTTGTTAACAACAGTTTCATATGAATCAATTGATTCTTTTATATCCTGTACAGATGAATCAGCTTCGAGAACCTGTCCTTTAAGATATAAACCTTCATCAATTCTTGATGCTGCACTGATAAAGAAACTTTTTAAAAGGTCTAGAGCTTTTTCATACTGTTTTTCGTTGTATGCTTCGCGTGCCTGGTCGAGCAGATCTTTCTGGCCGTCTGTTTCTGAAAGTTCTGTTTGAGGACTTGCAGGCTCTGTTTCTGTTTTTTGTGGAGTTCTCTGTATAAATTGAGGAGTAACCTGATTTTCTTCTGAATCAGAGTTTGAAATTCTTGTCTTTGTATTTATATCAGGTTCAGAATTCTGTCCGTATTCCGGAACCTTATATTCCGGTTTTTCAGGTGTATTTGCTGTTGCCTGCTGTTGAACAGGACTTTTCTCCTGAGCTTCAACTGCAACTTCTTTTACAACCTTTTCCGGTTTTGGCGGAACGATAGAAGCATAATCTGGTGCAAGCTCATGATTATTGTCTGTGGCAGATTCTGTATCTACATTAACAGTCATGTAGTCATCAATGTATTTTTGAGAAAGTGTATCATTTTTATAGAAGTGAAGGGTAGCAGTTCCGCTTTTTTTAGACTGAAGTGTAAAGATTGTATTTCCATCTACAACTTTTCTTCCATAAAAAACAAGAAGATTCTGTTTTTCAACTTCGCCAAGGTAAATCCATCCTGTTCCCGGATATTTAATGTCTAGAAACTGATGATTTTTTATTTCTGCAGTTCGTGATGGTTCAGGAAGTTTTTCTTCTTCCGGTTCTTCAACTTTATCTGATACTTGCGATAATTCATTCTGAAGATCAAAGGAATTCTGTTTAATCTGAGTTTCCTGTGGTTTTTCAATCTGTGCCTTTGGAGTTTGAACAGGCTGAGTTTTTGGTGCCGCAGGAGGAGTTGTATTTGTTTTTATATCTGGTTTAGCAGCTGCAGTTTGAGGTGCAGAATTTTTTTCTGCATCTGTTTTTATGTCCTGATTAATTTCGTCTTCAGAAACACGTTCTTCTTCATAACCGGCTGTTATTTTTTCTTCAAATTCTTCTTCCTGCTGATTATTTTCTTCTTCGAGAGATTCGTTTGTCTGAATGTTTTCTTCCTGTGCGATTGTTTCCAGTTCATTTTCCTGGTTTTCTTCAGGTTCCCGGCTTTCATCATTTTCCTGAGGACTCTGTTCATCTGAAGCAGATTGAGTTTCTTCTACCGGTTGAACTTCTGTCTGAGCATTTTCTTTTTTATCAGTTGAAACACATGAAATTATAAGAATGCATGAAATAATGAAAAGATAAACAATTTTTTTCATGGAGCATCTCCTAAAATATCATCAACTAATTTATCATTTGCACTTTCGAGTTTATCTAATGTATTCTGATCCGGAAGTGTAAAATATTCTGCAGCTTCGTCTTCTGTCCATTTATCGTGCGGCTCTCTTGTGAGCGCGTATCCATCTGGAATGGAAGGCCCTTCTGGTGTAATGATTTTCTGATCAGGAACTAAAGGAAGTTCTTCACTTACTGCCGGCTTTTCTTTTTCTGGATTTAATGCCTGAACAGTAAAAGCGATTAAACCGAGAAAAAATAATCCTACAACAATAGTAATGGCAATTGCGAGAATTTTCTTTTCTCTGTAGAAATCTTTTATTCGTTCAAAGATTTCTGTAAATTCAATCATTGTTCGTTTCCTTGTGCAGAATTATCTGCAGCATCTGTTTCCGGTTCTGCTTTTTTACGTGGTTCTGGTCTTGAAGGGAGTACAACCCCTTCTTCCGGCGCAACATCTTCTTCTACAAAGTCATCATTTTCATTGATAACTTCTGAACGGATTTTTTCTATGTCGTCATCAAGACGGAGTGCGATAATCTTGCTTATACCGGATTCTTCCATTGTAACACCAAGCATAGTTCCTGCACCCATTACAGTTTTCTTGTTATGGGTAATTACAATGTACTGGCTTATGTTTGCAAATGAACTTAACGCAGTTACAAAGCTTGAAACGTTTTTGTCATCGAGAGCTGCATCAATTTCGTCTAAGAGACAGAATGGACTTGGACGAACCTGATATGTTGCAAACAGGAGGGCAATGGCTGTCATTGTCTTTTCTCCACCAGAAAGGAGGGCAATATTTTCAAGCTTCTTTCCAGGTGGCTGTGCAAGAATATCGATACCTGTTGTAAGGATATTTGCAGGATCTTCGAGACGAAGTTCAGCATGACCACCATTAAAGAGTCTTCTGAACATGTTGTGGAAGTTCTTTTTGATTTTGTTATATGTGTCAAGGAACATATCGCTTGATTTTGCTTTGATTTCGAGCGCAACACGTTCCAGATCTTCAAGAGTTTTTAAAGTGTCTTTATAGTTTGCTTCCTGTCTTTCGTAGCGGTCTTTAACTTCTGTAAATTCTTCAGGTGCCATAAGGTTAATGTTATGACCGAGTGCATCAAGATTTTCTTTTGCTTTAGAAAGATCTTCTTTAAGTTTCGGAGCCGGTGTAGTGATTGTATACATGTGCTCCTCATAATCCATGAGGTCACGGGAATACTGATCAAGGAAGTTCTGTTTAACATTTCTGATTTCTGTATCAAGAGAACCCATTGAAACAGAAAGCTGTTCGTACTGGCTCTGAAATTTATTCTGAAGTTCCTGTTTTTTCTGAAGGTCATTCTGCTTGCCGGAAACCTTTGTATTGTATTCATCAATCTGTTTGTAAAGTTCATTCTGACGGTCTACAATCTGAGTTCCGCGCTGTTCGATTTCTGCAAGTTCTTCTTGAATGGATTCAATTTGCTCCTGAGTATCTTCAAGTCTGTGTTGTTCTGCATAGACTTCATCGTCATTTAATTTGAGGTTTGCTTCTTCCTGACTTATACTTCTCTGAAGCATTGTAATTTTTTCTTCAGTAGATTTTAACTGTTCTGCAATAGCAACTTCATTCTGCTTAAGTTTATTGAGAGTATCTTTGTATTCTGCAATCTTCATCGAGATATTTACATTAGCAGCATTAAGTTCTTTGATTGCATTGTTGATATCTGAAACAAGTTTTATGTTGTCAGAAATTTTTGCATCGATCGAACGTTTCTTTGTGATAATTCCTTCTGGAGCAAGGAACTCGCTGATAAATGCTGGAGATGCATCAATGTAAGAAGCAAGAGATTTTTCGAGAGAAAGAATCATTGTATGTGCTTCTTCAAATGCAGAAGCAGCTTCGTTAACAAGTTTTGAGCCTTCTTCTGTTGAGCGGCAGCCTGTTTTAGATGCATCGTTAAAAATATTTTTACGTCCCTCTGTAAATACGCGGAGTTTTCCGATTATTTCCTCGAGCTGAGATTTTGCAGCATTCATTGCGCCCTCTGAATAACCGGCATCTTTTAATTTTGCATCAAGTTTTGTTACAATGTCTTCTGTGATTGCAGTTAAATCTTTCTGCAGCTGAACTCTTTCGTTTTCGAGTTCTTCAATCTGTCTTCTTTTTTCTGCAGCATGATTATCATTTTCTGTAATCTGCATTCCTGCAGCTTCTATATTCTGCTGGAAAGAAATTATATTCTTTCCTGTGTCTTCAAGATATTTTTTCTTGTCGTGGAGATTACTCTGTGCTTCTCCAACTTCTTCATTTAAATTATCTATTCTGTTCTGAATGTTTGTTTTTTTAATCTCGAGCTGGTTGATTTTTTCTTTGATTTCTGCGAGACGGTTGTTCTGCTGTTTTTGAAGTTCGAGTTTTCCGTTTTTCTTACTCTGAATTTCTGCAAGTTCGTTTCCGCATGCATAAACCTGTTCCTGAAGATTTTTTACAAGATCAGTGTTTTCTGTAAGTGAGTTCTGAATTTCTTCAATCTCTTTTCTTACTTTGTCGCGTTTTTCTCCGACTTCTACGATAGAAGTTTCATTTTTCGCTTTAGTTTCGATAAAGCCTTTTAATTTTAAAAGCTGTATATCAAGCTGGATGTTGAAAATTTCTTCTTTTATCTTTCTGAATTTTGTAGTTTTTTCAGACTGAACCTTTAAAGTGTCATAACTTCTTTTAATTTCTGCGAGAGAGATTTCTATCTGCTGAAGGTTCTGTCTTGTTTTTTCAAGTTCACGCTCTGCGTCTGCACATTCTGCCTTTGAACGGCTTATTCCGGCTGCTTCTTCAAAAAGGTAGCGGCGGTCTTCCGGTTTACTTGAAAGAATCTGGTCAATTTTTCCCTGTTCCATAACAGAGTAGGCTGCTTTACCGACACCGGTATCCATAAAAAGTTTTCGGATTTCCGATGGACCTACCTGACGGCCGTTAATAAAATACTGGGCTTCTCCGGAACGGTAGAGGCGTCGTTTAATTTCGATTTCTGTGTCTTCTAATGGAAGAAGACTGTTTTCGTTTGAAATTGTAAGTGCAACTTCCGCTACGTTAAGGGCCGGTCTGTTTGCAGTTCCGGCAAAAATAACGTCTTCCATTTTATCTGCACGAAGGTTTTTACTTTTATTTTCTGCAAGAACCCATTTCATTGCGTCAACTACGTTACTTTTTCCACATCCGTTAGGACCTAAGAGGGCTGTAATTCCGCTTGAAAAGTCTATATGAGTTCTGTCTGCGAAAGATTTAAATCCAAATATATCAAGGCTTTTTAGAAACACAAAAATTCCACCTGTTTTTTTCAATTATTAAGTATAATAGATTAATTATATCAGAAAAATATACAGAATTCAATTATGGAAATCTGCAAAAATCAGGAGACGGTATAATCTTATTCTGAGGAATCAGAAAATTCCGCTGAATCTGGAGATATTACTTTACCTTTGTATAGAACTTTAGGATAGACTGTCAGTCTGAATTTTTTTTCAAGCGCAGCATATTTTCTCATTTCGTATTCATCTCCGATAACGACATTAATTCCGCTTTTTCCTGCACGCGCTGTACGGCCCGAACGGTGAACGAAAAAGTCTTCGTTTGACGGAAGATCCATCTGGATTATGTGTGTAATTCCCTGGATGTCAAGGCCACGGCTTGCAAGGTCGCTTGTTACAAGAAAACGGCATTTTCCGCTTCTGAACCTGTCGATGGCAGCTTTTCTTTCTTTTTTATCTGATTTTGCGTGAAGTGCAAGGCAGTCAATTTTTTTATACTGAAGTTTTTGGGCTATATTTTCTACCTGATCTGCGCGGCTTGTAAAAATTAAAGCTTTTTCCGGGTTTTCGGCAAGCAGAAAACTTTTTAGAGTTGAAATTTTATCGCGGGACTCTGCATAGATTGCCCAGTGAGTGATTTTTTTTGAAAGAATGTCTTCGCGAGGTAAAATTACTTCCGTCAGATTTGAAAAAAGACTGTCTAAAACGCTTTTTGTGTTTTTGTTGAGAGTTGCAGAACATGCAATAAACTGTGCATCACACGGAATGTTGGAAATTACTTTTTTAGTTTCATCTGCTATTTCTACGCTCAAGAGTCTGTCGGCCTCGTCAAGGATAAGGGCTTTTACATTTGATGTCTTTAGTTTTTTAAGATGAATGAGCTCGAGAATACGTGACGGGTTTCCGATTATAATCTGCGGTTTTTCCTTAAGAAGTTCTATCTGGCGTTTTATCGGAGTTCCGCCTATAAAAAGTGCTGCTTTGGTTAAAGAAATCTGAGCAGAAGTCGATTTTATCTGAGAAGCAAGTTCGTAAGTCGGAGCAAGAATTATGATTTTGCTTTCCTTATCTGAGTTTTCTTCGAGTTTTTGAACGACCGGCAAAAGATAGGCAAAGGTTTTTCCAGTTCCAGTTTCTGATTCAAAAATTACATTGGAATTTTCAAGAATATGAGGAATTGTTTTCTGCTGAATGAGGGAAGGAGATGTTATTCCAAGGTCATTAAGTTTTAAAATAAATTCATTTTTAATCTTTAAGGAATTAAAATCTTCTGTTATTGCTTTTTTTTGCTCCATTCTCTTACTATAGCATATTAAAAAAATCTATGCTATAATTCCTTTCTATGAAAGTTGGGATAGATACTTTCGGTCTTGATCACGGACAGTCAGGTCTGGGCTCATATCTTTACTATATAATGAGTAATCTTGCTCAGGATAAGGATATAAGTTATGAACTTTTCGGACAGGAGATAGACCGTTATACATATAAAGCAAATTTTGATACGGAATATGCTCCTGTAGAAATTTCTGACAAGATTGCACTTCAAAGAAGCTGGCATTATTTTAAAATGAATAACTTTGCCCGTCAGCGAAAATATGATGTTGTTCTTTACAGTGCCGCAACAAGGATGATTCCTCCCAAATTTAAAACAAAGGGAATTGCAATCGTAAATGATATTGTTTCATATCTCATCGGTGGAAAACATCACAAGTATTTAAAGACCTTTGGTATTCACGGTTTAAAAAAAGTTGATGTAATCATAGCACCCAGCGAATATGTTAAAAATGATCTTATCAAGCTTGGTTTTGAAAAAGACAGAATAAAAGTAATTCCAAATGGGATTGACCATAGTCTTTTTTATCCACATAATCTTTCGGAAAGTGAATACGTAGATATAAAACCGTTTGCAATTAAAAAACCTTATTTAATATATCCGTCAAAGATTTCAAGTGTAAATAAAAATTATAACCAGCTTATTAAAGCATTCAATATTTTCAAAGATAAAACAAAACTTCCGCACAGACTTGTTCTTGCAGGAAGTCAGAATGAATATGCAGAAGAAGTCCAGAAATATGTTCTTGAATCTCCTTATGCAAGTGATATTTTTATGACAGGTTTTTTTCCGCATACAGAACTTGGTCCATTATATTCGAATGCTGATGCATGTGTTTTTCCTTCGAGCAAGGAAGGAGTTGGACTTCCTATTCTCGAAACGATGGCTTCTGGAATTCCTGTTGCATGTGCAGACAAGGCTGCCTTGCCGGAAATCTCAGGAGGTAATGCAGTTTTCTTTAATCCTGATAATATCGAAGAGATTGCAGACGCAATCGAAACGGTTGTGTGCAATAAAGAAGTGCGTGCGGAGTTAATTAAAAAGGGAACTGAGTGGGCAAAGAAATTTACATGGTCTAATACTGCAGAAAAGCTTGTTCAGGTAATCAAAGGCGATTTTTAAATCATAAATCAGTTTTTAATAACCGTAATCGTACAGCCTGCGTTTTTATATTCATCAAGAAGATTTTTCTGTGCAGTAAATCTCTGTAAAATTTCTATTTCACTTATTCTGTCGCGTTTTCGTGCTCTGTTAAATCTTTTAATCCAGAATGAATCTACATAAACTACTAAATCGCATTTATTTAAAATAGATGGAGTTTTATACATGACTGCAGCGTTTAATACGATTCCGCGGTAAGCACCTGAAGCCTTGGTTTTTTTTATGAGCTCTTTTGTTTTTTCTGAAAGTGCAGGGTAGATGATTTTTTCCTGCTTTGAAAGAAGCTCAGGATATGAAAATAAAAGTGCGCCGAGTGCCCTTGTGCTTATCTTTCCGTTTTTATCCTGAATGTCAATCTGGTTTTTCTGTGCATCAGGTAAAAAAGTGTTCAAGATCTCATCATTTTTTTCTTCGATTATTTTATGAACTTCATCATCAAAATCTACACAGAGAAAATTCTTTTGAGAAAAAATATCGCATATAAAGTTTTTACCTGATGCCATTTTTCCCGTTACACAGAAAACAGGAAATTTACTGTCTTCATATTCATTAATTATTAAATCAATTTTTCTGTTAAGACGTCTTACATTCATTTTTTTTGCTCCAAAAAACCTTTTTTTTAGTGGAACTCGCCCCAGTTTTTACCGTATTCAATTGAAACGCGAAGAGGAACGCAAAGTTTTACAGCAGTTTCCATATTGGTTTTTATAAGTTCAATTGTTTTTTTAATCGTTTCTTCATCATCAGGGCATTCAAAAATAAGCTCGTCGTGCACCTGTAAAAGAAGCTTTGCGCCGGTCGGGTTTCTGCTTAATTCTTCGCTTATTTTAAGCATTGCAATCTTTACGATGTCGGCAGCGGTTCCCTGAATAGGTGTGTTTATCGCAATCCGCTCGGCTGCTGCCTGGTCTTTTTTGCTGGTGTTGTTGATTGACGCAATCCATCTTGTTCTTCCAAAAAGGGTGGAAACACGGCGCTTTTCATGAGCCTGAGTTACTGTATCTGTAATGAATTTCTGGATTGCAGAATATTCAGTAAAGTAATTTGCAATAAATTCCTGCGCCTGTGCCATAGAAATGCCGAGCTCTGATGAAAGCCTGAAGGCACTCATTCCGTAGATAACGCCAAAGTTAATTGTTTTTGCAAGCCGCCTCATGTCTGGAGTTACTTCATCCGGAAGGACTTTGTAAATTAAACTTGCAGTGGCTTTATGAATGTCTGTTCCTTCGTTAAAGGCTTTGCACATATTAGGATCTTTAGAAATATGTGCCATTACGACAAGTTCAATCTGAGAATAGTCGGCAGAAATAAATACAGTGCCTTTTCTTGCAGTAAAGCCTGAACGAATCTTTCTTCCCGCATCGCTTCTTACAGGAATGTTCTGTAAGTTAGGATCCTTACATGAAAGGCGTCCTGTTGCAGTTCCAGTCTGAACAAAAGTAGTATGAATGAGGTTTTCTTTATCACAGAGCTGTGGAAGTGATTCTACATAAGTTGACTGGAGTTTTGTAAGTTCCCTGTATTCAAGAATCTTTTTTGGAACAGGATCATAAACTGCAAGCTCTTCGAGAACAGAAGTGTCGGTTGAATAACCTGTCTTTGTTTTTTTAGAAGGTTTAAGGCCGCGTTCTGTAAATAAAACTTCCTGAAGCTGTTTAGTAGAAGAAATGTTAAACTCATGTCCGACAAGAGAATAAATTTCTTTTGTAGCATCTTCTATCTGAGAAGAAAGCTCTTTATTGTATTTTTTAAAGAATTCTGTATCAAGGTGAATTCCTGTAAGCTCCATTTCTGCAAGTACTGGAACAAGAGGAATTTCCATTTCAAAAAGAAGTTTTTCCTTATAATATTTTTCTACTTCAACTTTGAGCGCATCCCAGAGCTGGAGTGTAATGTCGGCTTTTTCACTTACAAAGCTGCATGCATTTTCTTCTGTAACGTCTTTAAAAGTCTGACCTTTTTCCATTATTTCATCATAATCGGTTTTAAGTACTGCAATTTTTTTCTGTGCAGTGTTTAAAAGTGAATATGGTTCGTTTCCTGTTTCTTCCGGCGATAAAAGCCAGTAAGCTATCATAGTGTCGACAAAACGTTTTAAATCTTTTGTCTGAGAAACACTTATGCTTTTTAAGCCGTTATGACGAAGAACCTTGTAAATATATTTCATGTCGTGAAATATAAGTGTAATTGAACTGTCGTCAAAAAGCCGTTCAATCTGTTCGACCGCATCTTTAATTTCAATTCCTGAGGCAGAAAAAAGATCCTGCGAATCAGAAAATGGAATGTAAAATGCAGTCTGCTTTTCTGCGCTTAATGAAATTCCTTCTAAGTGTGATGAATAATCTGCTTTATCAAGAGTTTCTACTGCAATTGCAACAGGCTTTTTGTTTTTTAAAAATTCATCGGTAAGTTTTTTTAATTCAGCAGATGAAGAAATTGTTCTGTATTTTCCTTCTGTTTTATGAAGCGGAATTAATTTCTGTTTTAATTCTTCTGTATTGTCTTTTTCTTCCTGCAAATCTTTTTTAGAAAATTCAGATTTTGCGCCCGGGCTTTGTAAAGATGAAAGCTGTGCGTCTCCGGAGCTTTGAGATGCGTCTGACTCTGATGATGTGCCTCCAGAAGAGAGTGAAAGTTCTGCATAAAGCTTTGCGCACGACGGAATCTGGTATTTAGAAAGCTGGTCTGCGGCTTTTTTATAATCTAAAGTTAATGGAACAAATTTATTTATATCGATATCCTGACACGGAACTTCATTAAAAAGTTTAATCAAGTCGCGTGAAAAATACGCATCCTTTTTACCGTCACGGATTTTCTGACCGATTGCACCTTTAATTTCATCTGCGTGTTCATAAATTCCGTCAAGGCTTCCGTACTGCTCAAGAAATTTGCATGCAGTTTTAACGCCGCAGCCCTTTACCCCGGGAACATTGTCTGCCGTATCTCCGTAAAGTGAAAGTAAATCAAGCATTTTGTCAGGATTTACACCCCATTCAGCCTTAACACCTTCAGGGCCTACGACCTTCCATACATCGTTGTGGTCCGGTTTTAAAATCTGAGTTGAATCTGTAACAAGCTGCATTAAGTCCTTGTCGCCCGAAAGTATGCGGCATGGACGGCCTGCCTTTTCGCACTGCGAAGCAACTGTTGCGATGATGTCGTCTGCTTCGTAGCCGTCACACTGGAGGGTAGGAATTCCCATTGCGCTTAAAACATCGCAAATCCACGGAATCTGGGCATGTAAATCCTCAGGAGTTTTAGGTCGGTTTGCCTTGTACTGGTCAAACATTTTATGTCTGAAAGTCGGAGTTTTAGAGTCCATTGCTGCTGCGATATATGAAGGCTTGTAATGCTGGAGAATCGAGTGAAGGTTTCTGAAAAAACCGAAAAGGGCAGAAACGTTTTCTCCTTTTGAATTTGTTAAAGGATGCGAAATAAACGCAAAATAGCAGCGGTAAATAAGGCCGTAAGAATCAAGAATGTAAACTGTTTTGTCATCAAATTGTGTCATGAAAATACTATACCATAAATGAAATGACCGGGCAATGAAAAGGTGAACGTGAATTGCAATAAATAAAGCAGAAGGCACTTATTTACTTAGTTGAATAAATCACCAAACTAAAATAAAATATACCCATGCGTGTACTTAATTCACTGTCAGATCTAAATGTCATGCGAATTTTAAGGCTTATTTTTCTCGAAAAAAAGATAAGCCGTGTCGACATTGCGTCGAAACTCGGAATGGACAAATCTACCGTTACAAAAATTACTTCAGAATTAAGCGCAAAAAAACTCATCTCAGAAGCCGAAGCAGGAATCTCTGGTCCACAGGGAGGCAGAAAGCCCGTATTTTTAACTCTAAACGCTCAGTATGCATGTTCGGGTGGAATTGAAATAAACCCGGAGCGTTTTTATGCAGTAATTACAAATTTTTCCGGAAAAGTTATTTTTGAATATACAGAAGAGATTGACCCGTCAGATTATAAAAGACTTGGTCTTAAAGGTTATTTTAAAAAAGCATATCAGATAATTAAAAAGACATCTGATGAGAAAAATATAAAGCTTGTCGGAATTGGCTGCGGATTTCCGGGTCTGATTGATTTTGAAAACGGAAAAATCATTAAGTCAATTCCGCTTATGATTTTAAAACCAGTTGAATTTATAAAAGAAATTGAAAAAATTTCTGATGTTCCTGTATTTGTTGATAACGATGCAAGATGCTGCTGTTATACTCAGAAATTCAATTTTGAAAAATCCGGACAACAGAAAAATATAATGTATGTTCTTGTTCAGTATAGACCGCAGAGGCCTGTAAAAAATTCTTCAAAAAATATTTCTGTAGGCTTTGCTTTTTCTTTTAACGGGAAAATTTATTATGGAACGGATTCTTATGCAGGTGAGTTTAGAAGTATGCTTTGGAAAAATACAAGTAAGAATCAGTTTTTGTCAGGAACAACCGGTATTTCAAAACTTTCTGATTTACAGAAAGTAACTCCGGTTTTTAAAGAGCTTTCTAAAAATGTTGCATTTATCGTCAATACATTAAACCTCGATATGGTTTTTGTAGGCGGAATTGATGAAAAATATACTGGAGAAATCGTAAAAAATATAAAAAAAGATATTGCATATTTATGGCCTTATGGAGAAAATATAAAACCGGTTATTAAAAGTGTGTCAGCAGAAAACAGACTTGTTTCTGTGGGAGCAGCTCTTATGGTTCTTGATAAACTTTTATGTATCCCGGAATTTAATGTCAGTAGAAAGAATTCTAAAGAATTGTCACTTGAACTTTTCTAAAAAATAATGGAGTTTTATATGGCACGTTTTGGTTACAGCCAGATGAAAGAAAAATATGAAAAACTTTTTGATTATTACAAAAATTCAGCAGGTGAACTTGTAAAACCGTTCTGCTTTGATGATATGAAAAGGGAACTGCCTGATGAATATGATGAAATTTCTGGCTATCTTATGTGTCAGCTTCTTGAATTTTTTTCTAAAGCTGTAAGACTTATAAGCGAAGATGAATATTTAGATTCGGCAGATTATATTTATGAAAGGGTAGTTCACGAAGCATTTGATACAACCTTTGGCGGTTATTACGAAACATTAAGCGGCGAAGGAAAGGTTTTAAGCGAAAGAAAAATTCTTGAAACACAGTTTATGGCAATGGTTTCTCTTGCAGAATATGCCTGTGCAAAAAAAATATCAGGCGATGAGGAATATCATTATACGGCGGTTTTAAACCGTGCCCTTGCTGTTTATACAATGCTTAACCATTATGCATTAATTAAAGATAATAAAGCCTTTTACAAAGTAATGAATAAAGACTGGAGCGCTGTTGAAGGATCAGAGGATGCAGGGGTTGGAAAAACCGTAGCAGAAGCTTACCGGCTTTTATATGCTGACCTTGCCTTTATAGATTCAAAGGCAACCGGGACTTTACAGCTTATAAGTTCTACAGTAGAACAGTTAAAAGCATAAGATTATAATGGAAGAAAATGAGCATTTAAGGAGGAAAAAATGGATTTAATTCCAAGCTTTTCAATTGACCATACAAAACTCAAGCCGGGAATCTATATTTCACGCACAGATGATGTTAACGGCCAGACTGTAACAACTTACGATATAAGGATGAAATGCCCTAACATAGAACCATGCGTAGATCTTCTTGCAATGCACACGCTTGAACATCTTATTGCAACTTATTTAAGAAACAATGATGAATGGAAGGATAAAGTAATTTACTGGGGACCGATGGGCTGTCTTACAGGCTGTTACCTTATTTTAAAGGAAAAAATCGAACCAAAAGAAGTTTGTAAATTAATGATAGACGCATACCAGTTTGCCGCAGATTTTGAAGGAAAGGTTCCGGGAACAGCAGCAGAAGAATGTGGAAACTATCTTCTTCATAATCTTACGATTGCAAAATACGAAGCAAAAAAATATGTGCAACTTCTTAAAACTAATCCTTGTTTTGAATATCCTGTAAAATAGTTTTAGTATCTACAATCGTTGCAAGATGTTTTTCAAAATAAAGCGGACGGTTTTTTATAAAGCCGACTCTTACAACCATTGTGTCAGTTGCATTTGGCATGTCATCCATTCCGGGGAAAATAAAATTTCCCTGTGAATAAACAATTAAAGAATTGTCATACATTTCTACAGGTTGAAGTACATGCGGATGTGAACCCAAAACAATATCTGCTCCTGCATCGCAGACTTTTTTATAAAGTTCAATCTGATCATCTGCAGGTTTTAAACTGTATTCATAGCCGCCGTGAATGTTTATTATGATGATGTTATCAGGATTATTATTTTTTTCTTCTTCTATTAATTTAATCACTTCATCAGACTGCCATAAAATTCCAGCTCGTGTATCAGTTGCCGAAGCGTGAATCAAACCGTCAAAGCCTGTTCTTTCTGTAGGAAATGCGCCGAAAGAAAGAATGCTTACACCGGTTTCTTTTATCTGTGTTCTGTAAAAATTCGCTGCATCAAAATATGTGTAGCCTGCTCCGGAAGTTGCAAAGTTTTCTTCACGCACTGCAGTAAGAGTATCAACAAAACCTTTTTCGTTATAATCATAGCAGTGATTGTTTGTTAACATAAGATAATCAAAGCCTGCATCATGAAGATAATGAAGTACTTCTCTTTTAAATTTAAATCTGTATGTTTTTGGCCACGGAATGTCGTGTTCGGTTACTGCGCCTTCGAGGTTTCCGATTGTGTAATCGCTGTTTACAAGAAGATTCATTGTGTCTGCAAAAACTGCTTCTGCGCTGTCATTTTCTAAAAGAACTTCTGCAACTCCGCGATTTAAAATTATGTCTCCGACACTTGCAAAAAAAATCGTGCCGTAAGTTTCTGTTTCAGGCTGAATTTTACAAATCACCTTTTCGCTTCTGTAAAGCGGATAATCATCTGATGAAGGATAAAAAATCTGTTCCCCTTTTTTTACAGGAAGGGCAATATAGCCGTCAGGAATTTCATCCAGGGCATAGAAGGTTACATTTGCGGGATTTTTTTCTCCGGTAGTATCGTCGGGGCTGTCAGCATCGTAATATTTATATTTAAGGTCTTCTTCAAACGGAACGCATGGAAATAAAAGCGTCTTTTTTTCGTAAGTCTTTTTACATGAGGTAAGAACTGCGGCTATTATAAGTACGGGAATGATTTTTTTAAGCATAGGTAATTTTATATTGAAGTTATTAAATAAACAACAGATTGAGTTGTAACGGCAGAGGTTTTTATAAAATACTAATGTTTATCTGTTTACTTCCGATATATATAGTAGAAACTTAATATACTGGAGGTAATTGATATGATTACTAACATGCATAATCTTAGTCCGTACTCTTATAATACAGTTGCCTCTTATGGCGCAGGCTCAAAGCTTTATGTTCCTGTAAGTCCTTCAAGCGTGATTTATGCTCAGTTTGACCACATTTCAGGTGTTGCAGCAAAAGGCGGGCAGCGTGGAGTTTCTATTACTAAAATTCAGATTTTAAACGCACTTATCGATAACCTGTCAAAAATCAAGGCAAATGCAAAGTTAAATCCTATATCAAAGGAAACACACTTGTCAGATGAACAGGTAAATAACCTCATCAAAAACTACCAGAGCCAGCTTAAACAGACAGTAGCCAGCGCACAGAACACACCATACCTTCTTGCAGGCGTAAAACCTCAGAACGGCACACTCTTTACAATCGACGCATAATTTGACATAAACTCTCGCAGAAGGTTATAATAAAATCTGGAGAGTATATGAAAAAACCGGGTTTTTTACGTTCTTTTCGTACACCGCTTTTACTTGCATTTTTAACATTTTCAATTTTCTCGTGCAGTTTAGATATGGATGGTGCTTTTAAATCTGATGATGATTATGTCACCATCTGTTTCGGGCAGAGTGCTCTTGTCAGCGAGCGTTATGTTGCGATTCCGGATTTTTCATCTTTGACTGACATTGCTTCTTATAACATTCAAAAAATCCGCGTGTATGTTGACGATATATTGCTTGATACCTTTACTGTAAATTCGGGAGTTGAATCAATTCAGATTTGTGTAACAAAGGCAAACCATTCTTTTTATCTTGAAGGATTAAACAGCACTAATCAGGTAATTTTAAAATCTGATAAAATAAATCGTGATGTAACTCCAAATATTAATATAAATCTCCCATTAAAACCTTATTCAACAGTTGAAGAGGGAGAAACACCGGTACCAGGAAGCATAAAAATAATTCTTAAGTTTCCTGCAGCAACAGCTGAGATAAGTGAATATTATGTAAAGTGTGATGCTGATAGTATTGATTCTGAAGAGACAGGTGATTCAGGGCTTTTGGTAAGTCTTACTTCAGAACCTTTAAATAAAACCTTTACAATAAAAAATTTAAATCCTGGTGTTCATAATGTTAATGTTACAATTTGTAAAACAAGTTCTTTTAATTCTAATAAAACAATTTCAATAAAGGCTGTTGTTTTTAGCGGACTTGAAAGCAGCAAAGTTTTTAATAATTCTGCTCCTATTGATGAGGCTTTAAGTTTTTCTCACGAACAGTTAAAGCCACCTGTTATAGAAGACTGGCATCTTTGCTTAAATGGAAGTGACGGCTTGTTTGTTGCCGACCAGGAATTAACGATAGACGGTAAAACCCGAAAGTGTATTACATTTGATTCACCAAAAAGAGCTCTTGATTTTATAAAAAAAGCAGACGGCTGGAAAGATGAAAGTGATTTTACAATTTATGTAAGCGGAACTGTTAAAGCCCCGGATGCATCTGAGTTTACAGAAAGCAGTATGGTTTATGTCGATATGAGTTCAAAAACTGTAAACCTTAAAGGATATAAACCTTCAAGCTCATCTCCGAATCCTGTTTTAGATGCAGATTCTAAAGGTCGTGTGCTTTATGTAAATGCCGGTACTGTTAAAATAGAAGGAATGACGCTGACTGGTGCAAATGTTTCTGATTCCGGCGGCGGAATTTATGTGAATTTGAATGGAACTGTTATTGCCTCTAATACAACGATATCACGTAATGTAGTAACAACCGGTTCTGGTGGTGGAATATATGTTAATAATGGGAAATGTAAGCTTACAGGCTGCAATATAGTAGCTAATAAAAGTAATGACTGTGGTGGAGGAATTTTTGTTAATGCGCAGCT
Organism: Treponema sp.; assembly: GCA_017553635.1. Taxonomy (GTDB): domain Bacteria; phylum Spirochaetota; class Spirochaetia; order Treponematales; family Treponemataceae; genus Treponema_D. The sequence continues at coordinate 18,371 of JAFZKN010000012.1, read as the reverse complement.
GGAGTCGGAGACAGACCCAAATTGCAGTGCTACAGACTGCAATTTTAGCGACAATGAGTCAGAAGATAGTTCTGGTATTACAGGTGATGGCGGTGCTATTTATGTACCTAGTGGCAGTTATTTTTTTCTTAAAGGCGGAACTGTAGAAAAAAATATTTCACATAATAATGGCGGAGCCGTTGGTGTTGCAGGAACAATTTATTTTTCTGATAGTGAAACAACAAAGCTTTATATCCCGGCTGGTACAGATGGCAAAAATGACGTGTATGTAGCGGATACAGGCAAAATAAATATCAAAGGAACACTTAATCCTCCTACAGAAGCAGGCGGAATTGTTGCGACTATATTGCCTTATGAATATTCAAATACAGTGCAGGTATTATACGAGACTTTATCAGAAGCCTCTAAATTTGCCGTAAAATCGCAAAGTCATTTAGATTGGGCGATTTTAAGCACTGGAAAGATTTCTCCGCTGTTTGCTAAGGTAAACGGTACGTCTTTTTTTGATCTTTCTACATCTATAAATGCTATAAAAAATGCAACAGGCGAAATAGAAGTAGTATTGTATGCTGGAGTTAATGTAGATACAGAGTCAATGATGTATGCAAGTTATAGTGCAGGTTCTTACCCGAAAAGTATTCCTGCTGCAATAAAACAAACATCTGCGGATAAGGTAAGGCTTTCAGTAGCAGAAGGAAATATAATAAATATACCTGATTATGGTGGTTTGTTCAGTTATTGTAACAGGCTTACTTATGCAGATTTAAGAGGATTTGATACTTCCAACGTGACTACAATGAAAGAGTGGTTTTACTACTGTTTGAAGCTGGAGTATTTGAATGTGTCAGGCTTTGATACTTCAAAAGTAACAGATATGTCTTCCATGTTTATGAATTGCCAGAGCTTGAAGCAATTGGATGTAACTAATTTTGATACTTCAAAAGTTACTAAAATGGGCTCAATATTTTGCGGACTGTTAGAAATCGAAACACTGGATGTAACTCATTTTAATACTTCAAAAGTTACTGATATGAGCTCAATGTTTTACGGAATGAAAAAAATCGAAACACTGGATGTGTCTGGTTTTGATACTTCAGAAGTAGTTTTTATGAACCAGATGTTTTACGGAATGGAAAAAATCGAGACATTAGATATAACTGTTTTTAAAACTCCAAAAATTTCCAGTATGTATAAAATGTTTATGGGTTGCAGCAGTCTTAAGACGATTTATGCATCAGAATCTTTTACAACAACATCTGTTAATCCTTCTATTGATAACGATGCGTTTCAAGATTGTAGTGCTCTCGAAGGTGGTAAAGGAACTACATACGATCCAAGCAGAATAAGTTCAGTTTATGCCCGTATAGATAGAGGTCCGTCAAGTGCAACTCCTGGATACTTTACGGCAAGGCCTATTGGTGATAAGCCAGAACCGGATGCAGTAGGGGATATTGTATTTAAAGACGGTACTGCAACAGCTTACAGCGAAAGTCTTACTCTTACAGATGATCAGAAAAAAGCCGCAATTGCAGTAATTTTCTATAAAGGTACAGGATTAAACGATGGCGCTGATATTACAACCGTACGCATGCTTGGAGTGGGATTATGTCATGCTCAAGCTGCATGGTGTACAGAAGGTGCTAATGCGTATAATCTAAAAATTGACACCATACTGTGTGAACCAGATAGTTATCCTTCTGATAATAATTATACATGGACAAACCAAGACGGTTCACAGGATAGAAATGGAAAAAACAATTTATCACAGATAGGAACATATCTTAGTGGTCACGGATCAAGCGATGATACTGAAACAGACGGTAATTACCCTGCATTTGACTTTGTAAAAAAATATAAAGAAAAAAGGATTGGCTCAGAAACAGAAAGCCGTGTTTTAGGAACAGAGTTTGAAGCTGGATGGTATCTTCCATCTGTGGCTGAATTATTCCAATTGTACAGTGAAAAAGCCAGTATAAATAAAGTGCTAAACTTTTTAATTGGACGGGAATTTAATACCTCCAACCCATATTGGGCATCAAATCAAGAGCAAAATGAGTATTCTAAAAATTTTGCAAAATACATCAACTTTAGTAATGGAGCTGTTGGTAGCCAATCGAAAACAGTAGGAACTAATTATATCCGTGCCATCCACGAGTTCTAGAAAATTATTGCTTTTTCAATTCAGCCTCCAGTTGTAAAAATTTCTTTGATATTTTTTTGTATTTTCAAAACCCCGTAAATCTGTTAAAATACAATGATTAATGGGTTTCGGAGGTTTTATTATGAAATTTGTTAAAAAAGTAACCTGTTTTTTTGTTTTTTCACTGATTGGACTTATGGCTTTTGCTTATAATCCGCCTGTGCAGGGTGAGAATATGACTGGATTTATAAATCCTTTCCAGATTACTTCTGGGTTTTCTACTGCGGGAGGTCCTTTGTTCAATATTACCCCTGCAGGAACTATGGTAAACCCGGGTCTTGCAGCTTATCAGAACCGTACAAGTCTTGATATCGGTTACACTGCAATCGTTGCAGATGACGAAAACTCTCCTTACGGTCATAGTTTTGGAACAGGTATTATTGTTCCGACTAAATGGTGTAATTTTGGCGGTGAATTTTTCGGTATCTGGTCTGAATCCTACAAAATGTGCTTTGCTGATTCAGTTAATTTAAAACTGATTGCGGCAAAAGAAGTTGCAGAAAATTTTGCAATTGGTGTCGGACTTGGAGCAGGTTATCTTTGGGGGTATGGAGAAAGCGACTGGAGCCTTGTTTTTGATGCAGGTGCTGTTTACAAATGGGGTGAACTTGGACCTATGAAGAATTTCCGCCTTGCAGCATCAGTTTTAAATGCCGGTAAAGTTTATAATAAAGCTCATATATATGGAATAAAAGGTGTTCACGAGGACAGCCAGTGGAGTACATTTCCAGGTTTTTTAACTATGAAAGCCGGAGCTGCGGCAGAGTTTATAAATCAGAAAAACTTTATTTTAGGGCTCTCTGTAGATGTAACCAGTCCACTGTTTCAGAATTTTATTATTGATGCCGGTGTAGAAATGCGCATGCTCAAATTTATCATTCTTTCTTCAAGCTGGGAATTCAACATGGCTGAATGTGTAGAAGGAAAAATGAGCTGGCTTCCTACTGTAGGTTTGACATTTAAGTTTGCCCTTGATACATCTTTTACAAAAAAAGATTCATGGCAGAAAAGTGATATGCAGTTTGGTGCTGCATACAAAAATGTTCATGACGGTGTAAATGTATTTTCTGCAGGTGCTGCCTTTAATCTTGGCCAGCCGGACAGACAGGCACCAAACATTAATGTAGAGGGAAACATAGAAGAAGAATAGAAGTAAAGTCTGCATAAAGCATTCTTTATTTTTAACAGGAGAAGATTTATGAGAATTCAGACAAAGATTACTATTGCAGCCGCTGCAATCGCAGCCGCATGTACTCTCGCATTTGGATTTACTGTATTTAAATATTTTTCACCAAACAATGACGGAACAAGGGACGTTTTAGAATTTCCTTTTTCTGCTTCTGATGACGGACGAATTGTTTCGTGGAAAATGGTTATAGAAAATTCACGCGGAAAAATTGTAAGAACAATTGGAAATAAATCTACTCTTCCTTCAAAAATCACAGCCGGAGGAGTAATTAAATCCCTCGGCCGTGCAAAAGAAAGTGTTATCATTCCAAAAAGTGTAATCTGGGATGGAACTATGGACGACGGTACTATGGCTCCAGACGGAGAATATTTTTATTACATCAGTGTAAAGGATGAAAGTGATAACGAATCTACTACAAAAAAATACAATGTATTTCTCGATAACACTCCGCCGGAATGTTCTGTTACTGTTCCGACTGGTGAAGATTTAATTTTTGGCGAAGGTGCCAAAGCGGTTTTCCAGATTAAGCAGTCGGGTTCAAAAGAAAAAAAATGGACTGGAAAAATTATTGACCGTGACGGAAAAGCTGTACGCACATTAAACTGGGATGACAATAAACCTGCAAACTTTTCATGGGACGGAACTGATGATACTGGAATGATTGTTCCTGACGGTGTTTATAATTATGTTCTTGTCGGAGAAGACAGAGCAGGAAACTTAAGTGAAGAACGTGCAATTAAAAATATCATCTTTTCTGCAGAAAAACCTGCTGTAAATATTTCGATTAACGGAACAAAATATTTTTCTGTTTCAGGAAAAAGTGAAAAGACAAAAATTGTTTTTGATGTTGACATTCCGCAGCCAAAAAATGCAAACAAGCTTGTTGACTGGAGCGTTGTAATTTCTCAAAAAGATGAAGCAGCAAAGACTGTAAAAGCCATAAGAACTTACAATGCAAAAACTACAGGAAAAGCTGTTCCACCTGAAACAATTGAATTTGATGCAAAGGACGACAGCGGCTCTTTAATTGCAGAAGGCGAGTATTTTGCAACTGTAAAGGCACGTTATCTTAACGGCTTTGAAACAATTCCTGTAAATACAAGCCTTTTTACATTTGATACAACGCCGCTTTATGCAAAAATTGATTCAAGTACAAACATATTCAGTCCGGACGGCGACGGAAGAAAGGATATAATTACATTCAGCATAGCATCAGATCAGAAAGGCGGATCTCCTGTTAATTTCTGGAAAGGAATAATTAAAAATAAACAGGATGGAAGTGAAGTTAAAAAATATGAGTTTGGTCTTTTTGTTCCGGAACAGTTGAACTGGGATGGACTTAATGATGACGGAAAGCTCTGCGCAGATGGTAAATACGAGTTTACGGTTTCCGGTTCTGATATGGCAGGAAACTTTACAAGTGTAAAAACAGACGAAGACTTTGTTCTTGATACTTCTAAAACAGAAGTTCTTCTTGCAACAGATTATACATATATTTCACCTGATGCTGTTTCTCAAAATGCAGTTACATTTACTCCTGTAGTAAAAGAAAATGCAGATGTCGTAAAATATAATTTTGAAATTAAAAATTCTTCGGGACAGATTGTATTTTCTCAAAAAGCTCAGGGACGTGTTCCTTCTTCGATTGTATGGAACGGAAAAACTCCTGATAAAAAAGCATTAAAAGACGGAACTTATTCTGCTTCATTAACTACAGAATCTGCTAACGGTTCTGTTGCAAAGGCTTTAGTTCCGCAGCTTGTAATTGATACAGTTGCTCCAAGTGCAGATCTTTCTCTTGAAAACAGAGTTTTCAGCCCGGATAACGACGGAAGAAAAGATGAGCTTTTAATCTATTCTAAAAACTGCTCAAAAGAAAAACTCTGGACAGTTGTAATTACAGATAAAGGCGGAAAACCTGTTAAAGAATATAAATTTAATAAGTACATCAACAACAGTGTTTCATCTGTAATTAAATGGGACGCAACTGACGAAGCAGGAAATAAAGTTGCAGACGGAACTTATTCTGTTGCAGTTAAATCGGTTGACGAAGCAGGAAATAAATTTAATTCTACTCTTCCTTCTGTAACTGTAGATACAAGACCTGTTAAAGTTTATGTAACTGCAGAATACGAAGGCTTTTCTCCTCTTTCTACAAACGGAGTTAAAGCACAGAAATTTAATTTAAGAACTTCTGTTCCGGAAGGAATTAAGTTCTGGGAATTTGATGTTGTCGATGAAAAAGGCAGCAGTGTTTATACTGTTCAGTCTGATGATAAAAACAAATCGCTTCCTAAAGAAATTATCTGGAACGGTACAAAGGATGATGGAACTTATGCCGATGGAATTTTCTACGGCGAACTTTCGATGGAATATGAAAAAGGAAATGACGTTTACGAAAAAACGACACAGTTTGTATGTTCAAATTCTGCACCGAAGTTAAATGTAGTAACGGCTCCGGAATTCTTTAGTCCTGACAATGATGGAACAGATGATGATCTTTTCATCAAGTTAAGTGCAAGATGTGCTGGAAAAATTACTTCATGGTCATTTACTATTTTAAATCCTGATGAATCTGGAAGGGCAGGAAAACCATTCTGGAAAACTTCGGGAACTTCTAAGATTACAGAACAGATTACATGGAACGGTTTAAGTAATGTTTCAACAGAGAAAAACGGACAGGCAGAAAGAGTTCAGTCGGCAATGGATTATCCATGGCAGTTTACTGTAACAGATTCTCTCGGTCTTACATCTACTGTAACAGGAAAGATTTCTGTTGATATTCTTGTAATCCGTGACGGAAATGTATTAAAGATGGCTGTTCCTGCGATTATATTCAGATCAAATGCAGCAGACTTTAAGACTGCAAAAGAAGCTCCTGGAAGTAAGGTTACTCCGGAACAGGCAGCAAACAACGAACGCGTTCTTAAACGTGTAGCAGAGATTTTAAAGAAATTCCCTGATTATACAATTACGATTGTAGGTCACGCAAATAACATTACCGGAACAGAAGCCGAAGAAACATCGGGTGACATTCCGCTTGTACCGCTTTCTCAGAACCGTGCGGCATTCGTAAAGACAAAGCTTGAGTCTTACGGAATCGAAAGCTCACGAATGAAGACAGAAGGTAAGGGTGGCCGCGAACGAATTGCATCGCTTAAAGACAGAGAAAACTGGTGGAAAAACCGCCGTGTTGAATTCCTGTTACATAAATAAGTGCTTATAAAAAGAAGCCGGATTTGAACGGAGTTTCAAATCCGACTTCTTTGTTTTCTGATATTAATTAATTGTTTTTAATTCGCTCTTTGAATATATGTTGTTCTGGGTCTTAATGTAATTTCAACACGGCGGTTTACTGCTCTGCCTTCAGGGGTTTTGTTGTCGCCGCCCTTTGCAGGAACTGTTGCCCCGTAGCCTCTGTAAGAGAATAGTTCCTGCGGGATTCCTTCTTTTATGAGAGCATTGATAATCGTAATGGCTCTTTCTTTTGAAAGGTTCATCTGGTTTACAGGTTGACCTATGTCTGCTGTATGTCCGCCTACAAAGATTGTAAATGCACTGATGCTTAAAAGGTCTTTTAATTTCTGTGCACAGTCTTTAATTCTTGGAAGTTCTTCAGGGAGAAGCTCCGGGCTGTCAGGAATAAATTTTAAGTTGTAAAGGAATTTGATGTCCTCCGTTCCGATTTCTATTTGATCAGGTCCGATTACAGGAGGAAGATCCCACATTTTAAGTTTTGCGACTGCTGTATAATATGCTTCATCCTTTACTGGAGCTGCAACATCATAAATGAGCTGATCTTTTTCAAGAAGAATAACGATCTTTCCGTTTTTCAATAGATCATAATTTTCTTTTACGCAGAGAATTCTTAATGCGTCTTCTTTTTTAATTATGATGTCACTTCTGTTATCGCCGAAAGATTCCAGTGCGAGAATGTGTAATGGATTGTTCCCTACGATATCTGTATAGCGTGATTCATCATCTGAGTAATCGTAATAACAGATTCCTGTTTTTCTGATAAGTGCAGGATCAACCATATTTTTTTCATAAATCAAATCCATTTCATCGTTGAATATTCTCGGGAAAAAACATGGAGCAACTTCTTCAATCATAAATTCACCGTGAACAGGAAGTTTCCCTCTTGCATCGATTATGATACCTGAATATTTTTTTGATGAAACCTGTGAGATAGGTTTTGAAGGTTTGTATGGAACTGAATGTTTTACAAAAAGTGAACTTAGTTTAGAAAGTTCCATCGTGTGATTTGTATTAAGCACTGAAGAATCTTTTGCAAAATATCCTGTTGTACATTTTGAGGTTGAAATGATGTCTGCGAGGTCGTGGTATGTAATTTCTTCGTCGAGAACAAGGTCAGAGATTTTTCTTGATGAATCTACGTTGAGTGTTAAAAGCGGGTCTTTTACTAAATCCGGAACTCTTGTATTTATGAGGTTTATCGCTGTCTGTCTTCCTGACGGCATGGGAATATCTGCTTTGTCTACGTTGAGGTTGATGTTTGATTTAAATTCTCTTTTTGTCCAGTTTACTTTTGATCTTGATTCCAAAAGTGATACCTGGCTGAAGACTGCAGAAGCCATAAAGAGAGTAGTGATAAAAAATAAAGACTTTTTCATAAAATACCTCATAAAACCTTATCTCCATTCTATTATCGGCGATTTAAAATTAATTGTTTATAGTAGAAATAATTCCGTTTAGAGAAAGAATATCAGAGGCGGAACGGCCGGTTCCACGTGGAAGTCTTATTGTCCAGCTTCTGCCTGGTGGAGTTACTCCTTTTATGAGGCTCAAATTGAGGGAATATATGCCGCTTTGTAAATAAGTTCATCATTATAATACGCTGAATTTCCTATTAAATCGGCTATACAGCAGAAATTAGGGACATAAACCTGTGCATGCTTCGGGATAAGGTCGTTTTCGCAAAGATCTTTGAATGTCTTTTTCCCGCTTTTAGAAAGGGCCCGTTTTACAGCACCGGCACCGCAGTTGTAAGCTGCCAGGGCCAGCGGCCAGTCACCGAATGTCCTGAAATTTTCAGAAAGCTTTTTTAATTCTGCGTCTGTACTTATCCAGGGGTCACGCCGTTCATCGACATATTCAGAAAGCTCCATATAGGGTTTTACGCTGTTCGGCATAAACTGCCACATTCCGACAGAAACACCGTTTACGGGTTTTGCTGTAGGTTCATAGCTTGATTCTATTATTGGAAGGTATTCGAGACACCAGGGAAGTTTTTCTTTATCGTATCCTTCCGTAAAAAGAGGTCGGTAGGAAAGATTCTGTATATCCGGCTGTTCTAAAGCAGAGCCTGGTAAACTGAATCCTGATAAAAATGATAAAGCCAGTAAAAATGCCGGCAGTTTTTTATGCATTAAAGCATATCTCCGATGTAGATTCCGGCCCACTCCCAGGTTCCGTGAATATCAGGATCTGCAGGAAAGTTTACTTCCCTGAAGTAGAAATACCATGTAGGCATTGTTGTCCAGCCTGTTGTTCTGAGATAGGCTTCATTAGGTGTTGTGCCTGGAATAAGTTCTTTGTCACATGTGATCCGGTTTCCGTGCATGTAGTTCCCCATCGAGAAGTCTACCTGTCCGGTACTTGCGTTTTCGTCCTGCTTCCATGAAACAGCAAAGAAATTAACTTTTGATCTGTATGTATCGAGTTTTTTCGGCTGATATCTGTAAATTGCTTCCTTAATGGCGTTTTCAAGTGCTCCGAGAGACTTGAAAGTCCAGTTTTTAGGTGAATTGTTAAAGTCAATGAGCGTTTTTGCATAGTTATATGCGTCAGGAATATCTGCAATCTGAATTGTTGCACTGTCAGGCTGTTCTATGAACATATTGTAGGTTTTAAGGGCTTTTGTCCATTCACCGATTTTTTCGTATTCACGGGCAAGCCTCATATACATTTCTGTAATGCTTACATTTGAAGGAAAACGGTTTATAAGCTGATTAAAGTATTTGATACGGCTTTCAGGGTTCCGGCTTATTTTTATGAGGTTTTCAAGGCATAGAAAATGAACTGACTGTCCCATTACGATAAGATCAGGGTAGTTTTTGATTATGCGTTCAAAATAGAATTCTGCCATAGGCTCTGCATTCTTATTAAGGTAAGAATGGGCAACCATTAAAAGCCAGTATGCGTTAAATTTGTCTTCAGGATGTTCTTCGACCCATTCTGTGAGGTAGAGAATAAGCTGAGTATCCTTTCCGTTTGCGAGATAGGTTTTAGCTATGGAATTCATTATTGCGGCTTTAGCATCGTCTGTAGTCCTTTCGAGATTTGAAAGGTAGGTAAGTTCTTCTATGGTTTTCTGGTAACTTTCTTTAGAATTGTTATTTTTTGAGCACGAAAATGTTAATATAGGATATATAATAGTAAATAAAGTGAATATTATGATACTTCTTGTTTTTGCTGTCATAATTTTACTTTATCATACTGTTTTGTTATTGGCAAGATTGCCGTTTTTGTAGTATCCTTATAAGAAGCGCAGAATTATCTTATCAGCAGGTGGAATATATGCCGGAAAAAAACGAAAAAAGAATTTTACGAACAAGTCTTGCAATCGGTTTTATGTGTGTACTTATGGGACTTGCATTTTTACTCATTATTCCAGCAAAAAAGGCAGAAGGTTTTCTCTTTATTTTCTTTCTTGTTTTAATGTGTCTTTCTGCTTTTTTGATTTATGTATCACTCGTTCTTTCTAAACCAGTTCTGCTTTACGGTGGTTTAAATCTTTTTATCTATTCGGTTGCTGCAGAAATTTTTACAACAAAGCTTATTCCGTTTCAGATGACAAAGGTATGGCCTCTGTTAATGATTGCCTTTGGTATTACACTTATTCCAAGCGGTTATCTTAGATTTAAAAAAATAAGAACCGTTTATCTTATTCCGGCAATCGTCCTGATTTTTCTCGGAACAGTTTTTTCACTGTTCTCATTTCATGTTATAAAAGTTCCTTTTAGAAAATTTTTTGCATATATGTGGCCGAGTATTTTAATTGCAGCAGGATTAATTCTGATTGCATATTATTTATACAGCCAGAAGTGTCAGGAATCTTTTATTCAGGATTCTGACGACCAGGATGACGGAGAGGATTGATGCTTACGGGTCATAAGACCGAAAGACTGTCGATATACATTTTTAGTTTTCTCATTTCTTTGATTGCTTTAACATTTGGATGTAAAAGTTCAGAGCATGAAACTATGAAAGGCGCTGGAGAAAGTTTGACTTCGGTTTATTCTCCAGAAGAAGAAAAAACTGTAGACCTTTCAGAAGCAACTCCTGTTAAGGTTGAAGTTAAAAAAAACGCATCTTATTTTTCTTCAATAGATAATTCAATCTTAAGCGGAATTCAGATTGGATCTCCTCAGACAATAAGAAATTCAATTTCAAAAATCGGAAAAGCTCCGATTGATTATACAGAAAATGAAAGTACTCTTTATAATATTGCTCAGGCAATAATGAAAATTGCTTATCCATCGGAAAAACCTTTGGATAATGTTCCAGAAGTTAAAAAGACAAATAATTATATCGGAATGATTGAATCTGCCAAGAAAGGAATTTATGAATATGGTACTGAGCAGAGAGATTTTTTTGAATGCATAATTCCTTGTCTTGTTTTATGTACACCGACAGCAAAGACAGATTTTTATGATGATGCAGAAAAGACTCTCATTACTGCACTTTCTAAAAAACCGGATTCTGTAATATGTAATTATCTTCTTGGACGTCTTTATGTTAAGAAGGGTGATTATAATAAAGCAATTACTTATTTTGATAAAGCAACGGAAGTTAATGCGATTGTTTATGAAATCCTTTATGAAAAAGCAAACTGTCTTATAAAGTTAAAGAAATATGATCAGGTAAAAAGCATTCTTGATAAGCTTGTAATTCAATTTCCATCTGATGTAAAAATCTTAAAGCTTTATGCGACTACAGCATTTTTGATGAACGATTATCAGAAAGCCGAACAGTATGCTTCTTTGGTTTTACAGCAGAATCCTTCTGACCTTGAATTTATTCTTTTCCGTGCAAAAGTATTTGTAGAAACTGCAGATTATCTTAAAGCGTCTGCGCTTCTTGATGTGTATTCAAAAACTTATCCGGACAAAAACGAATATCTTCTGCTTCGTTCAAGAATTCAAAAAGAGTGGAACAAAAATCTTAATGCTGCAGTTGCAACAATTGAACATGCACTTGCCCTTTATCCTAATGATATAGATGTAATTCTTTATGCTGCCCAGCTTTCTTCTGAAACCGGTGCAATGATAAATGGTAAATCAGGTGGTGAGCTTGCTTCGATAATTCTCGAAGGTGATCCGCAGAACCAGAAAGCACTTCAAGTAAGTGCGCAGTCATATTTTAATGCCGAAAATTATTCGACAGCATATACACTCAGTAAAAAGATGATGGCGCTTACATATATTCCTCAGGATGGAATTTTTCTTCATATTAAAATCTGTCTGGCATTAAGATATAATGAAGAAGCGTGGAGATATGCATCTTCGGTTTATGAAAAAAATCAGTCTGATCCGGCTGCGATTCAGATTTATATAGACGTGATGAGAAAAACCGGAAGAACGGCTGCTGCTTCGCGTATTATACAGAACCTTCTTAGCCAGAATCCGTCTTCTCTTATGAAAAGTTACCTTTTATATGAAAGAAGCTTTCTTCAGGGAACAGACAATGCTCAGCTTGCGGACCTTCGTTCAAGCTTAATCGCAAATCCCCGTAATTCTGACGCTTTGTTCAGAATGTATCAGATTTACTATTATAGAAGAGATTATAAAAAGGCTCAGTATTACCTTAAACAGGTAGTTTCACTTAATCCAAACGACGAAAAGTACATCCGCCTCAATAAAGAAATTGAAACCCTTGCCAAATAGACAAAATCTATGATATTCTATCAGAACTAATATTTTTAACATAAAATTACAGGAAGGATTTATATGTTGTTTTTAAATTTTCTTGATACAGCAGCTCCGGCAGGAGATCCAAGTGGACAGATGCCGAGTTTTCTTATCATGGTTTTGGCAATGATTGCCATTTTTTATTTTTTGATTTTCCGTCCACAGAAAAAACAGGAAAATGAAGCAAAAAAAATGCTTGATGCTCTTAAAAAGGGTGACAAGATTTTAACATATGGTGGAATGTATGGCGTTGTTTCTTCTATTAAAGATAATTCTATCGTTGTTAAAGTAGATGAGAATGCAAAAATTGAATTTACAAAAACTGCCATTGCAAAAGTTGTAAACGAAGAAGAAGAAAAAGCTAAAGCAGAAGCTGCTAAGGCTAAAGAAACTTCTAAAAAAAATAAAAAAGAAAACTAATAAAAATTGGAGCAATAAAAAATGAGTAAACGAAATCGTTTTCTTATCATCCTTGCAGTTTTAGGCTTGTGTCTTTACTGTTTGTGGCCTTCTATAAACTGGTACTTCCGTACTACAAAAGATGCCCAGCAGATTGCGTTGAGCTCACTGGAAAAAATCAGGGAATATTCCATTAAAAATGCTGTTGATTCAGTAAAGAAATTGGAATCAGATGTAAAAGCTAACCCGTCTGCACCTGTTGCTGCAGAATATGACTGGCTTTGTAAAGAATCAGTTAAGAATTATAAAAAATTCAATGCGGCAGTTCCTGCAGAAATGAATATGTCTGCAATGATGAAAGGATTTAGTCTTGGATACAATATGGATACTGCTGAGCAGAGAAAAGAAGCTGCAAATGCAATTCATGATAAACTTGTTTCTAAATTTCAGGAAAGAATAAGATCAAAAATCTTAAAAGATAAAAAGAATTACACAAACGCTGTTAAGCTTGGTCTCGACCTTGCAGGTGGTGTAAACGTAATCATTCGCGCTGATCTTGATGCAGCTGTTGCAGCTAAAGGAAAAGACCTTAAACCGGAAACAGTTCCTTTGTTTAAACAGCAGGCAATGGCAAATGCAATTGAAGTTCTTACAAGCCGCATCGACCGTTTTGGTTTGACAGAACCTGTAATTCGTCAGCAGGGTGAAGACCGTATCTATATCGAAATTCCTGGTGAAGGTCAGGAAACTTCAATGGATGCAATTGTTATGGGATCTGGACTTCTTAACTTCCGTCTTGTAGACGATGAAGCAACAGAATCATTTACACAGTACTATTATTCAAACCTTGCAACAACATTTGATGAAAATGGAAAACTTCTTAATCCTTCTATTCTTCCTGATGACTGTGAAGTTCTCGGAATATATGGAAAAGATGAATACGGTCTTGATCAGTTTAAAGGTTATCTCGTTATAAAAAAACAGGTTGCGCTTGACGGTAAGCACGTTACTAATGTAACAACATCTACTGACCAGATGGGACAGATTGGTGTTGACTTGACTCTTGATACAGAAGGTTCTCAGATTTTCGGTGATCTTACTTCAAAGAATGTAGGAAAGAGACTTGCAATTGTAAGTGATAATAAAATTAAGTCTGCACCGGTAATTAAGACTGCAATCATCGGATCACGTGTTCGTGTTGATGGATTTGGAGTTGATGAAGCAAGAAACCTTCAGAAGGTTTTGGAAACAGCAACACTTGATGTTCCTCTTGAAATTGAAAGCCAGCAGGTTATTGGAGCTTCTTTGGGAGCTATCTCAATTGAGCAGGGTAAAAATGCACTTTTAATCGGTCTCGCTTTGATTATGGTATTTATGCTTATTTATTATAAGGGTGCTGGTATTAATGCAATCGTTGCACAGGTATTAAACCTTTACTTCCTGTTCTCAATTCTTTCTGCATTAAATCTTACATTAACATTGCCAAGTATTGCCGGTATGGTTTTGACAATCGGTATGGCAGTTGATGCTAACGTTATTATTTTTGAGCGTATAAAAGAAGAGCTCAGAAACGGAAAGAGCCGCAGGGCTTCTATTGAAGCAGGCTTTGACGGTGCGTTCTGGGCAATTATGGACTCTAACATCACAACATTCATTGCTGCATTGTTCCTTTCTGTACTCGGAACAGGTTCAATCCAGGGATTTGCAGTAAGCCTTGCAATTGGTGTTGTTTCTTCTGTATTTACTGCTTTGTTCGTATCAAGACTTATGTTTGACTTTAATTCGGATGTATTTAATAAAGAGTCTGTAAGTATCAGCTGGAGGATTAAATAATGAAAAAGAGAATCGAATTTACAAAGTTTTTTATTCCGGCAGCTGTTTTAAGTTTTGTATTTATTGTTGTTGGTGTAATTTCTATTATTACTCGTGGAATTAATTTCTCAATCGACTTTAAACCTGGTTATATTGAAGAAGTTCAGATTTCTTCAAAACCTGCTGTAGAAGATGTTCGTGTTGTATTATCTGGAATCTCAGGTGTGGCTGTTAAAATGGTTGGACTGGGAGATGAGCAGGCATATCAGATTAGAGTAGGAGCAGAAGTTTCTGGAGATGATGTAACAGAAAGAATTACTGCTGATTTGGAGAAAGCATATGGTTCTGTAAATGTATTGAAAACAGACTTTATCGGATCAAGTCTTTCTAAAACACTCGCATTTTCTTCAGTACTCCTTTTGCTTGGAACACTTTTATGTATCTGGATTTATGCATCCATCAGATTCCGCTGGGACTTTGCATTAGGTGCTATCATTGCTCTTTTGCACGATGCGCTTATTATGTTCTCGTTCCTCGCATTCTTCCAGGTTGAATTTTCTACAATCTCGATAGCTGCTGTTTTAACTATCATCGGTTACTCAATCAACGATACAGTAGTTATTCTTGACCGTGTACGTGAAAATATTCAGGTTCTTGATGTTCAGAGTTTTAAAGATGTTATCAATCAGTCTTTGAGTGATACATTAAGCCGTTCTGTAATTACAACAGTTACAACATTATTCGCTGTTGTTTCTCTTTACATCTTTACAGATGGAGCGATCCATGACTTTGCATGGGCATTGATAATCGGTTTGATAAGCGGATGTTATTCATCTGTATTTATTTCAAGCGGATTTATCACACTCATCCGTAAAAACTGGAAGCCGGAATTTGGTCTTCATGCATTTACTAAACCGGAACCAAAATCTGCATTCTAATATTGTTTAGAAGTAGGGCGATTTAAATCAAGGCCTGCAGAAAAGTTAAAACTTTCTGCAGGCCTTTTATTTAAAAAATGGGCAGCAGAAAAATGAGTGTTTATTTTTTCTTCACTTTTATGTAAAATACTTATTATGAATGTTATTAAGGCAGATACATTAGGTTATTGCATGGGTGTGCGGCGCGCTGTAGAAAGTGCAGAAGTTGCCCTTAGAGAATATAAGGATAAAAAGGTATACTCTCTCGGACCGCTCATTCATAACCAGAATGCGCTTGATGATCTTGCGTCAAAAGGTCTTAATATTATTGATGAAGGTTCAATTGATAAGCTTACAGAAAACTGTGTAGTTATAATACGGGCTCATGGAGTAAAACCTTCCGTTAAAAAAATCCTTGAAGATAAAAACACAGTTATAATTGATGCAACATGTCCACGTGTAACTGTAAGCCAGAACCGTGTAAAAGAATTTTCAAGGCAAGGTTATACGGTCTTCCTTACAGGCGACAAAGGTCATGCAGAAGTAGAAGGAATAAGGGGCTTTTGTGAAAGTGATTTTTACTGTATAGAAAACCTGTCTGAAGCTCAGCTTGTTTTAAAGACAGGTACTTTTGAAAAAGTCATGCTTTTGAGTCAGACAACGTTCAGTGAAATGGAATTTGCAAGAATTTCTGAATGCTTTAAATCTTTTTTTGATGAGAAAAACGTCGGCAAAAAAAACAAGCTTGTAATAATAAATACGATTTGCCCTGCAACAAAACAAAGACAGGAAGCTTTGGAAAAGCTTTCGGGAAAAGTAGAAGGAATAATTGTTGTCGGCGGGAAAAAATCTGCAAATACGGTAAGACTTTATCAAAAAGCTTCATCTTATGTGACAAAAGCAGTTCATATAGAAAATGCGTCCGAGATCCCGGATGAGTTTTACTCATTAGACACGGTAGGTATAACAGCAGGGGCAAGTACTCCAGACAGTGTCATCGACAAAGTGGTAGAAGCTTTGAGTGAAGGGGTTAAAGGCTGATTGTTCTATTTAGTTGAATACTATTATATTTTATTTCTTCTTTTGTATAAAAATTTAAGACAAATTTCAAAAAAATTAATATCGACCCTTGACAGCACAGATATCCCATGTTAGAAAAGAAATGAGAGAGAAAAAAGTATGAGCTGATCTTTTGTGTGAAAGCACGTTCAGTATTTTTGGAGAAATCCATTTGAATTCTAAAAACATCAGGGGGGGGGTACTTATGTATAGTACAACCCCGATATTTGTCCTCGCAAAATAAAATTCTAAAATCCTTCGCACTTTTTTTCTGTATATTTTTCTTATGCACTCTTTTTACATCATGTGAAAATCCTATTGCAGATGTTTTATTAAGAACATATTCTGACCCGTTTGACCAGGCACCAGTCGTTGACTCATTTTCCGAAAGAAAGAAAATATTCATAAGCTGGGATAAAGATGAAGGAGCAGATGAATATATTCTGATGCGCGCAGAAGATGCCACAAATCCACAGTTTGAAGAAATCTACAGAGGAACCGGGTTAAATTATATAGATGAAAAAATTAATGAAGGCACAAGATATCTTTACCGGCTTGATAAAACAAGAGGGAAAAGAATCTTTATATCTGAGAAAAAAGGCTACGGATATTGTGCGTCAAGAATAAACGATACTTTAAAGAATAATTTTAAAAAAGATGCCGTAGAAATACTTTCTGACAGAACTAATATGGTTTTGTATTACGGAAGATTCTGTGACGGGACAGAAATATTTGAAGAAGATTATTTTTATGTAAACATTCCGCCGCAGATGCAGGCAGAGATTGTATTAACCCAGCAGAATCCTTCTTCGTCATCAGGAAGATATATAGAGTATGTAGATGATGGATGTCCTGCCGTGCCGTTTCCTACGCAATCGGTAAAATTTCGAAACAGTGACACGGTATGGCAGAAAAGAATCTTTTCGCTTTCACTTGATAAAAGCTGCGTGCTGTCAGAAGGTGTATACATGGTAACCTATGACATTGCTTTAGCACATATAAGCAAACTGCAGTAAGGGGCGGTGGAAAGTGAAAAGTTTTTTAAAGATTATTTCAGTCTTATTTTTTACCTCACTCATAACAGCATGTACGCTTCCTGCAGGTACATATTCTGCCGGCACAACGGGGACAGAAAGCGGCACGGGTTCTGAAAAAAAAGATGATCTTTTTGTAGAGGACGAAGAAAGCGGCGAGTATGTTTTTGACGTAAACGATAAAAAATATATCAGAAAGGAAGGCTATACAGTCTGGACTGAACTTTATGAAAATAAATCTGATGTTTTTGAAGCCGTAGAGTGCAGGGTAAACAAAGAGTACGGATACACAGAAGCCGGATACGGTGTTGTTTTTTTGTGCGGTGAGAAAAATGGGAAGAAATATTTAATGACAGTTTTAATAAACAGCTGTCAGAAATACTGCATCGGAAAGGTCGAGAATAATGAGTTTAAGATGATACAGAACTGGACTTTTACGAGTAACCTTGCAGGAGGAAACGGCGGCATAGTAAATCGGATAAGAATCGAATATATGACCAGTGGTGAAAACAAGAATAAGTTTAGGCTGCTGTTAAACGGAGAAGAAGAAACATATTTCTCTGACACTGATAATATGAATCCGGAATTTAAGGGAACCTGGTGGGGATATGCGGCAGTCATTTCGCCGTTTGATAATTTTGATATTTCACGCGTAAAGGTAATATACAGAAAGTAAAATGGAGAGTCTGAATGAAAAGCAGTAGAGAAAAAATTTTAAACATTGTTAATGAAAAGAATGAACAGAATTATTCAAGAAGATTTAAAGCACTCTGTATGCTCGTGATGTATGCATTAAGCTTTTCACCTTTTTTATATGCAGAAGACGAT
>JAFZKN010000001.1 GCA_017553635.1 Treponema sp. | reverse complement strand
TTTTATTTTTTTTCATTTTTTTGCGAGTAAAAATCATTAACTCCCGTATGATATATATGTCTGGCAATTGAGTCAGACAAAACTTTTTGCCCGGCCGGCATCTAGAATTTATCTATACGAGGTTTTTTATGAACAATATCAATTGTTTAATTGTTGAAGGTAACATCACTCAGAATGTGGAATTTAAAACAACAGCTCACGGTTATCCTGTTTGCAGGCTTCCTATTGCGGTAAACCATTACTACAAAAAGGCTAATTCCGATGAATTTGTAGACGAAGTTTCTTATTTTGATGTTGAGACTTTCGGGAAACTTGCTGAAATCTGTGCAAAGTTCAGTCAAAAAGGTCGTGGTGTAAGTGTAATTGGTAGAATTAAGCAGAACAGATGGAAGACGGATGATGGAAAGAATGCCAGTCGGGTTACTATTATCGCAGAAAAAGTTGAATTTAAACCGAGACTTAATGGTAACAATGATTCAGAAGTTGCTGTCGATGAAAATATCGACAGCAAGGAGCTTGAGGAGAAAAAAAATCTTGCAATGCAGGCTCTTGAAAAAACAAAAGAGGATTCAGAGACAACAGTATTTTAAATTCCGGGTAGATTAAAACTTAACAGGTTTTAAGAACCTGCACTTTAGAACAAAAGAGATGCCTGCAGAACAAAACCCTAAAACTAACCCCGTTCTGCAGGTATTTTTTTCATAAGTCCTATCTTGCTCGCCTTGCAGGATTTTTTTTCTTATTACCTTTAACCAGACCTTTTTTCCTGTCACTTTGTTTAAAGCCGTTTAACGGTCTGTTTTTACCACCCTTCTGTTCCTGACGTGATTCTTCTGCGGCACGGTAGTTATCAATTTTTTCCTGAGAATAAAAACCGTCCTTCCAGTTGAATCTTGAGGTTTCGGGAAGAATCTGTTTTTTAATAAGAGCCGAGTAAACCTGCTTAAAATGTGTCTTCTGAACTTTAGTCTTTGAAAAGTCTAAAAGAATCTTTTTAAAACCTTTGCCTGCAAGAAAATCTACACGGTCTACAATTGAGAATGGAAGTTCCGGCATTACAAACGAGCCGTCAGGCGTTGAATTTACTTTAAAGTTCATTCCTTCCTTATCAGAAAAGAAAGTAAAGTCATAACTCTTAGGTAGCCTGAAACGCATTCTGAAAAGAGCAGGATATGCAAAAACCGGAATGAGGACTCTCGAACGGAATTGCATGTCATAAATTTCTTCAATATTGTGCCTTGAATTTTCGTACGGAGAAATAAATGCACCTATATCCTGATTTTCAAGCCACGAAACAGCCCAGCGGTTGAATGTATACAGATAAGGTCCTGCAATAACGTTTACTTCTTTACCCTTTAACATCGAAATATGAGCAACATTATTTGCGACAAAAGTTTTAAATCCAAGGTTAATAAGAGAATCAAGATTTTGAGCAAGTTCATCTTCCGTTCCGCTTGCACAAAACGGATCAATTGAAAGAATTATCTGTTTTTTACTCAAAGGAAGAACTGTCTTTGTCCCAAGGAGATCAGGAATTGTCGTGCTGTTAAGTTCAAGAATAACTCGGACAGGATGTCCCGACTGAACGATAAAAATATCTTCAATTGTCGAAACCTGAATATAAAGTCCTTCAGGGAAATATGTAAGTTCGTTTTTTTCAACCGGCGTAAGGTCAAGAACAGGAAGGACCTCATCAGCTGGCTGACGATAATATTTTGAAAGATCATTCGGAAGAACATGCGGATATCGTTTTGACATAGACTTTGTCTGCAAAAGATAAACGCTGTCTCCAGAAGAAAATCCTGTTGGAATATCTATCCAGCGATTTCCTTTTTCATCAGTTTCGAGAAACCTTATTTTATGACTTTCTCGTCCCGTATCATCCTTTTTATGAATACGGACAGAGTCTCCCGGATCAGGATCATAAGAACCGCCTGAAAGAGTAATCATTTTAAAATCCTGAGGACCGTTTTTAATCTTGTCGATTTTTCCCAGATAGATTCCGGTACCTCCAGCCTGTTTCGGATTTAAAATTGATTCACCTACATTTTCAACACCGTCACCAACAGATTTAAAATCATACCAATACGAAGTTTTTGTTCTTGCAAAGTCAGTCGAAAGCATCCTTTTTGCAGCAGCAACGGCTTCTTTTCTATTTTCTGTATAATGGTCCATTATATAACGGTATGCAGAAACTACACTTCCGACATATTCTGCAGATTTCATTCTTCCTTCGATTTTAAAACTTTCAACGCCAGCTTCTATTAAATCCGGAATCTTATCAATAAGCTGAAGATCACAAGGAGAAAAATAATATCCCTGATCTATTCCACCTGGAACTTCTGCAGTATAATACCGTCTGCAGGCCTGTGTACACATTCCACGGTTAGCAGACTTTCCGCCTAAGAAACTTGAAAAAAGACAAAGACCAGATTCACTTACGCACAATGCACCATGAACAAAAACCTCAAGCTCTGTATTTGTCTTTGCTTTAATTGTTTTAATTTCTTCAAGTCCAAGTTCGCGCGCAACGACAACTCTTTTAAATCCCTCTTTGCTTAAAAGATTTACACCATATGAACTTGCAACATTCATCTGAGTACTTGCATGAAGAACAAGGTCAGGAAAAAATTCCTGACACATACGTACAACACCAAAATCCTGTACGATAAGTCCATCAGGACCGATTTTATTGAGATAAGATAAAAATCTGTAAAGTCTCTCAAGCTCACGCTCTTCACTTACAGTATTTACAGTTACATAAATTTTCTTATTCTGTCTGTGAAGAGAATTTACAGCCGCCTCAAACTGATTCCATGCAAAATTGGAAGTTCTGAGTCTGGCGTTAAAACTCTTAAGTCCTAAATAAACTGCATCGGCACCTTCTCCGATCGCAGCGTCTAATGATTCAATATTGCCTGCAGGGGCTAATAATTCTGCCATAACAGACAATGTATCATAATTTATACTTATTTTCTAGTTAAAAACGAGGGTATGCAGACAGTGAATCAGCCGTTTACCACTGGTTTTGTCTTCCAGGAGTAGTTTTAGATTTAGCCGTACACATCCAGTTATCTTTCGAATTCTTAATTCCGGCGCTGCCATTTAATCTTGCAATATTGGTCCTGGAAACAAATGAAGTGGCCTTTCTTTTCAAACTATAAACTGCATCAGATGGTAGGCAATCCCCTTCCCACAATCCATAATCCTTACAGATTCTGGCAGCCTCAACAAGTTTTTCATTTTTCCAATTGTCATTCTGTAACCCATAATCCTGTTTACAATACATTACACAATCAACAACAATACTGCGGACCTTATTCTTCAGCAGAATGATTTCAGCATTAGAATTCAATACAGGTTCATCATTATCGATAAGCACATCTCGTTTCCCATTTACAGAATTCATTCCGTTTCTCAAATGCACAAGAATATACTCACCTTTTCTGACTTCAACACACGGCAACTCAAAACATTTCCCATCACTGCAGCTTTCCAATTCCAATCCAAACAAATTTCCCGAAGTGACAGCATAAAGTTCAATGTATTCACTGACACCATCTTTTTTATTAAAATAGTCACTGACTTCAGAAATCACAATCACGGGAAAATTTTTATTCTCACCATAAAATGGAATAGTAAACGATAGAGTATTTCCTTTTTTGTCCTTTACACAGGCAAACAGTTCATACCTCTTCCCTATAATTGTTTTCTCTTTAACATTAAATCTTATACCGTTCTCTTCCCTGACAGCATAGTTCCATTCGACTCCGATTTTAGATTCACAATTCAAAAAATTATCGATTGAACTGTTTGCTTCCACTGCTTCTACAGCAAAAACCTTTTCAACAGATACCCGGTCACTAAACCAGACTTCAATCAAGCCTTCATCAATTGCATAGTCAATAATCTTCACAGTTTTTACACCATCACTCACAAGGGTTATTCCCTCGGGGGTAACATGGCACGAAGAATGATACATGCAGATCAATACAAAAATCGTTACCACAAAAACGGTCAAAACAAAATGAATTACCTGATTAACACCATTTTTCATATAAAACTCCAGAAAAATAATTTAAATGCATTCCACTGAATGCACTACCCTCACTAATATCATTCTGTTTTTTATAAATAATATTCACAATTTTAAAAAAAATTGATATATTTTTTTTATGGAACAAAGCAATACAAATTATCAGGTTCATCCTTTACAGCTTTTCGAAGACATCCAGTGCGGAAAAACAGAAGATACTGGAAGTGGAATTTTATACATGTGCAAAACCACTTGCACTGAAAAATCTCTGGAACCGTCAAAAATGGACCTTCTTTCTAACGGAACGCAGGAAAACATTTCTTTTTCAATTCCTAAAGGAGATTATCTTTTTGTACAGGGATTCGTCACATCAGAAGTTAAACCCTTCAACGATGACGGGTCTCCGGCAGATGCTTTGTTCGATGCAGCAGATGCTCTTTTCCTTGAATTTTTATGGCGTGAACTTCCTCAGAACGATGAAAATATTTTTGTAAGACTTCTTTTGCACGAAGGGGATTATGTAGATAAGGCAACAGGCGAAAAAAAATCCGCCGGAACCGTTTTTCAACTTTTCCGACGGACTTCTTTGTAGGAGGATTTTTACACTTTTTTTATCGCTTCTGGCCGTCAACAGGACTGTCGAGTTTCGTAGTTTCTACCATATATCTTATTGAAACGCCGTTTTCATCTTCGATTTTCTTTTCGATTACAAAAACAACGCCGTCTTTAGTTTCATTTGTAAAAATCTTTACAATTTTATACTGAGTCACATTTGGTCTTTTAACTGATGGAGTTCCTGCTTTATATGTCATTGCAAGGTTATTGTCCTTGTCATAAACGCTTACACTTATATAAAAAGAAGATTTATTTCCATAAAAGGTAGGAATAAGTTTAATATGATATGTATATTCACTTTCTTCAAAACTCTTAAATACGATTTCTTCTTCCGCACCTTTTCCTTCATCTTCCATTACATAAAGGAGATCAACTGCATGTGCCTGATAACATTCATATTTCTGAATTTCCGAATAGTGCTTTGCATATAACTCTTCAAATACATCTTTACTTGCCTTTGTATTGCTCTTATCCTGTGATTTGAAAACCTTTCCAGGAATATATTCATTTTTAGCAACATCTACACCGTAGATTTCTCCATACGGAATGAATTTTTTGTCAGTTTTACCATATTCCCCAAAGAAATAAACTTTTCCATCTTTAGAAAAACCGATGTCCTTAAATACAGCGACATCTCCGGCAAACAAACCAGAACTCATCAAAAAGCAGCTTAAAGCTAAAATCATTATTTTTTTCATATATCAGTAACTCCCGTAAACCCCGCTCAAGAGGTTTATCAAACCCAGTTATTTTACTTAAAAATACCTTCCTTTTGATTATCGGAATTATAATTTTTCACTTTAGTTATTATGAGCAGAGATTTTTGACTTTACTATTATTTCTTTTGCCTATAAAATTAAATCATGACATTAAAAACACGAAACAGAATCATCAAAGTTTTTGCAATTTTTTCTGTATTAAGCCTTTTAGGCGTAATGGCCCTGCTTATCATCAAGTCTTTAAACGGCTCGTTTGAAAAAACATTCGGTCTCCCTTTTTTTTCACTAAAAGGCCTTTCATTTTTTAAGCCAAGCGAAAAATCCGTGTTAATTTCACTCATTTTCATCCAGTTTTTTATTCCAATTACGGCCTTTTACATGCTGTTCAGTTTTGAAAAAACCCAATCTACACTGATTATCCTTTTCTGCGTAGTTTTACTTGGTCTCCAGCTTGAACTTTCCCGCTTTATAATAGCCGTTTTCGACCTTAAAAAAACATTTTCCCAAATCTACCTGCTTCTCGGAAATTATTCGCTTTTAGGAAAACTTCTTTCACTGTTCTCGTTTCTTTTCATTGCTGTAAACTCAAAAGATTCTCAAAAGCTCAACATCGAAATAGATCTCACAGCTATTTTTATTTCTGCCATTATCGTAACGCTCTGCATTCCGCTTAACACAAGCATCGCAACAAAAACCTTTGGCATTCAGTATGGTTTTTCCAATATAGTAATAACTTTATTCATAATTATTTCAATCCTGACAATTCTGACGTTTATAATAACATTCCGCGAAACAGAAAATAAAGCAATTCTAAAACTTCTTGTAAGTTATATCTTTATGGCAGCGGGAATCAAGCTTATGACATGTACCGACCTTCTTTACATAATCACAGCCGGCTCAATATTTCTCATCGCAGGCACAAACCTTTATCTGAGGGCACTGCATAAAATGTATCATTGGGACTAGTTTTTATCTTATTGAATTTTATCCGTAAAAAAAAGAATCTATACAAGAAAAGTCGCAACGTAAGATAAGCCGACCGGAATAAGGACATTATCAAAATCCTTAAGCGGAAAAACTTCTATTATCATTCCGACAAGAGCAATAATAAGGCTTGCATAAACATCACGGCTTATTATAAATGAACAGCAGAATACGGCCGCAAAACAGCTTAAAGAACCTGCAACCGTCTTCCCTTCCGTAAACGGAATGTTAATCCTTCCGAAAAATTTTCCACACAGACTTGCAAGACCATCACCGGTTGCAAGAGAAAGAATTCCAATTGTATATGAGCGTTCAGGAAAAATAAGACTTGAAATTACAATCCCGGCAACAAGAGTCAAAGGGCCTAAAACAAATTTTCCTTCATCCCTTTTTCTTGCCGCAACTTTTGTGATATCAGAAACTACGGGAACTTCAATTCCGTTAAGACGCAGAATTTCACTTAAAGTAAAACCCAGAGCAGCAAGAATCAAAAGAACTTCAATGACCCAGTAAAACCGGTGCAAAAGAGCAGGAATAAAAACTGTACAAAGATGAATGGATTTACGGAAAAGTTCCTTATATAAAGAGTTTACATATCTTCTTACAAGAATTCCGTTATACGGACATAACAGTTTCAAATCAAAACCCCGTTAGATAAAACAAAGCGATTCTATTCGAGTCGTTTTTCATCGCCGAGAGTTCTCGGAATGTCTGTATAAATTGCCGGTTCATAAGCTGTGATAGGGCTTGTTACATATTTTACATTCTGTTCAGCAAGATTTGTTCCGCCAATTCTGACCAAAGTTTCAGGATTACGGGTAAGTGCATCATATGCCCTCAGTGAATTCTGGAAATTAAAAATACTTTCTCCATTAAGGCTGCTGTTTCCTGTTTCCCTTGCAAGTCTGTACTGAGTAACTCCAAGATTATTCGAAGCTTTCATATATAATTCAATAAGTTCTGTATCTTCATTTTTAATCTGTGGCATAATTACATCTTTTCTGGATATTTCATGATCAAGAACATTGATAAGCCTTTCATAATATCCTGAACCTGCATAATCATCATCACGCAATGCCAATGCATTTCCCAATGCTAAAAGAAGATTAGAATCATTTTCTTTTTTTTCTGATGCAACTACAAAATGCTTAAATGCGTCTTCGTAATTTTTATTTCCGTAATCGATATAACCTGCTTTATATCTTACATAAGCATTATCATTTTTATTATTAATTGAATTTAAATAATTTCTGTAAGCATTTTCCAGATCACCGGAAATAAAGTAATCAATATCTGCATAATCTGAATACATGATTCCAACATTCTTATCACTTTCCAGACCACTCACTTCATTCTTTTCTTCAAAAAGCTTAATTCCTTCTGCCAGTGATTCCTGTGCCTTTATAAATTCTCTCTCATAAAGATACTGTTCACCAATGAGTCTGTAAGAATTTAAGAACTTATACATGTCACGTTTTTTAAGTGATCTTGATTCCTTAAAAAGAGCTGTTGTAGATTCAAGTTCTTTTATAGCCCGTTCATGATTTCCAGACTCGATATAATAACGCGACATATTATATCTTGCGATAGGATTTTTCGGGCTGTACTTTATTGAACGCTTTAACATCTCAAGAACATCTTCAATTGATTCTCTCAGATATTCTTCCTGAGGTGCAAGATTTCCATAAAGCTTATTCATAAGATAACCAGACATTTCTGTCCAGTCATCACCACTCAAAGATTTTTCAACAGGGAAGAACATTTCCTTGTATTGAAGAACATCTTTAAGGTTATCTGTTCTTACGCTGTAACGCATAAGTCTTGCGTAATATTCATTCTTTGGCTTTTTAACAAGCTGAAGAACAAAGTTATACTGTTCGTAAGCATTCTCAAATTTTGAACTGTCTAATTCTGTCGCCCATTCAAGATAAACGTCACCCAAAAGAAGAACACCATCTATATCATTAATGTGATAATCAAGAACTTCCCGTCTGCAGATATCTTCTGCTTTTTCATAATTTGCAAGGTCTTCAAGTTCCATACGGACATAATCAAGTCCAGCCTGCTTATCATGATTAAAATATTTTAAAAGCTCTTTATATTTATTTTCAGCACGTTCATACTGCTTATGTCTTCTATAACCTTCTGCATATCTGAAAAACCATTTCTTTTTAAGCTTATATCCTTTAGCTTTATTAAAATCCATCTCGCTCTGAGTAAAATCTTCTTTTTCAAGATAGCTGTAACCAGATTTATAAAGACCTTCTGCCTTTATCGGCTTATATACAAATTCAACAGTAAGGAAACCGATACAGCAGAGCATGATAAAACCAAATACACCGATTACAATTGCCGGAAGAATTCTGTTTTTTAACTGATACTGAATCGACTGCTTGTATGCTTCGTATTCTTCTGCAGTTCTTCGTTCAAAGTCGCGGGGAACAGAAAGCTGTATGTCGAGCATCTTTTCAAGATGAGATGCAAGCTGACGGGCCGGAACTTTTTTAAGAATTTTTTCGATGACTTCAAAAATTACATCATCAGTAAATTCATTCTTAACAATCATATCCTCTACAGCAAGCCGAACATTAAGAGGATAGTATTTTAAATTATTCTTGAACTTTTTATATTCTGCATCTGTTAAAGTATTCTTTCTTTTTTCTTCAACAGGCGTTGCTATCTGAGACTTTATGCGTCCATTTTTATCAAACGGATTTGCATCTGCTCCTGTATAACCTGCAATTTCAAAATCAAGATCACTTGCGCCTTCTGAGTCCAGTTCAAAATCAGAAGAAAGAGAACTTGATAATTTGGAATCTGTTTCAGGAATGTTAAAATCGGACATTCCGATTCCATCCATTTCTGATGTATCAAAAACTTCAGGAGTCTGCTCTTCCCCACCACCAGCAGCACCTTCTCCAGAATCTCCACCAAGATCAAGCCCTGAAAGATCAATTGCAGATGGATCAAAATCTTCTCCAAAACCAGGGCCGGAACTCTGAGGAGTTTCTTCTGTCTGCCCCATTGCAGAACCTATATCATCAAGGCCACTTGTATCAATTGCATCAAATCCAAAATCCCCTGCAACAGGAATTTCATCTGCACCAGAAGATACTGTTTCTGAAGAAGCTTCAGTTTCAGGAATAGAAATATCTCCAGGCATTGCTGCATCTTCCGGCATTGAAATATCGTCTGGTATCGAAATATCCTGCACAGAAGGTTCTTCTACTTCAGAAATTTCTTCTGCCTCAGAAACAGATGTATTTACAGAAGGTTTTGGATTATCTACAACTTCCTGTAATTCATCAGGAAGATCTGCGGTCAAATCAATTGCTTCACCGGAAAAACCAAATTCATCTGTACTTTCTGCAGCAGGTTTTTCTGCTGGAGCATCAAAAGACAAATCCGATGCTTCAAAATTTTCCATATCGGAAACATCTGGAATCGCAATATCTTCTGCTGGAGCTGCAAGATCAAAATCAGAAGTTACGTCTACCGAAGTCATCTCCGGTTCAGGCTCCGGTGCCGGTTCAGGTTCTGGAACAGGTTCCGGTTCTGCAAAATCCTGTGAAGGTGTATTTAAAAGATCATCAAGGCTCATGTCCTCGATTGATGGTTCTTTCTTTTCTGGAGGAGGTGGTGGAGCTTCAAATGCAGACAGGTCAGGTATGCCGTCATCTGCATCCATTACCGGATTTAAAATTCCTGAAAGATCAATGTCTGGTTGAGAAGCAGGAGCATTTCCTGCAAGAAGATTTTCAAGATCGCTGGCAGCCGAGGCTAATGCCTGCTCTTCTTCTGCCTTCGCAGCGAGTTCTTCTTCTGACGGAGCTTCGTCACTTTCCTTTTCCGGAAGACCTAATACGAAATCCTCAGAGTCATCTATGTCTGGAACTGAAGATGGAATAGTTGCAACGACAGGCTTTTCACCACGTTCTGAACGCAGCTTTGCTTCATTACCTAATCTGAGCACATCTTCGCTTAATTTTCTTAATTGACTTAAACCCGGCATAAATTAATATTCTTTCCCCAAATCAATAGAATACAGTAAGCCCTAAGAACTATATTCCATTGAACTATTATATCATATATTAACGGTATTTGTCACAATTTTTTTTATATATATTGTAGATTTTTTTAAATCCCCTAAACTGAATGAATTTATGTCCGATAATGTATTTATGAAGTATTTTGTAAAAATTTTAAGCTTAAGCATTATTTTATTAAATCTTGTACCGGCTTTCGCTAAGGGTAAACCGCAGGGCAAAAAAAATTCTCCAGATACAGAGTTTAAATACCCTTACGAATATCGTGTTGCCGTAAACGATATCAGGGGAGTTTCTTCACCATACCAGCAGGACGATTATATCGTTTTTACTGCCGAAAAAGGACCACGCCATATAGGCATTGCATTTGACTTTGAAGATTATAAAGAAATTCACTCCTTTATGAAAAAATCAACAAAGGACATTGACGAAAAAGAAATCGACAGCCTTTATTTTTACATTCTTGAACTTCCACGCGATATTGAATTTATTTCATATCGGATAATAATTGACGGGATCTGGACAACAGACCCGAATAACGAAAATAAGTACTACAATCCGTACACAGGAATCGAGGTTTCTACACTCAACGTTACAAACAACCATAAAAATGAAACCAAAAAGACGGACAAGGGCGTTCACTTTATATATCAGGGACCAGAAGGACAGAAAATCCGTCTTGCAGGAACCTTTACTGACTGGGATCCATGGATTTACGAGCTTACAGAAACACGTCCTGGATACTATGAGCTTTACCTCCCTCTTCCAGAAGGAACTTACTACTACGCCTTTTACAACGGAACAAAGAGTTTTCCGGATACAACAAATCCTGACCGTGCATGGTCAAAGGACGGAAGAGAAACTTCAATTATTGTCGTAAAATAAGACTTACTGACCCATAAGCTGACTCATAAGCCGTGACTGCATTCCCTTGTTGCGGCTTATTTTTTTCATTGCCAGCTTTGTCTTTTCAAACTGCTTGATTAATTTATTTACTTCTGCAACAGAGGTTCCAGAACCCTTTGCAATTCTTTTTCTGCGGCTTGGTCCAATGATAAGATGGTTTGCCCTTTCTTTTTTTGTCATCGCCTGAATGATAGCTTCCTGATGTTTCATTCCGCTTGTATCGATATCCCGCCCCTGAAGAGCACCTGCCATTCCAGGCATCATTTCCATAAGCGACTGCATCGAGCCCATTTTTTTAACCTGCTTAAACTGCTCAAGCATATCATCAAGAGTAAACTCATTACGGGCCATTTTAGCTTCGAGCTTTTTAGCATCTTCTATGTTTACCTGTTCCTGTGCCTTTTCAACAAGTGAAACGATATCGCCCATGCCGAGAATACGGCTTGCAATTCGGTCAGGATGGAATACTTCAAAGTCTTCTGTCTTTTCACCAGTACCGATAAACAAAATCGGTTTTTGAGTAATTGTCTTTAAAGAAAGGGCAGCTCCTCCCCGTGCATCAGAGTCAAACTTTGTAAGAATTACACCGGAAAGGCCAAGCTGTTCATCAAATGATTTTGCGATGTCAACAGCATTCTGACCTGTCATAGAATCTGCAACAAGAAGAACTTCGTCAGGGGTAACAGCTTTTTTTACTGCAACAAGTTCAGCCATCATATCTTCATCAATCTGAAGTCGTCCGGCTGTATCAAGGATAATTACATCAAGACCGTTTTTCTTTGCATAATCTATTGCATTCTTTGCAACACGAACTGCGTCTTTTGTACCTTCTTCTTTATAAACAGGAACATCAATCTTTGCTCCGAGAACACACAGCTGTTCAATGGCTGCAGGACGAACAAGGTCACACGCAGCCAAAAGAGGACGTCTCCCCTCTTTCTTTAAGCGCGCAGCAAGTTTGTGGCTGGCTGTTGTTTTACCAGAACCCTGAAGACCAAGCATGAGAATTACTGACTGAGTATCCGGGCCTTTGAGTTTGAGATCAGTTTTTGCATCTCCGAGCATAGAAACAATTTTATCGTGAATTATTTTTACAAACTGCTGACCCGGGTCTACAGCTTTTAAAACCTTTTCACCTTTTGCTTCTTCGATAGTTGAATTAACAAACCTTCTTACTACACGGATATTAACATCGGCTTCAAGCAAAGCCATTTTAATCTGTTCAACTGTGTCTTCGATATTTTTTTCTGTAATCGAAGCCTTTCCGCTGATAGTACGGATAATCCCGCTGAATGTGTCTGTTATTTTTTCAAGCATCAGTCTGCCCCTGTATTAATTATCTTTTTACCCGCTTCTTTAAACGGAGAAGATCTTTTAAGAATTCTTCAGGTTGAATTTCCCTGTTAAGAATTTTATATAATCCGTCACAGATAACAAGTTTTAAATTTAAGCGTTCAGCAATTTCGTGAACATATTTACAGGCAATCGCACCTTCCGGAAGATAGCCTATTTGATTTACATTTGTAATTAAATCATCAAGATCTTTAAATTTTGAAAGAATATTATTCTTAATTATATCCTGACCAAAGCGACGGTTTCTTCCGTATTTACTTTTGCAGGTTACATCAAGGTCCCCTACTCCGGCAATCGAAGTAAATGTTTCTGCATGAGTTGCACCCATTGCAAATCCAAGCTGCTGAATTTCATTAAGACCTGCAGCAAGAAGAAGACTTTCAGAATTATCACCGAATGTTTCAGAAGTTTCAGAAATCGCATCAAGACAACCATAAACTACGGCAACAACATTCTTAACTGCTGCACAAATCTGAACTCCAACAACATCAAGACTTGAATATGCTAAAAGTCCTGGAACCCTCATAAGCTCACGGAAAATAATTGTATTCTTAGGATTTTCACATGCAGCAATAAGTCCTGTAAGCTTTCCCATAGCAACTTCTTCTGCATGACTTGGACCTGAAATATAAACAGTATTACCTTTATAAATTCCAGGAAGAACATTCTCAATTGTTTCAAGACAAAGCTGAGGTCCTCTTTTAGAAGGAACAAAACCTTTTGTAAGTACTCCTACAAAGGTTTCGCCGTCAGCAATATTAGGAATTGTAGTTAACTTTTTTACAGTTGATTCAAGATAAAGCGATGGACTTGCCAGAATAAGAAAATCTTTTTTTGATGCAACTTCATTTATATCTTTCGACGCTGTAAGATTTTCGGAAAGTTTAAAGCCTGGAAGAAATTTTTTATTTTCGTGCTCTTTATTTATAGATTCAACTACTTCATCCTCAAGTGCCCACAAAACAACTTTATGACCACCTCGTGCAAGTGCCTGTGCAAAACCAGTACCCCACGCTCCAGCTCCAATTACTCCTACAGTTTTAGAATTCATTACAAATCCTCCGACTCCTGTTTTTTTCAAGCTATAAAGTCAAGTTGAATTTATTTACAGCCAGCAGGAAAGTGTATCTTCCCAGTCAATGATTTCTTCTTCCTTAAAGAAAAGATCTATCTCGCGTTTTGCACTTTCATCACTATCAGAAGCATGAATAATATTGTGCTGAGTATGAGAACAGAAATCTCCCCTGATTGTTCCTGGATGACTTTCTGCAGGGCTTGTAGCTCCACAAAGTTTTCTTACGAGTGTAATACAGTCATCTCCCTGCCATACCATTGCAACAACAGGCCCAGAAGTAATGTAATCAACAAGAGAATCATAAAAAGGCTTGCCCTTATGCTCAATATAATGCTTGCTTGCAAGTTCCCTTGAAATATTCATCATTTTTAAGCCTACTAACTTTAATCCTTTCTTTTCGAGGCGGCTTATTACCTCTCCCACCAGCCTGCGATTCAAAACACCAGGCTTTAACATACTAAAACATCTTGTTTCCATAATTGTTTAATTATATAGAAATAATATCAGTATTTCAAGGGATATAAAAATCCGTCCTGACCGCAGTTGAATTTAAAAAAACCTTTTACAACAGACTAGCCTATGTACTTTCTATACGAATCTTGATTGGATTATTCGAAGCATAGTGGTAAAGATTAAGATTAACATGATTAAACACTCCGCCCATTCCGGAATCGGTCTTGCCAAAGTATTCTCCCGTGTTCATTGCAGGGTCTGCGCTTATCCACCTTGAGTATTTCGGATCTAAATATCGTGCACCGTAGTAATACAGGCCAGTTTCTTCATCAAGTTCCTTTGCACTAAACTTATAAGGAAGCTTTGCAATGAGTGAAATCTGTGTCTTTAAGTCTATCCATGTTTCACCGTACGGCGTGTATTCTATCCTCTGGTATTCATCTCCGTTACAGTCTGTTACAAGC
>JAFZKN010000011.1 GCA_017553635.1 Treponema sp. | reverse complement strand
CTTCTTTTCAACTGGTTCTTCTTTTACTTCTTCTGTTTCAGATATTCCTTTTACGGGAGTATAAGATATGCCTGATGAAATATTTTCAATGAATGCCTTTGATGCCTTTCTTTCTTCGGCAAAAAGATACAAAGGTGACAGCGCCGCTGCATAGATTATCATCATTACAAGTGCGGACATTCTCTTTGAATAATTCTTTTCTTCGTTTTTCATAACTTTTTCTCTTGTTTTTTTTCTAACATGAGGTTTTTCTGATGTCAAGACTCTGTGCACTACTTTTTGAAAATTTAATGCAGTAACAATAATTACAAATTGCATTGCTATTTTACTATACATTTAACTTGAGGAAGGTTATATATGTTTATCTGTATAAAATTTTAATATGAAGGTTAACTGTTCATCATATCTTCATGTTCATTACATCGCGGACTTCGTTTAATGTTTTAATTCCGATTTCGCGTGCTTTTTCTGCACCTGTTGTAAGAACTTTTCTGATATATTCAGGATCTGCTTCAAGTCTTTTTCTTTCTTCACGAAGAGGACGGAGCTTTTCGTTGAGTGCTTCTGTAAGCATGTTTTTAAGCATTCCGCCACCGCCCTCGCCGATTTTTGATGCAATCGCATCAGGTTCTTCGCCTGTACAGAGAGAAATGAGCATTAAAAGGTTTGCTACTTCAGGGCGGTTAACTGGATCGTATGTGATGTTTCTGTCTGCATCTGTCTTTGCTTTTTTAATGAGCTTTGCAGTTTCATCTTCTGTTGCAGAAAGCATTACGGCATTACCACGTGACTTACTCATTTTCTGACTTCCGTCTAAGCCTAAAATCATAGGTGTTTTAGAAAGAAGTGCCTGCGGTTCCGGGAATACACTTTCTTTACCTGAATCAAGACAGAATTTTTTATTAAAGCGGTTTGCAATAGTTCTTGTCATTTCAAGATGTGGAAGCTGATCCTTTCCTACTGGAACTACATTTCCCTTACAGAAAAGAATGTCGCATGCCTGATGAACAGGATATGTATACATTCCGGCATTAACATTTTTAAGGCCGGCACTTTCAATTTCTTCTTTAACTGTTGGGTTACGGCTGAGCTCGGCATTTGAAACAAGTGTCAAAAATGGAATCATAAGCTGATTGCATTCAGGAACATAGCTGTGAGGATAAATAATTACATCCTGCTGTTCAGGATTAATTCCTGCTGCAAGGTAGTCAATTACAAGCTGTTTTGTATTCTGGCTTATTTTATCAAAAGCATCGTGGTCTGTTAAAACCTGATAGTCTGCAATAAGAATCATTGTTGGAACGCCCATTTTTGCAAGGCGTACACGGTTCTGGAGTGAACCGAAATAATGTCCGATATGTAAAAGTCCTGTAGGTCTGTCACCTGTTAAAACGCGGTATTTTTTTGGATTTTTTTCTAGGTCAGCTTCGATTTTTCTGCTTCTTTCAAGTGCTGCTTCAAAGCTTTTATTAATGTCTGTATATTCAAGTTCTGCCATAATGCATCATTCCGTCCTTATTAAAAATATGTAATGATTTTATACAAAATAACAAGATAATTCAATATAAAGAAAAATGCCGGAGGTTCAGGCTCTGGCACATGGCATCGATCTTCGACAGAATGTCTCAAAGCCATGGTGCTTTTTCTACAGAATTTTTTTCTTATAAAAATTTATTAACTTCACTTGCCAGATAAAAAGAGCCTGTAACAAGAAGAACAGCCTTTTCTCTTTCTGCCAGTTCAAGAGCTTTTTTTATGCCTTCTTCATAATTTTCAAAATAGTCTGCTTTAATTTCTGCATCAGAAAAAGCTTTATTCATCTTTTCTGCATTGCAGGATTTTGTAAGGCCCGGTCTTGTAAGAGTAACCTTTAAAAACTTATTGCAGAAAAGAGCTGCTATGTGAGAAACATCCTTGTCTGCGGCGCACGCAAAAAGAAGGTGTAGTTTTTTTCCCTTATAAAGCTTTTCCAATGTCTCCATTGTATTTGAAATGCTTTTTACAGTGTGCGCTCCGTCAATTATCATGTCTTGTAAACCAGGATAATTTTGAGGATTATGAATTATTTCAAATCTTGCAGGAAGCTTTACTTTAGAAAGAGCCTGCTCAAAAACATCTTCTGTAATTTGAGGATGAATTAATTTTACAGCAGAGGCAGCTAAAAGTGCATTCTGTGCCTGAAAGCTTCCCGGCATTTTTGTCGAATATGAAAGCGGCCTTTTAAAAAGCTCTGAATCAATTTTAACGTTCATTATTTTCTGGGTACTGTCATATGAATACTCAAGTTTTTTTAACAGGTCAAAAGCAAAGATAATATTGGAATTATGTTCCCGTGCTTTTTCGATAAAAACATTTTTTACATTCTGCGGATGCTGAGCACAGATTACAGGAATTCCGTCTTTAATTATTCCAGCTTTTTCAGAAGCAATCTGCTCGAGTGTGTTTCCTAAAAATTCTGTGTGTTCAAGTTCAATCGTATTAATTATAGAAATTTCAGGCTTAATTATATTTGTCGCATCAAGTCTTCCGCCAAGCCCTACTTCATAAACAGCTTCATCGACTTTTGCATACTTCATCACAAGAAAAGCATAAACAGTTACAAGCTCAAACCATGTAACTGCCCTTTCTTTTGGAAGTTCATTTTTAATCTGTTCAAATTTTTCTTTAAGTTCAACTGCAGCCCTTTCATAAATTTCATCAGGAAAAAAGCTGTCGTTTAATCTTATTCTTTCCCTGAAATCATTTATGTGAGGAGATGCATATACACCGGTTTTCTTTCCGGCTGTTGTAAGGATAGAAGAAATCATTGCGCAGACAGAACCTTTACCCTTGGAGCCTGCAACGTGAAAGCTTTTAATTTCGTCCTGAGGGTTTCCAAGATGAGAACATAAAAATTCCATCATGTTAAGCCAGAATATATTTTTCTGCGGAAGTTTTTCAAAATTTAAAAATGAATCGACCCAGTCAAGGAAATCCTGCATCAGAAAATGATTTTTATCCGTCATTTTATGTAGACCCGTTCAACACGTTTTGTAATGCCGGTCATTATTTCATACGGAATCGTGCCTGTTGCATCTGCAATATCCTGCGCGTCACACATCGCTCCGTCCTCTTTTGAACCGAATAAGATAACTCTGTCCCATCTTTTAACGTCATCATTTTCACTGCCAATATCAATCATAAACTGGTCCATGCAAATTCTTCCGCGGATCGGATATGATTTTCCGTTGATGACAGGTTTAACGCAGTCTTTAAATCTTCTTAAAAATCCGTCGCCGTAACCTGCAGGAATTACTGCAATGTCTGTATCTTTTTTTGCTGTCCATGTATGACCGTAAGAAACAGATTTACCTTTTGTAAAATGCCTTATCGCACTTACTCCTGATACTAATGTCATTACAGGTTTTATGTTAAAGTTAATTTTATTTTCTGCCAGATATTTTTTTGTCACCTGGTCGCAGTAATAACCGTATACAATGATTCCCGGTCTTACCATATCAAGCTGCCACTCAGGATGTGTAAGAAGTGCAGGACTGTTGCAGCAGTGTCTTATCCCCGGATTAATTCCGGCTTTTTCTACATTAGAAACTGCGCACATAAAATTATTAAACTGCTGTTCTGTATATTTTTTATCCTTTGAAGAAATACTGTCTGCGACTGCAAAGTGAGTGCACATTCCGCCAAGTATTAAATTTTCAGTTGAATTTATTTTAAAGGCCACGTCAGAGGCCTGTTCAGGAAGACAGCCGATTCTTCCCATTCCGCTGTCAATTGCAAGATGAACGGCAAATTTTTTATCCCCTATCTTTTCGCTTCCAGAATAATCAAAAGTTCCTTTAAGCTCATTGATTTTTTCATTAAATAATTCAGCATATTCACTGTCAAAAACAAGAGGCGTAATCTGGTATCTGACAGCATCCTCTACTTCACCCGGGGAACAGAGACTCAACATAAGTATTGGTGTTTTAATGCCGGAATTTCTTAATTCAATTCCCTCTTCTACCGCTGCAACTGCAAGATATGAAGCTCCGGCTTCGACTGCGGCTTTTGCACATTCTACAGCCCCGTTTCCATAACCGTTTGCTTTAACTGCAGCGCATACTAAAGTCTCAGGCTTTAAAAGTGATTTTATGCTTTTTATATTGTTCTGCAAATTTTTAAGGTTTATTTCTGCATGAGTAAGTCTCATAAAATTAGATTTTATTCATTTATAAAAAAAAGGCAAGTAGATTATATAATGTAACCTTATCCCACCTGCATTTAATTGAAATTTTTGCATACTATTGAGATAAATGGCAAAATTTACTATAATAAATAAATATTTACATATAAATCAGGGGATAAAGTTAAATCATGAAAAAAACAATTAAAATTGTATCAAAAGCTATATTTTTGCTGTCTTTGATGTCATTTATGCCGTCTTGTGAAACAACACAGGCAGAAACACAGGAATTTGTCGAAAAGCCGGCTTCTTCAAAAAAATCATCACAGGAAAGCGCAGAATCTTCTACAACTGCACAGCTTAAAAAAGAACTTTCAAACATGCAGATTGAACTTGTTTCATCAGCAGATACACCTTTTGCAGGCACAGCATTTAAAACTCCGTATACAGTTTCTGTAAAAGATAATGACGGAAATCCATACGCAAACTATACACTTACTGTTACATATCCGGAAAAAAAGACAGACAATGTAGTTTCTTTCGGAACAGCAGAAATCGTTACAAATGAAAAAGGTATTGCAGTTTTTAAACCGGAAACAATTTCTACTTCGATTAATTCAACTGTAACATTCTCACCAAAACTTCCAGGAAACTCACCTTCACTTACAAAGCTTGCAAAATCTGTTGAGCTTGAAGTACCATGCAGAGTAAAATTTTTCCTTAAAAAAGGCCATATCGTAATGGTTGACCTTATCGATTATACACTCGACGGCAAGATGAATTTAAACTCTGCCCTTTCTACTTCTTCAAATACAATGCAGGAATTCTGGAAAGCAGGATATCCATATCAGGCACAGAATGCAGACTTTCATAAAGTAATCGATAAAGGAAACGAAGCAATCTGCCAGGCTGCAAAAAATCTTGTAGGCGGAGCAACATATTTTAAATACATCGTTTACGGAAAAGTAAAATATGAATCTGACATTAAAG
This sequence comes from Treponema sp., assembly GCA_017553635.1. Classification (GTDB taxonomy): domain Bacteria; phylum Spirochaetota; class Spirochaetia; order Treponematales; family Treponemataceae; genus Treponema_D. The sequence goes on along the minus strand of JAFZKN010000011.1, from coordinate 52,397 downwards.
AAGTAGAAGGCGGATACTCCCTTACACTTACAGCTGACATTACAGTAATAGATTTTGCAACAGCTAAAGAACTTTATAAAGTTACAAAATCAACAACTGTAACAGATAAAAATAAATGGAATGTATTAAAAGCATGCCAGACGCAGCTTTCAAAAGACCTTGTAAATGATCTTATCTATGCAATGTAAATTGCAATAAAAATATAAAGGACTTAAAAAATGATTTATACAGATACAAGAGACAGTTCAGTTAAAGTAGATTTTAAGACAGCAGTTTTATATGGAATGAATTCTAAAACAGGAGGTCTTTACATTCCTGTAGAATTTCCACGGCTAGATGAAAAGATTTTAAACAGTAACAGTGAACCGTCTTTCAGATCTGTTGCACTTGAAATGGCAAAGCCTTACTGTAAGGGAGAAATTCCTGATGATGATCTTGATGCCATCATTCAGGATGCATATCCTTTTATTTCAAAGCTTAATCAGATTGATCCTATAACTTACGTGCTTGAATTATTCCACGGACCTACATGTGCATTTAAAGATTTTGGTGCACGTTTTATGGCCCGCGTAATGTCATATTTTAACAGAGAAAACTCTGACAACCTTCACATTCTTGTTGCAACTTCAGGTGATACAGGAAGTGCTGTAGGAAGTGCATTCCATAATGTTCCTGGAATTGATGTAACAATTCTTTATCCGGAAGGAAAGATTTCTCCATTGCAGGAAAAACAGCTTTCTACATTTACAGGAAATGTCCGCGCATTAAAGGTTAAAGGAACTTTTGATGACTGTCAGAAGCTTGTAAAGACTGCTTTCGTAGATGAAGATTTAAGAAGTAAATTCCGCCTTTCATCTGCAAACTCAATCAACATCTCACGCCTTTTGCCACAGGGATTTTATTATATGTACGCTTCCCTTCTTGCAAAGGCAAAAAGCTATATTTCCAACAAACTTGAAAATCCTGCAATCATCGTAACAGTTCCATCAGGAAACTTCGGTAACCTTACATCAGGACTTATCGCACAGAAAATGGGTGCTCCTATTACAGGCTTTGTTGCAGCAACAAATTCAAACAGAACAATTCCAGACTGGATTGCAACAGGTGAATATAAAGCAAGACCTTCTGTAGAAACTTATGCAAACGCAATGGATGTAGGAGCTCCAAGCAACTATGAACGCATTGCTGCCATGTATTCACTTGAAGAAGTAAGAAAGCTTTTCGCCTCTTACTGGCTTGATAATGATGGAATTATTGAATCAATTAAAGACTGCCATACTAAGACAGGTTACATCATCGACCCGCACGGTGCTGTTGCATGGAAAGCATGGGATGACATAAGAAACGGCTGTCTTGAAAAACTCATGGGCGGTTTAAAAGGCGACTATACAAAACCTGGTCTTACAGCAAATGTTCCTGAATGGGCAAGTCAGGTTGTAAACAAAAATGCTGTCGGAATCATTCTTGAAACAGCAGACCCTGCAAAATTTGGCGCTACAGTAAAACAGGCAATCGGCAAAGACCCTGTTATCCCAGACCGCCTCCAGAAGGTAATGCAGCTTCCAGACAAAGCAATCCCAATGGAAAACAGTTACGACACATTTAAAGAATGGCTCATGGCTAATCTATAATCTGAATTTTTGTAAATTTTAAGGGAATAAAATTTTATGAAAGCTAAATTATTTTTAATACCTTTATGTATTTTAACTGCTTTTTTTGCTGCATCATGCACTTCAAAACCAAATAAGGTTCTTGATGTAATTGACCAGAAAGTAAAAGATGCAGAGGGAAATATTCCTGACTCAAAAAAAATAAACAAAGATTATTATTTTATTTATTATGCTGCAGACTGGTGCCCTTACTGCAAGGAATTCCGTGATGAGCTTGTGAAATTCTATGAAGAATACAAAAAGAAATATGATAATTTTGAAATAATTTTAGTTGGTTCAGAAAAAGATAAAAGCAACGAAGATTTAATCAAATACATGAAAAATGACAACCTGCCGTTTTATTACCTTGACTTTGATTATCGTGATGAATGCGGCTTTTTTAAGCTTGAAGATTACAAAGTAGAAAAATTCTATATCCCTGGCTTTTTACTTGTAGACCGTAACTTTAATGTATTATGCAGTTCAAACGGCCCTAATAAACTTGATGACTACATTGCAAACAAACCGTTGATTTATTACATTAACATGATGGCAAAACTTGAAAGCTAGTTTCCAGAAGAAACACATATTTTTGATCCAGTGCCGCAAAATAGTCCAGTCTGGCAGTCATCATCTGAAGTACAAGCTTCACCAAGGGCTCTTTTAACATAAACACATTCACATTGACCAGTTGGTCCTTTGTCGCATACTGTACCAGCATTACATTGTATTGTATCAGAAACAAGAGTTAAATGTATATTACTTGAAAGAGTTATTCTGCTTCCAGGATTGTAGATATTTGTTCCGTCTGACCACCCTACAAACTTAACCAATTTATTCCCGTCACATTTTGAACCAAATGGCGTTTGCAAATCAACATTCGAACCTGCAGGGTATTGTTCTGTAACGGTTGGAGTCGTATTTGTTCCAGAATAGTAATAATAAACAGTATATGTATTACTTCCACTACTCTTATTCCCTTTTGATGGTGAAGTGCATCCAAAAAACATAAAACAGAAAAGACTAAATGCAATGATTTTTTTCATAATTTATATCCTTTTAATCATTATATTGATGCCAACGCCCTTTTTGACATACCATATTCCAATATATTTTACCTTATCACAGAAGGGTCAGGATAGTCGCAAGATAGAAAACAACCACATACAGTTTTACCGTCACTTCGACCTGCACATTGAGAATCGCTCGTACATTCCACACATGTCATATGATTTGCAACTTCCGCACAACTACCTGAACAGTGTTCTTCATTCCATTTAACATATAATATAGTATCATGAGTAATTGGAAATTTATCTCCAGGATTATATGTTTTTGTACCATCATACCAATAATCAAAATTTACATGGGTATTCCCATCACACATATCAAAATATCTGGTTAAAGGCAATACAGTTACTGTATCACCAGTTGTATATATATTGTCATCTACAGGTATTAAATTAAAAGAATCATATTTGGTAGTCATGTATGTTATTTTACACTCTGCCTGCTTTAATTTTGTCTTTGTTGGATTTTTACAAGCTGCAAAAAAACAGCATAAAATACATAATACAGTAATTTTTTTCACAATAAAATTCCTACATATAAAAAAAAGTTGTCCGAAGTAAAAAACAACGGACAACTATATAATAGCATTAAAATACAGTATTGTCTATCTTACTGGATCATTCCGAATACCATTGCAAACAAAGCAACAGTTTCACAAAGACCTACAACCATGATGTACTGTGAGAAACCTTTTCCTGTTTCACCGAGGGCATCAGAACCTGCAGCACCTGCTTTTCCCTGTGCGATAGCAGAGAAACACATTGCAAGACCACATGCAAATCCAAGACCAAGTGCAAATCCAGAATCAAGAGCACCGGCAATAATTTTATCTTTCATGCTGTTCATAAGCAGAAAGCCGTAAATTGTCTGTGTTAAAGGAGCACCTGCAAATACTGTAAGAATGAATGGAGCCGGCTTATTGTTTACGTAACATCTTTTCCAAGCTCCAATTGCACCCTGTCCTGCAATTCCGATACCGATTGCTGAACCAATAGCAGCAATACCCATTACAACAGCAGCACCTAACATACCAAAATTCATATTTTTCTCCTTATAAAAATTCCGATTTAACAGAATTCCCGCAGCCCGCGGTATATATTTATTTACTCATTTACCGTTTCACTGAACGGTTTATATTTAAAGCCAGACCATGACATTCCAAGGTGTGTCGAGAATTCGAGTGTATTCAACCTGACGCCATGAACAATTACAGACAGAAGGTTTAAAATCATGTTTAAACCGTGTCCAAATACCAGAAGCAATACCGCAGCTGCAAACATAATCGCGTGTCCCATAAGAGGACCTGCCATCGTATTTACAGTATTAGAAATTGCAGCACCTGCAAGACCTACAGCCCAGAGACGGATGTAAGAAACTATATCAGAGAATACGTTAACAACGCCAAGCAGTACAGAAATAATATTCTTTACGCTTTCCAATATAGATTTAATTATACTTCCTTCATAGTTTGCAAAGATAAAGCTCAATGCAAAACCGCCTCCGATAAGTCCAAGAGCAATTTTTCCTACCTGAACATCCTGTACGACAAGATCAAGCGGGAATACAACTGAACTTACAACCATTGACAGAACTACATAGAACATACCCCAAAGCTGTGCAAGAGAACCAAGTTCTCCAAGAACTTTAAGCGAGCGGTTCTTTAAGTTTCTGAAAATGCCTTTTACATGTGCAACCGAAAGCTGAAGCAGTGCAAGACCAAAACAGAAAATCTGAAGATTGTTTGCTGTTGTAAGTCCTATACTGCGGTCAGAAATCCAAGGCACATTAAAAAGATAATCTGCAGGAGTTACATTGGAAATGTATTTAACAGAAATACCTGTTAACCATGCTGGAAGCTGGTCAGGAGTAAGTCCAAACCATGTACATGTAACAATTCCCCATCCTACAGTTGCAAGTCCAACAAGGAATACAAGTGCAAGTGCCGGTGATGATTTTTTAGAAGCCGCATTCTTAATTAAAAGAAGAAGGCTTATAACAGTTACTAAAAGTCCGTAACCACCGTCACCAAAAATCATTCCAAAGAAGACTGTAAAGAACAGTAAGAACCATCCGGAAATATCATATTCGTTATAACCTGGAACAGTTCCCAGGAAGTCTGTAAGCGGATAGATAAGGCTTACAAGCTTATTGTTCTTAAGTTTAGTCGGAACCATATCTTCTTCTGTCGGATCACTTGAAGCAAGTGCCCACGCATTTTCTTTTGCGCAGGTAACAAGTTTTTCAAAACTGTCAACCGGAACAAATCCTGTAATCCATGCAAGTGCATTTTCACTTTCTTCTGAACTGAAATCTGTTTCCATTCCAGAGTAGAAATTTTCAAATTCTATGTCTTTCTGCATCAATTCATAATATCTCTGCATAGACTTAATATACTTAACCGATTGATCAAATTCCAGCTGAAGTTGATTAAGTCTTTCTTTTGAATCTGAAATTCTTGCAATTAATTCGTTTGTAGAAATATCTGGCATAACGACATTAAATGCTTCCGGAGGAAGCCCCGCCGGACGTTCCTCTTCCGGTTTTTCGTTTATAACTAAAAACCTTGTTACGTTTTTAGAAACATTAACGAGAATTGTTTTTACTTCTTCAGGGATAAGGCGCATCTTATCAGATGGAATTTCATACATCGAAAGATAAATACCGTTCTTATTAAGAAATTCAAAATCACGAGGATCAAGCTGTCCCCAATAAGTAAAACGATCAAGTTCATTTGTATCATTTGTAATTTGATCCAAAAGTTCTTTTTTCTGGTCAACTATTTCCAAAACTCTTTTTGCAAGATCAAAGGCTGCCTGATCAGAAACATCTTCGTACTTAAAAGTCTTTTTATTAACTTTTACTTCCGAAAGAAGCATAGTTGCATCAAAGAGTGTATCCGAAATGTTTTTGTATCTGGCAAGAACATCACCCTTGCCTTCTACTGTTTCAAGATGAACTACTCCAGTCTTGCGAAGTGTTTTAAGTGCTTCTTTTTTCTCTCTGTCAAGAACGACAAGAGAAACTTTTTTCATAGGTACAATCATTATGCTTCTTCTCCTTCGTTCTGCAGTTTTTTCTTTGAAATCTTGCTGCGGACAACGGCCGCAACCTGTTCATCACCAAGATAAACAGAAATCTTTTTTATGTTTGCTTTTGTCTCAGGAATTTTTACCTTTTCAAAAAGGTTTACTCGCTGTGTAGTAACACGCAGTTCCTGGGCCAAAAGACGAACCTGTTCTTCCAAAACATCAGCTTCAAGATCCAGTGACAAAGCCTTTTCCATCCTGTCTGCAGCCATGTCAATCCAAAGCGGTGTTGCATATAAATCGTAATCTCCCCGTGAAAAATCTGCGCCCTCATAAACAGGAATCGTAACACCGGCAATATTACCGGTACTCTTCCGGATATTTCTTACCGTAACCATTCCAGGTTTAAACGCCTCTTTTTCTCCAAAGACCGAAATCCATGCTTCAAATTCCGCCTCAAGATTTTTTCGCTGCTGACGGACTTCTTTTGCCCGAGCATCAATAGTGCGTATTTCTGTCTGAAGCTGCTGTTTTTTGAGTGTCAAAGTCGGAAGATACCTTTTAAACATTTTAAGGGCATCTTTCTGAACTTTAAGCTCATTTTTTGTCAGCTTAATCTTCGCCATTGCACACCTTCTATCTTACAGGCCAATGCTTTTCGATTAATTCAGATTTAATACCTGTTTCCTGTTTATCAAAACAGTCGCTAAGTATCTTCCATCCTAAATCAAGAGCATCCTCCAGCGGAATATTTTTAGAAAGATCCATCATTTCTTTTTCAAACATTACACCGTATTTAAGAAGTTTTTCATCCCATGCTGACATCATAAATCCCATGGACTTCTTTTCAAGTGTATCTTTATAAGCTGAATAAAGACGGATCATACCGTCCATTAACGCGCGGTGGTCATCACGTGTGTCACCGTTTACATTCTGTTTAAGACGTGAAAGTGAACCGAACGGTTCGATACGTCCGCCCTTTAAGTAATACTGACCTTCTGTGATGTAACCTGTGTTATCTGGAACCGGGTGAGTAACGTCATCACCAGGCATTGTTGTAACTGCAAGAATTGTTACAGAACCGGCATCTGAAAAGTCAACGGCTTTTTCGTAACGGCTTGCAAGCTGTGAATACAAATCTCCAGGATAACCGCGGTTAGACGGAACCTGTTCCTGAGTGATGGCAATTTCTTTCATTGCGTCTGCAAAGTTTGTCATATCAGTAAGAAGAACAAGTACATCCTTTCCCTGAAGTGCAAACTGTTCTGCAACAGCAAGTGACATATCAGGAATCTTCATACATTCTACAGTCGGGTCAGCGGCTGTATGCATGAACATAACTGTTTTAGAAAGAGCTCCACCGTTTTCGAGTGTGTTCTTAAAATACAGATAGTCATCATATTTAAGACCCATACCGCCAAGTACGATTACATCAACTTCTGCCTGCATCGCAATGCGTGCAAGAAGCTGGTTGTATGGTTCACCGGAAATAGAGAAAATCGGAAGCTTCTGTGATACGACAAGTGTATTGAACATATCGATCATCGGAATACCTGTTCTGATCATACGGCGTGCCATGATACGTTTTGAAGGGTTTACAGAAGGACCACCGATATTAACAAGGTTGTCTGCAAGAGCAGGTCCCTTATCACGAGGATCTCCAGAACCGTTAAAGATGCGTCCAAGAAGATTTTCACTGAACGAAACTTCCATTCTGTGTCCTAAGAATTTAATGTGGTCACCGGTTGATACACCGCGGCCTCCGGCAAATACCTGAAGTGAAACTATATCACCTTTAATTGCATTTACTTCGGCTAAAGATTTTCCAAAGCGGGTTTCAATTTCTGCAAGTTCACCGTAAGAAACATCCTGTGCTTTTACTGTAATAACGCTACCGTTGATGGATTCAATTTTGCTATATACTTTATTCATTATTCACCATCCTTGAGCACTGCATCTAATTCAGAATCAATTTTACCATTCTTAGAAGCATAAGTCTGTTCAATTTCTGCTTCAAGTGAATTAAATTTGTCTGATTTCCATTCTGTATAGTTCCAGTCCTGGAAGAGCTGACGCAGTCTGTTAAAGTAATTTCGTGCATCATCTTTTTCCGTTACTTCAAATTCAGAACCTAAAACCTTTACTACTCTGCTGAATACATATTTCTGACGTTCAACACTTACGGCAGCATCAATCTTATCAAATGAGTTCTGCTGCATGTAAACTGCATCAAGGAATTCACTCTTTAAGTATTCAACAAAGTCTGCAGTAGAAGTACCTTCTTCACCGACAACCTTCATCATCTGATTTACTTCTACACCTTTTAAGAATACTTTGCGTGCATATGATACCCAGCTTTCCGGTAATACAGATTTGTATTTAGACCATGAAATAATCGGGTCAATTGCAGGATATTTACGTGCATCAGATCTTTCACGGCTAAGACCATGGAAGGCACCTACTACTTTAAGAGTTGCCTGTGTTACAGGTTCTTCAAAGTTACCGCCGGCAGGTGAAACTGTACCACCGATAGTAACAGAACCTGTTGAACCATCACGAAGACGGACAATACCGGCTCTTTCGTAGAATGCTGCAATATAAGATTCGAGGTAAGCCGGAAATGCTTCTTCTCCAGGAATCTCTTCCAAACGACCTGACATTTCACGCAAAGCCTGTGCCCAGCGCGATGTTGAGTCTGCAAGAAGAAGAACATGAAGTCCCATCTGTCTGTAATATTCTGCAAGAGTTACAGATGTGTAAACCGATGCTTCTCGCGAAGCTACCGGCATTGAAGATGTATTACATATGATGATTGTTCTTTCCATAAGAGAACGTCCCGTTCTCGGGTCTGTAAGCTCAGGGAATTCTTTAATTGTTTCTACAACTTCTCCGGCACGTTCACCGCAGGCAGCGATGATTACGATATCAACGTCTGCATTTCTAGAAGTTGTATGCTGCAATACTGTTTTACCTGCACCGAATGGGCCTGGAATACAGTAAGTTCCACCTTTAGAAACAGGATAGAATGTGTCGATAAGACGAACCTGTGTAACCATCGGTTCACTAGGGGCTAAGCGTTCTGCATAGCAGTTAACAGCACGTTTTACAGGCCAGAAGAATGACATCTTTAATTCTCTGTCATTTCCTTTATCATCTGTTACAACTGCAACTGTCTCATCGATTGTATAATCACCTTCCGATTTTATAGACTTGATTTTTGATGAACCAAGACAGTCAAACGGAATTAAGATTTTGTGAGTAAATGGTCCTTCCGGAACTGTTCCGAATGAATCACCCGTGTAAAGTGTATCACCTGTTTTTGCAGTCGGTGTAAAGTGCCATTTTTTTGAAGTTGAAATTGGTTCTACATAAACACCGCGTTCAAGAAAGTATCCTGCTTTTTCTGCAAGAAGAGGGAGCGGGTTCTGAAGACCATCATATACCTGTCCTAAAAGTCCAGGTCCAAGACGGACTGCAAGCATGTCACCGGTAAACTCAACCTCGTTTCCGGTTTTAATGCCCTCTGTCATTTCGTAAATCTGCATCTGGGCTGTGTTTCCGCGGATACGGATAATTTCACCCTTAAGCTTTTTATCTTCTACATTAATGTAGCCGACTTCGTTCATTGTAACATTTCCGTCAAATTCGACAGAAACCATGTTACCATTGATTCCGACTACTTTTCCTTTTGTATCAGTCATGTAGTTTCTCCAAGTATTTCATCGTAAATTTTCCTGTAGGAATCTTTTCCGATTTCTCTATCAAATAATCTCATTCTTTGTGCAAGCATAAGCTTAATTCCATAAGCAAATACTGCATCAACACTAAATGTATCCAATGGCTGAATTGCACTGAGTGTCTGCATACGGTACTGATTTAAGTACTCTTCTGCAGCAAGCGGGCTATCCATACCAACAGCAGTTCTTGCAGCCTGCAGAATATCTGCGGTACATGAACCAGGAAGTACTTCAAATTCTTTTTTCATCTTAATTGCACGAATCTGAGCAAGAGCAAGTCTTAAGCAGCGTTCTTTCTCATTCCATGTATCAAGAAATCTGTTTCCAGTTTTTGCACCTGTTTTATCAGGTTCTAAAGACAGACATTCAAGAATTTTAAGATTTTTTTTGTCAAGAAAACGGGAGCAAAGATCTCTATAGTATTTTTCTGTAATCGCAAGATTTTTTGCATCGAGATTATCGATAGAAGGAAGTTGCGAAACAAGATAATACTGACTTGCCACTATTTCTTACTCCTTTGCTGCTTCGCTCATAATTGCCGCAAGTTTTGGATTAAGATATGCAGCAAACAACTCTGCAACTGATTCAGCCGAATAATCATAGAAGCTTGCACCGTTATTCATTCCGATTCTGAATCCTGCACTTAATGTTTTATCAGGTTTAATTTCAAGTCCCTTTTCTATTTCTGATTTTAGTGCAGAAGTTAATCCACTCTGTAAATCTTTAAGGTCATTTTCTGATAAAAGTACGCTTACTTCAGAAGCATCTGATTTTGCAACCCAAGCTTTGACTGTTTCTGGAATAAGTTTTTCCATTAATGATTTAGAATAGGCAGCTTTTGTTTCTGCGGCGATAACTGCTGAAAGTTCAGCATTAATTCCGTCTTTAAAAGAAATCAAAAGATTTCTGCCTGCCTGTTTAATTGCGTCTACTCCAGCTTTCTCCAAGCGGGCTGTTTCTGCCTGGGCATTTTTGATAATGTCTTTAGCCTTAGCCTCTGCTTCAGCAATTATAGCTTTTGCATCCTCAGATGCTTTATCTTTTATTGCTTTTGCCTCTTGTTCAGCTGATGCGACTCCATCTTTCTTGATCTTATCGATCAATTCCTGTAACTGGACGTCCATTAGAACCTCTCTTTCGTTAAAATATTTTTAATAGTGTTATATATTATAACCCTTAAACGAGAAAATCTGCAAATAAAAAATGAGAATATAACTAAAATGCCAAATCTTAGAAATCGAAACTATACACTGTTATAGCATCATATTCCTTTCCCGGCTCTAAAATGCAGTCAGGAAAGTCTTTTTTGTTTGGAGCATCTGGAAATGCCTGAGTTTCAAGACATACAGCGCCGTGTCTTTCGTAGATTTTGCCGAGTTTACCTACAATTCCGTCAATCCAGATTCCCGCATAAAGCTGAATTCCAGGCTGATTTGTATAGACTTTCATTGTTCTGTTTTTTTCTGTGGAAGTTAAAACTGCAACTTCTGCTCCCGGAGCTGTAAAACATTCTTCTGTAGGTTCAAGCCACTGAGAATCTTTTGTATACCAGCATGTTGTATAACAGTTGTCGTAGCCAGGTGAAACTTTCTCAATGTCCTGTCCAAGAGTTTTTTCTGTATTAAAGTCGTAAGCAGTTCCCTTTACGGAAATGAGTTTTCCTGTAGGAATAAGTTTATCATCAACTTCGAGAATATATTCTGAATTCATTTTAAGGCTGTGGTTCAATACAGTACCAGAGCCGTTAAGATTAAAATAAGCATGGTTAGTAAGATTAACCGGAGTTTTTTTATCAGACAAAGCCTTGTATTCGAGACGAAGTTCATTTTTATCATTGAGAGTGTAAATTACCTTAAACTGAACGTTACCTGGAAATCCCTGCTCTCCATCTGGACTTGTTCTTGAAAATTCAACGCCTTTACCGTTTTTATTTGAAATAATTTTACTATTCCATACCATGTGGTCGTAACGGGTAAAACCACCGTGAAGAGTATTTACATCATTGTCATTTTTATCAAGCTGATAAGTATTTCCATCAATTGAAAAAGATGCAGAACCGATTCTGTTTGCAAATCTTCCGACAATCGAACCGAATGAATATCCAGGATCTTTTACAAAGCTCTCAAGATTTGAATATCCTAAAATAACATCGTCTTTATTACCCTTGCCATCCGGTAAAAAAATTCCTGTTAATGTGCAGCCAAAGTCAGTTACACAAACCTGCATTTTCCCGTTATCGAGAGTATAAAGCATAGCTTCATCACCATTCGAAAGCGTTCCATAATGTTTTTTTGTTACTTTCATACAAAAACCTCTTTAAATTTATATAATTGTATATTTTTATATACTATTTAAGACACATTCTAGTACAATCAAAGCATATCAATTACAAACTGAACTTCTATCATGGATTTATTAAGTTCACTCGAAATCTGTTCAACTGTATAACCAATATCATAGAGTTCTTTAACCTGATCCTGAAAACTTTTTTTTGGTCTTATAGGATTATCGCTCATGTAAATCTTAGGAGAAACAACAGGAACTTCTCCGTATGCATTTCCTTCTTTATCAACAACATGAACATTTACATTCCGCTTTGTATCCTGTTTATCAAAAAGTTCTCCCTGGATTTTTTTATTCTTAGGAAGTTTAACATTTACCTCAAATGCAGCATCTTCTTCTATCAGTTGTTTTGCATAATTTGAATTCTTTGAAGTACGTTTTTTTATTCCACCCTGTACTTCCTGGTTGAATTTTGTTAAAGCAGATTTCTTTGTTTTGGAAAATTCCTGTTCAGCGCTTATTGTTGAAAGTCTTCTGTCTGCAATTTCAATTACATCTTTTAATTCTTCTATTTTAGAATCTATGACATCTATATTAGATGCTACATTCTGATTAATATCCCTGATGAGAAGATTATACTGATCACGGGTTTTCTGAATTTCATCGTCAGTTGTAAAAAGTGATTTAAATTTTACAAAAAAAACAAGCCACATAATAAGATTTATTATACACATCGATACAACAATAAAGATCTGCATTACTACCTCGTTATATTAATGTGTTTCCCAAGATATTCTTCGCGGATTTCTGTTTTAGATGAAGTAAACTGTTCAGAATTTTCACCTGGATTTTTTTTCTTTTCGGAATTCTGTCCTTCCTGATTTGAATGTCCGTCTTCTTTTACAAGTGGAGATTTTGCTTCTTCATCTGCAGCTTTATTTACGGTTTTAACATTCTGTTCATTCTGGACAAGTGCTGACTGCTGCTGTAAAGAAGATGCGACCTGTGCACTCTGCTGTTCATGTGAAACGCGGTTTGCAACGTTTGACATCTGAGAATACATTGTCTGAAGGTCAATAGGCTGAATTGCCATTTTTTAATCTCCACTATACTGAAGAATAACCATCAGGAACTTTTATGTCAGTCATATCCGGATCTTCATACTTACCACGGCGAACAAATCCGCTTTCGAAGAAGAAAGTAACGCTCTTAACATCTGTTCTTACTTCATCTACAACATCACGGATATAAATCTTAACACCGCTGTAAACAGTTCCCGAAGCTTTAACTTTACCGAATACTTTTAATTCGTGCAGACGCTGTAAAATCTGTTCAACTTCCTTAGAATATTCTTCTGATTTAACTGATATCTCTTCCTTTCTCTTCTTTAAATTATCAAGCTGTTCCTGTTTTTCTTTTGCAAGTGTACGGCGCTGTTTCTTAAAGTTTTCGAGCGTAATGATATTATTATCTGTATCCTCGAGTTCTTTCATCAAAGCGTTCTGTCCATCCTGAATTTCTGAAAGACGCTGTTTTAGACGAGGATCAAATCCAACTTCGAGAATAGTTTCTGCTCCACCACCAGGGCTACCTATATTTTTTGCAGCTATTTCTTCGGTTGCAAAAAGATGTCCACCGGTAATCTGAGCTTTTTTTCCATTAAGAATGATTCTCTTCATCGCAGTAACTTCTGAGTTCATGATACTGTCTGATACAATACAGAACTGCTCAACTTCAACTTTTGCCGACTGAATGAACTTAGCCCAGAGAGATTTTCCTGCCTGAATAACTCCGACATCATGTCCAAAGATACCCTGAGAAACGATAATGTCACCACTTTCAGATTTAAGATGACTCTGACCAACAGTACCACCGACTTCGATATTACCGGAAGCTTTAACATCATAACCGTCTTCAACGTTACCTTTAACGATAACAGCACCAAGAAAGTCGATGTTACCTGTTTTAATATTAACTGCATCGAGTTCAAGAACAGGTTCAACATTAATCTTTTCAGTTTCGTACAAAACACGACCGTTACAAGAAGCTATGATTGTTACGCCGTCTTTATCGAGTTCAACATTTTTACCAAGCGGAATTTTAATGTCTTTACCGTTTTTAGCTTCAAGGTAACGTCCAAAGAGTGTCTTACCTGCCTTACCTCTTTCTGGAGGCATCTTTGTGGCAAGTGGCTGACCTTTAACAACATTCTGAATCTGGTTGAGCTCTTTAAAGTTAACCTGACCATTTTTAGTTTCTTTAATTCTAAGCTTAGTTGAATCTGTTTCAAAGTTGAATGCAATGTAAGCATCACGGCCATCCTGCGGTTTAATGGCTGCCGCAACTTCACATGGAGAATTGTAAACCGGGTTATCAACAAATTCATCAATTTTATCGTTTTCAATTCCAGCAACTACACCCTGAGTTTCAAGATTACGTATAATCTGTTCAGCAGAAATTTCTGCACCACTCATTGCAGGAGGAGTAACAGTAACAGTTGCAAGCATTTCATCCTTTGAAATGTCGATTACAAGCATAGCATCTCCTGCTTTAACATGTTTGTAATCACCTACAACTTCATACTTACCGTCAGTTCCGGATTTAGCAAGTTTTCTAATTTTATCTTCATCCAGACCCAATGTGTCTGTACGTTTTGCATCATTAATGATTGATTTAGGATCAACAGGTGTTCCTTTTCCAATCGGAAGAACAACTTTAAGACAGATGTTGTCTCCGAAGTGCCTGATATAGAACATTCCATCCTGATCAACTGTTTTAACTTCTTCTTCAAGAGCATCGTCGTTGACATTGACAGCCATAGTTTTTCTTTTCTTTGCAAGACCTTCTGCTGTCTGATATATTCTTAACTTCCATGGTTTTTTAGCAAGACCTAAAAAACCGTCAGAACCTTTTTCAATTATTTCATATTCAAGATGAGCAACTCTAGAATCAAGCTGAACGGCAGCATCAGCCAATGCTTCATCAAGAGAATCTGCATTAACCTCAACACACTGAATATTTTTATCCAGTTCAAGCTGAGCTTCCATATCTTTTCTGATAGTTTCTAAAGTTACCATATTATTACATGATTCCTTTTCTTAAGTTTGTAAGCTTTGCTCTTAATCTGAGATTTGCTTTTGTATGAAGCTGGGAAATACGAGATTCACTTACATCAAGAACCTGTCCGATTTCTTTAAATGTTAAATCTTCGTGGTAGTAAAGAACAATTACCATTTTTTCTTTTTCAGGTAACTCATTTATCGCTTCTACAATTATTTTTCTTATTTCTTCGCGTTCAACTATGACATCAGGATTTAAGCTTGAAGGAGATTCAATTGAATCGCCAATTGACATATGATCATTGTCATTTCCTGAATACCATACATCGTTTAAAGAAAGAACACTTGTTCCAGAAACTTTCATTACTGTCTGCTGATATTCAGCTTCTGAAACTCCCATCTGTTCTGCAATTTCAGCATCAGTTGCAGTTCGACCTAGACGAGATTCAAGATCAACAATTGTATCTTCTATTTCGCGTGACTTCTGTCTTACAGAACGTGGTACCCAGTCTAACTGACGCAATTCATCAAAGATGGCACCTCTAATTCTTGTTACAGCATAAGTTTTAAATTTTACATTTTTTGCCGGGTCAAATTTTTCGATTGCATCAAGAAGTCCAAACTGACCAAAGCCGACAAGATCATCAAACTCAACACTGCCAGGCATACCTACTGCAAGTTTTCCTGCAACATATTTTACAAGCGGCATATACTGCCTTATAAACTTGTCACGTAACTGAGGTGACTTTGTTTTCTTGTATTCCTGCCAAAGTTCGTCTTCTGTTTTTTCTTCAAAAAGCGATGATGCCATACTCTACACCTTATTATAAATTATTCTTCTTTTCGCAATATCGTTCTGATAGCTTCTGCCATCAGTGTTGAATCTTTACTGTCTGCCATTGAACCATCCGGGAAAACAGCATCCGATAATCTCGGAGCACTTTTTCCAGCAGATGCAAATTCACTGTCAGTAACAGTATCATCTTTTAATCCGGCTGCTGTCCCACCCATGTCAGGTAAAACATCAACATCATTTTCTGTTATCGAAGATGGACCTAGGATTGATTTATCTCCTAATGTATTTTCGATATCAGGAAACTGTCCTGCTAAATCATCAGAACCTTCTGCAGGTTTTGTTAATGAAACAGGTTTAAATGACAGTGCAGGATTTTCAGGAGTATCCGGCTTTGGAGAATTTTCTTTAACCGGTGATGCACTCGTATTAACCTTCCCAACAGGTTCATCTTCAACAATGATTGGTTCTACATCAATAGAATCTCCTGAACCTTTTGAATCATTTGATTCTTTTGATGCAGGAACTTCAACTTGTGTTCTTGTTTTATCATTCTGAACATCTTCATCGTTGAGCATCTGATTCTGTCCGGTTAAAACAAACTTAGGACTAAAATCATCTTCCTGCAATTCTTCATCATTTATAGTTATGTCGACTTTATTACCAATAGGAGGAAGATTCTGATCACGCTGACTTTCTGACACCGAAGCATCATAGGAACCATCATTTAAGAATTTATAAAACAGAAAAGAGATTCCCACCGAAAGTGCACCAAAACACAAAGCCAGAATTAAACCTCTCAATAAAGAGATTCCAAATCCTGCTCCTGATATTAAAGCCACCAGAAAGGAAAGAACAAAGGTAATAACACATGTAAAAACGACAGGTTTAAAATTCACCTTTTTACTATCCTCCCATATACATTATACTACATAATGTTAAAAAAAACATTATAAATTTTACTTTTTTTTATATTTTAAGCTTTCTTAAAACCAAGAAATTTCTTAAGAAAACTTGAAACACCTTCATTATTTGCAACATCAGTCTTTTCAATTCTACCGACAATGTGCTTTACACAGACAGCAGGTTTTGAAGTCGGATTAATTACGATAAACGGCTTCTGCCTGATTACGCTTGCCTGAATTACAGGGTCTTCATAAATAAATCCGATGTAATTTACCTTATAATTAAGAAACTGACCTACTATATTTATGATGCGGTCAGAAATTCTCTTACCTTCATCTGCAGAATGGACTCTGTTTACCAAAAGCTGAATGTTAATTTCACGGTCAACGATTTCTGTTGTAATGATTTTTATAATTCCATATGCATCAGTAATTGCAGTAGGCTCCGGTGTTGTTACGACATAAACTTCATCTGCCGCTGCTACAAACTGAAGAACATTATTTGCAATACCGGCACCGGTATCGATGATGATGATATCTGCATTTCCCAATGAACTGAACTGATTTGCAAAATATTCAAGTTCCGCAACACTCAAGTTCGCAATTTTTGAAAATCCGTTTGCACCCGCGATAAATTTAATTCCAAATTCCGTATCAAGAATAATTTCCTGCATGGTTTTCTGTTTATTGATAACCTGAAGAAGGTTGTATTTCGGAACTACATTTAAAAGAACATTAACATTGGCCATTCCAAGGTCACCGTCGATAAGGATTACCTTTTTACCAAGCTGTGCATAGGCGATTGCCATATTTACTGCTATGTTAGTTTTTCCTACACCACCCTTACCGCTTGTAATTGCAATGATTCTCGTTTTATGATCACCCTGTGTCCTTGTTTTAGGTGACGAGCTTTGCATAATCTGCTTTAATTCGTTTAACTGTTCTTCCATTCTTATTCTCCAAATTTATCGTCTATGTGTGTTCGGTCAATTTTAAAACCAGATAACCTGATTAAAAATCCTACAACGTCAGCACGACTGATGTCTTTAGCAGCAGCCTGTCCATAAGTGATGTATGAAATTGATTTATGTTTTTCGGAAAGCACGCTTATTATGTTTCCGTACTGACTTGTTTCGTCACATTTTGTAACAATTACAGAACTGAATCCGAAAGGTTCATAATTCTGAATTATATTTCTCAAATCTTTTGCCTTTGTAGATGCGGTTACAGCAAGGTAAACATCCGGTCTTAAACCGTCGACACTTAAATGTTTTTTTAATCTTCCGATACTTTCTGAATCATTTGGACTGTAACCACTTGTATCAATCATGATTAAATTTGCAGTATCCTTGCAGTCACGATAAATAAATTTTATATCTTCTGCTTTTTCTGCTTTATCAACCTGAACTTTAAGAGCATCACCAAAATGTCTGAGCTGTTCTTCCGCAGCAACACGTGTAACGTCTGCAGAAATCAATCTGATTTCCGGTCTTTCAAGACCTTCTCTATTTGCAACGATAATCTGCTGTGCAGCAATCTTTGCAATTGTAGTTGTTTTTCCAACTCCTGTAGGTCCAACAACGACAATTACATGCGGCTGAGCATGTGCTTTTTTCTTTGCAATTAAAATTGATTCACCAATCCAATCAACAACCTGTTTTTCAACTTTATCAAAATCTTCAAGCTCTTCAAGAGAAAATTCTGAACGGAGCCTGTCACAAATATCTTTGATATATTCTTTTGTAAATTCATTCTCTTCAAGCATCTCTGAAATTCTGATGATATTTTTATGGAGCTGTTCAGAATTGGTTTTTATATCATCAAATTTATTTTCAAGCAATGAAGAAAGCTGATCCAATTTTTTATCAAGTGCAGCAATCTGTTTTGTTGTATTTACAGAAGGATTAAGAGTTTTTAAGAGTTCATCTTTATTTTTTTCAAATGTATTTACCGAATCCTGATAAGAAGGATTTTTTCCTCTAATGATATATTTTACCTTTACATATTCTTTCGGGAAAAATCCAAGGAAAGAACTTTTAAGTTCTGTTTTAATATCTGTAATCTGATAACTGTTACCGAATTTCTCAAAAAGAATAGCCCTGCATTCATCGAGAGATTTAGCTGTTATAGAATCTGAAGGCATATTCTCATATTCACTATACATTATTTGGTTCTCCTGCATTCATAGATATTTCACCAAGAACTTCAAATGAAACAGAACTTCCAGAGGCCATAATTTCGTCAATTGAAATTACAACAAGACCAGGCATTTCTCTTTCTGTCGAACTCTTTACAAGGAGCCGGACTTCTGAAGGACATACAATTATCGGCTGGTAATTCTCCTGCTGCATTGCTGCAAAAGCACCGCTTACTGTAGAAATCCATTTTCTTCCATCAACAGGATCCAGGGCTACAAATGGCTTTGAACCGTCAGATGGAATTACCTGATGCTCTAATAAAAGCTCTGCCCAGTCTTGAGAAAGATTCATTCCACGCAAAACCCTGTCGCTGTCCGCATACTGAAGACATATCTGAAGACCAAGTGCTTTTCTTACCTTTTCTGTCAAAATCCATGTATTCATCTGAGGACCAAAATCAGAAAGTGTTTCAAGAATAAGTTCTATATTGCGTATTGAAACCTGTTCACGCAGAAGATTCTGAAGAACTTTTTCGATCTGTCCATAAGTAAACTTTGCTGTATCCATAACAGCTTCGACAACATCCTTGTTTTTTTCCCGGATTGTATTTACAATCTGTCCGACTTCTTTTATTCCGAGAATTTCTGCAGCATGGTTTCTGATTATTTCTGTAAGGTGTGTTGCAACAATTGTAGGTGGATCAACTACAGCATAACCTGCTCTTTCTGCTTCCTGTCTCTTTTCTTCAGGAACCCATATAGCAGGCATTCCGAATGCAGGATCTTTTGTAGGTTCTCCAGAAATCTCTTCAACTACTCCACCTGTATTCATACACATATAATATCCGAGTTTAAGTTTACTTCTTCCCGCTTCAATACCCTTAATTTTAAAACAGTATTCACTCGGCTCAAGAGTCATGTTATCAATAATTCTGATTCTTGGAACAACAAGCCCCAAATCAGTTGCAGATTCCCGCCGTATCCTTGTAATTCTTTCAAGAAGTTCTGCGCCTTTTTCTTCATCAACAAGAGGTATTAATGCAAAACCAAGTTCAAGAGAAAGTGGATCAAGAGGAACAACAGGACTTATATCGTCAGGATTTCCTCCAGTCTGTTTACCGGCTTTTGCTTTCTGTTCTTCTTCAAGTTTTTTTGCAAACGAAATATTTTCCTGCCGTCTCATCATTATTCCGACATAAACAGAAATTCCACCAAGAGGAAGAAGAACATACCACGGCATTCCAGGCATAAAACCTAAAAGCGCCATTGAAGCACCACCGATGATATATACTCTACCAGAAATCGTAAAGTTATTTTTAACCTGTTCACTGAGAACTTCATCAGAGTTACTGCCTGTTACAATCAAACCTGTTGCAAAAGAAAGTAAAAGCGAAGGAAGCTGACTCAAAAGACCATCACCAATTGTAAGACGGCAATACTGTTCAATTGCATTCTGAAAAACTTCATGTCGTAAAACCATTCCAGTGATAATACCTGCAACAAGGTTAACGACAGTTATAAAAATTCCTGCGGTAACATTTCCACTTACAAATTTAGAAGAACCGTCCATTGCAGAATAGAAATCACTTTCTCTTCTGATTTCCTGACGCTTCTGTTGAGCCTGTTCTTCTGTAATTGCTCCGGAATTTAATTCTGCATCAACAGCAAAATTTTTCTGAGCCATAGAATCCAATGCAAATCGTGCGGCTACTTCAGAAACACGTGTTGCACCTTTTGTAATTACGAGAACCTGAATTACAATAAGGATAATAAATATTACCATTCCGACAATGATACCGGTAGAATCACCGGCTTTACTTCCAACAACAAATGTACCGAAAGCACGGACCATCTGTCCGTCAAACGCTGCACCCTTTGTTAAAATAAGTCGCGTCGAAGAAACATTTATTCCTAATCCGAAAAGCGTAACTAAAAGAATTACACGCGGAAACGAAGTAAAGTTACTGGACTTAGGAGTATATAGGACGATAAGCAGAATAAGAACAGATAACGCAAGGTTAACTGCCATAAAAACATCTAATAAAACTGTAGGAAGAGGAATGACAAGCATTAAGATGACAACAATAGCAGCAACTGCAATAAAGTTGTCCTTTAAAACGCTAAGAATAGAATGTCTAGTTTCGTTTGCCATAAGTCCCCACCCGTGCAAAACTCAAACATCAATGTTTGTTAAATTTTTTCAGCTGTGCATAAATAACTGAAATTGCTTTAAAATATGACTCTGGTATTATATCACCAATTCTCGTTTCTGCATAGAGTCCACGTGCAAGAGGCTTGTTTTCCACAATCGGAATGTCATTTTCTCTTGCTATCCTTTTTATTGTCTGGGCTAACAGATCTTCTCCTTTTGCGTTAACCTGAGGTGCGCCGTTGGGTATTGTCGTATCATACTTTAAAGCAACGGCAAAGTGCGTCGGGTTTGTAATTACAACATCACTTTCTGCAACAGCCCTTGGAATATTCCGCCTGAGCATTTCCCTTTTAGCCTGCTCAAGCTTGTTCTTTACTTCAGGATCACCTTCCATTTCCTTGTATTCCTGCTTTACTTCTTCTTTTGTCATTTTCATCTGTTCCATAAACTCATGTCTCTGAACATAATAGTCAGGAATAGAAAGAACTAAAAAGAAAATCGCAGCAAAAACAAGAAGCTTTGCTCCCATCGAAGCAACTATTCCGACAGAGCCCAGAATATTTCCCCTTTCCTGAATAAAGGAAAGAAGAGTCGGAAGATCACTTCTTATCATATTAAAGCCGACAACGGCAATAATTAAAACTTTACCGATTGATTTTGCAACATTAAAAAGACCCGTTCTTGAAAACATAGTCTTTTTCAAATAATTTCCGATATGTGGAACTATATTCGAAAATCTTGGTGTAATCGGTTTTAAACTGAATATAAATCCGCGGTTTTGAATAAGGTTTCCGGTAACAGCACCAAAGACTCCAACAACCGCAATCGGAAGAACTGTCTTGAGAAAATAATTAAAGAACACAACTGAATTTGCCGGGTTAAAAAAATCTTCTGTTCCGCATCTTGAAAAAAAGAAAACATATATTTCGATAAACTGCCTGAAAATCCATTTTGCCATAATCAAAAGTGTAATTACAGAAAGTAAAAGCGCAATTGAGCTGTTTAATTCCTGGCTTTTTGCAACGCGACCTTCTTTTCTGGCTTTATCAAGTTTAATCTGACTAGGCTCTTCTGTACGGCCCTCATCTTCAGCGGCAAACCATTGCAGATCTATCTGACTCATAACGGGTTACCTCCTGAAATACCGAATATTCTTTCAAGCTGTATAAATCCTGCATAGAATGAACGTGTGAAAAAATCACAGATATAAGGCAGAGAGACTGTAAGAATAAAAAAAGAAAGCAGCATCATAATCGGAAATCCTTCTGACAGAAGGTTCATCTGAGGAGCTGCTTTAGAAAGAATTCCCATGCATATAGAAACGAGAAGAAGACTCCCCATAATTGGAAGTGCTATTACAAGTGCATTGCTGAATAATTTTGTAAGACCTGAAAATAAGATTTTTACAAGCGGTTCATGATAATCTATAAAAGAAAAAGCAGAAAGCGAAGTAAAACTCTGTTTTAAGCCGTTAAAAAATAAAACTTGAAAAGCTCCTGTCTGAAAAAAAACAAGCATTGCAATAAGGTTAAAATATTGACCCATTAAAGGATTTTCAACTTGAGAAAGAGAGTCATAAACTTCAGAAGCAGAAAATCCCATTTGAAATGCAAAGAACTGTCCTGCCGTACTGAATGCAGCAAAAATAATTGATATATAAAAACCTGTTATAACTCCTATTAATGCTTCTCCAATCAAAACAAGAACGTAATATAGAGTAAAATTATTTTCAAAACCAATAAACTGTGCATACGGTGCCGTGTTTATTGTCTGCATAAGAAAATATGCCATATAACCGGCAAGAGCAACCTTAACTATTGTAGAAACCGAGCGCATGGAAAAAAGCGGCATCGTCATCAAAAAAGCAAAACAACGAACCGCAACAATGAGAAAAACAGAAGCATTTGCAGCAATCGTTTCTATCATTTCTTATCCTTTTAAATGGTTATCTCGGATATAGAATTAAAAAGCATTCTTGTATAATCAGCAAGATGTGTAAACATCCATCCGCCAAGCAGAGCAAGCATCAGAAGAATAGCAAGAAGCTTAGGCAAAAAAGTTAATGTCTGTTCCTGAATCGAAGTCGTTGCCTGAAAAATAGCAACAACGAGACCGACTAAAAGAGCAACTCCAAGAATCGGCGCGATGAGAGTAAAAACTTCCATAATTCCATTCCGCATTAATACGATAACTTCTCCAAGTGACATTTAACACCTCACCTACAATACCGAATTAAACAGCGACTGAACCAGAAGTCCCCATCCGTCAACAAGAACAAAAAGTACAAGCTTGAACGGCATGGAAATCTGAACAGGAGGAAGCATCATCATACCCATCGACATGAGAATACTTGCTACAACCATATCTATAATTATAAAAGGAATATAAAGATAAATTCCTATATGGAATGCAATCGTAAGTTCGTGAAGAATATAAGCAGGAATTAAAATATATGTCGGAACATCCGAAAGATCTTCCGGCTGATCCATTTTTGCCATTCCCATAAAAAGCTGAATGTATTTATAATTTCCATCCATCTGTTCTGCCATAAAAATTCTTAAAGGCTGTTCAGCTTCTTTAAAAGCAGTTTCAATTGAAATATTTCCATCTGCCATCGGCTTATATGCATTATTATAAATTGTATTAAACGTAGGCCACATTACAAACAGCGTCATAAAGAATGCTATACCGTTTAATATCGCTGTTGGAGGAACCTGCTGTAATGATAAAGCCCGTTTGATAAAGTCAAGAACAATTGAAAATCTTAAAAAACATGTAAGCAGCAGAAGGATTGTCGGTGCAATCGTAAGAATCGTCAGAATGATTAAAAGTCTTACAGAAAAAGCAACTTCATGACCGTTCTGAGGTTCTGTAATATTGATATCTATATTCGGAATCTGAACAGGACGGGTTTCTCTTCGCATTGACATTGTTCCGTCAGGCGAAGCTTCATTGTTTTCCTGTGCATATACAAATGACATTCCGCAGAAAAGCGAGAAAAGAAAAATTAAAAATGTTTTGAATAATCTTTTTTTCATTTTCTATCTCTCTATCGAAGTTTATTTTTATTTATTCGTTTTCGCTGCTCTTTAACAAATTCCTTTACATCATTTGAAGCTTCTGAATAAATATTATCCTGAGTTGCAGAAGTTGTATGGGAAGATTTTGAAGGCATGAACATTTCAAGAACTTCACCGAAGTTTCTTGCTTTTCTTGTTCTTGATTCTTTATCAGCAGAAATATTCATTGCACTGATAAGTTCTTTATCATCAATTTCCGTAATAAGATTTACTGCCGATTCAGAAACTCCAAGCATATATCCTTTATCAAGCAGAGTAACCACTTGAACGGTTTTACCGGGAGAGAGAGTAATCTGTGCAACTTTTCTCAAATAGACATCACCAGAATCAGAATCGCCTGTTACAGATTTTTTCATAAAATTCATTACAAAATATATACAGACAACTACAACACCCAGTACTAAAATCATTCTTATAAAAAGCCATACTGAACTAGTTTTTTTAATTGTATTTTCTGCGTTTAAATTTTCATTTGTAAATACAAAATTCTTTTCTGGATTTTCTTTTTGAGAATTATCAGTTAATACAAATTCGCTTTCACTTTTAGATTCCGGTTCTACCTGCTGTGCATAGAACAAATTTACGCACATAACCGATAAAAGGATTATGAATATCTTTTTTAATTTCAACTTTTCCCCACCCAAAAAAAGTCAGTTTAATGTAAATCCGAAACGCGTTCCAAAGGAGAAAGAATTTCAGTTACACGAACACCGAAGTTTTCATCGATAACTACAACTTCTCCTTTAGCAATAGGCTTGTGATTTACAAGAATATCTACCGGTTCACCGGCAAGCTTATCAAGCTCAATAATTGTACCTTCACCCATTCCAAGAATGTCACGGATCTGTTTTTTAGTGCGACCGAGTTCTACAGTCATTTCCATGAATACATCCATGATAAGACTGATATTTCCCTGTTCTGCACTAGGCATTCCACCCTGTAAGTTTGGATACTGAAGTGTCTGAACATTTGGAGTATTCATCGGCATAACACCACCCATCTGTGGCATTCCCATCATTCCATTCATCATAGGCTGACCCATTCCCATCTGCGGTATACCCATCTGTGGCTGACCACCCATCGGCATTCCACCTGCAAGACTCTGCATACTAGCCATATCAGCTGCATTAAGAGCACCGGCTGTTCCATCGTCTGCACCATAAGCTCTTCCAATCTGAACAGCTGCTTCACCTGCAATTGCTTCCCAGATTGTATACGGAGTTCCATCTAAAGTTACAGGATATGTAAATAATGCAAATGTATTCTGAGGAATACGCACCATTGCTTTAGGCATACTTACAGCTTCTGCCGGATTACATGCCAACCCTGCAAATTTCTGTGTTTTATCAAGTGCTGTTATTTCATCATTTGTATGTGTAGAAAGAGTTTCAGAGATAATAGAGAGTGACATATCATCAAGAGTTGCATTTTCTTCCTTGTTGATAAGTGAAACAAGTTTCTGAGCAAGTTCTGTTGAGATAATGTAAATATGATCTCCTGTTAAAGCATTTGAAAAGTCTGCCATAACGGCAATTACCATTTCAGGTAACTTTGCAAGCAGCTGATCCCTTACACTTGCTTCAACAACAACATTCTGCGCAGTACAGTCAACTCCTGTCATCTTTTTAAGATTATCTGCGAAAGGCTGTTTTAATTCATCTGCAAACTTTCCAAGAGCCACTGCATCAATGTTAACAGAAGGTCCATTGGTTACCTGACCAGAGGCATTAAGTCCATCAATAGGCACTCCAGAAAGCAAAGCATCGATTTCATCTTGAGAAATTGCACCATCACTCATATGTTTCTTCTCCTTCTACGGAAAGTTCTTCAAATTCTTCAGGCTCATCTTCTGCGATTTTGCCTGTAACCTGTACTGCCATTTTTTTGCCGATAACACCAGGCTGGCAGTAAAATTTCTTTTTATTACCAACACTCAATGTAAGAGAATCTCCTACCTTTGTGTTTGAAAGTCTAACTGTATCCCCTACACGAAGCGCAAGTACATCGCGTATCGGAAGATTTATTGAACCGATTTCTGCAACAACATCCATATCAACTGTAGAAAGTTTTTCTTTAAGTGTTCCAAGATACTGTGTTGTTGAACTTCTTCTTACAGAAGAGAACCAGAACTGTGATGACAATTTGGAAATAATAGGTTCAATCGTGAGATAAGGAATACAGAAGTTAATCATTCCTTCTTCTTCACCAACCTTTGTTTCGAGCGTTACAAGAACAACCATTTCTGTCGGAGGAACAATCTGAGCAAACTGAGGATTTGTTTCAATCTGACCAAGACGCGGTCTAAGATCGATTACCTGAGTCCATGCTTCCCTCATATTCGCAAGAATACGGACGATAATTCCTTCCATTACTGACTGTTCAATATCAGTAAGGTCACGGTTTTTATTTCCAGTTGTTGCACCGGTACCACCAAAGAGGCGGTCAATCATACTAAAGGTAATTGCAGGGTCTATTTCAAGAATTGCATTACCTTTAAGTGGATCCATATTAATTACTGCAAGAGTTGTCGGTGTCGGAATTGAACGTATAAACTCTTCGTATGTAAGCTGATCTACAGTTGCTACGTGAACATGAACAAGACTTCTAAGCTGTGCTGAAAGGCTTGTTGTTGTCAAACGGGCAAATGTTTCATGCATAATCTGAACAGTACGTATCTGTTCTTTTGAGAATTTGTCAGGACGCTTAAAGTCATAAATTTTAATCTTACGGGTATCAGATACCGGTTTATAGTCATCTACATCAGACTGACCTGAACTGATAGCCGAGAGTAACTGGTCAATTTCATCCTGGGACAGAATTTCGTTCATGCACCCGCCACCTATAAAGTTTTAATCATTCTACTGAATGATAACATTTAATTTATCAAATGATATGCTTCTGATTTTTGATTTACTCAGAATTGTATCATTAATCTGATTTCTAATTTCAATCTTTAACTTTTCTTCGTTTTTCGGAGTAAGTTCTTCCGGAGTTTTATCAGCAAAATATCTTCTCAAAAAATCTCTGATAGGAATTCTCTGAGCAGTTATTTCGGCAGAAGCAACTTTATCTTCTTTTTTATATCCAAGATAAACATTAACAACTACGCTTGCTGAATTATCACTTGTCTTTGTCTGGATTTCACCAAGAGATGTATACCAGTCCAATTCTTCCATGTGTTCTTTAAAATCTTCACTTACAGGAATTACTGCCTGGTTAGGTTTGTTCTTACCCATAATACCCATTGTAATCACTACAACAGTTACAATAAGAATTATTGCACCAAGAGCTAGACCGACATATTTTAAAATAGTAGGGAGAACACCTGCAATACCACCTTTTTTGGCTGGAGCAGCAGCTGCCGACTCATCCCCAAGATCAATTTCTGCATCTTCGTCTGCCATTTTTTACCTCCCTAAACATTATTGTAATAATAAAATCTTAACATTAAAAATGTGCCTCGTCTAGAATAATAATATCTACCCTTCTGTTATAAGCACGTCCTTCCGGTGTACTATTATCAAACTTAGGCCTTGTATCTGCATAACCTGCTACGCAGAATTTTTTTTCATCTACTCCAAAATCGGCAAGATAATACAAAACATTTATAGCTCTCTGCGAAGAAAGTTCCCAATTTGAGTTAAATTTTTCAATTTGCTCATCATTTGTATTGTTTACCGTACCATTCTGTTCATCTGAATACAAATTATTTTCTGCCGCCTGTTCATCACCAATTAAATCAGAAACCTGCCATACAGGAGTATTATCCGTATGACCTTCTATTCTGAATCTTCTGTTTGCAAGATCAGGAAGATTAAAAAATTCTGACAGGTGAAGAAGAGTTTCCCTCGTTTCATCTATATTGAGTTTTGCACTTCCCTGTCTGAAAAACGAATCTGCAGCAAGAGTAATAACTACTCCACGTTCATCACTTGAAACAGTAATTTTATTCGATTTGATTTCCGGAGCAAAAAGGCTTACTGCTTTTTTCATTGCAGTACCAAGATTTTTACCTTTCTCGATTGAAGGAAGTGCACTTACTGTATTACCAAGATCTGCAAGACGGCCTACAGAGAGCGCAAGACCACCTGTCTCTGCTTCTGTCTGTTTCATCTGCAGAGACTCCTGTATTGTTGACAACTGTGTAATATCGACTTCCGAAGGGTTGTACAACATTACAAAGAAGCAGAGCATGAGAGTGATCATATCACCATAAGTACCTTGCCACGCGGTTGACGGTTTTTCCGGTTCCTTCTTTTGCCTAGCCATCAATTAATCCTTAAGTACATCAGCTGCAATAGCCTTTCTTGTTGTAGGGTCAAGATATGTTAAGA
Organism: Treponema sp.; assembly: GCA_017553635.1. GTDB lineage: Bacteria > Spirochaetota > Spirochaetia > Treponematales > Treponemataceae > Treponema_D. The sequence continues at coordinate 24,171 of JAFZKN010000011.1, read as the reverse complement.
GCTTCTGTGCAATTACACGTGAGTTTTCACCAGCCTGAATTGCAAGTACTCCTTCAATAATCATTTCTTTAACGCGCATCTCATCGCCGTTATGTTTCATAAGTTTCTGTCCAAGCGGAACGAGGATCCAGTTTGCAAGCATAGATCCGTACAATGTTGTAATCAAAGCAACGGCCATGTTAGGACCAAGGGAAGATTTATCTTCGAGATTGTTCAACATACCAATCAAACCTAATACAGTTCCCATCATACCGAAACCAGGAGCAAAACCACCCCACTGGTTCATTACGTTAATCCACTCAAGGTGACGGGCCTCAGTCTGGTTCATTTCGTTTTCCATGATTGTTCTTACAACAGCACCGTCAGTACCGTCAATTACAAGACGAAGACCGCTTTTCATAAACGGGTCATCAAGATCTTCAAGTCCATCTTCAAGAATAAGGATACCTTCACGACGCGCTTTTTCTGAAAGTGCAACCATATTCTGCACAATCTGTTTTTCTCCGAAATCAGGAATCTTAAAACATCTTAAGATGATCTTAAAAACACCGAGAGCTTTACTCAATGGAGACATGATACAGATAGCAGCATAAGAACCACCTATTGTCATGAAAACAGAAGGGATATCGATTACGTTACCTAACGAACCACCAGATGTAAGAACTGACATTACAATACAGGCAGCACCACCAAAAAGGCCGATTAATGTTGATATATCCATGGTTAAACCTCTTGAGATTCGAGACCTATTTTTTTCCTGTAGGCCACAATTTTTTCAATTACTTCCTGAGGAGAATTTTTAACTACAATTGTATTTCCTGACATCATGGTCAAAGTCAGATCTGGCCGACACTCCATTGATTCAATTAAGTGTGGATTGATGTAGAATACGGCTCCATTGAGTCTATTCAATTCTATCATATTTAAATTTTCCCCTCACCTTAATTTTGACACTATTTCTCATAAAAAGCAAGCATTTTATTCTATTTTTTGCAATAAGATGCCATTATTAGCCTGAAAAAGCCCAAAATCCGCAAAATTTGTTAAAAAAATCAACGTAAACATTAGACTTTTTAGAATTATTATGTTATTATATGTATGTTGATGATTCGTTCCGCGGAAAATTTTAAAAAAATCAAAGCGTTTAATGGCGTTCCTCCGAAGTCATTAGGCGCTTTTTTTTATCCATATTTCAGGCGAAATTTTCAAGGAACGAATTAAGAAAAAAGATTCCCTTTTCTGTAAGTCTGTAAAAATCATCCCCGTCACTGTGAATTACTTCACTAAGATTTTTTTTCTGCCAGCTGTTAAATATACCGTTTTTCATCACAGGCACATCTTCCATTTTTTTTGAAAACCTTTCTTCAAATTCCTTTTTAGACACCCCCTCCCTCAAACGAAAGTTCATCATAAAAAATTCAAATTCCTGAGTTTCCCTGTCCAGGATTTCTACATCAACAGGAAAAATTTCAGAAAAAATTTCATCACTTCCGTTATAAGAATTCCAAAAACTTACGTATTTTTTTATATCCGTTTTATTTGTATATCTTATTGAATTTTTTTCGTGACAGAATATTGTTCCAGTTGCACCGCAACCAAATCCAAGATAATCATTTAAATGCCAGTAGCACAGGTTGTGAATGCTCTGTGATTTTTTATCTTTTGAAAAATTTGAAACCTCGTACTGGTAATAACCTTTTTTCTTAAGATAATCAACACATTCAATCCAGAGCTTATCATTTAAATCAAAATCAAATTTTATTTTTTCATTTTCAATGCATTTATAAAGCTCAGTATTTTCTTCTACACAAAGAGAATAACACGAAATATGTTCCGGATTAAATTTTATAACTCCATCAATTGAATTATAAAGATCTTTTATATCTTCTCCAGGAAGCCCTGAAATCAAATCAACAGAAAATCGTTTTGTAAAATTTTTATGAATGATTGCAAGGGCATTAAGACAGACTTCTCTTGATGCCCTTCTTTTTATAAGTTTAAGCGTGTCATCTTTTAAAGATTGTATTCCAAGTGATATTCTTGTTACAGGAGAAGACTCAAGAAATGACACCAGCTTTTCTGTTACGTCATCGGGATTAAGTTCAATTGTAAATTCAAAATTGTCTTTATTAAAATGAAAATCTTTTTGCAATTCAGAAATGATTTTTGAAAGCTGTTCTGTATTTAAAAGGCTTGGTGTTCCACCACCGATGTAAATTGTGTTTACAGTTCTTTTTATTTTTTTTGAATAGAATAAGATTTCTTTTTTCAGTGCTTTTACATATTCATCAAGTAAAGGCATGCAGTCTGCCTTACTGAAAAAATCACAGTAAATGCATTTTGACTTGCAGAATGGAATGTGAATATATAAAGATATTCCATCTGTCATTTAAAAATCTTTGCCTTTTTAACAGGATAGTAAAGCATCAGAGCTTTTGCCTGCAAATCTTTTTTTGTAAGGACACCCCAGAGTCTGCTGTCAAGACTGGAAAAACGATTATCTGCAATTACAAAATACTGTGTTGTTCCCAGAGTAATAGGAGTAAATGAACCTTTTAAACCAAGTGAGTCATCCCATCCCTGAGGGAGTCTGTTTACATCGATATCATAACGTTTATCTGTAAGTTCAAATTCTGTCAGAAAATATTTTTCACCGGCACTTTTTACATAGATTACAAAATCTTTCATGTAAATCGTATCACCAGGAAGTCCAACTACCCGTCTTAAACACATTCTTGAACTTAACTGCTCTGTATCGCGACCTAGACCTCTTTTTTGAAAAGTAAAGAACCTTAAAGCAGCATCACAAGCTTTTTTGAATATCGTATCAGCAGGATTCTGTTTATCAATAAGATAAACATCACCGCGGTTTACAGGAAGATTTAAAGGCGAAACAAAAACAAGAGAATTACGCACGATGACCGGCCCCATAGAGTCTGAGTTTTCTTTTACCGGGAAAATTACAAATGTAAGAATCGCATTGATAATAAGGAATATTGCTATAAAGTGAAAGACAAAGGAAAAGACCTTTCTGTGAAACTCTTTTTTAAGCGTAAATGAAATTCTATATAAATCTTTACTGATCAATTTCTGCATAATTCAATATAGCACATAAAAAATGAGTTTTCAATATTTGGCTGGTTTGCGCTTGAGAGTAGTCCATGTTTGGTTTATAATATGATGATATGACAGAAAGTAAAAAAATCGCAGAAAACAGAAAAGCCAGATTTAATTACTCTATAGAAGACTCAATCGAATGCGGAATAGTCCTTGAGGGGACGGAAGTCAAGTCAGTAAAGGCAGGAAACATTTCATTTTTAGACTCTTTTGCCGAAATTATTAATAATGAAGTCTTTTTAAAGGGATTTCACATCAGTGAATATTCTTATTCTTCTGTTTTTAATCATAATCCGGACCGGCCCAAAAAACTGCTTCTTCATCAGGATGAAATAAAAAGACTTAAAAGAAAAGTCGAGGAAAAAGGCATTACCCTTATTCCTCTTGATTTTTACCTGAAAAACGGCAGGGTTAAAGTAAATCTTGGCCTTTGCAAAGGTAAGAAAATGTTTGATAAACGTGCTTCAATCAAGGAAAAAGACCTTGACAGAAGCATGCAGAGAGATTTTAAGAATTCTCTTATTTCGTAACACAAAACTGCTTTCTTTTGTTTATATTACGGAGATAAACTTAGAATGAATATGGCAAAGAAAATAAAGATTTTTATTTTTCTCACTTTATTTGCAGCACACAACTGCTTTTGCCAGGATAAATTTGAAGTTTATTTTTACGGAATTTTAGCTCCATTTACACAAGACAATCAGGTTAACATTACTCAGGATGTTTTCTCTGCTCAAATCCGTTCAATTTCTGAAGTAAAGTTTGTTGATGTCAGAAACAGTGCTCTTAAGGAAAATTTCAACAGCCTTACAGATTCTCAGATTTCATCACTCACAAAAGAAAGCATTTTTGATCTTGTTCCTAAATCAGATGATTTTAAAAACAATCCTCAGATTCTCGTTATGTTTGCAAAAATTGATAAACTTGAAGATGAATCTTATCTATGTTCATATTATTTGAAAAATCTTCAGAACAATAAAATTACTTCTGTAGAAAAATCATTTGACTCATATTACAACATTCTTTCTGATGCACGAATTACGATTTCAGAAGTTATTTCCAGTGCACTGGGAATTGAACTTGCTCAAGCACAGAGTCAGTTTGGTACAAGAAAACCCCGTGAACCTATCAATGAAGTTTCTATGACAGTTGAAGGTGTAAGCGGAACATGGTCCGGAGAAAAAGGAATCACAAAAATTATTCTCATGAGAAGCGGAAGAGGTTTTGTAATTTTTGAAAACGGTGCTTCAATGAATATCACGGTTCAAGTTGAAAATACAGAAAGAGATCACAAAATTTTAAAAATAAAACAGGCTGGAAATTTTAATGCATCATTCTATCCTGATATTCCGAGACAGAAAGTTCTTGCATTCGCTGATAAAGCAATGCCTATTGAATGGTCTTTCTTCTTAACTGGAAATTCAACTTTATCGGGTTTTAAAAATTCACTGACAATGGATGATAAAGGAAATGTTGGTGAAAACAGAACCCAGGTAAGCTGGACAAAAATAAACTAATTTAATTTAAGTTCACCCTGTCGCAAAACTTTTACATTTCCGTTTTCAATAGAAATGATTGTCGAAGCTTTAGAACCGGTTCTGTCTCCGTCATTTACGATGACATCAACTTCATTTGAAAATTCATTTTCGATTTCAGAAATTTTTTCAAGCAATGGTGTCCCGCTTCTGTTTGCACTTGTTGAAAAAATCGGGCTACCGGTCTTTCTTATAACTTCCCGCAGCCAATTATCATCAGGACATCTGTATGCAGTTGTAGAATCTTTATCTTTGTCTTTTACGATTATAGTCAGAGGCCCGGGCCACAGATTTAAAATTTTTTCATCAATTACATCAGAAGTATATTTTTTAATATCAGAAGGATCTGCAATCAATTGAATGAATGGTTTTGTTTCGTTTCTTCCCTTGATTTTTCTAATTTTAGAATCCGTGTTGAATTTTTCATCTGCGATTCCGGAAAAACCATAGACTGTATCAGTGGGAATTATAATTATGTTTCCGCTTTTTAAACTTTTAACACACCCGGCAATGCTTTCCGGATCAGACTTGAGGTACATCATAAACAGGAATTCCTGCTACTGTTTCAAATTCTTTTTTCTTAAAAGAAAAATGACCATAAGAAATATCGTATAAAAGCATAAGGACAAACACAAGAAGTCCAGCTGTAATTCCTGCTGCCTTACAGACAGATTCAGACACATAGAGAACTTCCCTGCTTTTTAATACAGAACCTGTGTCATACATCATTGTCTGAACCGGAGCAAGACCTTTAACTTTTACGATTTTTTCACCCTCTTTTACATAACCGAGCTTTCTGGCATAAGCTGCAATTACATCTTCATCATTCTGAATTGCAGTCTTTTCGAGGATAAGCTGTTCATTTATATTCTGAATATTCTGAGTATTGGCACTGATAAGTCTTTTTTGTTCTAAAAGCTGGTTCGAAGCCCAAATTCCGTTCCTACCACAGGTAATACAGATAAGCACGTATACAAGTGTACCGGCCAGCACTGACAATATGTATTTTAAGTTTTTCATTATGTATAAATTATCGGATTTTTTTTTATTTTCTTAAATGAAAATATATGCTATAATATAACAAATATGGAATAAATTTTATGTATAGTTTTTGGACAAATTTGCCGATACTTATATAAGAATAATTTCATTACAAAGGGGATTGATAAATGAGTAATTCAAACGATACAAGTGAACTTGATAATTATGGCGTTTGGGTCAAAAAACCACCAAAGGACATACCTCTCGACAACTCAGAAACACAGGGTGATTTTGATATCGGTTCGGATATAACTGAAACAGATTCCCTTGACAGTGATATTTTTGAAACAGAACAGGATATTCCGCAGGAAGTTTCATCAGATGATTTCGACATTTCTGTTGACGGAATTACAGAAGAAACTCTTGAAGACCCTTTTGCAGACGTGGACTTTGGAGAAAACCAGGCTTCTTCCGAAGAAACTCCTGCAGAGACAGAAGATACACTTGCAGAAGATGACTTTAATCTTGATGACATTACAAGTGATTTAAACTTAGATGATATTTCGATTGATGATGACACAACAGAAGAAACCTCTGTTGAAGAACCGGTCATCGAAGAAACAGCTGCAGAAGAACCTGTGCTGGAAGAGACTGTATTGGAAGAAACAGTATCAGATGAACCTGCTGCCGGTGAACCGGTTATTGAAGAATCTGCATCAGAAGAGATAAGTCTCGATGACATTGAAGATGGTGAAGTTGATCTTGACAGCTTCCTTTCTGATGACAGTTCATCTGATTCAACTGAAGAAATTGATGTATCTTCAGAATTTGATCTTGGAGATTCAGGTGATTCATCAGTTGATATCGGTGACTTCCTTGGAGACAGTGACTTCTCTACTCCAGAAAAGAAAACAGAAGAAATTGTAGAAGAAGATCCTCTTGATATAAAACTTTCTTTTGATGAATCTGCTGATTCATTTGAAACAGAAGACGCAAATACAGAAAGTTCAGAATCAGAAGCAACTGCAGAATCTTCTGACAGAAGTACTGGTGAAGATCTTAACACAGAATCAATTGACATTTCTGACTTTGGTGTTGGTGATGAAGACGAAGGAATTACAGGACCGGAAGATGCTATCAACGAACCAAAAGTTGATGTAGTTGATTATGATATGAAGGTTGTTGCTGATGACGATGATGATACATCGGTTTCTTTAAGTGATGTAATTTCTGGAAACGTTGAATCAGATAACAGTGAAACAGATTACACACCTGAAACAGAAACAGTTGTCCAGCAGGATGCAGAAATCTCACAGAAAGGTGCAGAAATTCTCCAGCAGATTGTTGGTGAACTTGCTTCACTAAAAGATGAAATTAAAAATCTTAAAACTGATTTTGCTCAGATTAAAGCTCATGGACCAGATCTTAACATAGCACCTGCAGCAGAAGAAGAAAACACAGGCTTCTTTGCTGACGATGATGAAGACGATACAATTGCCCTTTCAGGTGATGAACTTGATAACATTCTTAACAATGCAGAATTTACAGATGAAACATCTGAAACAATTTCTCCGGAAATTACAGAAGAACCTGTAACCCAGTCAGAAGGACAGTTTACTTCTACAATTGATGAGAGTGCATTTGAAGACAGTTCAATCTTTGATGATAACGATGATGATGAACTTACTATCGAAGAGCCTGCTCCAGAAATCAGCGAAGATTTACCTGAAGAAATTGAGATTCCAAAAATTGATGAACCATCAGATCCGACAATCGTTGAAGAAAGCAGCGAAGGCTCTTCTTCTGAAGAATTTAGTTCTGATCCGATTGATGAAATATTTAAAGATGATTCAGTTGACAGCACGTTAACTTCTGAAAAGATTGATTATATTTCTGAAGATTCGAATAATACAGTCAGTGTTGATGACGAACTTGCAGACTTAGACTTACCTTCTCCTTCACTTGATGAAAATTTCGAAGTTGAACCGGAAGTAGAAGATACAGTTGAAGAACCTGTTATCGAAGAAACTGCTGTAGAAGAACCTGCGATGGAAGATTTGAACGATGAAACTGAAGATGCTCCAGCTACTGAGCCGGTAATCGAAGAAGCTGAAACATCAAATCCTGTTTCACAGGCTGTTTCAAATGACGAAATTCCTGGAGACCTTAAGTCAGAAATTAAATCGGTTCTTTCTTACATGGATCAGCTCCTTGAAAATCTTCCTGAAGATAAGATTTCAGAATTTGCGCAGTCTGAACACTTTGTAACTTACAAAAAACTTTTCCAGGAACTTGGACTTTCATAATGGGATTACTTTCTCATATATCTAAATCCAGTTCCGGGAAAAAAAGTTCAAAAGCTTCTAAAAAATCCGGCACTGGATTGTTAGCTAGAGCGCAGAATTCTACATTAAAAACATTTGCATCTTTCGAAGACTGGGCAAAAAACTATGATTTTGACCACTGCGGACTTTTTACTCTCGTTCACGGAATGTATGTAATTTCCCACGCATTTGGAATTGATTCACAGACAATTGCAGGTTCCGTTTCATCAAAGGATTTTTGGGACGGAACATTAAAAGACGATAAAGATATATTCAATTATACAAAGAATGATCAGGACTTCTATAATTTCCTGCAGTTTTTTTCTTTTGACATTAAGAACGAAATTACGAAAATCAGTTTTATAAAGACAACTTATGAAGGCGATAATGCAATACTTATGGTATTTTCGATGCATGAAAGAAAATTTAACCTTACAACAGGCTGTCTTGACACATTGAGGGTAAAAAATATTCATAATCAGAAGCTTTTTACAAAAAATGACTTTAATCTTGGTAAGAATAAAGAAGCTGCAATGTTCACTCTTTCTATTTCTGAATCTGTAGAGGAATCAATTAAAAGCGTACAGGTTCCGGAAAAGAATATCTATAACTCTGTTTTAGATTGTGTTTATGATGAACTTTACAGTCTGATAAGTCATGCTTTTCAGGACCCTGATGTAACGATATTCTGTGATCCTGGAATCATTAAGATTGTACTTATTAACAGACCTGATCTTGATGAAATGCTTCTTCAATCACATATAAATCTTTTACTTACAGATCTTTTGTGTAAACCGTCTGTATTTCCAGTACTTTCTAATTCCGGTACTACAAAAGATATACAGGAACTGATAAGTTTTATGAATTGATTTTTTAATTTTGGAGGGGAAAATTAAAAAATGCCAGTAGAATACTTAAACGCAAAAAACGGTAAACTTACCTGTACTTATGACGGAATATATCTTCATTCCGCATATGATCCTCAAAAAGAAAGCTTTCGTTTTGTCAGTACCCTCAAATTTGATTTTATCCCTGAAAACATAATAATAATAGAACCTGCCCTATCCTATTGTAAAAAAGATTTTGAAAAACTCTTTCCGAAATCAAAAATCATTGCTGTAAGATTTCTAAAGGAAATAGACAGTCTTTATGATTTTGACAGGGAGTTTTATTATGAAGATGATTCAAAACTAAAAAACGAACTTTTTAATTATCTTGGTGAAGATGGTCTATTAAATTCTTTTTTTATAAGCTGGCCATCAAGTGCAAAAGCTTTTTCTGATAAAGACAGAAAGGTATGGGCTGTAATAAAACAGCTTTTAAGGGACTGCCAGAGCATTCTTGCAACAAGACAGTTTTTTGCCAAACGCTGGATTAAAAATCAAATCAATTTTTTTACAAGCCTGAAAAATACAGTTCTGATTGAAAAAACTGATGTTCCGGTTCTGATCTGTGCTTCAGGCCCAAGCTTAAAAAACTGTATTAAAACAATAAAGGAAATAAATGAATATTACTTTATCATCGCCTGTTCAAGTGCAATTAAACCGCTTCTTAAAAATGGGATCGTTCCGGATTTATGCATTTCAACTGACGGTGGTTTCTGGGCAAAAAAACATTTAAACTGCCTTATAAATAAAGATTTGACTCTTGCAGTAACTTCAGAAGCAAATATCCCCAGAAAGCTTTTTGATAAAAGAATTCTTCCCCTCGCATACACAGATGGATTTGATAAAACTATTTTTGATTCCATGAATATAAAATATACAGAAGCTGTAAGAAATGGGACTATAAGCGGAACTGCACTTGAGTTTGCACTGTCTATAACAGATAAAAATGTCTACATGGCCGGCCTCGACTTAGAATCAAACAGAGGCTTTGTACATATTCAGCCAAATGAACTTGAAATATCAGCAGAAGCAAAAGATTACAGATTAAAGACAAAGGACTCACGTATATTTTCACAGGGACGCGAATCAGACTCTCTTAAAATATACAGAAACTGGTTTATAGATAATTCAAAAAAGTTTAAAAGCCGTGTATTCCGGGTTTATAATGATTATAATTTTAATTACACATTAAATGAAATTCAGGACATTAATATAAATGAACTGAAAAATGTCAAATTAAAGAAATCAGATTATTTTATAAACAGGAATATGATTCAGTCTGATAAAAATAAAGTGTTCAGTATTTACCGCGACTTATTAAATAATGAAGAATTTATAAGAATATATTTCCCGGCAGACAGCATTTCAATAAAAAGACATCAGAATGATGAGTTAAAAAAAGAATTTACCGATAAATTAAACAGTAAGCTGCAAGATATAGAATCATTTATTTTGAGACAGGAAAAAGGATGAATCTGATTTATAAAGAAATAATTTTTTCAAAAGACAATTACAGGATTCCCGTTTTTATAAATGATAAAGCAATGCATTCGAAGTATGCACCGGTAAAAGAAGCAGAAAGTTTTGCTCTCGATTCTGCAAAAGACTGCAGGTTTACAATTATTGCAGGTTTAGGCGGCGGTTATCATATTGAACAGTTTTTAAAAAGAAATCCTGAAAATTTTGTAGTTGCAGTTGAAAAATCGGAAGAAGATATAAAATTCCTTTCAGAAATTGAGTGTGTAAAAAATCTCTTAAAAAATAAAAGTGTCCTTATAATTTCTCAAAACAGGCTTTTCGAAACAATCATAAAAAATTATCTGCCACAGTTTTATGGCGGATTAAATCTTTTCTTTAACCGCGCATGGCATGACTTTAATACAGATTCTGCTGATTATATCACAGAAACTGTAAATTCTGCACTTTCTCAATGTTCAAAAGACATTTCTGTTCAATCTCACTTTGGTCTTATATGGCAGAAAAACATCATTAAAAACCTTAAAGTTCTTTCAAATCTTAAAGTTGAAAAATTTGTAATTGACAACACAAAAAAAGCAGCAGTTATTGCCGCCGGACCTTCTCTCGACAAAACAATCGATATTATAAAAGAAAAAAGAAATGAGTATTTTTTAATTGCTACTGATACAGCATTCAGCACAATAAAGAAATACAAACTTAAATGTGATGCAGTTGTTTCCATTGACGGCCAGAATATAAGTCACAAACATTTTATCGGGCAGAAAGACTGCGGATGTATTTATGTTTTTGACCTTCAGGCAAATAACAATGCTGTAAACTATATCAAAACCTTTACTGATAAAATCATATTTACAAAATCAGGCCATCCGTTCTGTGATTATGCAGAATTAAACGGTCTTGATAACGAAAGCTTTCTGCATCTTAAAAGCGGTGCCGGAACAGTTACGATTGCCGCCGTAGACTTTGCATCTAAGTGCGGTTTTGAGACAGTTGAACTTTTCGGAGCCGATTTCAGTTATATATTCAATAAGCCGTACACAAGAGGAACTTACCTTGACTCACTTTACAGGATTAACGAAACAAAAAAAACAAGTGCAGAAAGCCAGTTTACAAACCTCATTTACAGAACACCCGTAAAAAAATCAGAACTCGAGAGCTTTAACACAACACAGATTAAAACAGAAGTTCTCAACTCATACAGAGAGTCGTTTATTGAATGGATAAACAGCAATAATTACTGCTTTACATATGATAAGATGATTTATTCAATCTATCTTAAGAAAAAAGAAAAGCGGGAATTTGTATATTCAACTCCATGTTTTAATTTTACAAAGCTGACTGAGGCCATAAAAAAAGACTCAGAAACTTTGCAGGATATTAATTATAAATCACCAAAAGATCTGAACAATCTTGCGCTTTCCCTCTTACCGCTTATTGCAAACCTCAAAAATACATATAAAAACCAGACTTTCGTTGAGAGTCTAAAACTTGCATTGACTAAAATTCTGGAGTATACTTAATTATTATGAAAACAAAGTTTTTAAATTCAATCATCGTGACACTCATTATCCTTTTTATAGGAACTTTAGCTGGAACAGGTGCCGTTATCTATAATGACTATAAAAACGGTAAAACAGCCGCAAAAACTAAATTTGATAACCTTATTATCCGGTGCGAAAATACTATAGAATATTATAAGGAACCTACCGAAGAATTTCTTCAGGTTTTTGTAAAGGAAATCGAGAGTAACCCATACAGTTACAAATCTCTTACGGTCAAGTTTTTCGGACAGGACTGTTTTGTATATCCTGCAAAATCAAATTCAAGCAAGCGTGGAATTTTTACAACATACTCAAATACAATCATTGAATCAAATACAATAAATCTTAATATTACTGCAGAAATCTACGACCTGCCTCTTACACTCGTTTTTTCAAGGCTGAAAATTACATTCATTGCAATAATTACACTTACTTTAATAAGCGCATTCATACTTGTTGTTCTCTCAATAATCTCAAGTGAACCAAAAGATAAAAAAGCCCGAAAAAGCAAAGAAGAAATGGAAGACAAAATTGAATTTGCAGATGAAACAGAATTAAACGAAGATACAGAATTATTTGAAGAAGATTCTGTACCTGAAACAGAATATACAGAAGAAGCAGAAAATGAAGAACAGGAAATTCAGGAAGAACCTGTAGAAAATACTGTTTCTGAAAATACACTTGAAGAAGCCAGTGAACCTGCCTTCTCTAAAGAAACATCTTCAGAAGCAGAAGAACCAGAAAATGAACCGGCAGAGGAAAAATCAATTGATTCTTTAAATCCAACGGATCATGAAGAAATGTTCAGTTCAATAACCGGCTTCTGTTTTGAAAAACATCTTGTTACAAGGCTCGAAAGTGAACTTGCAAGAGCAGCAGGAAATCAGACTGATATCTCTCTTGTACTTATTTCAATTCCAGGGTTAGAAATGGATAGTCCTTGTGGAGTTGATATATGTAAAAAAATTCTTGATATATTCCACTATAGAGACATGCTTTTTGAATACAAAAGCGATGGAATTGCGGTTATCTTTACAAATGCAGACATCGATAAGGCCATGGAAAGCTGTGAATCAATTTACACCGAGCTTGCTTCAATTCTTGTAAAACACAAAGCTTCCCTAAGACCTATAATCGGAATTGCTTCAAGATCATTAAGATTTGTTTCAGGACAGAGAATTATTTCAGAAGCAGAACAGGCATTAATTCATGCAAAGAGCGATATTGAAAGTCCGATTATTGCATTTAGAGTTAACCCTGAAAAATACAGAAAATACATGGCTTCAAAAGAATAATTTCTGATTACTATTCTTTATTAAGTTCCTGCTCAAGACTTTCCTTTAATTTAGGAAGCTGTTCTGTGTTTGGAAATTTTTTCTCAAGATACTCAAGATTTATTTTAGCAGTCTCGTAGTCTTTCTGTATAATTAAAACACTTATATAGTTTATGAGAAGTTCAGCGTTATCAGGATTTTCAATTACGAGATTTTTATAAATATTTCCAGCTTTTTTAGAATCGCCTTTCATTGCAGTTAAATATGCAAGAGAAGATTTTATTGCAACATTATCAGGATCATATTTTAAAATATTTCTGAATATTTTTTCTGCCTCATCATAATCTTTTTTAAGAGCATAGCATTTTCCAAGTTTATAATATGCTACATTATGAATGGATTTATCATTCATTGCCATTTTATAAAGATCGATTGCCTTAGAATAATTTTCAAGCTTTACGTATTCTTCTGCAAGATTATAGTATTCTGAATAAAGATTTACGGTTTTTACCTGCTCTTCTCCAGGTACGAAAATCGTATTTGACTTGCATGAGAAAAGCAGTAAAACTGTCAGAATGACGGCAATTTTTTTTATCATCAATATTCGCCCTGTTGCCTTAAAATATCAGGTTAAAGCTTAAAAGTCTTAACCCAAAACAACTTTTTCGATTTCGAAAAGCTGGTTTCTGTAAAGACCTGCAACGTTGCTTCCGTAGTCTGCAATAAGCTGCATGATGTTTCTTGGTCTGTCTTTTGTGTCGCAGCCGTTAAGTCTGTCACCGGCATCTCCAAGGCCTGGAAGAATGTAAGCAGATTTATTCATTACAGGGTCAAGCCAGAGTGTATAGCATGTACAGTTTTCAAGTGCACGTGTAACTCTAAGGCTTCCCTTTAATGCAGAAATTACGTTAAAGAATTTAATTGATTTTGGATGGACTCCCTGTGCCTGAAGGTATTTAACAACAGTTACAAGTGAACCGCCTGTTGCGTTCATCGGGTCAGCAAAAATCAAATCCTTTCCGTCGAGTTCTTCTAGGTTAAAGAATGATTTTTTAAGGTCAAGAACATATTCCATGTCTGCTTCTTTTTTCTGATCGTTTCTTGAAATCTTAAAAAGAGCAAATGGTGTTTTATATTTGTGTGATGAATACTCTTCGATTTCCTTTGACATAATCATGCTTGGAAGAAGAGCACCGCGGAGCATTACGCACATAACAGAGTTTTCGATTTTGTAATCGATGTCTGGAATTTTATGAACGCCGTACATCTGGCATGGATTTGTTACCGGAGTCTGAACGATGATGTGGCTCTTTTTGTCAGAGTGCTGGTCTGTAAATGCCATTCTAAAAAGCATTTCATAAGCACGCTGAGTATAATAAAGGAATTCTTCATGATTTGTATTTACGTCACGAAGCTTAGCAATTACACGGCTTGCTTCGGCATGAGCACCCTCTTCTGTAACAAAAGAAAATACTTTGATTGCAGGATGCTGCGAACAGATGTTCTGCATTTCTTTTCCGATTTTGTCATATGCAGAAATCGTATTTTCGATGTTAAGAGGTGAAAAATTTGTCATAGCCTGATCGTACATCTTTTCAAGCTTTTCAAGTTCGTTAATATCCTGTTCAGTTAAATATCCGTCAAGATCCTCTGCCTTTAAGATAATTTTATCATCAGCCATTTTATTCCTCCAGTTAAATTCCAAACATATCGATAAGTTGTTTTGAGCTTATATGAACGCCACTTAACTTTACAGTGTCAGGACTTATAAGTTCAATTTCTGAATCTGTAAGTCCCAGTGCAAGTGAAAGAAGTGAAATTGCAGGTTTGATATATCGTGATTCCATAAAATTAAGTTCAAGTGTAAGACCGTATTTTGAATTTGGAAGTTTTTCAAACTCACCTTTTGCATAGTTAAGCTTAAAGGTTTTTGTAGAAACTGCTGAACCTAAAAGATTTGAAAGGAATGACTGTGGACGGACTATGTAAAAATGAATTTTACCTGTATCAAAAGTAAGCCATTTATATAAATCAGATTCGTACCAGTCCTGTCTGTAAGGTTCTTCAGATTTAACTGCTCCGTTTGCAACCATTTCTTCAAATGCATAATTTTTAATAAGCGGAACTACATCTTTAGAAATAAGAACGTTTTTAGCAGAAGGAAAAGCCATCTGAATGCTTTCTGAAGAATAGTATTTGTAGAAAGTTTTTGGTCCATGAACAGACTCAAATTCTGCAGTTGCTTCTTCATATCCGTTGCGTTTTAAAACGCCTGTTACGGCTCCTGGAATATTTGCTTCTGCAGAAACACAGATTCTTCTTTTATTTGACTTTGATCCGAATGAAGCATAAACTCTGTCGAGTTTAGATACAATCATTTTTGCATCAGATTCAGAAACGCCAAGTTTAAAGCCTGCAATAAACTTTTCAAGTAATTCAGCATTTTCTTTAGCCGGAATACTTATGTATAAAGCTGCATCATCATCAAGTACATCAAAAGCCTTAACAGGATTTAATGTACTTACAGGTGCTGACTTACATGCAGTTACAGTTATAACTGAAGCAAGTAAGCCTGCCAGAATTAATGATGAATTACAAAATAAACTCTTTCTAGTTCTTTTCAATTTTGATACTCCACTTTTTATCGTCTGCTTCTACGTCAGTTCCTTTAACGCCTGCATCAAAAGCTGCACTTACAGCAAGTGTTTCATTTTTGATAAAGTCTTCAAACATTGTGTAAGCAGCTTCGAGTTCTGCATCGCCGCCAACAGTAAGTTTAATGCGGTCAGTTACTTCAAAGCCACTGTCTTTTCTTAATGCCTGAATTCCGCGTACAAGATCCCTTACATAACCTTCTTTTTTAAGTTCATCAGTAATCTTTGTATCAAGTCCGACAGTAAGTGTACCTTCGTTAATAACTTTAACGTCTTCTTTTTCGATTCTGTCTACGATGATTTTATCTTCTGTAAGGTCAAATGATTTGCCGCCTACTTCGATTGTAAATTTAGAACCGTCAAGAATTGACTGAATTGCATTGTTTGCAAGAGAAGCAATCTGTCCGGCAGCTTCTTTCATGAGAGAGCCTAATTCTTTTCCCAAAACTTTAAAGTTAGCTTTTGCTTTGTATTCAACAAGCTCATCTTCGCGTTCGTGGAAAATAACGTTTTTAACGTTAAGTTCTTCTTTAATTGAATCAAGCATTTCCTGAAGTACAGTTTTTTCTTCTGCCTTTCTGGTTACAAGAGCAACGCTTGCAAGAGGCTGTCTGTTCTTTAAGTTGAACTGGTTTCTCAAAGAACGTCCCATTGAAATTGCCTTCTGAACTGTTGCCATCTTAAACTCAAGCTTTTCATCATGGAATTTTTCGTTATAAACAGGATAATCTTCAAGGTGAACAGATTCTTTATCTTCATCTGTTTTAAGGTTCTGCCAGATTTCTTCTGTAATGAACGGAACAAATGGAGCTGCAACTTTTGCAAATGTCTTTAATGAAATATAAAGAGCTTCATATGCTTCTTTTTTGTCAGAATCGTTTTCACTCTTCCAGAAACGTCTTCTTGAACGTCTGATGTACCAGTTGTTAAGCTGATCGATAAAATCTACAATCGGGTCAATTGCACCTGAAAGGTCATACTGTCCCATTGCTTCTGTTACTTTCTTAACGAGAGTCTGTGTTACAGAAAGAAGCCAGCGGTCAAGTGGATTGGATGGAAGCTTAGAATCAAATTCGTGTCCTGTGCATGTAATCTTATCGATGTTTGCATATGTTACAAAGAATGAATAAGAGTTCCACAGAGGAATGATGATTGATTTTAAAACATCGCGTACGCCTTCATCTGAATAGCGGATTTCATCTGCTTTAACAACTGCAGAGTGCATTAAGAAAAGTCTGATTGCATCTGCACCAAATTTGTTGATTGCTTCTACAGGGTCTGTATAGTTTCTGAGTGACTTTGACATTTTGCGTCCGTCACTTGCAAGTACGATTCCGTTTACGATACAGTTTTTAAATGCAGGCTTGTCAAAAAGCTGCGATGCTAAAACTGTAAGTGTGTAGAACCATCCGCGTGTCTGGTCAAGACCTTCCGAGATAAAATCTGCAGGAAAGTTCTTTTCGAAATATTCTTTATTTTCAAAAGGATAATGCTGCTGAGCATAAGGCATGGAACCAGATTCAAACCAGCAGTCAAAAACTTCTGGAATTCGGCGCATTGTACCCTTTTTACATTTAGGACATGTAAATGTAATTTTATCTACAAACTGTTTGTGAAGGTCTTCTGGATATGTTCCGCTTAAAGCTTTAAGCTCATCACGGCTTCCTACACAGAGAGTGTGTTTACAGTCAGGGTCATCACATCTCCAGATTGGAATCGGGTTACCCCAGTAACGGTTTCGGCTTACTGCCCAGTCGCGTGCACCTGCAAGCCATTTTCCAAAACGTCCTTCTTTAATGTGAGAAGGCTGCCATGTAATCTGGCTGTTTGCCCTTAAAAGAACATCGTGATAATCTGCAACTTTTACAAACCATGAACCGATTCCGCGATAAATAAGTGGAGAACCGCATCTCCAGCAGTGCGGATATGAGTGAACGATTGAATCTCTTTTAACAAGTTTTCCTTCGTCCTTAAGGCGTTTCATGATGTCTTTATCTGCGTCCTTTACAAACATTCCCTGATAATCAGAAACTTCTTTTGTAAACTTACATTCTGCGTCAATCGGTTCTACATTGGGAACACCACTTCCGCGGAATACTTTATTATCTTCTTCACCGAATGCAGGAGCGATATGTACGATACCGGTACCGTCTTCTGTAGAAACGTATTCAGCATTGAACATTCTGAAAGCGCCTTTTTCACATTTCTGTCCTGACATTTCTTCGCAAACTTTTGGATCCTTTAACTGTGCAAAGTAAGGGAAAAGAGGTTCGTATTCTGCTCCGATAAAATCTTTTCCTTTATGGCGGTAAATGATTTCGTAGTCTGCTTCGTTTTTATAATATGCACTCAAGCGCGCTTCTGCAAAAATATAGAAGTCACCGCTTTCTTTATCGAGGATCTTTACATAGTCAACTTCCGGTCCCATACAGAGTCCGAGGTTTGAAGGAAGTGTCCATGGTGTTGTTGTCCATGCAAGGAAATATGTTTTTCCATTTGTCATGTCCGGATCTTTAACACCGTCAGGAGCTTTTGTAATTTTAAAGCGTACTGTTACTGTCTGATCCTGAACGTCTTTATAACCCTGCGCAAGCTCATGAGTAGAAAGAACTGTTGAACAGCGCGGACAGTATGGAAGAATATATTTTCCTTCGTAAATAAGTCCCTTGTCCCACAAAGATTTTGCAACCCACCAGATGGATTCCATAAACTCAGGGTTCATTGTTTTATAATCGTTATCAAAGTCTACCCAGCGACCCATTCTGGTAATTGTTTTACGCCATTCAGAAGTATATTTAAGAACAGAAGCCTGACATGCTTCGTTAAATTTATCGATTCCGTAATTTTCGATTTCGTGTTTTGAGTTAAGTCCGAGTTCCTTTTCGATAAGGTTTTCAACCGGAAGACCGTGACAGTCCCATCCGAAGCGGCGTTCTACACGCTTACCTTTCATTGTCTGATAACGCGGAATTATATCTTTAATTGTTGATGGAATGAAATGTCCAAAGTGTGGAAGTCCTGTTGCAAAAGGAGGTCCGTCATAAAAAATAAAATCTTCTGCACCTTCTCTCTGGCTTAAAGATTTTTTAAAAGTGTCATTTTTTTCCCAGAATTTTAAAATTTCTTCTTCCTGTTTCGGGAAATCTGTTTTTGGATCAACATTTTTATACAAAATAAAACCTCTTGTTGTTAAGGCTCATATATCGAGCAGAATTTAACAAATTATATCAGAAAATGAGATTTTATTCTATATATGCAGAAAAAAGGCTTTACAGAAATAAAGGATTTTCAGTACATTCTGAGCTTAAAAGGATATTTTTCGCAGAACTCTTTATGGCGTCTATGAACTGCTTCAAGAATTTTACGCTGAATTTCAAGAGATTTTATATCTTCCGGTTCCCAGTCAAGCTTGAAAGGCGGAAAAGGAGGATCCTGTTCCGGAGCTTTTCTTGCATTTGAAACTGCAACTATGTTCATCATGTCATTAAAACTGCAGTGTTCACTTATCCGTTTAAGATATGGAGTTCCTGTTGCAAGAACCATTTTCTGAGAGTCAATTTTAAAATCATTTATATTAAGGTTCTTTTTAAGTTCAACATTTCTGATTGTAACACTTCGTCCAGTAACACATGTATAGACATTTCCTGCAGAAGAAATATGTTTAGGAACTTCAAATTTATTATCACCGTCAGAAAAGAATGCCATGGCAGGATTAAAATCCATGTCTGTTTTCCAATACCGGATTGAATAGATTCTGCTGTCTGTTATAAAAAGTGAATGAAGATTTGTATCTGTAATAGGTTTACTGACCTTTATTCCAGATACATGTGCAACAGAACTCCATGAACCGATTAAAGGCGAAGACTTTCCTTCCGGTGAATAAGTTTTATAATCTGCACGGATTGCAAAATCAAGATAAAGTTCTCCATCTATAACAGCAACAGGAATTACAGTTTTCTCTTTCTGTTTCGGATAAGTTATAATTATTTCATATGCATTACATTCATCAATATCAAGTAATTTTTTAAATTGAATTTTTATATTCTGAATGTCACGGAATACAACATCATTACTGTCATATTTTTCTGGTGAATTCTTTTTGGTGTATTTTTCTGCACTCCGGTCTACATACCAGCCGTAGAACATCTTAAGATAAATCCAGATGTAGTTATCTTCTTTAAGTTCGACTTCTTCCTTGACAATATCCTTCAGTTCTGATTTTTCCTGGAACATTATATAACGGTCGTTTCCTTCCCAGATTCCATCAAAGATTTCTGGAACATCATCCGTAAGTAAAAGTGCCTCTGGGCTTGCAGGATCAATCGGAATATCAGAAAGTTTTCTCTGAGCGAAAGAATAATTGAGGATTAATGAAATACTTAATAAGAAAAAAAAGACCTTTTTCACTGTTATATTATCGGTATTTTTATTGAATTAAGTTAAAGAATTTGATCTTGGAGCGAATACCGCTTTTATTTCCTTTGCATATATTTTTTCTATTTTGTGACGCATGACAATCTGTTTTGCGTTTATTTCCTTTCCGATTTCGAAGCTGTTTGCAAGAAGCATAAAACGTCCAATTCTTTCACAGGTCCTGAATCCGTTTTTCTCACATATATAATTATCGATTTCATTTCTGATAAGGTTTTCAATTTCACTTGATTCAATCAGCGAGTCATAAGAATCATAGAAAATATTATTGTCATTTGCGTACTGTAAAATATTTGCTTTACGCGGAACGATTAAAGCACCGATGTATTTTTTATCCTGACCTACAGCTACACAGCTTTCTACATACTTACTTCTGCATATTGCATTTTCAATTACCTGAGGTTCAATATTTTCTCCACCCATAAGTACGATAGTATCCTTTGCACGGCCTGTAATTGCAAGCTCATTATTACGCGAAAGCATTCCGATGTCGCCTGTGTTAATCCAGCCTTCGTTATCGATAATCTGTTTTGTAAGGTCCGGCCTTCTGTAATAGCCTTTCATTACCTGCCTTCCGCGTGCAAAAACAAGACCTTTTTTTCCTGGAGCTAAAGGCGTGTTTGAAAGAGGAACTCCGTCTTTATGCGGAACAATTTTTACTTCTGCAGAAGGATAAACTTTTCCTACACAGCCTGACATAACTTTTTTAGGACTTCGAACAGAAAGAATCGGAGCTGTTTCTGTCATCCCATAACAGTCAAGAAGCGGAACCCTCATCGCCCTGAAAAAGTGGTCTGTTCCAGGCTGGAGACTTCCTCCACCGCAGATACATCCTTTAATCTTTCCGCCGAGTTTATTTCTTAACTGTCTTATCGAAATAAGATAGCTTAAACCCGCAAACGGAGATAAAATAAGATAAGGTAAAAATCCGTAAACTCTGTCTAAAATCTGCTGCTTAACAGAAAAGCGGCAGATAAGACCTAAAAATCTGTCACTTGCCCAGCAGAAAGTTTTTCCTATAGTCATTCCTATGTTAAACATCATCGAAGAAAAACCGTTCTTTCTTCTCTGCTCGCGGTAACAGCTTTGTGTAAACGCATCCCACAATCTCGGAACGCCAACAATCCACTGCGGTTTAATTGCCTTCATGTCTTCAAGCATGATTTCTATTGCGGGCTTTGAGTATGCAATTCCGTTTTTAAGGGCAATGATAAAATAATCGTAAACGCGCTCCATTACATGCCAGACAGGTAAAACAGAAAGCCACATGTCGCCTTCTTTTGCTGTTGTAAAAACATCTTTTATTACTTCACACTGAGCCATGTAATTATCATGAGTAAGCATTACGCCCTTTGGAGTTCCGGTTGTACCTGATGTAAAAATAATCGTTGCTAAGTCAGAGCCTTCTGTCTTTTCTATTTCTGCTTCAATTGCATCTCTCTGCTCCTGAGAAGATTTTTTTCCCATATCTTCCAATTCAATAAACTTATGAACACGAACTCCAAGTAAAGCAGCCCTCTCCATAGTAAGTTCATCAGGAGAATCAAAAAGAATTGCGTCAGTAAGTTCTGGAACTTCATCCATGTTTTCTAAAACTTTATTAAGCTGTCTGTCGTTTTCAAAAAAACAAAGACGGCATCCTGTAAAATTTAAAATAAAACGGATTTCTGTTCCCATAGAATCACAGCCGCGCGGAACATCTGCAGCGCCGAGACTTAAAAGAGCAAGGTCAGTTACCATCCATTCACGGCGGTTATCAGAAATAAGACCGACCAGATCTCCCCTTTTAACTCCAAATTCTTTAAGGGCGCATGCAAGGTCGAGGACGTGACGGTAAACTAATTTATAACTGTGTTTTTCGTAGGTGCCTATTTCGTTTTTAGAAGCCTGTAAAATCGTGTCGGGGCACTGTTCTACAGCGTTTTTAAGCATCTGCGGAATATTTTTTCCAAGAGTATATGGTTGTTTTGAACGAAGATGTAACAACTGGTTTATTTTATACATACCTTTTAGATTAACCCATATTTGATAGTATTTCAAGGTTGAATTTTACCCGGAAAGGCCGCTGTTTCTATGCACATAATAAGGGCTTTTGAGTAATGTTCAATTATATTTGTAAAAACTGAATATTTTTAATATAATTCACTCACTATGAAAATCACATATCTTGCAAAACTTGGTGAACTTGTCCTTAAAGGTTCAAACAAAAATGCTTTCGAAAGTAAACTCGTACGCAATGTCCGCGAGTTTTTAAAACACATTCCGGTGGATATAATTTTAAGAGCCGGAAGAATGTATGTCGAAGTCGAAGAAGAAAACTGTCCTCAGGTAGAATTCTGCTTAAGCCATCTTATAGGAATTACAGGCTGGGCTAAAACTTTTATCTGTGAAAAGAATATTGAATCAATTACAGATATGGTAACCGATCTTGGAAAAGCCGCAAAAGAAAACGGTGCCAAAACCTTTAAAATTGATGCAAGAAGAAGTGATAAATCCTTTGAGCTTGATTCATACGAAATAATGAGAAAGGCAGCATCTGGTCTATATGATAATAAAATTCTTGATGTAGATTTACATAATCCTGATGTTACAATCTGGGTAGAAGTGCGTGAAAAATGCTTTGTCTATACAGATTCTAAAACAGGCTGCCGCGGTCTTCCTGTCGGAATGAGCGGTAAAGGACTTTTACTTTTATCCGGGGGCTTAGACAGCCCTGTTGCAGGATACAGAATGCTCCGCCGCGGAATGAGAATCGAATGCATTTACTTTCATTCTTATCCTTACACATCTGATGAAGCTCAGAAAAAAGTTGAAGACCTTGCAAAAATTCTTTCTACATACGGAATGCAGACAGCGTTAAATATCGTTTCTTTTACAGATGTTCAGATGCTCATAAAAGAAAAGGCTCCAGAAAGCTGGTCAACGCTTGCATTAAGAATGTGCATGATGAAGGCAGCCAATATGGTTGCAAAACACATCGGAGCACAGTGTCTTATAACTGGAGAAAGTCTTGGCCAGGTTGCAAGCCAGACTCTTGAAAACATGCAGGTAACAGAAAGCTGTGCAGAGCTTCCGCTTTTAAGACCTCTTGTAGGGCTTGATAAAGAAGAGATTATCGATACAGCAGAGTTTATCGGAACTTATGATACTTCAATACTTCCTTACGAAGACTGCTGCGTTTTATTTAGTCCGAGACATCCTGTATTAAAGGCAACTCTCGAAGAAGCACAGGAGATTTACAATAAAATAAATCCTGATGAACTTATTAAAAAAGCATTTGAAACACGTGTCGTAAAACACTTTTACGCTTTTGAAAGTCTATAAGACTGTCTGTAATTAAAGAGAAGAATTTTTTTCAAGAAGAATTCGTGCCGTTTTATCTGTATCTGTGTTGATTTTTAAAGCGGCAAAAGTTTTTTCCATCTTTTCGTCAAAGTGCTCGTCATATAAAAGCTCTTCAACCTTTTCGTAAATTGCGGCAGGCTTCTGAATAAAAAAACCTACTTTGTTGTTAACAGCAAAGAGCATGTTACCCTTTTCCTGATTGTGAATGTATCGGCAGATGATAACAGGCTTTTTGCATGTAAGGACTTCAATTAAAGTTGCAGGGCCTGCCTTCATAACCACACAGTCACTCAACTTTACAAGTTCATCAAGAAAATTTACAAAACCAAAAACGTGTAAATCAAGCTTTGGATTTAATGCTTTAATTCCTTCAAGATATTTCTGCTTTGCTTTATCGTGTCCGCAGATTACTGCCACACTGAACTTTGCTTTTTTAGAAATACACTTGTTTATGATTTCTATTGCACCCGGGATTCCGTCTCCACCGCCGACCATTAAAAGAGTTTTTTTATCAAGATCAAAGCCGTGTTTTTTCTTTAATTCAACTACATCATCCTTGGTAAAAGGAATCTGATATTTTGGATTTAATGCAAACGGAACAAT
>JAFZKN010000010.1 GCA_017553635.1 Treponema sp. | reverse complement strand
CCAGTTCATGGCTTCGTCAACGGCAGCCACCGCGCTCATTCCCTTTTTCTTGTTCTCGGAAATGCGCGATACGTACTGAATGTAATTATATAACGGTTCGCAGTTTTTTTGAAGTGATATGTTGTGGTCAGGATTTATGTTTATAAGCTCTGCAGTCCATTCAAAGTTTCCTGTTTTGTCAGGGATTTCAAAGGCATCGGAAAGCTTTAGATCGAGCCTGTCTGGAGTTTCGCGTTCCCCGTTGTAAAAGACAATGAACTTTGGATTTGGAATCTTTACGAGGGTGCTTCGGTGAAGCGTTTTACCAAGACGGCTTAAGTGCATCTGATAAAGCTGTGAAAAATACATGAGCCCGCGGAGCGGAAGGTTGGGGTTATAAGTTGACTGCTGTTCATAAAGCGTCATCTGTGAGTCAACCAGAAATGAAACGTCATTCCTCATCGTAAGGTAGATTACGTTTTCGATTGTGTTTACTTCGAGGGCATCGGGGTCTGTGTAGCTGCTTCCGTTTAATGCGTTGTAAAGTTCAAGACGCCATTTTTTGCTTTGCTCGTTATTGCGGCCGAAAATCGCCTTAAAAAGCCTGTCTTTGTATTCTCTCTGAGGAACAGTTGAAATATCCATATTCTTCTCCATACTTAATGATCAGTCCCGGCCTACACCGGACTCAGGTGCTTTACAAGCCCCTGTATATAGATATTCTTTTTTTTAATAAATTCTTACAAAAAATAAAAAAAGTTAAAAAAACAATGATTTTTATTTGACGGTTTAGACTTGAGATGGTTTAATTAATGGTAAGGAAAAAAGTTGAGGAGAAATGTAATGAAATTAAGAACAAAATTTCATTTGACGCTTTATCTTGCACCATTGCTACTATTTATTGGTAATGTTGCTATTTTGCTGACTGATTTTTCAAGAATTGGACTATTCTTGTTTGATATATTTCTGATAATAATCTATTTCATAGTTATTCAAAATTTTAATTGTTCTAGATGTCATGTAAAATTAATTGATTTTTATAATTGTCTTTCAAGGCACTATAAAGGATTCCATTATTTCTTAAAAAATAATTGTTTGAACTGTGGTGAAGAATTAAAATAAGCGGCAAACTAATCAAACGTAATGCTGTCTATGACAGATTTGCATTGTATCTGTTTAATAAAATACAAAAACAGAATAAGTGAGGCAAAATGAAAAATAGAAACCGGATAATCACAATTATATTTCTTTTATTTGGTTTTATCGCATACTGTCTGATGTTCAACAGCTGCAAAACAGAACGTAAAATGCAGGTTTCATTTAAGGATATACAGGATTATTATTATCACGTTTCGGAAAAACAAAATATGATGGATTTTAATCCCTTTTATATAAATGAAGAATTTTTTGACAACGTTGAAAAGCAACTAAATGAAATAATAAAGGATTCTGATTATTATTCTATATTAGTTCAAAGTTCAGTAAATCATGGGAGATATACAATATCTGTTTTATATAATTCTAAAAATCAAATTTTTTTTCACTCATGGAGTAGTCACGGAAATCAAAAATACTGTCAGGTAGATCAAAGTTATGCTAAAAATATTTTAAAATCACGTCCTGGAAAAGCTTTGATAATTACAGCAAGTAACCTCATTGTTTCAGATGGTACTTCACAGTATGTTATAAAGATGATAAATAGAAGAAAATATTATTATGCAAATCATTATGGTGAAATTGACAGGAATTATATACAGCTTATGGATTTATTTAAAATATATTCTGAATAAAATACAAAAACAGGAGAAGTGAGGCAACATGAAAAATAGAAACCGGATAATCACAATTATATTTCTTTTGTTTAGTTTTGTTGAATTGCTTTACAGTTCCACAGAAGTTGAACGTTTTAATGCCAGAGACCCGAAAAGTAATAAATATTCAAAAAAAATTGAGAACTATTTATTGGGAAAGGAATATATAAAAGCTTCATACGATGATTTCTACAGTACAGCTGTTTTTAGAGTTGCATATAGAGATATTTATAAAGAAGAATATACTAATTTGCTTCCAACGTATGTATGTTATTATAAAATGAAAGACAAATTATGGTACTGTATGCTGAATGATTATAAATATAAAAATGATCCTTCGATTATGAACTTTTTGATTTTACAGAAAGGAGACGAAAAGATGGTTTATTATAAAATAAATTATGATTTGAGTTATGAATTAGTTAAAAAGCCGTTTTATGATTCGGAACAAGAGCGAACAATAATGAAAACAGTAAAGGTCTTTTATTAATGGCAGGAAAGATGATATTTACTTTCTAAAATATAAATTTGAGTTTATCTTTTCTTCCCATCAATAGTAATATGCTGGATTAAGTCACAAAAAGGGTAAAAAGTTTTAGGAGCAGAAATGAGAGTTTGCACGAAGAAAAAACACGTTTCTCACGCGAAAAATGGTAGGGATGTAATTGTTTTAAATCGTTCTTATGGCGCAAAAGGTTTTGGGCACAATGCTGTTCTTATTGGTAATGATAAAGACGGTTGGACTTATTTTTCAAAAGATGGAAATAACCCTGTAAATGTAACTTATAATCCTGAAACGGGCCATCGGGCGAATTCAAAAGACGAGTTTAAAGATAAAAAAAATATTGATAGAAATAATGAAAAGGCAAAATATCAAACACTTGATGATTATATTAGGGAAAATAAGAAACGAAATCGTGATGACCAGTATGACCGTGGGTTACGAATATCTACTACACCAGAGGATGATAAAAAATTAATTGAACAAGGGGATAAACTTTATCAAAAAACATATTCTTTAAGAGCTGGGGATAAAGGACAGAATTGTGGAGACTTGGTTGGCGATATAGTAATTAATGCGGATATTGAAGTTAAAGGAAATTAATGTATTGAGGACTAGCGATGAGAAGTAAATCTATTTTACAATCGGTAATTATAATTCTATGTTATTGTGTGGGAATAGTTTTTTTGCCTAACTTTTATTTATATGTGGAATTCCGAGGTTTTATTTTTCCTGCGTTAATTTCAATTATTTTAACACTGGTTAATTTTAAAACTGTTACTGGTAACTATGATTATTTTATGAAATTGTTAGTGTTTGTTGTACTAGGGTATATATTAAGATTCCTAGTGTTTTTTGCATGTAATGGATATTTTGATGTAGACTTTAGATATATAAAAAACGATTGGTATCTTTTATATGTTATTATGCAAATTCCAACAATTATATTGACTTCTTTTGTAACATTTGAAAGTTTAAAAATAATTTCAAAGAAAAAACATAATTCTTTACGAAATAGTAAAGCCGATAGTTGAAAAACTGTAAGACGATTTCTATAAAAAACTGATTTGGGAATTTTTTCTTCCCATCAATAGTAATATGTAGGATTAAATCACAAAAAGGTGGAAAAAGTTTAAGGAGAAGAAATGAGAGTTTGCAATAAGAAAAAACACGTTTCTCACGAAAAAAGCTGGATTTCGATGTTAAATTCAGCAGGAACTCAACAGAAAACTGCATCTGTTCCAGTATATAACAATTTGTATGCATATGCTGCAAGTATAAGTATGAATATATTGGTAATGATATTGAAAAAGTTCAACAAGCTAATGCAGAAATTAAGCGATTAGCAAAAGATGATGATACGATTGGAGCAAAGCACTCTACTGTAACGGAGCGTAATTCAGGGACGGTTACAGTTACAACGAAGAAAAAGGAATATAAAATTCAGATTTATGTAGCTTCAAATATAGATTCTGGCACAGGAAAGGAAGGTCCGATCTTTAAGACTTTTCTTGATATAAATAACGATGGAAATATTGATTTTGTTGTATGGGGACATGTTGGAGGGTATAATGAAAACTAAAGTATTTTTTTTATTTACATTAATTTTTTATCTTGTATGCTCTTGTAAATCAACATATCTCTCTTATGAAAAAAAGAGAGATATTGAGACAAAAATTAAAATAGCTATTGAAAGTTGTGGAACAAGAAGTAGAGAAAACAGTAAACAATTTGAACAAATGTTACGTGATGATGATAACGTAAATGAATTTTCTAATGAATTAATCGAAAATCTGTTAGAAAGTGAATATACTGAAATAGATTTTAATAAAGCTTTTCATATAGAGATAGAAAAAGTTTTGATGCGTGAATTATTTCATAAAAAAGCAGATGTTTTTCTAGGTGAAACTATGCATACGGTATTTGAAATAAATGGCGTAAAATATTTTATGAATTATTTATGTAAAAATAATAAAAATTATCCAAATCTTTATACAGAGATTTACGTTTATGATTCAGATAGAAAAAAAATACGAGTTTTTTATAAAATAAATTATAATTTAGAGTATGATACTTTAACTGATGGGGAAAATTCATACAGAGTGTTTTATTAAAGAAAATTCCCTATGCAACTTCACATTGTATAGGGAATTTCCCTTTTCCCATCAATAGTAATATGCTGGATTAAGTCACAAAAAGGGTAAAAAAAGCCTTTTTTGTGACCGTAAAAAGCATTTTAAGGAGCAGAAATGAGAGTTTGCACGAAGAAAGTAATGTTATATATTAATACAAAGAGGAAATAATATGTTTTTTTGTCGAAGGAAAATACTGCTGATGTCACTCAGTGTTTTGATTTTTAACAATTTAAGTTTTTTTGCAAATGACTTTTATAATTCCCTGGTAGATGATTTATTAAATGCCGGTTCCTATGGTTATAAGGGCATGAATCTTGAAACGCACGAGATTGACTTTTCTAACAAAAAAGGTGAGGAAGGTTATATTCTTTCACCAAATGATACATCTTTCTATATAGAATCAGAAAAAGGCTTTTTTAAGGTTATAAGTTCAACAGGAGAGTATTTTTATACAAGGAATGGTGAATTCCTAAAAAGGGGTGATGATTATTATCTGGCATATGCAAACTATAAGCTTGCTACCACAATAAGTGATTGTGATAATCCTGGAATTAAGAAAACACAAATATTTTATCCGACTGACAGAAGCACAATTAAACGATACGGATATTTGTTTTCTTTTTCAGAAGTAGTCTTCAAAGAGGAAGAAATTATATCAGGAAGATTGGAATTACCTAATATTGATTCATTAAAAATATTATTTACCATGAAGAAAATACTTAATAAATCACCTGAAAAATATAACGTTCAGCTTGATATTATTGATAAAATGATTCTAATTTTAATGTACGATAAAATGCATCAGATTGTTAATGATAGAAAGATTCTTGAATTGGGAAATGTAAAAAAACAGATGCAAGATAATCCATTAAGTCTATATCAAATCCGTTTTAAATATTCAACAAGTTGGGCTCAATCATTTTCTGAGTATATTAAAATGCTGTATATCTGATTACGCTAAAATTGATTTGTTTACTATATAAGAAAAAGGGTAAAAAGCCCTTTTTGTAACTGTAGAAAGCCGTTTAAGGAGAAGAAATGAGAGTTTGCACTAAGAAAAAACACGTTTCTCACGCGAAAAGCTGGATTTCGATGTTCAATTCAGCAGGAATTCAACAGAAAACTGCATCTGTTCCAGCATATAACAATTTGTATGCATATGCAATGACTAGAAATTTTATGTTAATATTAACTCTTGTGTTTGTATTCCTTATTTCAGGTTGTAATTTTTCAAAACCACAAATTATTCTTTGGGAATACAATGAAAATCTTGAATCGGAATTATTCAATAATAATCAGGTAAGTGATTTATCGTCTAGTGTCTGTAAGAAAGGCATAGTTATCCCTTTTAGTAACTTTCAGGAATTTGATAATGTAAGAAAAATATTTTATTTCAAATCAAAGAGCGAGGCAGAAAAATTTCAAAAAAAAATCTGGACTCTGACTCCTCGTGATGATTATAATTATTATTTTTCTATTATTAAAAATGATAAAATTTTACTTTCAGGTTACTTTATTTCGACAACAAATTTTTCGGCTTATCAGAACAAAAGTAAAGAAACAGTTAAAATGTTTTTTACCTATGATTGTAATTTAAGAATGGCGACTGATGTAAGTTTTCAAAATTTTCCAGAGTTAGTTGAGTTGTTAGATACGAAGGAGATTGAGTCATATCTTCCTTTAAGATATAAAAAAAATAGATCTGATGAGGCAATCTATAAAGATAATAATGAGTATTTTGTTTATTTGTGCAATGATAACCTGTTATTTGATATAAATATGAATCAAATAACACCAAATAGTTATACTCTTTCCAATTCAAATAAAGATTTTTCAGAAAGTTATAGTAATTCAGAGGGCTTAATTCAGCATTGGTTAACAGCTGATAAATATTCAGAAACAACATTTGTTTGTAAAAATCAGACTTCTAATGAATTTCCTGCTGTAAAGAAAGTAATTTCTATGGATAATGGAATAACGGTTGAATTGGACATTTTTCCTGATGGAAATGTTAAGGCAAGGATAGTTAATTTTGAAAAATCTTTTGTTGTGGAATGATTAGAATTTAAATACTACAAATAGTAATATGTAGGATTAAGTCACAAAAAGGTGGAAACAGTTTAAGGAGCAGAAATGAGAGTTTGCACGAAGACCGGATGGAAATGCAATACTTGCTGCAGCAAATGTTAGTTATAGTCATCCACAATTTCATTTAATTTCAAATTTTGCCTATTATAATCGTTATGGGGAATTTGGACTTTTAGATAGTTATGACATTGATAGAGAAAATTATTTCAAATCAAAACAAGGAATGAACCTGGAAAGATTGGGAAATGGTGTATTTAATTTTTTAAAAACTGTCACTTCTAAAATAAAAAAATCTAATAATGATGATATAAAATTTGAAAGTAAATTAGTGGATGTGAAATATGATAATGAAGGAACAAAAGATGATTGGAAACCAAATGAAAGTATCTCGATTGATGGTGAAACTCCTTATAATTAGTTCAGTGTTGTTTTTCTCATGCAAGAAGAATGAAATATCTGAAACGCAAATTAATGGAATACTCATTAATAAAGCAAATTATAATGAAAAAAACTTGATATTTGAAATAGATGGCCGCAAGTATGATTTTTTCATTGATTCGTCAGATGATGAAAATTATTTGAGGCTGTTTATTACGGTAAAGGATAATAATCAAAACATATATCATCTTGCTTCAATATTTGCTGAAAATGAAATTATTACTGGAAGTGAAAAAAATGAATATGGCTTTAGCATGAGATATAATTTAGAGTCAAAGGATATGAAATTATATCATTTGCCATTAACAGAAGACCAGCTGGAAACTGAAATTTGTGATGATAAAATTCTTGTTCTTCCACCCGAATTCTAAAACTGCGTACAGTTTAAAAAATAGAAACAAACTTAATTTAAAACATATAGCGCAGGTTGAATTATGATAAAAAGGGTGTTTTTAACTTTTTTGTTATTAGTATTAAGCAGTTTTGTTTTTTCACAGAATATTTCAAAAAAATATGCTGAAAAATTGTATTATGAGAAAAAATTTCAGGAATCAAAAGAAATTCTTGATCAAGTACTTAAAGCTAACCCAATGGACGGTGTTGCATATATGGATCGAGCTGCAGTTAGAATGGAGTTAAATGAACTTGATGAAGCGCTTGAAGATATAAACTATGTCCTTTCTAAAACACCTCTGTATCCGAGTGCTTATAATCAACGTGGGTATATATATTTACTCTTAAAGGATTATAGAAATGCTTATGAAAAACAGGAATAGAATAATCACAATTATATTTCTTTTGTTTAGTTTTGTTTCATACTGTCTGATGTTCAACAGCTGCAAAACAGAACGTAAAATGCAGGTTTCATTTAAGGATATATAGAATACTTTTTATTGCGAGCTACAGAAAAATAATGCTATGGGGTTTGAACCTTTTTATATCGACAGTAAATTCTTTAATGAAGTAGAACAGCAGTTGAATGAGTTGATTGCAGAATCCGACTACTGCTCAGTGATGATTCTTGTTAATGTAGATAACGGTTTACTTGCAGTCCGTGCATTGTATAATGTACGTGATGAACTATATTTTAATATCTGGGAACAGGATGGATTTAAAAGACTGATTATGATTCAAAATCCTAAAGCTGTAAAAATACTTAGAAGAAGGCCTGAAAATGTTGTAATGATAGACAGTTCTCTTTTGCCAGCAGCCGATGGAACATCAACATATGTAATTAAAAAAATACGGAATAAGACGTATTATTATGCAAATTATTATACGAAGATAAATGATGCATACAGCTCTCTGATAAAACTATTCCGGGAGGGTTATGAAAGTGTATCATACAAATAATCATAAGAAGAGTGTGTAATTGTAAATAAAGGATATTCAGTAATTGTATTTTCTTTCATATTTATTTTTATAAGCTATTAGCAGAATAAAGAAACTATGTCATATGACCCGGTCGTAGATCCTGTTCCCCTTAAAAAAATCTTCAACCATCCCTTACCAGCCCTTTATTCTAAAGCTTCGTTCTGATGTATCAACTGGTAAATCATTTTTTTCTATTCGGTCAATCGAAATGAACATTCCGTCGTTGAGCCGTGAGATTAGATTTTCTATTTCTGCTTTTGTTCCCTGGGCTTCCATTAAAACGCTTCCGTCAAAATCGTTATACACAAAGCCTGTAATTCCAAGGCTCTGTGCAATTGAGTTTGCAGTATAGCGAAAGCCTACACCCTGAACGGTGCCGAAAAACCTGAGCTGCTTTCGTATTAAATCTTTTCGCATCGTTAATCTTTTTCCCAGTCGAGCGCGCGTTTAACTGCTTTATGCCAGCCTTTGATTCGCTTTTGTCTGTCTTCGTCTGTTATCGTGCTTTTATAGATTTTTTCTACCTTCCAGTTCTTTTTTATTTCATCTGTATTCTTCCAGTAACCGACTGCAAGTCCTGCAAAGTATGCTGCTCCCATTGCTGTTGTTTCTACACAGATTGGTTTGTATAAATCTTTATCAAGAAGATCAGACTGAATCTGCATTAAAATATTTGAACGGCTTGCACCTCCGTCAACTTTAAGTGATTTGATTTTACTTCCAAGATCTTTTTCCATCTGAGAAGCAAGGTCATAAGTTGAATAAGCAATCGACTCAAGTGTTGCACGGACAAAGTGATATTTATTTACACCTCGTGTAAGTCCTACTACTGTTCCGCGTGCGTACTGATCCCAGTAAGGAGCAGCAAGTCCTGTAAATGCAGGAACTACATAACAGCCGTTTGTATCAGGAACTTTTTCTGCCATGTAATCTGCTTCGTCTGCAGAATCGATGATGTGCATTTCATCACGCAGCCACTGTATGGAAGCACCAGCAATGTAAACGCTTCCTTCGAGTGCGTAATTTACTTTTCCGTTTAAGCCCCATGCGATTGTTGTAAGAAGACCGTTTTTAGAAAACACTGGTTTTGTTCCGGTATTCATGAGCATAAAGCATCCGGTTCCGTAAGTGTTTTTTGCTTCGCCCTTGTTAAAGCATGTCTGTCCGAAAAGTGCGCACTGCTGGTCACCGCCGGCTCCTGCAATTTTTATAGGAGATCCAAAAAGACTTTTGTCTGTTTCACCGTAAACACAGCTGGAAGGTTTTGGTTCCGGTAGCATGCATTTTGGAATGTTAAGCTCCTTTAAAATATCATCGTCCCATTTTAATGTGTTTATGTTAAACATCATTGTTCTTGATGCGTTTGAATAATCTGTTACATGAACCTTGCCGTTTGTAAGCTTCCATATAAGCCATGTTTCTACTGTTCCAAAAAGAAGATCACCTTTTTCGGCTCTTTCCCTTACGCCTTTTACATTGTCTAAAATCCATTTTAATTTTGTCGCAGAAAAATATGCGTCGATTATAAGCCCTGTTTTATCGCGTATCTTTTTTTCAAGTTTTTTTGCCTTTAATTTATCGCAGTATGCAGAAGTGCGGCGGCACTGCCATACGATGGCATTGTAAACAGGTTCACCTGTAACCTTGTCCCAGACGATTGTAGTTTCCCTCTGGTCTGTAATTCCGATTGCGGCAATGTCTTTTGCAGATATTCCGAGTTTTGCCATGGCAGATGTTGCAACTCCAAGCTGTGTTGCCCAGATTTCGTTTGCGTCGTGTTCAACCCAGCCCGGTTTTGGATAAATCTGTTTAAACTCTCTCTGAGCTACAGAGCATATTTCGCCCTTTTTGTTAAAGATGATGCAGCGGTTTGAAGTTGTTCCCGCATCGAATGCCATAATATATTTCATAATTTCTCCTTAGACCTCCGTGTCAACGGTCGCACAGGGAAGTGCGAAACTGCAGTTTTTAATTAAAAACTGCAGTCTAAAAAATTACATGGAGGTAATTTTTTAGACAAGCTCCTGTGTCGCAATGATATCTGCTCCGCTGTTGCAGACGTTTTTTATTAAAACCTGTTTTATGTTTACAGGCGGATTTACTGTTATTTTATCAAGCTCTTTTATTATATCAAACATCAGGCTTTTAGAAACCGTTCTGTCTGTCTTGCACGAAAGACGCGGGTGAGTGTGACTGTTTACTCTTACTGTGTGGGTTACGGTGCGCTTGGGATCTGTAATTTCGTTTTTACCGTATTCTTCTCCGCGCGGGCAGCTGTTCCCTGTAACTTTGTAATCATTTTTTTCGTCAACCTTTAAGTGACATCCTTTTGGACAGCATATACAGATTAATTCTTTCATTCTGCTTCCTCCGGTTTTTCAATTGCAACAAGAATTTTAAAATCACTCTGTGTGTCTGCAAACTGTGAAACGGCAATATTTATCTGTTCCATTTCTCCTGGCGCCATGTGCTCACGTTTAAACGAAGCAATCTTTGTTTTTGTTTTGCCGTCTGTTTTGTAAACTGCTATTACGGTATCGGTTTTGTAAACGCTCCGAACTCTAAAGAAAATTGAAACGACTTTTTCTTCTGTGTTTTTATGTATGTACTGCGGAACAGTATAAGAAATGTTTTCGTCTGTTAAAACTTCAACTGCATCATTTAAGTTAAATAAAGCACCGCTGTTTTGCTGTGATAAAATATATTGAGCAGCGCCTTTCCCTGCAGTTTCACTTTCTTTTGTAACATAATCAACCAGATCGTGAACATGAACAACGTTTCCGCATGCAAAAACTCCGGGAGTTAATGTTTCCCTGTTTTCAAAAACAAAAGGACCTTTAGTTCTTCTGTCAATTTTAATTCCTGCATTTTTTGAAAGCTCGTTTTCTGGAAGAAGTCCTACGCTCAAAAGAACTGTATCACATTCAAATTCTATTTCAGAGCCTGCAACCGGCTTTCGTTTTTCATCTACTTTTGAAACTATTACTTTTTCTACACGCTCTTTTCCGATAATGTCTGTAATCGTGTGAGAAAGATAAAGCGGAATGTTAAAATCGTTAAGGCACTGCGCGATGTTTCTTGCAAGTCCGCCGGAGTATGGCATAAGTTCAACGCATGCTAAAACCTTTGCACCAGAAAGTGTAAGGCGCCGCGCCATGATAAGCCCGATGTCACCGCTTCCAAGAATTACAACTCTCTTTCCGACCATATAGCCTTCGCAGTTTATGAGGCGCTGTGCAGTTCCTGCGGTAAAAATACCTGCAGGCCTTGTTCCGGGAATTCCTATAGCTCCGCGGCTTCGCTCACGGCAGCCCATTGCAAGAATTACAGCCTTTGTTTTTATTTCACAAAATCCGTCTTTTGGATTTACAAGGTGAACAGTTTTAAACCCGTCTTCGCATTCTTTAAAATCTAAAACCATCGATTCAAGTGCAACTTCAACTCCGGTAGACTTTAACATTGAAGCAAAACGCGCAGCGTATTCAGGGCCTGTAAGCTCTTCTTTAAAGTGATGAAGACCAAAACCGTTGTGTATGCACTGATTTAAAATTCCGCCGGTTTCAGAAGAGCGTTCAACTAAAAGAATTTTTTTAACACCTTTATTCCACGCTTCGTATGCAGCTGCAAGACCTGCAGGACCGGCACCAATTACAACTAAATCATAAACGCTGTTCATCACATTTCTCCTGTTATGATATAAGAACCGTTTTTATCCTGCATGATGTTTTCAGGTTCAATTCCGCTGTCGATTAAAAGTTTAATTACGCGCGGACTGCAAAAGCCTCCCTGGCATCTTCCCATTCCGGCGTTGCATCTTCTTTTAACTCCGTCAACGCTTACAGGTGCAATCGTAGAGTTAAGGGCCGCAAGAATTTCTCCTTCTGTAATTGATTCACATCTGCAGACGATTCGGCCGTAAGTGTAATTGTCTTTTATAAGTTCAACTTTTTCTTCTGATGATAATTCTGCAAATCTTATTTTTTTTCTTGAATCAATAAATTTCTTTTTCTGTTCGATATGAAGCCCTGCTTTTTCTAAAAGCATGAGGGCTGCATCTCCCATTGCAAAAGAAGCTGTAAGACCCGGTGATTTTATTCCTGCAAAATCTATAAAGCCCTTGCTTTCAGGAACTTCTTCGATTATAAAGTCATCCTCTGTAGAATTTGCCCTGACTCCTGCAAAGTTTCTTATCGATAAACTTAAATCCAGTGACGGAACAGATTTTTTTGCAAGCTCTGCAATGTATTCTAGTCCTTTAGAAGTTACTGCAAGATCATCTTTTTCTGTAGACACTGCATCAGGACCTGCAATGATGTTTCCGTGACATGTAGGTGCTACAAGAATTCCTTTTGTTCCGTTGGAAGGACATTGAAAGATTACACGGCTGACAATTCCGTTTGCTTCGTGATCAAGAAGATAATACTGACCGCGGCTTGGTTTAATTTTATAAGCAGGCTTTGAAACAAGCGAATGTATTTCATCTGCGTAAACTCCGGCTGCGTTTATTACAAAGCTTGCGTTTACACTCTGTCCGTCGTCAGATGTGATTGAGTATGCGCTTTTATATTCTTTGTTACACTGTTCGCATGGTATTTTTTTAATTGAACTGACTTTAAAATTTCTTTTTAATTCAGTTCCGTTTTTGACGGCTGTTTCTGCAAACGCAAGACAAAGCTCCCATGGGCTTACAACTCCCGCAGTTTTTGCATAAAGTGCACTCGTTACTTTGTCCGAAAGATTTGGTTCGAGTTTTTTAATCTGTTCAGCTTTTAAAATTTCCATATCAGAAACTCTGTTTCTAAGACCGCGTCCGTAGAGTTCCTTAACCGTCATGTCATCTTCTTTACCGAATGCGCATACAAAAGAACCGCACCATTTTACAGGAACATCAAGCTTTTTACATACAGAGCGGGCGTATTCATTTCCGAGGACGTTTAAAATTGCCATGAAAGATCCGGGCTTTGGATCATAGCCTGCATGAAGTATTCCGCTG
Source organism: Treponema sp. (assembly GCA_017553635.1). GTDB lineage: Bacteria > Spirochaetota > Spirochaetia > Treponematales > Treponemataceae > Treponema_D. The sequence continues at coordinate 106,770 of JAFZKN010000010.1, read as the reverse complement.
TTTGCCTTGGTTGTTCCTGCGGCTACGTCGTTTTCTGCTTCGAGGATTACTGTTTTAAGATTGTATTTGGAAAGTTCATAGGCGACTGCAGCACCTGTGACACCACAACCGATAATAGCGACATCGTAATTCATTGGCGGTCTCCGTTTTATATGACAATCTAATGTTAATTATAAACCCGAAAACCGTCATTTACAAATTAAATCAGAGCATTTCGTCTGCAAGAGAGTTCAGCTGGGAGAGGGTTTCTTCTGTCATTGAAATTTTAACCGAAACTGCAGTCTGCGCAAAAGTAATGTCTTTTGAATTTTCAAAAAGGGAAGCCATTTTTTTTGCTGCCATCGGTCCCCAGGAACCGTTTTCGATAAAGGCAATCTTTCTTTTCTGGTAATTTCTTTCTGTAAGATTTTCAATGAATTCCTTCATTTTAGGGAATACTTCTGTATTATATGTTGTAGATGCAAGGATAAGTTTTCCATATCTGAAGGCATCTTCGATGCATTCGTGAATATCTTCCCGTGCAAGATCTGCAACAACAACTTTTTTACAGCCTTTTTCCTTTAGGATTTCTGCAAGTTTTTCTACGACCTTTTTTGTGTTCCCGTAAACAGAAGTGTATGCAATCATCGTTCCTTCAGATTCAACACCATAAGAAGACCAGATATCATAAATGTTTACGTAATATTCAATATTTTCAGAAAGAACAGGTCCATGAAGAGGGCAGATTGTTTTTACTTCTTTCCCTTTTAATTTTGCAAGAACTGCCTGAACATTTGCTCCGAATCTTCCAACGATTCCAAAATAATATCTTCTGGCTTCGCAAGCCCATCCTTCAGGATCCTCTATATCGTTTGCACCGAATTTTCCGAAAGCATCTGCAGAAAAAAGAATTTTCTCTGTGCTTTCATAACTCATCATTACTTCCGGCCAGTGAACATTTGGGGCTGCAATAAAATTGAGTGTATGCTTACCGAGGCAAAGCGGAGCTGTTTCTGATGCAATAATCTGTTTTTCCGGAAAATCATTTTTGAAATAGTTTTTCATGATTGTAAATGCCATTTTAGAAGCTACAATTTTTGCTTCCGGATATTCATTTATAAAAGAAAGGATATTTGCGGAGTGATCCATTTCCATATGTGAAACTACCAGATAATCAGGTTTCCTACCATTTAGAACAGATTTAATATTGTTAAGCCATTCATCACCGAAAGAAGCATCAACAGAATCCATTACTGCAATTTTTTCGTCAAGGATTACATACGAATTGTATGCCATTCCTGCCGGAACTTCAAACTGTCCTTCGAATAAATCAATTTTATGGTCGTTAACTCCCGCGTATTTAATTTCATCGGAAATGTTCATAGTCACTCCTTTTATTGATTATTCGTAATCGTGAACGTTGCGGATTTTTTCAATTTTGTCATGCTGCTCTTCGAGAATCTGCATGATGCGGTCAACAGTGTGCTGTTTTGGATCCGGATCATCAGCAGGAATTTTTTCAAGAATTTCGTTTCGGAAAGATTTACAGTCAATTACAGGACTTGCAGTCAAAATGATTTCATCTTTGCATACAAGATCTTTCATCATGTTTTCTGTATCTTCAGGATTTATGCGAAGACAGTTTCCGTTGTTTGAAACTAAAATCATTACATCGAAAAGTCTTAAATATGAATCTATTTCGCGAAGACCTCGTTTTGTTTCCGGAACTCCAGGACGGTAGCGTGTACCTGCAGGGAATACAAGAATTACTTCACCGCGTTTTTTACATGCATCCATTGCACGCATTGCAGCGAAATTTATTTTTTTTGATTTTAATTCTTCTGCTTTCTTTTCTTCTTCTGACATGTCAGAATTTTCTACATTGTTAAGTGAACGGCTCGGATAAATTACAACTCGTGTAAAGCCTTCTGTCCATGCGCGTACAAGAGGATGTGCTTCATTTAATTTCATTCCGGCAATTGCAACAATTCTAGATGCAAGGTCCTTTGACCAGTCTTCGCCTTCTTCTTCGAGACGGTAAATTATTGCAGGAAGGTCAAGGTTTGAATAGTGTTCCATAAGAATCAAACCTGTTTTTCCGGATTTTACTGCTTCGTAAAATGCCTTAAAGTTTTCTTTATTTTCAATGCGGCTTCCAGGAAGATGATTTTCTCTGAGCATGTCAAAAAGAATTTTCCTTGGAACAGGATTTGCTTTTTCATAAACATTTGTTTCATCGATTTTTGCCGGTGCTTTGGAATTTGCAAGAAGCTCATCGAAATATTTCTTATACTTTACGATTAACTCTACCGGTTTTTCATTTTCTTCCATAACTTAGTATACTCCATAAATATATTCTGCCGGATTTTTTCCGGGATTGTTTTTAATCAATTATTTCTGCAGTTTTTTATCGATGTTATCACGATGTGTAACATAATAAAAGTAATCATGCCCGATCAGGTTTATTGAAGCAATTTTTTTTACAAATTTACTTTCCGGAATGATATTGCGCGCTTTTGAAAGAAGGGAATCTGCTTCGTCTTTTTTATCGTCTGCATACCGGGACTGAGAAAGCATTATCGAAGTGTAATATTTCCCTGAAGGTGTTTTAGCCGCTGCATAAGCCTTTTCAAAGTAAGTGCGGGCTTTGTCTTTGCTTCCTCCACCTATTGCAGGCGCCTGGAAAAACCACTGGGCTGTATTTATAAGCGTATACCAGCAGTCAGATTTTATAGAAAGTGCTTTTAGATAATAGTCTTTAATAACAAGCCCCTTTTTCATTGCTTCTGCTTTAGGTAAAAATCTGAGGCAGCAGGAAATTACATCCCCTGCAACAGTGTAAAGCCATTCATTAATTTCTGATTCAGCATGAACTTTTATAAAATCCTCGAGTTTTCTCATCTGAGGAAGAATCAGGTCTTTAAGACGTGAATCGTTCGGATCTGCTTCATAGATATAATTGTAAGTTTCCATTACAAGGAATGTATCGATTACAAGCTGTGCCTGTTCGCTTAAAGTTTTACATTCTTCTGCGCTTAAAACCCTTTTACGGTATTCATCTACCTTTGCACGGGCATTGGCAAATTCCATAACCGAAAGAGAAGTCCTGAAAGCCATGATCCCTTCTATAACTTCTTCTTCGTGTGCTGTAAACGGGGAATTTGCATAACCCGAAATTCCGCATAAAACAGCAAGGAGAAGACATAAAAAATATTTAAGGTTGAATTTTCTAAAGCCCGTTTTCATAGTATTAAACATTATATTTAAAATACCCAATTTCGTTCTAAAATTCAATATAGATATGTCTGTGTGAGGTAATTCATATATCACTAAAACCCACATAATTACTAAAAAAATTAACTATTTTTAAAGTCTTGAACATATTCAATAAAAATTATAATATGGAACAAAATATAATTCAAAGGCGAATTAAAAGGGTTTAATAAAATTCCGCCTGAAATGAGGTAAAGATGAAAATCACAGGTGCTCAGATTGTTATTGAATGTCTTATTGAACAGGGAGTAAAAACTGTTTTCGGTTATCCTGGCGGAGCAATCCTAAATATTTATGATGAACTTTATAAAAATTCAGACAGAATTACACATATTCTTACAGCTCATGAACAGGCTGCATGTCATGCTGCAGACGGTTTTGCGCGTTCAACCGGTAAAGTCGGCGTATGTATGGCAACTTCAGGTCCGGGAGCAACAAACCTTGTAACTGGAATTGCAAACGCTTACATGGACAGTGTTCCTATCGTTGCAATTACATGTAACGTAATCAAACCTCTTTTGGGAAAAGATTCATTCCAGGAAATTGACATTACAGGCGTTACAATGCCTATTACAAAACACAATGCAATCGTAATGAACGTAGAAAATCTTGCAGAGACAATCCGCGAAGCATTTGTGATTGCAAAGTCAGGCCGTCCTGGTCCTGTCCTCATCGACATTCCAAAAGATGTTACTGCAGCTTTGTGTGAATTTGAACCTTTAAAAAATCCTGATGATGCTGTAATTAAAAATGCAGGCAATCATGCAAATTTAAAGAGGGCAATTTCTGTAAAGGTTCCGACAGATGCTCAGATTAAAGAAGCGGCAGAGCTTATTAATAAAGCTGAACGTCCTGTAATTTATGCCGGAGGCGGTGTAAAAATTTCTGGCGCAGAAAAAGAGCTTCTTACTCTTGCAGAAAAAGCAGACATTCCGGTTTCGGAAAGTCTTATGGGCCGCGACGTTTTCCCTGCAACTCACCCTCTGTGTACATGGATGGTCGGCATGCACGGAACAAAGGCTTCGAACCTTGCAATTACAAACAGTGATCTTGTTATTGCAATCGGTGCAAGATTCAGTGACCGTGTACTTGGAGATCCTTCTAAGTTTGCAGCAAATTCAAAGATTCTTCATATTGATGTTGACCCTGCAGAAATAAACAAAAACGTGACGACAGACGAAAGTCTTGTTGGAGACGTAAAGCAGGTTCTTTCTGCTTTGATTCCGCATGTAAACAAAGCAAAACATACTCAGTGGCTTGATATGGTACACGGATGGTTAAAGGAAGTTCCGTCATGCTATTTTAAACAGCCAAAAGATTCTATAAATCCAAAATTCATCTGCGAATACATCAGTAAGGCTGCAGGTGAAGATACTTTCATTACGACAGAAGTTGGTCAGCACCAGATGTGGACTGCACAGTTCTATCCGTTTACAAAACCAAGAACGTTCAACACATCAGGCGGCTTAGGAACAATGGGCTTTGGAACAGGAGCTGCAATCGGCATTCAGTGTGCAAATCCTAAAGCGCGTGTAGTTCACATTGCAGGTGACGGAAGCTTTAGAATGAACTGCAACGAGCTTGCAACAATTGCTCATTACAATCTTCCTATCATCATCGTTATCGAAAACAACGGCACCCTCGGAAATGTACGCATGTGGCAGAAGCTTTTCTACGGAAACAGATTCAGTCAGACGACACTGGATTTTGGTCCGGACTGGCTTAAGCTTGCTGATGCATACGGAATTGACGCATTCCGCGCATCTAATTCCGAAGAATTTGCAGCGGCTTTTGATAAGGCGCTTGCGCTCGGTAAGCCTTGTGTAATCGATGCCAAAGTCGACATTGATGAAATGATTCTTCCAATGGTTCCGGGTGGAAAGCCTATCGACGAACCTATCATGGAATGGGAAAACTAGGCATATTTTAATTTTCTTTTTTGACTCCGTTTTTACTTGAGATAACCGATAAATGGATGTAAAATTATATTGAGAGTTATGCTTGTAATACAGGGAAAAAATGGGAAGAAAATTCCGTATCGGTGTTCTTATCAACAATATGTATTCTGATTACGGTTCAAACGTAATCGAAGGTATAGAAAAGTTTTGTAAAGAACACGATTGTAATCAGATTATATTTCCTCTTCTTCGCGGAAATGCTTTATCAAAATATGACTTCCATTATAATTCTTTAAGCCGCCTTATTAATCCTGGAAATATTGATGTCCTTATCATATGTTCAGCAGCTCTTTCTAATTACAAAAACTTTGCAGAGTTTAAAAAAGAAATTGAAAATTTTCCACCGATGACAAAGGTTTCTCTCGGTTTTAATTTAGACGGGATTCCTTCGATTCATGTTGATCCATCTAAAGCAATAGAAACTCTTGTTACTCACGTTATAAATGAACATGGCAGAAAGGATTTTCTTCTCTTTCAGGCAAGTGACGAAAGTTATGAATCTAGAGAAAGAAGAAGATTTTTTGAAAGTGCACTCGAAAAAAACAACGTTCAGCTTGATAAATCAAAAATCATTGATGGAGAATTTGAATACAATTCCGCATATGAAGCTCTTGCAAAATATCTAAAAGAACATGACGGCAAAAATAATTTTAATGCAGTGTTCTGCTGTAACGATGATATGGCTATGGGCTGCATGGATTGTCTTGAAGAAAACGGAATAAAGGTTCCTGAAGATGTAAGTGTTTTAGGTTTTGACAATATTTATGATGCATGTGAAAAAGAACATAATATTTCTACCGTAGATCAGCTTATAGAAAAACAGGCATATGAATGTGCAAAACTTGGATATGAATTATTTTATAAAAAGACAAAGGAACAGAATATTGTTTTCGATGCTGTTCCGATTATAAGAAAATCGTGCGGATGTACGGGGCATCACAATCAGGAAAAAGTATTTTTAGAAAATAAAGAATATCTTGAAAAAGATAAATATCACTATGACGGTTCGCTTCAGCTTTATAACCTTCATTTCTTTTTAATCGAAGCACAGGAACCTGTGCCGCTTGAAAAACTTTATTCAAGACTTTTATACAGTTTTTATCTTTTTGATATTTCAGATGCGATTCTTGTTCTCTATAACAAGCCTGTTTATTTTTCTGACAGCAACGGATTTACTTTCCCAGAAGATGCTGTCATTAAGATGACTTATAAAAATGGAAAAGGAATTTCTCAACCGGATATTTATTTTAATCCGTGCGATTATATGATTCCATCGAAGTGTGACAAATCAATTTCACCGCTTCAGGTAATATTCCCGCTGTTCGCTGGAAATTTCCAGTACGGATATTTTATCCTGAGCCTGGGTAAATATGAAAAGATATTTTATCAGACTGCGTATGAACTTATTTCGAAAGAAATTGTTGCTTCGATAAAACTTTCTCAGGCAAACAGAGAAAAAGCAAGTCTTGAAACAAAAAATATTTCTCTGGAAGAGTATTCGGAAAAACTTCATACATTGAGCCGTACTGATGAAATGACCCAGCTGTTTAACAGAAGAGGGTTTTATGAAGCAGCTCAGGTTATAATTTCTCAATATGTCTCAATTGGGAAAAAAGGCCTTGTGATTTTTTCTGACATGGATGGATTAAAGTCGATTAATGATACTTTCGGTCATGAAGCGGGTGACAGGGCGATTAAGGCGCAGGCATCCATCTTAAAGAAAATTTTTAAGGCAACAGATGTGATCGGAAGACTCGGCGGTGATGAGTTTGCAATCGTTGTTCCTGATATGGATATTTCTGACTTTCCGACAAAAAAAGAGCAGCTTAATAATGAATGCCGTAAATACAATGAAAGGGAAATCGATCCTTTTGTACTGTCTATAAGCATGGGTTGTACTGAATTTTCAATAAACACTTCTGATATCGATAATCTTCTTAAAAAGGCTGACTCAGAGCTTTACAAAGAAAAACGTGAAAAAAAGCATTCAAGATAGAAGAATAAATACTTTCCCTTAATTGTATTATTCAAGCTTTTCTACTATAATACATTCAATATGAAACACGGAACATTAACTAAGGATAATCACGCAGCGCTCTGGCACGGAAGATTTAAAGAAGGACCTGACGCAGCGGCTGTAGAATTTGAAACTTCGATTTATGTAGATGAACGCATGGCAATGGACGACATCAAAGGAAGCATTGCACATGCAAAAATGCTTGGTGCAACCGGAATTATTTCTAAAGCAGAAAGCACAGAAATAATTAAAGGCCTTGAATCAATTAAAAAGGATCTTGAATCCGGAAAGCTTAAAATCGATTACAGTGCAGAAGACATTCACTCGTTTGTCGAAGCAACTTTGACAGACAGGATCGGTGAAGCAGGAAAAAAAGTTCACACGGGAAGAAGCCGTAACGATCAGATTGCTTTAGACGAACGCCTTTACCTTAAACGCGTTATCCCGGAACTTAATTCTAAAATTTTAAAACTTGTTAATGTTCTTGCAGGAATTGCAGAAAAAAATACCGGCACCTTAATGCCGGGCTTTACTCACATGCAGCACGCACAGCCTGTAACTCTTGCTCATCATTTATGCGCATGGGCATGGAGCCTTGTACGGGATTCAGAAAGATTAAACGATGCGCTTAAAAGAATAGATTACAGTCCTCTCGGAAGCGGTGCGCTGGCAGGAAGCGGCCTTGCGCTTAACAGAGAAATGGTTGCAAAAGAACTTGGCTTTAAAGGTGTAACTCAAAACAGTCTAGACAGTGTTTCTGACAGAGATTACTGCATCGAATTTGCTTCATGCTTCAGTCTTATACAGATGCATTTATCACGCTTTTGCGAAGAAATAGTTTTGTGGTCTACGACAGAATTTGGATTTATTGACTTGAGCGAAAAGTGGTCTACAGGAAGTTCAATCATGCCGCAGAAAAAAAATCCTGACTTTGCTGAATTGATACGAGGCCGGACAGGAAAAGTTTACGCACAGCTTACTTCTCTTTTAACAATGATGAAAGGTCTTCCGCTTTCGTATGACCGCGACATGCAGGAAGATAAAGAACCTCTCTTTAATGCTTTTGATACTGTTTCTTCATGCCTTACAGTTTTTACTTACATGATAGAAAGTGCTAAATGGAATAAAAAAGTAATGGCCAAAGGCTGTGAAGGCGGATATCTTAATGCAACAGATGTTGCAGATTATCTTGTAAGAAAGGGAATGCCGTTCAGGACTGCACACGGTGTAAGTGCAAAGGCTGTACGTCTTGCACTTGATGCCGGATGTAAACTCGAAGATCTGTGTATCGAAGAGTTTAAATCATGTTCAGATTTAATCGAAGAAGATATTTATGATTTTATTTCACCTGAAGCATGTGTTGAAGTTAGAAAAACAACAGGCGGTCCTTCGAGTGAAAAAGTTAAACAGCAGATTAAGATGCTTAAAAAAATTGCAAAAGCATAGGAGAATAGAATATGATTACTAAAGTTTTATCAGTAGGCGGTTCAATTGTAGTTCCGGAAAAACCTGATACAGAATTTTTAAATAAATTTATTTCAATGACAACTTCATGGCTTAACGAAGATAAAAACCGACGTCTTATTTTAGTAGTAGGCGGTGGCGGACCAGCACGCGTTTATCAGAATGCATACCGCGATGTACTTTCTTCTGTCGGTTCAACGACAGGAGCAGATAACTCAGAAGCAGACTGGATTGGAATTATGGCAACACGCCTTAATGCTCAGCTTTTAAAAGCTTCATTTGGAAAATTATGTCCTAATCCTGTAGTTTATAATCCGACAGAAGATATAAAATTTGAAGGACAGGTTTTAGTTGCAGCAGGATGGAAGCCGGGATTTTCTACAGACACAGATGCAGTTTATCTTGCAGAAAACTTTGACGCAGATACAGTTGTAAATCTTTCCAACATCGAAAAAGTTTACACAGATGATCCACGTAAAAATCCGGATGCAACTCCAATTGATAACATCAGCTGGGCAGACTTTAGAAAAATGGTGGGAGATGAATGGGTTCCTGGAAAGAACTGTCCGTTTGATCCAATCGCTTCTAAAAAAGCTCAGGAAATGAATCTTACAGTAATCTGCGCCGCAGGAAAGAATATCGAAAACATTAAAAATATTCTTGATGCAAAAGATTATGTCGGAACAACAATCAAAGGGTAAGGTTTAAATCAAAGCCCTTCGAGTTCACATAAATATTTTTCGAGCTTTTCACTGTAAGCTCTGTCTGCTGCCCATGTGCCGGCTAAACCTTCGATGGTTGTTGCCTTACCGCGTGGGCGTACGTATTTATAGCGCGGATCGATAAGCTCGTTTTTAAGGACGATGTCTTCGGTTGTGGCATAAGCGTGTAAATGTTGAATATGTGCACGGACCCCGTCACGCATCGTCTTAAACTTTAAGCCCGGCTGCTCGGCGTTAATCGCGCCGAGGCCGCAGAAGTTATTCCATTCTTTTTTAACAAGATTTCCGAATCGTAAAAAATTAGTCTCGTGACACATCTGAACAAATGCGACGTCAGAATTAATACCTTCTGCGGCACATTCTTCGATGTACAGCCGGGCGATTTTTCGGGCACGAAAACGGTTCTGCCTGCAATGGGCTATAAAAAAGCTGTAAAGTTCTTTTTCGGTTTTTATTCCGGTATCGTAAAGACTTCTTGAAACGGCTGATGTTTTAGATAAGACTTGAGACGGCTGTTCCTGTAAGTTTCCGTTAAAAAGCTCTGCTTCGGCAGTTTCCAAAACTGCAGCCGGCGGGAGCTCTTCTTCTTCGATTTTTTCTTCGGTTATATTTTCTGTAAAAGGCGGAACCGGTAAAGGCTCACCTTCCTCCTCTAAAAAAGTCACGGAAGCTGTATTTTCTTCAGGCTGTAAAGTCGCACAGCCTGCAAACGGTCCTGCTAAAAGAATAATGCATGTAATTATTGAAGATTTTTTCATACTTTACTTATCGGAGAAAAAGCTTTTATAGTTTATCCCGTCCAGGCCATGTCGTAAATAAAACCATCTTATTGAGCACTTAAATGCGTTCCAAAAGTTATGGCGCTCGCACAGCTTTGTAGCTGCAGAAAGCCGCGAATCACTTTTGTCCCGCATTTCCGTGCTCAGAATGTCATTATTTGTTTTTGCACCTGGACAATAAAAATATTGTCCGATAATACATATTGAAAAAATCGCAATTTAATAACATAATTATCCCATGACAATTGCATTATTTTCTGACAGTTATCTTCCTACAAAATCAGGAATCGTTACTGTAGTTATTCAGCTTAGAGACCAGCTTATAAAACGCGGGCACAGAGTTCTTCTTGTTACCGTAGAAACAACAGACGAATTTGCTACTGATGACCCGGATATTTACAGGGTTCATTCGCATCCGCTCGGACTTGGAACCGACCAGTTTATTGCGATTCCGCGTCTTTCTCCCATAGTTGAATTTATCAAAAAGAACAATGTTGATTTGATTCACTGCCACACAGAATTTGGAATTGCAAAAGCAGGACTTTACTGTGCTAAAAAGCTTCATATTCCTTCTATCTGTACAACTCATACAATGTGGACAGATTTTTATAAATATTATCTTCCGCTCGGACAGCTTATTCCTGTAAGGTTCATTCAGAATTACATGAATCGTTTTTACAGACAGTTTGATTCTCTTATCGGAGTTTCTACTAAGGCAAGAAATTATTTTAAACAGAAGGGAATGATTCCAAAAACTCCGTCTGTTATTGTTCCAAACGCAATTGATGAAGGAAAATTTCAGCAGAAGCATCTCAGTTCAGCAGAAAGAAAAAAAATCCGTAAATCTTACGGCATTAAAGACAGTGACATAGTTCTTCTTTTCCTTGGCCGTGTTGCAGAAGAAAAGAGGGTTTTTGAACTTTTAAATATGTGTCAGAATCTTGTTGAACGCAATTCTTCTATTAAAGTAATGTTTGTAGGAAACGGACCTGCTTATTCTGACATGACAAAGATGGCCGCAAAGGAAATTTCAGAAGGTAAAATCATCTTTACAGGCTTTATCGACTGGTCACTTGTTCATAATTTTTACGAAAGCTCAGATATTTTTATTACTGCTTCACTTTCAGAAATGCATTCAATGACGATTCTCGAAGCAGAACTTTCTTCACTTCCTGTTGTAGTTCGCCGTGATGAAAGTTATTTTGATTCTGTTTTTGACGGAGAAAACGGTTTTGTGTGCGATTCTGAAGACGAAATGGAAGAAAGAATTCTCGAACTTGTTCAGGATGAAAAACTCCGCAAAAAGATGGCAAAGCGAAGTCTTGAAATTACAGAAAATTTCTCTATCGAAAATCATATAAAGCGTACTTTATTCGTTTACGATGAAGTAATCAAAGTTTATCCGAAAAAAATTGTCGATACCGATGTAATGCAGAGAATGAAAAAAAGTATTCATTGATTTTTAAAATAGTTTATTTTTTTAAAAAAAAAATTTTAAATTGAATGAATTTATTTAAAAATCCCGTATTCTATTTACATGGACAATAGTGTAAAGCCTGATCTGCGTGAAAGGGTTATGAGCAAGGGGTTTCTTTATCCTACGGATGAAGAACTTATCATGCTTATAGTCGGTACTGGTTCGAAGCAATATGGAATTGAAACTCTTTCTGAGCGGATTCTGAAGGTTGTTGATACTTCGGAGAAAGAAAAACTTGTTTCTGATTTGATGAAGATTAATGGTGTCGGGAAATCGAAAGCGCTTGCAATAGCGGCTGCAGTGGAGTTTGGTCGCCGCAGAACATGCCACCTTGAAGCGAAAGTAAATTGTCCTTCGGATATCATTAAGTATGTTCAGAATTATGCGATTAAGCCTCAGGAGCATTTCATTACTATCTGTTTGAGTGGTGCACACGAAATCATGAATATTAATGTTACTTCAGTTGGGACAGTTAATCACACGATTATTCATCCGCGCGAGATTTTTACAGAGGCGATTAAAAGGCAGGCTTCTGCGGTTATAGTATGTCATAATCATCCTTCCGGAAACTGTTCGCCAAGTAAAGACGATATAGAAACGACTGAAAAGCTCGTTCAGGCGTCGGAGATTCTGGGGATAACCCTGCTGGATCATATTATTATCAATAAGACTTCTTATTTCAGTTTTATGGAAAATAAGATGATTAAGAAAATATGATAAGTTTTGAATGCCGGGTATCTAGAATTTTTTAATGACAAAATTTTCTAGATGGATCAGGCCTGAAATAGGGGAAAAATCGGTTTTTTTTACCAAGTTCAACAAAAAAATACAGAAAATCAGTAAATTTGAGCGCATTTTTGGCTTTATACTGTCCGTGTACAGAATGAAATGACTGTATAAAAAAATCAAATGGAGGATTTTGATAATGAAAAAAATCATTTCGCTTGTATTAGCTGCTTTAATGGTAACCAGCGCATTTGCTGCTCCTAAAGGAAAAGTTGCTGTAAAAGTTGGTGTTTCTATGCCTACTAAAGACTTGCAGCGTTGGAACCAGGATGGTGCTAACATGAAGAAATCTCTTGAAAAACAGGGATACAAAGTTGACTTGCAGTATGCAAACAACGATGTTAACACACAGGTTAACCAGTTGGAGAACATGATTTCAACTGGATGTAAAGTACTCGTAATCGCATCTATCGATGGATCTGCTCTTAAGAACGTTTTGGCTCAGGCTAAAGCAAAGAAGATTCCTGTTATCGCTTACGACCGTCTTATTATGAACTCAGATGCTGTAACATACTATGCAACATTTGATAACTGGAAAGTAGGTGTATTCCAGGGCCAGTATCTTGAAGAAAAACTTAACCTCAAGAACAGAACAAAGAATGATCCAGTTTATATGGAATTATTCACAGGTGACCCAGGTGATAACAACATTAACTTCTTCTTTGGTGGAGCTATGGAAGTTCTCGAACCATACATCAAGAGCGGAGTAATCGTTGTAAAATCTAAACAGACAGCAAAAGCTCAGTGTGCTACACTCAACTGGTCAACAGAAGAAGCACAGAAGAGAATGGAAAACCTTATCTCTGCTCAGGGATATGGTCCTAACAAGAACAGACTTGATGCAGTTTACTCATCAAATGACTCTTGTGCTGCAGGTATTACAAATGCTCTTGTAAATGCAGGATATACAGCAGACAACTTCCCACTCGTAACAGGACAGGACTGCGATATCACATCTACAAAGAACATGATCAAAGGAATCCAGGCTATGTCTGTATTCAAAGATACACGTACACTTGCTGCAAAAGTTGTAGAAATGGTAGACGCTATCTGTAAGGGAACAAATCCACCTATCAACGATAAGAAAACTTACAACAACGGAACAGGAATTATTCCTTCATTCCTTTGTGAACCAGTTTACGCTGATAAATCAAACTACAAGAAACTCCTTATCGATTCAGGATACTACACAGCTAAACAGTTACAGTAGTATTTAGAGGCTTTAAGGTCTTTTACTATAAAGGGGCTGTTCAATGAAAATTGGGCAGCCCTTTATTAAAGCAACAATTACTTTAGGAAAAGGGGGTTCCAATTGGCGCGTATGTTATTGGAAATGAAAAACATTACTAAGACTTTTGGAAGTGTCAAAGCTCTCAGCAATGTTAATTTACAGGTGCAGGAAGGAGAAATCCACGCGCTTGTTGGAGAAAATGGTGCCGGTAAATCAACTTTGATGAATGTCTTAAGTGGAATTTACCAGTTTGGAACTTATGAAGGTGAAATTCTTTATGAAGGAAATCTTTGTGAGTTTCGTACAATTAAAGACAGTGAAAAAAAAGGTATTGTAATTATTCACCAGGAGCTTGCTTTGGTTCCTCTTCTCTCAATTGCAGAGAACATGTTCTTAGGAAATGAAAAAGGAACTGCAGTAAGAATCAACTGGGATGAAACTCATCATAAGGCAAGAGAACTTCTTGACCTTGTTGGATTGAAAGAATCTACACATACATTAATTAAAGATATCGGTGTTGGAAAACAGCAGCTTGTTGAAATTGCTAAGGCTCTCGGTAAGAATGTAAAACTTCTTATTCTTGATGAACCTACAGCTTCTTTAAATGACAGAGAATCAAAAGCACTTTTGGATCTTCTGCTTGAATTAAAGAAGAAGGGAGTTACTTCAATTATTATCTCCCACAAACTTAATGAAGTATCTTATGTTGCAGATACTATCACTGTAATTCGTGATGGTACTGTAATTAAATCATTATATAAAGGTAAAGACGCATTTGATGAAGGAACGATTATTTCTGCAATGGTTGGTCGTGAAATATCTGATCGTTTCCCTAAGCGTCAATCAAACATTGGTGAAGTTTGCTTTGAAGTCAGAAACTGGTGTGTTGATCATCCTGTTTTTGATGGAATTAAAGTTTGCGACAATGTTAACTTTAATGTCCGGAAGGGTGAAGTAGTAGGAATTTCCGGACTTATGGGTGCAGGTCGTACAGAACTTGCAATGAGTATTTTCGGACATTCTTATGGAACTAATATTCGTGGTGAGATTTATCTTAACGGTAAAGAAGTCAGCTTCCCGACTGTAAAGAGTGCCATTAATCATGGTGTTGCATATGTAACGGAAGACAGAAAAGGAAACGGACTTATTCTTACAGAAAGCATTGCAAGAAACACAACTTTTGCAAAGCTTGAAAGGATCTCTAAAAAAGGCATTCTTGACTTTGGTCTTGAAAATAAATATGCACAGGAAATGCGTGAAGAAATGCATACAAAGTGTGCAAGTATTTTCGAAAATGTAGGAAATCTTTCTGGTGGTAATCAGCAGAAAGTTCTCGTTGGAAAATGGCTTTTTGCTGAACCTGACATTCTTATTCTTGATGAACCGACTCGTGGTATCGACGTAGGTGCTAAATATGAAATTTACTGTATCATCAATGATATGATTGCTCATGGAAAATCTGTAATCTTTATTTCTTCAGAAATGCCTGAAATCCTTGGAATGTGTGATCGTATTTACATCATGAACGAGGGAAAAATGGTTGGAGAAATGCAGGGCAGTGAAGCAACACAGGAAAAGATCATGTCGGCTATCTTAAAAACGGATAAATAGGAATCAGGAGGAAATAGAAAATGACTGATGTAGTTTCAGAAAAAAAATCACCAGCAAAAGCAATCCTAGCTTTCTTAAAAGCTAATACTATGCTTATTGCATTGGTTTTGGTAATGATAATGTTTGAGCTTATGCTCATGCGCAAAGCAGGTAATGAAGGCGAAATATATAACATTTGGGGTTCATCACTTTTCAACCCGAACAATATTACTAATATCATCAATCAGAATGCTTATGTTGTAATTCTTGCAACTGGTATGTTGATGTGTATCTTAACAGGTGGCAACATCGACCTTTCTGTTGGTTCTATTGTATGTATGGTAGGTGCAGTTTGCGGTAAATTGATTGTTGATAATGAAATGAATATTTACCTTGTAATTGCTATATGTCTTTTCATAGGTACATTTATTGGTGCATGGCATGCGTTCTTTATTGCATATCTGCATATTCCGCCGTTTATTACGACGTTGTCTGGTATGCTTTTGTGGCGCGGTGTTTCTTTGATTATTCTTGATGGTCTTACAATTTCTCCATTTCCGGATAACTATCTTAACCTTTTCACAAGTTATATTGGACAGGGTGAAAAGACTCAACAGATTATGGGACCTATGTATAACTTGCAGGGTGAAATTGAACAGGGTGTTGTTTGGGAATATTCACCAAAAGCACTTGTATTTACTTTGATTGTAGGTGCAATTTGTTGTGGTGTTATGATTCTTGCACAGTTCCTTTCGAGAATCAATAAACAGAGAAAAGGTTATACAGTAGAAAAATTTGTTCCATTCATTATAAAAATGATTGGGGTAAGTATTGTTATAATGCTTGTTTCTGCATTACTTGGACTTTATAACGCTATTCCGGTAATTCTTATTCTTCTTGCTGTTGTAATTGCATGTTATTCATACTACACACAGAATACTGTACCGGGACGTTACTTATATGCTATTGGTGGAAATGCAAAAGCTGCAAAACTTTCTGGTGTAAATACAGATAAGGTTATGTTCTTTGCATATACAAACATGGGATTCCTTTCGGCTGTAGCAGCATTGGCTTGTGTTGCACGCTTTAACTCTGCTTCTCCACAGGCTGGTACAAACTACGAAATGGATGCTATCGGTTCATGCTTTATCGGTGGTGCTTCGGCATATGGTGGAACAGGTACAGTTGGTGGTGCTGTAATTGGTGCTATTTTTATGGGTGTACTTAACAATGGTATGTCAATTCTTTCCATTGATGCTAACTGGCAGAAAGCTGTAAAGGGTCTTGTACTTCTTTTGGCAGTTATCTTTGATGTTGTTTCCAAGAACCATGCTAAATCTGGAAAAGGTAACATTTTCAAACGTTTTGGAAAATTTGTCAAAAATTCTTTTGCAAAAAAATAGACATGAGATATAAAACTTGATACGAGGCAGAACGTATCAAGACTCCAGGACACTGAGTCCCTGTGGCCCGTTGGCTGCAGGGACTTTTTTTTATAGAGATTTTTGTTTATGCATGCTATAATCTGTATAAAGTTAAGGTTGATGCGGCTGTAAAAACTGTAAAGCCTTATCTTTCAAGGGAGTCTGATACTCTCGGCTGGGAATATGAGTCCTGGCTTTTTGAAGAAAAATATGACAACGCAACTGTATATCGTATTATTGCAATATGCAGCTATGATAAATTTGGAAAGCGCATATCAGATTCTACCCCAGAGACGATAGCAGACTGGAAAGTTTTATTTCCGCGCGAAATTAGACAGATTGTTTTTATAAAGACAGTAAATGGCCCTGTAATTCTTTTTGAAGACAGTATTTTCTATAGAATAATGGCAGATGGAACTGTACATAGTTCTATCGGAAACATAATAAGAGGTTTAGAAGTTATAAGTCGCAATAATAAAATTGTTTTATTCTGCAGTCATGAAACTGTTAACCGTACATCATATTATGTAGCAATGGATGAAGAAGACGAAGTAAAGCCTACAGAATATGAGCGTTACAGTAAGGCATATTTTAAAAGATATTCATCTGTACTTACACAATCAAAAGGCTCGACTTATATTTCCAGCAGTTATGATTTTTCTCTTTCTGCTCCTATGGCACTGATTGATGATGAGCGCCCGTTCAGGTATACAATCCAGAATATGTTTGATAACAATCCTGCAACATGTTTTGTAGAAAAACCAGAGGACAGCGTAGAAAAAGGATACCAGTTTAATATACCTGGGGATGCATATGTAAGAAAGATAAAAATTATAAACGGTCTTTCTTATGACGAAAAAACGTATTTAGAAAACAACAGGGTTAAAACCATAACTTCAGAAGATAATACTCAGAGCTTAACTTTTAAAGACAATGTTACAGAAAGTCAGACTGCTCCTTGGAGCGAAAAGGATTTTACAGTAAGCAGTATTTATAAAGGTTCAAAATACGACGACACATGTATTTCAGAGCTTGATTTATTTATCGATGAAGACGGTAAGGGTAAAAAGATTTACTGGCTTTTTGAACACGGTAATTAATAGTAAGCTTTAAAATTTTCTAGATTAATTCTGCAGGCCAAAGGATTATTTAATTCCGTGTTCTTCGCGGAATTTTTCTGCACAGTATAAAAGGCCTTCGATGTAGTTATCCTGGACTAAAATCTTTACAGGATATTTCATTCCGGAATCTGCAAGATATCCTTTTACATTCTTGAGTTTTTCTTTTGGAAGGTTAATTCCTGCCGCATCCAGAAGTTCTTTCTGGCCTTCTGTAATTTTTTCAGGGCATGGTTTATTGCATGCGTAGAGAATGTTTCTTACATTTCCGAAGGATTTAAGCGCATACATAAATTCCGGATTATCCAGAGGTAAGTTTTCAAAGAAATATATTTTTGTAAATCCGTATTTTTTTGCAACATCTTTTGAAAATTTTACAAGATGGCTTGAAAAATCATTTGTACTTGGTGCAACTCCATCGGCAAAAACAAAAAGTTCTTTCATATCACCGTAAACAGATTCTTTTTCAAATTCATCTTCCTCGATAACCATCTGGTGCGAAGAAAGATCTTTCATTGCACGGAGTATTCTTGGTTCTTCTGCATTATCCGAATCTGAAATGACAGTTTTCTTAGGCTTAGATTTGGAAGATGTTTTTGACTTTGAATCGGATTCCGTATCTTTTGCTGCATTCTTTCTAGGACGGCCTCTTCGTTTTGGTTTTGAAGTTTCTTCTTCTATTTTTGTTTCTTCTTTTACTTCTGTTTCTTTTGGAGATTCGTCGATTTTAAAGTTTGAATCGGCAAAAAGGTATTCAAGTTCTTCTGTTGTAACCGGTCGATATCCTTCATCAAGTGAATCATTTCGGATGCACTGACTGTTTAAAATTTCATTGATATCAATCATGTAATCATCATCAACAGGTTTGTCAGATACAGAAGAAACGGTTGATTTATTCTGTGAGAACTCATCGAGTTCTGTAAATTCTTTTTCGTCTACTTTTACTTTGTCTAAATCTTCGCCAAGATGTTCGATCTTTGCAGAAAATTCTTCTTCTTCAGAAATTTCATCACTGTATGAATTAATGTCTATTCCTGGAATCAATTCTGAAAGTTTGTCAAAAACTGTTGAACCTGATTCTTCGCTTATATATACTTCTGAAAGATTGAAACATCCTTCGAATGCATCTGTATGAACATCAACAGCATTTTCTACAAGATAAATTTTTTCCTGATTTACAGGACATTTTATTAATATGCAGCCTTCTTCGGTAATTTGATAAAGACAGCCGTAGTTTTCGTCAACAAAAAAGTTCTGGCAATTGTCTGAGAATCTCATGTATTTTAATGATTTAAGCCCTGCAAGACTTCTGTCTTCAATTGTTTCGAGGGATGCAGGGAATATAATCGTAGAAAGGTTTGAGCAGCCTGAAAGAGACCCTTTTTTTATGGTTTTTAATCCTGGTGGAAGCTGAATAGATATTATACTTTCACAGTCCCTTAAAACATCTGTTTCCAAAACTTCCATTCCGCTTCTAAAAGGAATTTCTGTTAAGGATGAGCATCCGAAAAAGAGTCCTTCCGGTAAAGATTTGATTTTTTCGCTTATTGAGACTTTTTTAAGTGAAGTACATCCGGCAAATGTAAACGGTTTAAGTTCCGTTACGTTTTCAGATAAGTTTACTTCTTCAAGTGTTTCGCTTGCTGAAAATAGATTTTCACCTATTTCTGTAACGGTATCCGGGATTGTAACTACTCTCACAGGTGCTTCTGCAAAAACTGCGTTTGCAGTCCTTGTACAGCCTGAAGGAACTGTAATTGTTGTTCCAAGTTGAGTAAATTTACATTCTAATAGTGTTTTTCCATCTGCAGAAAAAATGAAACCCTCTGTCGACATAATTCTATTATATATGTTTTTCGGGGGTTTTACAACTTTTTTGTAAACGTGCTGTCCATATAAAATTCAGCAGAGCCATTAAAACTATGATAATATAACCGATTATACTGTAAACGTCAGGAATCTGACCGAAAAGACAGAATCCGAATAAGGTCGAGAAAATAATCTGCGAATAGTCATAAATCGAGATATCTCTGGCCGGAGCATGATAATAAGCTGCAGTAATGGAAAACTGACCGCCTGCAGCACAAATGCCGGCACAGCAAAGGAAAACCGTCTGTTCAAGGGTCATCGGGTTAAAATGAAATATCATATACGGAACAGAAAGCAGCATTGAAAAAGTTGAGAAAAAGAGGACAATGAGTTTACCATTGCATTTTAGAGTACTTAGTTTTCTGACACATGCGTAGGCAAAGCCGGCACCCATTCCGCCGATAAAAGCTGCAGCCGTCGGAAGGGTTTTTGAAAAATCAAAGCTTGGTTTTACGACAAGCATTGCTCCTATAAATGCTACAATAATTGCGATTAGCGGAACAAGTCTCATCTTTTCTTTTAACAGGACAAAGCTGAAAAGGATTGCGAAGAAAGGAGCCATCTTGTTCAAGATGGCTGCATCAGAAAGAACAATTCTGTCAATTGCGTAAAAATTTCCGAATACACCGATAGATCCTGTTAATGAACGTAAAAAAAGAAAAAGAAAAATTGTTTTTGAAAATACAAGTGATTCAAAACCTTTTTCATTTACTTCGCGTACAAGAAGAATGATTGCAATTACAAATGCAACTGCATTTCTAAAAAAAGCTTTCTGTATAAAATGAATGTCACCGGCAAGTTTAACGAATGCTGCCATCGCTGCAAAAAAGAATGCAGATGTAACGAGAAGGATAATTCCTTTGGAAGTTTCAGATAAGCGCGGCATAATTACAGATCAGAATTTTTTATTAGTTTTTTGTTCCGAAACAATTCTGCATCAATGTAACAAAAAGATAAATGTGTTTGTAAACATCAACGCCAAGCTGTTTGATAGGATGTTCTGCAAATTTATCAAGTTCTTTCCAGTTAAGGATCATTTCACCTTTTGGTTTTGCATAATCTTCCATAACAGACTTAATTGTTTTTGCAATTGTAACAAGATTTCTTGTAGCATCAATACAGAAGACTTTTGCCTGTTCATTAAGGTCTTTCATAATTGTGTTGATGATGTTTCTTGCTTCTCTATCTCTTTCTGCACGAGGAAGGTGTGTCTTTAATTTAATACCGATTTCACCTTCTTCTGCAATTTTATCATCAAAGGCAGTAATTAACTCTACAGATTCAAGGAGAGAGTTGTATGCATTTGACATCGGAGCAGAAAGTGAATTAGAAGTCCATGTACCACGGATTAAAATTAAATCTGCAAATTCACGAAGGTCCTTTTTGATGTAGTCAAGCAGAAATGCTTTATAATAATTAAGAGGGCCCGCATAAAGAAATTTTCCGAGGTTTCTTTTTTCGTATGGAGCACTTGCTGCATCTGTATAATATCTTAAACGTACGACTTCTGTAGTTCCGAAAATCTGATTTAAGAGAGAATCGATTTTAGAAGTTTTCTGTGCCTGAACAAGATTAGAAAGTGTAGATTCTGTTTCTTTTCTGATTTTTTCGAGATATGCATCAACAATCGGTTCGTCTTTCTGTTCGAAATCCAAAAAGAAATCCGGATTTTTTGTCATGAGTTTGAGCATCATGTCGAAGGTCCTTGCAGAAAGAATTGATCGAAGTCTTGTTACGATTTTTCCCCACATTCCTGGGTTAATCGGTTCCTGACCTTTTGAATCTTTAAAGAGCTTCATCATATCTGACCAGTCAGCAATTGATGTTACCGGAGAAGCTACGCAGACAAAGTCCTTTAAATCTTCTGTTATGTATTCAGCATTGATTTTATCAAATCTTGGAATTGTATTAAAATCTTTTTCTCTTAATGTTGAATCGAATTTCTTAAGGAGAAAATAAAAGTCAAAAGTACAGAAGGCTTTAAAAGCCATTACTTTTCTATATGTTGCTTCAATTGCATTGATTCTTTCTGAGTCAAAGCTGCTTAAGAATTTTGAAAGTTCATTTTTTACCTGTTCTGTAAGCTGCTCAACAGGAACAGACTGAGCTCTTGTTTCGATAGCTTCTTTTGAAAGGTTTTCAGAAAAAGAATGCTGTTCTTCTGTAAGTGAATAATTTACTACCATATACTTAAAAGTATTTGGATTTTCTACAGCGTTGAACATTGCCTGAGCAGGAGCAACAGCCTTATATATTTCGTAAAAGAGTTTAGGAAGAGATGGTAAAACTTCTTCATTTTTATAGAAGTGATATTTAGATTTTGATAAGTCTTTTGCAATAGACTTTAATTTTTTCTTTTTCTTTGCTTCCGGATCATTTGAGGAAAATAAAGATGAGAAGAGTTTAGTAAAAAAATTTTCTTCAGTATTTGCCATATTTAAATAATCGGATAAAAACCGTCGAGTGTCAAGTCTAAAAAGTCTAAAATCTATATCTATGCCTTAAAGGTAATGATGTTTTCCCTTAATGCAAGGACATGAGTAGGGCAGTTCTCTACACATGTTCCACATGAGTTGCACTTGAATGTATCCACTTCCGGGATGCCGTCTATAAGTCTTATTGCGTTTTCAGGGCAGTTTTTTTCGCATTTTCCACACTTGATGCATCCGTTTCTGCATTTTTTTATGATGCTGGTCTTGTCCTTTGTTTTATTTGAACAGAGTGCGAAGGCGCCCTTACTTTCCTGTGGAATAAGTGAAAGAAGTCCGTTAGGACAGGCTTTTACACATTTACCGCAGCCTGTACATTTTGAATAATCTATAACCGGAAGTCCGTTTTCATCTATTTTAATGGCATCGAAGGAGCATGATTTTACACAGTCGCCGAAGCCGATACAGCCGAAGTTGCACATTTTTGTTCCACCGATGGAAATCTTTGCTGCCATACATGATTTTAAGCCGAGGTACATACCTTTGTTTTTTGCGCATTCTTTGGTTCCCCGGCAGGCAAGAACGCTTACTTTTGTTTCTGCTTCCACTTCTACGCCCATAATCTTGCCGATTGCTTCTGCAACTGCTTTTCCGCCTGCTGCACAACCGTTTGGACTTGCTCTTCCTTCTGCAACTGCTTTTGCAAAATCATCACATCCTGCAAAACCGCAGCTGCCACAGTTTCCGCCGGAAAGAACGCTTCTTATAACCTGAATTTTTGGATCAGTAGGAACATAAAAAAGTCTCTGGAAAATTCCTAAAAAAATACCTAGAGCCAATGCTATTAAAAAAGATACTGTTACTGTAAGAATTATTATATTCATATCTAAAACTCCGGTTATTTGATTAATCCTTTAAATCCCATGAACGAAAGTGAAAGGAGACTTGCAGTTATAAAAAGAATTGCTTTCCCTTTTAAGAATGCAGGAACATCTGAACTTCTCATTCGTTCTCTTACACCAGACATGATTACCATAGAAAGAAGAAATCCTCCTGATGCACCGAGAGCATAAACGATGGATTGAATATAGTTAAAATTATTTGCGATACATTTAAATGTTACGGCAAGAACGGCGCAGTTAGTTGTAATCAATGCAAGAAAAACGCCCATTGAACTGTAAAGAGCCGGTGCAGATTTTTTAAGATAAAATTCTACAAGCTGAACGAGTGAAGCGATTACAAGAATAAAAATAAGTGTCTGAAGAAATTCAAGTTTGCATGGAACGAGAATAAAATGATAAATAGGATAAGTTACCATGGTTGCAAGCACGATAACGAAACTTGTTGCAATTCCCATACCGAAAGATTTTTCTGTGCTTGATGTCATTCCCATAAATGGACAGAGTGCGAGATACTGAACGAGAATAACGTTGTCTACTAAAACTGCTTTAATAAAAATTTTTAACAATTCACTCATTTTGATTTTCCATTCCCTGCAAGTTTTTGAATTCCAAGTGATAATGCAATTAAAAGTCCGAATACGAAAAATCCGCCTGGAGAATCACTAAAGAATCCGATGGCATAACTTTTATCGAAAACTGTATTACCAAAAATTGTTCCTGTTCCAAGCAATTCTCTAAAGAAAGAAATTGTAACAAGAACCCACGTATAGCCAAGTCCCATTCCTATTGCATCAAGTCCTGCTGCTAACGGATTGTTTTTAGAAGCAAATGCTTCGACCCTTCCCATTATGATGCAGTTTACTACGATAAGCGGTAAGAAAACTCCGAGTGAATCAGAGAGAGCAGGAAGATAAGCATTTAATAAAAGCTGAACGATTGTAGTAAATGCTGCAATTATGATGATAAAAACAGGAAGACGAATTGCATCCGGAATATGCTTTCTGAAGATACTGATGATAAGTTCACTCATGAATAAAACAAAAGTCATTGCAAGCCCCATTCCAAGCCCACTGAACATATTTGTTGTAACAGCAAGAGAAGAACAGAGTCCGATTGATAAAACTAAAAGCGGATTTTCTTTTAATAAACCATTTGTTAAAATCTTAAAATAATTTTTCACTCTGTCCTCCTAGTTTTTTATAAGGTTTGCATTATATAAGTCAGAATATGCTTTAATTACTTTAGAGCCGGATGAAATCATTTCTGAAATTCCGTTTGTAGTAATTGTTGCACGGCTTAGTGCTTCGTAATCTTTATTTCTTTCAAAACTTACAAGCGGTTTAATTCCTGTAAACTGTTCACAGAAAGTAACACCTTTTGAAGTTTTATAATTAGGATCAAGTGCGTTTAATCCGTAATTTTTAGAATCTTTTGATTCAAGAATATGAACGCCTGTGATTGTTTCTTCTGCGTCAATTGCAAGAAGGAGTGTAGTTGTATCGTAAGTAGGTCCTGTAATTTTTGCAACAAAACCGATTGAGTTATTGTTTTCATCAACTGCATTATACATTGCACCAATTTTGATGGAACCAAGCTTAACCTTTGAAACAGAAACTGCATTATCGATATCATTTTTCTCTACAGGAATAAAGTCTGATGCGTTTTTAACAACGATTCTCAGACCTTCTTTTTCTTTTTTCATTTGACGTTCGGTGATTACTGGAGAAGTAAAACTGTTTACTATCGCGAGAGAAAAGCAGGAAATTGCTGCGTATGCACCTAATGTTATTCCAAGTTTTATACTGTGTTTCATTACTTTGTATTTCCTTTCTTTAATCGTGAAGCGATATTTCTCTTAGGTGTGTATCCATATTTTCTCTGATTTACATTGTTAAGGAATGGAACAAGTGAGTTCATGATTAAGATTGAGAACATTACACCTTCTGGATATCCGCCGAACTGTCTGATTAAGAATGTAATCAAACCGCAACCCGCACCAAATATAAGCCTTCCGGGTTTCGTAACGGGTGCTGTTGTATAATCTGTTGCCATGAATACAGCCCCGAATAAAAGTCCACCACTCATCAATGTATATAAAACATCTGTCTTTGCAATTGCACTTAAAAGAGTACATGTTAAAAGCATTGCAAGAGGTGCCCTAAAATCTATTACTTTTGTTATGAGGAGGAACACAGCAGAAATTAAAATTAAAGCGATACATGTTTCTCCGATACATCCTGCATGATTTCCTGTAAAAAGTGTCCAGTAATAATCTAAAGTTTCTTTTGAATAATTTTGAATAAGCGGCATTGTTTTTGCAAGTGGAGTTGCGCTTGATACTGCATCAGCTCCTGGAAGTACATATCCACTTCCCATTACGAGTGGAAAGCTTATTACAAGAAAAGCTCTTCCGGTTAAAGCCGGGTTCCATACGTTGCATCCTATTCCACCAAAAAAAGCTTTTGCAGCTATGATTGCAAAAAATGAACCGAGTACGACCATCCATAAAGGAATTGTCGGAGGAAGTGTAAGTGCAAGAAGAAGTCCTGTTATGACTGCAGAAAAATCTCCTGTAGATACAGGTTTTTTAATTAATAAACAGAAAAGTGTTTCAAATAAAACACATGAACCAACAGAAACTAGGATTACAGTTAATGCAGGAATTCCAAAATAAAAAATTCCGGCAACACATTCTGGAAGTAGAGACAGAATGACTAAAAGCATGATTTGCTTAGTTTTTTTCCTGCTGGAAAAATGAGGAGTTGGCGAAAGATAAATTTCGTTTGAATATGTTTCCTGCATAATTATTTCCTTTTAACAGAATCTCTTAATTTTTTCTTACCGAGTTTAAACATCTGAACAAGTGGAACGTCACTCGGACAGTTGTAAGAGCATGAACCGCATTCAATGCAGTCAAGAAGCCCGTGTTTTTTTGCAAGTTCGAGATCATCAAAACTTATTGCTCTGTTCATTAAAATAGGTTCAAGCTGCATAGGGCAAACTTCAATGCATCTCCCGCAGCTGATACACGGCATTGTTTTTCCAACAAATGTTTCTTCCTTTTTTAAGAAGAGAACGCCACTTGTTCCTTTTTGAACTGGAAAGTCTGCACTCGGCATAGAGGTTCCCATCATAGGACCGCCGTTTAAAATTTTGCATACGCCTTTTTCAAGCTGAACTATTTCAGGAATTAAATCTCCTACCAGAGTTCCAATTGGAACAACGATATTCATCGGAGTACGGCACGCATCTCCAGAAATTGTAAGAGGACGTTCAATTAATGGTTTTCCAAGTCTGAACGCTTCGCTGATTGCATTTACAGTTCCTACATTGCAGATTATGCATCCTGCCTGGTACGGAAGTCCACCTGTCGGAACTTCGCGTCCTGTTAATGCAGTTACAAGATTTTTTTCTGCACCCTGAGGATATTTTGTTTTTAAAATCTGAACTGTAATTGGTTTTTCACATGAATCAGAAATTGAATTTATTTTATTCTGAATATGTTCAAGCAAATATTTTTTATTGCTTTCAAGTGCAATTGTCGCCGGTGCATTTACAATATGCTGAACGATTTTAATTCCGTCTAAGATCGAATCAATTTTTTCATGAAGAAGAGTTTCGTCGATTGTAAGATAAGGTTCGCATTCTGCTGCATTGATTATAAGATGTTCAATTTCTGCTGTCTGCGGATAATTAAATTTTACATAAGTCGGAAAGCTTGCACCGCCCATACCTGTGATTCCGGCCATTTTAATTCGTTCTATCGCTTTTTCACGTGTGCACGAAAATGGATCAAGTGGCTGCATGAATGCATTCTGATCCTTTAGTTCAGGTTTATCTTTATTTTCTTCTATTACAATGCACAATGCTTCGCCCATGCCGGCAACGGAATGAGATGTAATTTTTTTTACAGTTCCGCTTATAGACGCATGAACCGGGCATGAAAGAGGTGCAGTTGAGTCTGCTATAATCTGACCTTTTATAACCTGATCTCCCGGGTTGACTAAAACAGAATTTACAGCTCCACCCATGGTTACAGGAATTGTTACACTGTTTGTAACCGGGTTTTGAAAAGTGAGGGGTTTCCCTCTGGAACGTTCTTTTCTGTCTTTAGGGTGAATTCCACCTCTAAACGTAAATTTCTTCATATTAATAATTGTAATGGATAGGAAAAAAAAGGTAAATAGAGTTTTTACTAAAAGTAAAAAATATTAGTAAAATTTAATTTTTATTGTGAAAAAAATCACGGAAAATATCGCCGCTACCAAAACGCACTTGTTTTTTTACCGTTCAGCCAGTACTCTAAAAGCTGATGCAGATAAATTATGTAATTAAAAAATCCAGAAGGCGAAGCATTTCTCTTGAAATAAGCAGGGATTTGAGCATTCTTGTCAAGGCACCGTATTTTTCAACGGAAGACGAGGTTAGAAAATTTATAGAAGAAAAGCGCAGCTGGATTTTAAAGCATATTGAACAGACTCAACGCCAGAATGAACTTGCAGATTCAATCGGACCGTTTGACGAAAAACGTATTAAGTCAATTAAAAGGCAGGCAAAAAAAATAATTCCAGAGCGTGTAAAGTTTTATGCAGAAAAAGCAGGAATTTCATACGGACGTATTTTCATAAGGCTTCAGAAAACATGCTGGGGAAGCTGCAGTGCAGAAGGAAACCTTAACTTTAACTGCCTGCTTGTCCTTATGCCACAGGAGGTTATGGACAGCATAATAGTTCATGAGCTTTGTCACAGACATCACATGGATCATTCAAAAAAGTTTTACGAAGAAGTTTATGCACTTTTTCCGGATTATAAAAAGTGGAATAAATGGATAAAGGAAAACGGTCAGGCATATCTTTCATGCGCAGAGCGTTGCTAGGTAAAATTCCCTAATTTTAAATTTTTAGCGTGTTTTTTTCTGATTATATGTTATGATATGAGAACTGAATTAGAAATTTTTCAATGGAGTATTTTATGAAAAATAAAAGAATTTTTATGATGTTGATCAGTGCTTTTGCAGTTATGACTTTACTCGGTTCATGCGGAAAGTCATTCCGTGATGCAGCAAAGAAAAAAGGCTTTAGAGCCGGAATGTCTGTAGGTGCCGGAATCTTTTTTGACAAGAATGTTTCTAAAATAATTAAAGAAAACAGTTATGTTGTAGTTTCTGAAAACTGCATGAAGTGGGCAAACTTAAGGCCAAATAAAACTTTCTGGAACTGGAACGATATCGATCAGCTTGTTAAATATGCGCAGGAAAACGGAATGGATGTTAAGTGGCATACACTTTTCTGGCACAGACAGAATTCTCCGTTTGTATCAAGCAACTGGTCTCGCGAAGAGGCTTTAAAGATGATGGATGAACATATCGAAACCATCATGACAAGATATAAAGGAAAAATTTCTGAATACGATGTAGTAAATGAAATGTTTGAAGAAGACGGTTCATTCAGAAAGAATGTATGGTACAACACAATCGGACCTGACTACATCGAACACGCTTTAATTAAAGCCCATGAAATTGATCCTGATACAAAGCTTTACCTTAACGAATACAATAACGAATGCAAGGGCTATAGAAAGGCAGATGCAATGTTTAACTTTGTAAAAGAATTAAAGGAAAAAGGAGTTCCTATTGACGGTGTAGGAATGCAGATGCATCTTGATACTTCTTACAACTATAACGAAAATGCAATCCGCGCAAATATTCAGCGTTATGCAGAAATCGGAATTGAAATTTCTTTCAGTGAACTTGATGTAAGAATTCCGATGGATGCAATAGAAGCACATGAAGTTGTTCAGGAAAATATTTATCTTTCACTCTATAAACTTGCAAGCGAAGAACCAAACGTAACAAGCGTAATTACATGGGGTTATACAGACAAAAAGAGCTGGATTCCTGCAGAGTTCCCTGGAAAAGGCAACGCCCTCATGTATGACATAGACTCAAAACCAAAGAAGGTTTATAAAGAAGTTCTTGAATATTTGAGAAAATAGATTTTAATTAAATAATTCTATTGGAGTATAGTGAATGAAATTAAAGGCCGTAGGACTGTTACTGATTCTGGCTGTTTCATGTACAGAAAGTAATGATAATAAAAAAGTTGAACCGGCTGTAAATGACACTGAAGTTAAAGTAGAAAAAAAAGAAGAAAAATCAGCAGGGGAAAATGAAGAAAAACTGGCAGAAAAAAACAGTCTGGGCTTTGTACTTTATCAGGATATGATTACTCTGGAAGATCTTACTCTCTATACTCCATCCATAGACGGATGTAAGGAAAAACTTGTTTTAGGAAAAAATTCAAAAGTTAAAATTATTGATATCAGTAAAGCAGGTACTGTTTCTGAAGATTGGGTTAAAGTAGAAGTCCAGAAAGGTGCAGTAGATAAAGATGGTAACAACGTAGAATATGCAGTTGTCGGCTGGTGCTATGGGAAAAAACTTAAAAAAACCGAAGCAGAAAAATATACTCCAGACTATGCAGACGGTAATGGTGCAATTATTTCTGAAACTGTAACTTCTTCCGGTCAAACAATTGTAATAAGAAAACATAATCAGACAGTTTTATTTGGTGACATGTCCGAGGGATATGTTTATTCAGATATTCAAAAATCAGAAACAGTTTATACTCTTAAGTATGGTGATAAAATTGAGATTTCTGAAATCTGGGATTTAAATACACCCGTGGAAAATCACCATGATGTTTTTTATAAAGTTAAAGTAAACGACATCGAAGGATTTATAGAGTTTTTTAATCCTTACCATAATAACTCATGGGAAATTATTGAAACAATTAATTCTTCAGGAAGAAAATGGACTGTCAGAAAACTTACGGACACGTTGTGTGTGTGGAGTAAAGATGATGATGAAGTTGAAATCAGGGATAGACCCGGTAAGGAAGGAACAAATATAATCGCTTACATTCCTGCAAGTTACAAAAATGGACAGAACCAGATAAATATTGAATTTGAAGCAGTTACTGAAGAGCTCGATGAACAGGATAAAAAATATAGATGGGTAAGGTTTACGCATGAAGGAAAAACCGGATGGATATACGGCGGTAATCTTAGTGCAGAACGCGGTGGTCCCACATATTGTATTCCAGAACTTGATATAGAATTTTCCCTTGGAGATCCGTTTGGTGACCCGCCGAATAGATAATAATTTTATAATTCAGTATAATATGAATTAATTGAACTTAATTTATAAGTTCAATTAATAAATCTATCAACGGAACAAAAAAATGACATCAGGCAATCAGCGTTATTACAGAATTATGAATACAAGTGTTTCGCTTAAAAGTGAAATACCCGAATATGTTGTTGGAGAAAGAATTCTCGATGTAGGTTCTGGTGGCGGCGTGATGCTTGATGCACTTGAAAAAAAGTTCGGGGATTCTAAAACCATAATCGGAACAGAAATTTCTCCTATCGCGATGGAATATCTTTCTCAAAAAAAGACAGAGACTAAAAGCCACTGGACGCTGGACAAGCATAATTTTGTAGAAGGCGTTTATCCGATTAAAGTTGATACAATCATCTTTTCTTCGATTCTTCATGAGATTTACAGTTACACATTTTTACACGGCAGAAAATTTAATCTTGCGTCTGTTACAACAGCCCTTGATAACGCTTATGACTCTCTAAATCCCGGTGGAAGAATTATTATCCGCGACGGTGTAAAGCCTCGCGACTATAAGGATATAAAATCTGTGACAGTAAAGAGCCCTGAGGGCATAGAGTTTTTTAACAGGTTTATAAATGACTTTAAAGGTTATCCGACGGTTGAAAGAAATTTTAAAATTGAAGGCAATAAAATAACCGGTCCTTTCGGGATCCTCATGGAATTTATCTTTAAATATGACTGGGGTCCTGTAAGCTATGACAGGGAAATTCACGAGCAGTTCGGGTACCTTACAAATTCAGCATATAACGAAATTCTTGAATCGATGGGCTTTACCGTAACTGCTTCGAGAAGCTATTTTGAAGAAGGCTATAGGGAATTTTTTGACGCTCTTTTTGACCAGTATCCGCAGTTTGACACAAACCAGTTTATAATTGCCGATAAGCTTGCCCCGCGCCCTTAAAACAGGCCTTTTAAGCATTTTCTGCCGTTTTAGCCTGTATTGAATCAGCCCCCTTTTTTATGATATATTCTCTCTATGAAAGCAGCTATTTTCTTTGGATCTAAATCTGATACAGAAAAAATGAAAAAGGCAGCAGATGTTCTTACCGAGTTTGGTGTTGAATATGAAGCCTTTGTATTGTCGGCTCATCGTGCAGGTGAACTTTTGCACAAAACTGTCAGGCAGGTAGAAGAGGACGGCTTTGAAGTAATTATTGCCGGTGCCGGACTTGCAGCAGCATTGCCTGGAGTAATTGCAGGTATTACAACCATTCCTGTTATCGGAGTTCCGCTTGAATGTATTTCTGATAAATCTAACGGACTTGGCGGAATGGATGCGCTTCTTTCTATTGTTCAGATGCCGCCGCAGATTCCTGTTGCAACAGTTGGAATCGGAAATGCAAAAAACGCAGGTTATCTTGCTGTTGAAATTCTTTCTGTTAAATATCCTGAATTACGTCAGAAGCTTAAAGAGTTCCGTTTAAAACTCGCAGACGAAGCTGCAAAATCTTCGAAAATATCATTTTAGTTTAAGGGGAAAACAAATGGCAAATATCGATTATAAACAGTCTGGAGTTGATGTAGAAGAAGGATACCGCGCAGTAAGTCTTTATAAAGAACATGCAAAGCGCGCTGCAATTCCTGGAATGCTTACAGGTCTCGGTGCATTTAACGGAATGTTTGAAGTTCCAAAGGGAATTAAAAATCCTGTAATGGTAAGCGGTACTGACGGAGTTGGAACAAAACTCGACATCGCTTTTCAGATGAAAAAATATGACACTGTCGGAATCGACTGTGTTGCAATGAGTGTAAATGACATTCTCTGTTCTGGAGTTCAGACTTTATTTTTCTTGGATTACATCGCATGCGGAAAACTCGATGCAGAAGTTGCTGCAGATTTGGTTAAGGGTGTTTCTGACGGATGTATCGAAACAGGCTGTGCTCTTCTTGGTGGTGAAACTGCAGAGATGCCTGATTTTTACGATGAAGGAAAATATGACCTTGCAGGTTTTGGAGTTGGCGTAGGCGATAAAAAGCAGATGATTACAGGAGAGGACATTAAACAGAATGATGTTTTAATCGGTCTTTCTTCTACTGGCGTTCACTCAAACGGATTTTCTCTTGTAAGAAAACTTGTTAAAAACTTTGATGAAAAATTTATTTACGATGGAAAAGATACAGGAAAAACAATCGGTGAAGTTCTTCTTACTCCGACACGCATTTATGTAAAACCAGTAATGGAAGTTCTTAAAAAATACCGCAAGAGCATTCACGGAATGGTACACGTAACAGGCGGCGGTTTTTATGAAAATATTCCGCGTATGTATCCAAAAGCAGAAAAATCAAAACGTCAGTTGATTTCAATCATCAAGCGCGACAGCTGGGACATTCCACCTGTATTCGGTGAACTCATTAAGCGCGGTGCTGATGTAGAAAAAGTTTATAATACATTCAACATGGGAATCGGTTTTGTACTTGCAGTAAATGCAAAAGAAGCTGATGAAATTATTGAAATGTTCAACAACAATGCGCATAAATATTCTAAACCTGGTATTCCTGATATGAAGGCATACCGCATCGGCCGTGTTGCTTACGCAGAAGGCGAAGTAAACGGGCAGAAAGACGCAGTTCTTTTTGAGGACTAATGATGAATATTGCGGTTTTAGTTTCTGGTGGCGGAACAAATCTTCAGGCACTGATTGATTATCAGAAAAAGGAAGGAGATGCGTGCCCTTATAAAATTGTGTGTGTAATAAGTGATCATAAAGATGCATATGCACTTGAGAGGGCTGAGAAAGCAGGAATCCCTTCTACAATTAGAAGTCCTTATGCCGTTATGGGAAAAGAAACTGCTCAAGCCTCTGACCGGGATACAAAACGTCGTGCTGTAAGTGATGCTATGCTTGCTGACTGTAAAAATTACGGGGCAGACATAATTGTAGAAGCTGGCTGTCTTACAGTACTTGCAGGAAATATAATTGAAGAATACAAGGATCGTATTATAAACCTTCATCCGGCACTCCTTCCTAAATTTGGAGGCGTCGGAATGTGGGGACATCATGTTCATGAAGCGGTTCTTGCAGCAGGTGAAAAAGAAAGCGGCTGCACGGTTCATATTGCAGACGGCGGCTGTGATACAGGACGCATTCTTGTTCAGAAAAAAGTTCCTGTTATGCCTGGTGATACGCCTGATACTCTTTATGAGCGTATCGCACCTAAAGAGCACGAGGCCATCGTAGAAGGTGTACTTATGCTCATTAAAGAGTATGAAAAAAGTTTTTAAATATTTTAATGCTCTGATTATTGCAGCATTAATCTGTGGAGGCTGTAAGCAGCCTTCAGGTTCATCGGTATCTCCTGATTATAATGGAGTTGTAACTTACAGTCAGTTTGGTGCAAAAGGTGATGGTGTAACTGATGACAGTCAGGCAATTATCAATACGCACAATTATGCAAATGAAAACAATTATATTGTAAAAGCTGACAGAGGTGCCAGATATTACATCGGACTTAATAATGTGTGCGCTGTTGTTAAAACTGACTGTGACTGGGACGGTGCAGAATTTATTATCGATGATACGGGACTTAATGCAGGTAATAAAAGAGATGACATTTTCTGTGTAAAACCTTCAATTGAAGAAGCTTATCTGGTTGATTCAAGTGGAAGACATCCTCAGTATGCTCCGGGATTAAATCGCGTTTCAAAAAATGCATCTAATCTTGGAATAAGACTTGAATATAAATCTGTTGTATATCTTGAAGATAAAAATACTAAACGTTTTAAAAGAATTTTAAATGGTGAAGAAACAGAAGGTACTCCACAGTGCGATGTAATTGTCATTGATAAGAACGGAAAGATTGATAAAGGAACTCCTTTAAACTGGGATTACAATGGAATTACAACTGCGACATTTATTCCTATTGATGAAAAAAAACTGACGATTAAAGGGGGAACTTTCATAACGAGAATAAACGATTATGGAGGTTCGTTATATGTTAAGGGCGGAATAAGAATTGAACGCTCAAATGTAACTGTTTCAGGAATTACTCACAGACTTGAAAATGAAGATTTGACTTACAGTGCTCCATACTACGGAATTTTTTATATTACAAAATGTTCAGATGTGACTATAAAAGACTGTAAAGTGTCATCGCATAAAACATATGTTAACCGTTCAGGAACTTATGATATCTATCCTATATCTGCAGTTCATCTTACTTTAAGCGGATGTACGGAAGTAACAGATTATCTTGATATGACAAGATGGGGAGTTATAGGGTCGAACTTTTGCAAAGATGTGAAAATCTATAACTGTACATTAAGCCGCTTTGATGCACATCAGGGTGTAACAAATGTTTTTATAAAGAATTCTCATTTTGGACAGGGCGGAATTAATATTATAGGTGAAGGAAATTTCAGGATAGAAGACAGTTCAAATTATGGACAGAATTATTTTATCAACTTAAGGCGGGATTTTGGTTCCAGCTGGAAAGGGAAAATCTATATTAAAAACTGTACGTGGTATCCCCGCATCGATGTAGAAAGCTTCAGCTCTTCAATGGCCTGCATAATCGGCGGAACGAACGGCTGGGATTTTGATTTTGGTTATGAATGCTATATGCCGGAAATTATCGTGATAGACGGGTTTAAAATTGTAGACGACAGGGGAAATGGCGGTTATAAAGGACCTAATCTTTTATGTAATTTTACTACGTCTTATACAGATCCGTCATTTGAGGCAAGCCATTCAGCAACTCCATATCACAAGACAGAGAAAATCTATTTCCGCAGATTTGTTTCGACAACTGGTAAACCGGGGTATAACAAGATTTCTGATAATATGGTAATGTTTGAAAACGTTGAGGTTATCGCAGACTGGACTTCTGAGCCTTAATATGAAAAAATGGAATTTTTTTGCTTTTTTATTGACGTTTTATACGGTTTTTTACTATTTTTATACTAATAAATAACGAAAAAAGGGTTTTTAGAATAATGGCAGAAAAAGACGAAAAGCAGCAGGAAGAAATTAAAGAAAACGAAAGCAGTACTGCTGACACTCAGAAAGAAGAACAGGTTGAACAGAATTCAGCAGAAACAGAAGCTTCTGGAGAAGAAAAACCGGCTGAAGGAGCAGAAGAAAACTCTGCAGAAGAAAAAGAAGGCGAACCTGAAAAGCTTACTGAGGCACAGATCATTGAGTCTCTTAAAAAAGAAAACGATGACCTTAAAGACCAGCTTTTGCGCCGTGCGGCAGATTTTGACAACTACAGAAAGCGCATGATTAAAGAAAAGCAGGAAACTTTTGATTATGCAAATGAAAACCTTCTTGCAGACCTTCTGGACAGTCTTGATAATTTTGACAGAACAATTGATGCCGGAAGCAAGGCCACAGACGTTAAGTCAATGGTAGAAGGAATTAAAATGGTAAATGCAAACCTTGTTAAGATGCTTGAGACAAAATACGGTCTTACATCTTATGCACAGGAAGGCGATGAATTTAATCCAGACATTCACGAGGCAATCGGCCGTGTAGAAGAAGAGGGAAAAGATAAAGAGACTTTAAAGCAGGTATACTTAAAGGGATATATGCTTAAAGATAAAGTAATTAGAAACGCTAAGGTAATGGTTAGCGTTCCAAAGGTATAAATTAATAAGCCGGGCAGTGAGCCTGGAAGGATAGTGCAAATATGGGAAAGATTATTGGTATTGACTTGGGAACAACAAACTCGTGTGTTTCTGTAATGGAAAATGGTGAACCGGTTGTAATTCAGAATTCAGAAGGTGGAAGAACAACTCCATCAATCGTAGGTTTTACTTCTAAAGGCGACCGTATTGTCGGTGCTCCTGCAAAAAACCAGATGGTAACAAACCCAAAGAACACAGTTTATTCTGTAAAGCGTCTTATCGGACACAGATATGCAGAACTTCAGGGAGAAGCAACAAAGCTTCCTTATACAATCATAGATAACGGTCAGGACTGCCGTGTAGAAATTGAACAGGCTGGAGAAAAGAAACAGTATTCACCTCAGGAAATTTCTGCTTTCATTTTGCAGAAGATGAAAAAAACTGCAGAGGACTATCTTGGACAGGAAGTAACAGAAGCTGTTATTACAGTTCCGGCTTACTTTAATGATGCACAGCGCCAGGCAACAAAAGATGCAGGTAAAATTGCAGGTCTTGATGTAAAACGTATTATCAACGAACCTACAGCTGCAGCTCTTGCATTTGGTTTTAACAAAGATAAAAGCAAGGAAAGAACAATTGCTGTTTACGACCTTGGTGGTGGTACATTTGATATTTCAATTCTTGAACTTGCTGATGAAGTTGTAGAAGTAAAAGCTACAAACGGTGATACACACCTTGGAGGAGATGACTGGGACCGTGTAATTTCCAACTGGCTCATCGATGAATTTAAAAAGGATACTGGAATTGATCTTTCAGGAGATCCTATGGCTATGCAGCGTCTTCGTGAAGCTTCTGAAAATGCAAAGATCCAGCTTTCTAACCAGACAACAACAGACATTAACCTTCCGTTCATTACAGCAGATGCAACAGGTCCAAAGCACTTGCAGAAGACTTTAACCCGTGCTCAGTTTGAACAGATGACAGATGATCTTTTTGAAAGAACAAAAGAACCTTGCCGCAAAGCACTTGCAGATGCAGGAATCTCTCCTGATAAAATTGATGAAGTTCTTCTCGTTGGTGGTTCTTCACGTATGCCTAAAGTTCAGGAAGTTGTTAAATCAATTTTCGGAAAAGAAGGAAGCCGTGCAGTTAACCCTGATGAAGCAGTTGCAATCGGTGCTGCAGTTCAGGGCGGTGTATTAAAAGGTGATGTTAAAGACGTTCTCCTTCTTGATGTTACACCACTTTCACTCGGAATCGAAACAATGGGTGGAGTTATGACAAAACTCATTGCAAGAAATACAACTATTCCTACAAAGAAGAGTCAGATTTTCTCTACAGCAGCTGACGGACAGACTGCAGTTTCAATTCACGTACTTCAGGGTGAACGTGAAATGGCAGAGCAGAACAGAACACTCGGCCGCTTTGACCTTGTAGGAATTCCTGCAGCTCCTCGTGGTGTTCCGCAGATTGAAGTTACATTTGATATCGATGCAAATGGTATCGTTCATGTTTCTGCAAAAGATCTCGGAACAGGAAAGGAACAGCACATTCAGATTACTTCTTCATCTGGATTGAGCGAAGAAGAAATCAACAAGATGGTAAAGGATGCAGAAGCAAATGCTGCAAGTGATAAAGCAAAACGCGAAAGTGTTGATGCAAGAAACGAAGCAGACAGCTTGATTTATGCAACAGAAAAGAGTGTTAAAGAACTCGGTGATAAAGTTAACGGTGCAGACAAGCAGAAAATTGATGATGCAATTGCTGCGCTTAAAAAAGCACTCGAAGGTGACAACACTGCAGACATTAAAGCTAAGACAGAAGAACTTAAACAGGCTTCTTATAAAATAGCAGAAGAAGTTTACAAACAGCAGCAAGCATCAGGAGCAGCTGGAGCTGGTCCTCAGGGTGCAGGCCCGGATATGGGCGGTGCTAATGCAGGTGCTGGAGCAGATTCAAATGCCAATGCAAATAATGGAACTAAATCCGGTTTTGATAAAGGCAGTGCAGAAGACGTAGACTACGAAGTTCACGATAACTAATTAAAAATTGCATCTTAGGGCGCCGTTTATGGCGCCTGGTGGTTTTAAAAAGGATTTGGGAATATGGCAAAACGTGACTATTATGAAGTGCTTGGAGTACAGAAGGGCGCTTCACTGGACGAAATAAAAAAAGGATACCGTAAGCTTGCGATAAAATATCATCCGGACAGAAACCCGGGTAATAAAGAAGCAGAAGAAAAATTTAAAGAAGCAACAGAGGCTTACGAAGTTCTTTCTGATGATAAAAAACGTCCTATTTACGACCAGTACGGATTTGCCGGCCTTGAAGGTATGGGTGGCGGCGGCGGTGCCGGTGGGTACAGTCATGCCTTTACTGATTTCAGTGATCTTTTTGGCGGTGGCTTCGGAGATATTTTCGAAAACCTTTTCGGTGGTGGAATGGGTGGCCGTTCACGACGTCAGGAACCGGGACAGGGCGCTTCGCTCCGTTATGATCTGGAAATCGATTTTAAAGATGCTGTATATGGAACTAAGCAGGATGTAAGGTTTACTCACGAAGTTGCATGCAGTGCATGTAACGGAACTGGTTGTGCTCCTGGAGGTTCGAGAAAAACATGTCCAACTTGTAATGGTATGGGACAGGTTGGAAGAAGTGCGGGCTTTTTTACAGTTCAGCAGACATGTCCGACATGCGGTGGAACGGGGAAAGTTATCGACAGTCCCTGCCGCTCATGCCGTGGAACAGGTGTCGAAGAGAAGACAAGCCGCGTAACACTTACAATCCCTGCCGGAGTTGATGAGGGAAAACGCATTGTAATACCTCATCAGGGAAATGCCGGACGCAACGGGGCTCCAAGCGGAGATTTGATTGTAGTTCTTCATATTAAAGAACACGAATATTTTGAACGCGACGGTTATGATCTTTACTGTGCAGCTCCTGTTTCTTTAAGTCAGGCAGCGCTCGGTGCAACAATCACTATTAAATCCCTTGATGACCGTGAAATAGAATTTAAGATTCCATCTGGAACCCCTAATGGGAAGATTTTCCGTGTTAAATCGGAAGGCGTACCTGCAGCTTCGGGAAGAAAAGGTGATCTTTACATAAAAGTTATGATTCAGGTTCCTGCAAAACTTACTCCTGCACAGAAAAAGCTTATGGAAGCATATGCTGCAGAAGAGAATGCTTCAACAAAGCCGGAGCTTATTTCCCTCTCAAAACTTACGCGATAATAAAGATATTAACTCTCATGGGACTTTATGGTTTACAGGAGGGGTAATTTATAGTTTTATTGACTCCTATTTATAGTACTTTTTTTCACAAATTCTGCCGATAATATGCTATAATATTGTAAATATAGTAAATTTTCTCTCTTAATGGGGTCGATATGCTAAAACAAAGAAAACGAAATGTTGAAATAATCAATTACATTATATCAACATTCCTTTTTATGGTAGTTTCATACTTTATTCTGCCGAGAGTAACTGAGTTGCTCGATCCGATGTATTTTATGGTGCTCGAATTTGTGCTTCTCATGTTCTTTATTATCATGAGCTCAGCTGTTACTAAAACAATCAACAAAAAGCTGGAAGATAAAGTTCTTAGGAGAGAAGAAACTAAATATCTTCAATTGTTCATAGACAGTCTTCGTTTCTGTTACACGCTCGAAGATTTTTATGAAATAATTCAGACTGTACTCGAACAGAAAGCAGACTGTTCTGTTCTCTACATCGACAGTGAAAAAGAATATGTTCTTTATAACAGTCCTAACAGACTCACGTGTGATAAAGAAACACTGCGTGTTCTTCAGAATAACTTTCCTGCAACATGGCCTGACGGCTTTGACTTTGTAGGTGATAAATTCGGTATTACTTCAAGATATAAAAAAGCACGCGGCTTTGTAATGTCTCAGGATAAATTCCATTTCTTTGTTCTCTGCCGCTATACAAGATTCTTTGATACAGGAATTTACAAACAGCTCAATGATGAATTCCAGAGATTTAGAAAAAGAACACAGACAATTGCATCGTTGAGTGAAATTGCCGGTCTTTCTAAAGAATGGGAACAGCTTGCAGAAACACAGAGACTGTTCTTGCCTGCAGTTATGCCTGATACAAAGAGATTAAAGATTGCTGCATACTTCAGGCCACTTGTAAATGTTTCAGGTGACTATTATACGGCCATTCCAATTGATGAACATAAAACACTTCTTATGCTTGGTGACGTTTCTGGTAAAGGACTTCCTGCTGCCCTTATCATGGGTCTCGTAATGAACACTGTTAAGATTATCGAAGACAAGGAAGATCTTATTACGATTGTCCGTGCAATTGATAAAGCCATCAAGGGAATGAAACTTCAGGATAAATACACTGTATTGTTTATCAGTGTTGTTGATACGCAGAAGATGACAATCCGATATGTAAACGCTTCTATGTCAGACCCGCTTATCGTAACACGCGCTCCTGACGGGTATACGATTAAACCTCTTTCTTCTAACTGTGGTGTAGTTGGAATTATTGATATTGATGACATTAGAATTGATGAACAGAGATTGTTCCGTGATGACCTTATTCTGTTTGCATCTGACGGTGTTTCTGAAGTTATGAACGATGAAGGTGTTGAACTGGGTGATACTCAGCTTTATACAGATACAATCAAGAACAGTGCTGCAAAGCAACCTCAGGAATTTATTGATGATATTGTAAAACTTATTTTTGATTATAAGGGAAACAATAAACTCCATGATGATATTACAATGATGGTTACAAAGGTGGTAAGCTGATGATTTATATTTTACTTAACGCAGTTCTTGCTGCTTATATTATATGGACATCAATGAATGTCAATACAAAGAATGTTAGTGCAGAAAGCAGTCTTCTTAATGTCATGCTTCTTGATGCTGCTTCTGCTATTGTAATGTTTCTTGCTGTTATTTCAGTTTTACATGGTCCAGAAAAACTTTCTATATTGATGGAACGTTTTGTATTGTTCCTTGTTGCTGCAGTATTTGTAGAAATTTTTACAATGTTCATCAATATTGCGAGAAAGAGAAGATCTACATTAGGCTTGATATCTAAAGTAGTTTTCCTGCTCAGTGCTGTGTTTATTGTATTCTTTAAAATTCAGATTACAGATTATACAATGTTTGAATTTGGTTCGGGGAAAATTTTCTCTGATCAGCTTGGAGAAATGATACCGTTAACATGGGCTGTTGGATTTGTAGGTCTTTATGTTTTTGTATTACCGATTTTTGGTATTATGATTATGCTTCTTAATGCAGAGAATAATAACTCAAGACTTCTTGCTCAGAAAGCTGCGATGAGTTTTGGTTCTATGCTGTTCGGTTGGATTGGTCTTGCAATGATTTACTACATTTCAGAAGTTCTTCCGATGATGCGCTCTCTGTTTATGTATATCGTATCTGTAATGGTTATCATGATTTTAAACTCTGTAAATCATGAAAAGGTTTTTGATAGTGGAATGGTTCTCTCTTCGATTACTTCTCTTCTTATCAGATATCTTCTTCCTGCTTCAATTGGTGCTGTGCTCTATGTTACGCTCCGTCCGTTATATTCAGAAAATTCAACTTCTTATTATATGATTGTTTTCGGAGCAATCGTATTGCTTCTTGTTGTAAGCCGGATTATTGCGACAGGGCTTACAAAATTTGTAAGTTACAGGTCGAGTCAGTATGAATCTGAATTTGAAAAAGCGCTTGCATCAATTGACTACGAAAGTGAGCAGGCTAATATCTCACAGGAATTCTTAAAAGCTTTTCAGGATAATATTCAGACAACGACAATGACTGTTCTTGTTGATAACGGAACAGGTGAATATGCAACTGCATATAATTCGGAAGGTACTAACTACGTGATGCCTAAAGCAGGTAAAGCACGGGAAGTTTTATTGAATAATGATATCTTTATTGTGTTCCGCGATGAGGTAGAAGGTAATTATCTTCTTCATGAAGTTAGAAATGAAATATATAAAATATTTGATGAAACAGAATCCGAAGTTTTGATTCTTCTTCACGAGGGACATCAGGTTCTTGGACTTCTTCTTCTTGGTGAAAAGAGAACTGGTTCTGGTTATGATGAATATGATAAGAGTGTATTTGATAAATTTTATTCATACTTCTTCGTATTCGGTTATTACATGAAGAACATTGCAAATGCTTCTGTAGTTGGAACTGTAAACCGTGAAATCCGAATGTCGAGTCAGATTATTACATCAATTCAGGAAAATATGGATTATGTACGTAACCCTAAGGTTGATGTAGGTTATCTTATGGTTCCTGCTCATAACATTGGTGGTGAATTTGTTGACCTTATCAGATTGACAGAAAACCGTCACATTATCGTAATCGGTTCTATGAGCGGTAAGGGTATCTCGGCTTCTATGAGTATGGTCATCTTAAAATCGATTATACGTACATTCCTTGCAGATACTCATGACTTTAAAAAACTTATTCAGAAGGTAAATTCATTTATAAGATTTAACCTTCCTAAGGGAACATTCTTTAGCGGACTTTTCTGTCTCGTTGATTTTGCAACTGATACGATGTATTACGTTAACTGTGGTATTCCTGCGATGCTCATGTATTCGAAGACGTATAATAACGTTATCGAAATACAGGGTAAGGGATATGTATTGGGATTTGTAAAAGATATTTCTCCTCTCATTAAAGTTAAACAGGTTAAACTTGTATCAGGAGATATGCTTGCAGTTTCTACAAATGGACTTATCAATTCACATTCACTTCGTGGAGAAACATTTGGTAAAGAAAGAATTAAACAGGCTCTTATGGATAACTATACTTATCCTGCTTCGAGAATTGCACGCTTTACTTATGACAATCTTCAGCGCTTTATGTCAAAGGAGCTTGAAGATGATATTACTATGCTTGTAGTTCGTTATCTTGGCAAAGAAGGTGCTCTTGTTTATGATACAGAAGATTCTGCACAGGAACGCATTACTGATCACTCAGATAGTTTTGATGCAGATTCATTAATCGATAATGCAATTGATGAAAATGTTTCTGACAGTTCTATAAATGTTGAACCAGATGAAGTAGTTGAACAGGAAGAGATGATTAAACAGCAGTCTTCAAATAACGAAGAAAATGACTCAATGTCAGATTTAAAAGCTGGTGAATTTACTTCTGTAATAGAAGGGTCGGAAGAAGATTTTACAGGACCAGATTCATTTGATGATGACATGTTCAGCGGTGATTTTTCTAATCCGAATGCAGACTTAACAAATGTTGCGGGTATCAGTGTTGATGATATTGTTGATCCTGATGTTTTCGAAGATATTAAATAGAGAGGCAGTATAGATGGAACAGTTAGCAATTACAGAAAAGCGCGGTGCAAACTACGTTCTTTATGAACTTGTCGGATCAGTAAACTCTTATACTTGTGGTGATCTCCAGGAAAAAATATTTGAAGAAATTAAAGGAAATAATGTCGTTCTTGATATGTCTCAGGTCATTGATATAGATTCAACAGGAATGGGTATGCTTTTTGCATCTTTTAATGACGGGCTTGAATCCGGTTATAAGCTTTATCTTATGAACATGTCATTTACGGCTCTTAACCGTGTAAAAGATACAGGCTTCCTCGAAGCATTTAAGGTTATTCAGTCGGTTACAGAAGTTGAATAATACTTAACCTGTGGACAGGTATTTAATCGTAAACTTATAATCGTTCTATATTTTTTTATATTTAGAGGTTATGAGTTTACGATTTTTTTTATTT
Source organism: Treponema sp. (assembly GCA_017553635.1). Classification (GTDB taxonomy): domain Bacteria; phylum Spirochaetota; class Spirochaetia; order Treponematales; family Treponemataceae; genus Treponema_D. The sequence continues at coordinate 63,246 of JAFZKN010000010.1, read as the reverse complement.
CATCAATCAGGCTTTTTACAGGTTTTTTTCTCTATTGAAAGAGGGCCTTTTTTTTGATATTATTCAATTAAATATGGCTGTAATAAAAGTATTTTTAGAGTTTCTCGGTGCGCTTGCTCTGCTTCTTTATGGAATGAAGCTTATGAGTGACGGTGTCCAGAAGAGCGCGGGAGAGAGACTCCAGAGGGCGCTTAGTGTAATGACTGGAAACCGGTTTGTTGCGCTTCTGACCGGTATGATTGTGACGATGATCATACAGTCTTCGGGTGCTACGACCGTCATGGTTGTTACATTTGTAAACGCCGGACTATTGACACTTGCACAGTCAGTCGGCGTGATATTTGGTGCAAACATCGGTACGACAATTACAGCCTGGATCGTTTCACTTTCTACATTTGATTTTAAGATTGCCGCAATGGCAATTCCTATCTTTGGATTCGGCTATCTTTTTACACTACATAAAAAAGCAATTTATAAAAACATGGGTGAAGCCCTCATGGGATTCGGAATGCTCTTTCTTGGACTTGAACTTTTGCAGAGCGCAATTCCACAGGATCCGGATCAGCTTCTCTGGTTAACAAGAATACAGGATTACGGCGCACTTTCGATTCTTGCAGGATTTATAATCGGAATCATAATTACAGCTCTTTTACATTCATCGAGTGCCTTTTCCGGTATCGTAATCTCTCTTGCAATTAAAAATGCAATTACCTGGGAATTTGCCGCAGCGCTCACACTCGGAAGTAACGTAGGTTCTACAATTGATGCAGTTCTTGCGGCAGCCGGAACAGATGCAGATGCAAAACGTTCTGCATTTATTCATGTTCTTTTTAATATTGCAGGAACAGTAATCGTTCTTATTGCATTCACTCCGTTCTTAAAGCTTGTAACTTTATTAACACCAGGACATGAACATTCAAATATCGCAATCAGAATTTCAATGCTGCATACTGTATTTAAAGTATTGTCGACAGTTGTTCTTCTTCCGCTTCAGAATCCAATTTTAAAGCTTTCTAGAAAGATCATTAAGGACGACAGTAACGAACGTCCTTCTACTTATAAGCTTGATTTTGTTGAATCTCCTCTTGGAAAAGAAAATATTGCCGCATACATCATCCGTGCGGAAAAAGCAATTGCAGATATGACAGATATCGTAACCGGTGAGTTTGACAGAATTCAGATTGGACTTAAAAACAGAGATCAGAGTTTTATAGACAATCATGTAGAAGAAGCAGAGAAGGCAGAAAATTATCTTGATCAGATGCATGAACAGATTACACATTATCTTGTAAAATGCGAAAGCCTTCACGTAACAGAAAATCAGATTAATCACATTTCACTGATGATTCAGATAGTAGAAGAACTTGAAAATATGTCTGACAACTGTTTTGCAACCATAATGCTTATTGCAAAAAGTATTTCAAAGAACATGAAATTTCCGCAGGACGATATGGACAGAATGATTCCTTATGTTGAACTTGCACGCCAGTTCCTGCAGTTTATCCGTATTAACATAAACAAGCAGCTCGATGAAAACAAGCTTTCTATGGCATCAGAACTCGAAGATCAGATTGACCTGTTTAGAAAGAATCTTAAAAAGCTTGCAAGAAAACGTCTTGAAAGCGGTGCAGATGTTAAATCAGAGCTTCTCTACATCGACATTGTACGCCAGATTGAAAAAGTCGGTGACAACTGCTTCAGCATTTCTGAAAGCTTAAGGGCTGTGTAAATTATACAATAAAGTTTATATATTTGATTTTGTTTAATGAAAGGTTTTGACGATAAAAAAAAGTCTGAGTTGAAAAATATTCAACCCAGACTTTTTTATTGAATTATTTAATTACAATATTTACAAGCTTGTTTGGAACTACGATGCATTTAACAATTTCGTGGCCGTCTGTAAACTTTTTAACGTCAGGACGCTCAAATGCTGTTTCCTTGAGCCTGTCATCTGCTGTTCCTGCAGGAGCTTCAAATGTGTCGCGTTTTTTACCGTTTACCATTACAACGATTGTTTTTGTATCATCGACTGTCCATTCGTCATTTGTAACAGGCCAGCTTTCATAAGCGATTGTATTTTTGTTTCCGAGTTTTTCCCAGAGCTCTTCTCCAAGATGCGGAGCATAAGGTGAAAGAACTTTTACAAAATCACTCCACATTGCTTTTGGAAGTGAATCGAGTTTTGAAATCTCGTTTATAAAAATCATCATCTGGCTTATTGCTGTGTTGAAGTTTAATGTTGCAGTATCTTCTGTTACCTTTTTGATTGTCTGTGCAAAAGTTTTTCTTGCACTGAGCAATGCTTTGTCTTCGAGTTTTCCGGAAATATCAATGTCGCTCATCGGTTTTTCAGAAACAGCCCAGACTTTTTCGAGGAAGCGGTGAATACCTACAATTCCCTGAGTTGCCCAAGGCTTGCTCATTGTAAGAGGTCCCATAAACATTTCATACATGCGCACAGAATCTGCACCGTAAGATTTTATTTCATCATCAGGGTTTACAACGTTCTTGAGTGACTTACTCATCTTTGCAACAATCTGTTCAAGCTCTTCGCCTGTTGCTTTTTCATAATATTTTCCGTCTTCTTTCTGTTCAACTTCATCAACAGGAACGAGAGTTTTGTTTTTTCTCTGGAATGCAAATGAAGTAATCATACCCTGGTTTACAAGACGCTGGAAAGGTTCTTTAGTAGAAACAACTCCAATGTCATATAAAACCTTGTGCCAGAATCTTGCATAGAGAAGGTGAAGAACTGCGTGTTCTGCTCCTCCGATGTAAAGGTCTACAGGCATCCAGTATTTTTCATTTTTCTGAGAACAGAATTCTTTATCATTGTGCGGATCAAGGTAGCGCAGGTAATACCAGCAGCTTCCTCCCCACTGAGGCATTGTGTTTGTTTCACGCTTTGCGCTCTTTCCGCATTTAGGACACTTGCAGTTTACCCATGAGTCAATTGCAGCAAGCGGGCTTTCTCCTGTTCCTGTCGGCTGGTAAGATTTTACTTCAGGCAGTGTAAGAGGAAGTTCTTCTTCCGGAACAGGAACTGTTCCACAGTCAGGACAGTGTACAAGAGGAATCGGTTCACCCCAGTAACGCTGACGGCTGTAAATCCAGTCGCGCAGTTTATAGTTAATTGCCTTGCGTCCGATTTTCTTTTCTTCGAGGAACTCAAGCATTTTTGCAATTGCGTCAGCTTTGTTTAAGCCGTCAAGGAATTCTGAGTTAACATGAATTCCATCCTGAGTCCATGCCTGCTTTTGAACATCAACTTCTGATTTTAAAACTTCGATGATAGGAAGATCAAATTTCTTTGCAAACTCCCAGTCACGGTCATCATGAGCAGGAACAGCCATGATTGCACCTGTTCCGTAAGAAATCAAAACGTAGTCTGCAATCCAGATTGGAATTAATTTTCCGTTAACAGGATTTATTGCATAGCTTCCAGAGAATACACCGGTTTTATCTTTTGCAAGGTCTGTTCTTTCGAGGTCAGATTTTTTTGCTGCTTCTTCCTGATATTTTTTTACTGCATCTGCCTGTTCAGCAGTTGTAATTGCAGGAATGATTTTGTGTTCAGGAGAAACAACCATGTAAGTTGCACCAAAGAGTGTATCACATCTTGTTGTATAAACTGTAAGATTGTTTTCTGTTGGTTTTCCGTCTTTGTCTGCAACTGTAAATGTAACTTCTGCACCTGTTGATTTTCCAATCCAGTTGTGCTGCATTGCCTTAACGCTTTCAGGCCAGTCGAGTGTGTCGAGGTCGTTGTCGAGGCGGTCTGCATAATCTGTAATCTTTAAAATCCACTGGCGGATTGTTTTGTGTGTAACTTCTGCACCGCAGCGGTCACATTTTCCGTCTTTAACTTCTTCGTTTGCAAGACCTGTCATACATGAAGGACACCAGTTAATCGGAGTCTGTGCTTCGTATGCAAGTCCCTTTTTATAAAGCTGAAGGAATATCCACTGTGTCCATTTGTAATAATCAGGTTCACAGGTTGATACGCAGCGATCCCAGTCATAAGAAAAGCCGAGTGATTTAATCTGCTGTGTAAAGTGTTCTATATTTGCGTTTGTTGTTGTTTTTGGATGTGTTCCTGTTTTGATTGCGTAGTTTTCGGCAGGAAGTCCAAATGCATCGTATCCCATCGGATGAAGTACATTATAACCGTTCATGCGAAGGTAGCGGCAATAGATATCTGTTGCTGTGTAGCCTTCCGGATGTCCTACATGAAGTCCGGCTGCGCTTGGGTATGGAAACATATCCAGTACATACATGCGTTTTTCAACCGGAAATTTTTCATCTTCGAAAGCTTTAAAAGTTTTGTGTTCGTCCCAATATTTCTGCCACTTTGGCTCAATGGACTCAAATGGATATTTACTCATAATCGCCTCATAATGTAGATATTGAAACTATTATATAGAAAAAACCTTTTTGAGTGAATATGTCAGGCTGAATAAAACTCAACGGATTTTCATTTATTCAGCATAAAATAAGGCTTTTAAGGACTAAAAGTGGAGAAGGCTTTTTACCCGTTATGGCGTTAAAACCCGTTATGTGATATATTCCAGACTATGAATATCGAAAATAAAAAAATCTGGGGAATCTTTTTTGCATCCGTTACAATTTTTGTCTGGGGTGTTACTTTTGTAAGTACAAAATATCTTTTAAATGACTTTTCATCTCTTGAAATTCTTTTTTTCAGATATGTAACGGCGTATATCGGGCTCTGGCTCATTCATCCTAAATTTCAGAAAATCCAGATGAAGGATAATATTCTTTATGCGCTTGCAGGACTTACAGGCGTTGTTTTATACCAGCTTTCAGAAAACATTGCAATTCATTTTACAAATGCGTCTAATGTAAGCGTAATCGTAAGCATATGTCCTCTTTTTACTGCAATAATAAGCCAAATTTTTTTAAAGGAAAGACATCTTTCTGTCTGGTTTGTAATAGGATTTATCATTGCAATAAGCGGAGTTGCACTTGTATGCTTTAACGGAAAACATTCTTTAGAATTTAATCCTAAAGGAGATCTTCTTGCGCTTATGGCGGCAATAAGCTGGGGATTTTATTCACTTTTAATTTCAATCATCAATAAGAAAAAATACGACAGGCTCTGCAGTACAAGACGGATTTTTTTCTTTGCAGTTTTAATTATGATTCCGCTTACAGTTTTCGGCTGGAATCTTGTTCCTGGTAAAGGAGATTTTGTTAGGTCGCTTTGTTTTTATACAGATAAAACTGTAAACGTCCTTCGTTTTTCAAAAGCGCTTACATGGATTAACATAATTTTCTTAGGCGTTGTTGCAAGCGGAATATGTTTTACAACATGGAGTAAAGCGTGTGATATAATCGGAACAGTAAAAGTAAGCTGCGGTCTTTATCTTATTCCGGTTGTTACTGTAATATTTGCATTTCTGTTTCTCGGTGAAAAGCTTACACTTCTTGGCGCACTCGGAACTGTAATAACAATTACCGGGCTTTTTATAAGTGAAAGGAAATAAATTAAAAGAGAATTTTTATGGCTGATGATAAAAAATTTACAAAGTGGGTTGCATGCTGGGGAACGGCAACTTCCATTACTAAACGCACAGAAGTAACTTATGCAAAGGATCTGACCTTGCGCTATCCTGTAAAAATCTGCTTTTCAGGTTCCAGACTGCGTTTTCGTTTTTCAAATCTTACGGGAACAGAAGATGTAAAAGTTACAAAAGCTTTCTGTGCTAAAAAATCAGATGACTCATATAAAAGCGTTCCAGTTACAAAAGGTGGCAGTGAATTTGTAATTCCTGCCGGGCGTGAAATCGAAAGTGATGAAATTAATTTTGATGTAAATGCCGGTGACACAATCGAAGTAAGCATGTATTTTAAAGACTTTACTCAGATGAACTCCGGAACTGTAATTTTAAGTCCGTTTGAAAAAGGGTATTATGCTTACGGTGATTTTGCAGAGTCTAAAGATTTAAACGATGACCTTTCAAATACTACAAACATTTTTTATTTTTTAAACACGATAGATATTTTTACAGAAGAAAAAAATCATGCGCTTATATGTTACGGAGATTCCATTACATGCTGCAGCTGGCCGGATTATCTTCGTGAACGTGCATTTAATGACGGTAAAGGAAATGTTTCTGTAATAAGGCGTGCTGTCTGCGGAACAAGAATTTTACGGCAGTATAACTGCATTACTTACCAGGCATACGGTTTAAAAGGAGAAGTGCGCTTTCCAATAGAAACTAATGTCAGTGGAGCAGATTCAATTATAATTCATCATGGAATAAACGATATAATTCATCCGGTTGGAGTAGAAGTAAATAAATTCCGGCCGTGGACTGACATGCCGTCTTTAAAAGATTTAACTGAAGGAGTTAAAAAAATATATGCAGAGCCGGCTCATAAAATGGGATTAAAAACTTACAGTGCGACATTAATTCCGATTTACGGCTGGAGGACATATAACGAAGAGCGCGAAAAGCTTCGTAATGATTTTAACGAGTGGTTAAGGAATTCAAAAGATTTTGACGGCTGTATAGATTTTGATCTTGCAGTGCGCGACATCAATAATCCCAAGGCTTTTGCGCCCGAATGTGACTCAGGAGATCACCTTCATCCAAGCGAAACTGCATGCAATCTTATGGCAAAGGCAGTTCCGCCAGCGCTCCTTGTTTAAAACCTTTTTAAAGGCTGTGCATAGAGTGGATTTTAGTGCTCGTGGTGTTCGCCGTGGTGGTTGCAGGTTGCGCTAAAGTTTCCTTTAAGCCCGCCTTTTACAAAAAGCTCTATGGCTTCGTCTGCACTTCCTGTAATGCCCGGAATTTCTTTAAGGCCCGAAGCATTGATTGCGTCAACTGCGCCCTGACCTCTGTTTCCGAGAATTATTGTTTCTACACCGAGGCTTTTAAGAAATGGTGGAAGAGCGTGATGACCGTTTCCGCCATTGTCAATAATTTCTGAAGAAACAACTTTTCCGTTTTCGATTTCGTATATTTTAAAGAATTCTGTTTTTCCGAAATGCTGGAAAATATTTCCTGTTTCTTTTTCATAAGTTACTGCTACTTTCATAAAAGCCTCATTGTATTTTTATTTAATTAAAGTCCGAAAAATTCTGCGTATGCTTTTAAAGCACCTTCTGTGTTTTTGCTTAAAACTGCTTTTGCAAGTTTCTTTCCAAGCTGAACACCTTCCTGGTCAAAGCTGTTTACATTCCACATGAATCCCTGGAACATAACTTTGTTTTCGTAATGAGCAAGGAGACAGCCGAGAACCTGTGGAGTTAATTTTTCTCCAAAGATAATGCTCGAAGGTCTTTCTCCCGCAAAGCTTTTGTTAGGGTTTTCATCTTTTTTACCGCATGCGAATGCAACAATCTGTGCAGCAACATTTGCACAGAGTTTTTTCTGGCTGGTAGAATCTTCGATTACAACATCCTTTCCTGTCTGGTTTGAGTTGAATGCAATAAACTGCAATGGAATGATGTTTGTTCCCTGATGAAGAAGCTGATAGAAAGAATGCTGTCCGTTTGTTCCCGGTTCTCCAAAAATTACAGGACCTGTAACATAAGAAACAGGTGCGCCGTCACGGTTAACTGATTTTCCATTTGATTCCATATCAAGCTGCTGTAAGTGAGCAGGAAAGCGGTTAAGTGCCTGACTGTATGGAAGGACTGCTGTTGACGGATATTCCTGTGCATTACGTTCATAAATTCCGATTAATGCATCAAGCATTGCAGGATTTTTAAGAAGGTCAGGATTTTTTGCAGTTGCATCTGCTTCTGCTGCTCCATCGAGGAAGTCTGCAAAAACTTTTGGTCCGAATGCTAAAGATAAAACTGCACCACCTACTGCAGAAGTAGAAGAGTAACGTCCTCCGATGTAATCATCCATGTAGAATGCAGCCATGTAATCAGGGTTATTTGCAAGAGGACTTGTTTCTGAAGTTACTGCAATCATGTGTTTAGAAGCAGAAAGTCCGGCTTTGCTTAAAAAGTCTTTTACAAAACTTTCATTTGTAAGAGTTTCAAGAGTTGTTCCTGATTTTGAAACAAGAATGAAAATTGTTTTTGAAAGATCAATAGAAGCAACAACCGATGCTGCATCGTCAGGGTCTACATTTGAAATAAAGTGTGCTTCCATTTTAAATGTATTGTTTGCCTTTGCCCAGTTTTCGAGAGCCAGATACATTGCGCGTGGACCTAAATCAGAACCACCGATTCCAATCTGACACACTGTTGTGTATTTTTCACCTTTTTCATTTACGATTTTTCCAGAGTGAACGTCATTTGCAAAATCTGCAATTTTTTTCTGCTGTTCAACATAAAAATCACGTTTATTTTTTCCGTCTGCCGTAACATCTTTTCCAAGCTGTCCGCGGGTAAGCTGGTGCAAAACCATTCTCTTTTCGCCTGTGTTAACGATTTCTCCATTGTAGAGAGCTTCGTATTTTTCTGTAAGCTGTGCTTCTTTTGCAAGGTCAGAAAGAACTCCAAGAATCTGTTCGTTTACCTGCTTTGCAGCATAGTTATATTTAAGACCTGCTGCCATCGGTACTGAATATTCTTTAACCCTTTTTGCACCGTCTGAACCACCGAGTACTTCGGCAAGTTTAACCTGTCCTTTTAATGACAGCATTTTTTTGTAAGAAGGGAGTGTATCAAGGTTTGACCAAGTAATCATAGAATGACCTCTGAAAATGAAAATTAACGGCCTTCATGAGGCTGTTTTCAGGCGGAATTTTACCAGAAATTCGACTCAATTCCGTATCAGATTAAATATAACAAAAAGTTTGGGTTTAGTGTAGTAGAAAAAAAACTTGTGCTCGGGCACAAATTCAACAAAAATGACTACATAAATATCTTAAAATGTGGTAATATTGGAGATATGAGCAAAAAAAATGAACCTAAGTACTCACCGTTAAAAAAGTTTTTTACCAGACTTCTAGGTTTTTTAACAAACCCTTCGGTTTGTGTCGGTTTAATTATTTTTTTAATCCTTGTAGTAATAATGTTAGTAATTTATGCATCAGAGAAAGACAGAAATGATAATATCAATACTCTGTTTGATGCAATATGGTACACAATCGTCACGATTACCACTGTAGGTTATGGTGATATAACCCCAGTATCAGTATTCGGAAGAATTTCGGCTATTACACTTCTTGTAGTAGGCGTTGCAATATTCGGTGCACTTTCTGGAAAATTTGCATCATTCTTATTAGACAGACAGCAAAAAAAAGATAGAGGACTTTTAACAATGGAAAAGATGAAAAACCACTTTTTAATCTGCGGATGGAAACCTAATTTCGAAAAAATTCTTGAGGGTGTTCTTATTGCAAATCCGGAAGTATCTCCTGAGAATATTGTTTTGCTTAACAATGCAGACCGCTCCTGTATGGAAGTAATTCAGTCGAAAGAGGATTTTAAAGGAATAAATTATATTCATGGTGACTTTACAGAAGATGCAACATTGATAAAAGCACAGATTAAAACTGCAGAAAGAGTTTTGATTCTTGCAGATGCTTCAGAAAATTATTCAACTCTTGAAATAGACTCAAGAACTGTTCTTGCCGTTATTACAATCAAGAATCTAAATCCACGTATTTATTGTGTAGCAGAAATATTTGATTCAAAATTTGAAAAGCATCTTTCACTTGCACGCTGTGATGAAATAATTCTTACAAAAGATTACGAACAGAATCTTCTTGTTCAGGCATCTAGCGGAAAAGGAATGAGTCATATTTTAAGGGAACTTATTTCTGAAGAAACAAAATCTGGAATTATACTTGCACCTATTCCTGATAAATGTGTCGGAATTACTTATGGAGAATATAGAGAATCTCTTAAAACAAAAGATATCTTAATCGGTATTCTTGAAAATACCGGTAATTTTTATATGAGAAGAAAAGAAGCTCTTGCCGAAGCTCAGAAAAACCCTGATATGGAAAAAATTGTAAGCAATCTTAAGAAGGTTAAATCATTAAAGAGTAACATACCGGTTTTTAATCCGAAGGATGAATATATTATTCCTGACAGTTCCAAAGCAATTTTCATTCACGGCGAGACGATAGAAGAGTAGTACAGGAGAAAAAAGTAAAATGGAATATACATCTGAAATAATAGAAAAATTAACAAAACTTGAAATCTTTTCTGATCTTGATATTACTAATGAAAAACATGTTGATCTTTTAAAAAAAGTATGTGAACTTTTAGAACCTGTAAAATTTTCAACAGGGGATATGATTATTAAAGAAGGTGATGTAGGAGATTCGCTTTATATTCTTTACGAGGGAAGCGTTCAGGTAAGAAGAAATACTCCGAGTAATGATCAGTTTGCTGTAGTAAATCTTACGACAGAACAGAATGTATTCTTTGGCGAAGTTGCGCTTGTTGATAAAGATACTCGTTCTGCTTCTGTATATGCTCTTACTCCATGTAACACATTAAAGCTTGATGGAGTTAAATTTAAAAAACTCTGTGATCAGGAACATTCTCTTGGTTACTATGTAATGTCAAAAATTGCAAAAAGAATTGCCGCGGCTTTAAGAAGATCAAATAAAGACCTTATGATTCTTTATGAAGCTTTAATTGATGAAGTTCACGGGGAATAGATTCTAGGTAAAAAAAGTGCGCTGTGTATGCGCACTTTTTTTTACTCAATTTCCGGAATCAGTTTCTTTAACTTAACAAGAAAATCTTTTCCTGTTACACCTTCTTTCGTACATGCGAAAATACAGTTATCACCTGCAACGGTTCCGAGTATTTCTTCAAAGTTCATGCTGTCGATTGCGTTGCATACAGGACTTGCGTGTCCCGGAAAAGTTTTTATTACAACGATATTTCCCGATGCTTCGATACTGATATAACCGCGCAGAAAATCCTGTATAAAGATATGAATCGATTCCTGATTTTCTTCTTCTGTCGGAAGTGTGTAAATATATCCGTCGTGTCCGTCTGCAATTTTTCCAACTTTTAAAAGTTTAAGGTCTCTTGAGAGTGTCGCCTGTGTGACATCAAAACCTTCTTTATTTAAAAGTGAAAGAAGCATTTCCTGGCTTTCAATTTTATTGTTTTTAATAAGTCTTCTGATGCTTTTAAGTCTGGAATCACGTCCTTTCATGTTTTAAACTCCGGTATTTTCAGTTTATCTTAATTTATTATAATGAATTTTATGAAAAAAGTTTAACAACATCCTCTTTCGGCATATAACCAAGTGCACTTCTTACAACTTTTCCGTCTTTCATCACAACAAGAGTAGGTATGCTCATTACATCAAATTTTTCTGCAAGGGATTCCTGCTCAGAAACATTAACTTTTACAACTTTAATGGTGTCCTTATATTCTTCTGCAATTTCTGCAATTACAGGACTTAGCATGTTGCATGGACCACACCATGTAGCATAAAAATCAATCAAAACAGGTTTATCACTTTTTAAAACTTCCTGTTCATAGTTTTCTACAGTTACTTCTGTTTCGTTCATTTTACCGCTCCTTAAGTTTGTTTTATGTCTAATGCTGCTTGCTGTCAATGTACTGTCTGTAAAAATTAAGTGCTGCAGCCATGAGTGCATGAGGATATTCTTTCGACCCCATTTTTTTAAATACTTCGTCTTTTGGAACTTTAAAAGCATTTACATATTCGTCAGAGTCAAGCTGCTGTTTTCCGTCCCCGTAAAGATTTTTTGCAAGAAAAAAATGCATTCTGTTTGAAAACAGTGCAGGGTTAGGGCTCATAGTTCCAATATGAATAAGTTCTTTTGCGTGGAAACCTGTTTCTTCAAAAAGCTCCCTTTCTGCAGCTTTTAAAGGTTCTTCATCACGTTCAATTACACCGCCTGGAAACTCTATGCTGAGTTCTTTAAGTGCATGTCTGTACTGCTTTACCATAATAAAACAATCATCTGTTTCAGGAATTACAGCACACCAGTCTTTTGTTTCCATAACGATGTAATGACCTTCCTGACCTTCCGGCGAAATGCTGTCAGTTTCCATGACATCCATGACTGGAGTCTTAAGAATCTGTTTTCTAGATATTTCTTTCCATATTAGATCCACAATATTTCCTTTAAGCCCCTGAGAATTAAGAAAATTTTTTTGACAGAATCCAGAAAGGGTTTTATCATATTTATAGGGATTTTTATTCTTTATATCAGTTAAAGTCTAACAGACTTTTTCTGATATAACAAGGTATAAATAAGGCACATTTATAAATAAGCGATTTACAACTATGTCGCGGGAGGAAATTATGGCTATTATAACAATTGCGCGTCAGGTAGCAGCTTTGGGAGACGAAATTGCGGTTTCAGTAGCACAGAAGCTTGGCTATAAATTTGTGGGTAGAAAAGAAATTGAAAAAAGGATAATTGATCTAGGTTTCCCAGAAGCTAAACTTACGAAATATGATGAAAAAAAACCAGGTTTTTTTGCTTCCCTTGCAAAAGACCGGGACGAATATATGGATTATCTTCAGACTGCAGTTCTTGAAGCAGCTCAGGAAGGAAATACAGTATTAATCGGACGTGGTTCGTATATAATTCTTACAGAACTTCCTAATCTTGTATCGTTCAGACTTGTAGCAAAGGATTCTGTCAGGATTGAACGTCTTAAAAAAGAATTTACCTGGAATGACAAACAGGCAAAACAGCGTATTGAAGAAAGTGATTCAAACCGCCTGGGATTTCACAAGAGTTTCTTTAATCACGAAAACGAAGAACCAACAGACTATCATCTTGTTATTAATACTGGTATCCTCGATATAGACGCTGCTTCAAATATAATGGTAGAAACAGTTAAAAATACAATTACACCGGAAAAAGAAAAAGCCGGCGAAGAAAAGATAAAGAATCTTCTGATAGCACAGAATCTTGTGAACACGCTTGTGTTCAAATACAAGCTCAACATCAACTTTTTGCATGCGGTTGTAATAGACAACAGAATAATACTTCAGGGTGTTGCAGATTCTTCGGCAATCGTAGAGAAGGCAATAGTTCTTGCTCAGAAAGAGCTTCCGGATTTTAAAGTTGAATCTACCGTAAGCATAGTTCAGGATTTTAAAGCTTACCCGTAAGGCTAGTCTTTAAAAACGGACTTAAAGTTTCGGATATAATCGATGAAAGAAATGTAAGCGGCTCCAACACAAAGCCATGACAGAACTGTTATGGCTGTTGTAAATGCTTTTAAAGCTGAGCCTTCAATTGGACAGTGAATTCTTTCTGCACATTCAACAAAAAGCATTACAAAACCTGTTAAAATGTAGAGACAGGTTTTGATTTTTCCACCACTGCGGGCTGCAATGGCCACATTCTTTTTAAGTGCAATCATTCTTAAGAAATTCATTGTAAATTCCCGGTATAAGATAAGAATGAGACAGACAGGATTAAAATAATGAGTAAAAGCAAAACAGCTTAAAGTAGTTATGTGAACAATTACATCAGCAAAAGGATCAAAGATTTTTCCGAAGTCACTTACTTCGTTCTGGCGTCTTGCAAAAAAACCGTCGAGAAAATCTGTAAATTCCATAAAACCTAAAAACGGAATTAAAAACCAGCCTGTAAAGGTTTTAAATTCTGTCAAAGTTGGAAAAAAGAATGGAATTATGTAGAGTGCTAAAAACACCGGTGAAAGAATGATTCTTGTAAATGTAAATTTGTCAGATAACTTCATGAAGTTAGTTTACATTTTTATGCGTACATTAGTCAATAAACAAAAACACTTAACACTTGTATAGAGAAGTATTATTTGGTGCTATATTTATGTTGCGAGATAGCGCAAATGCCGATATAATATATGTATACAAAAAGTAAAAATATATTCCTTTTTTACGTATTAAATTGGAAAGAGAGGTATTGATTCATCTATGGAAAAAAAGAAAAAAAGACTCATTGTTAGATTCGTAATGATTATTGCGGCTGTAATTTATTCTTCTTTTGCATTATTAATCTGGTTTTCTGTCAGCCAGGCAAGAAAAATTATTGTACAGAATGAAGAAAACGATATCACCATTATCGCAAAGAGTTATTCTGAAACATTGTCAAACTGGATTACATCTGGATTGTCGGCACTTGATATGTACACAGAAAGTGATGTTGTCTACAATGATGAATCACCGGAAGAAATAGGTAAGTGGCTCACGACAACTGTAAAACGCCGTTATGAAAATTTTGATTATGTATTGTTCATAGATGCAAACGGAAACAGTTTTTATGATTCCGGAAAAAAAGGAAACCACAGTGACCGTGCATACTACAAGAGAATTTCTTCTGGAGCTGCACGATTTGTTATCGAAAATCCTACGGTTGCAAAAGCAACAGGAAAAGTTTCTGTAATGGTTGTAAAGGGTGCATACTCAAAATCAGGAAAGCTTGTAGGTATGTTTGTAGGTATTCACTCATTGAAATATCTTCAGGATATGATTTCTGCTTTCAGTCTGTATGAATCAGGTTATGCTTTCATGCTTGATGGAAAAGGAGTTGTAATCAGCCATAAGAATAAAGATTACGAAATCAGTAAGAACTTTGTTACAGATGAAGATATATCAACAGATGTAAGAACAATTGCACAGGCTATGACAGCTGGAGAAACAAATAAGGCTGTTGCATATGAGGGTACACCTGATGAACTTTTTGTTTCTTATGCACCGGTTGAAAATACACCGTGGTCAGTTGCAGTAGCCGTTCCAAGTAAAGAACTTAACAAATCAGCAGATGACCTTCGGTTAATTCTTGTTGTTGGAAACTTGTTTATTTCCTTTATTCTTGTAGGTGTAGTAATTGTAGTAATTACAGCTTCATTGAAACCACTCGGTATAGTAGTTTCTACAATCAATGGAATTGCAAGTGGAAATGCAGACTTAAGCCAGAGACTTAAGACAATGGAAAATAATGAAATCGGTCAGGTAGTTGATGGATTTAACAGGTTTATTGCGAAGATTCATGATATCATTATTAAGATTAAGGGTTCTAAAGATACTCTTGTTGCAGTAGATACAGATCTTGCTGCAGCAATCGAAGATACAGAAAGTTCTATTACAGAAATTCTTGCAAACATCGACAGCGTAAAGACACATATTACAAAGCAGAATGTAAGTGTTCAGGGAACAGCTTCTGCTGTAACACAGATTGCATCAAACGTTCAGTCGCTTGAAAGAATGATTGAAAATCAGGCAAGCGGTGTAACACAGGCTAGTGCTGCTATTGAACAGATGATTGGAAACATCGGTTCTGTAAATAATTCAGTAGAAAAGATGGCTGAGTCATTCGAAAAACTTCAGGTTAATGCAACAAACGGTTCTCAGAAACAGGTTGTTGTAAATGAAAGAATCGAACAGATTGAAAGTCAGTCAGTAATGCTTCAGGAAGCAAACGCTGCTATTGCTGCTATTGCAGAACAGACAAACCTTCTTGCTATGAATGCCGCAATCGAAGCTGCTCATGCCGGTGAAGCCGGAAAAGGATTCTCAGTTGTTGCTGATGAAATCCGTAAGCTTTCAGAAACATCTTCTAATCAGTCAAAGACAATTGGTGAACAGCTCACTAAGATTAAAGAATCAATTGGAGAAGTTGTACTTTCTTCTGCAGAAAGTTCACAGGCTTTCTCTGATGTATCAAGTAATATCGAATCAACAGATGAACTCGTACGTCAGATCCGTTCTGCAATGCAGGAACAGCAGTCTGGTTCTAAACAGGTTCTTGAAGCACTTCAGATGATGAGTAATACAACTCAGGAAGTACGAAGTGCTGCACAGGAAATGTCAAACGGTTCTCAGTCAATCTTACAGGAAGTTACAACACTTAAAGATTATACAGATGAGATGGGAACCAGTATGATTGAAATGGATGCCGGTGCTAAAAAGATTAACGAAACCGGTGTTGCTCTTCATGATATTTCTTCTCAGATGCGTGATACAATTTCTCAGATTGGAAATGAAATCGATCAGTTTAGAGTTTAGTTTAATCGGGTAGATAAAAAAAAAGGTCCGGAAATTTGAAGTATTTCAAAGCCGGGCCTTTTTTATTTGCTAAAAATGTTTTTATGTTTTATCCAAGCTGAACAATTTATTTTTTAAACTTATTAAGAGATTTGTCCAATTCAATTCCACTTACAGAGCCATCCGGGTTAAAGTTTTTACCATCAACAAGTTCCATAAGCTCAAATTCAACACATCCTAAAATTGCATCAAAATCCTCGTGATCAACAGGGACATCCTTAATTGGTGAAGAAGATTTAGAGAATGCTGATGAATACTGTGTTCTTAATGCAGGTTTGTTTTTAGAATTGCAGTAGATGTTCCAGAGGTAACGTGCTGCCAGTTTGCGTGTAAGCTTTGTGTATGAATTTAATTTTGAAGGAGCATCTGTAGAAAGCGCTGGTGTTAAAAGGCCTGCCTTTAAAAGTTTTTTGAAAAGTTCATTCTCTTTAAATTCATTTCCTGCTGTGTAAGGATAAATTATATTAGAATATGATTGAGTAAGAAGCATCATCTGTCCAATTGTAATTTCCGGTGAAGCAAGAATGCTCGATTTCTGTGAATCATCTTTTACACTGCGTAGATTCCATGCCTTGTCACGAATTTCTTTATATGCTTCTTTGTAATAGTTTTCGCAAGAAATAAATGCTTCATCAAATTTTGCAACAGAAGACATATATTCTTTATTCCTGTAATAATCCAAAGCCTGTTCAATTATGATAACCGGTTTATCACCAGAAGCAAAACCTGCTTTTGATAAATCATCAATCATTCCTAGACGGTGTGCAAGAATTATGTTCTGTATGTCACCTTTGTATGTCTGGAAAGAAAGCTGGTAACATTCTTTTGCTTTTGATGTCTGTCCGGCAATATGATAAACGCGTCCCTTGATTGCGATAAGTCTTGCCTGAGCTGCAAGAACAAGATCCTTGTTTGTAAGAAGTTTATCGATGTCTTTAATCAAAGCATCGCATGCACTCTGTTTTTCTGCAAATTCAATATTGGTTGTCTGAACAGAAAAAGAATAATCTGCATCAAGATGAACAAGACGGAATTCGTAGTCAGATAATTCTTCGATTTCGTCCTGTGGAATTTGTGAAATGATTATATCCTGCTGCAAAGTACTGCAGGATATAAATCCCATAAAAAGAGCTGTAATACAAAATAAAAAGATTGCGTGTTTTTTCATTTATTACCTCAAGTTCCAGGCGTTGATTTTTCCGTCAATTGTAAGTGCAAAACAGTCAGGACTTCCATCACCGTTAACATCTGCAAAAGCAGGAATTCCATTTCCGGCAACAGGGAAGCCCGGCATCAATTCAAGATCTTCGGAGAATGCGTAAATCATGTTTCCGTCAATTCCGACACAGATGTAAGAATGATTTCCTACATTCTGAATATAGATGCCGTTTTCTTTTGTTGAAACGTTATCCAATTGTATAGAAATTGTATCACCTGTAACAATGTTGATTTTGTAAATCTGACCGTCACCAGAGAGTGCATAGAAGAATCCGTTGTGAGCGGTAAGATTTGTATAGAATACTCCATCAAGTGTTGATGTATAAGAAAGATCTATGCTTCCATTTTGAATTTTGTAAATTTCAAGTTCACCTGACTGAGATATGCATCCGGCATATAAAAGATTGTCTGCTGCTTCGAATATTGCAGGAACACCGAAACCTATTTTGTTGATGATTAAAGGATCATCTTTATTGATGCACGCATCTTTGTAGATTACATACATTTTTCCCAAGAATCCTTTTTCATAAATAATTCCGCATGTTCCGTTGTAATATACAGAAGTTTTTGCTTCATTAAAATCTTTTATGTCAAAATACAGCTTTGCAACGTTTTTACCGGTTATCTTCGAAATAGAACCGTCTGTCATCGGAATGTAAGATGTAGTTCCATTCAGATATGGGAAATTGATTGTATCTTCCGGCAGTTTTACAGGATAAGATCTTTCAAGCTCGAGGGAAGAAGAAAGAAGATAGACTTCATTGTTTTCTGTGACTGCCATAAGCTGTTCTTTTCCCTGTTTTGATGCAACAGCTTTATAGTATTTAACTTTTGCAGGAAGTGCATAAGAAGATATTTTTGTCTTTTTTGCATCGAGTGCTTTTACAAGCTGATTATTTTCTACCCAGAAAATTGTTGTCGGTTTAGAAACCGGTGCGTTGTAAGCCTGGGCAGTATGTTCTCCATCTAACTTCATTGGGAAACCAGGGATATTCTTTAAGCTTCCGGCTTTTTTACTTGCAGCGTTCAGATGGAATGTAATCATATCTTTGTTGATTGTTAAATCGACTTTACCGATTGTATAAAGTTCAAGAATCTGCGACAGAGATGAATTTGAATTGATAAAGAACGGTCTGCTGCGTTCAAGATCGTAGAAAAGGCTTATCCCAGTTTCTGGATTGCGGTTAAGAGAAACCATTTTATAGTTCGGATTATGAGAAATATTTGATCCGCTTCCGAATGAAGAATAAATATTAGAAAGAGTTTCTGCTGACTGAGAGAAGAAGATATAATTGTTGTATACGAGATAGTAAGGTTTTGGAAGAGAAATACCAAATACTCCAAGTAATTTTGTAAGGAATGAAGGTAATTCAATTCTTGGAATGCGTACACCATTTAAAATCAAACTCTTGTTTTCTTTAATTAAGAATGAACTGAATACAGAATCGAAAACTTCTTTTCTTTTAGATTCATTGCTAATCTGAATGGCAAATACTGGATCATTAAGACCTTCAATTCCGAGAACTGCAAGTTCTTTTCCTGACCATGAAAAGAGAAGGTCATCAAGAGTTGTATTAAGAAGAGCTTTTGAAACTCCATTTCCAGTATTCCAGAGACTATAGATGTCTTTGTCGGCTGGAATTATCGGAAATAAAGCATCTTTTAATTCTTCAAGGGTTCCTATGTTAAGAAGTGTATAATACTGAACTGTATTACTCATTCTTGAAATGATTGCAGGGGAAGTAGAAACATTTGATAAAAGAGATGCAGTGTTTCTAAGATTTGAGTCGTTGATATAATCATTATTAACATCAACAGGAACTTCTACATTAAAAGTAATTTCCCTTGCATTGATACTGAATGTTAAAAGACTTAATGCATTAGGATTTAAAAGATTTGCAAATCCACTGAGCATTTCATTGTTTTCTGTTGCTGCAGCGGCAAGCTTCTGTGCATTGATTACAATTTTTACAGGATCACTTACTTTACGGTTCAATATTTCAAGTTGAGTTTCGTTATAAGCTTTATCATTATTGCCATTAATTGCAGTTAAGAATGAATTAAGGTTATTGCTTGCGATTACAAGATTTTTTACAGGTTTAAAGTAAACTATCATGTCACCGGCTTTATATGAGTAATATACGATGCCGTTTGTTGAAATCATTGATAAGTTTTCTATTGTGATGTGCGGTAAAACTAAATCTGCAAGACGGGTTACACTCGAAAGAAATCCGAGGTTAACCGAAGCAACAAATGATGAAAGGTTGTTTTCTTCTGAATAAACTGCGATATCAATTTTTCGTGAAGCAACAAATTTAACGATTGCGTTATCACGAAGATCGGATTCACGCAGCTGCATTACAATTCCGCGGAGTTCCGACTTGTCAGGACCGCTTAAGAAAATATCTGCTGCCTGTAAATCAAGAAGTGGATTTAAAAATTCGTAAACCGAATCTGTGTGCACATAAACTGAATATCCCTGTGGAATCATTGAAATCGATTTCTTTTTATCAAGAGCGGAAAATCCCATCCACAATCCGATAATTACGATTAAACCGAGAACAATCCATAAAATTCCTGATATAAGCCTTACGAAAAAGTTCTTCTTTTTTTTCTGTTTTTTTGAATTTGTCTCAGGAGCATCATTAGTTTGTGAAGCCGGGCTTTCCGGTTGTGCCTGAACCTGCTGTACGGTATTCTGTGCTTCAGAAGTGTTTTCTGGCTGTGTTGTACCGTTCTGGCTGTCCTCTGTATTATTTAATGTTTTTGCTTCTTCATTTTCCATAAGATATAAATCCTCTTTACCTGAATATTATTGAAATTTATCATAAAATTCTATAATATTAAAGTATGAGTACCCATAAAAAAATTGATGAAAATACGCTGGAGCAGCTCCTGTATCTTTCAAGACTTTCTCCGGAAAGTACAAATCTTTCTATTTTAAAGAATCAGGTTGACGATATAGTAGGGTATTTTGAAACCCTTTCAAAGTTTGACGACAGTCAGAATCCTTATGACGCATATCCTTCTACAGAGGCAGAAAAGCTTCGTGAAGACAAGGTTGTAGAAGGCCTTGATATACCAGATGTAAAAAAAGTATCAGAAAACTTTATGGACGGTTATTTTCAGGTTCCGAAAGTTTTGGGCGAAGGAGCGTAATTCATGCCGTTTTTTAATATAAAAGACACTGTCAAAGCATTAAAATCTGGCGAAATTACAAGCAGCCAGCTCGTTAAAGATTCAATTGAAACATTTGAAAAAGATAAGGCTTCAGAAATTCCGCTCAATGCTTTCCTCGAAATGTACGGTGATGCAGCAGAAAAGGCGCAAAAAGCCGACGATTTAATTGCCGCTGCAAGAAACGGCGGGCAGTCCGCTTTAGATGAACTGTTCGAAAAACAGCCTCTTTTAGGTCTTCCTTTTGCTGTTAAAGACAATATTTCTGTAAAAGGTCACCGTCTTACATGTGCCAGTAAAATCCTCGAAGGTTATGTAGCTCCATATGATGCTACAGTAATTGCCCGCCTTGAAAAAGCCGGTGCAATTCCTCTCGGCCGGTGTAATCAGGACGAGTTTGCAATGGGTTCATCTACAGAATACTCATGCTATGGCCCTACAAGAAATCCTATTAACCGCGAATATGTATCAGGCGGTTCATCGGGAGGACCAGCAGCGGCAGTAAGTGCTAATCAGGCGCTTTTTGCTCTCGGTACAGAGACAGGAGGTTCAGTACGTCTTCCTGCAAGCTACTGCGGAATTTACGGATTAAAGACAACTTACGGCGTTTTAAGCCGCTGGGGTGTTGTTGCATATGGAAGTTCACTTGATCAGGTAGGACTTCTTGCCCACACACCGGATGACATTGCAAAAACACTTTCTGTAATGTCAGGCGTTGATTTTTACGACGATACAAGCGCAGATTTACCAGGCGCTTCTAATCTTGCAGATTTAAAGGCATTTTCTGATTCAGAAATCGCAAAATTAAAGATAGCAATTCCAAAACAGTTTCTAGAAAGTAAAGGTCTTATGGACGATGTCGGAACAGTATTCAACGGAGTTCAGGACTGGTTAAAATCTAAAGGGGCTGTGATTGATGTTGTTGACCTTCCTGTTTTAGACGCTTCGATTGCAAGTTATTATGTAATTGCCCTTTCAGAAGCTGCATCAAACTTGAGCCGCTTTGACGGAATCCGTTACGGACGCCGCGTTGATCCGGGTGAAGGTTATGATGAACTTTACGTAAAGACAAGAAGTGAAGGCTTTGGACCGGAAGTTAAACGCCGAATCGTAATCGGAAACTATGTTCTTTCTGAACAGTTCTCAGGTGATACATATAAAAAGGGAATGACTGTACGCGCAAAAATTCAGTCAGAGATGGCAAAGCTTTTTGAAAGCTATGACATTGTAATCTGTCCGACATGTCCGACACCGGCATTTAAGCTCGGTCAGAAAGTAGACAACCCTCTTGAAATGTATTTAAGCGACCTGTTTACAACTTTTGTAAACCTTGCGCGCATTACATCAATTTCTGTTCCGGCAGGAAAGACAGGTGCAGCAAACGGAGAAATGCCGGTTGGAATCCAGTTTGCAGGTGCAATGTTTGCAGAAGAAAAAATCCTTCGCCTTGCACAGGCCTGGGAAAACGATCACCCCGGCTGCGGCATCCCGCTTAAATAAAAGATATTTCTTTTAAATTCAATAATGCATTAAATGATGCGCATTCTGTAAAAGTGGATGCGCATTTTTTTATCTCTGTCTTTTGTGTAAAAGCTCTGTAAGTTTTTTTGCTTCCCTGTCATTTACCGCATAGCATATTACGGTTACTGCTGTGTAGACAAGAATTACTGTAAGTTCAAGAGCGGGAAGGGTTTTTGCAGAAAACCATTTTAAATAATAACCTGTAAGTATTACGCTTGTGTTGCAGATTAAAAAGTGAACGGTATTTAATATTATCATCGTTACTTTTGAGTATTCATCATTTAAAAGCGGAATATATGCAAGAGTGCATACAGCTCCGATTAAAAGGACTCCAAATACATAAGACAGCGGAATTTCTGTTCCTGCTCCCCAGAAAATCGAAATATATATCGATGAAAAAATAAAAATAGTAACTGTAATTACAGAAAACAGGTTAATAAGTTTAGATATTTTTTCTTTCATATTAAATTCCTCATAAATAAATCAGACTCCAAGAAGTTTCTTTAACTCTGGAACATAATTTCTTGAAATGATTATTTTATAATCGTTTTCAAGAAGTGCTTCAAACCTTCCGCTAAAGGCCGGCGTAATTGATTTGATTTTATTTACATTTACAATCTGCGCTTTACTTGCCCTGAAAAAATCTGTTTTAGAAAGTTCTTCTTCCAGGACATAAAGCTTTGACTTGCATTCATAAACACTGTCTTTTGTATAAGCAAAAACTTTATCATCTACAGATTCAAAATACAGAATTTTATCGGGTTCTATAAGAACAATCTGCGAATTTTTATTAAGTGCAAGTTTCTGCTTGCCGTTATTCATCTTAAACTGATTAAGCAGCCTGGAAATGTTTTCGTCAAGATAAGCGCATTTTACGATTATCTCGTCTTCTTCTCCGGGCTGTTTATCAAGAATTGTAATCTTCAATCTCTGTACTCCAGAAAGTTTTTGGCAGTCTGACACTGTGCATTTTGCATTGCGATGCACAAGTGTCACATCCGCTGTCACATCATGTATTTTTTAGCTTCGATGCACATAAGTTTTGCCTGTGTATTTTTGTTACAGTTATTATAACATTCGGCAGCCATTATGTACAAATATAAAAGCATGTTTTTGTCTTTTATATCCGGC
The DNA here is from genome assembly GCA_017553635.1 of Treponema sp. Lineage (GTDB taxonomy): Bacteria > Spirochaetota > Spirochaetia > Treponematales > Treponemataceae > Treponema_D. The sequence goes on along the minus strand of JAFZKN010000010.1, from coordinate 40,216 downwards.
TTTCCTTTAATTGAATTTTTATAAAGTTCTGCGCATTTTACAAAGTCTTTTGCACCTGCTTCTGATTTTTTAAAAACCATTTCCGGAACAGAATAAGAAACATGTGCCCTTTCCATAAGAACTGCAAACTCACATTCCTTTCCGGAAGCAAGAGCTGCAGCCTTATCAAGATAAGTATAGGCTTCTTTTACAAGTTTTATCGCCTTCATGGCATTTGATTCACCGCCTTTGGTTGCAAGTGCAGAGCCGTATTTTGCAAGGTAAAGCGGGTTTTCGCTGTCTTTTTCAAGCAGGTTTTTGTAATATGCCAGCTTTTCGTCTGTCGAAGCAAACGTTTTTTCATCTTCGTAAAAATCAAGTATTATGCTGTCTTTTGCGCTTTTTATAAAACTTTCGATATCCCCGTCTGTAAAATCTGATGTAGCATTTAAGCTTACATTCTGGGCGACAAATTCCTTTACATTCTGGTTTTCGAAGCGGCAAGTGCAGATATAGTGGCAGCTGCTTTTGTAAAGGAATGCTTTCTGTAAGTTTTTATCTTTAAGCGGAATTCTTACAACAAGTTTTTTTCTGTTTTCTAAAAAAGCTGTCTGGACTTCGTCTACCATATTGGCATCTGTGTCGTAGATTTTTCCTTTATCGCCGCAAATTACAACGCAGTAATCCCACGGATGTTCACTTTCAAAACTTATTTCTTCTGAGCTAAGTGCATTTACACTTCCATTACCATCGCTGTCGATATCTATGTAAACTGCAATTTTATTTAAATCAGAAAGAGGTTCTTTATAAAGAAGATCAAGCTGCCAGTATTCACTGTATTTCTGCCATTTTGCTTCGTATACAGGCTTGTGTATCGTATACTGAACAAGCTCTCCTTCGTAAAAATATTCTGCCGCGGTTTCTCCTCCGATAAGCGAAGGGTTAAGCTTTAAGTTAAGTCCTTTTGCAGTAAAGTTTGCAAACATTTCCGAGTTTATAAAAAACATGGAGATGCCTAAAAGACATGTTGCAGAAATTAAAACAGACCTTACATAAAATATAATTGAATAAAATTTACCGTTCTTTGTATTTTTCATATTACACCTCAAAAATTATTTAATTAATAAAGAAATTATTCTGTTAATGGCATCAATAAAAAAACTTGATCCCATGATAAAAGCAAAACTGTATGCTGCAAAGCGAAAAACTTTTCCAGGCTCCATAATTTCCTGAACTGCTTTTCCAATTTTAGTTTTTGCACATGGCCGGCATGAGTTTTTTTCAAATTTAAATCTGTAAGAAATTGCATTTTCTTCACAAACCTTTATGCATTCACCGCACTTTGCACATGTAAACTCAGGCCTTCCTTTTTTCTCGCTTATCGTTGTAATGTCAATTGCCCCAAACGGGCAGACAGAAGCACATTTAAGACATCCCTTACATTTATCTGTATCGATCTTTATGCTGAACATACTCAACCTGTCGGTTAAAGAAGCAAATGCACCAAAAGGACAGATTGCACTGCACTGTGTTCTCCGTTTTGTAAGGACTGGAAGAACAATGATAAAACCAAGAAAGATTCCTATAAAAATTACTGCTGCAATAAGAGAAGGAATATCTGTAACCGGATGAAATTCTGTTACAAGTTTAAATGGACAGAACCACTGACAGTAAATTGCGGCCATTTCTGCAAGACTTGCAAGAACTATAAATCCAAAAAATCCCATCTGAAAATTTCGTATTTCTTTGTTTTTTGAAAGAAGATTTAATCTTTTCTTTTTACCGATTCTCGAAAAACCTTCTTCCCATCCTCCGTAAAAACAGACATGACTGCACCAGCCGCGTCCGATTGTAAGCGTTACACAAAGCCAGATAGCAATCATGGAAGCAGCCGCTGCATAATGCCCCGTGATTCTTGAAGGAAAGATAAGGCTTTTTGTAATTACAAAAGGAATTAAAATCTGCGGAATTGTAATATGACAGAAAGGAATTTCTCCGTTTGCCATTGCGCTTTCTGTAATTGCCATGCTTCCTCTTGCATCTAAAAGCTGTCCGATAAACGCAATGCAGAAAAACAAAGCAAAGGTTATCTGAAAGATTCTCCTGTAAAGAACTCCACTTCCTTTTTTCTTATGTTCCGCATAAGACATACTGTAAAAAATAAATAAAAAGAAAGCTGCGGTTATGACAGAAGCGGCAGAAAAACCGTTCATCAAACCGGTAAAGAAAAATACTGTAAGCGTCATCAGGGCGCACATAAAAAATTCTGCAAACATAAAATTTCTCCTTAAAAATACCAGAGCCCGCGGTTTTGACAGGTCCTGCAAAAGTTTTTAATACCACGATAGGTCTTTAATTAAACACAATCGGAATAAGTCCCATAAAAAACATAAAGTAGATGCTTATGATAAACTGCGTAATGCGTGCAATCTTTTTTAGAGCAGTGCATTTTTTTGTTATGAAAGGGATGCCCAAAAGCGGAATAAAATAAGGGAGAGTTCCTATGTAAAAGAAAACAAAATAGAAAAGTCCTGTAAGGCTTTTGTATTCAAAAAAAGATCTTGTCATTGCAGCCCAGAGAGGCGGACATATATGAAGTCCTACAGAAAGTCCTGTAAGAACTGCAGTGATAAAATCATTTCCGATATGTTTTAGATAAGTACATTTACATCCGTTATGTTCTTTTTCTCCCCATGGAAAACTTACTCCAAGTGAATTAAAAAGAAGAAAAAGTCCGCATAAAAAATATGCCCTGTAAGAAAGTTTTCGTGCAAAGACGGGATCAAAAAAAGAATTTACTAAAAGTCCAAACCCTGCAAAAACAGCACCTAAAATAAAGTACATTGCAAGACGCGATAAAAGAAAAGTGCCGGTAAGAAGGGCGTTACGGCCATAAGAGTTTTTTTCCCTTCCTGTTAAAAACGGAATTAAGACAGGACCGCAGTACATGCAGCAGTAAGTTCCGCTTGTAAGGCCTAAAAGAATTGCTTCGATAATCATGTTTATCTCCCTGCACAGAAATCTTAAAGTTTCCCGCGCGTTACAGGAGATATGATATTTTATGAATTATGAGGGTGCAATATGCTTTTGGGTAAGATGCAGAAATGCAGGGGTAAGATGCAGAATTTTAATACACACCCAGCACTGCAGGAACGTTCCAGAAAGATGAGTAACTTGTTATGTCCTGACTTGCTTCTTCCCAGATACTCTGTGAAGCATATGTCTTTGGAATGTAAACTGTTTTACCGTTTGCTATGGCTTTCTTTACATTATTCCAGTACTGGCTGAACATAATATGCTGTGCATCAAGATTTCCGAAATAATATTTTGCAGGGTTCGGATGATTTTGAAAGCCGTTGTATTCAAGGCCTGCACCGAGTGCTGGGTCTGCAGGGACCCAGCCAAAACTGTCGAGATAAAAATTTACCCACCAGTGTGGATGAGCCTGTTTGTCTTTATCAATTAAAATTCCGCTCATAAGTTTTGCAGGAACTCCTGCTGTTCTTAAAAGTGCGCAGTATAAAACTGCAAAATCATAGGCATCACCTTTTTTGCTTTTAAGCATATCAAGACAGCTTGTATCACCTTTTCTAAGCTTGTTTTGAATTTTATAATTTGCAATCATGTATTCATAAATCAATTTTGCCTGACGATATGGATTGATTGATTTATAAATTATGTTAGGGAGCGCTTCGACCAATACAGGATCATCAGCTGGAACAATTTTATCTGCTCTTGTATAAGTTTTGTAAAGCATTCTGTTTCTGTTTTTTGGAATTACAACAGAATCAACATCAATCCATGTTTCAACGGAACGAACTGTTATTACATGGTTCTGACTGATTCTCGTTTTTTCAGAAGCAGCATATGTGTTTTTCCCTGTTTTATCCATAAGAATTTGGAATACAGATGTGTTGTCATAATTATCTAAAAGCGGTTTTGGATTTGTCTCTGTAAGTTCAGCTTTAATCTGCTCGCTGGTTGTCTGTGGTAATGGAAGTCTGTATGTAAGGACAGAATCTTTTGTTCCTCTTATGTCAGAAACATCTGCAGCAATCTGAATAAGATAACTGTTTTTTGTTCCATAGTTTTTCTGCCCAGATCTCTGTAAAACATTTAACGGATGTTTAGACGAAGTTCCGTTTTCATTTTCTACATAAACATATCCAGTAAAAGCTCCGTCCGGAACATATACTTTAATTTCTGTTTCACTCCATGTGTCGTAGTCATAATCTATGTCTGATGCATGAATATACTCTGTTGCATCTTCCATTGGATTTCCTGCATTGAGAGAACTTTCTGTAAGCTGTTGCTGTGTTTTTTTGGTTGAAAAGTAAACCTGACTTGAAGTTTTTTTAGGTCCGAAATTTTTTCCGGAAATTGTAAGTATATCTCCGACATAAAGTGTTTCTGCCGAAAGAGAAGTGATTACAGGTTTTGTACTGATAGTATTTGTTGGAACTGAAATTGGAATTAAATCTCTGTTACAGAAAAAATCAGAATTAGAACGGCCTGCACTTGTTACAACATATAGAAGTCCATCCTGTATGTTTGCAGGAATTGTAATTACAATTTCATCATCATTCCATGATACATATGAGCTTCCAGTTAATCTGTTGCCTGCAATTTCTACAAATGAACTGTCTTTCTGCTGGCTGAAAAATTTTCCCCGTATTGTAATTGTATCTCCAGGTGATCCTACCTGCTGTGATACAGAAAGAATGACTGGCTTTTCAATAACTGAATATGAAATTAATTTTGTAAAACCAACGATAACCGCACAGATTACAACAAGACATATAACTCTTATAAAAGGATGTTTTCTTATAAGATACGAAAAATCATGATTAAAATTAAAATTCACTTTGATATCCTGACATTAAATAATCGGATTATAAATCCTGGAAAGGAAAATTTAAATCCTTTCCTGTATTTTATTTATTTAATGGAGGAATTTCAACATATGCAGGAACATAAACTCTCATTAAAACCGGTTTTTCTGATTGAGCAAAAGCCGGCATAAAGAAGTCATCCGAAAGGAGAACCGCACTGTCGTTAACCTGAGCTGCATCATGCTTCTGGAAAGTGCTTGTAATGCTTCCCATCTGAATTGCAGGAATAGTGCCATCTGCTTCTGATACATTGAGATTGTCTGTAAGGTTATAGTCGTTAAGGTTGAATGTAATAGGGTAGATGTCCTGATTATTTTTCTGTACAGCTGAATTATTGTTAAGTGTAAAGTTTACGTTTCTTTTAAAAGTCTGAACCTGTGAAGGTGACATTGCTGCATATCCTGAAACTGTATTTCTTCTAGCTGAAATACTGAACGGAAGCATAACTGCAAAAACTGCAATTGCGGCAACTGCTGCAGGAATGTATTTTTTAAGCTCTGGGAATAAAATGGCAGAAGTCTTTGGCTTTGAATAAGAAACCGATTTAGAATAACGCATTCTGTTCTGGAGACGTTCAAAACTCTGATCAAGGAATGCCTGATCCACTTTAATTGAATCTGCATCTGCTTTGAGTTCATCATGAATTGTCTTTAACATTTCAAGCCTTGCCTTACATTTCGGGCAGGAGGCAATGTGTGCTTCATATTCTGCAATAAACTTTTGAGGCAATTCGTTATCGAGATAAATTGAATGAACATCATCTTCAGGACAAGTAAACATCTTCTTCTCCTATTAATCTGGCAAGCTGTTCGCGCGCTCTGAACACACGAACTTTAACATTACCCTCTGTAATACCAAGAGTATTTCCGATTTCTTTATAATTCATATCCGCATATTCACGCAGAATAAGAACTTCCCTTAAATTATCAGGAAGCTTTGCAAGAGCATCTTTTGCCTTTTCTATTGTTTCTTCGCGGAGCAAGTCCTGTTCGCCCGAAGTCATTACACGATGTTCTTCGTACAGTGCTTTCTGGTAGGCTTTCTGTTCTCGGCCACGTCGTTTGACATAGTTGAGCGAAGCGTTTTTAACTACGCGGATAAGCCAGTATGTGGCATCATTCATCGTAGGAAAAACCATTTCCTTTTCACTTGCTTTAATATATGAGTCATGAACCAGATCTTCGGCGACTTCCTGTTCGTTTACTACACGATAGGCTACCTTATACAAGAGCGGCATTGTTGCATCATATATTCTTCTAAAATCAATAGGATCGGCAGCTTTAAGTTCATCACTCTGTACTACGTTTCCTGCTATATCTTTAACCACATTAACTCCCTAAGGTTACCGAAAAAATAAGAATTTTCTTATAATTCTGAATTTTTTACTTACTGACGCTTCCATGTAGGGCCGGAAGGGGTGTCTACTATTATAACCCCTCTGGCAGCCAAATCGTTACGGATTTTATCTGCAAGTTCAAAATTTTTAGCTTTTTTAGCTTCTGTCCTCTGCTGAACAAGAGAATCAATTTCCTTTGCTTCAGGATCATCTGCATGTTCGTCTGCAGCAGATATTTCAGCTTTTTGAGCACATTCGACAAGTTTAAGGCTTAAAACACTGTCCATCTTATTTATGAGGGTAAGTGTTTCTTCCGGTGTAATAGACTGGTCTTTTACTGCCATCTGAAGACGGCTTAATGCCTGTGGAGTTGAAAGATCGTTTTCAAGGTCGGCACGAAACAGTTCAAGATATTCTTTTGCTTTAGAACTCAATGCACTTTCGTCAGCGGCCTTTCCACCGGCTGCATCAAGAATTGCCTTTGTTTTATTTACGAGAGCTTTTCTTGAATTTTTTGCACTTTCCATAGCATCCCAGCTAAAGTAAACCTGTTTTCTGTAATGACTTCCCAGTAAGAAGAGTCTGTAGTCGAGTGCATCATATCCTTTGTCGAGGAGTGACTGGAGTCTTAAAAAGTTTCCTGAAGACTTTGACATTTTGTTTCCGCCTTCGATAACTAAAAACTCATTGTGAAGCCAGTAATTTACCCATGGACCTTTAGAGCGTTCTGCATCGTCAAAGCTTCCTTCTGACTGTGCTATTTCGTTTGTATGATGAACCGGAACATGGTCAATACCGCCTGTATGGATGTCAAAATGCTGTCCGAGATATTTCATGCTCATTGCAGAACATTCAATGTGCCATCCAGGGTAACCGCGCCCCCACGGGCTGTCCCATGTCATTGCCTGGTCTTCAAATTTTGAATTTGTAAACCAGAGGACAAAGTCTCCCGGGTTCTTTTTGTTTTCATCAACTACAACAACCTTTCTTCTTCCAGCTCCGGCTTTAAGTTCGTCCATATTAAGGTTTGCAAGTTTAGCATAATCCGGATATGTAGAAATATCGTAGTAAAGGTTTCCGCCGGCCATGTAAGTGTGTCCGTTTGCTTCTATTTTTTTAATAAGCTCTATCATTTCGCCTATGTGTTCTGTAGCTTTACAGATTACATCAGGATGACGGATGTTTAATGCATCGATATCTTTCATGAATGCATCTGTGTAAAATTTTGCAACTTCGAGAACACTCTGATGGCGTTCTTCTGCAGACTTTTTCATTTTATCTTCACCGTCATCGCCGTCGCCTGTGAGGTGTCCTACATCGGTAATGTTCATTACGTGTTTGATTTTATAACCTAAAAAAGTGAGCGTTTTATCAAGAATGTCGAGGAAAACATATGCGCGGAGGTTTCCGATGTGCGCGTAGTTGTAAACAGTCGGACCACAGCCGTAAAATCCACAGAATCCTTCTGTGATAGGTTTAAATTCCTGAAGGGTTTTTCCCATTGTGTTAAAAAGTTTAAGAGCCATTTTTATCCCCGGTGCGTACTTTATATTTCGCACAAAATATATTACAATAGAATATATGAATAATTTACGGGAAATAGCACAAAAATTCAAGACAGAAGGGGACTTTGAAGTTTACGAGAATGAGAAGATGACCTCCAGATTTTCCTTTAAAATCGGCGGAATTACTCCTCTTTTAGTTGAACCTCTTACAGAAAGTGCATTTTTAAGCGCAATAAACATGCTCAAATCAGAAAAAATTCCGTATTTTATTCTTGGTGGCGGGACAAATGTTGTGTTTTCGGATGACGGTTTTGACGGAGCAGTACTTTCGACTGTAAAGCTTAATAAAATCGAAGAAATATCACTAAAAGATGGCGGTGAGCCTGAAGAAGTGATTCTCAAGTGTCAGTGCGGTGTTCTTATGAATACGCTTGTAAATTACTGCACAAAGCATTCTTATTCTGGACTTGAGCAGTTTTCGGGTCTTCCGGGGACATGCGGGGGAGCCTGCTACATGAATGCCAGGTGTTTTGACCTTGAAGTAAGCGATGTAGCCGGTGATATTGAATATATTGCGGCCGGAAACGATTCAGCATGCATAAAAACCCTTAAGAACGACAAAAGTAAGTGGAACTATAAAATATCACCATTTACTGGAAAAGAAGACATTATTTTATCAGTTCAGTTTAAGGTAAAAAAAGGTACGGCATCCCAGGATGAAATTTTGGCAAAGGCTGCAGGTTTTATGAAACAGAGGGTGGAAAAAGGCCATTTTAAGTTTCCCTGTGCGGGAAGTGTGTTTAAAAATAACAGGGATTTTGGAGCACCGACCGGGCAGATAATCGATTCTGAGGGACTCAAAGGCTATTCTATAGGAGGGGCCCAGATTGCCCCGTGGCACGGAAATATCATTATAAATACAGGAAATGCTACTCAAAAAGACGTAAAAACTCTTGTGGACTATGTAAAAAAGCAGGTTAAAGACAAAAAGGGCTTTGATCTTGAAGAAGAGATTATTTTTGTCTAGAAAACTAAATTAATCTTTTTTAAATTCCGATAATTGAAAAAAGCATAAAGTAGTATTACAATATACTGAAGGGAGAAATGAATGCTTCAGCTTGCGTTTGTTAATTTTAAGAAAGGATCTTATCTCGTTGTAGAAGGACAGAATACAGGGGACCGCTTTTATATTATTCAGGTTGGCCATGTACGGCTTGCACACGAGTCAAATGTTCCGACAGATAATACTAACAGCATTTTAGGTCCTGGAGACTTCGTCGGTGTAATACCTTGTATGTCTAATCACCTTCAGATTGAATCAGCTGTTGCGATGACAGATGTAGTTTGTATTTCGGTAAGGCGTGATCAGTATCCGGAATTAATAGAAAGAAACACACCTGTCGCCATGAAGATTATACGCACGTTTGCAAACAAGATGCGTCTTTTAAATGAAAATCTTACAAAACTTGCATTGAACAACGTTGTTTCTGAAACTCCTGAACAGATTTTTAACTCTGCAAAAGTTTATGAAAGCAGAAAAGAATTTAATATTGCGATTTACGGTTACTACCAGTATTTAAAAGCATGTCCGTTTGGACCAAATGCTGCAATTGCCAAACAGAAATTTATTGAACTTAAACCAAAGACAAAAGCAGTGTATTTTGAACCGACACCAGATCTTTTGCGCATTTACCCGAAAGGCACGATGATTTTCTCTGAATGCCAGGCAGGGGCTGACATGTTTATAATTCAGGATGGAGCCGTACGTATTACAAAGGTTGTTGACGGTCAGGAAGTAATTCTTGCTGTATTGAATAAAGGTGATATGTTTGGTGAAATGTCACTTCTTGAGAATAAACCTCGTTCTGCAAGTGCAATTGCTCATGAAAACTGCCGTCTTATGACAGTAAACAGAAAGAACTTTGACCAGATGGTAGCAACACAGCCACAGCTTATCGCCCGTCTTACAACAACTCTTGCAGAAAGACTGTGGTCGATGTACCGTCAGCTTGCAAATACCCAGCTTAAAGAACCAATCATGAAGTTAATCGATATGCTTGCACTCCAGATGGAAAAGGCAAAAGTAAATCTTGCACCTGGTGTAAGCTGGCAGACAGATTTTACCATACAGAACGTTGTTGATATGTGTGGTATTCCACAGGCACAGCAGGCAGCTGCTGCATATCAGTTTCAGCAGGATGATCACATCAAGATACAGAACGGAAAAATTTTCGTTCCTAACTGTGTTGAACTTGCAAAGCAGGCAGCGTTTTATCGTAAACAGAAAGCAAAATAGTTCCGATAATAATCGCGATGAGCAGATTAGTTAAAACAAAAAAACAGATTAAAATATTTTCATTGATACTCATAGTTGTTATCTCGTGTGCGTTTGTATTTGCGCAGAGTGGTAAAAAACAGCAGAAAAATTCCGGAAGTCTTCCTAAAGGATACGGCGGAATTGAACTTGGAATGTCTGTTGACAGTGTAAAAGATGCGCTTAAGAAAAATTCAGAATTCGGATATAACGGTGACAGAGATGTTTCTCTTTTACCTGGTGAAAACAGAGTTTTAATTGAAACAGATGCACGTGATTTTGCACGCTGGTCTTTTCTTGAACAGTGCTGGTTTCAGTTTTATGACGATAAGTTATATGTAGTGACAATAAATTTAAATAAGAAAAAAGTTGACTATTACAGTGTATTCAGTTCGCTTGTAAAGAAATATGGAGAGCCTGCAGAGTTTAGTCCAGAAAGAGCTTTATGGAAAAATGATGATGTTCAGTTTAGTCTTGAACGGCCGCTTGCACTAAAATATATTGACATTAAAACATTTAACTCTTTAATCGATGAATCAAGAATCGAAAAATCTACTCAGGAAAAACTTCGCGATGAGTTTCTTGAAAGTCTTTAGTTAATTATTATGAATACAAGAATAAAGGCGCTTATTGCCTGTGTTGTAGAATTTATTGTTTTTTCAATAATAAGTATTTTCCTTTTTATTTTATTTTTTAAATTAGCATTGTTATCTCTGCCTTTTAGTGCGTTTATGTGGACATTCTGGGGCTTTAATGTTTTTACACTTGTTTTTGGAATAAAAGTTCTTAAGCGTTATAAAATTTCATACGCTATTTTAAATTTCTTTTCTGCAGGAATTTTAATCTTTGCAATATATGGGATTGGTGGATTTGCCACAGATGACTTTAAGCGGAATATAATCATTAATTCTGTCTGTGTTGGAATTCTTTATCTTCTTTTATCTGTTCATTTTATAAGAATATACTGGTGTTCTGTAAAAGAAGAAGTTTTAAGATGGTTTGGAAAAGATGTTTCTGCAAAGGAAGAAAGAAGCAGTGACAGCTGTGCAACAAAATATCCAGTGTTTTTTGTTCATGGGGTTGGGTTTCGTGACAGGAAGATATTAAATTACTGGGGAAGTATTCCGAGACTGCTTGAAGAGTGCGGGGCAAAGGTTTTTTACAGTAATCATGATGCATGGGCAAATACAGAAGATGCTGCTTCGCAAATTGTAGAAAATCTTAAAAAGGTTCTTGAAGAAGCGGAAGCAGAAAAGGTTAATGTAATTGCACATTCAAAAGGTGGAATAGATATCCGCTATGCAATTTCGAAATTTGGGATAAACAGTAATATTGCTTCGGTTACAATGATAAGTTCGCCTAATCGTGGTTCTAAAACTCTTGATGCTCTTTATAATTTTTTGGGTGAAAAATTCTTTAAATTTGCTGCAGTTTTTGTAAACCTCTGGTTTAAAATTCTTGGAGATAAAGAACCTGATTTTTTTACTGCTACATATTCTCTCCGTGCTTCTTTTATGGAGAAATTTAATCAGGAAATAAAGGATGACCCGTCTGTTCCTGTCCAGACCTTTGCAGGAAAAATGCGCGGAATGTTAAGTGATATTATCATGAGTTTTACGTATTTTGTACTCCGCTTTTTTGACGGTGATAACGACGGAATGGTTGGGGTTGAATCTGCAAAGTGGGGAAATTTCAGGGGACTTCTTGAAGGGAAAGGATTTTTCGGTCTTTCTCATGTACAGGAGGTTGACGGCTACCGCACTAATCCGGCTTTAAAAGAACATGAAGGTCTTCCTGCAGGTTCTAAAACTATAAGAGATTTTTATCTTAGCCTTGTTCACGAACTTAAGGAAAAAGAGTTATAATAAAGTATGAAACAGATTAGATTTATTACCATCATTTTTGCATCTTTTTTTATTCTCTCATGTGGAACAAAGAAATTTGAAACGAAAGACATAACGATAACAAAAGCAGATGGAACTGTAGTAAGCCTTAATGTTGAGCTTGCTAAGACAGTGGAAGAAAGGGAACAGGGATTTATGTTCAGAAAAAAAATCCCGGATGGTACAGGAATGCTTTTTATTTTTGAAGAAGATGATGTAAGACATTTCTGGATGAAAAATACACCTACAGCTTTATCGATTGCATACATTGACCGTAACGGAATAATCAGAGATATTCTTGATATGGTTCCTTACAGTACAGATGCCGTTTCGAGTACAACTTCTGTACGATATGCACTTGAAGTTCCTAAGGGATGGTTTTTAAAGCAGCACATCAAAGCCGGTGATAAAGTTTCTGTAAATTAGAATAGAATTTATTATAAAAAAAACTCAAATCAAAAATCAGATTTCAAGTTTACTTAATTCTATCTGAGCAATTTTGTCATTCGGATCGATTTCGAGTACAGTAGAAAAATATTTCTGAGCTTCGTTTGTGTTTCCTTCTTTTAATGAAAGGTATCCGAGGTTCGAAATGATTTTTGTATTTTCCGGATCGAGTGAAAGTGCTTTTGTTAAAGACGATTTTGCTTCTTTAAGCTGTCCAAGTTCGAGATAACAGATAGACATTTCGTTGTAAGCGTCAGGGTTTTCTGATGCACCAAGCTCAAGTGCTTTTGCAAATGCGTTAATTGCATCGTCCCATCTTGAAAGTTTTCTTAATCCCCATCCGAGCATAAACCATGCATTCCAGACATTAGGATTGTTCTGAATGAATAAACGGATCTGTTCAAGACCTTTTTCTTCTTCGCCATGAAGAATTAAATCATAAGCAGATTTAAATCTTGCGTCGTCCATATTCTGATTGTTTATTTTATTTAGGATTTCCTGAGCACGTTCTTTTTTGTAAACACCGTTTTCTCCAAGATCTTCATCTTTTACATCGCATGTTAATGTTACATAAGTTTCGAATGCATCTTTTGCGTTAAAGAAATCGTTGTTTTTTAGATAGAAAAATCCTGCATTAAAGAATGCATCAGGAATTGCAGGTTCTGCAGCCATTGCATCTTTGTAATAGTTTAATGCTTCATCATCATATGCATCTGCGTCTTCGATTAAACCTGAACGTCTGTAACTGTCTGCCCTCTGATCAAAAAAGAGAGCCATGTTAAGTGTAATTGCTTTATCTTCCGGGTCAAACCCCTGAAGCCCTAAAAATATTTCTTCTGCAAGTTCAAAGTCTTCGTTTTTTGCTTTTAAGATTGCAGCTTCTGATAATTCCTTTTTTATATCTGGTTTGGCCTTTGAAAGAATTGAACGGTAATACTGTGTGTGTGGATTGTTTTTATCATAGGCAAGTACTGTTAGAATTCCTGCGAGCACCTGTTCTACTGTAAGTGATTGCGGATCAAACTGTCCCGGTGCATCTGAGTCTTTTTTCTGAACGGGAAGTGGAATTGTTTTATCAATTGGAAATGCTTTATCAGAAAGCTTAAAATTTTCCGGCAACTGTATAAAGTAAATCGATTCAAGAGGACTGTTTGGTTTCATTTAGAAATTCCTTATTTAAGAAAAATTGTGCATTATCTTTTATGCTTGATCTGCAGGAGCTGCTTCTACTGCAGGTGGTGTTTCCTGAGTGCTCTGAGCATCCGGTACCGGTTCTGCTGCAGGAGTTTCTGTATTTTGCTCTCCCTGTGCAGCAGGCTGCGCATTCTGAACAACTTCTGCAATTTTTTCGCGGTTATTGTGTTCCTGTTCCTGAGAAACTGCAGTAAGAATGTTTTTACGGACCGTAGTAAGATAATTGTTTATTCTGATTTTGTATGAAGTCGGAACCTTTGTTTCGTCAAACTGAAGACATGCGTAGATAATTTCTGGTCTTCCTTCTACAGGATCTGTTTTTACAACATGACCGCAGAGTGCTACTATTTCGTCCGGTTCATCAAAATGAATTCGCAGTATAACTTCTTTATCGTTGATAAACTTTTCTATTCCGAGAAGAATTACTTTTGCACCTGAGAAAGAAATATCACGCAGAATACAACGGCGGGGAACATTCTGGATAAAGATAATAGTTTCATCTTTTGAAATATTTAACCGGCGTTTAGTATCATCTGTGATTACGATACGTTCTTCCTTTCTTTTGATTGCATTTGTATTTGCTTCAAGCATCGTTCCGACCTTGTCGATAAGGTCATCAGGTGGACGCTGTGAAAAGGTTATAGTTATTACGGCAAGTTCCGCAGAATTCATGTATGGACTTACTTCTGTTACGCGTCCAGCGACGAAAAAACTGATAGGCTGGTCATGCTGCTGCAAAAAATAAAAGCGAAGAGAAACCGGTGGAGGCTCTTTTTTTGTCATGGCAGCATATGCGCCGCCTTTTGTACCTACAATTATTTTTGCAAGAAGAAATGAGGTAGAATTTATGATGCAGGGCCACTGAGCCCCATTACATTTTACATAAATCTGACGCGGATCAACAGCAAGTGTTCTCAAAACATCCTTGGTGTATGTTACTTCTTTGTCTCTATATATGTCATAGTAGTTTTGTAACTGCTGGCTTGTCGTAATTCCCATAGTATATCTATTCTAATTTATCATCATTTATTTGTCAAATTTAGCTGTTTGAAATCCTAAAAATGCAGGTAAAGAGGTTTTTTTGTGATAGGAAAGGGCGTTTTTACCGTTTATATAGAGCGTTGTAGAGCTTCCACCATCAAATTCCATGGCGTTAAATACCCCAAAGCAGTCAAAAATGTCTGCACAGTCGCCGTAAGAAAGCCCTTTGGAGACAGATTTTTTTTCACCCTCTACTATAAGAATGTAAAGTATTTTTTCGTCCTTTGAGATTCCCACTGCTGTTCTGGAATCCTTTATGTCTTTAAAGTCTATGTGAATTCCATCTTTAATTATCTGCCAGAAGCCTCCGTGTACGCAATAGAGACTGTTTTTTTTATCTTCTGTAATGGCAGTTTGAGTCTGTTCAATTTTGCAGCGGTAGCCGTCCGGTGTAATATAAACGCATAAAGCACAATAGCGTTCAAGCGGTTTTGAAAATTGAACGGAATGTGTGTAAAGAATGCCTGCTGGAATTTTTTTTGAGAATGGTTTTATTTTCTGCGAGTAAGGAACTGTATTAATTACAATGTCATTATTTTCTGCTAAAAATTCCGGCCGTAAATCTTTTACAGGGAAATCTGCTGCAGGTGGATAAGATGAAATTTTAAGATTTGAATCTGTAAGGTCTATTTTTATTGCATGACAGACTGCACGGGGTTCATTTATGGTAAAATCAAAAGTAGAAGAATAACTGTTAAGAAAATTCCATTCCGGTTCTACAGAAGAAGGTGTTTTAAAATTTAAAAATGATTTTTTTTCATAAACAGAATCTGAAACCTGGTTATTTGTCGCACATGAGAAAAAGAATAATGAAAAAATTAAAAACAGACAGAAATGTTTTTTCATATTAATTGATTATATATAAAAGTATTTAAAGATAAAAAAAACAGGGTCGATTAAAATCTACCCTGTTTTTTATTTAAGAAAGAATTATTCCTTGATAGAGCCTACAAGTTTTTTAGTTCTTTCTTCGATTACTTTCATCTTATTTCCTTTGTAGATGAGACCAAGTACTGTTACATGGTCAGATTTTTCATCTGAAATAAAGATGTGTGTATTCTGGTCATGTTCAAAAGGCTTTCCATCGTAAGGAATAGTCTTTGCACATACTTTCTTGTAACTATCCAGATCTTCTTTAGATGCATCTTTGTTAGGCTTATACTTCTGCTCAAACAACAGTGTTGTTTCGTCATTTGTATTTTCCTGTGCAATGATAGTCAGATAAGTCATTTCGAGTTTAAGACCATTCTTTTCTTCCGGTCTGAGTGTAATGCCGCTGTAAATATCTGTCTTGTCATCAATTTTAACAACATCCATAGGACATGTTATGTTAAGATTGCTGATAGAGAATTCTGTTTCTGTTTTTGTAGAAACTATTTTTGCATTCTTGATAAATTCATGACGTGGATAAACAGATTCTGGGATTGCCATATATTCTTTCCAGTCTTTAAATGTTCCTTTATAACCTGCAATTACAAAGTTAGAAACAAATTCAAGGTCATATACAAAACCGTTATAAATTGAATCTGTGTCATCAAGAGCTGTCAATGTAAAGATACCGTCAGGAAGTGGGAGGGAAAGGTTGTACATTACACCATCAGCAAATGGAAGGGTATATGCGCTGATAATCCATGTTCTTCCGAAAACATCTTTTGTTGTAGATGTGAGTGCAGGTTTTCCGTAAGAAGTAATTTTAATCTGTTCAGAAGCAACAACACGTGGAATTGTCAATGCTTTTGCAAGAGTGTCCATAAGAAGTTTAGGATCTTTGATGTATGCTTCAACAGTCATGTTGTCCGGTTTTTTAAGATATGTCATAAAGAAACCGCACATAGCACCAATGTTGATTTTTCCATTCTTTTCAAGCTTTAATGTAGAAACATTTTCAGGTGAATAGCATCCCCACTTTCCTTTTTCGTTTAAACAGATAACGTTAGGGAATTCTGGACCCCATTCTTTTGAAAGAAGGTAAGATCCAGTATCTTTAACTGTAAAACTTTCTTTACCATTGTATCTGTAATCTGGAACGAGAGAGTAGAAGAATGAAGAAGTATTTTCTTTAAGTTTTTTGTAGCAAGAATCTCTTAACTGATCTAATTCCATTGGAAGTGTAACTACATCATCGAATGTATGATAGAATTTCTGAGTAAGAATGTTAGGAACGCGGTAATAGAATTCAAGATGGATTTCACCTTTGTTATTTTCAACTTTAGAAATTTCACCGGCAGGTAAAGCGTAGTTTAAGTTTTCTGAAGAGTTTTTCATTGTAACGATACCGCATACTTTTCCTGATGTTGTTACAAGTGGACCACCTGAGTTTCCTGGGCTTGCTGCAGCAGAGAAGCGGAGCCATTTCCATTTACCATTTCTGTTTTCCGGAGTTTCACTTGTGAGAAGTCCGTTTCTGATAACGATTCCTTCGCCCTGTGCGTTTCCTACGGCAAAAACAGTAGAATTTTTCTTTACTTTTGGTTCCCATGAAAGACCTTTTCCAGATGGATCAAAGCCAATTGCATCGAAAACTACAAAGTCCCTGTCAGAAGCAAATTTGTAAACCTTACCGATTTTGTAAGTGTTTCCTTCTGAGTCACGGATAAAGAATTTATCATGCTGTGAAAGGTGATAAAGACTTAATACATGAGCTGCTGTGTAAAGATATCCGTCATCCATAAGAAATGCAGTTCCAATTGAATCATATTTGTCTGTACGGATATGGTATGGAAGACGATCAAGTGGAAGTTTTCTTTCGTAAGTTAACGGATCTTCCTCTACCTTAAGGGTTACTACTTCAAAAACATTTGATTGAAGCAGATCTACAGTCTCCGAATTTAATGTCTCCTGAGCAAACAATCCAGAGAAACACGAAAGTGCTACTACTGTAAACAGAATTTTTTTTGCAAAATTTTTCATATTACTCCTCTTTTAATAATAATTATCTTGCATTTATTTAGTTACAAAGCGCTGTGCAGGTGAAACTACCCACATTGCTTTTAATTCTTTGTCACCGGTGTTGACTATTGTGTGAGGTGCGTTTGCACTGAATGAAACGCTGTCACCTTCTTTTAATTCATAAATATATTTTTCATAGTGTAATTCACATTTGCCGCTTAATATAATGCCCAGTTCACGACCGAGATGTCCGTAAGAACCGCGATGAGTTTTTTCTCCGGCTGGAATTGTAATTGTATAAGCTTCGACAGTATTCTGACCGTCAGAAGAATCCGGTTTAACAACTTCTTCGTAAACGATGCTTCCGTCATTTGAACGTCTTCTGTTGGTTGCTCTTATAACCTGAACAGGATGTTTTCTACGGTATTCTTCAAATAAAAATTCTAGATTGATATCAAGAACATCTGCAAGTGCTAAAAGTGTATCGATTGCAGGGCTTACTCTGTTTCGTTCAATCTGTGAAACTAAACTTTCTGAAACTCCTGCCTGATTTGCAACAACTTTAAGTGTGTAACCTTTTCTTTCTCTTACAGAGCGGAGTTTTTCGCCGAAATGATACGGTATTCGTTTATCCTGAACTTCGTTTTCGACGGGATCATTTTTTTGCGAAGCTGTCATTGTTCTGTTTCTCCTTGTTCTGTTCCATTACAAACTGAATGAAATAGTCTTCTATAGTTTTATGCGGACCAGTCAGATTCATTCGTGAACGAACACGTGCATTATCACGACGAAGTGAGTATAACGAATAGAAGTCACGATAGTCTAGACCCGCATCGGCCTTTATATGTACGCCTAAAAATTTTGAAACTTCATCACGACCGATTGCAGGGATTCCTTTTGTACGAAGAATATCTTTTAACTGAACAATCTGTTCGTGCGAAATACCGAATAAAAATTCTTCCATTGCCTGCGAAACACCCTGATCTCCGAGCTTTGTCTTTATAAAAGATGTCCACTGGTCATCAAGCTGCATCGAAAGAAGAAGAAGTTCACTTGTACCCATCATTGTTCCGAAAGCCGGTGCAAGTTTACGTCTGGCTGTCCATATTTTTAAGAGAGTCGGAGCAATGTCAGAAATTGTCTGGTCTGAGCGGTGTTCCCACAAAAGTAAAAGTGAAGTAGCAAGTTCACGCTTAAAATCTACCTGAAGTGTTTTATCGTGAATTAAATTTAAATAAACATCTTCTGCAAGAAGGGAGAACATCATGGAATTTGTTTCTGCAGAAAATTCCTGCCAGACACTTTCCGGTTCTTTAATTGCTTTTGCAAATTTTGAAAGTGAAGAAAAAGTATGAATTTTTGCAACAAGGAAACCTTTACCAAGAGTTGCCTTTGATGGAAGCTGCAAAGTATAGTCACCTTCTGCCTGATGTTCGATAAGTGATTCGATTAGAGACTGTGGAGTACGTTCTCCGCCGGAAAGTATATGCCGTTCTAGAAGGGAAGGAAATTTTGCGATACTTTTTGCCAGCTCCTGAAGGCTTCTCATTCTTTCCTGGAAGACTTCGTACTGGTCAGGATCTATATCCTTCGCTTTCTGGATGAGTGCTTTGTACATGTCGTGCTGATGAGGCGTTAAAACGACAATACCGGAATCCTGTTCCTTCAGTTCCTGAGGCCCAAAGAATTCCGAAATGTCGACAGAGACAAATTCACTCTCAGCGGTCGATTTACTTTTTTCCACAATAGCCGATTATATCATAAAAATTCCCGATTTACCATCCGATAATCAGTTATATGGGAAAATTTGTAAAGAAATTAAGTATTTTTTCAGTTATTCTCTCCATTATGTCCAATACAGCCGTTTTCGCACAGAAAACAGATAAAAATACATCTAAAACAGCTCCAGATGCTCAAAAAACGGAGACTAAACTGATAATTTATCCTCAGGATGTGAAAATCATCGAGGAAAAGGACTCTAAAACCGGGAAAACCGCCGCTTTTCACCTGTATATCCGTAAAAAAACCGGCATTCAGTCTGTAATGCTTACAGAGACAACAAAAGATCCTGCCGGGCAGGAGCCTAATTACGCTTACAGGGCAAAAGAATACAATAAAATAAATGGCGATGAAATAAGGATGCTTAATGGTGAGATTCTTGATTCACCGGGTGCAAAATATTCACTGGTAGATTCTACTGTTGAAGATACTGAATTTTTCGGTAAAGCTTTTCATATTTACATTCCGCAGCAGATTATTTACGGATACTCATGGAGCCGGAACGGAACTGTAAATATCGGAAAGGGAACTTTTATTAATATACGTACGTTTGAAAAAAAGTACTGTGACTATACAGGGAAATTTTTCGACAATCCATTTATGTTTGACTTTGAAGTTAAAAAGAAAGTAAAACGTGAAAAACTAGAAGAACCTGTAAAAGAAGAAGTTCAGAATGAAGTAGTTCTGACAGATGATTACAATCCGATTGCAGCTCACACATTCGAACAGATTTCTGATTTTATGATTTATTCAAAAGGACCGGAAACAATTGTTGACGACATAATGAATTCAATTAAAAAAATTCCTCCTGAAAAAACTGCAGATGTAGTATTTGCAATAGATGCAACAGGAAGCATGAAAGATGATATTCAGAAGTTAAAGGAAGAATGGGTTCCGGCTCTGGTCGAAGGACTTAAAGATTATAAAGATATAAGACTCGGTCTTCTTTTTTACCGTGATTATACAGACAGCTATAATTACAATGGACTTCCTGTAAGGTGGTTTGGATTTACGACCGATTCTGAACTGTTTATAAGAAATCTTAAGGGAATAAAGATAAACGGACTTGAAGGCGGTGATATTCCGGAGGCGGTGTATGAAGCGCTTTATGCATCGATGACTTTTTATGACTGGAGAAATGATGCGGAGAAAAAAGTTATTCTTATAGGAGATGCAGAACCTCATCCGACACCGAGAAAAACCGGAAAGTATTCGCGTGAGCTGGTAGAAAAAATTTCAAAGGAAAAGGATATTAAGATAAATGCAATTATCACTCCGGACGACAAAGGCCGTCGCGGAAGATAATTAATGGAAGTTTTTTATAAAAGGTTGCTGTAGAGTTTATTCAGCTACTTCTTCAGAAGTCTTTTTTTTCTGAGCTGCTTTTTGTGCTTTAGCTTCTTTCTTAGCCTTTTTCTGTTCAGCTTCGATCTGTTTTTTTTCTTCTACGGCTTTGATTTTATCAAGACCAATCTGAGCAAGTTTTTTGTATTTAGGCTGAATTTTATAGATTGCGCCCGGCTGATCAAAGATGTCCAGAATTTCCTGGAACATTGTTTTTGCAACAGCGTAATCCGTCTGTTTAAGTCTTAACTGTGCAATTTCATAGCGGGCTTCTACATAGCATTTTAAATCATCCTTATATCTGTCGATACATGCAACATAGTAAGCATTTGCTGCAGCCGGATTGTAAGAAGCTGCTGCATCCTGACCGCGCTGAATTAATTGAGCTGCAGTAAGATCTTCCGGAATTTCTTTTGGTGCAGTCATGCAGGAAAAGAATAATGAACTGAATAATAATGTTCCTAATGCAAATGTTTTTAAGTTAAAAATCTTTTTCATATGATTCATACTATCAAAACTTTTCTGAAACAACAAGTCTGTTTTTTCCATTTTGTTTTCCTATATAGAGATGTTTGTCGGCATCATCCAAAACTTCGATTGCGGATGAGAAATTTTTCGAAGAACTTATTCCGTAAGTTGCAGTAACATGAATAATCTGGTTGTTGTAGTGGAAAACCGTAAGCGATAAAAGCTCGCGGATTGTATCGAGTTCGAAAATAGTTTCCGAAGTAATTTTCGGGAAGATTATTAAAAATTCTTCACCGCCCCATCGTGCAATTTTATTTTGAAGCGGAAGTCTTTTTCTTAATTCCTGAGTATAGCTTTTAAGAATAAAGTCTCCTGCGCCGTGACCATAGTTATCATTAACTTTTTTAAAGTCATCAATGTCAAGAATCGCAATACCGTATTCAATTCCTTCGTTCAGCTTTCTTGACTCACAGTTTGAAAAAATTGTAAATGCTCTGTAACGGTTCATGAGCCCGGTAAGAATGTCATGCCGTGTAATGTATTCAAGCTTTTTCTGCGTTACATCGTTTTTGATGTACATTTTTTTAAGAACGATTGCAACATAAATTGAAATGATTATAAGCTGAACTGAAGCAAGAGTAAGGTTTGAGAACGATTCAACCTGAGAAAACAAAAGCTGACTGGATGACATTGAAAGAATTGGTTTGTAGAAAACAGTCTTATAGATAAAAGTATGAACTGCAGTTGCAGAAATAAAAGTAACGATTCCTATAAAAAGAATTTCCCTGTTTCTGAAATACTCACTGAACAGATAGAAAACTGCGAAAAATGCAACGTAGATAACTTCGTATTTTGCATCGCATTTTAAAATTGAAGTAAAGATAACTGCCCGTAAACATGTTTCAAAAACGTAAAAGAGAAACAGAATGAATTTATGTTTAGTCCGGAAAAGTATTCCGAGGGTAAAATATGCAATTGTCGCAAGAGTTCCCCAGATAAGAATCGGATCATAATGAACATCATAATTTGAAACATAAATGATGTTTTTGATAAACATTGTAACGGCGATAATGTAGCATATGAAAGGGAAAGGGTTTGCTAAAATTCTGTAAGAAAGATTTTTTGTTTTCATTATAAATCCTCCTCACAGACAACCCGGTTTTTACCGCTTTGTTTTCCCTTGATCAGATTTTTATCTGCCTGTATAAGCATTTTAGAAAAATTGTATGACTTGTCGGCTTTGCTTAATCCGATGGTTATCGTAATTTTAATCGGTTTATTTGCATAACGGAATGAATGCTCCTGTACGCGCATTCTCAGTTCTTCGAGAGTTGATTTAGCAGCTCCTGTAATGCCGACAAAGAGGATTATAAATTCTTCTCCACCCCAGCGTGCAAATACAGTATGTTCCGGAAGAGAGCGTGTTACAAGGTCTGCAAGATTTCTTAAAATAATGTCGCCGCAGTTATGACCGTAAGTATCGTTTATGATTTTAAAGTTATCAATGTCAAAAATTGCAGTCGAAAAAGAAGTCGATGCATATTCCTGATTTCTTGTATAGTCATTTAAAATATCAGACAGTTTTCTCCGGTTTAAAATCTTTGTAAGTGAATCATGTGTTGCAGAGTAGTTGAGGTAAGCTGTTTTGACTCTGGTTTTGTTTTTAAATCTGGCAACCTTTTTGCTTATGATGTAACAGATGAATGCAATTGCAAAAAAACTGAATACACAATAAATGATGTAATGAAGCAGATAAAAATTTTTCGGAATAAGCTGAAAAGCATCTGCATTTCTATAGTCAGATACTAAAACAGAAACAATTGTAAGCAGAGTAAGAAATGTAGGCAATACTGTCGCGTATTTTGAGCGTCTGGAAGAAATGACGAGCATGTACAGATAAGTGAGCATTGTAAGCGGAAGAAGATAGGAGCCGACATTGTTTCCGAGTTTTACAGTAAGCAGTATACAATAGGAAATAGTTTCTATGTCACTCATGGTAAATAAGAACAGAGGCGGAATTGCCCTGGAAAGGATTACCATGACTAAATAGAGTATTGTTGCATAAATATGGTAGCAGGCAAGAAAATCGTACTCATAGTAAAAGCATATAGGTGCAAGTACAAAGTGAAGCAACGCTATGAGGGTACATAATGCCGACGAGTCTTTTTTGATGAGTGTGTACTGAATTTTCTTTCGTAAACTATACATACCATTTAAAATTATAATTTATTAATACCTTTTTAACAAGGCAAAGGTTAAATGGTAACATGTTCAAAAGGTTTTTGCCCTGTTTTCAGCTTGGGATGATATTGCAAATAATTTGCAATTTCGTTACATTATCAGGTATGAGACCGGTTAAATACAAATCAAAAGTCGGAGAGGAAATACTTTCTTTTCTTGAATCAAAAAAAGACACTGCTGTTACTGTAATGGATATTTTAAAGGAGCTCGAGCGGAAAAAGCAGAGCACCAATATTACTACCGTTTACAGACAGCTTGAAAAATTTATTGAAGAAAAAAAAGTAATTGCTCATTCAGCAAAAGACGGAAAAAAAATAATGTATCAGTACATTGCAGGACAGGAAGACTGTTTAAAACACCTGCACATTCAGTGTGTAAAGTGTTCTAAAATAATTCATCTTGACTGTGATGAATCCGAAGAGTTTACAAGTCACATCGAAAAAGAGCACGGAATTGCTCTTGATTATTCAAAAACCGTACTGTTTGGACTTTGCAGTGAATGCAGATAGTTTAAGCTGAGCCGGAGACATTCAAAGAGGAACTCAAAATGAAAATAAAAAAATTGACTGTGCTTTTATTATGCGGAATCTGTTCTGTCCTTATGTTCAATTCATGCACAAAAAGGAATCCGGATAAAATTAAAAACGGAAAAATAAAAATCGTTACTACAATTTATCCTGTTTATGACTGGGTTAAAAACATTACAGGCGATAAGGCAGAAGTTTCATATCTTATCAAAAGCGGAACTGACTTACACAGCTTTCAGCCGGGGGCAAAAGACATTCTTGAAATTACAGGAAGCGGAACTGATTTATTTATCTTCTGCGGCGGGGAATCTGATTTCTGGATTGAAAAACTCATGAACCGGATTAAAGAAGGCGGTGTAGAAGCATATTCGCTGATGGAAGAACATAAAGAAATTCTTGAAGCGATGGGAGAACATCATCACCATCACCACGACGGCGAAGAAGCAGATGAAGAGCATGAACATGAGCATGAACATGCAGATCACGACCACGAGCACGGACATCACGACGGCTTTGACCCGGACGAGTTTGACGAACACATCTGGCTTTCTGTAAAGCGTGCAGGTATTTTTGTAAATTCAATTGCAGAAAAAATCGCATCACTTGATAAAGAAAATGCAGAATTTTATCTTTCAAACGCAAAATCTTACTGCGAAAAAATAAGCGGAGTTGATGCCGGATTTGAAAAAGCCGTTTCAAAAATGAGTGAAAAAGTGATGATTGTTGCAGACAGAAATCCGTTTACATATCTTGGAAAGGATTATGGAATCGAAATTGTCGCAGCCTTTCACGGATGTTCTGCAGAATCAGAAGCAAGCTTTGAAGTAATTAAGAATCTTGCAGAAGAAACAGATGAACACGGTATAAAAATCATTTACATTACAGAAACGGGAACCGAGCGCATTGCAAAAACCGTAATTTCCAATACAAAGGATAAAAACCAGGAAATCCGCTGCCTTAACGCAATGCAGGGAAAGACAGAAAAGACCTGGCTTGAAGTAATGAAGGAAAATTTGTCGGTTATAGAATAATTTTCGATAAACTGCTATAATTTTGTGCTATAAAAGGGAATAAATATGGCTATCGAAAAATATGAAATTGTAATCGGATGCGAAATTCATACACAGCTTTTGACTAAAACCAAGGCTTTCTGTGCCTGCGAAAACCGTTATGGAGGAATGCCGGATACCCGTGTGTGCCCGGTGTGCCTTGGACTTCCCGGTGCCATGCCGCGTGTAAGTAAGGGTTATGTTGAACTTGGAGCAGTTGCCGGACAGGCTTTAAACTGCAATATCGCGCATTTTACAAAATTTGACCGAAAGCACTATTTTTATCCTGACCTTGCAAAGGGTTATCAGATTACACAGTATGATCTTCCACTGTGTACAGACGGTTATGTAGATTTACCGTTCGTTCATTATCCTAAAGATGAGCAGCCGGGCGGAACAAAATGCAGGGACAAAAACTTTAAGGGTGAAGACTGTATTATCGAAACAGAAGGTTCTAAATACCGCCGTGTCCGCATAGAAAGAATTCACCTTGAAGAGGACGTAGGAAAATCACTCCACATCGAAGGAAAACATTCTTACATCGACTACAACAGATGTGGAACTCCGCTTATCGAAATCGTAACAAAACCGGATATGACAAGCCCGGATGAAGCAGCGCTTTTCATGCAGACAGTTCAGGAAATTCTCCGTTACGTAAAAGTAACAAAGGGTAACCTCGAAGAAGGAAACATGAGATGTGATGCAAACATAAACCTTAATGTCTGGGAAGACGGAAAGCTTTATCACACTCCGATTTCAGAAATTAAAAACTTAAACTCATTCCGTTCGATTAAAGAAGCATGCGCATACGAAACTCAGAGACAGCTTGACGAGTTTATTAACGACCGCCAGGAATTTAATCCGGGCTTTAAAGTTACAATGGGCTGGGACGAAGTAAACGGAAAGACAGTTGTTCAGCGTACTAAAAACTCGTTCGTTGACTACCGCTTTACTACAGAGCCGGACATCAAGCCGTTTACAGTAAGCGATGAACTTATTAAAACTGCATTTGCAAAAGTTGGAGAGCTCCCGGAACAGAAGAGAATCCGTTTTAAAAAGCAGTTTGGTTTGAGCGACTTTGATGTAGAAACTTTAACTTCTTCCCGCGAGCTTGCACTCTGGTTTGAAGAAGCTTCTGAAAAAGCAAAGAGCCCTAAACGTGTTGCCAACTTAATTCTTTCTGAGCTTCTTGCAAAGTTGAATGAAGAAAAAAAGACAATTACAGATATTGCATTAACTCCAAAGCACATTACAGAGCTTGCAGATGCACTTGAAGAAAAAAAGATTACTTCTAAACAGGGAAAAGAAGTTTTTGCAGAAATGCTTTCTTCAAACAAGCTTCCATCAGAAATCATTAAAGAAAAGGGAATGGAAGTTGTAAGCGATGCAGGCGCAATCGAAAAGATTGTTGATGAAGTAATTGCTGCAAATCCAAAGGCAGTTGCAGATTTTAAATCTGGAAAGACAAATGTTATCGGCTGGCTTATGGGACAGGTAATGAAAGCTTCTCAGGGAAAGGCAAATCCTGCACAGGCAACGCAGCTTGTAACAAAAAAACTTGGCGAGCTTTAATCTTTAAATCTGTCGGCAAAATCCTGATACTTTTTCTGTGTCAGGATTTTTTTTGTGTTTTCAAAATCTTTTTTGTCCGGTGCAGAAAATTTTCTGTATAAAATTTTATAATCTTTTTTAAGCTGAACAATTCTCATTACAGCATTATCAAGACGTTCCATAGGAAGAGTTCCGTCTTCGACTGCCTTTTCTATATCGCGATACATTTTTTCTACGCGCGGAATGTCATCGGCAGAAATTACTTCCAGCGGGTGGCATATTAAATCTGCTCCTGCGTTTAAAGCTTCTATAACCGCGCGGCTTTCCGTAAAGTTTTTTGAAATTGCATGCATGTCCATTGCGTCGGTGCAGATGACACCTTCAAATCCAAGCTCGCCTCTAAGGATGTCGGTTAATATTTTTTTTGAAAGAGTTGCAGGGCGCGTAATTTCTTTTTGTGTTCTGTCAGATTTTATCTTTGAGTTATCAAGTGCCGGATACTGAATGTGTGCTGTCATTATCATAGGGATTCCGTTATCGATGTTCATTTTAAACGGAACTGCTTCACATTTAAGCCAGCGCGATTTTGATTTTTTTATTTTTGGAAGTCCGATGTGACTGTCTATTGCAGTGTCTCCGTGGCCCGGGAAATGTTTTACACATGCGATTACGTTTTTGTTTTTTAATCCCTTATGAACTGCAAGAGAAAATTTTCCTGCTGTTTCTGCATCTGTTGAATAGCTTCTGTCACCGATTACCCTGTTTTTAGGATTGGAATCTACATCGCAGTCCGGAGCAAAATCGAGATTCATTCCAAAAGCGCTTATCTGTTCTGCAAGATATTCACCTTCTGTAAAAGCAAGATCTGTGTCGCCTGTTAAACCGATTGTTCGTGCAGGAGGAAACTTTACAGACTGCTTTACACGAGTTACGCGGCCTCCTTCCTGGTCAACGCCTGTAAGCATCGGAATGCCGTTGCTTTTTACTGCAAGATTCTGAAGGTCGTATATAAACTTAACGGCTTCGTCAGTATTTTTAAGGTTTTCTGTAAAGATGATTACATTTCCGATGTGGTATTTTTTAATCATTTTTTCGATTGTCGGATTTATTTTATGGACACCGGCTACAGGAATTTTTACGGTTCCCGTGTGATAAACTTCGTTTACGATTTCTTCGTTATTGGTTTCTGACTGCTTCCAGAAACGGAAGTTCATGAGAAAGACCTGCCCGATTTTTTCGCGGACAGACATGCTGTTTACAAGCTGAATTACATCGCTGTCGAAAGTCTTTGCGGGCACGGAAACCTGTTCAGCCGATCTGCATGAAATGACAGTAAAAGAAGAAAAAAGGAGTAGAATTAAAATGAATGCCGGGGTAAAAAAATAAGTCAGAGTTCTGCGCATTGATTATATTATACATCACTCTGACTTATAAATGAAGAAAAAAATAAGAAGGTTAAGCGTATGAGAAAAGCTGCAGTTTTTTCTCATACAGGGTATAAATTATATTCCGCGGGCCCAGGCATAAGTACTTAAGTATGGGTCCGGTTTAATCTGTTCTTTGGTTGACCACACTTCGATTATGCTTCCATCAACCTGAATCTTTCCGATTCTGACTGTTTTATAAAGATGCTGATTTAAGCCGTCTATGGTTACAGGGCCTTCCGGTGCTTTGTACTTCATTCCTTTGGCGGCAATGCGGACAGGTTCAACATCGAAACTCTTTGCCTTTTCGCATGATTTTGCCCAGAGATGAACTGCAATATAACCTGCTTCTACAGGATCGCCAAATTTACGTGCATCACCGTATTCTTTTTTGTATGCGTCAACAAATTTTCTGTTTTCAACAGTTCCGGTAGTTCCAAAATAATTCCATGCAAGAAGATGGCCTTTTATGTTTTCTACGCCTATGTGTGCAATTTCTCCTTCTGAAATTGAAAAGCTCATTACAGGAATTTTTTCTGAAGTAATGCCTTTATCCTTTAACTGTTTGAAAAAATAGATGTTTGACTGTCCGTTTAATGTATTTATGATTACATCGGGTTTTTTTGCTATTATGTCATCGATTACATAATTAAAATCTGTTTCTTCCATCTGAAAGTATTTTTCGCCTGCACAAATTCCACTGATGCTTTTTAACTGTGCTTTGATGATGCTGTTTGCTGTGTGCGGATAAACGTAATCACTTCCGATAAGATACATTCTTTTTCCGAACTTTTGCGAACAGTAATTGATTGCAGGAACTACCTGCTGGTTTGGAGCTGCTCCAATATAAACGATGTTAGGACTTGCTTCGAGTCCTTCGTACTGGATAGGATACCAGAGAAGTCCGTAGTTTTCTTCGAAAATCTTTTTAACTGCTTTTCTTGAAGCAGAAGTCCAGCATCCGAATACAGTTGCAACCTTGTCAGACTTTAAAAGCTTTTCTGCTTTTTCTGCAAACTTTACAGGGTTGCTTTCTCCGTCTTCGATGATGACCTTTATCTGCTTTCCCAGAATACCGCCTGCTTCGTTAATTTCTTTAATTGCAAGAAGCTCTGCATCGCGTACAGGACCTTCGCTTATTGCCATCGGACCTGAAACTGAGTGAAGGATTCCGACTTTAATGTAGTTGCTTTCTTTTTTTATACAGCCGGAAATGATTGCAATTAAAAGGGCTGCGCATACTGCAGCTGAACTTATCAGCATGATGGAATTTCTTTTCTTCATATAAACCTCTCTCTCGTATATATCAGAAACTAAATCTTTACTTCATAAGTTTTCATATGACCTTTTCCCTTAATGTCACAGACAATTGCACGGCTGAATTTAAAATCCGTATTGTTGAGGTGATTTTTAAGGTCTTCGGTAATCCTTATTGTATTTGTCTTTGCAGCAGTTTCCATTCTGCTTGCAACGTTTACTGTGTCCCCCCACACATCATATATAAACTTTGTAGTTCCGATTACACCTGCTGTAACAGGACCACAGTTTAATCCGATACGTATTGAAAATTTTATTGCGGCTTTCTGGTTGTATTTCTTTACGTCTTCGAGTAATCCTTTTGCATATTTGACCATGATCTTTGCGTGGTCTTTATTTGCTTCAGGAATTCCGCACGCTGCCATGTATGCGTCTCCGATTGTCTTTATTTTTTCGACTTTCATTTTCTTTGCACGTTCGTCAAAACGGCTGAAAAGATTATTAAGTGCGCTTACTATTTCGTTGGCAGAGTGACCGCTTGATACAGTAGTAAAACCGACGATGTCAGTAAATAGAATTGTTACATCGTCAAAGTTTTCGGCAAAAGATTTTTCTCCCGGTGTTTCTTTAAGAATGTCTGCAATTTTATCCGGAAGGATGGAACGCAGAAGCTTGTCAGATTTGTCTTTTTCTATTTCGAGGTCTGCAGTTCTTGCATATACAAGGGCTTCGAGACGAAGGTTTTCTTTTATGACGCGGCGTTCCCTTATGAAGAAGAATGCAAAGATTGAACTTATAAAAAGAATTCCGGCTATTACCCAGAAAACAGGACGCTGGTAAAGATAAGGTTTCTGATAGAAGAACATCATCTCGTCATCGCCTGACTGGACTCCGTTTCCGTTAATGGCATTTACAAGAAATGAATGCCGGCCAGGAGTAAGGTTTGTATATGAAACGATTCTTTCTGCACTTGGAATTGAGTAATTGCTTTCGAAGTTTGAAAGCATGTGGGAAAAGAGAATTCTTTCCGGTGCATCAAAGCTTATTCCGGTAAATTTTATGTCTATGCGTTTTGTTCCCGGTTTAAGCATAATCATTTCGCCGGTATTTTTAAATTCAACATTATCAACAGTAATCGTTTCGATGTGGACTAGCGGAGTGATGGAATTTTTATGAACTTTAAGCGGATCATAAACTGCGATTCCGTCGATGAGAGTAATCCAGAGACGGCCGTGCCTGTCGACTAAAGAGCATGAAGTAGAAGTCGGACCATCAGAATCAAGACCGTCGTTTTTGTTGTAATACTTTGCCGTAATCTGTTTTGATTTATTTGTGAGAAAGTCATCTATGTTTTCGAGAGTTACAGAAGCGACACCGTGGTTGTTTGTCATCCACATGTTTTTCTGTCTGTCAAAGAGAACCTGGAAAACAGAATTGGTTCCGATGCCGTGTTCTGAACCGATTGTAATAAACGAATAGTTTTCGTTTTTAGAAGGATCAAAATCGAGCGTATATGAAATACCGTTTCCGGTGCATATCCAGTAACCGTTGTTTGCATCCTGTGAAATTTTAAAAATTACGTTACCGGCAAGACCTTCGGCAAAGGTTAAATGATTGATGATGCGTTCATCTTTCATTAAATAAATTCCACCGCCGTCTGTACCAATCCAGATTACATCGTGAGTGTCTTTGTAAAGAGCCATGATGTATTCTGTTTCAAGTCCGTTTGTCTGTCTGAAATTTTTAACCGTTCCGTCTCTGTGAATTACACTTAAGCCGGTTGTAGTTCCGACATAATATTCTCCGGGAGAAGATTCTATTGCAACACGAACTTTGTTTCCTGCAAGATCATTATCTGTCGTCCAGTTTGTAATTTTATTTCCGTCATATAAAAGCTGTCCCGGTTTTGTATAACAGCTTACAAGAACATAACCTTCGCTTGTGATTGAAACATCGCGGATTCGGAGTCCTTTTGTGTACTGTGTCAGTCTGTTGTTTTCCGGCTTGTCATCCAGAAAACAGATTACACCTTCATCTGTTCCGGCCCAGATTCTCGAATCTTTTCCTTCTGCAATCGCATTTACGGTTACGTTTAATTTTTTCATCTGGAATTTACCGTAAGTTAATTTTCCGATCCCGTTTCTGTCGGTTGCAAACCAGATGTTTCCTTCGCGGTCCTGAATTATTCTTTTTATGTTTGCTTCTTCAAGACCTGAGCGGACATTGTATTCGATGAACTGACCGTCCGTGTAAATTACAGGACCGTGTTCCGTGCCGAACCATATGTTGCCGTTGTATTCCTGAATGATTGAACGTGTTGAAGTATTGTCGAGTTTTGTGCCTGTAGTAATTTTTTTTATTACACCGCGTTCAATTGTAATAAGACCATTGTCTTCCAGACCTATCCAGAATTTTCCGGATCTGTCCTGAAAGACTGAGCTTGCAAAATAAATTCCGTATGATTCTAAATCGTAAAGCTGCTGGAAAATTTCGTTGTTGTATAAAAACAGTCCGCGCTCGTTTTGAGTAGTAAGCCATATTTGACCTGCAGCATCACAGAAGAGGGAAGTTGCAATTACTCCGTTTGCAACAGTCCCTGAATCAAACTGTGCGTTAATTATTTTTCCGTCGGGAGTTAAATATGCAACACCGCCTGCAGTTCCAATCCAGATGTTGCCGCGTTTATCTTCTACAAGAGCACGGATGGAATTATTCGGCAGTCCGTTTTCTACAGTATAGAGTTTAGTTGAATCATTTGATATTTTCTGAAGGCCTTCGTCGTTTGAACCGACCCAGATGTTTCCTTTTGAATCCTGAAGGATTGTTCTGACAGAAACGAAGTCAAGACTGGAATCTGCCGCGCGATTGAAAGTTTTAAATTCAACCCCGTCAAAGCGTACAAGCCCTTCGTATGTTCCGATGTTGATGTAGCCGTCTACTGTCTGATAGATGTCCGTTGCAGTCGTTCCGGTAAGACCCCCGAACGCACTCCATGACTGGTAGACATAAGAATCGAAAAAACTGCTCTGAGCAAACCCCAGCGAAGAGGATAAGACAAGAAGCAATGATAATGTAAACTCTCTCATAATTTATATTATTCTATATTATAGGGAAAAATTCAAATGTTTTTTTTACGGCCATTTAAGCCTGCTGCACGCCCGCCTATAAGGTTAAAGGGGGATTTCGCTCTGAGAAGATATAGGGAGGGGTTATTTTGAACTTATTTCGAGGAAAGGATCACAGGATTCTTCGAGCCACTCTACTATCTGACCGGTTACGTTTTCTATTTTTTGCTTTGAGTTTCTGCCTCTGATAGCACATTCCCAGACGACACAAACTCTCCAGCAGTCATTCCTGTATTTCTGGATGACCTGTGCATCCCGCTCTCTGTTTCTTGTAAATTTTGCCTTCCAGAAAGCTGAATTTGACTCAGGAACTCTGAAATATTTACAGCCCTCATGTGCGTGAAAGAAACAGCCGTTTATGAAAACTACCGCATAATATCTTGGAAAAACCAGGTCCGGCTTTCCCGGATAACGCTTATCACAGATTCTGTAGCGGAACCCAGCCCTAAAAAGCGCAGAACGTATAAGCTTTTCGGGCTTAGTGTCCTTTGAGCGGATATGAGACATGTTTTTGTGGCGTTCTTCGGGAGTAAGGGTGTCCATAAAAATAATTATGTAAGATTATAACATTCTTTTATCTTATAATGTAAGATTTTCTTTTACTTTTCATGCATTTTTAGTTATAATTATACAGTTATAAAAAATTGGGAGGATTATATCTTGCGTGCAATAGATTTCTTCTGCGGTGGCGGAGGCATGACAAATGGACTTATTCAGGCGGGAATAGAAGTCATTGCAGGTGTAGATTTAGATCCAGAAGCAAAAGAAACATATGAATACAATAATAGTGGTGCAACTTTTGTAAATGCTGACATAACAAAACTTCCATTAGAATATTTTGAAAATGAATTCGGAGTCCATCGTAACGATGATGAAATGATTTTTGTTGGATGCAGTCCGTGCCAGTTTTATAGCATTATCCGTTCCTCAAAAGAAAAATCCCGAAAAACAAAAGATTTACTCTTATATTTTGAAAGATTCATTGAATATTATCGCCCAGGATATATTTTAGTTGAAAATGTTCCTGGAATAATGAGTAATAAAGAGACAATTTTAAATGATTTTTTGGCTAAGATTGATGAACTGGGTTACGGCAATAAAGAAAATGGTCGCTGCGTTTATGATGTTGTAAATATGAAAAATTATGGTATTCCACAGAATAGAAAAAGATTCTCATTAATATCAACTAGGTTGAATAAACAAGTTAATTTACCAGAACATGATAAACATATAAAAACTGTAAGGGAAGCAATCGGAGATGAAAAACGTTTCCCGAAAATTCCAGATGGGTATCGAGATGAAAACACCGTAAGGTGTCATACAGCAAGAAAACTTGCTCCAATTAATCTAAAGCGTATTAAGAAAGTTAAAAAAAATGGAGGAACTCGTATGGCGTTTAAAGATAATCCAGACTTACAGCTTAAATGTTATATTGGAAAGGATGATTCATTCAGAGATGTCTACGGGAGGCTTTATTGGGACAAACCTTCTTCAACTATAACAACGAAGTTTTTGAGTTTTACAAACGGTCGTTTTGGTCATCCAGAACAGAACAGATGTATATCTGTAAGAGAGGGTGCGGAATTGCAATCTTTTCCATATCGCTATAAGTTTATTACTGCTAATATACAGACAGCAGCTCGACTGATAGGTAATGCTGTACCACCTGAATATGGACGGAGACTTGGACTTCTTTTACAGGAGGTAAATAATGTCTAATGAAAAATTAAAAATGTCTTTTGATCCGCATACAATTGAGCATCTAGGTATAAAAATGTATTCTCGTTTGCCAAATGCAATAGCAGAGTTGATAGCAAATGCTTATGATGCAGATGCCCATAATGTATACATAAGCATTATTGATAGTGGTAATGACAAAAGCATTTCCGTTAAAGATGACGGAATCGGAATGGCTTTTGAGGAAATAAATGAAAAGTTTCTTAGAATTGGACGAAAACGTAGAATTGATGATAATGGTTTGAGCCCAAGTGGGAAAAGAAAAGTAACAGGAAGAAAGGGTTTAGGTAAGCTTGCTTTTTTTGGAATTGGAAATACGATAGAAATACAAACAAATAAACTTGGGAAAACGACAAATTTTACAATGAATTGGAATGATATAATCAATTCAAAAGGACCTGATTATGAACCAAGTTATTCTATAAGAAATAGTGATGGTGAAATTGGAACCACAATCATTTTAAGAGACCTGAAGCGCCAATCTGGTATAGATAAAATATCACTTGCAATAAGTCTTTCTAAGTTATTTAACTTTTTTGATGAAACATTTAAAGTTTTTATTTCTCTTAATGGCGATGAGAATCTACTGATTGATGATAAATTAAAATATCAAAATTTAAATGCACAAATAAATTGGACTATACCAGATAATCCAGCTATAAGTTCTGAATACTTAAATGAACATAATATTTCAGGCGAAATACTCTCGACAGAAAAGCCTTTGAAACCAGATTTAAGAGGAATTACTCTATTCGCTCATGGAAGACTTGTCAACGCCCCTGAGTTTTTTGGTGTCGGAGAGTCCAGCCATGGTTATTCATATTTTACGGGATGGCTAAATGTTGATTTTATTGATGAATGGGAAGAAGACGTTATTTCTACTGATAGGCAATCTTTGAATTGGGATTTACCGCTTACTGAGGAATTAAGACAAAAGTTACAGGAGGTAATGCATCTTATTGAGCGTGATTGGCGCGAAAAAAGAAAAATAGAAAGGACAAAGAAGATTTCAACTCAGACAGGAATCGATGTTGGGGCCTGGTATACAAAATTACCGCCTAAAGTGAAGACTGGGGTTGAAAGTATCGTAAATGCTGTAGTGAATGATTCTGAATTAGAAACTGAAAAGCAGAAGGCTGTTGTGAATGATTTGCATGAACTTCTGCCGGAATATACTTATTATCATTATAGGCATCTGCATGATACAATAAAAAATTCTTCTGAACATGATTATCAAAATAGAGATTACTATCGTGCGTTCGAGGAATCAATGAAGCGATATGTTTTAGAAGTTCAGCGAAAATCAGGGTTGACGGATACGGATCATACATTAATGAATAATGCATTTGGTAAGGATAAGTTATTAACGGTCACCAAGAAATATAAAAGACGGACAGGGGATGATTTTAATTTATCTACGATAACTAATATCGAAGAAGGACAGCGGTGGCTGTCAGCTGGTGTTATGACAGGTGCTAGGAATCCTATTGCTCATGAAGAAATATCAGAGTTGAGAGATAGTGGATTGTTTTCTGAAAATGATTGTTTAGATTTGCTTAGCCTTTTGTCACATTTGTTTAGACGGTTGGATGATGCTGAAAAAAGATAAAAAAAGAGGTGTTTTATGAGAAGCTATCTAGAATCCATTTTTAAATTGGGATATACACAGTATAAAGGTCTAGGAACGTCTAATGGTGGTGATGTTCTTATGAATTTTCGCTTATTAGAAAAAGAAATTCAAACAGAAGCAAAGAAGTTTGGAATGGTGGCAGAATTTAAGAATGGAAGTGGTAGGTGGACAGCTGTTCCCTATCTTCGTGTTTTTTATAAAGATTTGTTTCCAAGTGCTCAATATGGAATTTATATCGTTTATCTATTCGCTGCTTCTGGAAAATCTGTTTTTGTAACCTTAAATCAGGGAACAAGTAAATCAACAATGGAAGAAATAGCCAGTATAAAAAATAAAATTCAACAAGAGATAAATCCCCAAAAGTTTTTGGTGAATACGGGTAGCCTTAATATTGGTGATGATAAAGGTTATGGCGAGGCTGCAATCTTTTATAAAGAATATAATATAAATAGCTTGCCATCAGATGATGAAATGAAAGAGGATCTTGGGAGCTTGATTAATATCTACAAAGAGTGTAATGGTAAAGGTCTTTTAGGAGGTAATTCAGAAGGTCAATCAATAATCGACGAAACTCCAGTGAAAAAAATAAACAGTATAGCAGTAACTGATTTTAAATTGTCGGCTTTTATTAATAACTATATACATGTTAGATACATAAAATCTCTTTTAACAAAACCATTTGTAATTCTTACAGGCAACTCTGGTACAGGCAAAACCCGGATAGCTACTCGTTTTGCGGAATATCTAGAAAAGAAAAATGACAGTGGATTTAAAAATCATCTTCTAATCCCCGTAGGCGCAGATTGGACGGACAACACAAAGATTCTCGGTTTTTATAATCCTTTAAAGAAAGAATATCAGTCTACACCAGTTCTGGATTTTATTCTTCTTGCAGATCAAAATCCCGATATTCCGTTCTTTCTTATTCTTGATGAAATGAATCTTTCTCATGTGGAGCGTTACTTTTCTGATTTCTTAAGTGCAATGGAATCAGGTGAACCAATTCCGCTTTATAAAAAAGATGATGATTGTGAATCTTCTATCCCAGAAGAAATTGTTTTGCCTGATAACTTGTTTGTAACTGGTACAGTAAACATAGACGAAACCACCTATATGTTCAGTCCGAAAGTTCTTGACCGTGCCAACGTTATAGAGTTCAAACCAGAAATGTCTGATGTTCTTGAAAATCTAGTTTCTTCATCTGAAAACGCTTCTATTAATCCAGCAGAACCAGGAGTTGCAGAAGGTTTTATGAAACTTGCTGATGAAGTTAGAAGTGGAAATATACCTAATGAAGTAGAGCCAGTTCTTAAAGAGATGAAGCCCATCTTTGAAGCTTTCTATAAGGAACTTGAAAAATATGGATTTGAATTTGCTTATCGAACTGTAAAAGAAATTAGACTTTATACTATTGCAGCTTGGCTGACTGCAGAAGGTACAAAGCCAACTGCAACAGAAATTGTAGACGTTCAAATTCTACAGAAGATACTTCCTAAAATTCACGGTAACAGAAAACAGATTGGAGAACTTCTTGATAATCTGGAGAAACTTTGTACAGAAAAAGAGCTTAATAACAGTCTTTCAAAAATCCATCAAATGAAAGACTGCCTGAACAGATTCCAGTACGCAAGTTTTATTTAATAAGAAATAATTATGGAAAATATTATTGCTGTTTCAATAGATATAGATGATTCTCATAAAGCTATAATATATCCATCTGGAACTAAGCTTGATAAAAATGTTGAAACAAAAGCAGAAGGTAATCTTTCGTTATATTTAACAGAAAATGTACAAGAAAAGAAGTATTTTGAGTTTAAGGAATCTGATTTCAACATCAATTCATTGCGCTTGAAAGAAACTATTAGATACTGTTGTAAAATTGACAATTGTAGTAATGATTATTATCCACACATAAAAAATGAAGATAATAAACTTGTAAAATTAGAGAAAGAGAATGACAGAATAATTTTTCAGTTTATTAATTATCTGGGTAAATCTTTGATTTCATTTGGTACAACAGGAAAAACGATAGAATTTGAAGTTGTTCCAGATAAGATTTCCTACGAAGAAGATTATGTAAAGCTTACGGAATCAATTGCAGAAGAATGTTCGGCTTTACTTCTTGACTACACAAGTCCTACATCTTTAAGTTTTCAACAGGATTCATCTAAAGAATCTAACATACTTGAGCAGTTTATATTTCTCCGTCAATTCTGTTTTTCAGATAACTTAGAAAGTCTTTTTGCATCAATAAAAAGAAACCCAGACAGAATCCTCGTCAAAGAAGAAGAACTGAAACCCTTTGGTACAGGCATTCCTTCTGGAAAATTTTTTTCAAATCCATTTACTCATAGCCGTGGCTGGATGCAGACGTCTGATGGGAATTATTTTCCTAGTGAAGTAGCTGCCATTCATAAATACGACAGTTATGATACTGCTGCAAATCGATTCATAAAATTTGCATTAATTACATTCAGCGAAGTTTGTATACAAGTCTTAGAAAAAGTGGAAATTGATAAAAATGGAAAAGAATACTTTTCTGAAGCTTCAAAAATTCTTAACCAGATAGAAGATATTCTTAATGATTCTTTTTTTGATGATATTAGTGAACTGACGATAATGCCTGTCAATAATCAAGTACTGGAAAAAAGGGAAGGCTATAGTCAGATTTTTAATGCATTCTCAATGATTGATCTAGCATTGAAACTGGATTGGAAAGGCAAAGACGATGTATATACAGGAGAAGCCAAAAATACTGCATTGTTATATGAATACTGGCTTTTCTTTGAACTTCGAAAAATAATACATGAACTTTCTGGAAAAGATACAAGCGGAGTTAATGTTGAACCATATACTCAATTCATTAATGATACTAATGGATTGACAATTTCTTTACAGCAAGGAAATCCTTCTTTACAGAATTTTATCTTTGAACATGAAAAACTGACTG
The DNA here is from genome assembly GCA_017553635.1 of Treponema sp. Classification (GTDB taxonomy): domain Bacteria; phylum Spirochaetota; class Spirochaetia; order Treponematales; family Treponemataceae; genus Treponema_D. Next base: position 1,654 of record JAFZKN010000010.1, on the reverse strand, counting down.
TAAATCTTTATTACAACAGAACTTTTTCTCCATCGCAATTCAATAGTTCTGTTTATTGGGGTTCATATTCTCGTCCGTTCCGTCCTGATTATACATTGGCGATTTTCTCGTCTGAATATAAAAAGGAAATTGATGCTATTAAAGCTGGAGATGTTTCTTACATTCACTTTGATGCAAAATATAGAATACAGGATTTAACTCAATTCATAAATACGGATAAAAAGCAGATTTCAGAAGCGTTTTTAGAGAAAACAGAAGATCAAATTTCAGAAGAAGAAAAAGAAGAAATTATTCAGGAGAAAAATGATGAAATTATAAATACTTACAAACGCGGAGACTTGTTAAAAATGCATACATATAATGATGCAATCCGTAGAACTGTAGGTAGTTATGTACTTTATCCTGGTAATGAAAACAATTCAGAACGGAATGAACAGTCTTCTGTTTATGATGAAATTCTTCCTGGGGTCGGAGCGTTTGCAATCAGACCTGGAAATGAAAATGCAGGTCATAATGAAATCAAGAAATTTATAAAGCAAATCATTGATTTTAAAGCAAAAGATTCAAGCAGACAGTTTAGAAAGAATTATTTCGAAAATATGGTAATTAATTCTCCTGCCGAAGGGAAATCTTCTATGATAAATGAAATTGAAAAAGAATACCTTATGATAGGTTTTATAAGAAAGGAATATTTAAAATTCCTGCAATCAGAAAATATTATTCCAGAATCTAAAGCGAAATTTGATAATAAAAAATCACATGAATTTTATTTTTATTTTTATGCAATAAATAAAGGAAAAGTATATACAATTCATAAGGAAACAAATCGTACGAACTATTTAATGCTTACAGATACTGATATTAAAGAATGCCGGATAGAAAATGGATATAGATTTCAGAATCTAATACCTTTTGAAGCTGAAATTGAATCAATTGAATTAGTATCAAAAGAAATATTAAAACAACGTCTTGATAATTTATACAAGAATAAACCCTTTGAACCACAAGATGGTTTTCATGCAGATTATTATTATCTTGTAAAAGCCAGTATTAATCATTATATAGATGGTGGCGTAAAGGAAATTTGTATTCAGGAAAATGATGACATAAGTGTTTATTCACCAAAAATTGTTGAAAGAAAAGAAGTAATGGGTTCTAATGAATAAATATTAATCTTTACTTGTAGATAAAGATATTTTGTTTCCTGCAAAAAATATATTTCCTCCGTCACCAGACAGAACACAAAATGATTCACGGCTCTTTACACTTCGAAGCACTCTCGAGTGCCATCATATTTGTGGGATGTCTGGAGACGGGAGGATGAAATTATTTATGAAACCCGTACCATACAAAAATAATTTAGAACTGTATGTTTTGTAATGCAGGCTGGAGAAAGATGAATAAGTGTTTTTTTTCACTTCGAAGCATAAACTAGTGTCATCATATTTGTGGGATGACAGGTGACGGGAGAATGTAATTATTTTTAGAATCTGGAGCTTCTCCGCTTTACCCACCATCTGCGCAAGGGATTGTAACAGTTCGCAAAGCGAAACCCGAAGGGTCGGAGGCGAAAGCCGGAGCTGTGAAAAGCCCGGTCTGACGAAAGTCAGATGTGCCCTAAATAAATTTATCTTTTTGTTTAAGGTTATGCGTT
>JAFZKN010000009.1 GCA_017553635.1 Treponema sp. | reverse complement strand
CTTCTTTTCAACTGGTTCTTCTTTTACTTCTTCTGTTTCAGATATTCCTTTTACGGGAGTATAAGATATGCCTGATGAAATATTTTCAATGAATGCCTTTGATGCCTTTCTTTCTTCGGCAAAAAGATACAAAGGTGACAGTGTCGCCATATAAAGGACTGTCATAAAAAGTGCTGCAGTTCTTTTTCCATACTGTCTTTCTTCCTTCAATTCCAGTTCGTTAAAAAATTTCATATCCTACTCCTTATAAACCTTTATTAAATTACAATGTCCTTTCAAAGCTGACTTTTACAGATGAATTGTCAAAATCTTCATTTGGTCCTATACAAACAAAAAAACCTGTTCTCGTATTGGTAAAATCTGTAGTCGGATTTTCATTATCAATAAAATATTCAACTACATATCCATTCAGGCGTAATTCAAACATATTTCTATGTTCTCCGGATGTTATATAACTTACTTGAATTTCATTAGTACCAGCTCTCAAATAAAAACTCTTTTTAAAACCGTTTGTCAGACTGGTAAATTTTCCTTCTACAAGTTTACCGATATTATATTCCTGCTTGTCATTTATCATCACAGCAAGAAGATATGTATTTATTGAAGCAGCATTCTGTTTACAGCAAAAAACAAGTCCGCAGGCAGCCTGAGAACTTCCGTTTATTTTTTCAACATTACAGGCAATCTGCTCAAAATTACTGCTCCGGTTTAAATAATATTCATTCCAGAATGTATATCCGAAAGGTTTTAAATAAGCTTTGTCATTTACCTCAAAAGTAAATTTAGTATTATCATTTTCATCCTGAGTAAACAGTTCATATTTATATTCACCAGGAATATCACCATAGCCGGAATTATCAACTGCCTCTGTAGGTAAAGCGCAGCTAAACAAAACAAGACTGATAAAAGTTAAAAATAATTTCATAAAATCTCTTTCCATAATTTTATCCTCATATTATTTAAAATGGTTTTGTATCCGTAACACCTATATTATAGGTAACAATATCTGGAGCACTTGGTGTCGAATTAACCCTTAACTTAAATGGTATAAACTGATCTATCATTTTATCATTCGTTATGGCAAAAGACTGATCCACATTCTGAAATTGATTTGCTTCCACAAGATAATCAATCAGTGGAATATTCGTTATAGGATCCTCCTGACTTACAACGATAGTCGAAACACTTCTTGCAGGAACTCTGATATAAAACCAGTCTTCTTCATACATTACATGGCCGTCAGAAAATATAGCAATATATATATTTAAATTACTTACACAAGGATTTAAAAAGAGAGCATTTTGTTTTGTATGATTATCAAAAACATCTCTTCTTTTTGGTGAACAGAAACCGTATCCTTTCTTTTCAGAAATAAAATGTACTTTTCCCCTGACTTTATCAAGCCTGTATAGATACTTTTTATTTACGCTTAATCCAGAATCAATAAAACTTAAATCTGTTCCACGATATATTTCATCAAACCTCGGAGTGACAGAATCCTCAGCCCTAAGCAAAATATATTCATCGCATGCTTCATCTTTATCCCAGCTGATATATATTTTTTCTTCATCACGCATAGAATCAACAACAGGAGCCGCATCAAAAGGATCCCGATATGTCCTTAACATGACATCACCAATTGGATTTTCACAAGATGTACATAGCGTGCAAATCATGCAGGAAAGTATGAAAAGGCTAAAATGAATTACAAAAACTGTACATGTATTTTTTCTGCTATTCAGCATCTTCAACCTCCCGAGAAGCACTAAAAACTCTGTTCTTTTTATAGAAATTCCATACAGCACCGATCTTAGGCTTCACTACAAAAAATGATCTGTCAGTAAAATAAAGATCTCCTTCAACTTCAAATGAAAGTTTCCATTTTTCATTCAGCTTATAATTATATAAGAGCAGAAATCCAAGTCCTGTCTCATTCTGCATGTACGTAGAAGGATTTTCATATTTTTTTTCTATCTGTCCAGCAGTAAACTGATATAACGGTCCAAACCCCAGAGAAAGGCTGTTTCTGTCATCAAGATGCCAGTTCATAACAACTGGTGCAAACGCAGATACAGAATGATAATATGCGTTATAATATGACGGGCTGCCTATTCCAAATTTATAACTCACATCAAATCTAAAATTAAAATCAATCTTACGGTTATTTCTTATAAGAACATTAAACTCAGGATAAAAATCAATACCAACATTTACCCCAATTACACCCAATAAAACTTTATTCCATTCATCATCAATCGGAACCCAGTAATTCATTGAAAAAGGAAGATCAAACTGAAGAACATGCTTCTCTTCTTCAAGCTGTTTATCCGTTTTTATTTCAAGAGTATCTATAAAGTATCCGGCTATCTTTTCAGACAGTCCTTTTATAAGCCTGTCATAATTCTTTAAGTCATCGCTTTCGAAAACCGTATAAAGAATTTTTTCTGACAACGCATCATATATTTTAATTTCTGCAAAATAATTGACATCTGTCTTTTTTACATAACCGTAAACAGCATACTGAATGTCATTTATCCGGCATACCTTCAATGCATCAAACGAAGATATAACAGGCCCACTTTTTTCCTTTGAAATTGTTTCAAAACTAAGCCGGTTATCAAACCACATCTTGTTTAATTTATCTTCCATGTCTGCATTTACTCTTTTTAAAAAAGGCACTGTTTTACCATCATTGTCATAAACAGCTATTTCAAATAAAGCGATTTTCTGCGAATACACAGACAAAGACGAGAAAATTAAAACTGCAGCAAAAACTAACTTTTTCATTCCTGACTTTTTTCCTGTTTTATTATTTTTTCTATTTCATAAATTCTCTCATCTGTAATTGCATTTTCTTTTAATATTTTTATATCGTTGAGTATTTCAGAATAATTTGTACTGTCCATTTTATTAATGTAGAAAAGCGACAGCATTTTATAAAGACGTACTTCATTATCAAAAGAATTAACTTCAAGTATTTCCCGATAATTTTTTAATGCATCGCTGTACTGTGCTTTGTCAAAACACTTGCGTGCTTCTTTTTTCTTAGCTTCAATCGACAGATCAAACTCAGAACTGTCAATCCTTGTCTTTCTTTCTTCCTTAAGGAGGTCAGAGTACGTTTTTTCTATCTCAAGTGTTTTTCTATACTGTCTGTTCGCAGTTCCCTGACTCTTTACAGCATGCTCAAGCAGTTCTACATTCTGTCCTTCGATTATCAAAAATCCGTTGTCAATTTTTGTCTCAAGCCCTATAAGATCACTCTTAAGCCCATCCAGCTTTTCTGAATTTACCAAAACCTTTTCTTTTATTTCATTACATTCTTCCATTAAAATCTGCATATTCTTATTATTACGAATCATATTAACAATAAGCATAACAAGAATAATACACGTAATGGCTATGAGAATGATTATTCTTAAACCTCCATTCGGTTCGTCTTTCTGTTTCATTAAGACCTCTTAATTGTTAAATAAATTTTCCTGTATTTCTTAGAGATACATCTATCCCATTGGAGTAAAAATAAAGTTTTGACAGCATAGTGATATTAAAAAAAATTCATATAACTATGATTTGAAGTGCTTGAACTTTTCATATGACAAACTTTTCCGATTAGTTTTTTTATCACGCTATTTTTTAATTGTCAAATTTTATTTTTACAAATTCAATCTAAAACTCCAAAAAATAAAATTTGGAAAATCCAGTGCAATTTTATTAATTTCATTTTATAAATTTATAATTTTATTCACATAACCTTAGTACGATTAAATTTTTTAATATAACATTTTTCACTATATGATATTCACATTTAAAATTTATCTATATAAGTATTTTCACTTTTCTGTTTCCCGGCACACAGACCCCCTCTCCAGGCGTTTTAATGCTTTATTGAATAAAAACTTATAAAATGCTATATTTTGTTATCAAATTTACTGCATTTTTAGGGAAGGAGTCTGATTATGGGTATTCGTGGAGAACTTTTTACTACTCAGGTAGTTTTGGACAACAGGTCATATTTTTTTAATATCAAGGAAAACCGCGCAGGAGATGTTTTTCTTCAGATAGTTGAAAGCAAAAAGGGAGATGGCTCGGATTTTGACAGACACCAGGTTGCAATATTTGCAGATGACATGCAGAAATTCTTAAAAGGACTTGAACAGTCACTTTCTTTCATCGAAAAAGCTAAAAAAGAAAAGGCCAAAAAAGCTGCCGAAAAAAAAGCCGCTAAAGAGGCAAAATACGGTCACGCATCTGCTGCAAAACGTGTAGTAAGAAAACGCGGAGATTCAGAAGAACAGAAACACCTTTATACACCGCAGGTTAAAAAAAGCGGCCGTGTTCATGTTGTATCAAAAAGAAAGACGGACAAATAAACAAAATCTGCTCTTTTAATTTAATTCAGTATTTAAAAGTCAAACGTTGAATTGGAGACGGTCCGATTTCTGTACATATTTTTTTATGCTCAGGTGTCGGATATCCCTTATGTTTTTTATAACCGTACTGAGGATAAAGCCTGTCATAAGAAATCATAATCTCATCACGGGCAACTTTTGCGATTATACTTGCAGCCATTACACATTCAAAACGGGCATCGGCTTTAACTTCACTGCGGCATTCTGCGCTGACATCCGGAATCTGATTTCCATCGGCAATACAGAGTATGTTTGATTTATTGAATATACTCTTATCAAGCTTATTTTTTTCAACCCAGTCATCAAACTTCATCATAACCATATCAAATGCATTTTTCATTGCAAGAAGACTTGCCCTAAGTATATTTATCCTGTCAATTATTTCATGATCTATAAGTCCAAGTCCCCAGAGAGCCTTTTCTTTTATTATGATTTCTGCTTCCTTTCGTTTTTTTTCAGAAAGTTTTTTTGAGTCATTTAATATTTCAACAGGAAAATCCGGCGGAAGAATTACCGCTCCTGCAGAAACAGGTCCTGCAAGAGGTCCCCTTCCTGCTTCATCAAGTCCGCAAAGAATTTTATTTTCCATTATTCGAAAAATCCGCTTACTCTGTTTGATGAATTTTTATAAACAACAGAACTCTTTTTATCTTTCCACACCGGATCATTTGAATCTGATTTTAAAAGAAGATTTTCTGCTTCAAAATCATTTCCTGTAATCTGACCTGTTGAAGAATAAAGTTCTGCAATTCGTCCGATAGTTCCAGAAACCCTGCACTTGCTGTTAACAAGATTTACAGAAGTTTTTTTACATGAAATATTTACAGTCGTATTTGCAACAGTTATCAATCTTGAATTATCAATTGAAAGTTTTGAATTATTCAATGAAATTACATTTGAATATTCATTCGCCATAGAGCTTAATCCGCAGTTGTTTACATTAACCGTAGACTTTTCAAGATCTATCATAGAAGCACTTCTATTGCGTGCAAAACTTATTTCACAATTATTGAGTGTTAAAGTTGAATTTGACCCTGTAAATATCGATTTTACTTTATCACTTTCATTAAATATGCTGTTTACCATTACATTGTTAATCGTAAGGTTTGCCGAAGAAAGAATTATATTTGAAAACTCAGAAAATTCAATCTGAGAATACTGATCACCTGTAAACTCCAGATTCCGTGTAAATACTATATTTGCATCAGGAAATTTAACCTTTCCTTCTATATAAAATCTTGTAAACTTTCTGCTGTTTACAATCGATTCTACATCTGAAAAATCTTTAAAAGGCCTTTCCTTAGTTCCGTCAGCACCAATTCCTGATGCATTTTCACTGATAAAATAATTACATTTATCGATTACAGCATAATATGTATTTACATCACTAAAGTTACCATAAGAATCAGAAGCATAATAACATACTGCAAAAACACATGCACTCTGGTCATCGGCAGAAAGAATAATCTCACTTCCATCATATGTCTCATACTCAGGAGAATTTCCGTAAGATATTTCTTTTTCAAACATTTCGTTTACGGCGCTTTTTGTAAGAGAAGATACATCCGTAACTTTTTTCTGAATTATATAATAATTTATTAATTTATCAGCTTCTGATTCAAAACTGATTGTTACATCCTCCCGCTTTATATAACTGTCATTAGAACATATCAGTTCAGGACTTAAAGGCTTCTGTCTGTTAACTTCAACCGGTGCATAAAGCGTTCCCTGGTAAACTTCATTACTGTAAACATCAAGCGCAAGAAGACTCGAAAGTCTTTCACCCTGGAATGCATCTACAACAACAGCCTTATGATATCCTTCGGCAACATTGATGTTTGGAAAATGCGGATTTTTAGAAAATCTGTAAGACTGATCTCCATCCAGTGAAATAACCATCGAATAGTTTTCTTTAGTAACACAATTCATTACAGGTGCAACCGGAACTCTGTAAGTCATTACAGGATTTAAAGAATCATAATCTACACTCTGCCAGCGGATGATATGTTCAACCGATCTGTCAAGCTCAACATTATTCTTATAGCTTGTCCAAAGTCCGTCATCCACCTGATATATAAACTTGTTGTCTGTAAATTTTAATTTTGACCAGTTATCAAATACAAAAGGCAATGTTTCTCCGGGAGCTTCTTCAGACTGTTCCGGCAAAGAATGAATGATAAAGTTCCAGATTAAAGTTCCCTTTTTAATAACAAGAGAAAAATACCGGTCAAGATTGGATTCATGCGAAATGTAAATGTTTCTTCCTTTTTCAAAAACAGGTTTTTGATTTATGGGAGAAATACAGTATTCAAAAGTTTCCGGAATAGAAAGAATTTCCCCGCTCTTTAATTCATAAACAGGAACTGCAGAAAGCATTTCAATAAATCTCTGCTCATCAAGCGTTGAAAAAACACCCTGTTTTTTATCGTCAACATGATAGCTTATTATAAAACTCTGTTTTTTATTATTTAATACAGAAGTAACTTTAATTTTTACATCACCGGTCAAATCCAGAGAAACAGGACCATCATAAGCAAACCCGCTTGTAAGAGGATCTGCATCTGTTATCGAATAAAAAACTTCTTCACCCTGCATTGCGTTTATCATAAGCGTCTGCTTATTACCGAAAGTGTCAGTAAAAACCGGAGGGCTTACTACAACAACGTCAGCAAAACAGCCAAAGCAGAAAACACTTAAACTAATAAAAATCTGTGCAAAAAGTTTTTTATTCATACTATTTTTATTTTCCTAAAACAGAACCTAAAACCTCTTTAAGTTCAGGATCGTCTTTGTAATAATATTCTTCGAGATCTTCCTTTGAAAGTCCAACAAGTTCGTGACTCATATAATGAATCCAGCGGTCTTCTTCAGGATTTGTAATTACAAATTTACGGCAGTAATAGTCTGGAACTATTTCATGCTGATCTTTATATGTAAATGTCTTGTAATCATGAACTACGATTTTAAGGTCCTCACGGGGAATTCCGCGGTCCAAAAGAATGTCAGCCAGAGCCTGGATTGTGTCACCGGAATCATAAATATCATCAACGAGCATTACTTTATCACCCGGACGGAGTCTTTCAGGCGGATAGGTCCATCCGTCAATCATAACTTTTGAATGGCTTTTAACACCGCTGTATGAGCGGGCAACAAGCGCAGCATAAAGAACAGGATGAGCATCCTTTCTTACGATCTTAAAGTATTCACTGATAACATTTGCCATGTAAGCACCACCACGAAGCGAGCAGTACAGTACATCCGGAACAAAATGGTCTTCCGTATAGATTTTATGAGCTAATTTGAGAGCATTATTTCTGACTTTATCGTATGGCAAAAATTCCTTAATCATAAATTCCTCTTTATCTTTCCATTATATCAGATTAGGAGGAATTTGTAAAATCCGCCAGTCAGTTTATTTTCTAAATTTTCTGTAAACTTCCGAAATAAGCCTTATTCCTTCGTCAACTTCTTTTTCCGGCCGTGAATAATTCATGCGGATACACTTTGAATAATGAGGATGCTCCTCTATTCCGGCATTCGAATCCGGTGAGTTTCCGAAGAAAAAGTATTCGCCAGGAACAACAATAACGCCTTTTTCCTTTAACCGAGAATAAAATTCCATCGTAGAAATCGAAAGGTCGTTCAATAAAAGCCAGAGGAAAATTGCCCCTTCACTTTTATGTATGGAATAATCACCGTCTTTAAAATATTTATGAATCGCATTCTGTGTCTTAATTGATTTATCAAGATAAAAAGGCTTTACATATTTTTTTGCTGCTTCGATTAAAGTTCCGTCTTTAATTAATCCACCGGCAATTGCCTGACCAAGACTTCCTGATGCAAGCGAAATTATTGCATTTACATTCGACAGGTATTTTACGATTTTTCTGTCAGCGATTACAATTCCACATCTTAAAGATGGAAGTCCTATTTTAGAAAGACTCATCGAAAGAATTACATTTTCATCCCAATACGGAATTGCACTGTCATCAAAAATAATATCCGGCCATGGAAGTCCATATGCATTATCAACCATAAGAGGAATATCATACTGTCCGGCAAGTTTTGACAGATGATGAATTTCGTTATTTGTAAGTACGTTTCCGGTTGGATTTGTAGGGCGGCTTACACATAATGCTCCGACATTATCATGAGTTTCAAGGTAATCCTCGAGTCTTTCAAAATCAATGTTGTATTTAAAAGTATGATTATCGAACATCGTGAATGATGCAGGAATTCCTACAAATGTATCTTTTTCTATTCCCTGATCTGCATAACCTATATATTCCGGGACAAGAGGAAGAACAATCTGTTTTTTCTTTCCAATGTCAGAAAAAGTTCCGCTGAAAAGATTAAAAAGATAGAAGAATGCACTCTGACTTCCATTTGTTATTGCAATATTTTCCGGACCGATTTTCCATCCGAATTTATTTGAAAGATATTGTGCAACATCTTCTATAAAAGATGTTCTTCCCTGCGGTGCATCATACCTGCCTATAAGCTGTTCAAAGTCAGTAGAGTGGTTTAAAATATATTCCATTCTCTGACGATACATCTTTTCAATTTCTGGAATTGCAGCAGGATTTCCGCCTCCCAGCTGAAAGGACGGAATGTTTTTTGGAAGTGGCTTACCAAGGTCATCCATCAGTCTGAGGATTCCCGAATCGCTGCAAAATTTCTTGCCAAAGTCACTAAGTTCTATTTTGTTCATGATTAACTTCTGCTTCTATTTTTTTTGTCTCTTTCCGTGTTTTCTTATATTTAATATCAAGTTTATCTTTTGTGCAATCGATTACAATCTCTTTTGATGCTTTTTCTCCATCAGTTAAAATCATAATGCTTAACGGATCTTCAACTTCACGCTGAATCATTCGCCGCATAGGACGAGCACCCATTTCCGGATCATAACCATGTTCAACCATGTATTTTTTAGCAGCTGGTTTTACAGTAAGCTTTAAACCTTTTTCAGAAAGCCTGTCTGCAAGTTCCTTTATCTGAGTATCAAGAATCTTTTCAACTTCTTTCTGACTCAAACCTGTAAATACAATAATGTCATCAATACGGTTAATTAATTCCGGACTCATGATTTTTTTAAGTTCAAGAACTGCATTTGCCTTGATATTGTTATAATCAAGTGCGCTGTCACCAAAGCCCTTAACTGTATTAAAGCCTATTTTTCCTTCAGAAATAATTTCCCGTGCTCCGGCATTACTTGTCATGATAATTACAGTATTCTTAAAGCTTACATTATGACCAAGTCCGTCACTAAGCTCGCCTTCTTCAAGAATCTGAAGCATAAGGTTAAATACATCAGGATGAGCTTTTTCAATTTCATCAAAAAGGATTACAGAATAAGGATGCTGTCTTACCTTTTCTGTAAGCACACCTCCTTCTTCGTATCCGACATATCCAGGAGGAGCACCTACAAGGCGGGAAGCCGTATGGCGTTCCATATAATCTGACATATCAATTCTTACAAGAGAATCTTCCGTTCCAAAAAGGAATTTTGCAAGTGTCTTTGCAAGCTGTGTTTTTCCAACACCTGTAGGTCCAAGGAAAATAAACGAACCTATAGGACGCTTTGTACTTGAAATACCTGCACGATTTCTTCTTACTGCACTTGAAATAATCTTAATTGCTTCATTCTGTCCGATGACTGTTTTATGAATTTCATCTTCCATATGAACGAGTCTCTCGATCTGAGAAACATCAAGTTCATCGATAGGAATCCCTGTCATCTGACTTACAACAGAACACACATCGGATGTATTAACTTCCTTAAGCATGCTTACATTATTCTTTTTCCAGTATTCACTGTACATTTCAAGCTTTTCTTTGAGTGCAACAACTTTATCACGCACCATTGCAGCTTTTTCATATTTTTGATTTTCAACAAGTTTCTTTTTTTCTTCAATAAGATCTTCGATATTCTTTTCAAGCTCATCAAGCTCAGAAGGTCTGTTTTCTTCCTTAATCTTTTTCTGAGCACCAGCTTCATCGAGAATATCTATCGCTTTATCCGGAAGGAATCTTTCAGGTACATAACGATGAGAAAGCCTTACGATAAGCGGAATTACATCATCTGCATAATGAACGTTATGATATTCTTCATATTTCTTTTTAATTCCGTTAAGAATATCAGAAGTTTCTGTATCAGTAGGTTCTTCAACTTTTACAACCTGGAATCTTCTTTCAAATGCAGAATCTTTTTCAAGATACTTGCGGTATTCTTTTCTTGTTGTCGCACCGATTATCTGAATTTCTCCACGGCTCAATGCAGGCTTTAACATATTGGAAGCATCCATCTGCCCTGCCTGACCGCCTGCTCCGATAATCGTATGAATTTCATCGATGAAAAGAAGAACATTCCTGTCATTTTTTACTTCGTTCATGATTTTTTTAAGTCTGTCTTCAAAATCACCACGATATTTTGTTCCGGCAATAAGTGCTCCCAAATCAAGAACCATTACCTTTTTCTTTAAAAGATTAAAAGGAACTTCTCCATTAACAATTGCACGGCTCAATCCTTCTACGATTGCTGTTTTACCAACACCAGGTTCACCGATTAAGAGAGGATTGTTTTTATTTCTTCTGGAAAGAATCTGAATTACACGCTGAATTTCTTTTTCTCTTCCTACAACAGGATCACACGCACCGCTTTTAGCTTCTGCAGTAAGATCACGGCTATACTCTGAAAGAATGGAATTTTTCTGAGCCTGATTTTTTACTTTCTGATTGTTCTGAGGCTGAACAGTTTCTTCTGAAGGCTTTTCTTCTTTTTCAGAATTTGACTTTCCGATTCCTAATTTTTCAAAAAACTGTTCGTCATTTAAATCTTTTGGTCCAAAAAGATCATTGATAATACTTTTCTCAAGATTTCTCTGGCCTTTTTCATTTGCACTTGATGGAGTTCTTGCTCTTGCATCAGGTAAAAGACTTCTTATAAGTTCAATTGAAATTCCTGAGCGGATAAAGTAACGGTTTGTAATACTTCTTTCTTCTCTGATTGCGGCAATCATAAGGTGCTCGGTTCCAATATACTCATCACCGATATTCTGAGCTTCTACCCTTGCAGAATCGATTAAGGCAGAAAGCCTCCTGCTTGGAGGAAGTTCATAAATTCCGCCAGAAGTATTTTTAGCAGGAATCAAACTCTGTTCAAGTGCGAGCTGAAAATTAAGAACGTTAACATTCATTACAAGAAGGAGGGAATAACCGACAGAATCTGCATTTTTTAACAATGCAAGAATTACATGTTCCGGCAAAAGATAAGCACTTCCACTTTTACGACCTTCATCCTGTGCTAATGCAACAATAATACGCTGAGCTCTTGGAGATAAACCTTTCATAAATCCTGTCTCGTCCTTAAAAAAATTCAGTAGAAAAAATACTAAACAAAAGAAATTTTTTCAACTGTAGATTTTAAGATCATTGCTCTGAGACGGTTCTCTTTAACCTGAGAATCCTCATCGACGTCTTCTTCAAAATTAAAGGCGTTCGTTTTGAGCAGATATCCTAAGTGACCAGGTTGAACACGATAAAGAAGTGAATTTAATTCGTAATCTTCAACTCCTGCAATAAAACCGGAATCAAGCCCCCATTTTATGCAGGAAATGATGTCTATACATTCGCGAAGTTCAAGCAAAATACTGAATTTTGCAAGTGAAAACGCTCTTACTACGATATTGCGAACAACTGTCGGTTTATTATCGGCATAAAGTGCCCTTTTCTTGCGTTCTAACTCGCAAATATATTTTCCAAGTGCGCTCATTGAAGCCAGCTGATCAACTTCAGTACCCGACATTGCAGATACCGACGAAATCTGATAATAAGCACCAAGTGCCGAGTTAAAAAAGCTTCCGACTCCAAAACAGTCTGCAATTGTATAGCCTCTTTCATGAGCAGCTTCTACAATCTGCTTTATATCACCGTGATAGCTTAAAGCCGGAAGATGCAGGCGTAAACTTGTCTTCATTCCGCTTCCTGCATTAAAAACACTGGAAGTAAGGTACCCGAAATCCCTGCTTGCCGCAAACTGAATGTACTGCTGCATTTCGTGATCAATTTTTTCTGCCCTTTCATAAGCACTTTCCAGATTCAAACCAGAACCGAAACTTGAAATACGTACATGATCACAGTCATTTACAATACATGCAGAAATTCCATCGAGAGTTGTAATTAATCCAGTTCCACTTACTCCATCGTAAAGTCCCCTTTCGCCTAAAATTCTTTCTCCATTCGAGTCTACGTTTTTAAGCGCCATTATCTGATAGTTGTCCGGATTTACAAATTTTGAAAAAGCATCAAAAACTATATTCTGTACACGGTCACATTCATCTTCCTTTGAATTTGCAGGAAAAGGAAAACTTGCAAGATTGCGTGCAAGCCTGACGCGTGTAGAGACTACAACATCCTGGTCTGGAGACGATGTATTATACCAGATTTCTGAGTTTTTATTATCTTCAGTCATTGTTTTCCTGATCAAGCTCACTGTCAAAAACTGCCTTGTTTTCTATCGCATGAAGATAGTCCCTGTAAAAAGCGGCTTTTTCATAATCCTCATTTTTAACGGCGAGTTCAAGTTTTTTCATTACATCGATTCTATCTGTCAAAACCGATCGGAAAGTAGAAATTCTTTCAGGCATCTGACCTTTGTATTCGCCGTAGATTTTCTGCTTTTTCATATATTCAATAATCTGTGACTTAAATATTTCGTAACACTCAGGGCAGCCTGTAAGCCCTGTAAGCTTTATTCTTGAAAGATGCTGTCCACAGACAGGACATGCCATATCAGAAGATTTTTCTTTTTCATAGATTTCCGCAAAAAGAGAATTCAATGCTTTTGAAATTTCTTTAGGATCTGTAGAAAAACCGCGAGATCTCACGCATTCTGCGCAAAAATGCAGTTTTCTTTTTCCTGTTTTTGAGGTCTGTTCTACAAAGAAAGTCGCTTCATTTTTATGACATAAATCACAAAGCATTACATACCTGCCTTTCTAAAAGTTTCAATCGGTTTTTCTCCCGAAGCCTTCAGAGCCGGCATAAGGCTCGCAAGCAGGGATAAAACCAAAGTCGCTATTATATATATTATAATCTGTTTTCCAGGAATTTCCACAGGTATTTTATCAAGATAATAAGCTTCATCCATAAGATGAACCGTATAAAATGACTGAAGATTTCCGTTCTTTATAAGATAGAAAATTTCTGCAAAAAAGTTAACAATTTTTTCAACAAAATGAATTAATGGGTTTATATTTACACTTATAAGGATTCCAAGAGGAATCCCTATTAAAATACCTGCAGAACCTATTCCAAGTCCCGTAAGTATAAATGCTTTACTGATGTCGCTTTTTTTAGTTCCAACACTCTTTAAAATTGCAACCTCATTTCTTCTTTCCATAGAAAGCATTACAAGACATGAAGAAATATTAACAGAAGCAACAAGTACAATCAAAAGCATAATAAACAGCAGAAGCATTTTTGTACTTACAAAGTTTTCGTACTGGGTTGAATTTAATTCAATCCACGTACTTGTTATTCCGGAATAAAGGAGAATGTCGTCGATTCTCCTCTGAATGTTTCTCAGGTTATCGAACGGATTGTAAGTTTCCATCATAATTGAAATGGTAGAATTTTCAGGTTTTAAAATCTTCATTCCTTCTTCAATCGGAATGAAAACCCAGAGAGAATCAAGTTCCTGATAGCCGCTTGAAATTATTCCAGAAACCTTAAAAGGAGTCATTTTCGGAAAAATCTTTCCGTTGACAGTCTGTGTCGTAATAAGTCTTATCGTATCTCCTGGAGAAAGCGAAAGTCTCTGAGCAGTTTCTTTTCCGATAAGTGCACATTTCGAATCAGATTGAACAAAATCTTCTATGCTTCCATCAACACATTTAAAAAGATTTTTATATGAATCAAGATTTACAAAAACATCTTTTTCTATTGCCCTGATGACAGAACCGCTTCTTCCCTTCGAAGAACTTACAAGAGCAGTCGCAGTTATAAGTTCGTATGCGTCTTTTATACCTTCTGTTTCTGAAAATTCTTTTTTATATAAATCCAGAACAGGCTTTTCAATCATTTCATCAGAATAGTATGTAAACTGTGCCTGAATATGGGAAGAAGAAAGATTTATAAGACGTTCCATAATTCCTTCTATCATTCCGTCAGTTACCGAAAGAACCGTTACGAGAGGAATTAAACTTAATGCAATACAGACTATCGCACCGATTATACTTCTTGTACCTGCTGTTTTCTTACTTACCCTGGGTAAAAGCATTCTCGAAGCGATAAGCGCAGATGTTTTAAAGCCCATGCTTTTTCTCCATTACAAGCTTTTTATCACAGATTCTGTAAATTATATCACCTTTTTCCGCAAGTCCCATATCGTGAGTTACAAGAACAAGCGATTTTTTATATTTATCAGTTACAGAAAAAAGAAGATCTCCGATATGAGAAGCATTTTCCGGATCAAGATTTCCCGTAGGTTCATCTGCAAGAATAAGCTTAGGATCGTTTATAAGAGAACGTGCAACTGCGACCCTCTGTCTTTCACCACCAGAAAGTTCTGAAGGAAGATGATCTTTTCTTTCATAAAGACCGATGTCATTCAAGAGAAGCATTGCTTTTTCCATCGCCTCTTTTTTATTAACACCTGCCATATATGCAGGTAAAAAGATATTTTCAAGAGCAGAAAAATCCTTTAACAGATAATGAAACTGAAAAACAAGTCCAATATATTCAGATCTGTATTTACAAAGTTCATTTTCAGACATTTTTTCAAGATCTTTATCGCCCACTTTGACAGTTCCGCATGTTGCACTGTCAATTCCGCTTATTATATTTAAAAGAGTACTTTTCCCGTTACCACTCTGGCCGACAATCGTAATCTTTTTTCCCTGTGGAATGTCGAGGTTAAGATCCTTGAGAATCGTAAGTGACTCTCCTTTTGAGATATAAGTTTTTTCCAGATTGCGGATTTCTATAATATTACTGCTCATGTAAAACCTCAGCAATTTTTAATTTTAATATATTTGAACTTGCTATCCAAGATGCAAAAAGACACGATAAAATTCCAAACAAAGTTATAAAAATAACTTCACCCGGGAAAACTCTTGCCGGAATATTTGCATAGACATACCACATTGAATTTTCCCTTACCATGTCTTTCATCGCCGGATTAAAGATGGAAGTCGAAAGCCATGTAAAAAAATACTGAACTTTGGAAATTGCAAAAAACACTTTTTTAATATTAAAACTTATCAAAAGTGCTAAAAGCATCCCGGAAACAGAACCCTTAAGTCCAATCGTAAGTCCTCTAAGAACAAAAACATTCCTTACAGATTTTGAACTTCCACCAAGACTTGAAAGAGTTGAAATTTCAGAACGACGCTCGTAAACAAGCTTACGCATTGAGTTAAATATGTTAATTGCAACTACAATAAAAATCATTACAACAAGAAGTAACAGCATGTTTTTCTCTATTCTCAATGCACTGAAAAAACTTCTGTTATAATCACGCCATACAGATACACTGCAGTCAGGAATTTTCTTTATGATATCCCTCTGAATTTTTAAATCTGAGTTCTGATTTATAAGCTTTACACCAAAAATTTCCTGAGTATTTCCAAAATATCTGTCACCGTCCGTAATATTTATAAAAGCATAAGTTGAATTTATATCTGCATAACCGCATGAAAAAATTCCTGTAACAACAAATGTTCTGTCACTGGAAAGTAAAGCCGTATCACTTGAGCCGCTTAATGCAAAAAGGTTTACTTCGTTTCCTACCCTTACATCAAGAGTTTTCGCAAGCCTTGCTCCCAAAACGATGGAATTTTCGTTTACAATATCAAATTCGCCGGCAACAATTCTAATCTGAGAAGCGAAACCCGGATCATGTGTTAAAACATCAGCAGGAACTGCCCTTATAAGGCTTCCTGCTTCGCGGCCCAAATTATCTGTCATTAAAGCCTGAGCTTCCTTAAACTGTGTATAAGAAACGACATTTTTATTACCATTTAAATAATCTTCGACCTGTGACCTGTCCTTAACATCCTTAATCTGAACATGATAAGAACTAAGTTCGATAATAGAATCTATAAACTGGAGCTGAAAACCGTTCATTACACTTAAAACCGTAATAAGAGTCATCACTCCAAAACAGATTCCGAGAGTAGAAAGTCTTGTTGTTATTGAATGACTTCCCTTTCTGTCAACCATTGAGAAACGTTTATTTACGTAATTAATCCATTTAAAATCTTTATTCATATATCTTCTTAACTTTTTCTTCATTTCCTACATAGAAAATTTCAGAATATTTTCTTCCATGTTTATAATCTACTTTAACATAAACATCATTGTCAAAGTATACATACTGAACATAATCATCCTCTGAAGTATAGACTGTTTTCATCCTCAAAACGTCATTTTCATAAAATGTTTTATCAGGCGGGCAGCCGTATCTTATAAACTCATAAATATTTTTCCTTACATTTTTTTTCTTTACCTTTTTACTGTTTTTATAATACTCATAATGCGTTTCACTTTCAAAAGTAATTCGTTCAAGTTCATCATATTTATAGAGAAATGCATAAGTCTTTTTAGACGGCAGAATCTCTCCTGAATAACTTCCTTTTTCCGTAAATGTCAGGTCAGATACATCATATTCATTTTTTTCAAAAAGAAGATGTCTGTTATTATAGACATTTACCGTATAGGTTTTATTTTTACTATCCAGTTCACAGACTTCATAAAACAAACTTTCGCTTCCGTCTGTATTTTTTAAATTCTTATATGTAATTACTTTTTCAATTTTATAATCGCTTGACTTTTCCCCACCAGTCCATACTTCAATATACTCAAGATAAAAATCTTTGTCGTAAAAATATCTTTTCATCTTTTTGTTAGAATAAATTACGACACTTCTCGAGTGTTTAACCGCGTTTTTATTTACAGAAAGATATTCAACATTTTCATCTTTATATGTATGAAGGTGCAGGTGTTCACTCTTGTCCAGTATATAATCATATTCTGGAATAATCTCTTTGTCTTTAGAATCTGATTTATCACCAGAATCTTTTTCTGACTGTTCAGTTATTTCTTTCGATTCAGAATTATCCGACACTTCATTTGCAAAAATAACTTCGTGAGGGAAAAGTAATACAAAACCAAACGATAAAACCAGTAACAGTCTTTTCATAAAAAACTAGAGTCCTAAAAAAGTATTTACATACTCTTCACTTTTAAACAAAGAAATATCTGCATACGTTTCACCTGTACACACATAAAACACAGGAATCTTTAAATCTTTACATACACTTATTGCAACTCCGCCTTTTGCAGTTGAATCGTATTTTGTCATTACAATTGCATCAAGACCGACGGCTTCATTAAATACCTCTGCCTGTCTTAATGCATTCTGGCCTGTTGTTGCGTCAATTACAAGTATTTTTTTATAGCAACCTTCATCAGCTTTCTGTCTGCAAGTTCTGTCAATTTTTTCCAGCTCATGCACAAGGTTTTCTTTATTGTGAAGGCGGCCGGCTGTATCAGCAATAACAAGACCTCCTCCCTTAGCTTTAATGCTTTCCGCAGCATCAAAAACAACACTCGATGGATCAGAACCGCTCTGGTGGTTTACTACCCTTACCCCTATTTTTTCACCATGATAGCACAGCTGTTCAATCGCGGCCGCCCTAAAAGTATCACTTGCAGAAAGAACTATATTTTCAAAACCCTGGTTTTTCAGAAGATTCGCCATCTTTGCACATGTCGTAGTTTTTCCAACACCGTTTACACCTAAAACCATCCATACATTAGTCTTATCCTTTTCAGGAACGATATTTATTCCCTTTACATATTCAGTAAGGATTTTCTTTAATGTCACCATGATTTCTGATTCATCAGTAATTTTTTCTTCACGGCATTTTTTCGAAAGAATATCAACAATCTCCATGGACGTTTTTGCACCTGTATCACCTTCAATAAGTGCATCAAGGAGGTCGTCAAAAAAGTCCTCGTTTCTGTCTTTATGTAAAGAGAAAAGATTTTTAATTTTCTGTGCGAAAGATATTTTAGCCATTGTCATTCTCCTTCTATACTTTCATTTTCATTATCTATATTTTCAGAAGCCTCAGCCTCTTCCTGTTTAAGTCTTTCTTCTTCTTTATATTTTTCCTGTAAATCGTGATACTCATTTACAACTATATCATATTCAACTTTAGCCTTCTTTGTCTCAACAGGGAGCGCTTTATTTGCCTTTACAAGATAAATAATAAGTTGAGTTGTAAACCAGATTCCACATGCGGCAGTAATTGCACCGCTTACAGCCGTCATATTACGGTATTTATCGATTTCTTCAAGAGATGTATTTGAAGAACCCAATGCATAGGCTTTATACAGATTATCATAATTTGAATATGAATAGAAAAGAAATGGAAGAGAACATACCAGAGCACTATAAGAGATATACATCAGTTTTCTACTGCTTTCTATTTTCTGTCCTATATCTACATCCTTTACAGCTGCACTAAGCACAGCCTTATCCTGAACCATCTCCCCAGGCGCTTTAAAGAACATTGTATTTCCAGATGCAGAAATAACATATCCAAGAATTACCTGATTATTGATTTTTACATTCATCTGATTGTCAGGTGACTGGTTTCCGTTATAAAAAATATCTGCCTTAAAAGGGTTCTTTAACAAGAGCGCAGTCTCAACAAGATTTTCCTCAAGAAGATTTACTTCGATATCATATTTTCTTTCATAGCCAAAGCCATATGAAAAAGTTTCTTTTTTATAACCTTCGCATTCAACCGAAAAATTATGAACTCCTGCACTTATGATTACAGTCTCAGGAATTTTTGTGTAGACAGTTGAATCAATCGTTAATTTTGTTTTCGAATGCAATTCCTGAGGCAGGATTTTAACACATATTTCACAAGGAAGTGAATTTTCGATAACCGGAACAAGTCTAAAAGCAATGTTTTTTGCAATATCATCCGGAAATGCAAGGCGTCCAACTTCTGTTATCACACACCTCGACTGTGCACCGGGATATAAAAAAAGCTCGACTGTAACCGCAGCATATTCTCCATAAGTTACGACAGTTCCAGTAACAAGAGAATCAATTTTTGCATTTACAATTTCCTGTGCGCATTCGTAAGACTTAAAATCTATATTTTTAATTCTTTCGCTGAAAGAAAAAAGCTCTTTAGGTTCTCCTTTGTAAAAGGCAAAATCTTCCTTTAACTGGTTTTTATCTGCAAACACACCCTTATTTTCGCTGAATTCTTTTAGGAGAATATCCTGTTTTTCAAGATTAGCATTTATTTTTTCTTTTATCTCACTTATTTTTTTGTTCTGAATTGAAGTCTGCTTATCAAACTGGTATTCAGAGAGATTCTTTAAAACAAGAGCATCTTTTTTCTTTACTTCGCTTGACAGCTCGAGAAAAAGAGAAAGTCTTTCTTTTACAAGTTTATCAATCTCTCTATTTAAAACTTCCTGATCAGGAATAATTCTTTCTCTTGTTCCGTACAACTGTTCAAGAATCAATTCTGGAATTGCACTTAAAACCGCATTCTCAAATTCTCCACGCTTAACATCCTGCGTATAAAAAAATTTATGTGCACCTATGGTCCACTGCTTTTCAGTTTCCTGAGGAAAAGCATAACCTGATAAAAAGAGACTTATCAAAATAATAAAAATTTTCAATCCCGAAAAAAAACCAGGAGTAAATTTATTTTTATAAATCGTCATCTCCGTCATCGGCACCGTCCATTGCAGTTCCGTTCCATTTAGCTTTTAAATATGATTCCATAAACTGATCAATATCGCCATCCATTACAGCCTGAATGTTTCCACATTCATATTTTGTTCTGTGATCCTTTACCATTGTGTATGGCTGGAACACATAAGAACGTATCTGATTTCCCCAACCGATATCTTTTTTTTCACCTGCAAACTTTGAATTTTCCTTTTCTTTCTGCTCGCGGTAATAATCATAAAGCTTTGCCTTTAACATGCTCATACATGCCTGCCTGTTAAATATCTGGCTTCTTTCACTCTGGCATGCTACAACAATTCCTGTCGGCAGGTGAGTAAATCTTACGGCAGAGTCGGTTTTGTTTACATGCTGCCCACCTTTTCCACCTGCACGGTACGTATCTACCCTTAAATCCTCAGGTCTGATTTCAACTTCAATCGTGTCATCAAGAACAGGAAAAACATAAACACTTGAAAACGAAGTATGCCGCCTTGCGTTTGCATCAAAAGGACTTATTCTTACCAGACGGTGAATTCCTGCTTCGCCCTTTAAATAGCCGTATGCATATTCGCCGTCAATCTGGAATGTTATGGATTTAATTCCGCCTTCTGCCTCAAGCTGGTCAATTATTTCTATTTTAAAGCCGCGGCGTTCTGCCCAACGGGTATACATTCTGCTGAGCATAAATGCCCAGTCTTCGGCTTCTGTTCCGCCTGCCCCTGCATGAATTGTCAAAAAAGCACTTAAATTGTCTGCCTCACCCGACAGGAGATTCAATACACTCTGTTTTTCGTATTTTTCTTTTGCAGAATCGTACATAGTTTTAATTTCTGCTTCAGATTCAGCATCTCCAGACTCCTGTGCAAGCTCATACATAGCCTCAATATCGTCCATATCCTGGATAAGCTCTTTCCACGGCTCGACGCGAAGTTTTAATGTCTTGATTTTATTCATTACCTTCTGGGCTTTGTCGGGATTGTCCCAGAATCCGTCCCGTGTAGTCTGTGCTTCTGCTTCTTCTATCTTTTTATAGATTGAAGGCGCGTCAAAGACACCCCCAGACGTTCATTATGTTTTCTTTAAGTTCTGTAATAGGGATTTTTAATTCTTCTAACATAGTCATAGCATAAATTAAACATTGTATCTTGTCAAATAAGCAAAATTGATTATACAATATATAGTATGAAACTTAGAAATACACTTATCGGCCTTTTATTTACACTTATTCCATTTTTTGCAAATGCACAGTCACGTCCAGTTGTTCTTGATATAAATGTAATTCCAAAAGAGAAAAGTCAGATTAAAATCTCATG
Organism: Treponema sp.; assembly: GCA_017553635.1. Lineage (GTDB taxonomy): Bacteria > Spirochaetota > Spirochaetia > Treponematales > Treponemataceae > Treponema_D. Next base: position 39,525 of record JAFZKN010000009.1, on the reverse strand, counting down.
GCATACACCGGAAAATACAAATCCGGCCATTACAGGATATTTAATCTGCCGTGATACAAAGCAGATAACATCATACGAACAGCTTTCTTCCCTCGGTGTAATTGCAGAGCTTGCTTCGGATGTAAATGAATATATCGATATGGTTGAAGATTTCAAGGAATATTTTTACAGCGTCATTGCAACGACAGAAAATGGACCTTACATCATAATTCTTCCATCAATGAATACTTCAATTTCGGGTGTAAGGGCAAGAAAAAACACATCAACAGAAAACCAGGTAATCGTCCCAAAACAGAATTCAACATCAAAAAAATCTGACAAGCCTGTAGATATGTCAGAAAAAATGAGAAGCATTCCCCTTCCGACACCGGGACTTGTAGATATGGATAAAAAACCTGCAGTAGTTCTCGGCGATAAGGCAATGAGCGCTTCAAAAACACTCGGAAAAAATTATCTTAACAAAAAAAATAAAATCACAAAGATGCATGTTTTTGAAGAGGATTTAATCTGTCCGGAAGGTGGCGATGATTATTATCTTTTTAAGATTCTAAAAACGTATTTCGTAAAAAAAGATTTTGCTGGCTCGATTAAAGAACTCAATGATTTTTTAAGTGTACGGAGAAGTCCTTCGTCAGCAAAAAGAGCAACTTTCTATCTTGGAGAATCTTACTACTTCCTTAAAGACTATCAAAACTCACTGTTTAACTTTTTAACAGTAAGTGATGACTGGCCTGAACTTTCAAAAAAATGGATTGATTCAAGCCTCGACATGATTGAACTTAATACAACAAAATAGTTTTTCAGTTAAGCTCTTTAATCATTCTGATAAGCGAAGGAGTTCTTGTAATTTCAAGGTCAGCTCCCTTAAGTGCATTTACAGCAGTTGCTTCGTTTGTTGACTGCGGTGCCGTATCCAAAGCAGCTTCGCTCGGTGTTTCTGAACTTTCTTTTTTTGAAGGAACTTCTATAAGAATAAGTTCATCACCGCTGTTAACTCTGTCATAAAAACCTGTGTCACTCAAAACACCCTCTGAAATTTCTTCAGAGACTTTCGTAACAGTAACAGTTCCTATCATATCAGAATCATTATAAACAAGCCCTGCACCGGTATCGCTTGTTTTTAATGCACCCTTTTTGATTACTGCAAACTTTGAATTTTTTACAACACCTTCTGTTTTCCCGATATCAAGAAGAATATCACTGAGGCTTCTATTAAGAATATTTGCCCTTACAGGAAGAATCGAAAGCATGGCCTTTCTGAGGTGCAGAAGAGAAAGAGAAAATCTTTCATTGCCTGTTCTGTAAATTGAAAAATCCTTTGTTTTTGTTCCAGTCCGTGCTGAATACATAACAGCATCAAGTTTAACATCTCTGTCTGTTTCATCACCAGTAAGGATGATAAAGTAATCAAGTTTTTTATCATGTGCTTTTTTATAAGCATCTGCATAACCCGAAACTTCTTCCGGGAAAAGCCGTACATTTGTAGAAGAAATTCCCTGGAACATAAGCCTTAAATTTTCTGCAGCTATGCGTGCAATGTCACAGTGATACAGAGGCTCAATTTTTTCCATATAGTAAATACCGATATTCCATCTTGTCTTATCAAGATAAAAAGGATTTATATCCCATTTTTTTGCAAGAGTATTTTCCATAAGAGATTCAAAACCTTCAACAGTATCAGAAAGCCTTGTATATCTTATCATTTTTGCTTCTTCTCTGTCGGTCAGCTTTGACTTATCCTTAACTTCAAGAAGCTTGGTATTTTCCTTTACAAATTTTACCTGTTCAAGATAGTTTTCATTAAAACCGTCATTGTAAAGAATTTCTGCAAAAGCAGTTCTCGCAGTTTTATTTTTCGGGTTAATCTTTAATGCAGTCTGATATTCATATCTTACCTGAAGAGAAGCAAATTTTTTCTGATATTCCTGCCCTTTTCTGACATGATAAAGTGCCCAGTTTTTTCTTCTCGGATCTTCAAGTCTTGTATGAGAAAGAACAGAAAGTTCAAAAGCTGTCCTCATTATTTCATCATAAGGTTCAACTTCCAGTCCTGCTTCCCATGTTGCAATAGAATCTTCAAACCTTCCGAGTTTTTCAAGCGCAAGACCTTTTATGTACCATGCCTGTGAAGCATTTCTGTTTCTGTTTATTCTAAAATCTGCAATATCAATTACTTCTTCATAACGTTTCTGAGCGTAATAAATTGTAGAAAGAAGTTCATATGCTCCATCATAATTCGGATTTACAGTTACAGCCATAAGACATTTTCTTTCTGCATCTTTATAATCACCGTTCATTGCAGCAAGATATGAGGCAATAAAATAAACTTCTTCATTATTTGAATGTGACTGCAAAGCCTTGTTAATGTAATTCTGTGCAGTTTCTTTTTTTCCAAGTTCTGTACTTACAAGCGCAAGAGAAAGGAGAGCCTTTACATTGAGCGGTTCTCTTTTAAGGGCATCTTTATAAAGGATTTCAGCTCCAGTAAGTCTTCCGTTAAAGAGATCCAGTTCAGCAAGTCCAAATCTAGCTTCGATATTATTCGGGTATTTTTTTAAGGTTGAATTAAAAAGTGTCTCAGCTTCTTTTAATTTTCCAAGAGAAATAAAACTGAATGCCTTTAGATTTGAATATTCAGGTTTTTCTCCGGCATATTTCTGAGCATTTTCAACATACTGAACGCATAAATCAAACTGATTCATTTCATAGGAACATTTAGAAAGCATGTACCATGCATCAGCATATGCGCCATTTTTCTGAATTGCTTCCTGGAATTTTTCTCCGGCCTGCCACCAGTCTTTTTTGTCATAATAATCTAAACCGAGATTATAAAGTTCTACAGCAGAAAGCTTACTGTTCTGTTCAAAGGCTCTTGTTTTTGAAAAACCGTTTACATCAGCAAAAACAGGATCAAGTAAAAATGCAAACGCAAAAGATAATAAAGCAGCCTTAAAACTTCTGTTACTCTTTGTTTTCATCCTTTTCCCCACCCTCTTTATTATGATATATAACTTTAATCATATCAATCCTATGACCGTCCATATCCTGAATTATAAAATCATAGTCTTTCCATGTAATTTTTTCAAATTTAAGCGGAATTTTTCCAAAAAGATCAAATACAAATCCACCGAATGTATCAAATTCACTGTCCGGAAAATCAGAACCGATTTCTTCATTTAAATCATCAAGATTCTGCCTTGCATCTACAAGCCACACATCCTTTCCCAGATTTATGATGTCATCGCGTTCATTATCAAATTCATCCTGAATATCACCAACAATTTCTTCTATGATGTCTTCAAGACAGACAATTCCTGATAAACCACCGTATTCATCAACCGCCATCGCAATGTGAATATGACGTCTTTTAAATTCTCTCAGAAGGCTGTCTATTCTCTTTGTCTCAGGAACAAAAAAAGCCTTTCTTATTATTTTTTCAAGTTCAATCTGTTCACTTGAAAAAAGACACTTTATCAAATCCTTTACATAAAGAACTCCGACCACATTATCAATCGAATCTTTATAAACCGGAATTCTTGAATGTCCGCTGTCGAATACTGTTTTTGTCCATTCATCCTGAGTTGAATCAATATTGATAAAATCCACATCAATTCTCGGAATCATGACTTCTTTTACAGAAGTACTCGAAAGTTCTTCTACACCCTGTATCATATCCTCTTTTTCTTCTTCGAGAATCTGCTGCAGTTTATCCTGCTCAGGGTTTTCTTTACTTTTTTCCTTATTAAAATCAAATAAGCTCATTTCTCTCTACCATTATTTAATTAAAACTTCATTTTTAAGTTCAGCAAGCAATTTTTCCTGAATGACAAGCATCTCACATTGAGGAGATTTTGAACTTTCTATATGTTCTTCACCGTGGTCCATTCCGTTAAGGTGTAAAAGTCCGTGAACCAGAAGACGTTTTAATTCATCATTAGAAGTGATTTTAAAATACTCTGCATTTTCATCAATCATTTCGATACTGATTACTATATCTCCTTTAGATTTCCATCTACCTTCATCGTCTTCATATTCTTCATCAGCTTCAAAAGATAAAACATCCGTAGGTGCATCAATGTTACGGTAATCTCTGTTAAGTTCTTTAATAAATGAATTGTTCACAAACATAACAGAAATTTCTTCATTATCAAAATTCAGTTTTTGCATGACAAGATTTAAAAAACTTTCAACTTCTGAAATCCATTGAGGTTCTGCAATATCTTCCTGAACACTTACTAAGATTCTGTTTGCCATACTATTTTTTCTTCTGCTTTATTTTTACAGAATTATTTCCGGGAATCACTTTGTTTTTATCTTCCTGTGCGTCAGGATCCTTCTGATCAGGATATTCAATTCTCGAGTGATAATAACCTGCAAGAATTGTAACAAATGATTCTCTTATAGTTGTAAGATCTTTAAATGTAAGATTACATCTGTCGAGCTGATGATGTTCAAGCTTAGAAGAAATAAGACTCTGAATAAATTTATCAAGACGTGAAACCGAAGGTTTTTCGAGTGTACGGCATGCAGCTTCAACTGTATCTGCAAGCATTACAACTGCACTTTCTTTTGTCTTAGGAGGATTTCCCATATAAGAAAAATCTTCTTCCTGAACGTCAGGATTTTTAAGTTTTGCTTCATTATAAAAATATGCGATTACACTGTTTCCATGATGTTCAGAAATAATGTCTATAATAACCTGTGGAAGGTGAAGCTGATGAGCTTTTTCAACACCTTTTTTAACATGACTTCTGATTACCGAAACAGAAAGTGACGGATTAATTTCGTCATGCTTATTCTGCCCGCTCTGATTTTCTACAAAATATTCACTCTGCTCCATTTTACCGATATCGTGATAATAAGAACCGACACGGGCAACAAGCGAATTAGCACCGATTTCTTTACAGGCATTTTCTGCAAGAGTTGCAACCATCATAGAATGATTATAAGTTCCTGATGCATTGAGCAGAAGGCTTCGCATTGTCGGATTATTAAGATCACTCAAATCCATAAGACGGAATACAGATGCGGTATTAAGAATCTGTTCAAGCGGAGTAATAAAACCAAGTGCAAAGATTCCGGAAATAAAGCCGTTTGCAGCAACTGCAAATGCAAGTTTTCCAAATCCATCAAACGAATCATTAAATAAAATCTTTTCAAGGAAAATGAATATGATATTCAAAAGAGCAATAGAAACAGAAGCAAATACCATATCAATTCTCGTTTCAATCTGTCTTACAATTCGTGCAGCGCTAAAGCATGAACAGAAAGTAAACAGGAATACAACAATGTCATAATTACTTGCATTAAGAATTCCAAGCGAGAGAACGATAGAGAAAAACAGTGCAGATTTTTCGCCATAAAGCAGAGTAATCAGAAAAAGTACAAATGCAGAAGGAATTGCGATACAAAGATAATAAGATGACTGCGCAAAGAAAGGATATTTCGGTGCAAAAAGCGCACACGAATATAATATCGTAAAGAATATAATCTGAATTAAAAGCTCTTTAAACGCTAGCTTTCTTCCAAGAAGGACGTCAGAATAAAGCAGTGTCCAGAGAATCATAAGAAGAAGCATAAACAGCATCGAATTGGCATAAGCACGGTAATCTATATACTCTTTTGTGTTAGCCATTTTTTCAAGTTTACGGTAACCTTCTTCTGTAATTGGGAAACCTTTTCTGATTATCTTTTCCCCATCCTGAATTCCAATCGGATAAGCCGATGTTGCAGGAATCGTTTTATCAGCAACAATAGTTCTGTCAGCAATCTGTCCGACTTCGTACTCATTCAGACTGAATGCAGCCACAGTAACATTTTTAGTTACACCAAAAAATGTAATTACTCCGATTATAAGGAAAGAAATTATCGATAAAATTAAAACCGGATAATCCTCTTTTAAAGAACCGAAAAGTCTTTTAAAAAGAGAAACTTTTTTTTCTTTATTTTTTCCGGTTTCATTATTCTGTTCAGTTGTCTTTTGCATTTTCATACGCCTGTACTATTTTCTTTACCAATGGATTTCTTACGACATCTGCTCCCGTCATCTGCATAATTCCAATTTCAGGAATACCGGAAAGAACTTCCAGTGCATGAACAAGTCCAGATTTACATCTTTTTGGTAAATCTATTTGTGTAACATCTCCGGTAACAAATACCTTTGATCCGTTTCCCATGCGGGTTAAAAACATTTTCATCTGTTCGCATGTGGTATTTTGTGCTTCATCAAGGATAATAACACTATCATTTAAAGTTCTTCCGCGCATATACGCAAGAGGAGCTGTCTCTATTATATCATTTTCTATAAGTTTTTTAACAGTATCTTTTGACAATACGGTTTCCATTGAATCATATAAAGGCCTTAAATAAGGTGCAGTTTTCTGTTCAAGGTCTCCAGGAAGAAATCCAAGACTTTCCCCCGCTTCTACAACAGGACGGGTCAGAATAATGCCTTTTTTCTCTTTCGAAAGAACAAGTCGTAAAGCTTCACACACTGCAAGAAATGTTTTGCCGCTTCCGGCACTTCCACTGCAGAAAACCATATCTTTTGTTCTTAAAAGCCGTACATAATCTGCCTGATTCTGTGTTTTCGGATATACTTTTTTCTGAGCACCCGGGACAACAATTGCCCCTTCGTTCATAGTTGCATGTTCCCGCTGAGAAGAAAAATAATCTTTTGTCGGAGTATAATCTGGATTAAGGTCTGTATTTAATATCGAAGCCACTGCGTCTTCTGAATCTGCATAACCTTCTTCGATTTCGTCAATAATTCTGTCTATTATAAATCTGAACTGCTGCTGAATTGCAGGGTCATCCTGTTCAACAGAAAGCTCATTTCCACGCATAAACACAGGGACACCAAGATGCTGCTCAATGAGTTTAAGGTTACTGTCATTAGCGCCGCAAAGCTTAGTTAAAATTCCCGTGTCAGAAACAACTATTTTATATGAATGTTCCACAAATCCCCTTTCTTGCCAAGCAAATACATTTTTTATCTGCTTTATATAATTATAAAGTCACTATTGTTGTTTGGTCAAGAATAGTTTATAATGGAGTTAATGGAGTTTACATTATTTAGAGGCCTTTTCCAGTTGAATTATCAGTCAGCCATTATTGCGATAATTTTGCTGGTTTTTATCTGTACAAATAGAACTTTCCCAAAAAATATTCTTTCCTACTTTTTCATGGCATGTATTATGGGGATTGTTTTGACCATAGCGGATAATATCAGATATCTTACTGCACTTAAAGACCAGCCTACAGTACTTAGATACTGGAGTTCTGCAATCGGATATGCCCTTCGACCGATAATCGTTTATTTTATTTTTGAGGTTTCCGGGAGGAACCAGAATAAGCCGTCTGCCTGGTTCTGTATACCGGTTTACATAAACATCGCAGTTTCCCTGATCAGCATTCCAACGGGAGTTATGTTTTCTTTTACAGAAAATAATGCCCTTGTTCATGGACCTCTGGGTTATGTCTGCCACATCACGAGCCTCAGTTATTCATGCCTTATAATGAATAATTCACTAAAGCTCTATAAATCAAATAAAAGCGAAACCGTCGTAATTTCTGTAATTATAATCTTTGCCGCGTTTGCTGCAGCATTGGAACATTTCTTTAAATTCTCGATGATTCTGTCACAGACCATAATGATCGGAATCGTATTCTACTTCCTTTTCCTTAATGTCCAGGTTCATAAGCGTGATACACTTACAAACCTCATGAACAGACGCTGTTTTTATCTTGACTTAAAACGCTTCCTCAATAGAAAAGTAATAATCCTTTCAATGGACTTAAACGATCTAAAAAAATGGAACGACAACTACGGCCACTCTGCCGGAGACACAGCCCTTAAGACCTGCGTAGACTTTATGTACGATACCTTCCCTAAAGCCCGTCTTTACAGAACTGGCGGCGATGAATTTATGGCTCTTTTCTTTAACAGCACAAAAGAACAGATTTCAGAATGCGTAAGACACTTTCACAGAAGACTCGAAGCAACTCCTTACCGTGTCGCATGCGGAGTCGCAGAATTTATTCCGGGAGACGATATAGAAAAAATCATATCTGTTTCCGACCGTGAAATGTACAAAAATAAAAAAGCACTCAAATCTATAAATATAGAATTTGAACAGATGAACTAATTTAAAAGTGACAGAGAAGCTGGAATAACCTGCATCGTAATATGTTCAATATCACCTGCATATTCACCGTCGGTATGCAGAACCATTTTGGTTTCACTTGTCAATTCCATCTTTGTAAACTTATGCAGAATAAAACTCTTAAACTTCGTATGGAGCCCCATTATAAGGAACGGGAAAGCAAAGAAAGTCAAAACCTTAGGTATTCCGTTTACACCGCATGAATTTAAATAACCGTCATCAGTTTCTGCATCAGGAGCCATTTTTACGCCACCGCCTTCTACAAGAGAATTCATTCCGGCGATAAAAATGAGCCTGTCGTAGAAGACTTCTTCTTCATCATCAAATTTTACCCTTACCTGATACCGCTTCATACTGAACAGTGTCTGGACCGTAGTAAGTATATATATAAGTCCACTGAGATGAAGAAATTTCAATACCTTTTTTAATTTTGAAGTGAATGTCTTTTTACAGACGATGGCATCAAGACCTACACCAGAACTGACTGCAAAGTAGCGGCTTGTTCCGTCATCGATAGTAACTTTACCGACATCTATTTTTCTGGATCCATCTGATTTTAATATTTTTTCAAGAATTTTTTCCGGATGGAAACGATGCATTTTAATGTGATTTCCCCTGACAAAATCATTTCCACTTCCGTTAGGAATTACACCGAATTTTATTTTTGTAAAATCATCAATTCCATTAATAACTTCATTTATAGCCCCGTCATTTCCAACAACGATAACCTTTACATCATTATCGTTTTTACAGTCAATTCTTGAAGCTAAAATTCCTGCATGAACTTCATAGTCAGATAAAAGAAGTTTATACTGAATATTATTGGCAATAAGATATTTTTTTAGTTTTTTCCATGTAGAATAAGCTCTTCGACCGCTGTGAAGATTCGTAATAAAATATAACATAGTCTTTATTATAGCACATAGTCTCAAAATCTGCACGATTTATATTAAATTTATGAGAAAAATCTTACCGGACATAAAAAAAACTTCCGATTTTTCGGAAGTTTTCTGTGAGCTATGATGGATTCGAACCATCGACCCACGCCTTAAAAGGGCGTTGCTCTACCTACTGAGCTAATAGCCCGCACGCTCATAAATTGAACGTAAAGGTACTATATAATTTTTATAAAAAAGTGTCAATAGTCCGCATTAAGGTTTTTTTGAGATTTTTTAATATTCCAAAGCAAATGTTACCGGGGCATTAAATTTTATTTTTGCATTTGGGTTATCATATTTTGTAAAAATAAAATCCATTGTATAGCCTCCTTCCCGAACATAGAACGGAAAAGTATTTTCAGAAGTAAAATCTCCCATCTGTTCATAAGAATATACCAGTTTGCCATTTTTATATATGTTAAATTCTCTTTCAAATCCATCCCAAAAATTAAGACTCCCAGAACAGTCTTCTGTATATCCACCCTTATAAACAATTGTACTATCCTCTAAATCTAGCCAATTCGGATCAAAGTAAGAAAAAACTTCATATTCAGGTAATTCCCCATTAGGAGAAAATATACGAATCTGTACTTTTGCACCTTTTATATCACTAATATTGTCCATCGTCAAAGAATAAATATCTATTGTCTTGTTATTTTTTCCAGGCAAAAGAGAAATGTCTTTTTCTCCATAACCATATATTTGCGCTCCGACTTGCTGTGACTCATACGGATTTCTATCATAATTTTCAACTATAATTTTATATTTCCCAGATTTTAAATTTTCAAAAAGACATTTTTCACCATAGTCAATTACATCAATAACAGTAACAGGACCTTCCAGTTTAACAACATAAACAGAATCTGAAATACCCCCATTTCCCATGTAATACTCTGATCCATCTATATACTTTGCTCCAGAATCAGAACTACCCGGGAGACTTATTTCTAGAGAAGTATCTCCCTGATTATACATGCCGTTGCATGAAAAAATAAAAAATGAGAAAACTGAAATTAAAAATAACTTAAAAACCCTCATAAAACTCCACCTTAAATAATTAATATAATTATATCATTAAACATACTGTCTTACAACTGTAAATGCAGGCATCATAAATAAAGCCCTAAAGTCCGGCCCTCGGGAAAAGCCCGTTTGCCCATGACAGAAAAAGTCCGTAATTTACAACCGGAATCTGTCTTTCAAAAATTCCGCTTAACTTATTTAACATCATTTTTCTTGAGAACATGCAGCCACCGCATGTAATTACAAGATCAATACTGCTCAAATCCTCCGGAAACTGACGTACATTTTCTATTACAAGTTTATCTGATATTTTCTTCCTTAAAAGTGCAGGAATTTTTACAGTTCCTATATCGTCATCCTGTCTGTGATGCGAGCATGCTTCAAAAATAAGGATATGCGAATCAGATTTAAGACTGTTAAGATATTCAAGACTCTTTACAAAATAACCATAGTCACCTTTTTTCCGTGCAAAAAGAATTGAAAAACCTGTAAGACGGACATCATGCGGAACTATTTTAGAAACCTCTGCAAAAGCCTGGCTGTCTGTAATTACAAGCTCCGGCTTTTCTTTAAGTGAATTAAGTGTTTCTTCAAGTTCCGAAACCTGACATACAAAAGCCTTACAGTTTTTATCAAGACAGTCTCTTAAAGTCTCTACCTGAGGAAGAATGAGACGTCCTTTGGGAGCTGCATCATCAATAGGACACACAAGAATTACCGTATCCCCTTTTTTTACAAGATTGTCAAGAACACCGATTTCTTTTTCTGCCTTTGACGCGGCATTTTCAATCTTTAAAAGAAGGCTTTCATAATATTCTATAGGTTTTTTGTTATCAGTCTTTATAAAATCAATGTTCTTGAAAAATTCATTTTTTTCTTCAAATACCTTTTTATTTTCATTCTCTGCAAAAGTATATACTAAAAGTGAATTTAATTTTTTTTCTTTAATAAAATTATAAAAGTCTTTTTCACTCTGAGTAATTTCTCTATTGAGAGAACTGACAAATAAAACAAGATCACTTTCAAGAAGTTTTTCCAGGGATTTTTCCGTTCTTTTTTTTCCAAGTTCTCCGATATCATCAAGACCGGCCGTATCCGTAATGACACATGGTCCGAGATTTCTAAGTTCGATTTTTCTCGAAACAGGATCTGTAGTAGTTCCTGCTACATCACTTACAATCGCAATATCTCTTTGAAAAATAGAGTTTAAAAGACTCGATTTTCCTGCATTACGGTTTCCCGCAAGAACAATCCTTAATGATTCTGCTACAGGTGTGTTTAACTGCATAATTTTGCGTGCACCTCCATTTCAGCATTTTTCTTTATTTCATCTTCAAGAGGCAAAATTATTTCAATATCGACTTCTTCTCCAGCCTCAGGCAACTGTCCTTTTGTACATTCAACCCTGCAATGAAGAAAATTATCAGTTACTGCATTTATAATTTCTTTTCCATCAGAAATTCCTTTCTTTAAAATCTTACTGTGACTTGTTTCTACAATTGCAGTTCTTACAGTACCACAGATTGAATTTATATAATCAATTTTTGCCTTTACTGAGTAATCAAGAAGCTTTTGTACCCTTTTTTGAGTCACTGCTTCAGGAACATGCGGCTTCATACTATAAGCCTTTGTATTGGGACGTGGACTAAATGGAAAAGCATGAACATAAGTAAAACCACATTCTTTTACAAGTTTTACAGTCTTTTCAAAATCTTCGTCTGTCTCACCTGGGAAACCTGCAATTATATCACATGCTGTAAAACAATCAGGTCTTGCCTTTTTTAAGAGCATAACAGCCTTTAAAACCTGCTCTGCCTTATAAGGCCGGTTCATGTTTTTTAATACATTATCGCTTCCACTCTGCACCGAAAGATGAAAATGAGGTCTTACTCTTTTATCCTTTAATAATTCAGAAAACTTTTCATCAATAATCTGAGGGTAAAGACTGGAAAAACGGAACGAAACATCTTTTGTTTTTTTAAGAAGAAGCTCTAAAAGTCCTGCAATATCTATACTCTGTCCTTCATATTCTGAACGGTACTGCGCAGCATTTACTGTCGTAATTACAATTTCCCTGTGTCCTGCTTCCTTTAATTTTAAAACGCGATTTAAAACTTCACCGGCATCAAGAGAAACAGACAATCCTCTTGCAATACATATTTCACAGTAAGAACATCTGTTGTTACATCCATCCTGAATCTTTAAAGAAGCCCTTGAATGATGTAAAAAAGTATCACTTGAAAGCAGAAATGGATTTTCACTTGTATCACTTACCGGCTTTAAACAGATTTTATTTTCTATTATTTTCTTTATCTTTTCTGAAATCTGAATATTTCCGCCCGTCAATTCTGCATCAGTTTTTTTCAAATTGATTACATCATTTACCAAAGCAGGAATTTCTATAAGTCTGCTCTTTACTCTCCCGGGAAGAACAAGAATTCTTTTGTCAATTGATTCAATTTCCTTTTTTGCAACCTGAGCGTAACAACCGGTAACTAAAACTAGTGCAGATGGATATTTTTTTAAGAGAAGTCTCATTATCCTTCTTGCTTTCTGCTCTGCCTTTGCCGTTACAGTACATGTATTGATTAATGCAAGGATAACTTTTTCATCGACATTATCAGAAGCTGTAATGCCTTTCATTACGACATTAAAGCCTCCTTTAGAAAAAAAATCTGCCGCGCCTTCACTTTCAATCTGATTCAATCTGCAGCCGAGTGTTTCGATATGAACTGTTTTTTTATCTGATATATTCTGAAACACGCTCTTTACCGCGCACAGCATCTGTTTTAGAAGGATTTAATCTTAATGCTTCGTTATATGCTGCAAGACTTTCAGCATAATTTCCTGCCATTTCACGAGCATAACCTAAACGTGTCCACCACGAGTCAGAGTTCGGTTCTTTGCGTACTGCAGCAGAAAATGCGATATCCGCATGCTGGAACTTTGTCTGCCTTATGTAAATTTCTCCCATAAAATAATAGGCAACACCTACACGGCTTCCTGTTCTGTCATTTGCAATGGAAATATATTCCTGAAACTGTTTTAAAGCTTCCTCATTTTTTCCAAGATAAAATTTTGCCTCACCCAAAACTTCGATAAGACGGATATCATATCTTTCAATTTTCAAACCGTCGTATGCACGCTGTTCAGCACGGGCATATTCCCTGTTACCTACAAGGCTCCAGCAGAGAACAACATATGAGTCGATGTGAGAAGGATCATTTTTTATTTCTTCTTCACATACAGTAATTGCTTCTTTAAAGTTTCCGTTCCTGTAGAGAACAAGTGCATCTTTTTTACCCTGTGCAAAAAACGAAAAACCTAAAACTGATAATACTAATACTAATAAACTACGCTTCATTTTCCTTTACCATCGTACACCTACCGGTAAAATTGCTTCCCGGTTCAAGAACAACCTGCTTAGAAGTAATGTCTCCGTCCACAGAACCATTAGAGGTTACAAAAACCATTGTATTTCCGTTGATATTTCCTTCTACCTTACCGCGTACTAAAATGCGTTCAGCTGTTATATCTGCCTTTACCACTGCATCCTGTGCAATTACAAGATCACTGTCTGCTTCGATTTTTCCGCTTACATTTCCCTTAATCATAAAAGGCTTTGTAAAACGAATTTTACCGGAAAATGTAATGTCAGAAGCCATTACAGTATTAAAATCTGATTCATCAAAATCAAGTAAGTCACAACCTTTGTTATCGTACATAACTTTATTTTACCCCGAAATCTTATTTTCTGTCTATCACTAAAAAAGATCTTTCATTCCGTATAGTTTTCCACGGGAAAGCTTATTGCTTTTTAAACCTTCATAAAGACGTTCAAGACTATGAACAGCTCCGTTTGCAAAACCTTCACGACTTCTTGCCCTGTGAGTAATTTCAATCGTATCAGCACTTGAGTCAAAGAATACAGTATGTGTTCCAGGAACTGTACCGAGCCGCATGCTTGCAACATGAAGCTGATTTGCCTTTGGTTTTTCGTGAAATGCATCTGTTACGATTTCTGTCTTTTTAGGATAATTTTCAAGAACATGCTTTGCAATATCAAGAGCAGTTCCACTCGGACTGTCTGCCTTCTGGTTATGGTGAATTTCTAAAATGCTTGCATCATATTCATCAAAAGCACTTACAAGTTTTGAAGCTTCATCTATGATTTTATAAAGAAGATTAACTCCAATAGAAAAGTTAGCACTTGTCATTGCAACGCCGTTTACCTGTTTAATAAAATCTTCAATCTCTGATTTTTTTTCATTCCAGCCTGTCGTACCGATTACAAGAGGAAGTCCAAGTGGAATAAGAGCCTTGATATTTCCGAGAACAGATGACGGATGTGAAAATTCAATTATACCTTCAGCCCCGCTTTTCTTTACAGCTTCGGCAACTGCCTGATAATCTCCCTGAGGAACAACACAAGTTGCATCTTTTGAAATTACATCAACAGTACATACAATTTCATGACCAAAATTCTTTGCAGAGTTTTCAATCATGTGTCCCATCTTTCCATAACCAACAATTGCAATTTTCATAAGTTCACCTTATATTTTTATAATTAACCGAAGAAAGCCCTGTGCAAAGTCTGAACAACATCGTTAGTTTCTTCGTCATCACAAATCACAGAAATATTTACCTTTGATGCACCCTGGCTTATCATCTGAACGTTAATTCCCTTTTCAGCAAGAGCACCAAAACCGCTTGCAAGAATTGAACTTGAATGGTCTGCATCACAAATGATTGTAATGATAGATTTATTTTTCTGAACTTCTACATCAGCAACGTGATCAAGATCTCCTAAAAGACCTGTAAGATCTGTCTTGCCGTTAACAGTAAGAGAAACAGAAACTTCTGAAGTTGCAATTACATCAACACTGATTCCCCACTTTAAAAAGTTATTGAATACGTGAGCCAGAAAACCTGCACTTCCAAGCATGCGTGTTGAATTTATATCGATTAATGTTACACCTTTTACAGATGTAATTGCAGTAACCTTTGGAATTTCTCCAGAGTGTTTTTCGACTATGATAGATCCCGGACTGTCGATGTTGTAAGAATTTTTTACCCTTACAGGAACACCGCTTTTGAGACACGGCTGCATGCTTCTCGGATGCAAAACCTGTGCACCGAAATATGCAAGTTCTGCTGCTTCTTCGTATGTTACTTCTGGAACAGGACGGGCTTCTTTTACAACACGTGGATCAGAAGTTAAAATTCCGTCTACATCTTTCCATGTCTGGATTTCTTCTGCCTGCATTGCGCTGCCAATCATAGTTGCTGTAAGGTCAGAACCGCCACGGCCAAGAGTAGTAATATTTCCCTTTCTATCCTTTGCAATAAATCCTGTAACAATAGGAATTTCTTTTGTAACACCGTATTTATAATCATTAAGCTTTTCAGGAATATCAGTCCATACGTCTTCGAGAAGTTCAGCAGACATAAAGTTTGAATCTGATGTAATACCTGCATCCCATGCATCAAAGAACTTTGCAGGGAGTCCTTCCTTATTAAGGAAGGCAGCCATCATTCTTACAGACATTCTTTCACCGAAAGAAACAAGATAGTCTCTTGTTCTTTTTGTAAGTTCCTTTAACATGGAAATTCCGGTTAAAAGCTGTGTAAGTTCCTTTAAAAGTTCATCAATTTCTTCGATTTTGATTCCAAGCCTGTCAGCAGTTTCCCTGTGAAGCTTTTCAACTTTAGAAATATCTACCTCACCATTAACAGCAATATCAGCTGCTTCAAGGAGGTGATCAGTCGTATCACCCATTGCAGAAAGAACAACAACAGGTTTGTCCTCTTTATATGCCTTGATAATAGAGGCTACATGACGGATTCTGTCTGCATCTGCAACAGAAGAACCCCCGAATTTCATTACTATCATAGGGGAAATGTACCAATTATCCCCCTTTTATGCAATAACATATTACTTGCAGATTATTCATAATTATTTTATTCTATATAAATGGAACTTAAAAGGCCCTTTTTTTTCCTTTTTATATTATGCTCTCTTCTTGCAGGTGCCACTGCCCAGAATCTGACTCCCAGGGGAAAAAAACTTGCTGATTCAATTTATGAAGACCTTAACAGAAACGGAATTTCTGCAAGAAAGCTCTCACTTTTCCATTCGGAAGAGAACAATTTTCCATATAACATTCATATTTCCGTAAACCGAAACCAGGATTTAACGCGTTCAGAAGAAAAACCTTACAATACAATTCTCTTTGTTTTTTCACAGGAAGAAATTTATTCCAGACTGAATTTTCTTTATGACTTTATTCAGATTACAAGAGAAAAAAACTACGATTTTAATATAAACATTCTTTTAAGCTCGAGTGACAGACACGAAATAAGTGGAAACGAAAACATGACTGGCACACAGATGTACTGTGATTTAATCGAAGGAACAGAAAGCCTGTGCGCAGTTCCGATTAATTTTACCAGCAAATCTCTTTACACGATTTCTGCCGGTTCAAATTTAAAACTCGCCCCTCTCTGGCTTTTAAAACTTGTAACAGGGTGTCTTGAAAAAAATCAGATTTATCCTGTCATAAATGGCGACATGTTCATTTCGCTTTACAAAATCGGTATTCTTTCTTCAAGCATAAAGCTATCTGCTTTTTTATCAAGTGACATACCGGCTGTAGAAGTAAACTTTCCGGAATCGTTTACGGATTCAGAAAAATTTAAATCCATACTCAGCCTTTTTATTGACAGTTTTAATGAACAGACAGAATTTAATAATGACGTTCATTATATCCCGATAAAAATTTCCAATCACTATTTGTGGATTGGTGAAGGAATTACAATCATATTCCTTATAAGCACAATCATTCTCTGTCTTCTGATCATAAGCGACATGGGATTTCTGTTCAGGAAAAAACACAGTCAGAAAAACCTTATGACAAAAAGATCATTAAGGTCTATGTATCTTATTCCCGGAACAATCATAATTTCTACCTTATTCCTTCTTGTAGGACAGTTTTTCTCAAATCTTGCTTACAACCTTCACATGAGAAACCTTATTATTCTTCTCGGAATAAAAGTTATAATTTCAATTGTACTTGTTCTCGTATCTTACCTTTTAGAATTAAAGATTCACAAAAAAGCTTCTGATTACAGTTACGGATATCTTGTTTCTATTTCAAGTTTTTTAAATATTTTTATTTTCTCTGCAATTGACATTACATTCTTCTATCTTTTTGCCCTGATTTACATAATCTTTGTAATTTCAAGACTTTTTAAAAAAACTGTTTCACTTTATATTTTCCTGATTATAAGCATTCTTCCATATTTTTTACTTCTATTTGAATCAGTTCTCTACTCTTCAAACAGACAGATTTTACCGTTTATACTTTCAAAACCGCTGTACAATCTTGCTTTAAGCTGTGCGCTTACTCCAGTTTATCTTACTGTTTTAAGAATTATTTCAAATTTCAATATTAAAGATAAAAAAGAAAAACTTTCTGCTTCACAAAATTTCAACACTCTCTATAAATCTCTTAAATCAAGATTTCCTAAATACTACATTCTTTTTCAGGTAATTACAGTTGCAATTTTTATCGGTGCAGTTTTTGTAATGAGTTATATGATAAGAAAACAGTTTGCAAAAAAATACAGCGGCTATAACATGCCCGGGCAGATTGTAGAAACAAATTCAAACAGCATTTTAAAAGTAAGTTATAAAGACTCAAATTATTATGGTGGAACAATCCGCCGTATTTCTATAGATACAGGTCGGGAAGCAGTTCGTGTAGACATTACCGTTTCAGGACAGTCTGACAACCCCGTTTACTATTCAACAAACATATACGAACAGATTGGAAAATCAAATCAGATTCAGTTTAAGCTACCGGATTATCCACCGCAGAACTTTACGATTTCGTACACGCCGGATAATTCAAATATAAGTATTATAAGGATTGCTGCATATTATCCGGAATCGGATTACCCTGAAGAGTTGATTTTCCAAAAAACAAATTCAAGGTTGAGAAGAAAAATTTTCTATAAAGAAACTGCAGTTATCGCAATTGACATACCGTATTCCGGAGACGGCAACTGATTATGGAAAAAATTCAAAAGTGTTTTTTTCATGTAGACCTCGACGCTTTTTTTGCTTCTGTTGAGCAGCTTGTTCATCCTGAATACAGAGGAAAGCCCGTTATAATTTCCGGGGATCCGCATCAGAGAAGAAATGTTGTTTCTACAGCCTCATACGAAGCGCGTAAATATGGAGTCCATTCTGCAATGAGTGCAGCCAGAGCCTTTGAGCTTTGTCCTCATGGTATTTTTGTAAATCCTGATATGAAGCTTTACTGTGAATACTCTGATAAAGTAATGTCAGTTTTAGATGATTTTTCACCGGATGTAGTCCAGATTTCTATTGACGAAGCCTGTCTTGATATGACGGGGACAGAAAAGCTTTTCGGTAAACCTCAGGATGCAGCAAAAAAAATCAAAGACAGGGTAAAAGAATATACAGGTCTTACAGTATCAATAGGGATTGCATCTAATCCCTACCTTGCAAAAATCTGTTCAGACATAAATAAGCCTGACGGTCTTTTTATGGTTCTTCCGGGCGATGAAGAAAAATTTATGGAAACACTTCCCCTTAACAAAGTCTGGGGAATCGGTAAAAAAACTCTGGAAAGACTTAATTCATGCGGCTTAAAAACGGTAAAAGATATAAAAAGCCATTCAGAAACATTCCTTGAACACATTTTCGGTACTGCCGGCGCTACATTTATTTATAATTCCGTAAGAGGAATTCAGCCGGAAAATTTCTGGTCAGAACCTAAAACACATTCAGTAAGCTCAGAAATGACATTTGAATATGACATTTCTGACAGATATACAATCGAAACATATCTTCTTCAGCTTTCATCTGATGTAATGGAAAGACTTCTTCTTGAAAACCAGACAAGCTATACCGTACAGATAAAAATACGATACGATGACTTTACAACCGTTAATGCACAGCAGACTTATCAGACACCACTTTTGTGTACAGATGATCTTTACTCAAGAATAATTTCGCTGTTTGATAAAAAATATGAATTTGGCCATGAAATAAGACTTTTAGGCGTATGTACTCACAATGTAATAAATACAAATCAGATTATCCAGAATGAACTTTTCGAAAGCGAAAACAAACGCCGCCAGACAGTTGAAAAAGCAATACTCGATCTTGAAACAAAAAAACCAGAAATAAAAATTCACAAGGCAAGGCTTCTTTCAAAAAAAACTCTTGCAGTATTTTTATCTCTTTTTGCATTAAACACATTTTCAAAAAACGCTCATGCTCAGGAAACTTCAAAACCCGAAATAAAAACTGTAAGACCGGACACTCAGACTGTAACCCCTGCAGGTGCAGCAACATTAAACAGTTCAAACATACTTCCACCGGAAAAAAGAAATAAAGGTTTTTCATTATTCAATTATACAAAGGATGACACAAACATCGAATTAAATGCAGAAGGCTTCTGGAATTTTAATCTTACAGGAACAGTAAATGCAACTTTCG
Organism: Treponema sp.; assembly: GCA_017553635.1. Taxonomy (GTDB): domain Bacteria; phylum Spirochaetota; class Spirochaetia; order Treponematales; family Treponemataceae; genus Treponema_D. Next base: position 19,867 of record JAFZKN010000009.1, on the reverse strand, counting down.
GATATGGAAATGACTTTACGGTTTCTACTTCTACTCCGGTTTTTGAACAGGAAGTTGATTTATCAATATGGTTTCTTTTAAACAACCACTGGTATATTCAGGGAGCTTTTGCAGATAAATTTGATAAGAATACTTATGCCGTAGGATATTATTCTGATGGCATACTAAAGTCTGCACGGATATCAAACAGAAACATTGTTTTCCCGGAAACATATTCTTTAACCGACATCGGCCGCTCAATCGGTGGCGGTGACAACGAAGCTCCCGGAATAAGTCTTAACCTTTCCGGAGACAGATGGGCTTTTGATTCTGTTGTCCGTTATGACATGCTTTCCATGCAGGAAAAAACTTATTACGGCAAAAATGCAGTTACAGACTTAAAGATTCCGCTTAACAATTATCTTACAGGTTCAACTTATGTATTGCCAGATTCAGAAAGCATTTCAAAAATCATAAATATTTATGTTGAATCTTCTCAAGGGTCTTATGTCGACGAAGCAGGTAAAAAATACAAAAAACTTTCGTCAAATGAATATCTTCTTCTTACGCAGCAAAACCAGATTATACTTTCAAAAGAAGCACATGCACAGAAAATAAACGGTGTTTTGCCACGTATTCTTGTTGAATTTAACAGTGATGCGTCTTCTGTCATTCAGACAAAACTCGGATTTTTCGGAACACCAGATTCTCCTGGAAACAAATTTCTTGGCAACATACAGAAATTTTTCGGAAGCGATTTAAATAAAAACAAACCGGATTCAAAAAAAGGTGTTCCAGCAGTCGCAGCATTTTCTTACGGAAAAAAATCAGGCCATTTAAGTATCCCGGACAGATCAGGAAGCAGCACAGACGGTTTTTTTGTAAGCATCAATTCAAAAGAAATGCTCCTTATCCAGAACTCAATCGGATTTTCTCCTTTTGCATGCTGTTCAAGATATGACGGTGGAACTGCAGCTGTTTCAGATGTTCAGGTTGCATCAAGCTATTCAGAAAATAAAAATCAGAATTTTTCTGCAGTAATAGCAGACACAGTTGATCTTGTGCAAAAAGATTTTTTTACATCAAAACGGGTCTATATTGATACACTCATTAAAGATTTAAAAATTTCATATTCTGATCCTTCGCCGGATAAAATCACGCATTCATCGCCGGAAGTAAATTTCCCGTTTGCAGCTTCAAATCCGGGTATCTATCTTGGCTACGAATCAGCCAATGATGACTGTGTAATGGTAAGAACATTTACACCATCTCAGAGAATCGATATAGGAACAAAAGCTGTTTCTGGAACAGTAAGAGTTTATAAAAACGGAATCCTCGACAACAGTGCAAAATACAATCCCTCTTCCGGTGAAGTAAGCCTCAGCTCGGGAATTTCTGATACAGATAAAATCTATATCACATGGTACGAAGACTCTTCTGATTTTGAAACAGGAATGATTTCTGCCGCAACCGGATTCCGCTTTGATTTTCTTGACAGCCTCAGAGGGGATGCTGCCTTTGCTGCAAGATGGGCAATAAATCCTGAAGTTAAATATGCAGAAGACAACCGTGCACTTAACGGGTATTTTACGCTTTCTTCAAAAATTGAATGGGAAGAAGAAAAACTCTACCTTTCAAATGCAGTCGGTGCAACCTTCGAAGTAGAAAATACAACCGGAATTTATAAAATTGCCGGAATGGATGACTCAAAACCATCAACTTCTTACCTCATTTCAAATGCAGCAAGAAACCTTCCTGACGATTTCTGTCCCTTTTTAAACCCGCGGCCAGATGAAAATTTAAACACAATACTCCTGGAAAAACAGTATGACTGTTCGACAGCATCTTCATCCGGTTCGATGGATCCTGAAATATCAGGATATTCTGTTCCCGTAAGTTATTCATTTTCTGACCAGGCATCAAATCCTTCGGGAAGCGATGTTCTCTGGGCATCACAGACAATCATACAAAGTGCAAACAAAAGCTCTCTGCCAAACGCTTCAGAATATTCTGTTGCCGTAAAACTTTCTGATGAATTTATTTCACTTACACAGGATGCATCAGTAAACACAAAAATTTACCTCCAGCTTGGTGTAAGCTCAAAAACAGATTTTTCAAGTGAAAACAAGGGAAATATTCCGACATGGAAAATCTTTGATTCTTCACCATCAGCCGTTTATTACGACGTTCCGTCAAACATAAAGACAGTGTCCGGCTGGCAGACAGTTACTGTTACAATAAGAGATATTGACCGTGCATTTTTAACAGAAGAATGCAACGCCCGGTTTATAATTACAGCAGACAGAAAGCCTTCTTCAAACCAGTCAGGAACAATTTTTATAGGTCCTTACGAAACTGTCACACAGGGAATTTATTACACAGCAGATAACAAGATTTCCATAAACACATTCCAGTATAAAAGAAAATCATCAGATGTTGCAGATTACAACACAGATACAAATTACGCACAGAGTATAGATTGGAATGTAAACAGCACAAGCGGGTTAAGGGATTCAAAAATTACTGTTTATAAATACTTTGAAGAAGCCGACATTTCTTCATATAAAACTATAAACCTTTATTTTTCTTACAACGTTTCAGAATCAGGAACAAATCCGGGCGCACTCTTGGAAGATGACTACCCTTTACATATTGTGCTCGACAGAAACTCAAAGGATGCACAGACAACCGGTGAATATGCACTCGATTTAAAGATTCATAAAAAAGATCTAAAAAAGTTTATCACGCATGACTCATCTTATAAAGATAAAATGCATAAACTTAAAATCAACCGGTTTACCCGCGAAGTAAGGATTGACGGAAACCTGCTTACAGACAGCATCATTGAAATAAATCCTAACGTCATTCCTGTAAGATTAAAAATAGATTTTGACACTGTTGTTGAAGCCGAAGATTCCTCTTCTCAGTTATTATATTCAAAAGGAAATTTCTTTCTCGATGAATTTTTCTTATCAGAAAATTCACCAAAAGTAATTTTACAGGACCAGATTAAAACAACATTGCATCAGGAAGGAGAAATCTTAAAAATCAAAGATTTTGTACTTATAAAAGATGCTTCAATCAGCGCAACAGGAGATTTAATTTCTACAATCTATACAGATTCAGACTTTACAGATAAGACAGGCTTTTCTGGAAATGCAGATGCATACGTAACCCTGGCAACCTTAAAATTTAGAAATTCAATCGGCCGTTCAGCAGATTCAAAGCACTCAATAACAAGCGCAGGCCACTCAATTTCAACAACTCAGCCGCTTTTAAAAATACTTTCATTAAGCGAAGATTTTAACGAAAATAAAGACGAAAAAACCGTCACAAAAATAAATTCAGCAAACTTAAATTTTAACAGCCTTAAAGTTCCGCTTTCTATTTCCGGGATGACAAAAATTACTTACGACCCGTGGTCACTGACTCAGGAAGTTAATAACGGCCTTAACTTTAACATAGGAAACTCTTATAAATACAGATTCAATGCAACGGCAAAGGCTTTGCAGAAGGTTACGACATATTCGTCAGAAGATCAGAAAATCAATACAGATGATTATTTTACATCTTATTCAGATGCATACAGAGAACAGTTTTCTTTTGGAGACAGCAATGCAGCAAAAAGAATAACATCCCTAAACGTAAATAACTCTCTGGCCTGTCCATTCGCATCATTTACTCCGGAAATAAACTTTTATCAGAACGGTACATATACATCAACTTCACAAAATCTTTTTTCTGATACAACACAGCTGAGCTTTATTTTCCCATTTAAAATCGGAAACCAGAACTTTTCCGCTTCATATACCAGATCAAGTTCACTTGTAGAAAACATTTCAAAAGGCGGAGATTATTCGAGAGACATCTATACTATGGCCGACTGCATGTCAGAAAAAAAATGGTTCTTTACATCTCTTCCGTTCTACGACTTATTCAGCAATAAACTGGCAGATGATGTATTAAACACAATGCCTTATGAATCAGCTCAAAGCGAACATGACAGTGAACTTATAGCTCAGTCGATAAGCTATAATGCAGATTACAGTCTATCGTGGAGACGACCGATTTCTGCAAATAAATATGATTTATTTGTCCCTGTAATTGCAACACTTTCTTTTGCACGCGATATAACGACAGCAGAAAACATTGCAGACACATATCAGATTAAATCAACCGTAGGCTATACTGCAGTAAATATTTTTTCAAAAAACGGTTCATATCCGCTTTTAAAATGGTGCACATCTGACGAATATAATTTTTCATTCAACTCTGCACACAAGTTTGCAAAAAACGGCGGAGAAGACGTTTACCAGCAGTACAGCACTTATATTCAGGCAAACTTTTATAAAAATGATGCAGACGTAATAAGATCTGCATTGCAGTTTACATTTCAGGACGCAGACAACTGGAACACAAAAGCAACAGTTCAGTACACAAGACAGAGTTCCTTTTCCCCACTTCTGGCACTCGCAAAAGTTTTTTATGATAAATTTGACTATTCCAGCCTTAACATTACGAGAACAGATTCACTAAACTTTCTTGCTTTATCAAACCTTGCAGATTCAACCTCTGCAAAACTCAGACAGCATCAGACATTCGACTACTCACATATGATTGAAATTCAGATTACAAAACAGATGAGTGTAAACTCAACGATTCAGGCAGGCTTTACACACAGAAGGGATGAAATCTGCACTCTCAATTTTTCAGCAGGAATCGGAGGCAAACTGAATTTCTAAACAAACAGAATCGTTTCTATTTTAACGGTGAGAAATATCCCGTCTCGTCCCTTCCGCTTCTGTTAAGAACATAAGTTTCAAGTTCAACCGGGAGATAAGCCCTTCCTAAATCTGTCGGTAAAACAGACGTATACGAAAGAGAATAAAGTCCGTTCGGAACTTCAAGAAGATCACGTATTACACATGACAGACCCTGCGGACGGTAAACATAATAAGATTTTCCATTTACATTTTTTACCATGTAATCAAGTTCTTCTTCGAGTCTGTCCTGAGTAAGCTGAACTACAGAAAAAGTAATTCCATTATTATTCATATAAGTTGTAAGATCTGTAATTCCGTATCGGGCAAAAGACGCATCATCCAGTTTACCCTGTGTAATGTAAATGATTCCCCTTTTAGGTTCTGCATTTATAAGTTCGTTTGCCGCAAGTCTTACTGCAACATCAAAAGCATTTTTATCCGAAAGACGTGCCTTTAAAGCAGATGAAGAAAACTTTAAAAGTCCTTCCGGCTTTCCCTGATATTCAATTACAGGAATTTCTCCGGCACTGATAAGACTTATATTTCCAACACCCTTCATATTTTCTGCAATTTCCCTTACAGCAGCATTCAACGCTTCATTATAAGGAGCCATGTATGTTGAGCGGTCAATGATTATTACGATATCTTCATTTGTATTTTCAGAAGCAGCACCTTGAAGCTTTACATTTCCACAAGGACGCTTATCTTCCGTAAGATAAAAATTTTCAAGCTTTAAGCCTACAACCGGCTGTCTCTTTCTATTCTGAACCCTTACTTCAAGAGTAACTTCCGGAAACTTTTCTGCATAAACCCTTTCAATCTGAACAAAAAGTCCACCGATAAGTTCTGACATCTTGGCCATTATGTAAACTTCATTTGTCTTGTAATCAGTAACAATTATATTTCCGTTTTTATCTGGAACAGCACATGTAATACGGGAAGGAGCGTTTCCGACATACGCGTTTTCAAAAACAATTCCACTTCCAATTTCTACAGTACTTACATGCTTTCTGTCAGAAACTATAAGATATCCGTCGTAATATTTCATACTTTCAGGAAAATCAAAAGTCTTTTCCTTAACAAGGATATCCCTGTAATTTCCACTCAAATCAAATTCGTAAATCGCACCTGTCACGCTGTCACATACAAAAATACTTTCTTCATTACATGCAATTCCAGTCGGTCCCTTTAATCCGTCAAAACCGTCAGATTTTTTTCCAAAATTAAAAATACCGTTTCCATCTTTATCAAAAACTGTTATACGGGAATTTCCAAAATCAGAAACATAAATATTTCCGTTTGCATCCTGACATGCATACTGAGGTCCGAAAAGTTCTCCGACACCCCTTCCTTTTTTTCCGATATAATGCTTAAAAATTCCTTTATCAGAAAGAACTGCAAGTCTGTCACCCGCACTTTCACAGACAAGAAGATCACCGTCTGCAAGTCTCATAATATCAACAGGCCTGTCAAAACCAACAAGCGGTCCTGTAATTCTTTTAATAATCGTTCCATTGATATCAAAAAGCAGAAGCTCATTTGAACCGTATGTTATAACCCAGATTGTTCCGTCATGATTCGGAAGAACAGATATCGGCTGACTGAAAAGAAGTTTATTCTCTTCATTTACGCCCCTGAAACTTCCTGTTTCCGTATATCTGATATTCGAAGTAGATTCAATTCCGGTAACACGCCGTTCACGTACAACTTCAATTCTGTTATCAAGAACAAGTCCACCATAACCGGCATCTTTTGCATACTGCCACTGCTTTATTGCAATTCCTTCCATACCTGCTCTGTAATATGCTTTACCGAGCCAGTCAATTATCAGATTTTCTCCCGGAAGATATGAAAGCGCTTTTTCAAACTGATTAACCGCATCGTTAAACTGCCCGCGGTAATAAGATTGAACACCTCTTCTAAATTCTTCTTCTGCAAATCCTGCTTCTACTGAACGTGTATATTTTGTCGTATTATCTGCGTCTTCAAAAAATCCCTGAGCAGATAAATTTAAATTTACAGCAACAAAAGAAAAACAAATTAAAAATAAAAACTTAACTTTTTTAGAATTTAATTTCATCGTTTCTGTTCAACCTCTTTTAAAAGTCTTAAATGTTCTTTTATTTCTTCACTGTCCGGTAATTTTTTTTCTGCTTTCTGTAAATATTTTTTTGCTTCTTTAAAAAGTCCAAGCTTATAATAAACATAACCAAGTGAGTCAAGACATGCTCCGGAATCCGGACTATACTCGACCGCTTTTTTACAGAAACCAAGTGCCTGAGTCAAATCCTTGTCCTGTGTTGCAAGAACATAACCAAGTCCATTCAATGCAGAAATATTTTCCGAATCAGATTCGAGAGATTTTTTATAATAATCAAGACAGCGTTCAGTATCTTTCTGTTCCCAGCTTACAAATGCAATCGCTGCATATACACTTGCAGTTTTATAACCTGTTTCTAAAAGTTTTTCCAATTCAAAATTTGCAAGACGGCGTCTTCCAGAAATTGCATAAATTACTGCAAGTAAAAACCTGCACTGCAGTACTCTGTCAATATTCTTTCCCGAAGTAACAACCTGTTCAAGATAAAGTAATGCATCGTCATAACGCTGAAGTTTTGTATGACACAAACCAATAAAATAAGCGAGTTCAATATTGTCGATAGAAGAATCTTCCGGAAGTCCTAAAAAGAAAGCAAGAGCATCAGAATATTTTTTCTGATTATAAAGAGTTACCCCTTCATGCAGCCTGTTATTTTGTTCCATGTTTTTCCACCCGATTTATATTTTATAACGAAAATTCAATACTATCAAGGTTCAAATCATCATTTGCGCTGCTTGGCTCAGCCACTACTCTGGTAACAGAAATATAGCCCTCACAGCATGCCTGATAATCAGAATATGACCTCTGGTTACTCTGACCTTCTCCGCCAAGAAAAGTGCATACCAGAGTATCAGGGGAACCTTCTTTTTCGCTTAATTCTGCCCTGTCATCGGTATATTCCCTGTAACAGACATCCGTAATCTTTACACCCTTAAAAGAGCTCAATGAACGGCTGTTTATATTTATAAAAGCACATTTTTTTTCCGGCATTTTTCCGCCGATTGAAGGCCGGCATAATGAACATAACTTTTCAAGATTATCTGCCACAAAAGATGCAAGGACATCAAAATGCCACTTAGTTCTGTCGTTCCAGTCTTTATCATCACCGCCCGAAAGCTGCATGCTGACTGCAACCGCAGGAATCCCGAAAATAGCAGCACCCTTTGCAGCCCCGCAGGTACCGCTGTAAAGAATGTCTGTTCCGATATTCTGACCTTTATTTATTCCAGAAAGGACTGCATCTATCTTACATCCCAATAAATTGCTTTTAAGTGCAACATTTACGCAGTCTGCAGGAGTTCCGGTGCATGCCCAGTCACGCTCACCTTTTTTGTAAAGCTCAAATGCGGAATAAAGATGTATGCACATGGAATTTCCCGAACGGTTTCCGTCGGGTGCAACAACATAGACATTGTGTTTTTTTGAAACGGCTTTTATAAGGGCTTCGATTCCCCACGCCCCGTACCCGTCATCATTTGTAATAAGAACATTCATTATCCCACCCCAAAACGAAAATTCTGTTATTGATTTCTTACGATGTGTGCACCCTTTGCAGGTTTAACTTCATAAGTCTCCGGCGTAAAACCGAATATGCGTTCATATTCAGAAAGCTTTTTCATATAAGTTTCTACATCGCCTTTTCTGATTATTGCATAAAGACATCGTCCGAAACCTTTTCCCGTTATTCTTCCGCATGTAACAGGATCTCTTATATATTCAAGATTCGGTTCAAGTTCGTTAACGCGTTTTAATATCCAGTCAATTTCAGGACACGAAAGTTTATACAGATCACGGAGATTTTCGTGACTCTGATTTATACATCTTGCAAACGAACCGAACTTTCCGTTTATGATTGCTTCCCTTGCATCAAGCACATACTGATGCTCCTTGATTATGTAAAGAAGTTTTTTCTTAGTATCTTCAGAAATTACAGAAAGAACTTCATTTATTTCTGTCGCACTCTGTTCATACATCCATCCGCCGTAAACATTATTCTTTCTCTCACGTAAATCTCCGAGAAGAAGAACGTTTTCCGGTTCCTGAATTGTTGTTTCGTCCCATATAGAAATGCGCGGAACCTTTGCATCGGTCAGGAATATTTTTTTGTCCTTAAAATCAAACGGAATGTAATCATAAGTTCCGGTTGCATGATCCGTTACGATAAGGTTTCCAGGTTTAGAATAAAGTGCCGCATAGTTATCTGCTATATAGTTTCCCGTATGGAGGAAAAGTTTGTTTCCGCGTTCAATTACCTGTAAAAGCTGAACATCCGTACAAGGAATTTTAAAAAGCTGTCTTATTGCAAATGCAGTTCCAACCTTGATTGCAGTTGTAATACCGAAACCTGCAGACGGAAGAATATCCGAATATACAGAAAAATTCATTCCCTTAACTTCAAATCCGCCCGATGTAAAACCATAAATCATGGCCTTCATGTTGTTTGCCCACCGGTCTTCTTTTTTAACCCTTAAAGTCGAGAGAGTTGTCTTTCTGCTTTCTCCAAGCTGATGAAAGTAAAAATAAACTGACGAGTCTTCCCTTGGCGAAACTGCTATGTAAACAGGAAGATTAACTGCCATTGAAACTGTTTTATCTTTACAAAACCATGAATGTTCTCCCAGAAGATGGAACCTTCCCGGGGTTTCTACCATAAGTTTTGGAACTTCACCGTATATCTTTTTGTGTACCGAGTATATTTCTTTCACTTTCTCACATCCGTAAACATTTTGTTCATTATAACCCAGAAATTACATAAAATCAAATTCATTGAATAATTATTCTCCCGCATATATAATGTAAACCTATGAAATTAAAAAAAATAACAGTTGAAAGGCTTATTATGACTGGCCTGGAAGTTTTAAGTGCAGCTCTCCTTTCTTTAAGCGTTCCGAATGAATTTTTCAAATTCGGGCTGCCTTTTGCAGGATTTATCTGCCTTGTTCCGCACTACATTGCACTCCAAAAAGCCTCTTCTACCAGGTTTTCGTGCTTTTTATGTTTTGTTCAGTGTCTTTTAACTCATGTCTTTTCAAGCTTCTGGCTTGCAAACTTTAAGAATTTTGCCATTTTTACCCTGGGAGCATCAGCACTCGCTACAGGCGTCATCCACTGCGTATTCGGCTTTCTGTTTTATCTCCCGAAAAAGGTAAAAGGTACTTCATGGATTTCTCATAAATGCTTCAGAATCCTGTGGTTTTCTGCAGTCTACACAGTATTTGAATTCATAAAATGTTCAGGCTTTCTGGCATACCCCTGGGGAACCCTTCCCATGTCGTGCTACCACTTTAAATACTTAAGCCAGATAGTTGACATAACAGGAGTGCGTGGTCTTACCCTTATTTTAAGCCTTTCGTCTGCCGTTTGTGCAGAATTTATCCTTGACATCATTGAAAACAAGAGTCTTAAAACCTCATTTTCAGTCAATAAAATACCAGTTTTTTCCATATTATTGCTTGTTTTAACGGCAGATTTATACGGAATTTTTCAGTACAACAGAAAACGCATTCCGGAAAAGGCCCTTAATACAATCCTCATCCAGCAGAATGCAGATCCGTGGATTGCAGACGAAGATGCAACTTCGATAAAGATTTCTCAGAAACTTACAGACAGGGCCATAAGCGAGTTTACGGATAAAATAAAGCTTAACCCGGATCTTATAGTCTGGAGCGAGGGAATCCTCCGTTTCCCTTTACCTGAAGGCATATATTATTATTCACAGGTTCCGTCCGGAAATCCCCTCATAAGGTCAATTAACCGTAATAACTGCCCGATTATAATCGGAGCCCCGTACACAATAGACTACGAAGAACTGAAGTTTTCAAATTCCGCAATCCTTTTCGGGCAGAACGGAGAAATCCGCGATCATTACGAAAAAATAAAACTTGTTCCATGCGCAGAATACATTCCCTTTACGCAGTTTGAACCGGTAAGGAAAATCCTTAAAAAACTCGTAGGCTTTGCAAACGGATGGATTCCGGGAACGGAGTTTAAATGCTTTGACATCCCTCTCAGAAACGAAGAAGGACAGTCTGTAAAGGTAAGCGTTCCAATCTGTTTTGAAGACGCATTCGGCTATATAAATGCAGGCTTTAAAAAACAGAGGGCCGAAGTCCTCATAAACATAACGGACGACTCATGGAGTCTTACAAAATCAGCAGAATACCAGCATTATGTAGTATCGTGGTTCCGCGCAATAGAATTCCGCACGACCCTCGTACGTTCTACAAACTCCGGCTTTACATGCGTGGTAGACCCTGCAGGACGTTTGAGGGAGAATCTTCCGCTTTTTGAAGAAAACTACCTCTGTGCACGGGTTCCGGTATATAAAAGCTGCATGACTTTCTACCTTATTATGGGAGAATGGCTGTCTTATATACTATGCGCATTTATAGTAATATTCATCATATATTCATTAATTTTAAAAAAGCACTAAAAAATTTTGCTTGTGTTATCACATATAGTGGTGTATAATTCTATTAATTCACATTTAACACTATATGTAACAAGGTAAAAAAAGACAAATGAGATGTCCTAATTGCGGCAACAACGATGACAAAGTTATTGAGTCCAGGACTCTTGGTGAAGGGGAAATCATCAGGAGACGGCGTGAATGCCTGCAGTGTGGATTTCGCTTTACAAGTCACGAAAAAATTGAAGAAAAACCTTTTATGGTTGTTAAACGCGATGGAAGAAGGCAGCCTTTTGACAGGGATAAACTTGCCAAGGGTATCGAACGTGCTCTTGAAAAGAGGCCGGTAGCTACCACAATGGTAGACCTGATAGTTTCCGAAATCGAAGACCAGGCATTTATGCAGGGCCGTATTACGCGCGAAATCACGACTTCAGAACTGGGAGAGCTTGTGCTTTCGAGGCTTAATACAATAGACAAAGTTGCGTACATCCGTTTCGCCTCTGTCTACAAGCATTTTGAAAATTTAGACGAATTCATAAACGAAGTTAATAAATTGGGAGGGGACCAAAAATGAGTGACCAATCTGTATTTCCAGAGTGGAAGAGTTTTTTAGGCACAGCAAGTGACACGGAAACTCAAAGTTTCATTAAGTCGGTCGTAAAAAGATCTGGCGATGTCGTACCATACGACAGAACAAAAATTGAAAAGGCTATCGGAAAAGCAATCGAAGCCGTAGAAAAATTTCCTGATCCGGAAAGGGCAAAAACAATTACTGACTGCGTAGAAGAAAAAATAAGACTTCTTCTTGCAGGAAGAAGGGCACACTCGATTCCGGCTATCGAAGAAATTCAGGATCTTGTAGAAAATGCTTTAATCGAAAATCAGGAAGTAGAAGTTGCAAAAGCATACATTCTTTACCGCGCAAGACACGAAGCCGTGCGTGATGCAAAGAGTCTCATGCTCGACATCAATTCCACAATGGACGGATATCTCGGTCAGAGTGACTGGCGTGTAAACGAAAACGCAAATGTAAACTTCTCTCTCGGTGGTCTTATCCTCCACAACTCAGGAGCAATTACAGCCAACTACTGGCTCAATAATATTTACTCAAAAGAAGTTAAGGAAGCACACAAGACAGCTGCATTCCATATTCACGATCTTTCGATGTTCTCAGGCTACTGTGCAGGATGGTCGCTGCGTCAGTTAATCCAGGAAGGATTAGGCGGTGTTCCGGATAAAATTACTTCAAGTCCTGCAACACACCTTTCTACACTTGTAAACCAGATTGTAAACTTCCTCGGAATCATGCAGAACGAATGGGCAGGTGCTCAGGCATTCTCTTCTTTCGATACATATCTTGCTCCGTTTATCAGGGCAGATCATCTTACAGAAAAACAGGTTCGCCAGTGCATCCAGTCTTACATCTATGGTGTCAACACGCCAAGCCGATGGGGTTCACAGGCACCGTTTACAAACATAACTCTTGACTGGGTATGTCCTGATGACCTTAAAAACAAAAAGGCAATCGTTGGTGGAAAAGAACAGGATTACACATACGGTGACTGTCAGAAAGAAATGGACCTCATCAATAAAGTTTTCATCGAGCTCATGATTGAAGGTGATGCAGAAGGAAGAGGTTTTGCTTACCCTATTCCGACTTACAACATCACAAAAGATTTTGACTGGACATCAGAAAACGCAAAACTTCTCTTTACAATGACAGCTCAGTACGGAACACCTAACTTCCAGAACTTTGTAAACTCTGACCTTAATCCGTCAGACGTACGTTCAATGTGCTGCCGCCTCCAGCTCGACAAGCGTGAACTCCGCCGACGTGGTGGTGGACTTTTCGGTGCGGACGAATTTACAGGGTCAATCGGTGTTGTAACAATTAACCTTCCGCAGATAGGATATCTTGCAAAAACAGAAGACGAATTTTACAGAAGACTCGATTATCTTATGGACCTTGCAAAAGAAAGCCTCTGTACAAAGAGAAAGGTTATTCAGCGTCTTTATGACGGCGGACTTTTCCCGTATACAAGACGCTATCTTAAAACTCTCGTAAACCATTTTAATACAATCGGTTTGTGCGGAATGAATGAATGCTGCCTAAACTTCCTTGGTGTTGACATCGCAGATCCAAAAGGAAAGGCATTTGCAGAAAAAGTATTGCAGCACATGAGAGAAAGAATGCAGGACTATCAGGAAGCAACAGGAGATCTGTTTAACCTCGAAGCAACACCTGCAGAAAGTACATCATACCGTCTTGCACGACATGACAAGGAACAGTTCCCTGACATCATCACAAGCGGAAAGAATGAACCTTTCTATACAAACTCAAGCCAGCTGCCTGTAGACTATACCGCAGATGTTTTCGAAGCTCTCGATCATCAGGAATCTCTTCAGACAAAATACACAGGCGGAACAATGTTCCACGTGTTCATGGGCGAATCAATCAAAGACTGGAAATCATGCGGTCAGCTTATTAAAAACATCAGCCACAATTACCGCATTCCGTTCTTTACGATTTCGCCGACATACTCTATCTGCCACATCCACGGATACTTGAGCGGACAGCAGGAAGAATGTCCTAAGTGTAAAGCAGAACGCGAGATGGAACTTAAAAAACGTCTTGCTGAACTTGAAGAAGAGAAGAGAATTTTACAGGCAAAAAATGCTTAATTGACGGAAAATAAACGTTAAAGAAATTAGAAAAACAGTTCGATACTAAATATAGTGCGTTACACTTGAAACTTTACAGTTTTAACACTATATTTAGTTTATAGGAAAAAGGGAGGAATAAAAAATCATGACAAATGAAAGAACATTGGATCAGGTAGAAGCAGAAATCGCACAGGTAAAGAATGAACTCAATGATGTTCATGGAACACCTACAGAAGTTTATGCACGCATCGTAGGCTATTACCGTGCAGTACGCAACTGGAACAAAGGAAAGGCAGACGAATTTACTCACAGAAAAATGTTTACACTCGAAGATTCAAACCGCTTCGACTCAGAAACACTCGTTAACTCTGCTAAAGAAACAAAAAAAGAAACATCTGTTAAGACAGCAGCCGTTACAGACGAAATTGCTTCTTATGACATCTTTGTAAGAAAAACATGCCCGAACTGCCCTCCTGTAAAAGCATACATGGCCAACATAAAACTTACAGGAAACATGATAGATGTAGATACACCGGAAGGACTTTCCATTGCAGCAGGAAAAGGTGTATTTGCAGCTCCTACAGTAATCGTATACAATTCAGAAAATAAAGAAATTGCACGCGGTCACAATGTAGAAGAACTTACAGCAATCTTCGAACCTGCAGTCGTAATGGCATAAATTAAATAATAATTAATGACAGACGACGAATTACTTACACAGTCTGCAGGCGTCTTTATCAAAACGACGCTTGTAGATTTTCCGGGGCTGGTTGCATCCAGTTATTTCTTAAAGGGATGCAACCTCCGCTGTCCTTACTGCTATAACAGAGACCTTGTCCTTCCCGGCACAGAAAATAAATCAAGCACAGATTTTGTAACTCCGGCATCAGTTCTTGAGCATCTTTTCAAGAGAAAAAATGTACTGAAAGGTTTTGTCATCTCCGGTGGAGAACCTCTTTTAAATCCTGTTACACCGGTTCTGATAAAAAAAGCAAAAGAACTCGGCTATAAAGTAAAACTCGATACAAACGGAACACTTCCCCTTCTCCTTGAAAATCTTGTCAAAAACAGGGAGACGTGCCCGGACTTTATTGCGATGGACATAAAAACAGCTCCACTGCGATACAAAAAAGACATTCCCGTAACGGCGTGTCTTGAAAACGCAGACATAAAAGCTCTTCTTGAACAGTCAGTAAAAATAATTTCTGCACTTGGAAAAAATAATTTTGAATTCCGCACTGTATTAATTCCCGGGCTTACAGAAAAAAACGATCTTGAACAGATTGCACAGATTATCCCTCACGACTCATCATGGCAGTTTGCACGCTTCCGAAACGAAAACTGTCTGGACAGTGCATACAACGTCATAACACCGTTTATCGACCGCGACTTAAACGAACTGATTGAATATGCAAAGTCACTGATACCCGGTGCTGCGTTAAGATAATAAGACTGAACATAAAAAAAGCACAAATCCCTGCAAAGCAGAAACTTGTGCTTTTAGTAGCGACCATAGGGATTGAACCTATGACCATACGGATATGAGCCGTGCGCTCTACCAACTGAGCTAGGTCGCCATAACTTTTGCTATATTACAAAAAAAACAGTTTTATGTCAACCATGGCTTTATACATCTTCTTTTTCACTCTTCCACGGAGTGATAAGTGATCTTATTGATTTTTTTCCGAGAGTATCCCTATCTTCTTTTATTAAAGCTTCCCACGGAATGTTTTTTCTTGTTCCGGCTTTCTTTAAATCCTTATGCTGTTCAAGCCAGTCATACTTATAAAGCCTTAATCTTAATGCATTGACATAAGACAGAACTCCGCCTGAAAAACCGGGTAAAAAAACAGTAACTGCAACACAGGCTCCGAGCACACCCGGAAAACTAAAAAGATTTCCCGTTACGTTAAGCAGGACAAAGCACACGATAAAAGGCCACCATACATAAAAAAGCATGAACACGGAAAAACCAAAGTTATCAAAAAGAATTTCAAAACATTTCCTTAATGTCTTTTTAAAATCTCCTCCGAGAATAATTTTAAGCGCCACAAACCACTGAAGACCAAGAGCCATAATAAAAATAAAAATCGAAAGCATCGTAAAAAAAACAAATCCGATAAAACCGTTTATTCCCATATAAAGCGGAAGCCCTGTAAAGGCGCTCAAAACAACAAGGGCAGCAAGCATGCCGAACATAAAGAAATCTTTAAACGACTGACCTATATTCGAAAAATAATTACCGACGGTCGCAGTACCGAAGTTAGCAACAGATAACGCATTTTTTCCAAAACAGCCTGCAAAAACCACAGTCAGTGTAACACCGGTAAATACAAGCCCCAAAGCCAGATAGCTGAACGGAAATCCGCACTTTACATACCCGAAAACACCGAGCGCAAAAAAAACATCAATTACAAGATTTGGAATCAGAAGGTTTATTATGTTTTCCCAACTGTCAAAAAAATTCTTTTTTAATAAAAACAAAATCATACGTTTATAATAATAATTTTCTGTGGTATAATCAATTATGAATATTTTAGATTCTGACATAATTTCAAAAATCTCACACCTTCATAAAAGCTGCAGATTTTTTTTACAGGCTGAACTTAATAAAAAAGGCCTGCCCGATTTAGCATCCAGCCACGGTTACATACTCTTTCTTCTCTCAAAAAACCCCGGACTTTCAATGCAGGAAATCGCATCAAAAATCAATCGCGACAAATCTACGACGACAGTCCTCATAAAAAAACTTGAAAACCTTAATCTGGTAAAGACATCACTCAGTCCAAAAGACAGCCGCATCAAAATTGTAAGTCTTACAGACAGGGGCGCAGAATATAACAGGGAAACACAGGATATTTCCAATGCCTTAAAAGAGAAATTCTTTAAGAATTTTCAGGAAAAAGATGCAGAAAATCTCGAAAAAATGCTTGACAAAGCCGCAGAAAACTTCCTTTGACACCTTTTTGCCCCTAAAATTGCATTACATTAAATACATAAAAAAAAACTTGACAACCATATAAAACAACATTAAAATTAATATATCGGTTCGTATTGGACCGTTAAAAAAATAAGGAGGTTTTTTCATAATGAAAAAAATCGTAGGAACAATCGCAGCAATCGCATTGGCAGCTAGCAGTGCTTTCGCTGGAGTTAACGTAGGAATGGGATTCTCACGTGCTATCTGGACACCATTTGCATATGATGGCGAAGATGCTCGTATGGATATCTCTACATCTTGGGGTGCAGCACCTCGTATCGGTGGTTCTATTTCTGGATCATCTGATGATTGCGGTGTTGTAGGCGACTTCAGATTTGATAAGGGAACGCTTGAAACAAACGATAATGCATACGTTTGGGTTAAACCAATTTCTTGGTTAACAATCAACATCGGACAGTCATTTGATGACACACTCCGTGGAAACGCTTGCTTTGGAATGTGGGACTGGCTCCGTATGGGTGGTGAAGTTCTCACAGGTGAAGATTTAACATTCACACGTATTACTGGTGGTGTAAGTCCTAGTAGCTCTTACTTGACAGTAAACGGTGTTATCGTTAAAGCAGATCCTATCGAAGGACTCCACATTGCAGTTGCATTCAAAGATCTCTACACAAACAGAACTTTTGAAGATGTATTTGCTGATATTCAGGTAGCAGCTGGTTACACAATCGACAGTGTTGGAACAATCAAAGCTCAGTGGATTGGTCTTGGAAAAGACGCAGAAGACAAAGTACAGGGAAATATCGAAGCAGCATTTGCTCTTGCAGCTGTTGAAGGTATGACTCTTGATATCGGTGCTCGTTTCTGCACAGTAGAAAAATCAAATATCGGTGTAAGTGTATACTGGTCTATGCCATTTGACGCACTCCGCGTTAATGCATCTGCACAGTTTACAATTGTTCCAGATAAGACAATTGAAGTTGCAGGTGTTTCTGTAGATGTTGACGGATACGTTTCTCTCATAGCTGGTGTTGGTGTTGACTATGACCTCGGAAACGGCCTTTCTGTTGGTGGTGACCTTCGTTTCGGAAAATCATTTGCTGAAGGTGCTCCAGATCCATCTATCGGATTTGGTGTATACCTCAACAAAGGAATCGCAAATGGTACAGTTGGAGTTGGTGCAGAAGGTGCTCTTCGCACACAGATCCGCGACTTTACTCCACTTGATGACTTCACATTCGCTGTTCCAGTTCGCGTACAGTGCTTCTTCTAATTTAACCGTCTAGATTTCTATCTGGACTCTAAATTAGGATAAAGCAAAAGGCTGCAATCGAAAGACTGCAGCCTTTTTTTATTCAAATAAAAAAAAAATTAAGTCTAACCTTCTGTAATGTGTTACTTTTTTTTTTATTTTTTGTTATTATTGTATAGAGGTACTTAAATGAAAAAAAATAAAATTGTAAAAACTATGCTTATGTCACTTACTGCCTGTGTTCTTCTAAATTCTAACTTTTTTGCACAGGAAAGCGATGATTACGATGCAGAAGAAAATGCTGCAACCACAGAAGAATATGAAGTACAGACTAAAAAAAATAAGAGCAAAAAGAAAGATGAGTTTAACCCTTTTGACGGTTTTTTTACATCAAAACAGGCATCTTATATTTTTTATGATGATATCCCACATTCTACAGGTACAATCGGCTATTCAATAAAACACAGAATTGGAACTGCCGTTATAAATCCTAAAGAACAGAAAGCTGGAATCCAGACTTATTATCAGTCATCATTCTTTAACTTTCTTTTTGACCAGAGCAACATCGGTCTAATTTCAGAAGCCTACGAACAGTATCTTAAAGATTTTGAAGAAAAAAAACTTATCAAAAATAAGACTGCAAAAACAAGAAAGATTTATTCTGCAAAGGTAAAATGCAGGACAGAATGGGGCACTGTAAAATCGATGATGAATTATTACGGAGATTCATATGTCCATCTGGGCTATGAATTTAAAGACGGCAAACCTTATTTCTGCATAATCATTAAAGATTGTAAAAACATCGCGCAGGATTTGGGTACGAGCGTTCCGGAAAATTCAGTAGAAGTTCAGCTTTATTTTACAAAAGCAGAAGCCAAAAGATTTCTTGAATTAATTGGCCGAGAAAACGTAAAGAAAATTCTTGCAAAAGAATACTTTGACGAAGAATCAGAATACACACCAGATGACTTTTAATCTATAATATCCTTTTTGAAACTTCCTGTATCATTTGATACAGGAATCATTTTGTATAATACTCAACAGTAATATATCGCTTTGGTCTGGAAATTGTAAAGTCGCTGCTTGTGCTTATTGTCATATTTAAAAACTTTTTCGTTTCACCAGGAAGTGATTGTAACTCACGTTTTATTTCAACCCGATCAATTTATTGTCCCATTGACTTTTTCTACAATTTCTAAAAAAACTTTATTATCTTTAAACTTATAATACCTTCTATTACGAAGCCTGTTAATATAATCTATCGAATTTGTTAACTCTCCTGCCTCTTTATGCTGAAGATCAAGATAAAAATTGCAATCAATATTTACCCCGCAATCAAATATTAAATATCGTGCTATATCCAGTTGATATGATTTTGATTGAATAAAATACATATAAAGCGGTTTACCAAACGTATCATTATACAGATTAAAATCAACATTAGAGTTTTCTGCAATCCACTTTATCTTTTTTAAGTCACCCGGAGTAGCTTCTCCCGGTAAACACCATAAAAACGATTTTCCCAGATTAGGATCTGCATTATATTTTATAAGAAGTTTTATAAACTTATCTGTTTCGTTAATTCCATAATTTCTGGAATTATATACTGCAACATACAGTGGAGTACATTTCTTTTTTTCAAGAAGCACATTTGGATTTACACCTGCTTTTAAAAGACATTCAAGAGCTTTATATTTTTTCTTCCCTACAGCCCAATGAAGAAGTTTTAGATTTAAATGACGGGAATCAGTCTCTT
>JAFZKN010000008.1 GCA_017553635.1 Treponema sp. | reverse complement strand
TTATAGTCTTCCGCTTCTTTTCTAAATCCGCTTCCGACTCCCGTAATTCTTCCGTCAGGCACTCATTTCTGACTGCCTTCCGCTGACCTTACTCTTTCTTTCCTTCCCTGATTTTTTTTTCAAAGACCGCTGTAAAAACGCTTCTGCGCCTTTACTTTTCGGGTTTTTCGCAGTGCTTAAAACCCCGCACTTTATTACAAAGTGCCGTTCCCCGCTTTTCGCGAGTGATGTGAATATATCATTTTTTTTACTTTTATGTCAACATCTTTTTTACGTTTTTTTAAAAAATTCATTATTTTTTTGAAGATGTTTTTTTAGCCGTAGATTTTGCTGTTTTCCCAGGAGTTTTCTTTGCAGCAGTCTTAGTTGAAGTCTTTGCTTTTTTTGCAGAAGTCTTTGCAGGTGCTTTAGAAGACTTTGCCTTTACTTCTTCCATATTAACAGGACCTTCCTGCGAAAGTGCATTTTCACGGATCTTTATCTCAGAATTAATTCTCTTGATTTCTTTAAGAGCAGAAGAAACTTTTGTGTCAGTTATACTTACAGAACTTTTTTTTGTAAGCACTGAAAAAGCATACTCTCCGAGCATCTCATACTGTTTTTTAAGCTTTGTTTCAAGCTGCATTTTTTCGATGCGGAGCACGCTCTTATCACTGAAATCCTGAACAGCATCTCCAGCTACCCCAAGTGCCTTTTTAGATGCAACAATTCCACGGTCAAAGACCTTCTTCACTTTGTTCATAAAAGTTTTTGTTTTTTCCTTTGTTTCTTCCTTCATAAATAAATTCCTCCTGAAAAACATTTATTCTTATCTTTATAATATAATAAAAGAACTGAATTCATTCAATTATTTAATACCCATATTGAAGAAAAACTTACAAATAATTATTATATACCTAATTATTTACATTTTAAGGGAGGAAACCCATATGGTTCCAACATTAATCAAAGATATGCTGACTCAAAAACCTCAGAATCAGAAGGTTACGGTATGCGGCTGGGTACGTACTGTACGTGACTCAAAAAACTTAGTTTTCATTCAGGTAAATGACGGAAGCTGTTTTGCAAACATTCAGCTTACATTTGACCGCAACGCTCCTTCAAATAATGCAAATGTAAATAATATAGAAGCTGAACTTAAAAAACTTAACACAGGCGCTTCTCTTCGCGCAGAGGGAATTCTTGTAGAAAGCCCTGCTTCAGGACAGACTGTAGAAGTTACTCTTGAAGATTTAAAATGTCTTGGCGAAGCAAAACCGGAAGAATATCCATTACAGAAAAATAAAATGTCAATGGAATATCTTCGTGACAATGCACATCTTCGTGCAAGAACAAATACATTCGGTGCAGTTTACAGAATGAGAAACCAGATGGCATTTGCTGTTCATTCATTTTTTCAGGAAAGAGGATTTCAATACATCAACGCTCCGGAAATTACATGTTCAGACTGTGAAGGTGCCGGAGAAATGTTCCAGGTAACAACATTAAGTCTTGAAAAAATTGCAGAGCTCGGTGTTAAAGCCGGAGCCGGCGGAATGAAAATTGAAGACGCACATAAAATTGTTGATTACTCAAAAGACTTTTTCGGAAAGAAAGCATCTCTTACTGTATCAGGTCAGCTCGAAGCAGAAACACTTGCAACAGCATTGAGCCGCGTTTATACATTCGGACCTACATTCCGCGCAGAAAATTCAAACACACCGCGCCACCTTGCAGAGTTCTGGATGATTGAACCTGAAATGGCTTTTTATGATTTAAATGATGACATGGACATTCAGGAAGACTTTGTAAAATATCTTTTAAACTGGGCTCTTACAAAATGCCGTGAAGATCTCGAATTCTTTGACAAGAGAATTCAGCCGGGCCTTATTGAATCACTTGAAAAAGTTGCAAAGGCAAAGTTTACACGCATAAGTTATACACAGGCAATCGAAGATCTTATAAAGGCAGCAGACAACGGTGCAAAGTTTGAGTTTAAACCATACTGGGGCTGCGACATTGCAACTGAACACGAACGTTATCTTACAGAAAAAATTTACAACGGTCCTGTAATGGTATTCAACTATCCGAAAGAAATAAAATCATTCTACATGAAACAGAATGAAGACGGAAAAACTGTTAAAGCTGTTGACGTTCTCGTTCCTGGAATCGGTGAACTTATCGGCGGTTCTGAACGTGAAGAAGATTACAATAAACTTAAGGCAGAAATCAAACGCCGTGGAATGGAAGAATCTATTTACGACTGGTATCTTGATTTAAGAAAATTCGGAACAGTTCCACACTCTGGATTTGGTCTTGGATTTGAACGCCTTATGCGTTATGTAACTGGTATGGAAAACATCAGGGATGTAATTCCATATCCTAGAGCACCAAAGCTTGCAGACTTTTAGTAAGGTTTAAATATGAGTCGGGAAAAAATTGTTGTACTTGATTTTGGATCTCAATACGCACACTTGATTGCAAAGCGTTTCAGAATGCTCGGATATTATTCTGAGATTGCACTTCCTTCTGCAGATCTTTCGGCTTTTGAAAATGCAAAGGGAATTGTTTTTTCCGGAGGACCTTCTTCTGTTTATGATGATAAGGTTCCTGAATTTAATTCTGAAATTCTTAATCTTGACATTCCTGTTCTCGGACTCTGTTACGGACATTACATTGTTCAGCTTGGATACGGCGGAAAAGTTGCAAAGGCAGATACAGGTGAATTTGGTTTTGCAACTTTAAAGTTTAACGAAGGATTTGGCGGCGAAAATTCTAAATGCCCGCTCTTTAAAGGAATCGAAGGCGACCAGCAGGTCTGGATGAGCCACCAGGACGGAGTTTTTGAAATCGGCAAAGGCTTTGAAACTGTAGGTTCAACTAAGGACTGTAAATTTGCTGCAACACAGAATCTTGATAAAAAAAGATTTTCACTTCAGTTTCACTGCGAAGTAAAAGACACTCCATGCGGAAATAAAATTTTTGAAAACTTTGCTCAATACTGCGGAATGGAAAAAAACTGGGATCAGGATACAGTTTTAAAAATCATTCTTGATACAATAAAAAAAGAAGCAGAAGGTCACAACGTTCTTTTATTTTTAAGCGGCGGAGTTGACTCGACAATTGCGTTTGCTCTTTTAAATAAAGCTCTCGGTCAGGACCGTGTTTTAGGACTTCATATCGATAACGGCTTTATGCGCAAAAATGAAAGTGCAAACGTCGCAGAAGCTTACAGAAAATTTGGATTTACAAATTTTATCGTAGAAGATGCAAGCGAAAGTTTTCTTTCTGCAGTTGCAGGTCTTACTGATCCGCAGAAAAAAAGAATGGCTGTCGGAGAAAACTTTATTACAGTAAGAAATAAGGTTGTAGAAAAACAGAATCTTGATGACTCATGGCTTTTAGCCCAGGGAACACTCTACCCTGACATTATCGAATCTGGTGGAACAAAAAACTCAAACGTAATTAAAACCCATCATAACCGTGTCCAGGGAATTCAGGAATTAATAGAAAAAGGTTTGATTATTGAACCGATTAAAGAACTTTATAAAGATGAAGTCCGTGCAATTGGAAAAAAACTCGGTCTTGATGACGAGCTTGTAATGCGTCATCCATTCCCGGGTCCAGGTCTTTCGATTAACGTTCTGTGTTCTGACGGTAAAATGTCTGAACAGGATGTTAAAGAGCTTAAGGATGCCCGGGAGGAATTTAACAAAATAGAAATTACTCAGTTCTGCGAAAAATGCAGTGCAGGAATGACAAGACATGTTCTTCCTGTAAAATCAGTCGGGGTTCAGGGAGATTTTAGAACCTACCGCTTCCCTGCAGTCCTTTCGTTTGAAGAAGAAAAAGACGGATTTTATCATATTCCGCAGAAATGGGAAAAAATAGAAAGCGCTTCAAGCACAATAACCAACAGTTCTTCACTTATTAATAGAACAATTTTAAGGCTCTGGAAACGAGCGGGCCTTAAAGACGGTGATTTAAAGCTTACAGAAGGCTATTGTGATAAAAAAAGACTTGACCAATTACGGGAAGTCGATAATATAATATTAACGGAGCTTCATAAATCAGGATGGTATAATAAAATATTCCAGCACCTGACGATTGACCTTCCGTACGCCTCTTCAAAGGACCACGCAAGCTTTGTTCTAAGGCCTGTTGTTTCTGAAGATGTAATGACAGCACGTTTTGCACATCTGGATTTAGAATTACTAAAAGTTATTGTTGAAAAGATTTCAAAACTTGATTTTGTTGATTCGCTCTATTATGACGTGACCAATAAACCGCCTGCCACTTTTGGCTGGGAGTAATTACGATTCGGAGAGACGATGAAAAAAATAGGACTGGCAGTTCACAATATTCACGAAGAATACAGTATTGAACTTATCCGCGGGGTAGAAAAATACTGCAGTGAAAATGATTTACAGCTCTTACTTTTTCCGATTAATGCTCAGAAATCAGAAAACCACGGTTTTGAATACCGCGCACAGTCTATAAAAAATCTTTTAACACCGGAAAACGTTGATGCCCTCATTTTAAGTTCAGGAACCCTTTCTTCTTTTATTACTAAAGAAGAATTTATTGAATATGTAAGAACCTTAAGTCCGCTTCATGTAATAAGCATTGGTGTTGATGTACCCGGTGTCCCAAGTATTTTAAGCAATTCAAAAAAAGCATTTACAAACAACATTAAGCATCTTGTTAAAAGACATCACAGAAAAAGTTTTATACTTCTTTGTGCCTCAGAAAATAACTATGATGCAGTTTCCAGAAAAGAATGGTTCCTCGAAACACTTGAATCTTTTAATATTTACATGGACAAAACAAAGATCATCAATGCAGATTTTAACAAGATAAGGGCAAAAAATGCTATAAATCTTTACATTTCAAAATTCGGTGTAGACTTTGACTGCGTTGTCTGTCTTAATGACGGTATGGCTTTTGGTGCAATTGAAGCTTTAACCGAACACGGAATAAGAATCCCGGAAGATGTAATCGTAACCGGGTTTGACAATTCAAAACGTGCAAGATTTTCGGAACCTTCCCTTTCTACGATTGACCCGCAGATTTCACTGCAGTCTTATATGGCAGCACAGATTGCATGCGACCTTATTGATGGGAAAAAGACTGATGAAATTTATTACGTAGAAGCAACAGAAAGATTCCGTGTAAGCTGCGGCTGTGTTAAAGGCAGATGGCTTTTAAGTGATTCTGTTGACTATTATGGTCGGCGCCACAACTTTTCAAAAAAGAGCCTTTATTCTCTTGTACACAACGTTCCGAATATCGTAAATTCCGAGCTTTATGCGCTGCATCAGCTTATCCAGAACTCACTTGCAATTGTAAGTTTAAATGAACTTTACAGATTGATTTCAAAATACATAGACAGAACATCGCTGGAAGCAATGGCTATCTTTACTTATGACAAACCGAAAAATTATTTACCGGATACAACACTTTTTAAAATGCCGCACAAAGTTAAGAGAGTTTTTGTTTATGAAAAGCTGAACGATAAAAACATCAACATCGAAAATAAAATCTTTAACCCATATAAAGAAGCCTTTCCGGAAGATACATTCAAGCATTATTACAGAAAGCTTGTGTTCTACCCTCTTTTTGAATCAACATATCAGTACGGTTATATTATAGTTCCGCTTGAAAACCATGATTATCTTTTTTATGAGCTTATTCTTGAATCGTTCTCAAAAGAAATTACATCTTCGATTAAGCTTGAACTTGAACAGGAAGCAAATACAATTCTTGAAAATAAAAACTCGCGCCTTATTGAATACAACACAAGGATGGCAACTCTTTCTACAACCGACGAACTTACAAAAATAAATAACCGCCGCGGATTTACAATAGAAGCCAACAAGCTTTTAAAGGCTGCAAAATCTAAAAACCGTTACGGAATGATTTTATTCTGTGACATGGACGGCCTTAAAAAGATTAACGATACTTACGGACACGAGGCCGGCGACCGTGCAATTATTGCAGAATCTAAAATCCTTCAGAATATTTCAAGAAAGTCAGACGTTATCGGCCGTTTTGGCGGTGATGAATTTGCACTTGCAATAGAAGGCATGGATAAAAAATCATTCAAGCTTCTTGAGCAGAGAATTACAGAAGAAAGCAATTCATACAATAAATCAAGCAAAGAGAAATTTAAAGTTTCGATAAGTATCGGAGCTGCAGAATACACACCTGCAAACAGTGACCTTGAAAAGCTCCTTGCAATTGCCGACAAAGAACTTTACAAGGTTAAGGCTAAAAAGCACAGGCAGTCTTAACCTTTATAAGATGCTACCTGCTCTGCAATAAGCGGAACAAGCTGTTTTTTTCTTGAAACCACACCCTGAAGGTAAAAAACATTTTCTTCGAGTTTCGGGAATGTAACAAAAGGCTTAAATTCTTCATCTGCAGTCATCAAAAGAATACTTGAAAGCTGCGTAATGTCTGTAACAAGGATTGCAGAAAAGATTGCTTTATTTGAACGGCGTTCGATTTCAAGTTCGTTAATAAACTCATCTTTGTGATCCAAGATTTCCTTTGTATTTCCAACTTCTACCTGGCTTATTGTATAACAGATTTTTCCTTCGTTATAAATCTTCATGTCCTGAGAAATAAGTTCAGAAGGCTTGCGTCCTGTAATCTGGCTTCCGGCAAGAAGAATTTCTGAGCTCAATTCTTTTATATCAAGATTTGTGATACTCGAAAGATATTCTGCGATGTCGCGGTCAAAATCTGTTGTGGTTGCAGACTGAAGCCCCAGAGTATCTGACAGAATTCCGCATAAAAGAAGAGAAGCAATTTCTTTAGGAATTGAAACCCTGTATTCTTTATAAAGATTTGTAATTAATGAGGAAGTAGAACCTACAGGCTTATTGATGAAAGTAATAGGATATGAAGT
Source organism: Treponema sp. (assembly GCA_017553635.1). Classification (GTDB taxonomy): domain Bacteria; phylum Spirochaetota; class Spirochaetia; order Treponematales; family Treponemataceae; genus Treponema_D. Next base: position 41,641 of record JAFZKN010000008.1, on the reverse strand, counting down.
CGAAAGTGTTCCAAGTCTGTGATGGTCAATTACTTCAAGAATTTTATAATGTTCGATACCGTCGATTGCCTGACTCATTTCGTTATGGTCAACAAGAATAAATTCTACATTCGGTTCAAGAACCAGATCGTGTTCAGAAATTACACCGACAACTTTATTCTGTTCATCAATGACAGGAAGATAGCGGCATGGAGAACTTTTAAGAGCCGCCTGAATTTTTGTTAAAGTGTCATCAAGATGCACCGGCTGAATTTCCAGATCTCCGATTACAGAAACCGGCATCGAATATGCTATGAGCATCGAAGTCGGAGAAGTTCTGTATGGACTTATGATTACGGAAACACCGTGCTCTTCTGCAAGCTTTCTTAATTCCTTATTTAAAACAAAACCCGATGTCAGAATCAAAAGCTTTACATTGTTTTCGATTGTAATTTTAAGAAGGTCTTCGCGGTTACTTGCAATTACTACAATATTTTCCGTGTTGTGGCTTTTTAACCTTTCTTCCCAGGATTCAAGTGAAGACGAGCCTACAAGAACTGTATATTTTAAAAGCTTGCTGTCTTCTTCGTTTGAAATTACAGGCTGGGCATTAAGTGTTTTCTGAATAAGGTTGATGCTTGTCGCAATCGGGCGTGGTTTTTCAGGATTTAACACCGTTAAAATTTTCTGTGCAAAAGCTGAATAATGCAAAAGCGACTGATATTTTCCATTGCGGTCAGTTACAGGAAGAACACGCAGCCCTGTAGATTCCATTCTGCCCAAAGCTTCCCATACAGAAACATTTTCATCGACTGTTTCAAAATCCTTTGGCATGTAATATCTTACTTTTGGCTGGAGGTCCTGAAAATACTGGGGACGCGGAATGTTGAATTTATTAAAAATATAAGCTGTCTGAGGATTTAAATGTCCTGCACGGGCAGCCTTGTAATTTGAATAACCGAGAATATTTTTAAGTGCAGCATATCCGACTGCAGAAGCAACTGCATCTGTGTCGGGATTTTTATGTCCGATTACGTAAACTGTTTTTTCCATAAAAAACATTCTAGGAAAATGAGGATGTTTTGTCAAATCAAATCAATCATAAATAAGATACTATCATTCCACACGTGTTACGCCGTCACTCGTAGAACAGGAAAAGAACTCCGCTTCGTAGCCGATGACTTCCACATACTTTCTTTGAACATTCTCAATAAAAAGTGGAATACTGTCTTCTTGTACAAGAGCAATTGCGCAACCACCGAAACCCGCACCTGTCATTCTAGCTCCTAAACAGCCTTCCTGTAAAAGAGCATTTTCAACAAGAGTATCAAGTTCAACTCCAGTAACTTCATAGTCATTCTTTAAGGAACTATGTGACATACATAAAAGTTTTCCGAGAGTAACAAGATCTTTTTTTTTCAGTGCTTCAACTGAATTAAGAACACGATCATTTTCCGTTACACAATGTCTTACACGATGTAAAATAATTTCATCTTTAATGAAATCCTGAGATTTAATAAAATCACTTAAAGTAATGCTGCATAAATCCGGATAATTAAAGCCTGCTTTTTTTAGATCTGCAAGTCCTTTTTCGCACTGACTTCTTCTTTCGTTGTATTTTGAATCTGCAAGCTGCCTCTTTTTCTTTGTATTCATTACAACAAACCTATAATCGCCGAGTTCAAGAGGAATATATTCATGCTCAATTTTCGCACAGTCTAAAAGTTCTGCAGTCCCTTCTCTCGCAGTCGAAATTATATATTGGTCCATTATTCCACAGTTTACATTCATAAACTCATGTTCACTCTGCTGACCTATAAGTGCAATATCTTTTTTTGAAATATCAAATCCGAAAAGATCAGAAACAGCAAAAGCAAAACCGCACTCAAGAGCCGAGCTTGATGAGATTCCACTTGCAGATGGAATTTCGCTTGAAATTAAAACATCAATTCCATTTTTAAAAGAAAACCCACGACACTTTATTATACTTAAAATTCCATTTAAATAATTTGCATAACCGTTTTCTTTTTTATAAGTAAATTCATCATTAATATCAAAAGAATACTTTTGAGTAAATTTTAAATCACGATAATTGATTTTTGAATCATTCCGTTTTCTGACTGCAACATAAAGATAGCGGTCGATTGCACATGGAAAAACCTTTCCGCCGTTATAATCGATATGCTCACCAATTATGTTGATTCTGGCAGGACTTTTATAAAACTGAATTTTATTTTCACACTGACCATAGAATTCGAAAAACTTATTCTTGAGATTTAAGATTTCGTTATTACTCATTATCCTCTTCTTAAGCTTTCAATTTACCTGCAGAAACTTTCAAGAACCTTTCTGTAGATTTTTAAACCTGCATCAATTTCATCATAAGAAATATTTAAAGGCGGTAAAAACCTTACTACGTCAGTTCCTGCAGTTGTAGTGCAAAGTCCTTCTTCAAGACACTTAACTTCGATGTCAAAAGGTTTTACAGAAGAATCAATCTGTGTTCCAATCATAAGACCCTTTCCCCTTACCTCTTTTACGATTGGGAGATCCCAAGTCCTGATGATATTTCTAATGTATTCACCTTTCTGATTAACATCAAAAAGGAATGATTCTTTATTTACTGTATCAAGAACAACCTGAGCTGCAGCACACGCAAGAGGATTTCCTGCAAATGTAGACTGGTGGTCGCCTGCAGCAAATACATCCTTTGCCTTTCCCCTGAAAAGACATGCGCCCATAGGAATTCCGCCTGCAATACCTTTTGCAAGGGTAACAACCTCCGGCTCAATTTCAAGATCATCGCTTGCAAGGAAAGAGCCTGTTCTTCCAACGCCTGTCTGAACTTCATCACACATTACGATGGCTCCGGCATCCCTTGCAGCCTTTGCAGCAGCTTTAGCCCATTCCTTATCGATTAAGTTAACTCCGCCTTCACCCTGAATGCACTCAATAAAAAGAGCTGCAGTCGTATCATCAAAAGCATTTTTAAGTGAATCAAAGTCATTAGCCTTTATAGTCTTAAAGCCGTCAGGATATGGGGCAAAAGAATCCGGATGGAATCTGTCCTGTCCTGTTGCAGTAAGGGTTGCAAGCGTTCTTCCGTGGAATGACCACTCAAGAGTTACAATAGTCTTTCTTTTTGAACCGCCGTTAAGCTGTCCGTACTTTCTTGCAAGTTTAATTGCAGCTTCATTTGCTTCGGCTCCAGAGTTGCCGAAATAAACTCTGTCAAATCCTAAAGATTCTAAGAGATCAAGAGAATAACATATTCCGACATCACTGAAATAGTAATTTGAAATATGAATCTGTTTTTTTGCCTGTTTTGCAATTGCCTTAACTAAAGGCTTGTAATTGTGACCCAGACAGTTAACTCCGATTCCTGCAATAAAATCGATGTATTTTTTTCCGTTGATGTCCCACATTGTAGAGCCCTTTGACTTTGCAAATGCGACATCAAAACTTCCATAATTATTTACTACTACCTTTTCCATAAAAATCTCCTGAAAATTTGCTGAACTAAAATCGAGTGCGGTAAAACAGAAGCCCGCGCTGATAAATCATAGTTCCGGCTAATATATCATTGTTCCAATTCGCCATAAAATTGCATGCGCAATTTTATTTACCGAGTTTTCTCCGAAAACTCGCTCTAATATATCATCGTACCTATACCTCTGTCAGAGAACATCTCTATCAAAAGCGAATGAGGAACACGGCCGTCGATGATATGTGTTCTTGAAACTCCGCCAGAAAGCGCAATTTCACAGCACTCAATTTTTGGAATCATTCCGCCTGCAATAATTCCTGTTGCCTTTAATGAACCAATTGCCGTACGCTCAATGCGTTTTATTAAAGTTTGAGGGTCGTTGATGTCGCGTAAAATTCCAGGAACATTTGTAAGCTGAACAAATTTTTCTGCCTTTAATGCAACTGCGATTTTTGCTGCCGCTGTATCTGCATTGATGTTGTAGCGTGCGTCATCGCCCTGCTCTCCCAATGCAACAGTTGATACAACCGGAATAAAGCCCTGGTCTAAAAGTGTAGTTAAAATCTGAGGATTAACTTCTGTAACTTCACCTACAAAACCGAGATCTTTATCTGTCTTTTTTGCGCGCAAAAGGCCCGAATCTACTCCAGAAATTCCGATTGCTTTTCCGCCTTTCTGCAAAAGAATGCCGACAATATCCTTATTTAATTTTCCGGTTAAAACCATCTGAACAATTTCCATTGTTTCTGCATCTGTATAGCGCAGTCCGTCAACAAACTTAGATTCTTTTCCTACGCGTTCAAGCATGTGATTAATTTCAGGGCCGCCACCGTGAACTAGCACTACTTTGATTCCGATTGTGTTAAGAAGAACAATATCTTCCATTACGGCCTGCTTTAATTCTTCGTTAAGCATTGCGTTTCCGCCGTATTTTACAACGACAACCTTTCCAACCCACTGCTTAAAATATGGTAATGTCTGAACTAAAACTTCTGACCACTGTTCTGTTGTCAAACTGCTTATATCTTCTTTCATATATTCCGCCTTATGATCTGTAATCACCGTTAATTTTAACGTAATCGTAAGTCAAGTCACAACCCCATGCCTGACCTTCTGCCTTTCCGTCTGAAAGCTCAACTAAAATTTCTACGGCCTCAGAAGAAAGGATTTCTGCAGCCTTTTCTTCATCAAATGAAAGTCCTACACCGTTATGAACGACTTCGACTTTTTCGTCGCTGTAAACAGGAGAAGCACCATCTGATTTTACTTCAAAATATCTTTTGCCATCTTTTTTGCTTGAAAAATATACACATGTTTTATCCGGATTAAATTCAAATCCTGAATATCCCATTGCGCACAAAATTCTTCCGCAGTTGGCGTCCTTTCCAAACATTGCAGCCTTTACAAGATTTGATCTTATGATTTCTTTTGCAAGTCCGCGTGCAGTTTTAATATCTTTTGCACCTTTTACAGTACATTCAACTAAACGGCTTGCCCCTTCTCCATCTGCCGCAATTTTCATTGCCATAATTTTATTTAATGCATTAAGGGCTGTTAAAAATTTTTCATAATCCTTTCCTGCATTTTTAATTTCTTTATTGCCGGCAAGACCGTTTGCAAGAATCGTAAGAGTATCATTTGTACTTGTATCCCCGTCAACCGATACACAGTTGTAAGTTCCTGAAATAGATTCATGTAGTGCTTTATCAAGCATCTTAGAAGAAATTGCACAGTCGGTTGTTACAAAGCAGAGCATTGTTCCCATGTTAATGTGAATCATACCCGAGCCCTTGCACATCGCACCAATTCTTACAGTTTTTCCATCAAGATCAAATTCTACAGCACATTCTTTATTCTGAGTGTCAGTTGTCATGATTCCGATGCTTGCATCAGTATGACCATCTTTTGAAAGAGCTGCTTTTAAATTTGAAATATTTGCTTCGATTTTTTCTACTGGAACCTGCTGTCCGATAATTCCAGTTGAACAGACTATAACATCATTACAGTTGATTCCGAGTTCTTTTGCAGTACAGTCTGCCATGCGTTTTGCAACCTGAGCACCCTGCTCTCCTGTACATGCATTTGCATAACCTACGTTAACAATTGCTGCCTGAGCTTTTCCGTCTGTAAGAATTTTTTTTGTATATTTTACGCTTTCTGCCTTTACGCGGTTAGATGTAAATACACCTGCGGCATTGCATAATTTTTCTGAATAGATTAAAGCAGTATCATTTTTTGTGCGGCCAGCTTTTATTCCACAGTGATAACCACTTGCTGTAAAACCGTTTGGAGCTGTAACTCCGCCATCGATAAATTTTAAGTTAAAATCCATTTTCTGCCTCCGCATTTTGCTTTTTCAGGCTGAATTTAATAAAACCCGAATATCCGCGCAAAAATCAATATTTATGCAATAAATATACATCTTTTTGTATATTTATGCAATATATTTATCGGAAAAAATCAAACGCATAGCCCTGGGCCATTCATATTTTGATTATTTTTATAATAAGAGTTTCCCGTTATCATAAATAAAAAACGGCATGACTTTAAAAGCCATACCGTTCTTTAATTAAATTCAGCGTGGAAAAAGCTTAGCAGATTTCGTAAATCCAGCCTTCAGGTGCTTCAATTTCGCCCATCTGAATTCCTGTAAGTGTGTCGTAAACTTTTTTAAGAACAGGGCCAAAATCGTCCATTCCGCTTGGAAGACAGATTTCTTTTCCGTGGTCTACGATTTTTCCGATTGGAGAAATAACGGCAGCAGTACCGCACAAACCGCATTCTGTAAAATCAGAAAGTTCATCTTTATGAATCTTACGTTCTTCTACTTCGATTCCAAGATATTTTTTTGCAACGTCTACAAGAGAACGTCTTGTAATTGAAGGAAGAATACTGTCAGATTTTGGAGTTACAATCTTATTATCCTTTGTTACAAAGAGAATGTTTGCTCCACCAGTTTCTTCGATGTATGTATGAGTCTGAGGATCAAGATACATGTTTTCGTCAAAGCCGTTGTTGTGTGCATCAACGATATTATGAAGACTCATTGCATAGTTAAGACCTGCCTTGATGTCACCTGTTCCGTGAGGAGCTGCGCGGTCTCTGTCAGAAATTCTTACTGTAAGAGGATGAGCGCCACCTTTAAAATATGGTCCTACAGGAGTTCCGAAAAGTCTGAACTGATATTCCTGAGCCGGTTTTACTCCGATTACGGCACTTGAACCGAACATATATGGACGAAGGTATAAAGTTGCTCCGCTTCCATAAGGCGGAACCCAGCTTGCATTTGCGCTTACTACCTGCTTTACTGCATCCAAAAATCTTTCTTTAGGAAGGACCGGCATTTCCAAACGTTCACAAGTTGTTGCCATACGTTCAGCATTTAAATCCGGACGGAAAGTAACAATCTTGCCCTGTTTTGTAGTGTAAGCCTTGAGCCCTTCAAAACATGTCTGTGCATACTGGAGTACACCGGCACATTCTGTAATCTGGACAGTTGCGTCATCTGTAAGTACACCATTGTCCCATGCGCCGTCTTTAAAATTTGTTACATAACGTTTGTCCGTTTTGATGTAAGCAAATCCCAGGTTGCCCCAATCAAGATTCTGTTTTTCCATTATTAATTCCTCCTACTTTTTAAAAGCAGTTAATATCTTAATTATATATTAAAATGCTGAATTTGACAACACACGTTTTAAGCTTTCGGCTAAGCACCGGGACTGTTTTTATAGAAATATTCAGATTTTTATGCTATAATAAACTTTATGGCAGACAAAAACTGCACTATCGGAGTGATGATTCATGACTCGTATACTGACTATACGAAAGAGATGATCAGCGGAATTTCGACTTTCTGCAATGAGAAAAACTGCAGGATTTTAGTGTTTCCTGTCGGGGAACTTGGAATTTCGTATTCACCTTTTGAATACCAGCATAGAGCCATAGCCGCATTTGCAAACAGACATAATCTTGACGGACTCATTATTGCAACAAGTACACAGGGAAATCATGTGTCTAAGCAGGCTCTCATAGATTATGTCCACAGCTTTAAAGAAATCCCTCTTGTCAGTATCGGAATCGAAATCCCTGAAGTACCAAGCATACTTGTAAACTGCGAACCGGGACTCAGGGCAATCATAAAAGACCTTATCGAAATTCATCACAGAAAAAAATTCCTTGTCATAGGAGTTGAAGGAAATTCAATAGAAGCTCATGATCGCCTTAAAGTAATAAAAAAAGTTCTTAAAGAATATAAAATTGAACTTGCACAACAGGACATTATTCTTGGTGCGTTTACATACGAAAGTGCAGCTGATGCAATCGCTTCTCATATTAAGGAATACGGTTCTCTTAATTACGATGCAGTAATCTGTTTAAACGATGACATGGCTTTTGCATGCATCGATTACTGTAAAGAGCACGGTATTAAAATCGGTACAGAAATTTCGATAACCGGTTTTGACGACATTAAACGCTCTGCATATATAAACCCAAGCCTTACAAGTGTAAACCAGCAGACTATAAAACAGGGATTTATTGCCGCACAGATAATATGGCGCAGCATAAAAAGACAGAAAGTAGATTTGGTTACTCCTATTTCGACAGTTCCGATTTTCAGAAAATCATGCGGCTGTATTGAACTTAATGATACATCTACAAATTATCTTGACCTTAATTATAACGAAATTAAATTTGAATCAAGTGACAGAGAGTCTACAGTAGTTGAATGGATTGCAAAAAAAGCACAGCTTCTCAAGATGAATTTCTTTCATTCATCTTCACAGGCAGAAATTAATCTTGAAAAATTCCGCGGAACTTTTAAAGGAAACGTCCAGCAGTTTGACATTAATAAAGCTGCAATAGTTCTCTTTGATCCGCCTTTATATAAAGACCATAACTACACAAACATTGAACTTCCAGAAGAGGCATACATGATTGCCGCATTTGACAATCATAAAAACACAGCGACTGACCCGGAAAATCCTTCAATAAAATTTAACCCGCAAAAAGGAATCTTACCTGTTGAATTTCAATTTGATAAAAACAGGCTTTATTATGTAAGCACTATTTCTAAATGTGAACTGATTTACGGCTACATCGTTTACGAGCAGGGACATTTTGAAGAGCTTCTTTACGAAATGATGATAACAATTCTTTCGCACTTACTTTCTTCGGCATACCAGAATACTAAAAAAGAAGAAGCAGCAAAGCTTTTAACCCAGCAGAATGAAATTCTTTCTGTCATGTCTACAACTGACGAAATGACAGGTCTTTTAAACAGGAGAGGCTTTATGTGCTTTGCCCAGCAGGCAATTTACATAAGCCTTACAAAAGAACAGTCAGGCATTATTTTTTACGGCGATATGAACGGCCTTAAAAAGATTAACGATACATACGGGCATGACTCAGGTGACATTGCAATAAAGGCAGAAGCACAGATATTAAGATCCATATTCCGTTCTACTGATATAATTGCAAGAATCGGTGGCGACGAATTCTGTATCCTCGCCCCGGGATTAAAAGAAAGAGTTGTTTCACGAATTAAGAATAATATTAACAATGCATGTTCCAAGTGGAACAAAGATAACAAGTATCCATTTGAACTTTCTATAAGTCTCGGCTATACGGTTTACGATAAAACAAAATCAGATTTAAATGAACTCATGCAGTATGCCGATGAATCACTTTATAAAGTAAAAAAAGAATATTACATCTCAAAAGCTGCTGATAATCATAAGAAGTGACTTTCCGCAAAAGCTCACCTTTTCACCGGGCTTTACTGCAAATAAATCTTCTTTTGTAAAATCATATTTTTTGTCTTCCGCATTTTTAACAGAACCGTTTCCTTCAAGCACAAAAATCATTTTCCAGTCAGAGCTTTTATTTCCCTCCGGGCATTCAAAATCAAAAATGTCTTCGACTTTCTTTTGTTCAAGAGAAAAATAATTGCATTTAAACTTTCCTGCAAACGGTTTTTGTGGCTCTGGAGTTTCTGCTTTAATTACAGAAAGTCCTTTTTCTATATGAACTTCCCGGGGACGACCCCAGTCATAAAGCCTGTATGTTAAGTCACATGACTGCTGGACTTCTAAAAGCCTTAAGCCGCCGCCTATTGCATGTACTGTTCCGGATGGAATAAAGATAAAGTCACCCTTTTGTACTGTAACAAAGTTAAGGTAATTTTCGAGAGTATTGTCTTTTACTGCTTTTTCAAGGTCGTCTTTAAAATAGTCTTTATTAAATCCGGGTTTTAAACCGGAGACAAGCTTTGATCCCGGCTCGCTTTCTAAAACATACCAGCATTCAGTTTTTCCGCAGAAGCCCTCACCTTCAAGCTCAAATGCGGCCTTATCATCCGGATGCACCTGAACAGAAAGAGTATCATCTGCCTGAATTACTTTTATTAAAAGCGGGTAATCACTGCCGCATTCGTTTACAAGCTCTTCATGGCATGAAGAAGGATAAACGGATGCGATCCAGTTTTCATAACCCCAGATTTTTTCTGATTTGATGGGATTAAGCTTTAACATACAGATCCAAAATTACTCAGAAGAATTTTATTTATCCCAGAGCTTTTCAGGATAATAACCGCTTTTAATCTTGTTGATGATTTCCTGTTTTACAACTTCGCGGTCTTCCGGGTATGTCATACCAAACCAGCTTTCTGTAGAAGTAAAGAATTTGATTTTTCCCTCGCCTTTTGTAACGATTTCACTTGCTGCAACCGGGAGAAGAGCTTCCTGCTTTTCTGTGTAAAGTCCTTCTTTTTTAAAGTTTTCCCAGTATTCATGAAATCCTTCAAAAGCCTTTGGAGTAAAACCAAAGAGGTTCATGCTGACCCATTCCTTTCCTGTAAGATTAATAATCTGCCCGTTAAGGTCACTTATAATTCCGTCACCGCTGTAACTGATTTTTGTATTTTCTACGATTCCTGCAAGATATCCGTCATTTACTGTACAGACACCACGCGATACAGAACCGTTTTTACTCATTGTTTTATCAAGAACATAGCCTACCATTGCATGTTCTGTTGAATCATTTGAAATTCCAGAAAGATAGTTTCCGAGAGTTGCAAATGCTTCCCTTCCATAATAGTCATCAGAATTTATTACAGCAAACGGAGCCTTTATTTTTTCTTCTGCACATAAAACAGCGTGAACAGTTCCCCATGGCTTTTTTCTTTCTGCAGTTTTTGCAATTTCTTCCTGAGTTAAAAGGCTTTCCCTTGACTGAAATACATAATCTGCATCAAAGTTTGCTGCTACTCTGTCAAAAAGTTTTTCCCTGAAGTCTTTTTCTATATCTTTTCTGATTATAAATACAACATTACCGAATCCGCTTTTTTTAGCATCAAAGTTTGCAAAGTCTAAAAGGCATTCTCCATTCTGTCCTACTGCATCAATCTGTTTAACTCCGCCATATCTGCTTCCCATTCCTGCGGCTAATACTAAAAGTGTAGGTTTCATTTTTTCCTCCAAAAGATTGAAATAGTAATTATTATATATATTTTATCACAATTTTCACAAAAATAATATACCAAAAACTGCGCCTGTAAAAACAAGCCATAAAGGATGAACTTTAAATTTAAAAAGCAGGACAAGTGAAATTCCATAAACAATCATGCTTTTCCATCTGAAAATCTCTGTAACAGGTGTAGAAGAAAGAGCCGTAAACGTTAAAGGAACATTAAATAAAGCAACTTCAAGAATTTGAAGTGTTGCAATCAGAACAAGCCCTGCAGTAGCCGGTCTTAAAGTTAAAAAAGCAGAATTTACAACAGGTTTTTCATGAAATTTTGCAAAAAGCCTTGCAATTATGAGAATACATATAAGACTTGGAAGAACCTGTCCGGCTGTAGTTACGATTCCGCCTGGAATACCGTAAAACTGATTCCCGATATAAGTTGCCATGTTAATGCCAATTGGGCCCGGCGTGCTTTCTGAAACCGCAACCATATTTACAAAAGTTTCTGCATCCATAAGCCCGCGGTCAACAATAAGCTGCTTCATCATCGAAATTGCAACAAGACCGCCGCCAATTGTAAAGGTTCCGATATAAAAGAAAATTAAAAACAATTCTAAAAGAGAAACCTGATTCATTTTTCTTCTCCCTTATCCTGCTTTTTTATATAGTAAAGTGACACACCGATAGCGATGCTAACAAGAACTATTATAAAGATTTCAACTTTAAAAAAGTAAACGCTTACAAAGGCAAGAACAAAAATGACAATTCCGAGAAGGTTTTTAACAGCCTTTTTTGTAAGGTTAAAAAACGCAAAAGTAAGGTTTGCGGCAACTGCTGCGTTAATTCCCATGAGGGCTTTTTTTACATAAACAATTTCGTTAAACGAATTTATTAAATGAGCAATCAGTGTAATGACAATTATGGATGGACATACAATTCCCAAAGTTGCAATTATTCCGCCTGCAATTCCTGATCTTTTGTAACCGCAGAAGGTTGCAACGTTTACTGCAATAATTCCAGGAGTTGACTGTCCGATTGCATAATAGTCCATCAGTTCTTCAGAAGTAAGCCACTTTTTATTATCTGCAAGTTCCCTGTCAAGGATCGGGAGCATCGAAAGTCCGCCCCCGAACGTACAGAAACCGATTTTAAAAAAAGTGAAAAAGAGTTCGAAGAATGTCCTAATTTTTACCATACGGTGAAACCTGAAAATATTTTTCATGATTAAAAAAGAGACTTCCATTTGGAGCAGTATCATGATTAAAGGCTTTATACTTTAATGGAGTTGTCCCTTTGTATTTTTTAAATATTTTTATGTAATAACTTGTGTCATTAAAACCACATTCTTTTGCAATCTGATTCATAGATTTATCTGTAGTCATAATCAAATTACATGCTCTGTCAATTCTGTACGCATTAAGATAATCTATCGGAGACCTCTTTGTAAATTCATGAAAAATACGGCAGAAATACTTAGGACTTACACCGATAATTGCAGCAAGCATCTCAAGTGTAATCTGTTTTTCATAATTGTTTTCGATAAACCCGAATACATTCTGAAGAAGGAATCCTTTTGTATTGCGTTCTGCAATAATTTTCTCATCACGTGAGAAAAACTGCTTATTCTGAATATATCCGAAAAAGCACTGTATCATTCCTACTGTCAAAAGTTCAAAACCTGCATCTTTTGAACGCATTGTCTCAAACAATCTGTCCATAGTCTGTTTAATAAGCATATCATCAATATGAATTATTTTATTCAAAATTACCTTATGTTCTGCAATATTATGCAGAAACAAATCCTGTGAATAATACTTATTGCGCAGAATATTAAAATCAAAAACAAGTGACTCATACGAACATGGAAGTATCTCTTCTCCATCTCCATGCAAAACACCATCCTGAACTACACAGTAATCATCTTTGTTTAAAATAACTTTTTCGTTTCCTAAGAGAAAGTTAAAAGTTCCGTCAATGACATGTATGATTTCGTAATCAATGTGCCAGTGAACAGGCAGCTTGTACAACGGGGAAGTAGTATCATTCCAATAATACTGTATCGGAAAGAAAACAGTTCCATGCCGTATACTCTCTTTCTTTTTCAAATCCAGCATAAGAATTCCTTTTGAAAAATTACTTTTCACTAAGATTTCTTGCAAATAATTCAGATAAAAACGCTAACTCTCCTGCTTTTTCGTCTGTTAATAAACTGGTATCAAATCTCCATTTCCAATTTTTACCAACCGTACTCGGTTCATTCATCCTGCCGGAATTTCCTATAGCGAAAAGATCCTGAACAGGAAAAACAACCATATCGGCATTTGAAGCCATTGCAGTTTTTAAAAGCATTCTGCAAAGCTTCTTGTTATTACAAAGCTCCTTTGCCTTTTCAGAATCGAGCTTTTCTCCTGTCACATACTGTGCAACAAGTGTAAGCTGCTCTTCTGATGAATTTTCAAGCCAGCCCTGCATCGTTTCGTTGTCATGCGTACCCGTATAAACTATGCAGTTACTGATATAATTATGCGGAAGGAATGGATTAACCATTCCATTCTGCTTTGCTTCATCTGTATTGAACGCAAACTGAAGCACCTTCATTCCAGGAAAATTAAAATCATCACGGAGTTTTTTTACACCATCAGTTATTACTCCCAGGTCCTCTGCAATAACAGGAATTTTCCCAAGCTGCTTTTCAATTTCATTAAACAGATCATTTTTAGGTCCGTCAACCCATTTACCGTTAATGGCAGTTTCCGAACCGAACGGAATTGACCAGTATGCTTCAAATCCACGGAAGTGATCTATTCTTACGTAATCCACAAGTGTCAGTATATGCTTAATTCTATCTACCCACCACTTGTAGCCGTTTTTTTTCATTGCATCAAAGTCATAAAGAGGATTTCCCCAGAGCTGACCTGTCGCACTAAAATAATCTGGAGGAACCCCGGCAACTGATTCTGGAACTCCTTTTTCATCAAGCTGAAAATACTTTTGGTTTGACCATACATCACAGGAATCTGCTGCAACAAAAATCGGGATATCACCTATTATGGAAATTCCATTATCATTTGCATATTCTTTTAATTCTTTCCATTGTGTAAAAAAGAAAAACTGAATTACTTTAATAAGTTCTATTTCTTTAACATGTTCAGTTTTCCATTTCGAAACAGATTCTGCTTTACATAAAGCAAGATCTTCCGGCCAGTAATTAAACCATACAGTTTTTATTCCTGAAAGTTTTTCATCCTGTGCTTTTTTATCATAAACAGCCTTGATACTCATAAAAGCAGAATAACTGTCAAGCCATGCCGAGCTGTCGTTTTTAAATGCTTCGTACCGTACTCTGTCATCTTTACTGCAGTTTTCAAGAAAATACTCAGCACATTTATTTAAAACAGGAAGCTTCCACCATACAACGCTTCCAAAATCAACATCACCTTCATTCTTAATATAATCAGCAGAAACAATATCTTTTTTATCTGCCCATCCTTTTTCTACAAGTAGATTAAGATCTATCATAAGCGGATTTCCAGCATATGTACTGAACGAGGCATAGGGAGAATCTCCGTAACCTGTTGGACCAAGCGGAAGAATCTGCCACAAACTCTGATTTGCTTTTTTTAACCAATCAACAAATTCAAATGCTTTTTTCCCGATTGTCCCGATTCCTGGAACATCAGAGAATGATGTAGGATGTAATAAAATTCCACTTAATCTTTCTGCCATTATCTCTTCCACCCTTACTCAACCAGATTTTCAAAAAGTCTGTAAGCATTAATTCCATTTATAACTTTATCTTCAGGATAAATCGAAAGAATATTCGTTCGTCCGACTTCAAGATGTACCGAAGTAATTCCATGTTTTATCGAAATATCTGCTTCAAGTAAAGCCGATGCATGATCGCAAAGCCTTACAAGTTTCCCATCAACCGGATTATATTCATTCTCATTATATACTGAATTTAATTTATCAAATTCAGTAAATTCAACTTTACCGTCACAAAAAATTCTGTTTTCAAATTCGTCGTTGGTAAAATACATAAGTTCAGCTTTATAAAAATCTTCCATAAGCGGAACAAGTTCTTTATTTACAATTTCATCTTCGATGTGCTTTACAATGCTTGGAAGCTCATCGGTTGCCTGCTTAACGGGGCTTATAATGTCTCGTGTAACTGCTTCAGGAAGATCATGGAAAAGTGAACAGAAAAAATTATTGAAAATACGTTTTTCACATGGAGATGAACCGTTCTGTCTTGAAAGGAGGAATGAAAGAATCGCAACAAAATAACTGTGTCCGAGTACACTCGTATTTGGAATACGCGGAGTCTGATTCCATCTTCTCTGAAACCTTAGCTGTTCAGTCTTCAAAAGAAACTCATACGGTCTCTGTTTTGTCGTCAAAAGCTGAAGCCCTCTCAAATCAAGAAATCTCTGTATATCTTTATTAAGTTCCTTTTCAATCTTTGTAAGCCGCTGTTCTTCGTTTACAGGTTTGATCATTTCAAGTTCACGCATAGTCGAATACTTATGCGCAGCCTGGTAGACGTGAAAAGTAAGGCTGTCTTCTTCCGGCACTGGAATTGACCCCGCCTTCTGTCCAACATAAATCGTAAATTTCTTAAAAAGGTCATCATCATCGATAAGCGGCTTATACTGATTTAAAACCCATTCATTAAGGCGCATATATTCTGACGGATATTCCTGTTTAATCAAAGCCTGAACAGGTGCTTTAATATCACAGAGAGCAATCTTTTTTAAAAGGTCAAAAAACGAAGCATTTATAAGCCATGTCCAGTTAATTCTACGCCCTGCATTTTCTTCAAATTTTCCCAGAATATATACGAGGACCATTTTTTCTGCAGCCTTATCCATTTCAATTAAATCAAAAGGCCGGATAAGATCGTTCCACCGCTCTATAGAAAACGCTTCAAATATTTTCAACACAAGTTTTTTATTCAACATTTTAATTATCTTTTGCGCCAAGCCCGGCAGGGGCAATTCCAGCCCTTCGTGCCGTACTGTAAGTAGAGTATATTTTTATCTTTCCAGAAGATATATCCTGTTTTATTTTTTCAGTCTGCTTTATTACAGAAGGTTTTAAATCCGGGTTTGACTTTGCAAAATCAACACCCTTTTCCTTTAAAGAAAGAACTACAGTTCCTTTAATAAAGGATTTCTGTTCAACATACATCAACGCAGTTTTTGAAGCTTGATCAACGCCCTTTATCATGGAGGTTAACACGGCAGATTTCGTTCCTGAATAGATTCCTTCTACATACTGATCTGAATCAACACCAATTGCCCAGACCTTAACTCCTCTAAGCTGACGTTCTTTCGCTTCCTGAATGACACCAGTCCCAGACTCACCTGCTGCACAGAAAATTGCATAAACACCCGAGTCATACATTTTTCTTGCCTGTTCTTTTGCGATAATTTTTTTATTCCATCCGTTCACATAAAAATCAACTATTTCTGCATTAGGAAAAACAGATTTGATTCCCTGAATATATCCCATCTCAAATTTAGTAATCGTTCCACCAGGAATTCCACCTATAAAACCGAATTTAGGATTTTTATTTCCTTCTTCTTTTGCCTGCAATGCGGCGGCAACTCCGACAAGATAGGAACCTTCTTCTTCATGAAAAATAAACTGCATTACATTAGGTTTATTAACTGAATTTGTATCGATTATGACAAATTTCTGTTCTGGATATAATTCGGCTACATTTGAAATAGATTCAGCAAAATTAAAACCGGTTGCAATAATCAAATCAATGCCTTCTTGAGAAACCTTTTTTAAAATTTCCAGAGCCTGTTCCTGATTTCTACATGTAATTACATCATAATATTTTCCACGGTTCTTCTGATTATTCCAAGTATCATTGTAATAATCTAAGATTCCTCTCCATGCAGCAGCATTAAAAGACTTGTCATCAATTCCAGTTTCATCTGTAATTAATTTTACCGTAATCACATGTTCTTTCGAACCGCCCTTAGAAAAGATTAAAGCTGAACTTAAAAATAATAAAAAAATAATTAAAAACTTTTTTTTCATCAGTCGCCTGTTTCTTATCAGTTACTCTTTCCAGCTTTCTGGTCAGCTTCCATAAGTTTTTTCCATGTAACAGCCTTCTTTTTAATTTCTTCTGCATCATCAGAACTTCCAAGTGCAACAGCAATTCTTCTGCTGGCAAGAAGAAAGTTTATTCCGGCGTTAATATCATCAATACGTCTTGTCGAAAGTTCATAACGGTCTCTGTATGCAGTTGCAGAATCGTCAATAAGCTTTCTAACAAGCCTTATATAAAGTACAGTTGCATCATAATTTGGTGAATTCGGATCAAAATAGTCTTTTACCGCAGTCTTCATATCAATCAGATTTTTTGCAACAACAGCAAATCTTCCCTGAAGTTCAACAAAAGACCATTTCCACTTACTGTTATCTCCAAAACCATCGATTACCATCTGAATTGCAAGCCCCAGCTTCTGCATAAGCTGATATCTTTTCTGAACGGGAGTATTTTGAATTGCTTCCATTTTATCTGCAAGTTCAGAATATGCGATATTAATCGAATTAGTTACAATTTCTTCAAGATAAATGATTGCCTTATAGAGAATTTTTCTAGCATCATTTAACGCATCGTTATTTTTGACATGGAGAATTTTAAGGGAACTGCCGTTAATCTGAATGTATAATGTAGCAACATAAATCATTTCTTCTGCAAGAATGAGTTTTTTATATTCAACCCCCACAGAATCAGACTTCATGACAGTAAGCATGTTTTTTTCTTTTTCAAGGGATTCATCAATAGTCTTTTTATAATGGTCTGCTTCTAAAGCAAACTGTTCACGATCTTCTTCTGTAATCTTTGCCATCCTGGCCCCCATAATAATATTGTATCATTGAATGGTAAAATCACGCAAATTTTTCCAGCATTGCCTGTGCATGCTTCAAAGACTCTGGACTCGCCGAATCCCCGGAAAGCATTCTGGCAATCTCTTCAACCCTCTCTTTTCCAGATATCGGATTTACCGTCGTGCTTGTAGTTGAATTATTCACGCCCTTCTGAATCTTAATCTGGTTATCTGCATACACTGCAATGCTTGCAAGGTGTGTAATACAGAAAATCTGCCTTGTTTTTGCGAGTTTTTTAATGTGACTTCCGACATTTACAGCAACTTCACCACCAATTCCAGTATCAATTTCGTCAAAAATCATGGTAGGAACGCCTTCACCCTCAGCAAACACCGTCTTAAGGGCAAGCATGACCCTCGAAAGTTCACCTCCGGATGCAATTTTAGCAAGAGGCAGAAGAGGACTTCCAGGGTTTGCGCTGATAAGAAATTCAATATTGTCCATTCCATATGGGCCGCATTTTTGAACAACCTCTGTTCCCGGCTTTTCCTGAATGCTTACAGCAAACTTCGAACCCTTCATTCCAAGATTCTGAAGGATTTCTTCAACCGCTAAAGACATTTTTTTTGAAGCATTAAGCCTTACCGAAGAGATTTCCTTTGCAGCTTTATATACTTCCTTTTCAATTTCCGAAACCTGTTTTGAAAGATTTTCTATATTCTGTGTTGAATTTGATAATGACTCCAGTTTATTCTTTGAATCTTCAAGATATGCAAAAAGTTCCTTCATCGAAGCGTTCGGATTTGAACAGTATTTTTTCTTGAGATTATAAATCAGACTAAGCCTGTCCTGAACAAACGCAAGACGTTCAGGATCAAATACAAGACCCCGTGAATAATTCTTTATTTCTGATGCAATATCGTTTACTTCATAAAAAACATTTTCAATACGTGAATCCGTTTCTTTAAGCGTACTGTCAAGATTAAAAGCCCTGTCAGAAGCAGAACGAAGTTTTTTGCACATTTCAACTATTCCAGAACCGCTGTCACTCGAAAGGAGTTCAGAAATCGTTTCAACTTCTGAATAAAGTTTTTCGAATGAGCTTAATTTACTCTGCTCTGCCTCAAGTTCTATATCTTCTTCCGGTTTTAATTTTGCACTTTCAATTTCATTAATTGCGAAAGTCAGTAAATCTATTTTCTGATTTTTTTCTTTATCAGATGTATTTAAAGCTGCAAGTGTCTTTCTCTTTTCAACAAGAACTGCGTATCTTTCCGTAAACTTTGCAACAGCTTCTGTAAGCCCTGCATAAGAATCAAGATATTTTCTATGTTCAGGAACCTTTAAAAGTGACTGATGCTCGTGCTGACCGTGAATGTCTACAAGGAAAAAACAAAAACTCTGTAAATCTGCTCTTGTTACAGGAGTCCCGCCAATCCATGCAGCAGTCTTTCCGTTATCTCTTATATACCTTCTTAAAATAATTCTGTCATCTTCGCTTTCAATCGAATGTATTTTCAGCCACTGTCTTGCAGTTCTGACTTCTGCTTCACCTTCACCATTTTCTTTTACCGCAAGATTATCCAGAGCATTAACTGGTGGAAGTAAAAAAGTTCCTGTTACGCTTGCTTCAGATGTTCCGGTTCTAATCTGATCTACACTCGCTTTTCCTCCAAGAAGAAAAGAAAGAGCCCCGATTAAAATAGATTTTCCGGCACCTGTTTCACCAGTGAGAACAGTAAAACCTTTATTAAACTCTATACTTACGCTGTCAATCAGTGCAAAATTTTTTATTGTAAGATCTTCAAGCATGAGGTTCTCCAGACCAGTTTAACTTAAAACGCAATGCATTATAAAAATTTTCTTTTGTAGTTCCGACAAGAAGCGCATCATTTTTAAGCTTAGTAATTTTTACTACATCATTGTCGATAAGCACATATGGTTTTTGTCCGTCTATAGTTAAACTGATATTCTTTTCTCTAGACGGTATAATCCTTACTCTGAGTTCCGAATTTGAATTTATAACAAGCGGGCGCATTGAAAGTGAAAACGGATTAACAGGTGTTAATACCATTGCATCCAGTTCAGGATCTACAATAGGTCCACCGGCAGAAGCAGAATATGCAGTTGAACCTGTTGAGGTTGCAACAATTATACCATCTGCCTTACACTGACCAAGTGAAATATCATTACATGCCAAATCAAGTGCAATTACATGAACTGCAGTCTGTGCGCTTACTACAATATCATTTAAGCTGCATCCGGAAATAATCTCTTCATTATTTCTTTCTACTCTGTATGAAAGCAAGCTTCTTTTAATTACAGGAATTTTATTATCAAGAAAATCGGATAATGATTTTTTCCATTCTTCCTTCTGAATACCGGCAATAAAACCAAACTGACCTAAATTTATCGGGAAAACAGGAATCTGAAGTTCCGCACATCCTCTGGATGCAAACAAAACCGTTCCGTCTCCGCCAAGTGTAATTACAAAATCAAAGCCTGTAAAAGGATATACATCTGAAAAACCATTAAACTCATAAAACGAAGATAAAATTTTTTTACCATCTAAAAACTTCTTAATCTTTTTAGCCAGTTCCTGAGATTCTTCTTTATATGTATTTACTACAATAAGACAATTTTCCATCTGTCATCCTGTCAAAATCCTTACGGCAAAGTACCTAACACTTTTGCAATTTTATCAATCTGCGATCTGGAAAGTCTCGGGTACAACGGGAAAAGAGCAGTCCTCAAATATAAAGATTTCGCATTTTTACAAGCTGAACAGTCATAAGGAAGTTTTTCTTCTTCAAGAAGATTTTCCTTTAACTTTTCAAGCACTCCGATAACGCTGTCTGAAAAAGCACTTACAATTTCTATATCTTTTTTTGAAGTATACTGCTTAACATCTTTAAAACCACTGTTAAGGATTACCGGAAATGAATAAGCCGCTGAACCGTAATCAAGATCACGGACAAAAGTCTTATTTTTCCCAACCATAATAGATCTGTTATAAAGATTAAAAATTTCCTTTCTTACCTGTTCGTTCCGTTTGTATTCCTTTAATTGAACCAAACCCAGCGCAGCATTAATATCCGGCAGCATCTGAATTCCAGGCATATTTTCTGTGAGCTGTTTCAATACAGGCCATTCCCTTCTTCCAGGAGCCATCAGAATTGCACCACCTCCAGAAGTAATAATATCATGTTCTTCAAGAGCACATATACTGAACACACCGAACGAACCGGCTTTTTTTCCTTTTATTTCCTGATTCTGTTCTTCATTCTTTTTCTGGTTCTGATCTCCGCCCTCTTCTTTTTCTACAATCATGGCACCAGCACTCTGAGAAACATCTTCAATCACCGGAATGCCCAATCCAATTATTCCTTCAATATCAGGAAGAACACCAAGGCTTTCATGTAAAATAAGAAGTCTTCCGCCGTCCTTAATTCCCTGCTCAACAATTTCTGGAGTAACACAAGAAGTTAAAGGATCAACATCAAGAATCAACGGTTCATAACCTGACTGCTTTACCGCAAACAACTGCCAGTAAGGAGCCAGCGCAGAAATCATAATCTTACTGCCTTCAGGAATCCCACATGCCATCAGTGCATATTTAACACCGATATCAGGACTTCTTAAAGCCAGAGCACCTGCACAACCAAAAAATTCTTTCACACTCTGAATAAAACGCGCATTAATTTCACCTGGACCAATCTTTTCATCCACCATGCATGTCAAAACTGCATCCATTTCACGTCTGCGAATAGTCGAACTAAATGTCTGAATCATTTTTTACCTGTTAATTTAGTTTATTTCATATCAATGATATTCTGTAATTCTTTTGCATTAAATAATTTTCGGATGTCGAGCATAATAAGATATCCACCTGACTCCTGTCTGATAACTCCCTGAATATATTCAGTTCCGATACCGCTGAGCATCTGAGGTGGCGCTTTTACATCACCAGAACTAACAGAAACAACACGTGCAATACGGTCAATTATTACACCGATCTTGTTATTGTCGATATTTAAGATTATAAAGCCGCCTTCATATTCGTCATCATCATCTAAAACAGCTTTCTGAAGTCTGAATCTTTTATGTAAATTTATAATCGGAATAATTTCCTTTCTAAGATTAAAAATTCCTTCGACATAATATGGCGCATTGGGAATAGGACGTACCGGTTGAATTTTTACAATTTCCTTAACATCCATAATATCCACACCGTAAAGTTCTTCTCCCAGCTGGAATGTTACCAACTGATACTGCGAATCGTTACCTGCCACCATAAGCCCTCCAAAAAAGTAAGCATTGATTACTATTCTATCATTATAATGCCAAATTCATCATTTTGCAACAATTAGCAATCTAGTCGACCATAAAAAGTGATAACCCGAACACCTCCTCTGCGCCTGCTTTTTTTAATAATTTTGCACATTTTTCCATTGTAGAACCTGTTGTAATGACATCATCCAGTATAAGGCAGCGTTTTGCATTGAGTTCAGCACCGCTTTTTAACTGGTATTTAGCCCCGAGGCTCCCTTTTCTTTCTCCTTTATTAAGAGACTTCTGTTCAACAGAAGAAACCCTTTCTAAAACATATTCAGCCTTTAAACTGAATTTTTTTTCAAGGATTTTTACAAGTTCATCGACCTGATCCCATCCCTTTTTTTTTATCTTTCCAGGTCTGGGAGGGACAGGAATTATCGAATCAAATTCAACAGAGCAGTCTTTTAATAAATCTATTGCAGCTTTTACAACAGATGCAAAAAAAAGAGAAAGACTTCTCTGCCCCTGTGATTTCCACGCAAAAAGAAGATCTTTTTTCCACAGTCTGTACATATGAATAGGAAACAGAGCATCAAGAAATCTTTCACTTTCTTCGTTGCATTCAGAACACTTTCCAATTTCAGAAACGAGTTCCTTGCCACAGACAGAACATCTTTCTTCACTTTTAAAAGGCGTAACAGTCAAAAACTCATTTCTGCATTCTTTACAGAGAGGAAGGGCATAAGTTTTTTTTCCGCACGAAATACATTCAGTTCCGCCTGTAAGAAACGAAAGCACATTCTGAACTGCGATATAAATTTTGTCAGAGATTTCCATAAAAATAAGATATGAGTTTTAATAAAAAAAATTTGGAAAATGAAAGAAAAATTAATAAAATTCAGTGTTTGTTAATTGCAAGCTTTAAGCAAATTTCAGGTTATCTGCCCGAAAGTGATTTTTTCCAGCGGGCGATCAAAGTAAGGGCGTTTACCGGAGTAATATTATCCGTATCACATGAAAGAATTTCATCAAGAATTATCTCTTCATCGCTGAACAGTCCGGGAGATTTAAACTCTGTCTGTGTTAAAGGCACATTCTTGTTTTGAGAAATTATATTTTCCTCTGTTACAGATTCCCTGTCACAAGATGTACTGTCAATTAAAATTGGATGTTCTTCTGCCTTATCCTGAATCTGACTGAGGATTTCTTTTGCACGCTCAATTACACTTGAAGGAATTCCTGCAAGTCCTGCTACATGAATTCCATATGAATTTTCTGCAGCCCCTTCCATTATTTTTCTTAAAAAGATAACCGTTCCCGAAGTTTCTTTTACCTGCATGCATAGAAGCTTTAAATTTTTATGATCAAGACGTGTTAGCTCGTGATAATGAGTTGCAAAAAGAGTTCGGGATTTTATAGTGTTCAAAAGATATTCACTTACAGCCCATGCAATCGAAAGACCGTCTTCTGTCGAAGTTCCCCGCCCTACTTCATCCATAATGACAAGAGACCGTCTTGTACTCGTCTTTAAAATCAAAGCAGTCTCCGACATTTCAACTAAAAAAGTAGATTCACCGCGGGCAAGATTATCACTTGCACCAACACGACAGAATATCTTATCAACATAACCGATATGAGCACTTTTTGCAGGAACAAATGAACCGGTCTGTGCCAGAAGCGTTATCAACGCGCTCTGTCTTAAATAAGTTGATTTTCCAGCCATATTAGGTCCTGTAATAAGGGCAAAACAAACACTGTCTTCTTCTGCATCAATTTTAATATCGTTCGGAACAAACTCACCTTTCGGAAGATGTTTTTCAACAACCGGATGTCTTCCTTCTTTAATGTCAAAGTCATAAGATTCATCTACATCAGGTTTAATCCATTTATTTAAAACAGCAGCATGAGCAAAAGAACAGATTACATCAACATAAGAAACTTCATGACTTAAACTCATAAGATACGGAACATATTCTGCAAGTTTATTTCTTATTTCTATAAAAAGATTCTTTTCGGTTTCTATAATGTTTGATGATGCTGTATTTAATTCCTGTTCAAGCTCCTGAAGCTTTTCCGTAGTATAACGCTCTGCATTCATAAGAGAACGTCTCATGATAAAATGTTCCGGAACAGAACCGAGTTTTCCTTTTGTTACTTCAAGTACATAACCCGATGCAGAATTATGCTTTATCTTTAAATTCTGAATTCCTGTTTTAGCTTTTTCTTCTTCAAGATATTCATCAAGAATTTTATTAAAGTTAGACTGAACGTCATAATAATGATCAAGCTCTTTTGACCAGCCACGCTTTATAATCCTTCCTTCTGTAATTGAAGTTGCAGGATCCTCGTGAATGGATTTAAAAATCAAATCAGAAATAAACTGGGCATCATCAAGATTCACCAGAGCAAAATCATAATTATTGATTATATTTCTTACCTTTATCCAAGAATCAATGCTGGCCCTCAATGCCTGAAGGTCTTTCGCGTGAGCCCTCTGCATTGCAATGCGGCCTGCAAGTCGTTCAATATCTAAAATTGAACCTAAATATTCCCTTATCTGTTTTAAAATGTCAGGATTTTTTTGCAATAGTTCAACATGATTCTGGCGCTGGGCAATTTTTTTTATATCGCACAATGGAGATAAAAGCCAGCTTCTGATAAGACGGTTTCCCATAGCCGTCTGTGTATAATTAACACAGTCTAAAAGAGAATACTGTGTTGAGCCGTCACGGAGATTGTAAATTATTTCAAGATTCCGCCTTGTAGCTTCATCAATGATTACATATTCAGTGTCATGATATACTTTTATTGTTTTTACATGAGGAACTTCTGTATTGGTTGTTTTTTCAAGATATTCAAGAAGAAATCCAGCGCTAACAACTTCACTGGACTGCTCTGTAAGTCCGAATGAATTTAAATTTACAGTATTGAACTGTTTTGTAAGACGCTTAAATGAATTTTCAGGATTAAAATGCCAGTCAGGATAATAAGAAACAGAAATTGCAGGATTATGTTCAAGCGTAGTCTTTATAACAGAATTTTCCTTTAAAGATAACGGCAAAAGGATTTCTTTTGGATTGCAGCGGCCAAGCTCTTTAGAAAAATAATCTGCCATTTCTGAAGCATTCCAGCTTGTCGCCTTAAACTCAGAAGTGGTAACATCTATATAAGCAAAACCTGCCTTTCCATGAACTACACAAAGACTGCAGAGAAAACTGTTTGTTGTCTGATCAAGATATTCAGAATCTACTGCTGTTCCGGGAGTTATTATTTCTATAACTTTTCTTTCTGTTAATCCACCGCCAGGAGAGATTTCTCCTACCTGCTCACAGATTGCTATTTTTTTACCGAAACGAAGAAGACGCGCAATATAGATTTTTGCAGCGTGATACGGAACTCCACACATAGGACTGTCAGCCCTGTGTGTCAAAGTAAGATTTAAAAGACGCGAAACCTCGACTGCATCTTCATTAAACATTTCATAAAAATCGCCGAGTCTAAAAAAGAGGACTTCATCCGTGTACTGCTTTTTAATATTTGCGTATTGCTCCATGAGAGGAGTCATACGCACTGTTTCAGCCATAACTTATTTTTCCAATTCTTTGATAACCTTATCAGTAATATCAACTGACGGGCTATACCAGAGAATTGCACTTTCTCCCTGAAGGCTTAAAACCATGCTTAAACCTTCATTTTCTGCTACCTTTTTAATAACTTTAGAAAGTTTGATATAAAAATCATTTGATTCTGTCAAAGATTTCTTAAGATTCTGAAGTTCGAGATTTTTTGTTGAAGTATAATCTTTTAAATACTCAGTTTTTTCTTTAATCTGAGCAGCAATTTTTGCAGCTCCATCTGTATCACCAAGTTCATCACACTGATCTTTTTTTTCTTTTAAGTTTCGAAGTTCCTGAGTTTTTTTATTAACTTCTTTCTGCATTTCACTTTTTTTCTGTTCATAAACTTTTATTGCAGATGAACTTTTGAAAAAGTGTTCATAAACTCTGTTTGTATCAACGATACCAAAATTTGTAATATGCTGCTGGGCAGACATTACAGCCATAGCAATAAACGATAAACTCAAAACTAATGCTGTTCTTTTAAAGTTCTTCATTAAAAAACCTCCAGAAAATATTAAAAGACTATTTATTTACAAGGTTGATTGAGAATACAAATTTCATAGTATCCCGCCAGTCAACTTTACCATCTGTAATTTTAAACGTATTAGCCAGCATAAATCTCATCGGGAACTGCGGCATAAGAACACGAAGGTCAGGTCCAAAACTAAAGTAGAAGTCTTCAATGTCAGGACTTGTAATCATGCTTCCCAAATCCTCTGAAATAAGTGCCGCATCAAAGAAACCGTCAACAGCGAGAATTCCGGGAACAACAGGAACACGAAGTTCTATATTATTAGACCAGAGAGCCCTTCCCTTTACTTTATTGTAGATTTTATTCCATCCGCGTGCTGTAAACATACCGTCAATATAAAGCTTGTTTGAATCACTTACTGAAGATCCTGGTGCAGGCTCCTGGAAAGAGAAAGACGTAAGGGCTGCAAGAACCATCTTCAAGTTATATGTATCAGAAAGCTGAACATTAAATAATGTCCAGTATGCTTCAAGCTTTGTATCAAATCTTGCATAAAAGTCTGTTTCCCAAGGAGTTAAACCATACCAGCCAATCTGCTGACTTGCAAACCATCCGCTTGAAGGGTCCCAGTTTATGTCACGGCCATCGAGAGATGCTTTAACCCAGATAGAGTTTATAAGTCCCCATCTGTTAGAATATTCATCAATCTGAGTATCAAGCGGTGTATAAATATCTTCATCATAAACATAACATTTTAAAGAGTTTGTAATACCACCACTCAAAGTAAGCATTGCCCAGTCATACATAAATCTTTTTCCTACGGAAGAAGAAAGACTTGTTGTCCAAGATTCATATTCCATAAAATAATCATCATCATCATATGTACCATCCGGCAAAACTTTAAGTCTTAATGCATTTGCCTTTTGGTGCGAAATCGAAAAGCTTTCATTAAGAGAAATAGGAAGACCGAAAATCCAGTCCTGGCCATAGCCTAAAGAAACCGACTGCTCTGTTGATGAAAGAGTTGTACTTGCAGAAAGAAGTCGTCCTGTTCCAGCCAGATTAGAATTAGACCATTTTGCATACAAAGCAAACGGGAGTTCTGTAGGATCTGTTACACCACTAAATGTAACACCAAACTCAACAGAGTTTGTAGGCTGTTCTTCTACGGTAAGAACAACATTTAAAAGATTAGGTTCTGATCCAGGCTGAATATCAGGAATTAAATTTGAAAAGAACTGAAGGTTATAAAGGTTTCTTAAACCCATAGAAAGTTTCGTTTTTGAAAAAACATCTCCGGATTCAAACGGAATTTCTCTGGAAATAACATATTCTTTAGTTTTTGTATTTCCTTTAATGATAATTTTTTCTACGTGACTTCTGTCATGTTCAGAAATATTCAATACAAAAGAAACAGTTTTATTTACAGGATCTTTGTTTACTGAAACCTGAAATATATTAGATGTATATCCGTTTTCATAATAGAGATCCTCAACTGCCATTACATTTTCACTAAACTTTGTCTGATTAAAAATTGTTCCAGGGTGAATAGAAACTCTTTCCAGAAGCTTTTCAGAAGAGAAAATTGAATTTCCTGTAAATGAAATGCCATCAAAAATATACTGATTTCCTTCCTGAATATAGAAAGTAAGAATAAGTTCATCACGATCTTCTTCGTCGTTATGAACAGTTTCTCTACCTACATCAATTACCTGCGCATCAAAATAACCGCGGTCTTTATAATATTTTAAAATTGCCTGTTTATCATTTTCAAGAACTGCTTCCTGAAATTCACCTTTTTTAAAAGTACTTACTTCTTTTGTTTTAATCTGTCTTTTAAGTTTCTTTGTTTTAAAAACAGTGTTACCGGAAAATTCAATATTTTTAACTACTATACGTTGTCCTTCTTTAATGACAAAGACAACACGTATACCTTCATCTATTTTCTCCGTTTTATAAGAAACATGAATATCTGTATAACCTTTCTCAAGATAAAGAGTTCTTATTGCGCGTACATCAGCACGTGCTTTTGCATCCGTATAAATTTCATTTGTCTTGATTCTGACAGTATCCTTTAATGCAAGGTTTCGAATCTGTTTATTTCCTCTGAATACAATTTCCTTGATAAGCGGTTTCTCAACTACCTTAAAAGTAATTATTACACCGTCATTACTGTCATGTGTTGCAACAGGATCAAGTTCATCAAAAAGTTCAAGACCATAAAGTCTTTCCATTAAATCATAAATTACATCTTCAACTTTTTTTGAAATATAACTGGCAGTAATTCCAGACAGTTCAGATTTTTTTACTGTCGAAAGACCGTCAAAATTAATCTGGGTTATTGTCTTTTGAAAATACCAGTCTTCCGCTTCTGCAGATTCCTGTGCAAAAACAGGTAAAATTGACAGAAAAACAGAAATTAATATCGCAGCAAAAATATTTTTGCGAAAACAAGTCATACTAAACTCCAAACTGACGTTATCTTTTTTAGATTCAGTTTTTAAAAATTAAATTTCCAGGACAGTGTCAGCGAAGGAATAATTACAATTTCATTCCTTGCTAAGTCCGATAAGTCCGAGGCAAGACTCCATCTGATATTGGCAAAAGGAGCATTCATTTCAAGACCGATTTCCGGTTTTAAAACAAGTCCCTGCCATGTAGACAAATCATTTTCATGTCCTTCCTGATAAGAAAGTCTGAAAAGAGCATCTGCATACAGATCCTTACCAAAGTACTTACCTATATAAACAGTCGTGTCATCCAAAAAGTTACCGATTTTCATGCCCTGAGAGTCTTCTGACCTCGAAACACTGTATTTTAAGGCATTCTGAACAACCATTGTACGGAGTGAAAGTATATCAAAATTAAAGAAATCACGCAATGAGTTTTCTATTTTACGTACAAACATGGTCTGTAAAGCATAATCACCCGTTGCAAGCATGAAAAATCCTACGTTATCTGAATTACCGGTTGCAATATTTCCCAGAATTTCCATAATTTCCTTTTCACTGCGGGCCGGAGATGAAGTAAGTTTAGGTGAAAACTCAGAAAGCCGCTGATGGTCAACAGTAAGGGTAACTGTTACCTCGTTATTAGAGCTGTCATACTGTTTTGTTTCGGCAGTCAGGGAAATATACGGATCAAAATTATCGTCAGCACCAGAGAATACAACCCTTCCATCCTTAATAAAGAAACTTGTATTTAAATATACAATTTCACCACTCTTTACAGGAACGTCTCCGTTAAAAATCATTCTGTCATCCATTGAGTTATACATGAATGTAATTTCAGAATCCGGAACTACAAGAGTTCTTAAGAATGAACCGTAGAAAATCTGAACACGCTTTTCCATCTTTATATCAAGATTTACTTCTATTCCGCCAGAAGAACCGTTTTCGTTATTACCGCCATTTATGCTTGTAACAAAATCTGATAAAGTTGATTTTCCAAATTCTGCATTTGTATCCTTTGCAGTAATATTTCCGGTAACGACAGTATCATCAGAGTCAACTACAATTTCCAGGTCAAGTTTACCGTTCCCTTTAACATGAACCTGATCCATGTCAATATTTACCGGTGCATAGGTATTATTTGCAGTTCTGACGATTACAACAACGCTATCAAAGACTGTTTTCTTAAATCTTATGTCTACGCTTACATCAACCAGAGACCTTTTTACATTAAACCTTGTAAGTTCTGTGTAAATTCTGTCACGCTCAACAAGAAGATTTATGATGTCAGATTTTGCATGAGCAGTGAAAAAATCAGGCATGCAGAATTCCGGCTGATCAATAAAAAGATTTCCGTCAAAGTACTTGAAATTTTTAGGACCTAAAATTGAAATCTCACCCTTTAAACGGCCGTTATAAAGTTTTGCCATTTTAAAGTTAATGAGCTTCAATGCCTTAGGAAGATCGACATCAACGTCGTAAATCCTCAAATCAGAAATTCTTGACTTTGTATTTTTACTGACTTTAAACTTACACGGAATCTTATTGTCAACACTTAATGACAGAAGGCCTTCTTCATCAACCCTGCCCTCAAGTCCGATATTTGAACTTGAAGAAATAAACAATTCTTCATTTACCTTTGTAATATGAACCCATAACGCCTGTGTAGACCTGATAAAAGTCCCTGTCAATCCGGGAGTCGAAACATGAATGTCAAACGATTGAGGCATCTTTGAAGTTTTTTCTTCACTCAATTTATCAAACGTAACCGTTATCGGCGCATGTACAGATTCTTTCATCAAAACCATATCTGCCGTGGTTGTAAATTTTCCCGTCCAGTCATTGAAAGAAAATTTTGCATTCATATTACTGATTGAAGTCGATCCGAATTTAATATTTCCATCCTGGAGTTCAAATTCTTTATCAACCATTGAAGCCTGGAGTGAAAAAGCCAGCGGAAGTTTATTAATCGTAAAGTTACCGTTTGGAACGGAAAGAGAAATCAGTGGATTAGAAAGAGCGCCCGTAATATTTAAATGAGCATTCATAGTATCACTTGAAAGAGAATCTCCTGTAAACCGTCCTGTCCTGAAATCCTTTAAATCAATTTCTGTTGTAATATAATAATCACTTAAAAAATTCTTTGCCGTAAACGGAACTTTTTCCGGATTGGTAATATCACCTTTTAGAGTTACATATTCGTTGTAGATAGGCTCTGTAAGACTAATGTCATAGTTTGCACTTATAAAATCTGCGTTTTCAAAATTCCAGATAACCGCACCGTTTCCAGTAAGGTTTGAAACCGCATCTTTATATTCAATCGTATGAAGAAAAGCGCCCTGCTGGTCAAGATTTCCTGTAAATGCAAATGACGGATTATTATCAGAAATTCCATCATAAGACTGAATGAAGAATTTAGAGACATTAAGATTCAACTTATCTCCGGCGTTATATGAGAAAGTAGTATCTGTTGCAATTGAAAGCGTTGAAGATTCGAGCTTTACAGGGAAATCCGACAAGTCAAAACTTCCTATAAGGCTGTCTGTATCCTTATCAGAAATCAGAGAAAAATTAAATCCATAATCTCCCGTAATTGAAATCCAGTCCCTATTTAAAAGACCTGAAAAAGCATACGGAATGGAATTATATTCAATCTGTCCGGAAAGAATTGTCTGAGGATTTCCTTTTTCATACATGCTTTCTGCATGTGCCGTTGCAAGTATTCTCTGATCGTTAAAAATAAATTCAAACCGTGAAAGCTGAAGATTTTCTTTATTTCCATCAAACGAAAGCATGAGCATTTTACTGTCACTTTTTGTATCAGCAATGATTACAGACGGAACACTGTATGAAAAATTTCCGTCAAGTGAAGAAATGTAAGCCGATGTTGAGAAAATCGTATTTTTAAATACGGGAGAAAAATCCTTTACCAGAGCAGATTCGTTTTTACCGAGGAAAACAGCAACCGTATTTAAAAGACTGTCTACATACATTCCTTCGAGTATAACATTTGACTGGAAGAATCTTGAGTTTGTGCTGTAGTTTCCATCGATACGCAGATAGCCTGTATCACCCTTTTCGATATGTGAATAATCATAAACATCAAAAGTTATATCAAAACCATCATGGTCTGGAATAAAGTTTAACTGCGCAGCGGTAAAAGTTTTATCACCGAGAATAACTTCCGGAGAGAATGCCATAAAACCTTTGTTCAGCGGATCAAAATACATTTCGCACGAAATCTCTGAGTCGTTTTCAAGCTTCAGTTTATTTACAGAAAGAATTCCTTCCGGCTGCATTGAATTTATTTTATATGAACCGCTAAAGTTTACGTCAACATTTTCTCCGTTTGCCTTAACGTATGGAATGTTGACAAAGCTTTTATTTCCGTTCATTGCAAAAGACAGAATAAGATCACTTCCCATCGTATTCTCAGGAAGGACAATATCACCGCTTCCAGAATAACTTAGAGCTTTGGATTCTGTATTGTAATTTACTTTTGCAGCAACAGAAAGAATAAGTGAACTTATTCTTCCAGCAAGAGTATCTTTTTCAATTCCTTCAACGATTCTGTCGAGACGGAAATTATTCGTATCAAATCTGACCTTAATGTCATGCTTTTTAAGATCTGCTGTAAACTCTGTGTAAATATTCTGAATGGTCGGAAGCATTTTAAATACGAAAACAGAATCTTCATATTCACTTAAAAAACCTACCTGTCTTACAGTGTAGTTATTATAATTTGCGTTATAAATATTAATTACAGCAGACGAATTGTTAAGCTTACTTAAAAGTGATGACTGAATCATCATCGAAGAAGAAAATCTGTTGCTGTGTAAATTTCCTGAAACATTTCCGGTAAACGTAAGGTCATATTTATTTTTAGTTGACGTACGGTCTAAAAAGCATTTTCTAAGTTCTGCCCTGCCTGCAATCCGTTTCGGATCATCACGATAAACTACGGTACAGTTATTGATGTACACATCAAACGGAATGTTTATTTCAAAATCAGGATCCGTAAGGATATCCATGAGAGAAGGCTTTTCAATTTCTTTTGACAGCTCTGTTTCAGATTCGAGAAGCTCTTTATTTTTCTTTTCTTCGTTCTTGCGTGTAATCGTGTAATTGAGCCATGCAGTGTTTTTTCCCTGGATAAGTTCAGCATATAAATCACGGATTACAACCTTTGAAAAACCGTTATCAAAATCGCCTTTTAAAATATTACGGATTGAATATTCTGCCTTGACCTTTTTTATTGTAAGGACAGTTTCCCCTGTTGCGGTGTCGGTAACTACTATACCTTTTATGTTGATTCCGGTTAAAATAGACGGTGAAAGTGAAGAATAAGAGACACTGACTCCAAAAGACTTGTCAAGTGTATCGTTTAATACATTAATTTTAGATTTCATTGCATTACCGAGGCCTATATAAATAGGTCTTACTAAAGCAAATGATGCTATAATTAAAGAGAAGAAAATTATAATGCAAAGGGCCAGTTTTAGTACTCTTGACTTCATTTCGGGTTGTTTTTCTTTTTAAAAACAGTTATAACTCATTATCGGTACATATTATAGGATAATTTATGATATTGGACAACTTTGTAGTTTTTGAAGGAATTGACGGAGCAGGAACTTCGACACAGTTAAAAATTCTCAGGGAAAGAAGCGAAAGCTCTAAAATATGCTTTAGTGCAGAACCTACAGACAGTGAAACGGGCCGTTTTCTGCGTAAAATTTTAAGCGGAAGCATTGAACTCAATCCGAAAACCACGGCATTCCTCTTTGCAGCTGACAGAGCTGAACATGTATGGGGAAAAAATGGCATTGAAGAAACCATAAAAAGCGGAAAAGCCGTCGTAATTGACAGATATATTTTCTCAAGTCTTGCCTATCAGGGTGTTTCCTGCGGAAAAGAGCTTCCGAGAACCCTCAATCAGGACTTTCCCCTTCCACAGCTGCTCTTTTTCTTTGACATCGACCCTTCTTCTTCACTTGAACGCATCAAAAACCGCGGCATAACCGAAATTTACGAAAATAAAGAGTATCTGATGCAGACAAGAGAGCGGTATCTTAGTGTAATTGAAGAATACAAAAACAACCCGGATGCAAAGGGCATGGAAATTGTCATCATAGACGCCACACAACAAAAAAAAGAAATTGCAAAAATTATATGGAGTCATATCTCAAAACTGCCGATATTTAAATCGTGAGATTCAAAAACAGTTTTTATAAAATTCAATTGGTAATAATCCTCCTCTTTCTGGTAAACACGTCCGTGTCAGACGCATACATGGTAAAATTTAAAGAGGACTACTATAAGCTTTATCACGTAAATTACAAGCAGAATCCGAATGACTGCATCGAAAATATTTACTGGCTTGAAAAAGCCGTAAAAGCAGATTTCTGCAATCCGCTTTATGCAAAAGCCAAAATAACAAACGAAACTCAGTACGAAAAATACCGCTATCTGTTTATGATGCACCTTAACCTTAAGCTTATTGAACAGCATGTAAGGCTTGGCCGTAATTACGATAAAAAAGCATTTTACTTTTACGACTGTCCGTGGAAAGAAGAATACCTGAGCAACCTCAAAAAAACAAAGGCTGCCTATGAAGCCGGTTATTATTACTGGAAAGAAGCATGTCTGTGGGCAGAAAAGGCAAACGTTACTAAGTTTAAATTCCTTTTTATCACGGAACTTCAAAACTGGGAAGATGAACGTGAAAGAATTGCGACAGGTGAACTAAATTATAAGACTATGCTCGACAGGGAACTCAAAAGAGTAAATTCCATAATTGCAGAAATAGAAGAAATCGACAGAATATACGAGAGTCAGAAAGCTAATGTTGAAAATGTACAGTAAAAATATTAAAATACTGTCATGGCTAACGAAAAAGATTCAGTAAAATCCCTAAATATCAGATACAAGGCAATTTTCGCCTCTACAAAAAAAACTCGGATTAAGATTTTAAAATCTCAGGATCAGATTGATTTAGAATTTTCAAAACTTTTTTATGATGAATATAAAAATGTAATTGTAACTGACAGAAATATCCTTGCACTCGACATTCTTAAACCCGTCAAAAATTATTTTAAAGATTCAACAAAAAAAACTCAGGGTAAAACAGAATATGAGCTTTTCATAAAAGGCCGTCATGCACTTGTCGTAGTTCCTGCAGGTGAAGAATATAAATCTATAGACACGGTTCTTGCAATCGTAAAATCAGGACTTGAATTATCACTTTCAAGAAAAGACACGTTTATCGCAATCGGAGGCGGTGTACTGACAGATATTACAGCATTTGCCGCTTCAATCTATAAACGCGGTGCCCAGGTTGAATTTTTTTCGACAACGATGCTCGGTATGTGTGATGCTGCAATCGGCGGTAAAACCGGATGTGATTTTGATGATTTTAAAAATATCACCGGAACTTTTTATCCTGCCAGGCGGCTTATCATTTATCTTGATTTTGTTAAGCATCTTTCTGAAAAAGAATATCTTTCGGGGCTTGGTGAAGTAATTAAAACTGCCCTTCTCTTTGATCCAAAACTTTATGAAATGCTGAAAAATGAAAAAGACAGGGTTTTAAAAAGAGATACGGAAACACTTTATAAAATTGTAAGCCGCTGCGTAAAGGCAAAAGCCCGCATCGTACAGAAAGATCTTACGGAAAAAAATCAGAGAATGCTTCTTAATTTCGGACATACATTCGGTCATGCACTTGAAAGCCGTGCTGGACTTGGAAAACTTTCTCACGGGGAATGTGTAATCTGGGGAATAAGCCGCGCATTAAAATTAAGTTCAACATTAAATCTCTGCAGCAAAAATTATTATGAAGAAGTCTGTTCTTTACTTAATTCTTACGGTTATAACACTGACGCAGTGCATAAGGCTTTCCCAGATTCAAAGGAAATACTTAATACGATGAAAAATGATAAAAAGAATTCCGGAGACAGGATAAGACTTATTCTTCAAAATGCACTGTGTGAAAACATAATTCTTGAAATACCTGATGAAAAAATTCTGACAGCGCTTACAGATTAAACGGAATAAAACCGGAGTTTTAAATGAGCATGATTGACAGCACACATTATTTTGACTGGGCAGCGACCTCTCCTTTTGATACAGAAATATTAAAAGCATCTCTTGAAACTCAATTTGAATGCTGGGGAAATCCTTCTTCGATTTATAAGACAGGTACTCAGGCAAAAAAAGCGCTTGACGAAGCAAGAGAAAGAATTGCAAAAGTATTTGATGTAAAAGCAGAAACGCTTTTCTTTACATCAGGTGGAACAGAAAGCGATCATATTCCCCTACTATCAATTCTTAACAGACCTGAAAAAGGAACAATTCTTGTAAGCTCGATTGAACATCCTGCCTTAAGGGAACAGTGTGCCGTTCTATCTCACCTTGGATATAATGTCGTAAAAATTAATCCTGACAGAAAAGGAATAATCACTTCAAAAGCTGTTACAGATTTGATGACGGATGATACTCTTTATATAACAGTCATGGCAGTTAATAATGAAACAGGTGCCATAAACAATGTTTCAGAAATTGCACAGGCAGTTAAAGATAAAGCAGGTACAAAAAGAAAACCGAAGTTTCATGTAGATTTTGTTCAGGGCCTTGGTAAAATTCCTTTTGATTTAAAAAACACTCAGATTGACAGCGCAGCGTTCAGCGCACACAAAATCGGAGGTCCGAGAGGAATTGGACTTTTATATATCCAGAATCCTCAAAGTACAGAACCTTTTTTAAAAGGCGGTGGACAGGAAAAAGGAATAAGAAGCGGGACAGAAAATGTTTTCGGAGCTTCAGCGTTTGCTTCATGCATCGAAAAATATTCAGTAAGCAAAAAAAATGAACAGATGTATGAAAGATATGAACTTCAGAAAAAATACATAAATGACTTTATCAGAAAACTTTCGGAAATAAAAAGCTGTCATATAATTCCTGAAGAAAGACTTGACCCTTCATTTAATGATGAAAATTTTTCTCCATGGGTAATCCAGGCTGCATTTGATAAAATACCCGGGCAGGTAATGGTCAGGGCACTGGATTCAAAAGGATTTTACATTTCGACAGGAAGTGCGTGTTCTGCAAAAAAGAACAGTCGCCCGATTCTAGAAGCAATGAACGTAAACCCGCAGTTAAGGGAAAACGCAGTAAGATTCAGTTTTGGAGCCTTAACTACAGAAAAAGCAATTGGAGAATTAATTGAAGCTGTAAAAGAAGTTACCGGTAAATTTAACTAAAACAGATTTAACGGGGAAAAAACAGAATTACAAGTACGTATTAAAGTTCAAACCAGTCTTTTTCTTTATTTAAAATCCATTCAAGCCCGCGAAGTCTTTCGCGAACAGCCTCGGCATTAAGAGAGTTTGAAGAACTTTCAAATTCATTCTGGTTTTCGTCTACGAGCTGGCTGTAACAGAAATAAAGATCTCTCATATCAAGGATTTCTTCATCTGAACGGGGCTTACATTTCGATTTAAATTCATCAAAATCCATGCACTCACGGACAATATTAATTGCTTCGTTAAAATTGCACATCTTTGAAGCATCGGAAATATCATCAACCATACCCAATGACCATACAAGAGCCCAGAACGCCTCATAAGTCCATGTAATTTTCTGAAGCTGCTCTCTTGAAACCTTTCCCTCAAGCATTTTCTTTTCGATAGGAAGAAGCGACTTTGCAACTCCAAACATATCAAGGTATCTGTTGATGATTTCTATATTGTCAGAATCCCTGTCACCCTCATAAAATGAGGATGCAAGCTGAGTTATCAGAATTGATGCAACTGCTCTTTTACACCTGGCATCTGCATCTTTAAATACTTTTTCCCCGCCTGGATATGGGAAATCCTCCCTAAAAGGCAGTTTTTTTGCTTCAAACACCTTTCTGGTCTTCTGGCGGCGTTCATTATTTTTATTCTCTTTCGATGCCATTTTTTCTCTCCATTGTTTTACGTACAGTCGAATTTCCTTTATTTTACCACAGAAATTTAAAAAGCGAAAGAATTTTTATATACTATCTTTTTATATACCAAAACAAAGGTATATTATGAACTAAAGAAAGTATTACAAATAAAAGTTGAAAAACATATGGATACCATGTCTTAAACCATCTTAAAATTCTAATAATATTATATCCATCTTTCCAGACATAAAAAAATAAAGTCAAAAATGCCAGATACCCAAAAATGATTATGGCAATAATAATATTCCTAAGAGAAACTCTTTTTAATAAAAACGCTATAATCAGAAATGTACAAAAGGAACTTATACTTAATGTACCGAGCCCTATAATTCCTTGATAATTATGGAATGACAAGAATTCATAATAGACAAATGAAATTACTAAATAATATAAAATACTAAAAATGTTTTTTTTCATTAATAATCTCCAAAATAAATTTTTGTCTCTTTTATTTATATAATAAAAAAATAATGCATATAAGTAGATTCAATAAAAATGCTACTTTATAACAATTAATAATATTTAAATATATGACTAAACCATGAATATTACTAATCCCATCAATCTTTTTCCTTATAGATTTTACAGGAACAAAAATCGGCATAAGAAAAAGGATTTTATCTGAAGTTTTTATTTTCGCACCAAATATAAAAATGCAA
This sequence comes from Treponema sp., assembly GCA_017553635.1. GTDB lineage: Bacteria > Spirochaetota > Spirochaetia > Treponematales > Treponemataceae > Treponema_D. Next base: position 3,394 of record JAFZKN010000008.1, on the reverse strand, counting down.
ATAATTCCCCAAATTTGTAGTATAAAAGTAAATATCGAAATAAATATAACTGAAATCACAAAAACACTAATCATATACAATGCCCTATTGATTGTCCTTTAACGCTTCATCGACTCTAAGATACACCGTTGCGCCAACTAAATATACAGCTGCTATTGCCTTAAGACCAAATGAAAAGTTTACTTTTCCATCTTTATCGCCTATTTGCAAAATAATCTTCGATCGGATAATCATCTAGATTTCCTTCTCCTGTATCTTCTGGTATATAAGAATCTATATCTAATAAATGTATTGACTCTTTAAGCTTGGAAACAGAATCATATACCTTCGAATATTATATAGTGTTATTTCCTTTATATCATTTCCATCCGGGTCGGTATACTTAATCGGATTGTTACCGGCATATGCAAACAAATTGCCATATTCAGGACTAACTTCTCAAAATCACTTCAAAAGCTCTCTTTTACTTTCTTTTTTCCTCCGTAGATACATTATAACAATGAAGAGATTTACAGTTCAGATTAAATATAGAATTGAATTCATTGTTCATCCAATTGCAAGGGAATATAAATAATCTTTTCACCATTACTTTTAATCTCCCATAAACCTTGAAGTGATTCTCCTGTAAAAAAATGTAATACAATTTGAGATTCTGAAAAATTATATCCTACGATTAACAACCCACTACCTAATTCTTCATCAGGTTCTCCAAAAAGTGAAACTACTTCTGAATATGTAGTCCCTTTTTTTAATTGTCTCATTTTTTCAATTGTTGATTGTTCCATAGATTTTACTCCAAATAGAAATTGGGATATAAACAACATTGCAATAAAACTTAATATTTTTTTATTCATTTGGCCCTACCTCATAAAATTTTACAAATTGATATGAAGACACTGCCTCTCGAGGATCTGTTATTAAACATTCAGCATCATCCAAATTTGTTACAGGGAACTGTCCAGATTTATGAGACCATGTTCCATCCTTATTTTGTCTATACAGGGAGTTGGGAAATTATGTTGGTATAAACTTCTAATATTTCTATCAAGTTTTTCAGTTATTAATTAGCATATTTTGTTAATTCATAACACTTCCCATAGAGTCTCCTAAAGTTCTTACCAATCTCAGAATATTCATAGCAATCAAAAAACAAATCAACATACATTTCTTTAAATGAAATATGTCCAAAACATTTATTTCCATAATCATCTATAAAAGTAAAATCATAGAAATCATTGTTTTTTCTTGCGATTATTCGACTGTTTATTACTCCGCTAATGTTTTCCCATTTGCAGAACAATTGGAATTCTACAATATCCTCAACAATTTCGAATATTTCAATTTTTACAACTATATCTCCACCTTTAGAATTGCCATGCCACCAATTAGATTTATAACTAAAAACTGAATATTTTTCTTGAGAATAAATTAACAAATTAGAGAAAATAAAAAAAATCAACAAAAAACATTTACGAAAACATTTCATATATTTACTCCTTGTCATTCTGTTGTATTAGGTAACTGTCTTAATAAATTTGCTTCTATTTCTCGTCTATTCGCATACTGCGTACCAACCCCCATGGCCTCAACTAAATCAGCAGCTTGAGAATATTGCCCACTAGCAATTGCATCCATTAAGTCTTGTGAAAGACCTCCGTTTCCACATTGAAATGCAATACTAAATAATACAGTTTGAGCTTGATCTGGAAGAGTATCCCAATGATGCTCTTCATCAACATGATCATTATAATAATCAGAAATACTTTTTAAATATGCAGGAAGAACACAAGTATTTACCCTATCAATTTCAGAATCCGTAAGAACTAAAGGATGGTCTTGCAAATAGGTAAAAGCATCAGTACCTTTCTTGCCAAGGTATGGTGTAAACAAATCTTTTAAATCTTTATTTGTATCTCCTGCTCCAAAAATTCTTCTTAAATCCCATTCATTTTGCTGTCCTAAATCAAAACCTACTGCAATAGTAACTCCACTATAACTTCCAAATCCTTCTCCATCATTTGGAACATAACCTTCACTTTCGCTTCCCTCTAATTGACCGATTAATGCATAATCAACAAGTCTTCCATCCGGATCCGTATATTTAATCGGATTGTTCGCAACGTAGTGGTACAAATTACTATTGATGGGAGGAAAAAGAAATTAAAAATAGCATTCACAAATTAAGTTTGATGAAATAAAATTAAGTATGCTAATACAATTTCTCCAATAATAAAACTAGCTGAGGCAATGATGATTATTGTTTTAATTTTAAATCTACCCATTATATATAATCTGATTAATGAACCTAAAATTATTGCAATTAAATACAATGCAGATGAAAATAAAAAACCACTCATATTTATAAACTTCATTCTTGACTCTCCAATATTTTTCTTAATTCACTTAATTCGGCTTTTAATTGATCAATTTTTTCTCGCTTGTAAGAATAACTTTTCACATAACCATCAAAATCCGATGAATAACTAACATCCCCCTCATCGATTAGTTGTAGCATTTGATCTTTTGCATAATAATACAATGCCTCAACATTTTCATGCGATGTTGATACTAACGAATTACCGACGAGTCTATCTATCAGTAAGTTAACAGAAACTTCTTTGGTCTGAGAAAGACTTGAAATAACATTCCCAGCTACAACAATATATCCTAACCAAGATGTAACTTTACCAAGAACTCCCAGAACTTTAGTAGCACCTGCAGGAAGTTTAGAAATATATTGTGCATAACTCAGCACATTTGCAGAATCAAGAACGTTTCCAGATACTGTCTTTAACCGATTATATCCTGATTTAGTATCTATGGTTTTAAAACCACAAAGATTTGATATTCCTTCATGAAGATAACCACCAAAAGGTATCAATCCATATAAACTTTTAATAACATCTTCCCCAACTCCTAAATCACAAGAATACATGTACTTGTTATCAGAAAGTTTATATGTTTGAGCACTTGCTCTACCATCCGGGTCGGTATACTTAATCGGATTATTCCCCGCGTAGTGGTACAAATTGCCATTGATGTGATTAAACACACCTCCCATTCCAGGTAAATTCTGGTTATGGCGTCTTGCATTGTCATCAACCGGAGCCATCGGGAAGTATTCTCCCGTATTCATGGCAGGGTCTGCGCTAATCCAGCGGCTATACTTAGGATCCAGATAGCGTGCACCGTAGTAGTAGAAGCCTGTTTCCTTGTCCAATTCCTTTGCGCTGAACATGAAGTTCATCGGAACCTGTTCTACCGCTATCTTCTTTATGTCTACCCATGTCTCACCGTATGGCGTGTACTCAAGCCTCTGGTATTCATCCCCGTTATGGTCTGTTACAAGCTGGGCACTTCCTAAGTGGTCACTGTGGTAGAAGTAGATGTGGTT
>JAFZKN010000007.1 GCA_017553635.1 Treponema sp. | reverse complement strand
AATCGACACGATGTATGTAGACTCACCTGAAGGTCTCCGCGTGCGATCTGCTCCATCACTCAAGTCTAACAGAATCTGCGGACTTACACACCGCTTGCCTGTAAAAATCGTCGCAATCGGCAATGAAGATACGATAGACGGCATCACGGCTCCGTGGGTTGAAATCCTTGTTCCGCGCTATGAATGGAAAGGCGAGAATCCTGAATACGGCTGGATTTTCGGCGGCTATATCAAAAAAGAACAGCCAAAATTTATTGCGCCCAAAAATGCACAAGAATTTAAGCAATATTTAGAAAGTTCATATTGGGAGTTTTTCTTTGAAGATGGAGACAGTTGTTTATCATATTGCGGGTATTTTGAGAATGGAAAACTGTATGCATATCAAGAACCGTATACAACTGGTAGTGAAAAATGTTTTTCTTCTTTTGAAGCTGTAGGCAAAAATGTTTTTTATTCAAATGGATATTCATGGTATGGACGACCTTGTCCTGGAGCAGATGAATGTGAACAATATCTTTTCCTGCCAGGAAAAACAAAACTAGATTCTATCGAAGAAAATTCCATGAATATTCATTGCAGTTCTTATCCAAAAGGTATGCATGTTTTTGATTTTACTGCATTAAAAAATTATCTAGGTAAAATAAATCTTGGATTTGGTAAAATTGTAAATTTTGATTTTAATATGATGTTAAAAGATAAGCGATTATATGCTGTTGTATGGGATGAAAATGTTATACAGAACTTTATTAGGGAAGAAATTGATAAATCTGATAATATTAAACAGTTTATTAAATCCGGCATCTCAGCAAAAGACACGAAATACGAAGAGCAGTATCACGACTACTGGAATCCGATAATGACGGAACATCAGAAAAAAGCGGATGAGATGCAATAATGGAGAGTAAATGGCAAAGTGTTACTTGTACGCGATTGAATACACGAAAGAACGTGTACTTAGTCGGTCTAGTTTGTTTGAGATGGAAGAACGCTGGGAATACATAGAGCGACCTGCGTTTGATACACAGAAAATACACAAGCTTGCTGAAAGCGAGGGAAACATTCCGCTCATTTTCCGCATTTTGTGCAGCAATGACCCTCACACAGCCGTGTCGCTTTTGGAGGGGTACACGGTTTCGATTTCATCAGATTACAAAAAATGTCCCTTATACGATAGTGGTGTGAAAAAGCTTTCCGAATTCATCTCGCAGCTTCCTGATTCGGACGACCGGGCGCGCGGTAAGCAACTTCTTTCGCTCCTTAAAGGGAAAAACTACGACCATTTCCGCCTTGAGTGCGCGGAAATCTTTGAAACGCGTGGCAAAGACCTGGACAAGCAAACGCTTGATTTGCTTGACGAGCTGAAGAACATCGACAAGGAAATTGAAAAATCGCTTTCCAAAATTCGCTTGGGCAAAAAAGACGACCTTCGTGAACTAGATGCAGCCTATTGGCAGGCGGATATTAGCGAGGACGACTAGCGCGGGAATGGAATTAAACGCCCTGAGCGTACCTGAGTATGAGGAACTGAAATGAGCGGTATTACTTTTAATTTGGAAACATCAGATGGCCTTGTGGTAAAAATGTATCAGCCTGATTATGCGCGCGAGGACTTAATTCCTGTTGGCGCTGTCGGAGATTTTCGAGATAAATCTTTTACCTATGTCTGGAGAATCGAAAAAGAATTTCTTGAAAATCAGGAATGCATTTCCATGATTGAACTAAAGAAAATCATTGAAAAAAACAGGCTCAAGGAATGTGCTGAATATTATAACGACAACATCGATATTTATTCGTCATCCCAATATAGATATTCTCATTATAAACTTATAAAATTAAAAAAAGAAAAAGGCAGAAAAAGAAATGACTGGATAATCGAATTTGAGTTTATCGAGGAAAAAATAGATGACCGAGGAGAAAGTTTGAAATTCTATAACATCGTGCTGATGCTTCCAACCGGAGAAATCATCATAGACAGTTCAAACAAGACACGCATAAAGACTTTTATTGATTATTCAGGCACACTGATTTTTTATCCTGGCAGTAGAGTGATAAAGAGGAATTAAAAATGAAAAAACTGATTTTGATTTTTACTTTGATTTTTGCAACTCTTCCGCTTTTTGCCGGAGCTTACTATTCGTTTAGTCTTGAATATCGTGAAGAACAGGAGACAAATTATACGGTTTTGCGATGCTGGGCAATAATTACGTGCAACGATGAAAGCTGGGAATTAAGACTTCCGCATACAGAATCTGACATAAAGTATTTTGATGAGCCCCAGTTTGAACAGACAGCCGAAGGGTTTTGCCTTAAGTATAACTGGGGCGGTGGAAAGTGGACTTCTCACGATACCTTCTTTTTTACGTTCTACCCGTATGAAGATGAACCGGTTTTGTATAAAGTGCAGAGTAATACGGAAATATACGGAAGCATGGAGAACGGCGATGTCGGCATTGTCTCTCAATATGATGATGAATTTGACATTGAGCCGGCCATAAAAATCAGCAGGCTTGGCGCGGAAAAAATGGAGCGGCTTTCTGGCGGCGGTTATAATTATCTGCCTAAAGTAATTTGCCGCGACAGCGATTGGGAAAAGCCAATCAGCGACAGAACGATGCACCTTGAAGTTTACAAAGAGGGCGAACTCATTCAGAATCTGGAATACGTTTACGAAGCTGACAATCATCCTGAGCAAAAGCGCTTTGAGCTTGCAGACTTGAACTTTGACGGCTTTGACGACATTCTGATTCTTTCGGGCTGCACGATGAACGGTTCACAGCCATATTACGAAGCATATATCTGGGACTGGCATGACGAGCAGTATCATTTTAATCCGCCGTGCTGGAAAAATATCTGCAGCACTTACATCAAATGTGATGAAATCAACAGGCTTTTGTACGCAGAATACAATACGACCCGCGGACTGATTTATCATTACATTTACGAATACGATAAATCTGAACAAGAATACATTCTGGCGGGAACCCTTTACTATAATTATCCGACGGATTCTTATTCTGAAAATGAAAAATATAATCACTGGAGTGAAGACTGGGATTTAAGCGACCCGACCGTAGTTGAGTTTGAAGATCTTCCGGAGCGCTGGAAACGTGCCGTTGATTTTAAGGGTTTTGATTTTTAGGCCTTGAGGAATTAAATGAAAAAACTTATTTCGGTTTTAACAATGATTTTTGTGTTCGGGGCTGTTGTGGGATTGGATGCAGTTTCGCAGAAACATAGCGGCAGGCTCATCAGATTAAGCGGAAAGCTTGAAAAGAAATTCAGTTACGGCGCTCCAAATTATGGCGAAACACCGGAACAGGACGCAAAGGAATATTATTATGTTCTTGTTTTTGATTCAGACAAAACAGTTGATGTTGATGGCGAAAATGTAACGGTAAAAGAGATTCAACTTATTTTCAGCAGTACAGTAAACACTCGAATACAAAACAAAAAGTTGAAATTAAAGGAAGGCAAAAATTATGTCGTCAAAGGAAAATTGTTCCGCGCAGAAACCGGACATCATCACACAGATTATGTTTTTTATGTGGAAGAATGCTTTTTGGAGAAATAAAAAAGCGGAAAATCAAAAAACTATTATTTAAAAGTTTCCCCGGAAATTGAATTATAAATCAACTCGGCTGCTTCGAGGGCTGAATGGACTGTAAAATTTTGGCCTAGGGCGGGGGTTGGGGCATTTTTTCGGAGCATTAGGACCGAGGTGCATCCAAAGTTTTTTGCTGCCTGGATGTCGCGCTGGTTATCTCCAATCATTATCATCTGGGCGGGAGTTGAATTAAAAAAGGCGGCAATATCGGAAAGTCCTTTGGGATTCGGTTTTCTCCAGCCGCAGGTAACAGACGAAACATATAAATCAAAATAGGGAAGCAGAGATTCTACATAAGCTTTGTGAAGTGAATCGGGCATGGCGCTTGCAACATCTGTCATAATGGCGGTTTTGAGATTTGCCGCACGGATTTTTTTTAGGGCAGGAATTGAATCTTCATAAATCACAGGCTCAAGCTTGAGTGATTCAAAAAATGTATTAATGATTTTTTCAAGTGAAATAGAAGCTGCATCATAATTCCAGGCGGCCACTGCATCAGTAAAGATTTTTTGTGCGGGGATTTCTTTTTCCCTCATTTTAATCCGGGGATTATAATTTTTTAAGATTTGGACAGAAGTTTGAATTTGTTGGTCGGAAAGGTTTAATCCAAGTTTTTGATTTACATATTCAAAAGCCGGCTGATAATATTCGTCCCAGCTTAAATGCATCCCCTTATATTCCATAAGAGTTTCGCCCAAATCAAAAACAACAACTTTATATTTCATTTCTGCCATGCCAGAATTATACCTCATTAGATTCTTTTCTTACAGTATTTTTTCCTTGCAAAATCTTATTTTAGCAGATAGAATTTTTAGGAATGCTGTTATATGAGGAAAAATGAAAATGATGAAAACAAAAGAAGTCATAATTGAACAACAGAAAACTTTTATTCAGGAACTCAAAAGCAAAACTTGGGATTTTCTAAACACAATAGATAAAACAGAAATTGAAACGATCCTGCTTTCGGGAAGTGTTTCACGCTCAGATTTCTTTCCTCGTATAAAAGAAAATGGTGAGTATGACGGCATGGTTGATTTAATCGTAATGAAAAAACACGGAAGCAAGATTACAGCCGAAGAAATTTTTGGACCAGATCAGGATCCGCCGATTCCATACCATTGTATAAAAGTTGATAATTTGTGGTTTGCAATTTTATTTACGGATTTTATAGACACAGATGCGTTTTCTAAATTTGAAGAACCTCGAAAATTTTCAATTCTGGAATCCCAGATTTTGTATGACCCGAATGATTCATATAAAAATGAGCTTTTAAAAATCAATCAATTTGTAAAGCAGGATTTGAAAAATAATCTTGATGGCGCTTTGGGCTACATTCATTATCTGATTTCAGATTACAAAAAAGACCGCTGGTATAGACGGGATGCATTTGTCCAGCTGCATGAAAATCTGAACACTGCAATCAGAGCTGGAATCCGTGCCTTGTTTTATATAAATGGATTTTATTCTCCTGCAGAAGACAGGGCTCTTTATTATTCTCACAGTCTTCCAAACCTTCCTGCAGATTATGCTGATTTAATTTTGCAAATCTATAAGCAGGATATTAGTTCGGAAGAAGATTATTTCAGGCGAGAAAAAGTTTTTATGGAAAAAATTGTCGGGTTTATTGAGAATAATAAGGTGAAGATGTGACTAAATAATTTTTAATATAACGGACAAGCGATATGAAAAAGGAATAAAGAATGGATAAAGAGTGGTCAGAAAAGAATAAAAAAATGCAGGAGCTCATTTCAAAAGAGGGGAGTTTTTCCAAAGGTATAAAGCTGCTTCTGGAACTGCGTGCCGAGCTTTTTGAGCAGATAACTTCTATTGTGAAAACTTTTCCTGCAGTGGCTTTTTATCAGATGCCTTTTGGTGCTGGAGAAGGTTCGCATCGCACAACTCTAGCCTGGTCACTCTGGCATACTTTTAGAATTGAAGATATTGTTGCACATGAGTTGATTCTGAAGGATAAGCAGATTCTTTTGCAGGGCACATGGCTTAAAAAAACTGCCAGTCCGATTATCACAACTGCCAACGAGCTTGATGGCGACGCAATGATTGAATTTTCAAAAAAGCTGAATATCAAAGGCGTTTATGAATACTGCAAGGCCGTGATGGAGTCTACAAATGAAATGCTTGGGCAGTTACAGTTTTCGGATTTGAAAAAGACTTTTTCTGATACTGACAGGGAACGGGTTATCGCCAGTAAGAGCGTGAGCCCCGAAGAAAGTTCTGTCTGGCTGATTGATTTTTGGTGCGGTAAGAATGTCAAAGGTTTAATTCAGATGCCTTTCTCCCGCCACTGGATAATGCATGTGGAAGCAATGCGTCGTATAAAAGACAAGCTGTGCCAGATGGCAAAGAAACAAATGCTATAAGGGTAATGGCGCTGTTTATCCAGAGATACAACAAAAAAGAATTACTGCGAGTGCTCGATACCCTTCATTCCAAGAAGAAGTTCGAAAAAATTCAGGAAGTCCTCGGTGATGATGTTGAAGAAGGTATGAAGATTCTGGAAAAGTGGAGAGGAAAGTAATTCTATTTTTAGTATTCTCCCATATCAATTTTTTTTGAAAGTACAGCTGCCCAATCATGTCCTGTTTTTTCTGTAAGCTCAGGATTCTGCTGATGATGAATATTGAAGAGAATTCCATTTTCTCCTGTACGGTCAGAAAGATGCTCGTCATCAATATGAGCACCAATAATTTCAAGACAGAGCAGCACATGGTCATCGCCAGGTGCAATTTCTTTTTCCCAAACATATTTGCTTTCAAGATTCATAAAACATTCTTCAACAAGCGGGGCATTTACCCAGCTGGCCTTGCCTGCAGTGAGACCAGAGGCAGCAATTTCATCAACCTCAAACTGATTATTTTTAATGGTAGCCATGCATTTTGTAAAAATCTCTGCCGCCATAAAATTGATTACAGCATCGCCAGTTTCTTTAAGTGATTTATAAAAATGTCCGTTTTTGTTCACGCTTGCCAAAATTGCATAATAGCCGTTGCCCTTATTTGCACAGGTAAAAGTTGCCCACGATTGCATGCAGGCATTAGGTAAACCGTTTGATTTATAAGTTGTAACCAACATCAGCGGAGACGGAACCGTCATAACAAATTCCTTCCAATTGAAACCGAAATTGTGAGAGTAGTCTGCGTAAGTACCTTTTAAGTTTTCAGGCATATCTTTGTAGTGATGTTTCATGGTAGGCTCCTTAAAATGTAAAATCAAAATATTTCGAAAGTGCAACTCGCACATTTTTTGATGTATTTATTATAATATAATCAAGAGTGTCTGCTTTGTCATCAGTTTCAAGCACATGTTCACTTACATAATGCTTTAATGTTTTGAACCGGTCACGATCAATCATAACCTGCTTACCGCGAATTACAAAGATTTTGCTCTCAATGAGAACTGGAGTTATCAGCTCTTTATTCATATCACAATTGTAGCACCTGCCAGAAAACCTGGGACGAATCCTGGAAAGAATATGATGATTTAATTTTTCACCAGTCGTGAAAAATTTATGTTATAATAAATTCAAAAATGGACAATATAATCCTGAATATCTGGATAGAAATGAAAAACGGTCTCAAGGTACGGCTCTTATTAAAGCCCGGAAATGAAGACTGTTCATTTTTAATTATGGAAATAGACGACAGCGGAACAATAAGCAAAAAGGCGCTGGTTGTAAAAGGCCGAAAGGTTTTTGACAACACCGGCAAATGCCTCGACTTTGGCGATGCATATCCGATAACAACCGACCACGGCAAGATGATGATAACCAAACAGTTTATAAACGCGTGGATGGAATAAATTAAGGGAAGAAGGTTTAGTCTGGCGGGATTATTAAACTATAACACTATTTAACGCCCAAACTTTTTCTGTTATACTGTCTTTATGAAGACCCCGGTAAAAAACTTTAATTCAAACAGTTTAAAAATATTTTTCAGTTATTATAAGCCGCACTGGCCGCTCTTTGCAGCCGACATGTGCTGTGCAATTTTTATGGCTGCAATTGATGTTGCATTTCCGATGTTTTCACGCTATGCACTCAACACGCTTATTCCAAATTTTGAGCTTAAAATATTTTTAATACTTGTGGCCGTTCTGTTTGTCGGATTCTGCCTGCACAAGGGCGCAAACTGGTTTGTTGCTTACTGGGGTCATGTTTTTGGAAGCCGTGTTGAACAGGACATGAGGCGCGATGTTTTTGACCATCTGCAGAAATTGCCGTTCAGTTTTTATGACACAAACCGCACGGGAAAAATCATGTCGCGCGCAACGACAGATCTTTTTGAAATTACAGAGCTTGCCCATCACGGTCCAGAAGATTTTACAGTTGCAATGTTAAATCTTGTGGGCGCTACAATAATGATGCTTCACATCCGCTGGGAGCTTGCAATTACCGTAGTTTTTATTCTTCCTGTCATGATTTTTGTCGGAATCGTTTCCAGAAGAAAGCTTTCTAAAACTTCTACAAAAGTAAAAGAGACGACATCAGAAATCAACGCGGGGCTTGAGTCAAGCATTTCCGGAATCCGGGTTACAAAAGGTTTTAACAACGAAGATTTTGAACGTGAGCGTTTTGCAAAATTCAACAGGGAGTACAGTGAGGCAAAGAGGCTTCGTTACAAAGCAATGGCCGGCTTTTTTTCTAATATTGAATTCTGCAACAACCTTCTTTCTCTTGTTGTAATCGCCGTCGGCGGATATTTTATCATGAAAGGAAAAATGACTCTGCCAGATTTAATTGCCGCAAATCTTTTTGTCGCAGCCTTTCGCGCTCCAATCGGTAAGTTAAATTTTTTAGTTGAACAGTACTCAAATGGAATGGCAGGCTTTAAAAGATTCCTCGAGATAATGCGCACACCGGCAGAACCAGAAGACAGCCCTGACGCAGTAGAAATTCTTTCTGCACGCGGAAACATAAGTTTTAAAAACGTTTCTTTTTCTTATACAAAAGATTATCCAGTTTTAGAAAACGTAAACTTTGAAATTCACTCAGGAGAAAAATTTGCGCTCGTCGGAGCAAGCGGCGGCGGAAAATCTACAATCTGTAATCTCATTCCGCGGTTTTACGAAGTAACAGGCGGTCAGATAAGCCTCGACGGAATCGACATTAAACGCATTAAAAAATCTTCACTTCGTACTCAGATTGGAATTGTTCAGCAGGATGTATTTTTATTTGCAGGAACAATACGCGAAAACATTTCTTACGGAAAGCCCGGTGCGACAGATGCAGAAATAGAACAGGCAGCGCGCAGAGCCGAAATTCACGAAGACATAATCAAAATGCCAAACGGCTATGATACAATAGTAGGTGAGCGCGGAATAAAATTAAGCGGCGGACAAAAACAGCGTGTTTCAATTGCGCGCTGCTTTCTAAAAAATCCTCCGATTTTAATTCTTGACGAAGCAACTTCTGCGCTCGACACAGCAACAGAATTTAAAATCCAGAAATCCTTTGATGAACTTTCTAAAGGAAGGACAACTCTCGTAATTGCACACCGTCTTTCAACAATCCGTAACGCAGACAAAATCGCGGTTGTCGAAGGAAAAAACATTGTCGAAAAAGGAACGCACACTGAGCTTCTTTCCCTCAACAGAAAGTACGCAGAGCTCTGGAACAGTCAGACAGAATGACAAGCGTTGAGACTCCGGATTGAATAGGAGTTATCAATGTGAAAACAACATATCTTAAACCTGTGCTGGATTTAGAGGCTGCAGGTACAAAAATCAAAATAATAATGAAACAGAAGGGAATAACTCCCCGTCGGTTGCAGCTTATCATGGACTTTTCTTGTTGTGCTTGCACAGATTCTTGACGTAACTATGGATGATATTATCGTTACCCGAATGATAAGTGTGGAAATCGATGATGTGGAGGGAGTGGAAGTTCTGAGCGCTTGAATTAGTTAGCGAAGGTTCTCTTTTACATGTGGACGTTGGCGGAAAGGTGAACGCGCTTGATTGAATGATAAAAGAGGCGTTGCCTCAAGGAGAAATAAAATGAACGCATTACAGGCAATGAAAATGCAGTTAAACGTGACTCGAACCGAGAATGGTGATTTGGCTTTTAAGTCTACAGGTTCTGCTTGTTTGAATTTCTTTTATTTCTTCGTGGTTTGTAAGAATTTTTTCCAGTACGATAAACCTTCCGTCATCGTTATATCCATAAAACTGTATTTTTACTTCATCTGCCTGATTAAGCTTGTTTCTTAAATCAAATGAACACGAACTAAAAAGCAGCATGCTTATTAAAAATAAATAACAGTACTTTTTCATTAACATCTCCTGACTATTTAAATACAATGAACTTGCTGCAACTGTTCAACTTACAAAAAAACTCAAAGCCCACATTCTTGATAAATTATAACACACATTTTAAAATTCTCATATTTTTAAAAGCTGAATTTACTAAATAAACTTTTACTTTATTTTCATAAACCAAAAATCTGCTATAATAAAAACATGGAGATAAAAATGGAAATTTTAACAAGACTTGTAACAATTGATGATTATGATGATATGCTCACGCTCTGGAACAGTACTGAACAGAGTAAGCGCGCGTTAAATCCTGTTGACGACAGCCGCGAAGGAATTGAACGGTATTTAAAGAGAAATCCTTCGACATGCTTTGGAGCGTTCTGCAAGGACGGCTCTGGCGATGCTCCCGTGATGGTTGGTGTAATTCTTACAGGCCACGACGGAAGACGAGGAATTATTCATCACATGTGTGTCCGCTCCGACATTAGAAGACAGGGAATCGCATCAAAACTCGTCAAGCTTGCAGAAGACGCACTTTATGCAGAAGGGATTCAGAAAATATTTGGGCTTGTATTTAAAGACAACGACACTGCAAATGCGTTCTGGGAAAAACAGGGCTATACGCTCCGCACAAATTTAAATTACAGAAACAAAAGTTTAAATAACAGTGTACCTCAGGGTGAATAAATTCAAAAAAATATTTATACATTGTCAAAACTCTGATACAATGAGTTAAATTAAAATCACTGAGGTAAAATATGGTAACAAAAGAAGAATTTAAAAAAGCACTTGTCAATCTTGGAATTACAGAAGGAATGACACTTGAAGTTCACAGTTCACTTTCATCGTTTGGGGAGCTGGAAGGTGGCGCGATGACTGTAATTGATACGTTAAAAGATCTTGTTACGGACAAAGGAAGCATTTTTATGCCGGCACTCCGTTTGAGTAAAGAACTTCCTCTTACAGAAGAAGATAAAAAACTTGGAATTACTGTAAAAATAAAAATCCTTGACCGTGATGAAAAGCGGACTGCAATGGGACTTATCGCAGATACATTCAGGCAGTTACCAGACACTTACACAGGAACAGATGTCATAAGTACATCCGGTTGGGGTGCACATGCAAAAGAAGCATTAACCGGTGGACTTCGTTATGCAATTTACAATGGTGGAAAGGCTTTGATGCTCGGCGTTGATATTTACAAACTTACAGCTATGCATTACATGGAAGGCAGTACACCAAAAGAAATAAACGAGCTTTATACACCTTCAAAGCAGGTTAATAAACTTTATCCTCCTGAACAGTGGTTTATGGAAGCAGGACGTCCGCCTGTAATGGCCTGGTATAAAGTTCAAAAGATGGCGTATGAAAAAGGTCTCATTAAAGAAACATACATCGGAAACTGCAAGGTTATGTTTTTTGATATTCTTGATGTAGTTTCGATTTATGAGAATGAACTTAAAACAAATCCGTTTGAATTCTGGGGTTTAAAAGATTTGCGTCTGGAAAAATGATATAAAAGGTTATAATTCTTTGGTTGACAATTTACAAAAAGATATGCATGCATATTATCTTTACCATCACTGATTTTTAAAAATCTTATCAAAGCTAATGGATTTTTTATAATTGTGTGGTAGAATAAGTTATAGAAGGTTTATTAATCGCAGGAGTAAAAATGAATCCAAAAAGAATAGGCGCTTTTTTTATTGATTTGATAATTATAGCGGTAATTTATGAAATCCCATTTTTCATCTTAGTAATGATTCCAATGTTTCAAGGAGCAATGACAGATAGTTTGATTATTCAGAGAACTTTGCTCTGTACATTTTTCGGTTACATCTTATTTATTTTTAAAGATATTTTTAAAAACGGAAGTATTGGCAAACGGATAATGAAATTAAAAATCATTGATTCAGAAACCAAGGAAAATGCTTCTACAGGAAAACGAATCTTAAGAAACATTACATGGATTATAAGCTGGATCGAATTTCTTGTTTATCTTGCAGCAAAAAAACGGCTTGGCGACATGCTTGCAAAAACCGACGTTGTTGAGATTTCTTAAATAACGCTTATTCTTTCTGCTTTCCTGCAGGCGTTTCAAAATCCGTGCGGTCAAATTCAATTATACGGAGAAAATATTGAAAAAAGTTTTGACTCTTTTATTAGCATTAACATTTTTTCTGGGAGGAATTTTTGCAGAAACGCCAAGTGAAATTATAACAGAAATTCCAGAAGAGCTTTGTGAAGCACGTATATTATTTTTTACATTAATAGAAAAAAAATTTTACTTTCTTTATGAAGAAAACAATGAATATTTCTTATATGGTGGCAATTTAAAAGCCGGGCCGTTTAACAAGATTCCAGGTTTTATGCAAATTAGTGGAGAAAATTTCGTCTACTCGTATGAAGATGACGATGAAAATAAATACATCGTGTTAAATGAAAACGAATTAGGTCCTTTTCAAGATATATACTACGGCCGGCTCTTGAACGAGCTGGGGATGTTTTTTTTCTGTGTAAAACAAGATAACTTATGGTACATATTTACCCAAGAAAATAAATATGGTCCGTTTGCAGACAAACCAAATTTTATCATGTGGAAAACTGATGGAAGCATCTGCTTTAGTATAACAGAAAACAAATATGATTATGTTTATACTGATGGTCAAAAAAGAGGTCCTTTTCGGTTTGTGAAAAACGATGTTTTTTTGTCTGAAGTTGAAACTTTCTGTTATTCATGGTGCGAAACAGAAGAGGACAACTATCATATCTGCGAAGATGGAATAGATTCAGAGCCTTATGCTGGTGTACACATATGTTATTCAGGAAAGGGAAAGCCTTATTATATTGTCAGACCTCTGAATGATATAAATAAAGGATACATCAAATATGATGGTAACATATCAGCAGAATTAGACATATCGTCTTTTCCTCCTTTTAGTTTTGAAACTGGAATACATAACACTGCAAGTTCGGTTTTTGTTACTAACACAATCTACTATGATATCGAACAGGAAGACTCACGTGTTTATTTTTTGCAAGAAGGACAAATTAAATCAGAAATTAGAATGTGGAGCGAGAAAAATAACGACGATAATTTTATTCAACCCTTTTATATCAAATGGATATCTTGCCCCTCTGGAAAATTTGGACCCTATTCGAGTGTAGGAACAATGTTTTTTGATGAAAAAGGACATTCAATCTGGGAGGCTCGTTCATCTGATTTAGAAAAATATGGCCTGTTTGTTGACGGAAAGTTAATTTACGAATCGACCGAAAGATTTGCAGTTTTTGATTTTGAAATGACTGAAAATAAATTTATTTTTGTAACTGGTAATGATTTTAACAAATTGAATGTAAATGGAGAAGAATATCAGTACAACGATTTTTCCTTCTTTATAAATCCACATTTTACATCAAATGGTAATGATTATACATTTTATACTAATGATGGATTTATTTTGTGCTGTGATAAAAAACTTTACAAAGCGACAGCTGATGATACCAATATTTATTATATCGATGATGGAAAGATTAAAAAAATAAAGTAGGTATTTTATGAAAAAAGTTTTGACTCTTTTATTAGCATTAACATTCTTTCTGGGAGGATGCGGATTAAATTTTAAAAACCCCCTTGTTCCTTTATCTGATGCTTTTACTGACGAAGAGCTTACAGGTATTTGGGCAGATTCAACTGACAACAATAATCTCATGCGCGTTTCAATAACCGGCAATGGGCAATATTGCATCACATCTTATTCGCCTGACGATCCGGCATTAATTGATGACAGCGATGAACCATTAACTTATTCTGTGCAGTTTGACGGCAATAAATATCTTATTCTTAAAGATAAAAATGCAGAAAGCTATATATTTGTCAAATATGAAATAAAAGAAAATACGCTTTATATAAATCAGCTTAATCAAATATTTTTTGAAAAATCTGTAAACAAAAACAAATTAAATGGCGATGTCACAAAAGAAAAAATTTTAGGTACAGAAGTTAAGAACATAGATATTACAACCGATACAAAACAGCTTCAAACTTTTTTTAAAAAACACAAAGCTTCTTTATTTGAAAATGAAACAGCTGAATATAAAAAGTTTTCACAGTACATCCAGAAATTTTCCCACTCAGAACGATGTTATATCGACACAGAAGCTGAAGCAGTTGGTGAAGTTATTTACGAAATAAAAATATTTTCTGTAAGTCAGGATAAAAAGACAATCGATGCAGAAATCTTTCATACTATGACGCCATTTGGACAGGTTGTTTGTAAAAGAGTTGAACTTAAATTTAATGACGGCAGATATAATTTTGCATTTGAAGACGGCTGGAAAAACAAAGTGTCCGGCTGGTTTAAATATACAGATGACGGCGCAGAAATCTGTCTTGACTGTAAAGAATTTGATGATAATGGAAAAAATTTCGCAAGACTTTATTCTGACTGCCCGGTAACTCTTTATGACACAACAACGGACAGAACTTTTACTGCAAAGGCAATTGACGACGGCGATGTTATCAAAAAGATTTTAAGCAATTGTAATAATGGTTATTTTCCATTTGAAAAGAGACATAAGACTTTTTCTGTTCACTATGTCGGAGCAATAGATGATATAGATATTTACCAGACAGAACTTATCTGGGGAAGCGCAGGTCGTGCGACATTACGCCTCGTTTTTATAAAAGATTCAAAAGTTCTCGGTGAATACTATGGTATTTTATCATCTGACATCAGGATTAAAGGTAAGCAAATTATATTTAAGGACATCGACAGCTCTTTGGGAAACACAATCGATTTAACAGATTCCATTCCTGAAAAAGTCTGGATTGATGGCGAAAATCTTCAATTTGGTGATTTGATTGCTATTTACTAAAAAATTCTTTTATCGCCTGGGCCATTTTGTCGACGTGACGCGTAAAGCAGTGATCATCGCCCTTGATAGCAACGAGTTTTGAATTCTTATAAAGTTTATGCGCCTGTTCAGCATAAGAAAAATCAACTGTTTCATCATCGCTTCCATGAATGATGAGAACCGGCCCCTCGTACCGCGCAATTTCATCTTCGGGATGAATCGTCTGCGCAACACGAACATAATCACCGCAAAGCTCCCAGTCACCCGAGCCAATTGTTTCCGGAATGTGAACCGGATCAAAATCTGCACCAAGCATCGAACCCTTTCTTGCATCCACCGGAATACAAAGTGCAGGCGACAGCGGAATGATTGCTTTAAAATCATCGTTACACATTCCGCCGATTAAAATCGTAAGCAGCCCGCCCTGCGAGTGCCCGCTAAAATAAAGGTCAGTTACAAAATCAAGATTCTTTGCGTACTTAACGACCGCAAGCGCGTTTGCAATCCATTTATACAGCGTATGATTTTTAAACTCGCCGTCACTTTTTCCATGACCATACATTTCGACACGAAGAACTGCAATGCCGCATTCGTTCATTGTTTTCTGCGCCGCAATAAGATGCTCTTCTTCCATATTGCCGGTAAATCCATGCACCAGAATGCACAGAGGACATTTATCAAGCCCCTCCGGCTTATCAAGCTTTGCGTGAAGCTTTATTCCATCACAATCGATATAAAATTCTTTCATGCGTTTATTGTAGCATAGATTTTTAAACTTGACGAATTTTATTATTCAAGTTGAATTTACTAAAACAACTTCATGATTTTTTTTATATCCTTATTTGATTGGATAAACTCTTGAAAAATCGGTGTATTAAGGTAAAATTGGAATAAGTATAAATGCCACCACGCTAATTGGAGGAAGTAAAATGAAAAAAAGTATTTTTATCCGTATTAATTTTCTTTTCTGTAATTTCTGCTTATGCACAGTCAGGCAATAAGTACGAAAGATTTTTACACGACAACACCTTTCATATTGGATGGCGCAGATTTACTTTTAAAAGCGACGGACAGTACTCTAATATAGCTCCCATAAAGGCTGTTTAAAACATGAATCTGTTACAATATGGAGTGAATGTGAAGAATACTCTGAAGGACCGTTTGAATACCAGGGGTATAAAGTAAAAAAATATCCTGTAGGAAGCCAGGAAAAATATATTTTTGTTTTAGAGAACACAAAAATGCGTGATGCTCCTTCATTAGATTATGAAGAAACAATAAGCGGAGTAAAAGCAAAATGGTATTTGATTCAGGAAGATGATAAATTGGGCGACGCAGATTCTGAATACAAACTTGTCTGGATTTTTGGTGGCTGGGTCAAAGAAATAAATCGTTCAGAACTTAATTCGTATAAAACAAAAGCAGAAGATTTGTTAAAGCAGAGTGAACCGGGGTGGTAATAAAAATCTTGATATGAACCCATGGTGCTTTATTGTAAATTCCCGATTTTTTTACTATTATATTAGAATATTAAGCAGTTAAGGTTTATGTGGCATTTATGTGACAGCTGCGGGAAAACAGGAGTTCAATATGAAAACTAATGCGCTCAAAGGCATGAAAGATATTTTACCAGTGGAGCAGAAGCTTCGCGATTATGTTCAGCAGAAAATTCTGGAGACTTACCGTGCATGTGGTTTTGAACGCATTTCTACTCCGATGCTTGAAGACGCAGAAAATCTTGATAAGAGTGATGGCGGTGATAATCTTAATCTTATTTTTAAGGTTCTTAAACGTGGTGAAAAACTTGATGCTGCGCTCAGTACTAATCCAGTTGATGAAAAATCTCTTTCTGACATGGGGCTCCGCTACGATCTTACTTTGCCGCTTACACGTTTTTATGCTGCAAACAGAAATGAATTGCAGAGTCCTTTTAAAGTAATTCAAACTGACAGAGTATTCCGTGCAGAACGTCCGCAGAAGGGAAGAAGCCGTGAATTTGTTCAGTGTGACATCGATATACTGGGAGATTCTTCCTGCAATGCAGAAGTTGAATTGATTGATGTAACTTCACGTGCTTTAAAGAGTATTGGTTTTAATGATTTTACAATCAATATTAATGACAGAAGAATTCTTCGTGCCATGCTTGAAAATATGGGATTTGCTTCTGACGCATTGGATTCTGTCTGTATTACATTTGATAAGATGGATAAAATAGGTTCAGCAGGAATTGAAGCAGAGCTCAAAGAAAAAAAGATGCCGGATGGTGCAGTTAAGAGTCTTGTTGAATTTGTTGCAGGTGCGGAAGCTGGAAATAAAATTTTACTTGATGAAGTTGCAGGGCGTTGTAGTGATTCCTCTGTTGCAGATGATCTTAAATATGTGATATCAACTGTAGAAAAAATTTCACACGGAGATTATAAAATTGAGTATACGCCAAGTCTTGTGCGCGGTCAGGGGTATTACACTGGAATCGTTTTTGAAATCGCGTGTCCTGCATTTAAAGGTGCAGTAGGTGGCGGCGGACGTTACGATAATCTGATTGGAAAATTTATAGGTCAGGATGTTCCGGCTGTAGGTTTTTCAATTGGCTTTGAGAGAATCTGCGGAATTCTTTTAGAGACAGGATTTAAAATTCCTGATGAAAAAGAAAAGTGTGCATTCCTTTATGATGATTCAGCAGACTTCGCAGCTGTAATGAGCGAAGCTAAGAAACTCCGTTCAGATTACAGCGTTTCAATCCTTAAAAAGGCAAAAAAACCGGGGCCTCAGTTTGCAGCCCTCGAAAAACAGGGATATACGAAATTTGCATCATTTAAAGACGGCCAGGTTGTTGTAAAATAAATTGATGCCGCGCATTGTTGCGTAAATCGCTTAAATCATTCATAATTACATTGTATGTGTGCAAAGACACGAAGAGATGCCCGTTACGAAGTATTGGGCAGGGTTGAATCAGAAGAACTTTCTACATTTCCGGGAACACTTATAGATTTAAGTACTCACGGTTGTAAAATTCATTATTCAAATCCTGTAACAGTATCTTTGGAAAATGAGTATACTATAAAAATTACTTTCACAGAAAAATCTCTTTCGGAGCCGATAACGCTTATCTGCCAGCCCGTGTGGGCAAGCGAAGACAGTGGGGCAACAGATATCGGTATGCAGTTTTTACATTCACCCGATACTGATGTCCTTAACCGTTACATAAAAGTCCTCTACAAAGATTCGCAGCATCCTGAGGACATCTCAAATCAGATAGTGGAAAACGAATGCCAGTTCATATAGAAAAGACAGGCGGAATTGCGTTCTTAGCTTTTCCAGAAGCGCTCGAATTTTTAAAATCAGAATTACACGAACGTTTTTCTCTTAGTGATCAGGTTAAATTTAATTGCTACGGCGATCTGCTTTATCTTGAGGACGCTTCACCTTTTTCGAATGAGCTCCCTTATTGGGCTCGTACAGCTTTAATTGAACCGATTCTAATCCACTTTGAGTCTATTGGGGACGCTGCAAAGGCATTAAAAGAAATACAGCGCAACTGGGCTCCTTATCAGTACCAGAGTTTCCGCCGCGCGGCTCTCATACAGGAAAAACTTCCCTACATTAATTTAAAGGCAAAAAACTTTCCGTTTGAAATTCCAAAAAGTCCGATTGGGCTTTATACATTAATCGATGATAAAACAATTATAGCTTCTGCAAAGACATCAAGTTTTTTGCCTGCCGGCAAAATTGAATTTGTCGAAGATCATGAAAATCCGCCGAGCCGCGCGTACTTAAAGATTCAGGAAAGTTTAACTCTTGCACGGCATTTTTTTAACGTTGAGCTTCCTGGAGTAAATTCACGCTGTTTTGAAGCAGGAGCATGCCCGGGTGGATGGACATGGGTTTTAGTAAATCTTGGTTCTAAAGTATATGCAGTTGACAGAGCAGAGCTTGCGCCTTCTTTAATGTCAAATCCGCTTGTAGAGTTCTGTGCGCATGATGCATTTACATTAAAGCCGGAAGATATTGGAAAATGTGACTGGGTGTTCAGCGATGTAATATGCTATCCTGAGCGGCTTTTAGAATGGGTAAAAAAATGGCTGGACTCGGGGCTTACAAAAAATATGATATGTACGATAAAGATGCAGGGTGCAATCGATTATGACATTGTAAAACAGTTTGCAGAAATTCCATGCAGCCGTGTCGTTCATTTAAATTATAATAAACATGAATTAACCTGGATTCATGCAGGAGAATAATATGAAAATAATTTCTTGGAATGTTAATGGAATTCGTGCGGTAGAGAAAAAAGGTTTTATAGACTGGATTTTAAAATGCGGCGCTGATGTTGTGTGCATTCAGGAAACTAAAGCACATAAGGGACAGCTTTCTTTGCAGCTTATAAATCCAGGAGCAGACAGTGATGGAAACGGCGCTGTTTACCGTTCATATTTTTCGAGTGCAAAACGCCCGGGTTATTCTGGAACTGCAATTTTTACAAAATCAGAACCTGACAGTGTTGAGATAATGGGAGACGACCGCTTTGATGATGAAGGTCGTGTTACGATTGCAAAATTTAAAAAGCTTGCAGTTATCTCTGCGTATTTTCCAAACAGTCAGGATGCAGGTGCACGTCTTGATTATAAAATTGCGTTCTGCGATGCTATGTTAAAAAAATGTGATGAACTTGTAAAAGACGGTTTTAATATCGTTCTCTGCGGTGATTATAATATTGCGCATAAGCCTGTTGATCTTGCAAATCCAAAGGCCAACGAAGGAAATGCCGGCTACCTGCCTGAAGAACGTGCATGGATGGATAAGTTTACATCCAGCGGATATACAGATACATTCCGTCACTTTTGTGAAGAACCAAAACAGTATACCTGGTGGAGTTACCGCTTTCATGCTCGTGAAAAAAACATCGGGTGGCGCATTGACTATCAGTGTGTAAACCAGGACTTTATAGATAACGTAAAATCTTCTGTTATAATGAGCGATGTAATGGGCTCTGATCACTGCCCGATCTGTGTAGAGATAAAAGAATAGAAATGCGGATAGTAAATTTTTTTGAATATGAAAAAAAGGATGACATTATTGTTCAGCTTGAACAGGGTGCTCATCACTGGCGTGCAATTCCTTTTTTACTTGCATTATTAAAGGACAATGCATTCAACAGGCTCTTAGGAAACGGTGGCCTTTATTTATTATTAGAAGGTGATGAACTTGTTGCGTTTTCGACTTTCTGTGACAGAGATGAAACAGCTTTTCCAGAAATTGGACCGTGGATTGGTTTTGTATTTACATTTCCAAAATGGAGGGGAAAACGTTTTTCAGGAAAATTAATCGACTATTATGTAGAAACTCTTGCGCCAAAGCTTTATCCCGATTATAAAAAAGTTTTTCTATCATCTGATGAAAAAGGGCTTTATGAAAAATATGGCTTCAGATATATCGGTAATATGAAAGGAACATGGGGCGAAGAGGAATCTGGTGTTTATGCACGGGATGTTCTGCCATCCGATTCAGCATCTTTAAATAACGAAGAGCACACTCTTGTAAATATAATTACAGAACAGACAGAAATTTTATTTAAAAATTTAGAAGATCAGGTTTCTGGTGCAGTGTTCGAAGAAAAATGTGACAATGTAAATAATTCAAGATTTTTATTCCACATGATTCATTCTGCAGATAAATATTTTGTAAATCCGTTTGCCTACAGATATGAAAAGATGATTGCAGGTGATGTCGAAGAAAATTACAGCATAATTTCACAGTCACGCGAAGGTTACATTGCCGATGATGGATTTGTAATTAAAAGAGAAATACTTGAATCATATTTAAAATATGTTAAATCAAAAGTAATGCTTTATCTTAAAACTCTTACAGACAGCGGGCTTTGTGAAAAACCAAAAGACTGTCCTTACACAAGACTTGCTTTAATACTGGGCCAGTATAGACATTCAATGATGCACTGCGGTATGTCAGAAGCCTTTACTTTTGAAAAATCAGGCGAGTGGTTGCCATACACTGGATTTAAGTATATAAAATAGTGTATATCAAATCATATAAGGATTTAACATGTATACTCTTGTAATGAAGCAGCTTATCACAATGAGCCTTATCGCACTCGGCGGATTTATTTTTGCAAAATGTTTTAAAGTAGAAGAATCACAGCAGAAATTTTTAAGCAGACTGCTTCTTTATTTTATAAATCCGTTTATGATTGTAAAATCGTTCAACCTGGAATTTAATGCAGATAAATTTCTGCAGCTTGGATTTGTTGTCGTTGTTGCGCTTATAATTCATCTTGTAATGATTGTAACGGGACTTCTTTCGAGTAAAGAACAGGTTGACCGTCTGGCAGTGTGTTTTACCAACTGCGGTTTTATCGGCATTCCGCTTATTAACGGCGTGTTTGGAAGTGCAGGTGTTTTTTATCTTATGGGTTATCTTGTTGTGTTTAACGTGCTTATCTGGACTTACGGTTATTACATAATGAGCGGTTCAATAAATTTAAAAAAGATAATTACAAATCCAAACATCATTGCGATAATTTTTGGTGTCGGACTTTTCTGCAGCCCGTGGACTCTCCCGGAATTTATTGCACGCCCGGTTACGATGATAGGCGACACGAATACTGCTGTAAGCATGCTTTTAATCGGAATTCTTCTTGCAAACTTTAAACCGGCCGACGGAAAGCTTTATGCTTTAAAAATTGCAAAGGTAAGCTTTTTGCGTCATGTCGTATGTGCGGTTTTAAGCATTGCGATCCTTTTTGTTGTATCAAAGCTTTTCCCAAACATCAGTGACTGCCGCACACTTTTGTATGTCGTTTTAATCTGTTCCATGTGTCCGTCTGCGACAACAATTCCGGGCTTTGCTGTTCTCTTTAACCGTGATGAAACCTACGCAAGTCTCATCATTTCATTTACAAGCATTCTGTGCATGTTCTTTCTTCCGGCTTTTGTCGCCCTCGCTGAGTTTGTGATGTAAAAAAAACTATGCTGAATGAGAAATTTGACTTGTTCAAAAAGCAAATGTATAATTTTCAATTAACAAAACACAGGAGGATAAGTGTATGGGTAAAAGTGAGAAATATGTAGATGTAGTTAAAAATGGCAGGGAATTCTGTTATAAAGCATCTGAGCCTGAAAAACTTTTGTGCAGGAACTGTCATTCAGCTGTCACTGAAGATATGACAAGATGTCCAAATTGTAATAATAATCTTGTTGAAAACTCTCAGACATTTAATTCGCAGCCTTCTGGTTATGACTACTATGACAACGGGAAAAGTTCTGAGTCAAATTATACTCATATTCCAAGTGAGTATACTCCGATTTCAATGTGGGGATATTTAGGATATTCACTTTTATTTGCAATTCCGATTGCCGGTTTAATAGTGGCGATTGTATTTTCATTCAGTAATGAAAATATGAATGTAAGAAATTATGCCAGGTATCATTTTCTTTTACTGATAATCTGTGTTGTTATAGGTTTATTTTCTTATTGTTTGGGTTGTAAATAAAAAACAAAACCTCGCTGATATTACCGTATCAGCGAGGTTTTGTTTTTTTCGATGGCACATGGTGTTCGTGTGACTCAAGTGCCACGATAATTATCAGATTAGAACTTTGCTTTTCTAAGTCTTACTTTTTCAATGTCTTCGCAGAACAGTTCGCGAAGGTCGTTTAAGCCGAGGGCCATCAAAGCCATACGGTCAATACCGATACCCCATGCGAGAACTGGAACATCTACGCCCATTGCTTTTGTAACTTCCGGTCTGAATATTCCTGAACCGCCAAGCTCAAACCAGCCGAGCTTTGGATGCTTGATATGAACTTCGATAGAAGGTTCTGTAAACGGGAAGTATCCCGGAACATATTTAACTTCTTCTGCGCCTGCAATTTCTTTTGCAAACATTTCAAGGAAGCCTAAAAGTGTCTTTAAGTTTACATCTTTTCCGAGTACGATTCCTTCTGTCTGGTAAAAGTCAGAAAGGTGAGTAGCATCTACTTTATCATAGCGGAAGCAGCGTGCAATACCAAAATATTTTCCAGGAATTTCTGCTTTATGAAGCTGATGTGCAGAAAGAACTGTTCCCTGACTTCTTAAAAGAAGACGTTTTGTAAAGTCTCTGTCGAATGAATAGTTCCATCCGCGGCTTCCAGATTTTCCGCCGTTTTCGTGAACTGCTGCAACATTCGAAAGATATGGTTCTTCGATCGATTTTGCATGTGTAGGATTTTTAATTCTGTATACATCGTGAATATCACGTGCTGCATGGAACTGAGGCATAAAGAGTGCGTCTCCGTTCCAGAATTCTGTTTCTACAAGCGGTCCGTCAAATTCCTGGAATCCAAGTGAACAGAGCTTATCTTTTACTGATTCAAGGAATGAAACGTATGGATTGATTCGTCCAGGAATGTTTCTTGCAGGTGGAATTGAAATATTGTAACCGCGGAAAGTTCCGTCTTTCCAAGAGCCGCTTTCGAGCATCTTAGTTGTAATTTCACCGATTTCGTTTCCTGTAACTCCAACTTTTTTAAGTTCTGCAGCTACTGCATCACTTTCTCCACAAAGATTGTAAACTACAGTTTCTCTTGAATATGTTTTAAAAGGGGCATCTGTTGCACCGCGTTTTTTTGCAAGTCCTGAGATTGCTTCAAGTTCATCTTTAGAAAGGTCGTCCTGACTTAATGTTCCCGAAGGATCTTTGAGAGCTTTCTGAAAGAGGGTTGAGACGATTGTAATTTTTAATGGAAGTTCTTTTCCTGTATATTCAGCTTTCTTTTCTTCGTTCATCTTAAAGATGCCTTCTTTAGAAAGCATACCGAATGCACTGCCGATATCTTTTTGTTCTACACCAATTCCTTTTGCAATTTCCGGTAATGTCGCAGCACCATTGCTTTTTACAAAAGCAACTGCACGTTCTTCTACAGTTCCTTTTTCTGCGAGTTCTTTACCAAGGTCTGTGATTTCAAAAAATGTGTGAGGTGTACGGCTTATTTCTTTTACTAAGCCTTTTCCGCCAAGCCATGAAAATGCCTGGTTAGCGTGTCCTTCTTTGTAGTCTAATTCTTTCTGTAATCGTGCCGAAGTAAGATCATCCTTTTGTGTGTATTTAAGAAGTACTTTGATTTCCAAAGGATGTAAATTTTTAATTGTTGATGTGATGTCCATTTTAAATAATTAGCGGCAAAAATTATTCCGAGAACGAGATAATTTCTGCCGCCACTCCTATAATGTGTTAACGATAAAATTTTACGACGCAGAGCATTTCACCCATTTTTACGCCGCGCTCGTCTTTGTAATGTCTTGTTTTGTCTCTCTTAATGTAAGTATACTTGTAGTATCCATGTTCCTTGATGAAGTCTTCAAGAACATCAGCAATTGTAATCATTGCTTCAGATTTTTCAAATGCTACATCAAGACAAGTGTAGTAGATACGGGCTTCATCATAGTTTTCGATGTATTCTATTTTTACAGAAGCCGGTTTCTGCTTACCTGTTTCAGGGTTTGTTGTTAAACGCTGATTCTCTGGAACGATAACAGTTACTGTTCTATCCAAAGGGTTTTTAGGATTAACAAGTTCATCAGTAGATTCCTGTGAATAAAAGCAGGAAACAGCTGCTATACAAGCTAAAATTGCAAAAAATTTCTTCATAATTCTCCTCCAATAGGTTAAGCCAATGAATACTATGACGCTAAAATTGACTGTATTCCTTTATTTTACCAGTTTCCAGGAAAAAATCAAGTTCAACGACATAATAGCCGGAATTTATTAAAACAGCGGGAACTTGTCTTATGAGGATAGTTCCTGTTATTTCCTTGGGTTTGTTTTTGATGATCTTTCTGTAATATTCGCGGATACCGTTTTTAACTGCATTTCTGGTTGCTTCTTCGAGGCCTTCGTAACCTTTTGAGAGCTTTCCTTTGCCTGTTCCGGTTACTTTTGCAGTTTTTATGCTTGAATACCGTTTATAAATCCTGATCATCTGTTCTGTACGTTCAAAATTAACCCAGCAGAAGATTTTGTCTTCCCTCCAGTAGGTCTTTTCGTACTCAATATTCTTTTTTTCTTCATCAAGATTTTTTACCGGAACACATTCAAAATACTCGTCTACATTGCGGAGTTTGTCACTTGGAGTGTAAGTAAAGCGGTAACCGTATGTCATTCCTGTCAAAAGAAGTTCAGAAGCCGATCTTAAATGTGTTATTGCCTGTTCATGAGGATAAGTTTCCTTAAACTCAGGATATGCATCCTGTAAAGCCCAGATATAGAGACGTATTTTCTTTTCCTGAAGAAGGTTCTGAGAAAAAACAGGGAAGAGAAGAAAATAGGTAATGAGAATTAATGCCGGAATGCGTCTATCCATATCCTGATTGGGTTTACTCCAAACCTGACTATAAAATACACCCACGCAACGCCAAACCCGAACAAGTGAGCCATGTGGGCAATACCTTTTTCAAAACCGAATACCTGGCTTGAAAGTTCAATTATAGAATAAATCAAAACGACGACTGGCCCAGGCACCGGAATGATTCCAAATATTAAAACACGGACTTTCGGAAAGATTACAGCAAAAGCAAAAAGAACTGCAAAAACTGCACCGCTGGCACCTATAAGGTTAACATATGCATTACCCTGCAATATATAGAAGAATAAGGTAAGAATTCCGGAAAGCAGGCCGCATAATACGTAATAGAGCAGAAATTCTTTTGAACCGATTGATTTTTCTACATAGAGCCCAAACATTACAAGACCAAACATATTAAGGATAAGATGTTTAAATCCTGAATGAACAAACATGTAAGTAAAAATCTGCCAGTACATTCTTTTTTGTAAAAAAAGATAAGGATTTAATCCAAGAATAAATTTATAATCAGGGATTAAAGAGGTAAGAAAAAAAACTGCTGCGTTTAATGCAGCAATTATAATGGTTACATAAAAATAACTATAACGGAATTTTTTCTGGAAAATATTTATCATTCAGGAACTTCTGTATTTTTAATAATCTCTTCGTCAGCAAATGTTACACGATTACGGCCGCTTCTTTTTGAAACATATAGAGCCTTGTCTGCCTGTTCAACAAGAAGCTTTGGAACTGTAACAGGATTTATTACAGAATCAAATACCGAGCAGCCAATGGAAATTGTTACTTTCATGCTCTGTTCTTCATATCTGAAATCTGTATTTTCAATCTGCTTTCTTATTCTTTCTGCAACTGCCATAGCATCATCTTTTGAAGTGTTAGGAAGCATTACAGTAAATTCCTCGCCACCATATCTGGATGCAATGTCGTGTTCGCGAGTATTCGATTTGATGATTTTTGCAACTGCCTTTAATACAAAGTCACCGCATGCATGTCCCCATGTATCGTTGAACTTTTTAAAGAAGTCAATATCAAACATTAAAACGGCAAGATTCTGTTTTTGAGAAATTGCAAGATCAAGTTTATCTGTAAGCACATTGTAGAAAAAGTACTTTAACTTTAAATGCGTCATCATGTCTGTACTTGATTTTTCAAGGAGCGCCGCATTGTTAATGGCAACGGCTGCAAGAGAAGCAATGGAAAGAATCTGTTCTTTGTCATATTCGGTGTAGTCAGCGCCTTCTCCAATATCAAGTCTTTCTCCGAGAACGAGAAAGCCGTTCATTCTGTTTTTGTGGAACAGAGGAACAATGAGTGTCGGGTGAAGTGATTCTACTTCTTTTATATCTGCACCTGGTGCCAGGTCATTTTTTATGGATGGAATTGAATAAGTTCTTGCGCTTTTTCCAAGAATCTGGATAACAGGAGAATCTGCAGAGATTGAGTAATTGATGGAAGGGTCTAGGTCGATTCCGGTGTGGTTTGAAGAAAGGTTAAAAGAATTTGAATCGATATCATCGTATACAAAAATTCCTGCTCCAGTAACATGCATCTGTGACATACATGTAAAAAGGATTGATTCTATAAGAGTACTGTATTCAAGTGTAGAGCATAGAGATCTCGAAATTTCCAGCAGCTGCTGCAGATCATAAATACGCTTTTCGTATTGATCAACAGCTTCCTGTACATAAGAGTTGTCAGGCAGCACAAGAGAACTGAAATCTGTATCTTCTGTAAATTCTTCGTTTTCCATATTTTTAGCTTTTCTTATCCACGCTAGTAATTATAGCATAGTTTTTCATAATATCAAAAAAAACTTTCCAGTTTTCGTAGTTACTTTCCAAAAAGTCTGTATTATCTCTGTTTCTTGAAGACATAATAAGCACTTTAAGATTAGAAACAATTTCGCAGGAAGGCTTTTTGGAGTCTTGTAATAAGTCACCCAATTCAACATATAGTGCAAATAAAGCAGAAACCTGTCTCTGGATTATCTGCTTAGCTTCCGCATTTATATTATCGACCAGATTTATCAATTTTTTAGAGAAATCGGAGTCTTTGTGGCTGTCACGGATATAGCTCTTTAAAAGGGCTTCACTGTTAGTTCCGTTTGCACCGAAAGATTCTTCAAATGCCTGAATTTTTGCAGCAACTTCATCTGCTGAGAAAACGGTTTGAGAAAACTGTGTCTTAAAATTAGGATTATTAAAGAAGCCTTCAATTACGATGTCATTTAAGAGTGCATGTAAAGTTTCAGGATAATAGTAACTAACAAATGTTTTTAAAATCTTAAGCGGGGTAATCCATGAGAAGCTTAAAGATGAATTCTGCTGTAAAAGTTCACTCATTTCTTCGTTATAACCTGAAAGTGGAGCAAGCGGACGTCCTTCAAAAAGGGTTGTAAGTTCTGTCTGTATGCGGGAATCTTTGAGTTCACGTTTAATACGTGCTTCGTCACTGGCAAACTGTTCCTGAATGTAAGTGGAAAATCTTTGTCTTGAATCTGCAGAATAGGTTGCAGTTGTCGGTTCGAAATCTGGATTCTGTTTTGCAATCTGGATAAGACCGCGGAGAACTTCTTTATTTAAAATTTTGTGGCATACAAATTCAATTTTCTTTAAGTTGCTGATTATTCTTTTCTGATTGGTTGATGACATTGATTCGATATCGATTATCTGTGCAAGGGCAATGACTGCGCTTGCAACGGACATTGTCATCTGAAATTCTGAAATGATGTAATAAAGATCAAGGAAAACATTTTCCAGAGCAACTGGTGGTACTGCAGAAAAGGCAACTGGATTTTCAGGTTCAGCAGGATTGAATTTTGCGTCAAAGGTTTTTAATGGAGTAACAAAATTAAAATGACAAAGCTCAACCAGCTGTTTTAATTTAACAAAAATCTCATCGAGTTTTATAAACTCTTTTGAATTTAATTCGTGAACAAGTTTTTCAAGTCTTCTTCTCTGGTCATCAAAAACGCGGGAAGCGGGAGTAGCCTCTTCTGCTGAAGATAAAATTTCTGCTTTTCTGTTTTCGTATTCCAGGGCTTTAAATCTTTCCTGGTTTTCTTCTGAGTATCCTGAAACAATCAGTTGAAATTCAAAACGAGTGTTTCTTTTTATATCAGGTCCGGCAATTGTTGTATCAAGAATTTTAGAAATGGAGCGTGTATTGATATAGAGTACTCTCAAAAGTTCAGCAAAGTTAGGTTGAATTAAACCATTCCGGTAAATTCCACTCGGAAGATTTCTGATGTCAGTGTCAATCTTCTTGAGTTTCTGTCTTTTCTGGACTTCTGGAGATGTACTTCTGAAAATACTGTCAAAAAAGTCTGTAATAGCCTGAATGAATGACATATTATTATTTTAAGTTATGTTACTGAATAAGTAAAGGTTTTTGCCTATTTTACTACCATAACTTTACGTGTTTCCTCCATTTCAGGTCCAACAACACGGATAAAATAGATTCCGCGGGCAACAGCCTTTCCTGAATTATTTGTTCCATTCCAGTAATAGTAATGGAGTCCCTCCGGTTTAATTCCGTTTTCAAGATATTTTACAACATTTCCGTCGGCAGTCATTACAATAACACGAAGATTTCCTTTTTTACTCATGTTAACTTCAACCGTACAGAATTCTTTATTTGTGGCATTTACAACATTTGAATAAACAGAAACACCACCGCTTTGTCTTGAAGGTTCAGAAATTCTGAAAGACCACAAATCGATTGATCCAGGGTCTGAAGGGTTTTTAAGACGGACTGCATAAAGTGGAGTCGTTTCTGAATTTCCTGTGTCGTATCTGTGGTTAATAGTATATGGAGTTCCTCCGTTAAGAACTTCAAATACAAACCTTACGTTGCTTCCTTTTTCCCAGTTGAGGCAAGGAGTTTCTTCTGAGAAATTGTGGAATAAGTATGTTATAAGATCAGGATCCGTTGCATCGATTGTCTGTTCGATGAGATTGCTGTTTGTAGAAGAGTTTTTCTTTTCTGAAGAATTATTGAGCGCTGGGCTGAACTGTAATACAGGATTGTTTCCTTCTGCAAACCAGAATCTTGTTGAGTGGCCTGTATAATCTTTGTAGTACAGTCCTTCTGAAGAAGGGTTAGGAGTAATGTCTGCAACGAGTTTGTATGTAAAGTTTGCTGAATTGGAAATATCTCTTGTAACCAGAGTAATGTTTTTATCTTCAAATACCTTGTCATTACTTCCAGAACCTGTAAAGTTTCTCATTACGATAGAGTCAATCGGTGCTGTTCCTCCGGTAGACGCAATGTATGCATCGTTTCTGTTGTCGTATGCATATTGAACATCTACACAGTTTGTTATTACATCACTTATACAGTGTGACTCTCCGTTTTCTACGACATGGTTATCAGGACTGTGTATTTTACTTTGGAACAGGAACGAACCTGCATAAGCAATTGTAATTCCATAAGTAATCATTGAATAATCAAGATCATTCTGCAGGTAGAGGATAATTCCGTTATTGGAAATTCCGTCACGGGAAACAGATGTTACTGTGTTCACAGAAGTTGTGCTTCCCGGAGCTGTGATTATTTTAATTGCATCTTCTGTTGCATGAGCCGTTCCCGGGTTGAATGTTTCCCATGTGATATCATCTGCAAGTGGTCTGTCAAAATACAGATAGATTTTATTGGAATTAAAATCTGCAATTGCAAATGTAATATGCATTTCTGCGATAGCACATCTTGTTGCAGTTGCAGTAAATCTAAATCCTTCTGCAGAGCTTGGTGTAGAAGTCGGATTGGATTTAAAGCTGCATATTCTGTTTTTATGCTCATCAGTTAATGTGTAGAACATAGTTGTAAGAGCTTTTTCAATTGTAAGGTCTGGTAAAGATGTCTGATGATTTCCATGTGAGTCTTTTGATGTTGCGTCTCCTGTAGAAATACCTGTTGCTGCAAGGTTCCATGTTATGGTGTCAGCTTTGATATATATTACTGCAAGGTCACCTTTACCATCGGTTGATACTGTGCATTCTGCATCGATATATGCGTTTGCAGTAAATGAAGCAGATCCGTTATTTGTT
Source organism: Treponema sp. (assembly GCA_017553635.1). Taxonomy (GTDB): domain Bacteria; phylum Spirochaetota; class Spirochaetia; order Treponematales; family Treponemataceae; genus Treponema_D. The sequence continues at coordinate 346,461 of JAFZKN010000007.1, read as the reverse complement.
TTAAAAGTTGACTGAATTGCTCTTGAAATTTCATTGTTTGAATTTTCAATAAGAGCATTTTTACTTGCGTCATTGTTCCTTACAAATTCAATTCTTATTACATTATCACGTACAGTATAAGTGCCGGAAAGATTTGGAATTTCCGGACCTGTGGTTCGACCTTCTGAAGCGAATCTTAAAGTATTATTGGTACTTAGTGTCGGCCTGAGGAATGCAACACCGGTCTTTGTTCTTGTGTATGCACCCGTGTCTCCACCTGAATAACTTATTGTTGCAGAAGTATCAGTTGAGCTGTTGTTACCGCCGTTTGTACAGTTTTCTGCTGCACTTAACCATGCGTAACCATTTGTTGTAATACATGCAGCAGTACATCGTGAAATGCCTGCATTGTACATTTCTGCAAAAGCGTTTACTGCGCTGTCGTTGTCTTTAAGCTTTAAAGTCCATGCTGAAGTCGGCGAGAGGTTAACACCGTTGTCGTAAAAGTTCTGGCCGGCTGTAATTGTTTTTCCGCCAAAACCGGTGAGAGTAGATTTGTAAGTTCCTGTGTGTGTAATTGAAGTTACCCCGTCTGGCATTGTCTCAGGGTATCCTGATGTTGTTGCAAGAGCGAGTGAAGGCGGGCAGAGCTTGTTTGATGCTGTTCTGAGCGCGTTGTGATAATTAAAAAGTCCTGTAATGCCTGAAGATTTATTTGTGTCGTGGGTGTCATCGTTCATTGTTGACGAAGCACCGTTTAAGAGGACGATGTCTTTGCCGGTTGTAAGGTTTGCAGCAAGAGTTACGTTTCCGTTAAACAGCGCGAAGTTTCCTTTTACATCGAGTGTGCCGGCTGTAAATGAAACGTTCTGTGCAGTAGTGCCGGAAATTGAACTGATGTATAAATCACCTGCAGTTCCGTTTCCTATAGTAATTGTTCCGCTTCCTGCATTTAAAGTTGAAGTACCGGAAATATATGTATCTGTGTTGAATGAGATTGCAGAATTTGTTGTTGCAATGGTTCCGTTAAGTTGTGAAAGACCTGTACCTGTTTTTGTAAAACCAGAGTCTGCTGTAATTGATGAAGCGCTCTGTAAGTGAAAGACGCCTGTGTTTGTAATGGAAACTGAACGGGCGTAAATCTTTTTTCCTGAATCAAGAGTAATGTTTTTTCCTGTGAGTGTTAAATTGCCAAGTGCAATTGTTGCAGTTCCGATGTTGTTGGAAAGAGTAATGTTTCCGGCTCCTGTTCCAGTTCCCGCAGTTAAAGTAAGTGGCTGGGAATTGTTTGCAGAGCCTGCGATTGCTTTGTTGATTGTAATGTTTCCGCCATCAGAATTTGAAGTAGAGAATGTTTTTAAACCTGTTCCGTTTAATGTAACTGTTCCTGTGCCGTCAAAAAGAATCGGTGTGTTTGTTGTTGTTATCGAAAGAGCTGTAGTGTCAGAATCTTCGCCGATTACTGCGTTTCCGTTTCCAGAAAGTGTAAAGCCGGCAGGTGCAGTTATTGAAGCGGCTTTTTTAAGATTGAACGTTCCGTTGTTTGTTACTGCAAGTTGCTGAACGTTTACTGCTTTTGTAAAAGTCACCTGCGATGAAGTTCCTGTTCCTGTTGTAACTGTGAGAGTGCTTGAAGTAGTGTCTTTAGAAACTGTGTCGCCAAATGCTATGTTTTTTCCTGTTGCGGTAAATATTGTGTTTGCAGAAAGTGAAACCGGAGCATTAATTGTAATGTTTCCTGAAGAAGTAAAGTTTTTTCCTACAGTTACTTTTGCGGCGTTTGTTATTGAAACATTGTTTGTAAAGTTTACAGTTGTTCCATCTGCAGTTGAATTGAATATATAAGAACCCTTTGTTGTTAATGAAGGAGTTCCGTTTACTGTAAGATTTTTTTCAAATATAATTGAGCCGCCTGTGGTTGTGTCACCGCAGGTAATGTTGGCTGTAGAAATATTTGATTTAAATGTTTTTGTTTTATTTCCCTGGCGTATAAGAATGTTTCCAAGATAAAGTGTCGATGGAGTACCGCTTTCTGTTCCTGTAATGATTCCGTCATCACCGTTAGGATAGGTTACAGAACCTACTTTTGTATCGCCAAATCGCAGAGTTTTTGAGTTGTGCGCATAAGTTCCTGTTGCGGTAAAATTATTTCTTACAACAATTTCAAGACCGTTTGTATAAGTTTTCCCAGTCGGAATTGTAAGGTTATAGAAAACTCCGGAAATTGTATTGTCATTTGAGATGTTTACATTCTTTTTGTTAAAGACAATTAAATGGTCAGTGTAATCAGCTCCGTCTGGAGAACTGATTCCTCCGTCAGTTGCAGTTCCCGTAACAGAAAGAGTTCCGCCGGCTCCTGTGCTGTCCCATATCATTGTTCCGTTGTTTATAAGTGCAAGTGCAGACTGTGTGTTTGTTCCGTTGTCACCGGTCTGTGTGAATGCTCCTGCTGAATCGACTGTTACAACTCCGGCAGTAAATGTTGAAGTTCCGATTTTAAAGTTACCTTTATTTACTGTTAAATTATGTGGTGTCGCACTTGAGTCTGTAAAGCTGCTGGCAAATGATATGTCAGTTGTGCTGTCTGTTCCTGCGGCAAATGTAATATCTGATGAATAAGTTACGTCTCCTGTGTAAGTTTGAGCTCCGGTTGAAGATACTGATGAAACTGTTGATGTAAAAGTTGTAGTGCCATCTATCGAAATTTCTGCGAGATCAGAAATATTTTTCTTAAATACAACATTTGTTGTTCCTGCAGTGTAAAGAACAGCTGTCGTAGTTGTGTTATTAAATCGTGTTAATGTGTCATAAAACGTTACGCCGCCTGCTGCTGTAAGTGTAAGCGTTTGAGAAGCGTTTGCAGAATTTATTTTTGCAGGTCCGTGATAATTTTGAGAACCTGTTGTCGTAATTGTCCTTAAGTTTTGCCCAAAGTTAAGTATTCCTGTAACATCAAAATTTGCTGCGGTGATATTTCCTCTTATGGTTGTAGAAACACTGCTGCCATTTGTTGAAGAAGCAACATTATATCCTGTTGCTTCGATTTTATTACTGAACGTTACATCTCCGCCGGAAGAAGTAAAAGTACAGTCTGCTGTTGCAGTTACTATTCCTGTATAATCCTGCGCGCCGGTTGTCGTGATGTTTCCGCCGATAGAAGATGTTTTTGTTACAGAAAGCGACGTTCCGCCTGTAATCGAAGAAGAAGTTTTTAACGTAAAATTATTTGCAACTGTAATTGCTCCGCCGAGTGTGTGGCCTGTGCCGTCGACGATTAAATTATAGTAATCGGCTGTTCCGATTTCAGAAATAACTGTTGCACCGGAGTTAAACTGAACTGTTCCATGTGCGGCATCCATTATAAGTGCAGGAGTTGCGGCGTTATTTTTTATTCGGCCTGTGCCTGAATAAATGATTGTTCCGTAATTTGTAATCGGAGTTGCATCAGAAGCGATAAGGTCTGCGCTGGCAGAAAAATTAAACTGCGAGGTTGTATCTGTGCTTGAGTCACCAATCTGAATTTTTGTAATATGAATGTCTGTTGTTTCACTAAAGTCAGGCCAGTTTGTTGTTTTATTAGCTGAACCGACTAAAACGTCATCACTGCTTGAAAACTGTCCCGGATATGATGTGGCTGTTATCCATGTTGTTCCGGTTGTTTTCATCTGCCAGTTTTCTGCAGTCATCCATGCAGAGCTTGTTCCACCAATCCATCTGTATGATGAACCGATGTCCCAGTTGATGTTGTTGCCGAGATTAACATTAGTTCCAGTAGGAGTAATTACATTTACAGAGTTGGAATCTTTTACACTTACATTTGAAACAGAAGCATTTGCGGATGCGACACTTATATTCCACTGTGTTCCATTTACAGAGCTTTGTAATACAGATCCTGTTGTTCCGCCTGCTGTAAAAGTTCTGCCGATAGTCTGAGTTGATCCTGCTTCAAAAGAAACAGTTGCTCCATCAGAAACTGTAAGGTTATAAAAATTATTATCACCTGAAACAGACTCAGAAACAGTTACTGTTGATGTTCCAGGAGTAATTGTGTTTGATGAAGGGTTTTCCCAGTTTTTAACGCTTACATTTGCACCGAGTGTAGAAGCTGCATTTAATGTAAGTGTGTTTATATTTGTAACAGCAGCAAAGCTTGCTCCTGCTCCTGTTACAGTAAGGTTTTTATCTGCACCGCTTATTGCAGTAGAAAATGTAATGTTTGAAGTGTCTGCATCTAAAGCAGAATTTGCAGTTAATGTAACAGCTCCTGCATAAACTTGATTTCCAGCTGTTGTAATGCTTCCACCAAGAGAAGATGCTTCTGTTACAGTTAAAGAAGAACCTGCTGCAGTTACAATAGAAGAAGAATTTTTTAGAGTAAAATTATTTGCAACTGTAATTGCACCTGCGAGAGTGTGTCCTGTTCCGTTTATAATGAGATTGTAATAATCTGTTGTTCCTATATCAGAAACAGAAACTGCGCCTGCGTTATATTGCACAGTTCCTCTTGCAACATCCATTATTAAAGCAGGAGTTGCAGCGTTGTTTTTAATTCGTCCTGTGCTTTCATAAAAAACAGTTCCGTAGTTTAAAAGCGCATTTGATGCAGCAGAAAGAAGAATGCTTCCAGAACCCGAAAGAGTAAGACCCGCATCTGAATCTGTTGCAGAACCTACAGTGATTTTTAAAAGAGTTATGTCAGAGCTTCCTGAGTAAGCCGGGCTGTTTGTTGCTGCAGGAATTGTTACGCTGTCGGCTGCATCCTGTCCCGGGTATCTTGTAGCATTAATCCATGTAGTTCCTGTCGTGTTAAGTTCCCAGTTGGCTGCAGTTGTCCATGCAGTCGAAGCAGCTGAAGATTTCCATCTGTATGTTGATGAGATTGCCCAGTTGATATTGTTTCCGAGGTTTGTACAGGTTCCTGTCGGTGTAATAGGGTTTGTAGAATTTGAGTCTTCAACCTGGACTGTACTTACAGAAGCATTTGCTGATGCAACGTCGATGTTCCATTGTGTTCCTTGTGTTGAGCTGGACAGTATTGAGTTTGTTGCAGTAAATGTTCCTGTGACTGTCTGAGTTTTACCTGCTTCAAATTTGAATAACGAGCCTGATGGAATTATGAGATTGTTAAAGGTGTTGTTTCCAAGGATTGAGTCAGAAACAGTTACGGTTGAAGTTCCGGGGATGATTGTTTTATCATAAGTATTTTCCCAGGTTGCAACTGTTACATCATCATTAAGTGTCGTTGAAGCTTTTATTGTAAGTGTTTTTATATCAGTTACTGTATTAAGAGTTAAGTCGTCACTTATGAGACTTAAATTATAATCAGGACTTCCTGTAGAAGATGAAACGGATTTTGCAAAGGTTATACTGCCGCTTGATAAGGAAATGCTGATGTTATCGGTTATAAAAACATTTCCGTTAAAGGTCAGGTTTCCTGCGCCAGAGATATTTTTGCCAACATAAATTGTAGATGTTGCTTTTCCTACAGAAGTTCCACCAGTTACCAATGGTTCACGGCTTGCTTCGGCAGGAATATAAATCAAAGGAGCATCCGCAAGATCTCCAATTGTGCTTATTCCAACCCAGTTTGCTACGTTGTTCCAGGCTGTGTTTACAGAACCTGTCCAGTAAGGAGCGTCAGGTTCGATAGAGCTTGATGCAACAGTTTCCGTTCCATTTTTAAATTCCACAGAAATAGAATCTGCGCCGCCGAAGGTACCTTCATAAGAGAGAACTACATTTGTTGTTTCGGCATTTTCTGCAAGTGTAATTGTTCCTGTATTCGTTCCCTCAGAAAGAGATGAACCGTTAAAAGAAAAAACAGGGTTGTCAAATGGTGTTGATAAAACAATTGTATAACTTATAACTACAGGTGCGTGAGTTTGAGGACATGTAAAAGTTATGGTGCTTGATTTTGCAGAAGTAAAAAATGAACGATCTGTGTTTGTTGCAGAGCACGAAACAGAAACTGCATTTGTATAAACTCCGCTTATTGTAAGATGCGGATCTGTCGTTCCTGCAGGTAATTCAAATGTACCAGATCCACTTACTGTAAGTTTTCCAGTTCCGCTTCCTGCTGAATATGTCGCACCTGATGCATCAATGGCAACGTCATCACTGATTGTAAGTGTATGGTTAAGATTGTCAGAGTAATCGAGAGTTCCGTTGATTGTAAGAGTTCCCGGAGACCCGCTTGAATCTTTTATAACAACATTAGCAGGATATGTTGAAGCGTTATTAAAGATAAAATCATTACATGTAAGGTTATATCCGTTTAAATCGATTGTAATCGTGTAAGAACCGGAAGTAACATTAGGGTTTGCTGTCCTTTCATAAGAAAAGATTATGTCGTTTACTGTTACGTCTGCATCAAGTTTTATGTTTGCCGCAAGTTCTCCAGTAAAGTAGAGGTTGTCTGATGCTCCTGGAGTTTCGGGCGTAGTAAGATACTCCCATGCTGTTCCTGCTGCGTTAAGTTTTTTCCATACAAACTCAGAATTTCCTGCAATTATTCCGCTTGAAAAATCATAAACCTCTGTCGATTCACAGTTTTCATTATAAATATATTCAGAGCACCATACAGACGAAACGGCAGATACTAAAAATAAAATGCCGGCCAGTGCCTTTTTTTCGAGGTGTTTTGAGCTGTTCAATTCTGCACATTTAAATAGAGAAAACAAAGTAAATTCCTCCGGATAATATCCTAATATAATTATACTACTTCTTTTCTATTATCGGAATTCTATTCTGATGACTTTAAAAGTGAGTTTTTAGAGATATCAATAAATATATTTTGCGGATTTTAAAATAGCGTGGTATCATAAGTAGTATGCTACCCTCTCAAAATACAAAATTTTACAAAACTAAGAGTAATAATTTAACGTTTACTCGTAGAATGGCGAAATATCTCTGTTTCGCAGTAAGCGGTGTTATTATTACTTCCTTCCTGATCTTTATTGCTATAAAATGCCTTTCAGTCATTAAATCAAATTCAGAAAAAAAATCACACGAATTTGCTGGAATGCTTGTTCACGAATATGAACTTATTTCAAAGTATATATTTGAAGAAGCATGTTCTGAATTAAAGCAGTTTTCAAGGAACCGGCTTTTTGTTGACCTGCCTACAAAGGAGGAAAAACAGAACTGGCTTATTGAACATGTGTCTCAAAAACCGGATTTCTTCTATAACATAGCATATTCAGATATTAACGGAAATTCAATTTCCGCTAATAATGTTGAATTTAATGTTTCTGACAGATCATATTTTAAGCAGATTGTACTGGAAGGTAAGCAGGAAACTGTTGGAGGTCCGTTTGAGTCGAGGGCAACTGGAGAGAGGATTATTGTTGTTGCTCAGGCAGTAAAAAATTCGGACGGAACTTTAAAAGGAGTCGTTTATGCGACGGTAAAACTTTCAACGCTGATTGGACTTACGGAAAAGCTTCAGATAAAAAATGAAGGACATTTTTTTATCATAGGAGATGAAGGAAAATTTGTCTGTCACTATGATGAAAATTATCTGGGGAAAGATTATGTTCCGACGAATCCTAAGTTTTCAGATTTTGGATCGCTTTTCTTCTATAAAGTAAGGCGAGGTGTTTATGATACTATTTCTTCCGAAGGAAGAGAAGTTTCTGTTTATGTTGAACCAATTGAAAAAACAAACTGGACATGTGGTATTACTGTAGATAAAAGAGACCTTTTTCTTACGTATTATCAGCTCAGAAAAACGATAATGCTTGTAATTATCGCAACAATTCTTCTGATTGTAATTCTTTTCGGGGCTTCTGCACTGTTCCTTAATAATACAAATATCTGGGAAAGTTATTTTGATCCTCTGACAAATCTTTGGACTCGCCCTAAGTTTGAAAGAGAGGCTCAGATGATGCTCGAAAAATACCGTGGTTCAAAATTTGCAGTACTCGAAATTGACTTTAGGGGATTTAAATTTATAAATCAGAGTTTTGGAAATAAAGAAGCAGATAAAGTTTTGACAATCTGTGCAGATACTCTTCTTGAGCGATGTAAAAAGAAAGGTGCTATCTGTGGTCGCGGTTATGCAGATCATTTTTATACAATGGGAAGAATTGAAACCGTAATGGACTTTATGGAAGAACTTGAAGATGCTGTTAACGAAATGGAAGAAGCTCTTTCTGTTCTTGATCTGCCGGTTTATCCGAAATATGGAATTACATTTGTGCTTCCGGAAAAGCAGATGTATAACGAAAATAAAACTATTCTTGATTTAATCGGTGAAGCATCTTATGCAAAAGGAACTATTAAGGATAATCTTTTACTTCGTTATGCAGTATTCTCTCGTCCAATGGAAGAAGCAATTGAACGTGAACAGAGAATCGAACGTCACATGAACAAAGCCCTTGATAGAGGAGAATTCTATGTGATGTACCAGCCTAAAATCGGTCTCCATGATGACAAGATAAAAGGAGCTGAAGCACTTGTGAGGTGGAACAGTTCAAATCCAAAGCTTGGAAATTTAAATCCAGGGGATTTTGTTCCTGTGTTTGAACGCAATGGATTTATCGTAAAACTCGATTTTGAAGTTTATGAAATGGTTTTCAAGTTCTTGAGGTCACAGCTCGATAATGGAAATCCTGTTGTTCCGATTTCTGTAAATATGTCAAGAAATCATTCTAATCCTGACAGATTTGTAAAAGAATTCGTAAGAAGGTTTAATAAATATGATCTTCCGCCGGAATTGATTGAAATTGAAATTCTTGAGCGTGCTGCAACTGAAGGAGATTCTTACAACCTTATCCGCGTTACAGAAAAACTTCACCAGCATGGCTTTAGTGTTGCAATGGACGATTTCGGAAGCGGGCAGTCTTCTCTTAATATGCTTAATGAAGTGCCTATTGATGTACTTAAATTTGATCAGAACTTTTTGAAAAGAGAAGATTCAAAGCACAGTCATCAGAAAATGATTAATACCCTTATTGATCTTGGAAAACAACTTAATAAGAAAACTCTTTTCGAAGGGGTTGAGACTGCAGAACAGAGAGACATGCTTCGTGAACTTGACTGTGATCAGGTTCAGGGATACTTCTATTCTAAACCGCTCTACGAAACAGATTTTGTAAATTTCGTAAAAGAACATATTTAGCAATAGTTTATTTTAGGTGAAAGGTTTATAATCAAATCATGAAGTCTACAAAAAACAAGAGTGCACAGGAAATTCTTTCCAGTCTCACGATCGAAGAAAAGATAAGATTATTAAACGGTGTCGGTTCATGGCATACATATGACGCAGATAAGAAAATTCCGTCTGTGATGATGACTGACGGCCCTCACGGATTAAGAAAGCAGGAAGACAGTCAGGTTGATATAAACGATTCTGCAAAGGCAACATGCTTTCCTACTGCAAGCTGTATTGCAAACTCGTGGGACCTTGATCTTATTAAAGAAATGTCCGGGGCAATTGCAGACCAGGCTTTGCAGGAAGGTGTCGGAATTGTTTTAGGCTGCGGAATGAATATAAAACGCTCTCCGATGTGTGGAAGAAACTTTGAATATTTTTCTGAAGATCCGCTTCTTGCAGGTTCTCTTGCAGCAGCATACATCGACGGAATGCAGTCAAAAAATGTCGGAACTTCGATAAAGCATTTTGCGTGCAACAATCAGGAAACGAGACGTCAGACCTCTGACAGTATTGTGGACGAACGAGCGCTCCGTGAAATTTATTTAAGGCCGTTTGAAATTGCAGTAAGAAATACACAGCCGACTACAATCATGGCTTCTTACAATAAAATAAACGGAACATACACTTGCCAGAATAAAAAGATCATTAACGACATTCTTCGCGATGAATGGGGATTTAAAGGAACTGTAATTTCTGACTGGGGTGCTGCAGTTTCGATTGTAGACTGTATTAAGGCAGGACTTGATCTTGCAATGCCTGATTCGCACGGGTATCAGATAAAGCTTTTGCTCGATGCATATCAGAAGGGCGAAATAACAGAGCAGGAAATTGACCGCGCATGTTTAAAAGTAATAGAAGTTGTCTTAAAAACAACAGGCGTTAAGAAAACTACAGTCGATTATAAAAAAACACACGACCTTGCAAAAAAGATTGCAGCAAATTCTGCAGTGCTTTTAAAAAATGACGGGCTTCTTCCGCTTTCTAAAAAACAGAAAGAAATTCTTATAATCGGTCAGATGGCAGATGATGTAAGAATTCAGGGTGGCGGCTCAAGTCATATAAATGCATTTACATCTCCAAACGCAATCGAAGCACTTTCTAGAAAGGGCTTTAAGGTAAAATATGTGCAGGGATATCCTGGCGATGATGTTGTAGAAATAACTGAACCGACAGAAATACAGAGAATGGCACAGGAAGCAGTGGTTGCGGCAAAAGAAGCGGCAGATAAAAATATTCCGACTTTATTTTTCTGCGGCCTTACAAACAGAACAGAAGGCGAGGGCTTTGACAGAAAGGACATTAACCTTCCGCATGAACAGCTTTCTGTAATAAATAAAATCATCGAAATGAACAAGGATTTAATTGTCGTTCTTTACGGCGGTTCTCCTTTTGCAGTTCCGTTTGCAGATAATGTAAACGCAATGCTTCATATGTATCTTGCAGGTGAAGCAAGTGCAGAAGCGTGCGCAGATTTACTTACAGGTGCTGTAAATCCGAGCGGTAAGCTTTCGGAAACTTATCCGCTTTCTGAAAAAGACATTCCATGTGCAGGAAACTGGGGCAACGACAGCCCGGGCGTAGAATACCGTGAAAGTATTTTTACAGGCTATAGATATTATGAAACCTTTGATGTTCCTGTTAAATATGAATTTGGTTACGGACTTTCTTATACAAAATTTAAATATTCCAGATTGGAAATTTCATCTGCTTCTTACAATGCCTCTGATGCAGATGAAGCAATCGGTAATGTCGGTGCAAATGTCGGTTATGGTGAAAAGCTTTCGAAGAGCAAGACAAATTTAAAAGTTAAATTTACCGTAAAGAATTCTGGAAAAGTTGCAGGTGCAGAAGTTGTTCAGCTGTATGTAAAAAATCCTGCATCAGATTATCTTCGTCCTGTAAAAGAGCTCCGTGCATTTACAAAAGTTTATCTTGAGCCTGGTAAATCTAAAAAGGTTACAATTGAACTTGACTCAAAAGCATTCAGTCTTTATGACGTGAGCACAAATAAATATATAGCTCCAACAGGAACTTATGAAATTGAAATCGGTTCTTCAATAAAAGACATCAAGTTAAAGAAATCTGTAAAAGTAAAAGGCGTAAAATATGAACGTGATGATAAATCAAAGCTTTCTTCATATTTCAGAAAGATAAAGCTTTTTACACATGCAGATTTTGTTTCGCTTTACGGAAAAGATTTCCCTGTAGACGAAGAACCTGTTCCTGGAACATTTACAATTTATAACTCGTTTTCAGAAGCTGCAAGACTTAACAAGACCTGTAAAAAAATTCTTGATAAAGTAATAGAAAGAATTAAAACAGAAAACAGAAAGCACGGACGCTCTGACAACGATCCTGCTTTAAAGATTGTAATCGGTGGTCTTACAGAAAATCCTCTTGAAGCAATGATTTTACTTGCAGGAGATGATTTTAAAAGAAACAGAGCAGACTTTATCGTAAATCTTGTTAACAAAAAAAGATTTGCCGCATTAAAATCGCTCTGGTCTAAAAAGTGGGACTAAAAAAATCTTACGCATGTTCCACATGTAATGCGCAGATTATTTTTTTGATTTAAAATCCATGATTGCGTCGATGCTCGAAATACATGCACCGCGCAATCCGTTTTTCTCAAGTGAATCAACTCCGCGTATTGTAGTTCCGTTTGGAGAGCATACTGCATCTTTTAAAGCTCCAGGGTGTGAGCCGGTTACCTGCTGGAGCTTTGCACTTCCAAGCATTGTCTGACTTACAAGTCTGTATGCCGTGTCGCGTGCGATTCCGTATTTAACTGCAGCATCTGCATAAGCTTCCATTACCATGTCCATAAACGCTGGGCCGCATCCAGAAATTGCACCGCCTATTCCCATAAGAGAAGAAGGTAATTCTTCTACAGTTCCGAGTGTAGAAAAAAGTTCGGTTATTTCTTTGCGTTCAGCCTGGTCTAAAGAATTTTCTTTTTCGAAAATCAAAACACCTTCGCCGACCATAGCAGGAGTGTTAGGCATGATGCACTGTATTCTTACGCTTTTATCGAGCTTTGAGCTGAATGAATCAAACACCCATCCTGCAGCGACAGAAAGTAAAACCTTTCCTGCAAGATGAGATTTTATCTGAGAGAGAACGTCATCAATCTGATAAGGCTTGCATGCAATGATTAAAATGCCGCATTTTTTTACAAGTTCAACTAAATCCGATACAGGAGTAAAGCCAATTTTTTCTGCATTGGTTTTTAACTTCTGCTGGTTTGGTGCGAATGCAAAGATCTTTTCCTTTGCAATTTTGTTTGAATCAATAAAGCCTTTTGCAATTGCCTGGGCCATGTTGCCCATTCCGATAAAACCGATATTTTCCATAGTAATTTGATTATAAATTTGTTTGTTTTTTTAGTAAAGTGTAATTTTTCTATTGCTATGCAGATTGCATTGTGCTACTATCGATTTATGTTCAACCGTGAAGATTATGTTTCTGATTCTGATTGGGAAAAGTTTCTTGATTTTTCAAAAGAGCTCGAAACTCCAAATATCGTTATTAACCTCAATACAATCAAAAGAAATTTTATAAAGTTGCGCGACTCTTTTCCATATGCTCATATTTATTATGCAATGAAGGCGAATCCCGGGGAGCCTGTGCTTGAGCTTTTGGCAGGACTCGGTTCTAATTTTGACATTGCATCACGTTATGAGCTTGATAAAATTCTTTCGATGGGAGTAGAACCTCATCGCCTTTCTTACGGAAATACAATAAAAAAAGCAAAGGACATAAAATATTTTTATGAAAAGGGTGTAAGGGTTTTTGCAACAGATTCGAAAGATGATCTTAAAGCAATTGCAGAAAACGCACCGGGCTCTAAAATTTATGTTAGAATTCTCGTAGAAGCTTCGCAGACAGCAGACTGGCCTTTAAGCCGAAAGTTTGGATGTCATCCTGATATGGCTTATGATCTTATCGTTCTTGCACGAGACCTTGGACTTGTTCCATACGGAATTTCTTTTCATGTAGGAAGTCAGCAGAGAGATATCGGTCAGTGGAACGATGCAATTGCAAAAACAAAATATCTTTTTACTTCACTCGAGGAAGAAGAAGGAATAAAACTTTCCATGATTAACATGGGTGGTGGCTTTCCTGCAAGTTATATTGATCCTACAAATGATTTAAGTGAATACGCTTCAGAAATTACACGTTACTTAACAGACGACTTTGGCGAAGATATTCCGGAAATCGTTCTTGAACCTGGACGCTCTTTAGTTGGTGACAGCGGAATTTTAACAAGTGAAGTAATTTTAACTTCAAGAAAAAACAATACAGCTCTTGCGCGCTGGGTTTACATTGATGCAGGAAAGTTTAACGGACTTATCGAAACTCTTGATGAATCAATTAAATATCCGATTGTAACAGATAAAGATAAACCTGGTGTAAAAGAAAGCGAAGTAATTATCGCAGGTCCGACATGTGACAGCATGGACATCATGTATGAAAACTCGCGTTATAAGCTTCCGACAAATTTAAAATCAGGTGATAAACTTTACTGGCTTTCTACCGGTGCATATACATCAACTTATGCATCAGTTGAATTTAACGGATTCCCTCCGCTTAAAACTTATTACATGGGCGCAAAGAAATAATTTAAAAACTATAATCTGTAAGAATATGATATCATAAAAACATGAAAAAAATATTTATCGCACTCACATTTATATTAACACTTTCCTGCCTGCACTCCGGAATTTTTACAAAGGTTCTTGAATATAATAACACAATCAATCTGGAGGCAGTTGAATCTGTTAAAGATGGCAAAACTTTTTTGACCATCTCAGGACTTTGTGCTGACAGTTCTATGGCTGTAAAAGAAATTCGTACAAATCAAATAGACAATGTGATTTGTATTGAGGTTAAAGTTTCTGCTTTGCACTCAAAAAAAGAAAGCGGACGTTTTAATTATTCAATAGAAATTCCTGAAGGTTGTACAAGTGTTGTTTATGGACTTGACTGGTTTGAACTCTGGAATGTTGATTCTCCGTTCAGGACCGGAGTTCTTGTAAAGGGTGCAAAAATTCCTTCTGGTACTACGCTTGCTAATGTCTCTCTGTGTTCTGAAGAACGTTATGAGTTTACATCAGAAAATTCTGGTGTCGTAAAATATTATAGGACTGAATATTGCAATAAATGCGATTCATATCCTGATGGAATTATATATATCGAAATTCGAAAGCCTGGAAAGTTTGAATACAATCCTGATGACGGAAGCATGCTAAAAAATGGTCAATATATCGGTCATTTAGTTTTTATTCCGGCAGCAGATTGTTATGTTTTGTATAATCCTTTTGATGTGTATATAAGAACTCTTGCAAAGGCAATGAATCTTAAAAGTGCATGGGCAGAAGGAAGCCGCTTTGGAAAATTGGGTTATGTTTTTTATACGGACGGAACTTTTAGAGGTCCTCTTTCTTTTGAAAAACCTGATGACTCAGCAGAAGATATACCGACAGATTATAAAGATACATATACAGAGGAGAATTCAATTATAAAACTTGGATATTGGGGATATTCAAGTTTTAGATTTGTTTTACATGATGGAAATAAACTTTGCCATGTCGTTGATTATATGTATAAGACAAATGGCAAAGTATATTTAGATGATAATCCGCCAGAATATCTTAAAAACCTGGAAGACCAGGATTAAAGATATTCTCCAAAAATATTTTCGTAATCAGATTTTGTTTCTGCGTGAACTATTGCAAGTCTAAGGGCAGCTCCGCCGTTTAAACCTTTTGAGTATGCCGAGAATCTTTTTCTCATATCCTTGCACGCAGCTTTTTCTCCGCGGTCTTCTATTAGAACATCGAGCTCTTCAAAGCCTGCAGTAAGTCTTTCTACCGGCGGAATGTCGCTGTAAGTTCCTGTAAGTAAAAGTTCTCTTGTCTGTCTGAAAATAAACGGATGACCCATTGCACCGCGCGCAAACATAACGCCGTCAACTCCGGTTGTCTCAAGCATTTTTTTTGCATCTTCCGGTTTAAAAATATCTCCTGAACCAAAAACAGGAACGCGGCCTGCAACAAATTCAACAAGTTCTTTCAGGTAATCCCAGTTTGATCTTCCTTCGTAACCCTGTGCACGTGTTCTCGGGTGAAGCGTTATTGCAGCAGCTCCGGCTTTTATTGCATGTTCTGCACATTCGGTAAAGTTAATCGAAAGTTTATCCCAGCCTGAACGTATTTTTACTGTAACCGGAATGTCGCGTCCTTTATCCTTTACAGCCTGGACTACAGAAGCAATTATTTCGTGGAGCCGGTCAGCATCACGTGTAAGGGATGAACCTGCTCCTGTTTTTACAACCTTTGGAACAGGGCAGCCTGCGTTAATATCTATGCAGCTGCAGTCTGTCTGTTCCATGACAAGACATGCTGCGTCATACATTACTTTTGGAGTTCCGCCGAAAATTTGAACTGCATATTTTTTTTCGTTTGGAGCTGCTTTCATTATTTCCTGGGTCTTGCCGTTTCGGCGTGTAAGGGCTTCTGCACTTACCATTTCTGTGTATTCAAAATTTGAACCGCCTTTTATGCAAAGACCACGGAAAGCTCTGTCCGAGTAACCTGCGACAGGCGCTAAAAAGAGATTACCTTCTAATTCGAGAGTTCCTATTTTTACCGGGTGATAGAGTGACATTAAGTCTCCGGCAACTTGAAAATCTTACAGCTGTTTTTCCATAACTTGACACTAAGCTCTTCGAGATCCATGTCGAGAATTTCTGCGAGGAATTTTGCCGTAGAAGGCAGATAACCAGGCATAGTTCTTTTTTTCTCACGGAATTCTGACGGAATCATGAATGGACTTTCTGTTTCGATGAGAATGCGGTCAAGCGGAATATTTAAAACAGTCTCATGCAGGTTTCTTGCATTTCTGTAAGTTAAGTTTCCTGCAAAGGAGAAGTAGATGTTCATATCGAGACATTTTTTAGCATATTCAGCATTTTCTGAATAACAGTGAAGAATTGCACCGGAATCCGGGATTCTCTGCTGGAGAATGTCATAAATGTCTTTTCCTGCTTCTCTGTTATGGATGATTACAGGGAGATTGTGTTTTTGAGCAAGTTCAAGCTGCTGTATAAAAAGCTCAATCTGTGAGCGTTTGTCACCAAACTGCTTGTAGTAATCTAGACCTGTTTCTCCAACGGCTACAACATTAGGAAGCTTTAAGTTTTCTTCTATAGTAGCAAGGTAATTTGCGCCGGGACTGGTTACTTCTGACGGAGCAACGCCACAGGCATGATAAATTCCCGGAATATTCTTTAAAGTCGGGTAAACGCGCGCAAAGTCGTGGAGGCTGTTATTAATGCTTACGATACGTGTAACTCCAGCCTGTTTTGCTTTCTGTATTACGCGTAATTGTTCAATAGGGTCATCGTATATAAGCCCGATGTGGGCGTGAGTATCAAAAAATTGCATGGCTTTTCTCTCAATATATTTGTGCGGTGCTATATTAGTCTTTTTGTAATAAAAAACTAAAACTTTATACTATATAAAATAACATAGGAATCTCCAGCCGTCAAGGAAATTCATTTGACAGTGGATTGTTAATAATGATATACTTTTACGACTATAGAGAATGGAGATAAAAAGTGCCTAAACGAAGGGATTTAGCAGAAAGTTCACGAAACCGATTTTCAAATTCCTCTAAAAAAAATATGCTTAAGAAAACGGGAGCCTTTTTTTCAAAGGTGTTCCATATTTTTGATAATAAACTCACTGTAATGATCGTTCCTCATGAAAAAGGAAAGGTTATAAATTTCCAGACAAATGTTTTTGCAATGGTTCTTGCAATTATCGTTGCAGCTGGAATTCTTTTTTCATTTATTTTCTTTAACAAACATGCAGTAGTTTCAAATGCAGAAATCGATCGTCTTTATGCAGAGAACAGACAGACAATGGCAAGTCTTGATGAACTTCGTGATGAAAATAATAATCTTCTTCAGACTGCAAAAAGATTTCAGCAGTCGTTGTCTATGTCACTTTCCCTTCTTGGAATTGAATCAGAAACAAACGGAACAAATTCTAATTTCGGAAACAGTGATTTAAATTCTATTTTCAGTACAGAAGAAATGGCAACTGGTTCGATAAGGGAAACTGCAGATATAAGACAGCTTACTTCATATCTTGAAGGAGCAGTCCAGCCGATTGAACAGATTGGAAAAATGCTTGAAACACAAAACTCACTCTTTAGTGATATTCCATCTATATGGCCTGTAAGATCTGCATCTCTTCACGTATCGATGGCATTTGGTCCGACAATCCATCCTATTACAGGACAGTGGTACATTCACAAAGGTATCGACCTTTCTACATGGCGTTCTGGAGATCCGATTTACGTAACAGCAAATGGACAGGTTGTAAATGTCGGATACGATTCAGGTTACGGAAACAATGTAATCGTAAAACATAAACACGGTATATACACACGCTATGCACATATGAATGCAGTTTACGTTCTGAAAGGTGAATTTATTTCTCAATATCATGTCATCGGAACAATCGGTAATACTGGTGTAACAACAGGACCTCATCTTCATTACGAAGTTCATATCGGTTCTGATGTTGTAGATCCTATGAAATATCTTAATATCAAGGTTTCGCGATAATGGCTTCTTCTGATGACGACTTTTCAATGAAAACTATGATCAGCGCCGGGTCTGCTTTTTCAGGTGATTTTCGTGTTGCTGGTGGTATGATGGTAGATGGAGACATCGACGGGAACGTTGAGATAAGTGGAAACATTATCATCGGTGATAAAGCAAGAGTACGCGGAAACATTGCTGCACGTTCTGCAACGATCCGCGGAATTGTAATAGGGGACGTTACTGCTCCTGAAGGAATTAAACTTATGCCCACTTCTACAGTTATCGGTGATGTTTCGACACACAGACTTCAGGTAGAAGATAAAGTTGTTCTTCATGGAAACTGTATTTCGATTCCTGATGTAGAACGTTATGACCAGGAAACTGCAATGCAGAACCAGTCAAAGGAAATAAGGAATAAGGCGTTTGCAAGATGAATCCTGTTGATGCAACATCCGGCTCACTTTATTTTGCCGCTGCAGCATCTGCTGCCCAGAATCAGGCAAAGGAAACTCAAAAGCAGAAAGGTGCGGGCAGGATAACAAAAGGATTTTCATCTTTGATAAAAGACAGACAGGAAGAAAATCTTCTTCTTTCACAGGGACTTCCTCCGGAAATCTCGGGAATGTCGGTTGATGATGCTGTAGATTTCTTAAAGGATGAACTTGATTTAGCCGGGGACCAATTAGGAATTAACGCAACTCCCCAGGCTTACGACAGGTATAAAAAGGCCGTTGGCCAGTTTGTAAAATTCTTGGAAAAAAACAATTATACGGTTGAGCGCTACAAGCGTATCGGGAGAAACAAAAGAGGACGTCCGCTTGATCCAGCTGTTCAGATAGCAGCGATAAACGAAAAGCTCGAAAAACTTTCTTACGATATATGGTATAACCATTTAGACAAGCTTAAACTTCTCGATAAGATTCACGAGATAAACGGGCTTGTCATAGATTTGATGGCCGCTTAAAAGTCTGATTGTAAGTGGAAAAAAATGAGTGACATTTTTGAAAATGATATAGATTCAGAAAATGATCTTTCCGGTCTTGAAGATAATGATACAAGTTATGAATCGACTTCTGACGAGCATTATGTCTTTAACGAACCTTTATACCGTCTTAAACTTGAATATTCATGCGAAGGTCTTTACGCAAACGTCGATGACGAGTCGATGGAATTAAATCCTGGCGATAAAGTTATAGTTCCGACAAGATATGGAAGTGATCTTGCGGTTGTTCTTGGAAAAGCAACGACTCCAGTTGGAATTAAACCGGATGATGTTGTAATTATTGACAGGAAAGCAACAAAAGAAGATTTAAAGAAAGCAGAAAATTTTAAGCAGAAAGAAATAGATGCATTTAAAGTATTTAAAGAAAAAGTTGCGTATCACAAACTTGATATGAAGCTTATTTCCGTTCACTTTTTAATCGATGAACAGAAAGCTCTTTTCTTCTTTAGTGCCGATAACCGTGTAGACTTTAGGGAACTGGTAAAAGACTTGGTTTCTGTATTTAAAATGCGTATTGAGCTTCGTCAGGTAGGTGTCCGTGATGAATCGCGCATTACAGGCGGTCTTGGTGTATGCGGCCGTCCTTACTGCTGTCATGCCGTTTCTGATAAGCTTCGTCCTGTATCAATCAGAATGGCTAAAGATCAGAATCTTTCGCTTAATTCGATGAAGATTTCGGGGCAGTGCGGCCGACTTTTGTGCTGTCTCTCGTATGAATTTGACTTTTACGCCGAAGCACGAAAAAAACTTCCGTCAGAAGGGCTCCACATTTTCTATGATGGAACAAATTTCAGGATTACAGAAATAAATCCGTTAAAGTCCATGATTAAAATGCTTGGTGACGACGGCCGTCTTATCGAAGTAAATGCAAGCCGCTTCGTAAAGGAAAACGGAAAGTGGCGCATCAACTGAAACAGAATTAGAATAAAATTCATCAAAACATAGATTATCTTCTCGTTTTTTTTAATGAAAATCATCTTTATTGGACAAATTCCGCATAAATTATGATAAATTCATTTTTCCAGGCGAATTTACTTGCATTATGGTAATTTTGATGTAGAATATTATAGGATATCTCTATTCTCTCTACATTTAAAACATTTTTGGAGAGGTGTTTTTAAATAAACGGGTGGGAGGGAATGTAGAGGTTGTAGTGGGGGAGAGTTTTTATAAAGATAGGTTTCCTTAATGAAATGGTGCTTCTTTGCCGATACTAGAAGGGAATAAGTGTAGATATCGAAAAGAGTGTTATTTTTAACGAGGTAATTTATGAAAAAAGTATTCTTACCACTATTAACAGTTTTGTTTTTGACTCTTACTGGTTGTGAAGTAGGTATGGGAGAAGCGCTCGATCTTGAGGCTCCTGAACTTACTATATCTTCGCCGGGGAAATTTACTTATCAGCCTTTGGAATTTGATTTAAAGGGAACATGTAAAGATAACATCGGTGTAAACAGTGTTACAATTTCTAACAAAGAAACTGGACGAGTTTATGGAAATGCAAGAATTACCGGTGAGAATTGGGAGTTCCATGTAAATCTTCCACCAGAAGAAGAAGGCGAAATAACTTTTCTTTGTGAAGCAAATGACCGCTTAAAAAATACTTCTACAAGATCTGCACGAACAATAACTTTACTTGTTGATGAAAACGCTCCTGTCGGAAAAGACTGGTATACAGATCGTGGAAATTCTGTACAGACACAACTTCAGGATAAAGATTTTCTTGAAGATCTCGATTTTACTTTATCTGTAAACAAAGATTATCCTCAGAATCAGGAGTTTACACTTTACGGAAGTTTTTATGATGCAATGAGCATAGATACAATTACCGTAAAATTATTTGAAGATACAAAATCAACAACAATTCCTATTGCAGAAAAAACTGTAAATGCATCTGATGCATCTGCGTTTTATATCGGTGACGGTAAATCAATTTACTCGCCTTCATTTAAATTTACTCAGTCAGATTTGGTTAATGGTTCCGAGGCTGGCAGTGGAAACTCTGCATGCAGTTCTGGAAAACATTATTTAAGAGTTGAATATTATGCAAAAGATAATGATGATCCAGTTAACTTTAATGAAGATACAAGAGATACCGGAAAATATATTTTATGGTATCCTGAAAGTGATAAACCGGGAATTCAGCAGACACAAGTTAAAGATGGAAAGATAAGGGCAAGTGTAGGTTCTTCTATTCCGGTAGACTTCTTTGACGATGATGGTTTAAAAGAAATTTATTGTGCACTTAAAAAAACAATTACTGGAACATGTGAATCTTATGCTCAGAGTCTTATAACAAATTCTTCTTTGAGAAGTACTGTATTCGGATCTTCTACGTCTGAAGAGCCTGTAATTTCTAAAACAGGTTTTGCAGATAATTACAGAGATTACCCTGAAACAATCATTGCGCCGGATGTCCCTCTCCAGATGTATCTTGTATGCGCTGCGAAGGATATGAATGGAAAATGGAATGCAAGAGTAATCGAGGCAGAAATTGTTGACTCTGCTAAGCCAATGCTTTTTATTGAAAGCCCTGTAGAAAATTCTACACCGACAATGGAAAGTAGTTCTGAAAATGAATTTAAGTTTAAAGGATATTCTCTTGATACGAAGGGTTCTTCATATGTAAAGATTGCGTATATTCCTAATAAAGCAAATCTTGATAGGGAAGAACGTGCAAAAACACTTTTTGAACAGAATAAAAATGATACATCGGCAAAGAAAACAATATCAGGAACAAATGAAGTAATCTGGTATAAAGCAATAACCGGAACAAATAAAGTTGGAGAATGGAATAAACAGGAATTTGAAATTACGATGAACCTGTTTACAGATTTTAAAACTTCTGCGGGAGCGTCTGCTGCGAAGGATGAGAAATTCTTTGAAATCCTTCTTGTTGATACAGACGGTAATGAAGTTACGAAGCCGTTTATTTTAAGTGGTGATAATCTTCCGCCTTCTATCGATATTAAAGAACCTGATACTGAATTGAAAGTTCATGACTATACGGTATCTGATCTCGTAATTAAGTTTAAGGGAGAAAAAGCAAATGGTATTGCTATGAAACCGGAGCTTTATAAGATTACGACAAAAATCGGAAATGAAGAGAAAGTATTTACTACATCAAGTACACCAAAGATATCGACTCCTGATGCAAATGGTTATGTAACTCTTACTATTCCAAAAGCAACTCTTACTACATGGGCAAAAGATGAGACACAGCCGACCTTTACATTCTACGCAACTGATAAGCTTGATAACGGTGGTTTGGGTGAAGATATGCGTTCTGTAATTTTGAGCCCTCGTCCTACAATATCATCAATTACAGTTGATAAAAATCATGATACGACTTATAAAGCAGGTTCTGTGTTTAAGTTTAAGGTATCGTTTACACGTGAGGTTAAAGTTTCTGGAACACCAAAGTTAAAGCTTTCAAATATATCGGTAAAGAAGCCGGGCGTTGCTGTTGATAACAGCATTCAGTATGCGACATATGAAAGTGGAAGTGGAACAAACTCTCTTACATTTACATGGACAGTTCCTGATTATGCGGAATCTGATAAGATAGTGTGTCAGGGATTGTATACTGCAAAAGATGTAAATTCTTCGGAAACGGATGTAGATAAACTTGCAGATGGTGCAACAATACGTGCTACAGAACTTGGTGAAGGTGGAATATATACAACACTTTCTAAGGCAGAAGTTTTAAAGTATAAGAAAGATAGCAATACTACGATAGACAAAGTTGTTAAACTTGACGGAATTTTCCCGGTTGTTACAGCTATATCAGTTACTTCTGGTGATGGAAACAGTTACTGTACAGTAGATAAAAAAATAAATGCAGTGCTCACTATGTCAGAACCTGTTCTCTTTAGTACAAGTCCGACACTGTTGCTGTACGTTGGTTCATCTCCTGTAAACTTTACATTTGAAAAAATTGATACAGCTGAGAACAAGCTTTATTTTGTTCATCCTGTTAAGAATACAGATCCTCAGGGTGAATTAAGATATGCGCTTGCTTCATGCTTTGCTACAGCAGATTTGTCAAATCTTACAGATAATGTAGAAAATACAATAAAGCTTACAAACAATACGAACGGACCTTCGGGTGTATATATCGATTATACTCCTCCTGCTGCTGCTCCGACTATCAATTTGTCTGCAATGACATATAACGAAGCTAAAGAATTAGAGCTTATCGGAATTGATGATGGTGCAACAGGTTATTATTCTACAGACGGAGTTTCATTTACAGAATATGACTCTGCAAATAAGGAAGAATTAGGTGATGGAACTTACAGCATTGTTACATATCAGGAAGATGCTGCAGGAAACAGATCTCCTAACTCGACTCCGGTTGCAGTAAAAATTAACAGCAAATTTGCTTCTGTTACAAACTTTAGTATTGAACTTGCAGACGGTAGCTATGGAGCTGGAGAAGAAGTTAACTTTACTCTTAACTTTGAATCAAAAGTTGTAATTAAAGCAGCTTCGGACATCACATTAAAATTCCAGAATAAAGCAGGAACTGTTACATCAGATCCGATTAATGTAAATGTGCCTGCAACAATTCCTTCTGGCGGATATAAGACTAATGCCGTAAGTTTTACTTATACAGTAGATCAGACAGATGATTATAAAGGAATTAAAGTTTCTGAAATTACCTTCGTAAGTACTTTTAAAGATGAAGACGGAAACTCTCCGGCATTTGCAACTACTCCAAAAGTACTTACTCCGTCAAACAACTCTTATCTTGCTGCAGCAGATGGTGGTAAGCGAGATGATATCATACTTGATGGAGTTGCGCCGACTATTACAACTTATACTCCTGCAATGAATGGTTCTGTAAGTGGCGTTGCAAGTATGACAGACAATTCATCTGGTAAGTTTAAGATAACACTTAAATTTAGCGAGAATGTATTTGCAGAAGCTGGAACAATTATTCTTCAGAGAAAGGGTAACTGGTATATTCCTGCTGTATTTACAGTTGATGAATTTAATAAATACTATAATCAGATGTCAGCTGCCAATAAGGCGAAAATGCTTCGTCTTGGTACAGATGGTTATGAGCTTTTACATACTCGCACAGGAATTGCAGTAGGTCCGTACAGAAAGATTACGCACGGATTAAAGATTGCTAACGGGAAATATGTTCCTGATACAGAAACAAAATATGTACTTGCGTACGAACTTGGTGTAGACAGCGGAACTGCTGCTCTTGATAACGGAAATGATGGAACGTTTACAGCAAGTGTTGCAGATATTCGTGATGCACTCGAAAGTGTTGGATATCACCAGCATAAAGTTGATGTTGCTTCAAGTTACGTAAAGGTAACAGGTGATACTGTTGAAATAACATTCCAGGAAGCAATAGAAGACGGTCGAGAATGGGAACTTATAATTCCTGATACAGCGTTCCGTGATAATTCAGAGAACTTCTATAAAGGTATGAATATTACAGGTGCAACAGATAACTATTCTTTGTGGAGTAATAATGTTGCAAAACCTGTTGTGCGTGTAGACCGTTATACTCATGGATGGGGAGCGCATGAACCAAAGGCAAATGGAACATTTACGGATGTAACTGTAAATAACGGAAAGTATAAAACAGCTATAAAAGATAATTCTTCTGCTGCAATTGCCCCTACAGGATATTGTCGTGTACGAATTGATTGTGAAACTCCTGGCGCTGCAATTAAATACTCGAAAGTGTTTAATAACGGAACTGTTTATACAGATACGCCTCCTGCCGGTGCAGCTTACGATGGTGGAAGTGAAAATGATAATACAACTTATCATACAAATAAGAGAAACACGCCTGCAGATATAACAAAGGCAAATCTCGAAAAACTTGGTGCAAGTACTTATACACAGGGCAATGATATAATTATAGGAGATGGTTCTTATACGACTGCTCGAAAAGATTATATTACTGCATATGCAACAAAAACGGGATTTAATGCTTCTGAAAATGGTTATGAGGGTATATTCAAGACAATTGTATATATTAAATCAGGTCAGGCAGTTGCATGTTTAAATATAGAAGGTGGTACTGCAGCTGGTGGACAGCCTAGTGTTAACGGCTTCCCGTTAAAGGATGCAACAGACGAAGATGACCCTAATGGAGCGGGACGTTATTCTAAGAACTGCTATGTCATTCCTAATGGTGATGGAACGCAGGATAGAAAGAATTTTGTATTTGTTTCTTATGAAATAATTTCTAATAACTGGGCGATTCTGCTTTGCGGTACGAACCACTCAAGAGACTACCCTCTGAACAGTTACGGAGGTGCTGCTTATATAACCAAGCAGAATTTCTGGTCTGGAACAAATGTTCAGTAAGAGGAGGTAAAAATTATGAGAGATAATATGATTAAACGAATTATTAGAACAGTTGCAATTTTGACCTCTATATTTTCTATCTTCTCTTGTGAAGTCGGTCTTGGAGAAAAAGTAGATGTCTATCCACCTTCTGTAAAGGTGTCTTCACCTGAGCATACAGGATATATCTTAAACGAATTTACAATCAGAGGAACTGCACATGACGATTCTGGAGTATCGTTAATGACAGTTCAGATTGAACCGCTGGATAATCCTACTGCAGATAATACTTATAAATTCCGTCTGACAGACAGAAAATGGGAATTCTATAATAACACACTTGGTTCATGGGAAGACTATGATACAAGTCGTTGTACTGCTACAGGATCTGGTAAAGATATTACCTGGACTCTTACATATGCATTTGATAATTCTGTAGTAAATGGTACAGAATTTATGATAGCAACACAGGTTTATGATATGTACGGAAATGAAAGTAAGTCTTCTAAAGATGAGCGTTCTGTTACTGTAGATAAAATAGACCCTGTTGTATCTCTGATTGAACCTGCAACTGTAAAGAATTATTCATCAGCACAGGCGCTTAATAATGGATATAGTTTAAAAGACAATACGGTTCTTACAAGCTTGATAAACGGAGAATTTACGGTAACCGGTTCGCAGAAAGAAGAAGGAAAACTTGATAAGTTAATCGTTTATCTTGATGACAAAACAACAAGTGATGTTACTGACGTTGCAGCAAGTCCGATTCTTAAAAAGACCGTAACAGGTGACAATTTAAGAAACTGGAGTGCGTCATTTAAGTTATGTAATGTTGCCGGATATGAACATGAGAAAAAAATTGTTCGCATTGTAACAGAAAGTCATGACCAGGCTGGAAACGTAGAAACTGTTTGTCAGGGATGGTTTACATATTACAATGATGCGGACACTCCTTGGGTTGATGCAAAATTTGGTGAAACAAGTTATTCGGTTGTAGAAGCTAATCATAGTTCTGTATATCCGGGATGTACTTTACAGGGACAGGCATATGATGATGATGGCTTAAAGAATATTGTTATAAAGGTTTATAAGGAAAATGAAACTGAACCTGTAAATACAGAAACTTTAGACTTGCAGAGTGAAAATTATCCTAAATATAAAGCATGGTCTGTAGATGCATTAACAGAAAATGTAAAATTCAGGGTAGAAGTAGTATGTACGGATATAAATGGCAACAATTCTGAAGTTGAAAAGCGATATATGGCTGTGAGGGATGTTAATCCTCCTGAAATAAAAATTACCACAGATACTACAAAACCTATGTTTGGTAACTCAAGTGGAGATATTACATTAGCAGGTTATGTAACTGATGATGGTGATATTAAAGAGTTAAAGCTTGTAAGACTGAGCACAGCATTTGATGATCCTGTAAAAATTATTGATTATTATAAGAGTACTTATAGTGCGTGGGGTGTAGGCTCGACAGATTCAGCTTATAATACAGGTAAAGTTGATGTTAACGGCAATAAAGTTTGGAAAATACCTCTTACAGCTGCAACTTCTGATGATCCTAAAAAAGTAAAGAAAACATTCAGTAAATCATTTAATATTTTTAATGATTTTGGAATTGATGGTAATACAGAAAAACTGAAGGTTCAAAACTTTGTAATCATGGCTGTAGATAACGGCGGAAGTGCAAACATTGATATGTTTACATATGCAGGTGATACCGAATCTCCAAAACTTTTTATTAAAGAGCTTGTCTTAACAGATAAAAGCGGAAATGTAATAAAGACCATAGATTTTGATGATTATAACCTTAACAAAAAAGCAAAAATGCTTCCTCCATTTAACAAAGATACAAATGGAAATATTACAGATAAAATAAAAATTAAAGGTGAATGGAGCGATAATTCTACAGAAATCTGGTCGAACAAAAAGAAGCATGGTCAGATGACAATAGACTGGGCAGGAGCAACTGTAACTCTTAATGTAAAAGAAGATGGTACAGGAAAATGGGAAACAAACAATATCACTCCTCCTGATGCTACAACTGCATTGATAGAAATGACGTTTAAGGATCTTGCAGGTAATATTGTAAAGACAAATGAAAACTTCTTTGTAAGCAGTAACGATCCTGAACTCTTAAGAATTACAGCAGAACAGAATGATGGTTCATACAAAGCTGGTGAAAAGATAAAAATAATTCTTGAATTTAATAAGGCAGTAAAATTTTCTGGTGGTTCACCAACATTGACTTTAAATGTTCCTTCTACAGGAACAAAACGCACTGTGGGATGTACAACTTCATCGCAGGAAACGAATCAGCATATTTTTGAATATGAAGTTCGTTCGGGCGAGGATATTGATGTACTCGATGTAACTGCGGTTAATAAAAATTCAAGTGTCTGGAAATCTACGGTAAACGGCGCTGACTTTGAAGTTGTTAACATGAAAACTAAAGATGGGGCTGCTATTGTAAATTCTTTGCCTGCAACTGGTAAGTTTTCTGGTTCAAGAACTATAAAGATTGATACTGTAAAACCAAAAATTACTTCTTTATCAAGAGTCACTTCGTCTGGTTCATATGGAAAGGATAAAGAAATATTTATAAGTGCACAGTTCTCTGAGTCTGTTACAATTGGAGATGAGGATAAAGTTTTCTTAAATCTCAATACAGGTTCTAAGACAACGAAATTCCAGAAAACAGGACCAAATAAAGGTTTGTTTACTTACAAGGTAAAGGCTGGAGAAAATGTAGATGAATTTGATGTTGCTGCTTCCAATGGAATTGTAATTTCTGGTGCTGGAATAGTGGACGATGCAGGAAATGCAATGGATAGTCCTGTAACAAATACTGTAACACACGAAGATTTGAAAGATATACGAATTGATACAACAGCTCCTGGAAAGCCAACAATCGTTGGTATTTCAAAGGGTGCTTATATCTATGCAAATACTGGTGCGAAATTTACGCTTGGAAATATTTCCGATGATGCTGTGATAAAAAAATACTCTGTAGATGATGGCAAGTCATGGTCAAATTATACAGGGCAGGTAACGATAGATAAAAATGGTGAATATGATATTCTTGCATATCAGGAAGATGCCGCAGGAAACAAGTCTCCAGACTTTGCAGCTTCGGATAAATATCATATTAACATTGATATTGGAAATATCTTAACCTCAATTACAGCGGGAGTGCCAACAGGTACTTATACAACAGGAAAAGAAATACCTGTATATCTTAACTTTAGAAAGAAGGTAACGATAGCTTCTGGTGCTAAACTTACATTAAGCAATAATAAAGAAGCGGTATATACTTCTGGATCTGGAACGACAAAGGCAACATTTACTTATACAGTTGCAAACGGAGATGACTGTACATCTCTTAATGTCTCAAGTATTACCGGAACATATAAGGATGAAAAAGGGAATGTCATAGATGATTATGTAAAAGTGATTCCGACAGGAAAGAATCTCAACGATTCAAGGGATATCACGATTGCAACAGATTCTCCTTATGTTGTAGCTGCAACTTATAATGCGAGTGCTAAAGTCCTTACTATCGAATTTAATAAGCCGATAAGCAAGGCATCGGGCAATATTGTAATTACACATGATGCAAATTACAGGGCACCTTCGGTTCTGGACGTAAACAAATTTAACAACTTT
This sequence comes from Treponema sp., assembly GCA_017553635.1. Classification (GTDB taxonomy): domain Bacteria; phylum Spirochaetota; class Spirochaetia; order Treponematales; family Treponemataceae; genus Treponema_D. Next base: position 317,709 of record JAFZKN010000007.1, on the reverse strand, counting down.
AAAGCAAAGGAAAGCTCTATAGGAGATTATTATACACTTGGGGTAATTGGTTCTGATGCAAATGAAAATCCAGATACTGTAGAAAAATATATTTTGAACTTTGATAAGAATAATACAAGTTCTGATGTAATTTCTGCATTGCAGGCGGCAGATGCTCATAAAGTTACAATACCGATTAATTCAAGTTATATCACAATAAACAAAACTTCTGCAGGTACCGATAAAAATAAAAAGCTTATTGTAACATTGCAGGATTCTTATGCACTGCCTGTTAAAGGTGCAAATTACGATATAGTAATTGACGCAGGCATCGTAAAAGATATGCAGAACCATGATAGTATTACAGGAACGGGATATACATTGACGGAAAATGGAGTAGAAGATCCTGTTATACGAATTGAAAAGAAAGATGAAGTCATCTCAAATATCAGTACTGCAAACAATACTATGACTGTTGAACAGCCATTAACTGCTCAGGTAAAAGTAGACTGTCAGACTCCTGGAGTAACGCCAACAGTAACAGTACAGAGTCAGACAAATGCTCAAGATGCGTATACAACAAATAGTGGTGCAATAAAGAAGAAGGCTCGCAGTTTATCAAATGCAACTGTCACACAGACAACATCTAATGGTACGGTAAGCATGACATTAGGAAGCAGCACAAATACAACAAACGGATATATTTATAAGCTTACTGCAACGACAACTAAAAATAGCGTAACAAAGACAGCTTATGAATATGCTTATAGATCTGTTTATACATTGACAAATGCTCCTGGAATTAACGATGATGTTACTGCTTATAGCGGTACTTATAAGCAGCTGTATATTCGTGGAGGAGATAATACAAGTGGAGGTTTGTCGATAAGTTCGTTCCCTGTAAGCTGGGAAACTTCTCAGTTTAATAAGGTCAGAGCTATGACAAACAGTACTGGAAGTACATGGTATTGGGTAACATGGAAAATAAACGTTAATGCTTATATGCAGCCTTTAAGGGGAAATGTCCCATCTGATGCTGCTACAAAAGGACCTGGAAGGTGGAGTTGGAGTATGCAGGGACCTGTGCCAACGGGACTCTCAAATTATATACTTTATCCTGGACAGAGCTTGAGTATAAGTGGAAATACAAATTATTTGTATGGGGCAATGACATTCTACAAAAAGCACTGTGAATATCGTGATGGGGATGCAGTTATAAAAGAAATGCAACCAGAGTAATGGTTTAAGTGAAAAATCAACGACCCGCGTCGAAGACGCGGGTCGTTTTAGCTTGTTTGAGTAAATTCAACTTAAATTATTTTGAAGTAATAACTACAGAGTTTTCTGCGTTTGAGTATGGAGCCGGAACATATTTGTCTGCGTTCCAGTCATTTTCCCATTTGTGTCCATCAAGTAAGTATCTGAACTGATATTCTCTTCCGGCATCTAATGTAAGTTTTACAGAAAAAGAACCATCTTTAGCCTGTTTAAGCGGGGTTTCTGTACTGCTCCAGCTGTTAAAATCGCCTGCAATATTGATAGTTTTTGATTCTCCGGCTGCTTCTTTAGAAACTGTAAAAGTGACTGTGCACTTTTTCATATCCTTAGAAAAAGTCTTTTTTAAAGCCATGATAAAACTCCTTAAATGGCAACAGATTTAAAGATTGCCTAAAAACTATTTATAATATACTATATATTTCACAATTAGTACAAGTAATTTTTTTACTTGGCTTAGTGGCGGAACTGACTAAATTCCGCTTATCAAATTACATAGCGAGCTTACTTTCGCTTAAAAAGAGGCCATTTTATGGACAAAAAAAACTATTTATTCACTTCGGAATCTGTAAGTGAAGGACACCCTGATAAGGTGTGTGATCAAATTTCGGATGCGGTTTTAGATGCATGTCTTGCAAAAGATCCAGAAAGCCACGTTGCATGTGAATGCTTTACTTCTACTGGATTTGTTCTTGTCGGTGGGGAACTCACGACTAATTTTAAAGAACTTAATGTGCAGGAAATTGCCCGCGATGTAGCAAAAAGAATCGGTTACACAGATGCAGATTTTGGACTTGATTATAAGTCGATGGCTGTGTTCAACTCGATACACTCACAGTCGCCTGATATTAATCAGGGTGTTGTAGGTAAGGGCCTCAAAAAGTATAAGGGAAAGCAGGGAGCCGGAGACCAGGGAATGATGTTTGGTTTTGCCTGCAACGAAACAAAGGAATTGATGCCGGCGCCTATTATGTTTTCTCATAAACTTCTCCGCGAAGCAGCTGCTTTAAGAAAAAGCGGAAAGATTGCATGGATGAGACCGGATGCAAAGAGCCAGGTTACAATTGAATATGACGGACACAAGCCTGTACGCATTGATACAATCGTAATTTCTCATCAGCACAATCCTGATGTAACTCACGCTCAGATAGAAGAAGATTTGATTTCTAAAGTCATCAAGCCTGTTTTAGAACCGACAGGTCTTCTTGATAAAAAGACAAAATATTTTATTAACCCGACAGGAAAATTTGTTGTCGGCGGTCCTCACGGAGATGCAGGTCTTACAGGACGCAAAATTATCGTAGATACTTACGGTGGAATGGGTCGTCATGGTGGAGGAGCTTTCTCTGGAAAAGATCCAAGTAAAGTAGACCGCTCTGCTGCATACATGGCACGCTACATCGCAAAGAATATCGTTGCTGCAAAGCTTGCAGACAGATGTGAAGTTCAGCTTGCGTATGCGATTGGTGTACCATTCCCGGTTTCGATTATGGTTGATACATTTGGAACAGGTAAAGTTGCAGACTCTGTATTGAGCAAGGCAGTTTCTAAAGTATTTGACTGTACTCCTTCTGGAATTATTACAACTCTGGATTTAAAGAAACCTGTTTATTCAAACACTGCAGCATACGGACACTTTGGCCGCAAAGAATTCAGCTGGGAAAAAACAGACAAGGTTAAAGAAATTCTTTCTGAGATAAAATAATATTATGCGGCAAGGAAGGTTATGAGTTTGCACGCTGAAAGCTGCAGAAGTTGTAAATGTTATTGCCGCATAAGAGGATTTTAGATTGACACTTTTATCGGATAAAGAAGTCGTTACGGTTTTTGAACGCTTAAAAAAACAGAATCCCGAGCCTGTCTCTGAGCTCGATTATAAAAATCCGTATACACTTTTAGTTGCCGTTGTGCTTAGCGCGCAGGCAACAGATAAAAGTGTTAACATCGCAACAAAAGAATTATTTAAAGTTGCTTCTACTCCAAAAAAAATGGTGGAGCTCGGCGAAAAAAAGTTGATTCCATACATCCGTTCAATTGGTCTTTATAAAAACAAAGCGCATAATATAATTGAATTAAGTAAAATGCTTTTGAGTAAATTCAATTCGAAAGTACCGTCGACAAGAGAAGAGCTCGAAAGTCTTCCGGGCGTTGGAAGAAAAACTGCGAATGTTGTTTTAAATGTGATATTTGACCAGCCGACGATGCCGGTTGATACACACTTAATGCGTATAAGTCCGAAAATCGGGCTTGTAAGCGGAACGACTCCGATTGAAATAGAAAAAAATCTGCTTGAAAGGATTCCGAAAAAGTATTTAAAAAATGCACATCATTGGTTATTATTACATGGAAGATACGTCTGTACTGCGCGGAATGCAAAGTGCGATGAATGTGTTATAAATGATTTATGTAAACATAACGAATAGATTCGAATAAGTATATATGGAGGAGTGTATGTTTTATTATTTCTTGGATACGACAGCAGAAACATCTGCAGAGGGAAATGCTGTAATAGGAACCGTGCATGATGCAGGAATTGCAGCTGTGAAAAAAATAGCATCTTTTAAAGATATAATAACAAAGTGGTGTAAGGATAATCTGATTAGTGCTGTTGGAACGGTACTTTTGATTTTTGCACTGTACATAATCTACAAACTTTGTATCCGTGCAATTAAAAAGGTTCCGCCAGAAAAACTTTCTCCACAGAAAGCAGTCGGCGTTCTTAAAATCGTTCAGTATGCGTACTACTTTATTGTCGTGATGTATATCTTGAGTCTGTTTGGTGTTAAACTTTCTGCCATCTGGGGAGCAGCGGGAGTTGCCGGTGTTGCTTTAGCATTTGCAGCTCAGACCTCTGTTAGTAACATCATAAGCGGAATTTTTATCGTTGCAGAAAAGACTATGAAGCCCGGTGACCTTATTACGGTCGGAAGTGAAACAGGTGTTGTAGACACAATCGGTCTTTTGTCTGTTCAGATTCATACACTTGATAACCAGCTTATAAGAATTCCAAACTCGACGATTATCAATTCCAATATGCTAAACACATCATTCTTTCCGCGAAGAAGAATCTGCATCACAGTTTATGTAAGTTATGATACTGACATGGAATACGCACTTGAGACTTTAAAAAAAGTTCCTGCGCTCTGTAAAACTGTTTTAAAAGACCCGGCTCCTGCTGCATGGTTTGACGGTTTTGGCGACTCAGGAATTAAACTTGTTCTTGCAGTATGGTTTAACAGTGCAGATTTTCTTGCAACAAAAAACGCAGCATACATCGGAATTAAAAAGGTTTTTGATGAAGCAAAAATTGAAATTCCTTATACAAAGATTGATGTTAATTTTCCTGAAGAGACTGCAGGCTTTAAATCTGCTTCTGCTAAAAAAGCTTTGGTTGCAAAAAAGTCCGGCGCTTCTAAGAAGGTAAAAAAATAAATGAGCGAAAAAGAAATCGAAGAGCGCTTTATTGCACTTGAAACAAAAATTGCATACCTCGAGGAGTTTACTTCTGAGCTTCAGGAGGTTGTAGTTGAACATACTAAAACAATTGACAGACTTACTGCAGTAAACAAAGCGCTCTCAGAAAAAATAGAAGACTTGATGCAGAACGAAGAAATTCCTAACAGAAAGCCGCCTCACTACTAGGCAATGTTCGGCGCTGAGCGGGTTTATTTACAAATTGAATAAGTGAATTTAAATGAAGCGGATTGAAATTTTATACCAGGATGCAAACATAATCATAATCGACAAGCCTGAAGGGCTTTTGTCTGTTCCGTTTGAGGGGTGCCGTGTAAAAACTGCCCGGGATATTCTTGAGCAGGTATTACGTAAAAAAGGTGAGTATTCCCAGAAATACCGGCCGCTGGCTGTTCACAGACTGGACAGGGACACTTCGGGTGTGATGATGTTTGCGACTAACGAACGCGCGCAGAAAATTATCATGGACAGCTGGCATACACTTGTAAAAAGCAGAAAGTATATCGCGCTTGCAGAAAATCCGACTAACTTTTTTAAATACGGTATTCTTCCTGACAGCGGAATCATTGATGACAGCCTTTCATACAATGCGTATAACATAGGATATGTTGCAGAGCGCGGAACGATGCGGGGTGCAGGTCGCGGTAAAGATGTGCGCGCTGTCGGTATAAAAACCGAAAAAGAAATTTCTGCGCGCACACATTTTAAGATTGTTAAGCGCAGCGGCCGGTTTACGGTTTTTGAACTCGAGCTTGATACCGGAAGAAAAAACCAGATAAGGGCACATCTTGCTTCTAAGGGATATCCTATTGCGGGCGACAAAAATTACAGGGCACATTCCGACCCTTTTGGAAGGATGTGTCTTCATGCACGCACGCTTGAATATAACGATCCGTGGACTGGCGAAGAAAAAAAGTTTGAAGTACCAGAACCGCAGGAGTGGTGGAAGGTTTAACAGGGAGTTTTATGAACGTAAAGACTTTTGTATGTAAGACAGATTTTTCGTGCAATGTTTATGTGTGTGAAAGTGAAAAAGGAAATTTTATAGTTGACCTTGGTTATTACGATTTGGAAATAAGTGATTATTTAAAAAAACTTTCTAAAATTGATTTTGTAATCGAAACTCACTGCCATTTTGATCACATAATGGGATTAAATGATTTTAAAAAAGAATATCCTGATGTTCCGGTTTACTGCTTTACTGGTGAACAGAATTTAGCGCACAACCCGCGTCAAAACGGCTCGGTACTGATGGGAAATTCTTTCGTGCCGGGATTTGAGTTTGTTCAGCTTAAAGAAGGAAAAATAAAAATCGGCGGCTTTGATGTAAAAGTAATTCACACACCGGGACACACTGGTGGCAGCTGCGTTTATTATTTTGAAGAAGAAAAAATTCTTTTTACGGGCGACACGATAATCGAATCGAGTATAGGAAGAACGGATTTGCCGACAGGTGATGAATCACAGATTTATTCGAGTGTAAAAAAGATCAGCGCGCTTGGTCTTAATGAAGAAGTTAAATGTTACTTTGGACACGGCGTGATGTTAAAATATGGAGAGCTTATTAAAGTAAATCCTTTTTTAAGTTTGTAAAATGGAGAGCGGTCTTATAACAGATTAGATAAAGCACTCTAAATCAATCCTTTGTTTTATTAAAAAAATAAACTGATGATATTTTAAAATATCCTTTTTTATATCGGTAGAATACAGGCTTATTAACGTCCAGTTTGCTTTTTGAATTTAGAGGAAGTTTAAAAACAGTTTTTTCTGATACGCCATCTTTTTCTACAGGAACTTCTGCGTAATAAATTTCCTCCTGCAAAAATGGCGTAACCTGCTGGACGATATCTGCATTTCTGTCAAAAATATCATTGATAAGAGTCAGCGGACATGTTCCAAGAAGAATTGCCATAAAAATTTTTCTAAAAAACGATGTTGATGAATCTTCCTGAACTGAATCAATTATTTTTTCTGCATCTGTTTTTGAACCTTTCTTTATATCCTGTAAAAAAAGCAAAAGAACGAAAATTAAAGTAAGGACACCACTTATTATGCAGAAAGATTTTAAATCAATCAGATGTGCGACTGTAGTTGCGGTCAAAATAGCAGGAAGATAAAATAAAGAGGTGAAATGGTAAAACAGGTCTTCGAGCGAATATATTTTTGAAAAATGAGAATAGACAGGATAAATAAAAAGCAGAACAAAATACACAATGCATAAAGGAATGTTCTTGTGTAAAAATGCATAAAAAATAATTATATTTGTCAGAATGTCAAAGGTTATAAATAGAAAAGGCTGTATATTAAAAACCTTAAAATCTTTTTTTAATATGCGATTTGTGTTTTTTATAGTTCGTTCATCGGCTTTTTTATCTGATTGAGTCGGTGCTGTAAATTCATCAGAAAAATTTTCTGCATCAAGTTCCTGCTGAATCATCTGTTCTGTTTTAAATTTGAGACGTCCAAATCTATCTGTTACATTGTCTATAAGAAAAGTATGAATTTCACTTTTATCTTCGAATAGTGAAAAATTGACAATTTCATGACGGAGTTTTTCATTTTTTAATGTAAGAAAAGTAAAAGCATATGTTTCGCGGTTAAGCTGTTCTACAAGTTTTAGTTTAAATTGAACGGTTTTAAAACCATCGCAGTAAGTGATTCCATTTTCTTTATCGAGAATGATAAAACTTTTTAACTGTTTTATTAAAGTGTAAATTAAATATGAAACTGCAGATAAAAACATAAAACCGCAGAAAGCAATTACAAAAATCTCCGGTGAACTTTTTTTATTAAATTCCGGGATAATGCAGACTGCACATAATGCAGCTGTTGCTAAAAATGTAAGTGATGCGGTTAAAATGGAATAAACCCGTGTTTTTCTGTTTATTCTGTATTTCATTCCCTTATTATATAGATGTTATATGTTTATTTCCATACAAAATTGCCCGGGTCAGGTTTTATTCAAAAACAAAATCATCTCCAAAACAGAATCTAAGTTCAATATCAGGTGATTCGATGAGACGGACGTTTTTATAAGAGTGTCCGTCTTCGGTTTTATAGCCTGTAATCTGTAAAAGTGTAGAATCTGTAATTATGTCTTCTATTACTGCATATCGGTTTGACTTTCTGTTAACAGTCAGATAGGCAATTCTTTTATAATATTTTTTTGAACATATCATGTAAAGCTCGTTTATAAATTTTGTTCTTGATGCTGTTGAATAATGAATTTTATTTTCAAGTTCAAAAATATGGAAGCAGCCTTCTCGGTCTATAAAAACAGAAAGAGGCTCCGAGGATTTCCAGTCGGTTCCGTTTATTGAATAAAAAACATAATATGGTTTTTCTCCTGAATATATGAATGCCGGGTCGGTTGATTTGCATCCCGAAAGGATTTTTGCAATAAATACGATGGTCAGTACTGTTAAAATGATGGCAGTTATAGGTTTTGATAGTGGTTTTTTCTGTTTCATGGTTATAGTGTATGAGCGGAATGTGTCAAAAATATGGCATTAATGTGTTATTTTGGGAGGAGGCGCTTTATAAAGGCGGAAGCTCAATAATAAGTGCGTTGTAAAAAACTTTCATATTTTGTATATTAATAGCACATGAAAAATGTATAAATTTAAGGAGTAATATATATGTCAGAAACAATGCACGCATTGGAAAAGAACCCTGCCTGGAAGGGTCGTCGTGGTCCTGTTGTCCTCGTAATCATGGACGGCGTTGGATATGGAAAATATGAAGAAGGTGACGCAGTAAAAGCAAGCCGAATGAAGTACCTCGACTGGTTTACTGCAAACTGCCCTCACACACAGCTTAAGGCACACGGAACTGCTGTTGGTCTTCCAAGTGATGATGATATGGGTAACTCTGAGGTTGGTCACAACGCAATGGGTTGTGGCCGCGTATTTGCTCAGGGTGCAAAGCTTGTTGGTGAATCTATTGCAAACGGTTCTATGTTTGCTGCAGACACATGGAAAAAGCTTGTTAAAAACGTAAACGATAAGGGAAGCACACTCCACTTTATCGGATTGGTTTCTGACGGAAACGTTCACTCTCACATCGACCATCTTAAAGCAATGATTACACAGGCTTCTAAAGACGGAGTTAAAAAGCTCCGCGTTCACGCACTTCTTGACGGTCGTGACGTAGACCCTACATCTGCTTTAAATTACATCACTCCACTCGAAGAATTCCTTGCAGGCTTTGAAGGAGTTGATTACCAGATTGCATCCGGTGGTGGACGTATGTATATGACTATGGACCGATACAATGCAGATTGGAGCATGGTAGAACGCGGTTGGAAAGCTCACGTACTTGGAGAAGGCCGCAAGTTTGAATCTGCAACAAAAGCAATTGAAACATACCGTGCAGAAATCCCTGGAGTTCTTGACCAGGATATGCATGAGTTCGTAATCGAAAAGGACGGAAAGCCTGTTGGAACAATTGAAGACGGCGACAGTGTTATCTACTTTAACTTCCGCGGTGACCGTGCCCTCGAAATGACACGCGCATTTGAAACACCTGCCGGCGGAGATCTTCCGTTTGACCGTGTACGCGTTCCAGCTGTTGAATATGCCGGAATGATGGAATACGACGGAGACGCTCACGTTCCTTCCCAGTACCTTGTAAACCCACCAAGCATCGACCGCACAATGGGTGAATATCTTACAAAAACAGGCGTAAAGCTTTTGGCAATTTCTGAAACACAGAAGTACGGACATGTAACCTACTTCTTTAACGGAAACAAGCAGGGTAAGTTCGACGAAAAGCTCGAAGATTATATCGAAGTTCCATCTGACGTAGTTCCATTTGAACAGCGCCCATGGATGAAGTGTGCAGAAATTACAGACAAAGTAATCGAAGCAATTAAGAGCGGTAAGTATGATCACATCCGTCTCAACTTCCCTAACGGTGATATGGTTGGACACACTGGTGTATTCAACGCAGTAGTCTGCTCTATGGAAGGAATGGATCTTCAGCTCGGACGTCTTAAGGCAGCAATTGAAGAAGCTGGTGGTATCCTCTGTCTTACAGCAGACCACGGAAACTCTGATGATATGTACGAGCACGGAAAGGACGGCAGCGTAAAGAAGGATGCAGACGGAGAACCAAAAGCAAAAACTTCTCACAGCTTGAACCCTGTTCCTGGAATCATCTACGACCCTGAATACAAAGGTGAATACGACAATACTAAGTTAAACGACGGTCTTGGAATCTCTTCTTGGCCTGCAACTTTGATGAACTTAATGGGTTATGTTCCACCTGCTGATTATGATAAGTCAATGGTAAACTTAAAATAAATATGTTCTGTTTTACCTGACTCGTTTAGAGTTTTGAGTGAATGAAACTGCGCTGTCTTGCTTTACAGATGGCGCAGTTTTTTATTGACAGAAAAAAAATAATATACTAACATAAACTCATTATGTGGAAAACACCAGTTTTATTTTTATCAACAGGATCACTCTCTATCATCAGATAGGGGTAGTGGGTCTTTTTCAAAAAACTGCGGTTTTTCAAAAATTCATCTTTATAAAAAATCCAGAAACAAAAAAAACTTTCATTCCCTTATCAGTTTGTTGCGCAGACTTATTTTGTGTCTGTAACTATTTTTTTCAGCCGATAAGGGGCGGCTTTATATGTTTGATATTAAGAAACAGATTAACAGATTATATTCATCCAGTATATTTGGAGAGATTTCTCTTTCGGGTGCGTGGGTTGCGATTCTGGCAGCTAGAGGTTTTTCACTTGCTCAGATTGGTTTTGCAGAAACGGTTTTTCATATTGTAAGCATTGTGTTTGAAATTCCTTCTGGAGTTCTTGCTGATGTTTTTGGACGAAAAAAAACTCTGATTATTTCATGTTTTATGAGAATAATCGGTGACATCATTATGGTGTTTTCGAACAATTTTGCTCTCGTGTGTCTTTCAATTGCTTTTCATGCATTGAATTATAATTTTGCATCCGGCTCAGGTGATGCACTGGCTTATGATTCTTTAAAGTCAGTCGGGCAGGAAGACAGATTTGAAAAATATGCTTCAAATCAATCGATTATTTATCGTACTTGTGAAGGTGTTTCTACTTTAACTGCGGGGCTTTCGCTTGTTTTAGGTTATAGAATTGCCTATTCAGCAGGTATTGTTTTTTCACTTATTCAGTTTGTAATTCTTGCTGGACTTGTTGAAGTAAGAATTACAGAACCGGTATTTTCTTCTGCAGAAGCGGGTAGACGTAATGTAATGAAAGAAATTTTAGAATGCTTTAAGAAAAGTTTTATGTTTTTTCGAGAAGCGCGTCGTGCTCTTGTAATGATGTTTGCAAACTCATTTGTAGGAGCAATGGATATTCTTCTTTTGTTTTTTCTACAGGCAAAGCTTTCAGCAGCAGGAACTCCTAAATGGGCTTTGGGATTTTGTCTTCTTTTTATGCAGACAGGAGGTGTACTGGGTGCAAAACTGATTCTTTGTGTCAAAAATATGAAATACAGGATAATATTTATTATTTCGACTCTTGTAATTCTTTTGGGCATTATGATGGAACACTCGGGTCTGTATTTATTGATGACATTTGGAGGATTCCTTTCTGCACTTGCTGATGATGCACTTCAGATTAGAACGAATGCAAGACTTCAGGAAATGTTTCCGTCGGATCAGAGGGCAACTCTTGTATCAATTGACTCGTTTACTTTTTCATGTATTATGATTATATTCTCGCCGATTGCGGGATTGTTTTTTGAACGCTGGTAGAATAGAATGACAGAAAGGTGGAAAATCAAGTGTCTGGAAAAACTCAGTTTAAGGGAATACTGTATTTAATAATCACAGCAATAATCTGGGGAAGTTCTTTTGTTTCTCAAAGTATCGGAATGGAAAATGTAAAGGCATTTACATTTATGGGAGTTAGGACAATGCTTGGTGCATGTTTTCTGCTTCCTATAATTCTGATAAAAGAACGGATTCAAGTTAAAGATTTTTCACCGGTTCAAAAAGCAGAGCGCAAAATTGAAAACAGAAGGACGGTTGTTTATGGATTTATACTTGGACTTGTTCTTTGCATAGCAACTAATTTTCAGCAGTTTGCTTTTTATTATTCGACTCCAGGAAAAATTGCTTTTATCACTGCTTCATACATGTTTTTCGTTCCAGTTGCCGGAGTTATGTTTTTGAAAAAGAAATATCCTTTTGTAACATGGATTTGTGTTTTGTCGGGATTTATAGGGTTGTATTTTCTTTCATTCAAGACAAACAGTTTTGATTCTCTCAATAAAGGTGATGTTCTTACTTTTGTTTGTTCAATTTTTTTCTGTCTGCAAATTCTTCTTATAGAAAGGTTTTCTGCAGTTTGTGATGGTGTTAAACTTTCCTGTGTTGAATTTTTTACAGCCGGAATAATATCATGCATACTGATGTTTGTGTTTGACAGCCCTGAATGGAAATCGGTAAAGGCTGCTGCATTCCCTATTCTGTATTCTGGAATTCTAAGTTGTGGAATTGCATATACACTTCAGATTGTCGGACAGAAATACTGTGAGGCAACGATTGCATCTCTTATCATGTGCATGGAATCTGTTTTTGCGGTGATTACAAGTGCAATTATTATTGGGGAGAGGTTAACGGTACGAGAAGGATGCGGTTGTGTCCTTATGTTTTTTGCAATTGTGCTTTCGCAGGTTTGGGATATAATAAAAAGGAAAAAGGTATAAAAAAACGGCGCAAGTAAATACTCGCGCCGTTTTTTAAGAAAGTTTATTCTTTGGCAGCAGGAAGATTTACAATTCCACCGGCTGCAGTAAGCGGAACATATTCTGGAACCTGTCGACCGTCCCAGCGTTTTGCTCTTTCAAGCTGGATTTCAAGTTCTTTAAGACGAATTTCAACCTGATAGTTCTGTGCAACTTTTGCGTTGTAATATGCAAGGGCATCAGCTTCGACTCTTTTTGCTTCTGCAGCTTTCTGTGCTTTGATAAGTTCAGCTTCGGCTTCCTGTTCAGCAGCGGCTTTTTTTGCTTCGGCTTCTTTTACCTGTTTCTGTGCCTGCTGCTCTGCAAGCTTTAAGTCCTGTTCAGCTTTTTTTACTTCCTGAGCACGGTTTGCTGTTTCTTTAATCTGTTTGTCAAAGTCATCTGACCAGTCCCAGTTAGTAATTGTTGTCTGGCTTATATCAATCGGATAATCTGCCATACGTGTAAGCATTGCCTGAGCAACTTTTCCAGTTACTTCATTCTGCTTTTCAACAAGGTCATAAATTGAATACTGACCTACTGTCTCCTTTAGCGAAGCCTTTACGTTATCTCTCATCGCGCTCTGAATTACAGCGTCATTAAGATAACGTGTAACAATATCCATTATGCGGTGTTCATCATATACATAGCGGACTGCAACTGTACTTCCAACAGTCTGCATGTCCTTTGTAATTGCGCCGTCACTTCCACATGAAAATGAAACTTCATATGTTTTTGGTTCAAGACGGAATTTGCGAATTCTCGTTATGAATGGCGCATGAAACTGCATGCCTGGCTGGAGAACATCTCCTTCTACCTGACCGAGTGTGACTTTTACACCACGTTCATTTGGAGAAATTACCGTGAATGAATTAAGGATGATTCCAAGAATAATCAATGAGACTACGCCCAGAACCGAAAATTTTCTGATTAACTGTTTGTCCATATTGAACCTCCTGTACTTTTGGTAACAGTATAAAAAGTACTGATAAATTTAATTTTTAGCAAGAAAAAAAAGGGATTTTTATACGGTTGTTAATAATTTTAAAATGAGATAAAATGGAGTATTATAGCTTCGTTGAATACTTGGAATTGAAGCAGGAATAAATAAGAGAAAGGAGAAGTTGGGATGAGTAAGACAGTTTACCTTGGAATCACAGGAGATATCATTCACCCTGGAATCATTAATATCATTAATGAAGGTGCAAAACTCGGAGAACTTACAGTAGGTCTTTTAACAGACAGTGCCATTGTGTCGCACAAGCGTCTGCCTTACCTTACTTATGACCAGAGAAAGACAGTTGTAGAAAATATAAAGGGCGTTGCAAAGGTAATTCCTCAGGAAGACTGGAGCTATGTTCCTAATCTTAAAAAATTAAAACCGGATTATATTATTCACGGGGATGACTGGAAGACAAATTATCTTAATCACATCCGCGATGAAGTTTTTGAAGTAATGAAAGAGTGGGGTGGACAGGTTGTAGAAATTCCTTATACTCAGGGAATTAATTCTACTGCCCTTGCAGAAAATGCATCAAGCATCGGAACTACTCCGGATGTACGACGCGCAACTCTCCGCCGTCTTATTGCTGCAAAACCTATTGTTCGTATTATGGAAGCACACAGCGGTTTGAGTGGTCTTATCGTAGAAAATGCAGAAATCGAAAAAGAAGATGGAATCCACCGCTTTGACGGAATGTGGTCTTCTTCTTTGACAGATTCAACTTCAAAAGGAAAACCGGATATCGAAGCTGTTGACCTTACAACACGCATGCAGTCTCTTACAGATATTCTTGAATGTACAACTAAACCGATTATTTATGACGGTGACACAGGTGATATTCCAGAACACTTTGTATTTACCGTAAGAACTCTTGAACGCAACGGTGTAAGCGCAGTTATTATTGAAGACAAAAAAGGTCTTAAAAAGAATTCTCTTTTCGGAACAGAAGCAAAGCAGGTTCTTGCAACAGAAGAAGAGTTCTGCGAAAAAATTGCTGCCGGAAAAAAAGCACAGGTAACAAAAGACTTTATGATTATCGCCCGCATCGAAGAAATTATTGCAGGTTATACAGTTGATGAAGCAATTGCAAAGGCATTCGCTGCAGTTCGTGCAGGTGCAGACGGAGTTATGATTCATTCTAAAGATAAAAGCGGAATGGATATTAAAGAGTTCTGTCAGAAATTCCGTGCTGAATATAAAAATATTCCTATTGTTCTTGTTCCGACAACTTACAATCAGTTTACAGAAAAAGAACTCGCAGAATGGGGCGCTAACATAATCATTTATGCAAACCACATGCTTCGTGCAAGTTATCCAGCAATGAAAAAATGTGCAGAAGAAATCTTAAAGGCAGAACGTTCACTTGAAGTAAACGATATCTGTATGCCTATTAAAGAAATTTTGGAATTAATACCGGGGACTAAATGATGATTAGACCAAGTTACTTTTACGACTTATTGATTAAAAACGGGACAGATTTTTTTGCAGGTGTTCCGGATTCACTTTTAAAAAATCTTTGTGCATATATCACAGATAATGCTCCGTCAGAAAACCACATCATTTCTGCAAACGAAGGAAGTGCAACTGGTCTTGCAACAGGTTATCATCTTGCAACTGGAAAAATTCCTATGATTTACATGCAGAACTCAGGCGAGGGAAATATGATTAACCCTCTCATGTCAATTGCAGATCCTGATGTTTATTCAATTCCGATGCTTATCGTAATCGGATGGCGTGGAGAACCTGGAGTTCATGATGAACCTCAGCATGTTAAACAGGGAAAAGTAACATGTGAACTTTTAGATGCTATGAAAGTTCCTTATGAAGTTTTAAGTGATAACGAAGCAGATTTGCCGGCGCAGTTTGAAAAAGCGTACAAATATATAAAAGATAATAATGCACAGTATGCTTTTGTAATCAGAAAAGGAACCTTTGATGATTATACATTGCAGAATAATATTCCGGTTTCTGGAAACATGAGCCGAGAACAGGCAATCGAAAAAATCATGCTTGCTGCTGATGAAAAAACTGCTTTTGTATCTACAACAGGTATGATAAGCCGCGAGCTTTATGAGCTTCGCGACAAATATAATATGGGACATGACAGGGACTTTTTAACTGTAGGCGGAATGGGACATGCAAGTCAGATTGCGCTTTCAATTGCAATGCAGAAAAAAGACCGCGCAGTGTTCTGTGTGGACGGAGACGGTGCAAGCATAATGCAGATGGGCGGAATGGCAACTATAGGAAGCAGAAAGCCTTCTAATTATGTTCACTTTGTATTAAATAACGGTGCTCATGACAGTGTAGGCGGACAGCCGACTGTTGGCCGCGAAATTAACCTCTGTAAAATTGCAGAAGGCTGCGGTTATGAAAACGTTGTAAAAGTTTCTACACTTGATGAACTTGAAAACGTCCTTAAAAGCCCTGATACAAAACAGAAGCTTACATTTATCGAAGTTCTTGTAACTAAAGGTGCAAGAAAAGATTTGGGCCGTCCAAAATCAACTCCGGTAGAAAATAAAAACGCTTTGATGAATTTCTTAAAATAAATTTTGTGAGGAAAACATGATTAAACAGGCAGTAATTGCGGCAGGTGGATTAGGCAGCCGTTTTGGTGACAGAACAAAAGAAATGCCGAAGGGTTTTATCGAAATTGAAGGCGTTGCAATGGTTGAACGTTCAATTAAAAAACTTATTGCAGCCGGAATTGAAGAAATTATAATCGGAACAGGTCACTGCTCACAATACTATGATGAACTTGCAGAAAAATATCATGTAATCAAAACAGTCAGAAACGATAATTACGCAAATACAAGCAGCATGGGAACACTTGCAGTCTGTGCACCGCTTGTAAAAGGAGATTTTATTCTTCTTGAAAGCGATTTAATTTATGATGCTGTAGGTCTTAAGGTTTTAATTAACGATGAAAGAAAGAATGTAATTCTTGCAAGCGGAAAGTCTAACAGTCATGATGAAGTTTATCTTGATGCAGATGACGACGGTGTTCTTTTTGAAGTAAGTAAAGACAAGAGCATCATTCCTGATCCTGCCGGTGAGCTTGTCGGAATTACAAAAATAAGTAAAGAATGTCTTGATAAGATGGTTTCTTATTACAACAGCGATTCATCTTTAATTAAACTTGATTATGAAAATGCCCTTAAGCATGTTTCTACAAAAATGGATGAGCCTGTTTATGTTCATAAAGTTGAATACTATGCATGGACAGAAATTGATGACGAAAGCATGCTTGAACGTGCAGAAAAAGAAATCTGGCCACGCATTAAAGAAAACGAATCACTTCTTGAAATACGCCGTGAAGTTCTTTTAAATCCGGGACCTTCTACAACAACTGACAGCGTTAAATATGCACAGGTAGTTGCAGATATCTGCCCTCGTGAACTTGAGTTTGGAAACCTTATGGAAGAAGTTGCAGAAGGACTTACAGAAGTATGCGCTAATCCAAAAGATTATATAACAGTAATGTTCGGATGCTCTGGAACTGGAGCAGATGAAGCAATGGTAAGCTCATGTGTTCCGCCGGATGGAAAGCTTCTGGTTGTTGATAACGGTTCATACGGTGCGCGTCTTGCAAAGATTGCAAGTGTTTATAACATCGATATGGACGTTTTTAAATCTTCAACTTATGAACCTATTGATATTGCAGCGCTCGAAAAGCAGATGCAGTCAAAAAAATATACTACATTTGCAATCGTATATCACGAAACTACAACAGGTCTTTTAAATGATCTTGCAACAATTTGTCCAATGGCAAAAAAATACGGTATGACGACAATATGTGATATCGTAAGTGCTTATGGCGGTATGCCGATTGACCTTGGTAAACTTAGCATCGATTTTGCAACAAGTACTTCAAATAAACATATCGGCGGTATGGCAGGTGTTGGTTTTGTAGTATGTAAGCGCGATGAACTTCTTAAGCAGAAAGACTGGCCTATGAGAAATTACTACTTAAATCTTTATGACCAGTATAAATACTTCCTCGAAACAAAGCAGACGCGCTTTACACCACCGGTTCAGACTTTCTATGCATTGCGTCAGGCAATAATCGAAACTAAAGTAGAAACAATCGAAAAACGTTTTGAACGCTTTACTGCATGCTGGGAAATTCTTGTAAAAGCCCTTGATGAAATCGGTCTTAAAATGCTTGTTGACAGAAAGTATCAGAGCCATTTTATTACTGCAATTTTAATTCCTGAAACTCCAAAGTATAACTTTAATGAGCTTCATGATTATGCACGTTCATTTGGATTTACAATTTATCCTGGAAAACTTGGAAACATCGACACATTCCGAATTGCAAACATGGGAGACATAAAACCCGAAGAGATGACACATTTTACATGTGTTCTCCGTGATTATATGCACTCTATCGGAGTATGCTGATTAAACTTTTATCAGGATGTCTGCTCGAGCTGTGCGGGTATAATAGTCTTCGATGAGCGGCCTGCAGAGAAGGAAAAGTTTTCCTATTTCTGGATCAAAATGTTTGCCTAAATCATTTTTGATAATTTTAAAGGCGTCATCGAAGGACATAGCTTCTTTGTAGCACCGTGTTGTTACAAGCGCATCAAATACATCTGCTAATGCCATGATTCTTGCTTCGAGCGGGATATCTTTTCCTTTAAGTCTTGAAGGATATCCTGTTCCATCCCATTTTTCGTGATGATAATGAGCAACATTAACTGCAATTTGAACGAAGTCTTTATCTGTACTTTCACTTAAAACTTCACTTACAATGATAGAACCTTTTTCAGCATGGTCTTTCATCTTTTCATATTCATCAACATCAAACTTACCTGGTTTTCTCAAAATTGAATCATCTACGCCAATTTTTCCAAGGTCATGCATAGGGGCAGCTTTTACAAGCAGAGCACAGAATTCTTTTGTACATGATGGATATTTGTTATTGCGTAGTAATTCATCCGTAAAAATTTTGATACAGTCACTTGTTCTTAAAATATGACCACCTGTACTGTTATCACGGCTTTCAACCATGATAGCCATCCCTCTGATGATTGAATCCTGCATATCAGTTATCTGAACTACTTTTTCTTCAATCAGCTTTGAAAGTTCTCTGTTGAACGAATTTATTCCGTTGATATAATTCTGCTGTTCCGTATCGTCTCTAAGTTCAAATAGATAACCTTTTGATTTGTTATTTGTTGAGATATGATGAATTGTACAGATGACGGATGTTTCGTTATGTTCAATTTTAAAATCTATATTGCAGTTATAATCCCAGTTCCACTTATCATCTTTATAATGAAGTTTTGAAATGATATCTGTAAATTTAGAAGGGATTTTTGAATCAATTGGAATATGTTTTAAATCAGGGAAAAGTGTCAGAGCAAATTCATCACAACCTAAAAAACGCCGATTGTTGTCAAAAGCAATATAACCATAACCACCTCGTGATTTATATGCTTCCATTAAATTTTCTGCGATATTATATGTTCTTGCTCTGATGGAAATGAAAAGGAAAAATGTTTCAAGAAGAATATATGTATAAGGCATGAAATTTATTTTTATACCGAGCGAGAAAGGAACTATGTATGTCAGTGTTCCGAGAAAAAGCATAAAGAGAAGAATCCATGATGTTTTTTTAGAAACACGTTCTTTTTTTATGATTGCCCTTATAACAACAGCTATTGCATAAATGTTTATGAATGCAAGATATAGTATGTAATAAATCATTGCAGGCCCGTTTTTGGCTTCAATAACAGTCATACCATGTAATTTGGATATAGAGGCATTAATAAAAAACAGATTTGTAAAGTTTGTTGTACTTATTATTATGCATATTGCGATTGCGCTGAAAAGAAGTATTGTCTGCAATAACTTTGGAATTTGTGTATTACACATTTCAACAATAACAAGAAGCATAAAAAATATTGTAAAAATGCTTCCTATGTATGAAATAAGGTTTCCTGACATTGCGCCTTCGACAGAAACTGCATAAACAGACATTGCATATCCGAAGTTAGAGAAAAATGTTGTTATATATAGCAGAAAGAAATTTTTATTCAGGAGTTTTTCAGATGTCCGGTAATAAAGAAACATCTCAACCATAGAGATGAAAACTGCTGCAAGATAAATGAATCTTAAATCCATAATTAAATTGTACCCCCTTTTTTTCAATAAGACCATTGTTTTTTTATTATTCTTGTGGTAAAGGTTTAATATGACGACTAAAGAAAAAGTATTTGATTTACTGAATTTAAATGCAGGAACCAGTGTTTCAGGCGAGAAACTTGCAGAAGTCTGCGGTATTTCAAGGGCTGCTGTCTGGAAGGCAGTCAAATCTCTTAGGGATGAAGGGTTTTTAATCGAGGGTGCTACAAACGGCGGTTATATTTTAAAAGGCAATACGGATGTATTGAATTCTTTATCCGTCAAAAATTTTCTTGTGCAAAAATATCCTGAGCATAAAAAAGCAAAGATTAAATGTTTTAAAACAATAGATTCTACAAATACTTATGCAAAAAAATTATTAAGCGAAAATGAAAAGCCTGCTCTTGATAAGACGGTTATTATAGCAGAGACACAGACAGCTGGAAGAGGAAGGTTGGGGCGCTCATTCTGTTCGCCGGAAAAAACAGGAATTTATCTTTCCGTAATCTATGTTCCGTCTGATAATAAAGTTGAACCTGCAAAGATTACGGCTTTTTCTGCTGTTGCAGTAAAGCGTGTTATTGAACGTTTTTTTGACGTAGATGCAAAAATTAAATGGATAAACGATATCTATGTGAATGGGAAAAAAGTTGTCGGAATCCTTACCGAAGGTTTTACTAATTTTGAAACCGGTGTAATCGAAGCGGCCGTTATCGGAATCGGAATTAACATAAATACAAAGCAGAGTCAGTTTTCAAAAGATGCAAGGAAAATAGCAGGTTCAATAACAAACAAAAAAGATTTCGGAATTTCCAGAAGTCAGATTGCAGCAGAAGTTGCAGGTGAAGTTTTAAGTATTTTTAATGAAAAGCCTCAGAAAGTAATCAGAGAGTATCAGGATTCCTCTTTCCTTATGGGTAAGACGGTAGAAGTTCATCCAATAATTGATGATGAAAACGGTGTTTATAAAGCAAAAGTTATTGCAATAAACGAAGAAGCAGAACTTGTTGTAAAATTAAAGAATGGAAGTATTAGAAAATTAAGTTCAGGCGAAGTAACGCTTCATCAGGAATAGAAATTATTCACGGATTAAAAGTGCTCGTGACATATTCCATGCTTTTTTTATTGAAACGGAAAATAAAACTGGAAGCAGTATAATGCACATTTTTATTCCAGATTTCCCGCAGCGAGCTTTCCATGAAAGTTTTAACTGGTTGTAAGTTTTTGCTACCATTGGAATAAAATTTAAAAAAAGAAAAAGAATCTGGGTAAATGAATTCTGTTTTTTCCCACGATTAAATTTTGTTTCTATTTTTGAAATTGCATTTCTTATTTCAAGAGAAGTTGAAGTTCTGAAAAACAAAGAAGATGTTTGCATTACTGCAATAAGTTTAAGTAAAAAAAAGATCGTTTCTTTTTGATTATGCCATGAAAAAATTGTCAAAAGTTGTGTCAGGATATTTTTAAAATCAAGATAATTTACAGTAAAAAGGTCAAATAAAAAAAGTAAAAGTGCATAATAAAAAACAGGTTTTATATCCGTAACCAGTTCCCCAAAGCTTATCCTGGCTGTCATTGCGATGAGAAAAAGTATTCCTATAAAAACAGGAATTAAAACAAAAAACAATTCAGGAATAAGAAGAAGTGTGATGTTTATAATTGGAATAAAAATCAACTTAATCCATGCTGGACATTTATGAAGAAATGAATTTCCGAAATTATATGCAAACAAAGAATTTCTGTTTTGATTCATTTTTTTACCTTTGTATATTCCTGTGTAAAATCACCATATAAGATCATCAAGTTTTTTATAAGAATTAAGGGGGTTTCTTATATTCCACTTTTCAAGGTTTTCTTTAAGGGCATTTTCTGGTGAGTCATGATAAACAAGTTCACCACGAAACAAAACTATAAAATCGTCTGCAAGTGCAAGACATTTTTCAAGTTCATGAGTAAGGATTATAACTGTTTTATTTTCTGATTTTAATTTTTTTATCAGGGAGTTAACCTGTTTTACTCCGGTATAATCGAGGTTTGCATATGGTTCATCCAGAATGATTATAGAAAAATCCATTGCAATCATACATGCTATTGCAAGACGCCTTTTTTCTCCACCAGATAAAAAGCGAGCAGGATAATCTTTTTTTTCTTTAAGCGAAGTCATTTCAAGCGCTTTGTTTACAGCTTCTTTAATTTCTATTTTTGAAAGACCGAGATTTGAAGGACCAAAGGTAATGTCTTCTTCAGGAGTTTCTCCGAGTATCTGCGTTTCTGCTTCCTGAAATACCAGGCCTGCTTTTCTGTCACATTCAACAGATCCACTGTCAGGAGTTTCTAATCCTGATATGACAGACATTAAAAGACTTTTGCCGGAACCGTTTTCACCTGCGATTACTGTACATGAACTGTCTTTTATTGTAAGTGAAATGTTTTTAAGGGCTTCAAATTTCCCTTCCTGAGTTAAAAAACTTTTAGATACATTATTGATTTTTATCATTGTCTGTATTTCCTGAATACAAATAAGAAGCAATCACGGGGCGTACCTTTAATGCAACGCAGACTGCGATAAAACATTTTATGATATCACCTGGAATAAAAGGAAGGATGCATGCCCCAATTGCATATGAAAAAACAGTTTTTCCTTCTGGAACCTTAGAAAGACGCAAAGCCCATGAAGAAAAATGAATTATTCCAGGAATGTACATTACGATAAGACCAAGAAACATTGCAAGTGAAAGTCTTATGATAAGTGAGGGTGTAACTTTTTTTTCTGTGATATCTGGTTTTCCTGCAATAAGACCTGTTGTAAAGGCTCCGAGCAGGTATCCGATTAAAAATCCGCCTGTAGGGCCTGCAAAGACTGCAAGACCGCTTGTTCCACCAGAAAACACTGGAAGTCCGATAAGTCCCGCAATGAGAAATAAAGTGACTGGACTTGCTGCAAGAATTCCGCCTGTAATACCGGCACACAGAAGGCAGACAGCATTCTGTAAAACTATCGGCATCGGACCAATTGGAATTTTTATAAAGCCGGATACAGAAATTATTGCGGCAAACATTGCGATTAAAGAAATTTTAAGAGACTGTTTGTTTGACATGCGATGAGTATATCTAATTGTAAACCTGTTTGTCAATACAAGGTTTACAATCCGAGAAGTTGTTTCGCAATTCCAAAGTAAACTAAAAGCGATACCGCGTCGACGATTGTCGTGATGAATGGGCTTGCCATTACTGCAGGATCAAAGCCAAGTTTTTTTGCAATTAACGGAAGTGTACAACCGATTATCTTTGCAACAAGAACAGTTACACACATTGTAAGACAGACAACAAGCGCAACAACAAGAGTTACTTCGTCATTACCTAAAAGCAGGCGGTCTACAAGCATGATTTTTGCAAAACATACAACAGAAAGACAGAGACCGCACAAAACTGCAGTACGGATTTCTTTCCAGATTACAGCACCAAGATCTCGGAATTCTACTTCGCCAAGTGAGAGCGAACGGATGATTGTAACAGAAGACTGCGATCCGGAATTTCCGCCGGTGTCCATGAGCATCGGAATGAATGCAGTTAAAACAACCTGAGCTGCAAGCGCATTTTCAAAACCAGTAATAATCATTCCGGTAAAAGTTGCACTGACCATCAAAAGCATGAGCCATCCGATACGGTGTTTAAAAAGGTTAAACGGAGAAGCACGAAGATAAGTTTTATCACTCGGGGTCATACCGGCCATGATTTCGATATCTTCTGTTGTTTCGTCTTCGAGTACTTCGATAGCATCATCAAATGCGATGATACCGACCATTCTTTCTTCTTTATCTACAACCGGCAGTGCCATAAAGTTGTATTTAGAAAACATCTGTGCAACTTCTTCCTGGTCGGTGTGTGTATTAATTGATATGACATTTGTCTTCATCAAATCATCTATAAGCATTTCATCATCTTTTGCAAGAAGAAGATCTTTTACAGAAAGTCGACCGAGGAGTTTCCTGTTTTTCGTAACATAGCAGGTATAAAAAGATTTTTTATCTGTTCCGTTTTTGCGTATGAGATTAATTGCCTGGCCTACAGTTGTTCCGAGTCGTAACGAAACATATTCTGTAGTCATGATGGAACCGGCAGAGTTTTCAGGGTACTGGAGAATCTGATTAATTGCTTTTCTTGTTTCTGAGTCGACATGTGAAAGAATTCGCTCTACAACATTTGCAGGCATTTCTTCTACGATGTCTACTGCCTCGTTAACATAAAGCTCGTCAAGGATTTCTGTTAATTCTGAATCAGAAAAACCCTTAATCAGTTTTTCCTGGTAGTCACTTTCCATTTCTACAAAGGCATCTGATGCAATTTTTTTTGGAAGAAGACGAAAGATAAGAGGCCCTGCTTTTTCGGGCAGCTCCTGAATGATTGCAGCAACGTCTTCGCCTGCCATTGTAGAAAGAATGTCTTTTACAGTTGAATATTTTTTTTCTTCAAGTAATTTGTCGAGTGTTTTTTCGAATGTAGCGTTTAAATCTGTCATGTTTAAGTCCTCGTTCTGGTTTTAGAAAAATACAGACGGCCTTGATAAATTCCGCCTGAAAAAAAAGTCGGACTCGTATGGTCAAATAATCAGATATGAACTTGCGGAGAAAGTGTCATTATTATTCGCCCCGGATACGAGCCATTCGTACTGGCGTCAGGCATAACTTCCTCCTTATAAGATAAGATTGAACGGTTGAAAAAACCGCAGGATTTGTTTAGTAAAAAATAGTCGATTAGGGTGATTTTGTCAAGCAACGGCGTTTTAGCGTTTTTTTATAAGTGTCAGCATTTATTCCCTGTAAAATCCCTCTTAAATCCAAAATTCCACCGTTAATCTGCGTAAAACTCAATTGTATTAAAGGGCTTTTTTCATTATACTACCCCTATGTTCCGTATATATGTAGAAAGACAGTCTGGTTTTCAGAACGAGGCTGCCCGTATTTTTTCAGAAATCAAAGGTTTTTTGGGCATTTCGGGTGTTACCGGGGTGCGTTATCTTAATCGCTACGATGTAGAAAATGTTTCAGAACCGGTGTTTAAAGCAGCCGTTCAGCGCATTTTTTCTGAGCCGCAGAGTGACAGTGTTATTTATTCTGAACTTAATGTAAAGCCATCAGAAACTGCAATCATCTGGGAATATCTTCCAGGACAGTATGATCAGCGTTCTGATTCTGCTGAACAGTGTTTAAAGCTTTTGCGTGAAAGCCTTTCTAAGTCTGTTACAGTTGGAACTTTACCGCCACGCGTACGCTGTGCAAAAATGGTAATTCTTTCCGGTAAGGTTGCTGCTAAAGACGTTAAGAAAATTCAGGATTATCTTATTAACCCGGTTGATTCACGTCTTGCTTCTAAAGAAATTCCAGAAACTCTCGAATTAAAGACAGATGTTCCGGGTGATATTCCTACAGTTGATGGCTTTATAAAATTCAAGAAAACAGAACTTGAAGAATATCTTGTAAAAATGGGTCTTGCAATGGATTACGCAGACATTAAATTTCTTCAGGATTATTTTAAAGACGAAGGACGTGATCCTACAGAAACAGAAATTCGTGTACTAGATACTTACTGGTCTGATCATTGCCGTCACACAACTTTCTTAACAGAACTTAAAGATATTAAAATCGAAAAAGGTCCATACGAAAAATTATTCAAGAAATCTCTTGATAATTACAACTTTATGCGCACAGATTTGTATGCAGGAAGAAAAGATAAACCTGTTACATTGATGGACATGGCTGTAATCGGAATGAAATATTTAAAGAAGCATGGAAAGCTCGAAGACATGGAAGTGTCAGAAGAAAACAATGCTTGCTCCGTTTATATTGATGTTCATTACACAACAGATAAAAAAGGCCGTGCAATCCGTTCAAACGATAAGAATGCAACAGAACGCTGGCTTTTAATGTTTAAAAACGAAACTCATAACCATCCAACAGAAATTGAACCGTTTGGTGGAGCTGCAACATGTATCGGTGGTGCAATCCGCGATCCGCTTTCTGGACGTTCATGGGTTTATCAATCAATGAGAATTACCGGAGCTGCAGATCCTACAGTTCCACTTTCAAAAACTATAAAGGGAAAACTTCCACAGTTAAAACTCGTGCGTGAATCTGCTCAGGGATTTTCTTCTTACGGAAATCAGATTGGTCTTACAACAGGACAGGTTGCAGAAATTTATCATCCGGGTTATGCAGCAAAGAGAATGGAGCTTGGTGCTGTAATTGCAGCTGCTCCTCTTGATACTGTAATGCGCGAACGCCCGGAACCTGGTGACATTGTAATTCTTCTCGGTGGTGGAACAGGCCGTGATGGAATTGGTGGAGCTACAGGTTCTTCAAAAGTTCACACAGAAAAATCTGTAACAACTGCTGCTGCAGAAGTTCAGAAAGGAAACGCTGTTGAAGAAAGAAAAATCCAGCGTCTTTTCCGCAATAAAGAAGTAAGTCTTATGATCCGCCGCTGCAATGACTTTGGTGCTGGTGGTGTATCAGTTGCTGTCGGAGAACTTGCTCCGGGGCTTGATATCAACCTTGATGCAGTTCCAAAAAAATATGAAGGTTTAAACGGAACAGAACTTGCAATTTCTGAAAGCCAGGAACGCATGGCAGTTGTTGTTCGTCCTAAGGATGTAAATAAATTTATCAAGGCTGCTGCAGAAGAAAACTTAAACGCAGTTGTTGTTGCAACTGTTACAGATACAAACCGTCTTGTAATGAAGTGGCGTGGAAATACAATCGTTGACATTAACCGTGACTTCCTCGACGCTGCAGGTGCTCATCACGAAGCAAAAGCAGTTATCGAAAGCCCGGCAGTGCCTTCAAGCTCTCCACTTGTAAAGCCGCTTGATAAAATTGCTAAAAAAATTACAAAGACTTCGACTGCAAAAGCAGTTCAGAACGCATGGCTTGAAAACATTTCTGACCTTGCATGCTGTTCTCAGCGCGGTCTTGGCGAACGCTTTGACGGTTCGATTGGTGCTTCATCGGTTCTTTTCCCTTACGGTGGAAAATATCAGAATACTCCGGAAGCCGGAATGGCAGCAAAAATTCCTGTTATGTCTCCACGCGAAACATCAACTGTAAGTACAATGACTTATGGCTTTGATCCACGCGTAAGCCAGTGGTCGCCGTGGCACGGCGCCCAGGTGTCTGTTCTTTCTTCTTTAGCTAAGCTTACATGTTTAGGAACAGACCCTTCGACCGCGCGTCTTTCGTTCCAGGAATTCTTTGGCCGTGCAACAGATCCTAAAAAATGGGGATATCCTGCTGCGGCTTTACTTGGTTCAATTGATGCACAGGTTGCAATGGGAACAGCTTCGATTGGCGGTAAAGACAGTATGTCTGGAACTTTTGAAAAAATAAATGTTCCTCATACTCTCGTTTCATTTGCTGTCGGTCATGACGAAGTAGAAAATGTAAGAAGCGGTTCATTTAAAAAAGCCGGTTCAAATATTTATTTAATACAGACTCCATATTCAGAAGAGCTTGCTCCTGATTTTGAAACATTCACTAAAAACTCAAAGGCTTTAGTAGAGCTTAACAGAGCAGGAAAAATCGAAAG
The DNA here is from genome assembly GCA_017553635.1 of Treponema sp. Classification (GTDB taxonomy): domain Bacteria; phylum Spirochaetota; class Spirochaetia; order Treponematales; family Treponemataceae; genus Treponema_D. The sequence continues at coordinate 290,542 of JAFZKN010000007.1, read as the reverse complement.
TATGTATCCTGTATGTGCAGGCGGAATTGCAGAAGCAGTAACAAAAATGGCTATGGGAAATAAAATCGGCTGTGAAATTAATTTTATTCCGGCTTCTGTTACAGCACTCAGAATTAAAAAGACAGCTTCAAAAGCTTCAGCTAAATCAAAAGTAAAAGATGCGGAAAAAAATGGAACAGCATACGATTTGTTTACTCCATTGTATGGTTCAATTATTGTAGAAACAGATGCTGCTCTTGAAAATGATTCACGCTTTGCTTCAGGAACTGTTGCAAAAATCGGAACAACTGTAAAAGCTCAGACAATTACAGTTACAGGAAAAACAAAAGCTTCGACTGCAGTAATTAAAATTGATGATGCTGTTAATGCATGGGAAAAAACTTTAAAAGAAGTGTTCCCTCCTGTATCAAATGCAAAACCTCAGGATACACTTCCTGGATTTGCAACAGAAGTTCACAAGTCATTAACAGATATTCAGCGTAATCCAGTGTTTAATATTGCGCATCATCATCCTCGTGTTCTTCTTCCTGTATTCCCTGGAACAAACTGTGAATACGATATGGCCCGTGCGTTTAATCTTGCAGGTGCTGATACGAAGATTTTGGTTTTCAGAAATAATACACCACAGGCTTTGAGTGATTCACTTGCTGAGCTTGAAAAACAGATTAAAAAAGCACAGATTCTTGCTCTCTCAGGAGGTTTCTCTGCCGGTGACGAACCTGACGGATCTGGAAAATTTATTGCAAACGTTCTTCGTGAAGGCCGCATTTCAGAACAGGTTATGCGTCTTCTTAAAAAGCGTAATGGACTTGTTCTTGGAATCTGTAACGGTTTCCAGGCTTTGATTAAAACAGGACTTGTTCCTTACGGTGAAATAAGAGAACCTTCTTCTGACATGCCTACTTTGACATTTAACCAGGTTGGACGTCATATAAGCCGCATTGCAAGAACAAGAATGGTAAGTGCAATGAGCCCTTGGGCACAGGATGCATCTGTCGTTGATTCAAGAATTCATCTTGTACCGATTTCTCATGGAGAAGGACGCATCATCATCAATCCTCGCCTTGCAAAAGAGCTTTTTGAAAAGGGACAGATTTTTACTCAATACGTTGACGAAAAAGGAAATCCTGCGGTTACAGAACCGGACAATCCAAATGGATCTATGTTTGCAATTGAAGGTATGACAAGCCCTGACGGTCATGTACTTGGAAAGATGGGACACAATGAACGCACACTCGGAAATGGAATGAACGGTTCATCTGCAGATTTGATTTCGAATGTTGCAGGTGATCCTCTTACAAATCCTAACGAAAGCTCATGTCTCAATATTTTTGAAGCAGGTGTGCGTTATTTCAAATAAAGTAAATTAACTTGGAGAAAATTATGAAAAAGTTTCTTTTGGCATTAACAGTAATTATGACATTTGTTTCGTGTTCAAACTCAATTGAAGTAAAAAATGAACACGGATGGTGGACAGATTATGATGAATGCTTAAAATCTGCAAAAGCAAATAATAAAAGAATTATGATGGTTGTTTCATCTGATGAAATTGATAAGATGGGACTTGTATTAAAGCAGGATCTTTTTCACACAGAAGAATTTATCAGCAAATATGGTGATAAGTATGAATTCTGTGAGATAGATGTTTCTCCAAGTCTTTTTATAAATGCATTTCCTGAATCTAATATCCCGAAAGATATCAGGGATGATAAGAAAAAGTCAAAGGAATTTCTTAAAGAACGCAGAAGCGGTAAGGGTGCTGCAAAGAAAATTCTTGATAAAAGAATGAAGATTGTTGCTGTTTATGACATTCAGCACAGGCCAATGATGCTTGTAATGACAAAAGAAGGATATCCGGTTTTTGATGTTCCTTATTTTCAGTCGGCAGAAATGGAAATGTTTGGTGAAATGATGGCATATTATGATCCGCTTATTCTTGGTTATGAAAAGTTTGTTGAAGATGTTAATAATGCAGAAGGACTTGATAGAGTAATTGCAATTGATGCTCTTTACAACAATACAAATAATGCTTATCGTTACAGCCTTACACCGCTTTTAAAAGAAGTTCCTAAACTTGATCAGGCAAATGAAACAAAACTGGTTGGGAAATATCTTCTTGCTATTGCTACTTCAGATACAATTGATGCAACAATTGCAAGAAAGCCGCAGAAGACAATCAGCATCTATGAAAAAGTTGCAAAGAATAAGTTCCTCACAAAACAGGAACAGCAGACTGCATATTTTGCAGAATTATATCTTATAGGAAAAAATACACCTACAGAAAAAGAAATAAAACAGATGACAGCACTTCTTGATAAGATTATTGCAATTGATTCTGAATCCGCAATCGGAAAGCAGGCAGCTTCGAAACTTGAACAGTTAAAGGAATTTGTTCAGCGCAAAGAAGAATACGAAAAAAAGATTAAAGAAGAATCAGAAGGTGCAGATAACTGACAGTTGAATATCAAAATAACGTGAACTGGAACCGGTTGTGGTTCCAGTTTTTTTAAATTCTGCATTTGGATTGGAACTGTAATTTCTGCTGAAGTCCAATCCCTGAATTTCGCCTGTATAAAGGGCGTCGACTGAAAATTTAAAACTGAAATTATTATCTGCCCTGAAAATTACAAAAGATTCTCCCTTCCATGCATAAAAAATTGCAGCACCTATATCGTTAAATTCGACCTTACGATCGATATGGTCATCAATTGAATCTAAGTAAGTAAAAGGCGAACCGTAAACGCTTAAAGAAAAAATCCATCGCTCATCAAGTGTGTTAAATTTAAATTGAACTCCAAGCCATGTATAATAATCCTTTCGTTTTAAATCTATCATTTTTCCAGAAAGAGAAGCGACTGTATTGTGTCCAGTATCATTATACGCATGATAGTTACCCAAAAAACCCGCAGCCCCGGAAGGTGTGTTGTATTTATCATTTCCATAGTAAATCTTTCCGTTTGATGCAGATAAAGAAAAGTTCTCATAACTGAATCCAATTATCGGGAGGATTGAAAAAAAAGGCTGTATTTTAAATTCATATTTTGTCTCCAGATTAAAAATACTTCCTGTGTTAACAGTACAGTCATGAAAAGAGAAATTTGTTTTTACTCCAGTGTTGCCGGTACCATAGTATTTATCCTGAAGCCAGTCAGAATCTTCAAGAATTCCCGAATTTGAATTTTTAAAAAAGCCTTTATACTGTCCACTGATTGAAAAATTTTTATACTGCCATTTAACACCGAGCCCTGTGTAAAATGTGTTTTTAATGTCCCAGTCTAAAAGGCTTAAATAATACTGTTTTCCGTTAACGGAAGAATTTGCGTAAACATATTCAGAAAGAACTCCGTTTCTTACTCCTGATAAAAGTTCCACTTCAAGTATATAATTTTTTTCCTGAGTCTGCGCAGAAAGAGTTAAAGAAAAAAAGATGAATATTAGCACTGTAAAAAAATTTTTCAATTTAACTCCAGCGGATCTGCGCCATAAATTTTGGCAAGCTGCTTTCTTGTTGAGTCCATGTCCTTCTGGTAAGGCGCTGTAAAAGTCATGACTTCTCCGGTTACTGGATGCGTAATCGTGATGCTGTATGCGTGAAGTGCAAGTCTGTCTAAAAGAGGTCTTTCTTCAAACAGATCTCCGTTATAACGTTTTTTTAAATCGCTTAATCTGACTGGTTTCTGATTTTCGCTGTAAAGAGGATCACATACAATCGAAAAATGATTTTCTGCAAGATGAACACGGATCTGATGTGTGCGCCCTGTAAGCGGTCTGGCTTCAATCCATGTATAAGGTCCGCAGGCTGCAAGAACAGTAAAATCTGTCACAGATTTTTTTCCTGTCCTTCGGTTAACGACTGTTCTGTGTCTTGCATCTCCGTCCTGGAGCAGAGGCAGGTCTACATGAAGATCTTTCCAGAGCGGACGTCCGTTAATCAAACAGTGATATATTTTTTTTACTTCCCGGTTTTGAAACTGCATTGAAAGATTTTTGTGTGCTTCTGCATTTCTGGCATATATTATCAGTCCCGAAGTATCTTTATCAATTCTGTGAACTGCAAAGAGTTTTCCAAATTCTTTTTCTGCTTCTAAATCAAGTCTCGGTGAATCCGGGTTATATCGGTCTGCTGCTATCGAAAGCCCTGAGCGCTTATTAAGAACAATAATGTCATTATCTGAGTAAATGATTGAATACGGCGCTGTCTTTTTCATGTAGAACATTATAGTAGAATTTGACAAAGCGGTAAACTAATTATAAACTAACAACAGGTAGTTAGTTTTATGTCACGTCCTTTAATAACTCAGGAAAAAATTATAGAAGCCGCTTTATTCTGTGCATTTGACAAGGGAATGGGTGACACGTCTTTAAACGATATTTCAAACTATCTTTCAATCAAAAAAGCCAGCCTTTACAACCATTTTACCAGCAAAGAAGAGATGCTCAAGGCTATAAATCTGTACTGCTCTGATTTTTATCTTAAGGTGAATTTTGTTTCTGACGATGAACTTTCCAAAGCCGGAGCTTCTTCTTCGCAGGCGGAAAAAGTCTTTAAACAGTGTTCAGTTAATTATATAAAGAAGCATGAGGTAGATCCGCTTTTTCAAATCTATACTTTCGTTAATTCTGAAAAATATTTTAACAAAGAGGTTCTGGATATTTACAACAACCAGATTGCCAAAATCGAAAATCAGATTTATCTGTTTTACAAGCTTATAAGCAGTAATTCTGAAAATGCTGAGCTCAGGCGGGAATCAAAACTCTTCTGTAACGTCCTTATGAACGTTCTGGATACATATCTGGCTTCAAGAAAGGAAATTATCAGGCAGAACCCTGAAAGCGGCGTAGGAGCCCTTTTTGCCCTTCCCAGTGATGATAAATTTATGCAGGAATTTTCAAAAATTGCTGAAAATTCAATAAAACGCTTTTCTAAATAAAATTCAATTTTTTTACAAAAAGTTTAAAAAGACTATTGTTTAATATCTTTTTATGCTGTACTCTCTCAATTACAACTTTTTAAGTTGCCAAGACATAACGACATAATGAAGCACTTGCAGTTTGCAAGCGGTTCGGCTATTTGTTTAACCCACTTGTAATGGAGAAAGTAGATGGTTCAGAAAAACACTGAAATCACCAATCAGTATTACATTACCAGACAGGATTCCACTGAGTCTAATGCCCGTAGCTACCCTAGAAAATTTCCTTTTGCACTTGCAAAAGCACAGGGTTCTTGGATTGAGGATGTTGAAGGGAACAAATATCTGGATTTTTTGTGCGGAGCTGGGACTCTCGCACTTGGCCACAATGATCCTGAAGTTAATCAGGCCATGGTGGATATGCTTACCGGTAGTTTACCGCTTCACACGTTGGACCTTACAACGCCTGTAAAAGATGAATTTGTTCATACACTTTTAAATCTTTTACCGGGTGAGCTAAAAAATAACGCGAAAATTCAATTTTGCAGTCCATGTGGAACAGACGCAGTAGATGCCGCTTTAAAGCTTTGCAAAACTGCAACAGGCCGCAGAACAGTTATCGCTTTCTCTGGCGGCTATCACGGAATGGGGCACGGCGCTCTTGCATGTACAGGAAATCTTCATGCAAAAGAAAAAGTTAATTCTTTAATGCCTGATGTAAATTTCTTTCCGTATCCATATTCTTACCGCTGTCCTTTCGGACTTGGTGGAGATGCAGGAGTGGATGCAGCATGTGCATATTTTGAACGCATGCTCAAAGATCCTGAATGCGGAGTTGCAAAACCTGCAGCTGTTATTCTCGAACCAATTCAGGGAGAAGGCGGCGTAATTCCTGCTCCTGTAAAATTTTTACAGACAGTAAGACGCGTTACAAAAGAACTTGATATTCCAATGATCTGTGACGAAATCCAGTGTGGTTTTGGCCGCTCAGGAAAATTCTTTGCGTTCGAATACGCAGATATCGTTCCAGATGTAATTCTTTCTTCTAAAGCAATCGGTGGATCTCAGCCGATGGCTGTTGTAATCTACAATAAAAAACTCGACGTTTGGGAACCGGGTGCACACGCAGGAACTTTCCGCGGAAACCAGCTCGCAATGCGCGCAGGTACTGTTGTAATGAACAGAGTTTCTAAGCCTGAATTCCTTGCAGAAGTTCAGGAAAAGGGAGAAATCTTTGCAAAGAAAATGGAAGAAATAAAAGCAAAGGTTTCTATCATCGGTGATCTTCGCGGTAAAGGTCTTATGCGCGGAATCGAATTTGTTGACCCTAAAGCTCCTGCTGACAGTCTCGGTGCTAAACCTGCATGCGGTGAAATTGCTGCAAAAGTTCAGCGTAAATGCTTCGAGAACAAACTCGTAATGGAAAAAGGCGGAAGAAACGGTTCTGTAATGAGATGTCTTTGTGCATTAAACATCACAAAAGAAGATCTTAACAAGGCACTTGATATTATCGAAAAGGTAATCGTTGAGGTTGACCTTGAATACAAATAAAATTTTTATCACGGCACAAAAAGGTGCACTGGATGAATTTAAAAAAATAATTTTAGAAACATCCGGTGCAATTGCCGATGCTTTTGAAAACGACAGAGCATATACCGGCCCTGAACCTTTTGAGTTAAAAGAAAAAATCAAAACACAAATGCTTTCTCAAAACGGTCTGGGCTTTGATAAAACCCTTGAACTCGTAAAAGAAAAAATTCTTCCCAACTTTGTAAGAACAAGCTCTACAGATTACATGGCGCATTTACACAGCGCAACTCTTTTAGAAACTATCGCTGCGGAATTAATCATAGCAACTTTTAATCAGTCGATGGACAGCTGGGATCAGTCACCTGTCGCAACAGAAATCGAAGTTGATGTTATAAGACAGCTGTGTGCTTTGTACGGTTACGATAAAAATGCAGACGGTGTTTTTACAAGTGGCGGAAGTCAGTCTAATACTACCGGTATTTTTTTAGCACGCGACTGGTTCTGTAAAACAAAACTTAATCACGATGTTAAAAAGCTCGGTCTTCCTGATAATTATAAAAAATTCCGCATGTATGCTTCTGAAATAAGCCACTTCTCAATGGAAAAAAGCACTCACATGCTCGGACTTGGCTATGATGCTGTTGTAAAGGTTCCGGTTGATGAACGCCAGAAAATGGATGTTGCAGCTCTTAAGAGCCTTATTGAACAGGACAAAAAAGCCGGCAATTTACCGTTCTGCGTTTCTGCAACTGTCGGAACAACCGATTACGGAAGCATTGATCCTATTAATGAAATTGCAGATATCTGTAAAGCCGAAGGAATATGGTTCCACTGTGACGCAGCGTACGGAAGCGGCGCTATTATGTCGGACAAATACCGTGAGCGCATCGCAGGCCTTAACCACGCGGACTCCATAACCGTTGATTTTCATAAAATGTTCATGATGCCAATAAGCTGCAGCTGTTCTTTAATTAAGGACGCGCGCAATTTTGAACCTTTTGAGCTTCATGCCGACTATCTTAACCGTGAAGAAGACGAAGAAGACGGTTATACAAACCTTGTAAGTAAGTCAATGCAGACAACGCGCCGCTTTGACGCGTTAAAAGTCTGGATGAGCTTTCTCTGCCGCGGAAAAGACGGCTGGAACGAGCTTATCGACACATGTATAGAAAACGCAGCCTATGTTTACGAAAGCCTGGGTAAAAGAAGCGGTTTTGCACGGACATGCCGACCTGAGTTAAGCTCAATCGTGTTCAGGCTGTATGACCAGTCGCTTTCTCCAGAAGAAAATGACGAGGTAAACAAGCGTGTCCGCCGCTCTCTCATTCACAAGGCGGGTGTCGTAATAGGCCAGACGGTTTATAAAGGCCGCGTTCACCTTAAATTTACGCTCATAAACCCGCTTACGACACATGAAAAACTCGACGAATTACTGGACTTGATATATTCACTTAAATAGGAAAAGCGCTGTCAGTAAAAGCTTAAGGTAGCATAGAAAAAATTGATGGACAGGCATCATTCTGGCGCAGCCCAATGCCCTGTGCCAGCGGCACGTAGGAAGTGAAGTTTACAAAAGCGCCAGTCATGAGGCCTGGACATAATTTTTTCGAGAGCTGACATAGGTTTTTGCGGTAGCCCTTATTATAGTGTGCTGACATAGATTTGCGTCTGGCCGCCTTTTCTTACTATACTAATTTTGTGAGACATGTTATAATTAATTCTATGGCTAAAACGTTTGTCTTTGTTAATCAGAAGGGTGGTGTAGGAAAAACTACATCTGCCATTAATATCGGGGCTTATATTGCCCTTGCCGGAAAAAAAGTTCTCCTTGTTGATTTTGACTCACAGGGTAATATGTCCAGTGGTGTAGGTGTGTCAAAAGATAAACCTACTGTATATGAACTTTTAAGCGGTGAATCTGAACCGCAGGATACAATAAAGCACACAATGATAAAGACTCTTGATGCAATCAGTGCATCTATTGATCTTTCTGGTGCTGCTATTGAACTTGTAGATCAGGATAAGCGTGAATACTTTCTCCGCGATGCACTTGAGCCATTAAAAGACAAATATGATTACATTCTTATCGACTGCCCGCCATCTCTTGGTATTCTTACTTTAAATGGACTTGCAGCAGCAGATGCTGTTCTTGTTCCGATGCAGTGTGAATATTTTGCTCTCGAAGGAATTACACTTCTTCTTCAGACTGTTAAAAAAGTTCAGAAGAGCATAAATCCAAATCTTGTGATTGGTGGAATATTTTTTACAATGTATGATTCAAGAACAAGACTTGCACAGGATGTTGTTCTTCAGGTTAAGTCATATTTTAAAGATGTTGTTTTTAATACAATTATTCCGCGTAACGTTAGACTTTCTGAAGCACCATCTCATGGTCTTCCAATCTGTAAATATGATCCGGAATGTGCCGGAGCAAAGAGCTATGAAAAACTTGCAGGCGAGGTGATTAGTCGTGGCTAGTACAAAGAAGAGAGCTCTCGGACGCGGATTAAATGCTTTGATGTCCGGTTCAGATGAAGATACAGAAGTTGTCTCAAAAACAGAAAAAAAAGTTTCTGTACAGAAAGTAAAACCGTCTGCATCATTACCTGATGGGATAGAAGCAGACTCAAGCGGTACTTTATGGATTGATCCGAAAAAGTTAAAACCAAATCCACATCAGCCTCGTACAACTTTTTCAGAAGAGGCACTTAACGAACTTGCAGATTCAATCCGTGAACACGGAGTTTTACAGCCTATAACAATTGAAGATGCGGGGGACGGTTCTTTTTATATTATTGCCGGTGAACGCCGCACACGTGCTTCACTTATCGCAGGAATTGAAAAAGTTCCTGTCCAGCTTAAAAAATACAGTGACGAAAAGAAACTTGAAATCGCACTTATCGAAAACATTCAGAGAGCAGATTTAAATGCAATAGAAGAAGCTCAGGCTTATTATAAATTAATGGAACTTAGTGGACTTACTCAGGACGAAGTTGCAAAGAGAGTTGGAAAACAGCGCTCAACAGTTGCAAATGCACTTCGTCTTTTAAAGCTCCCGGAAGACATGCAGAATTCTCTTATGACAGGACAGATTAGTTCTGGACATGCGCGTGCAATTCTTTCTGTTGAAAACACTGCAAATCAGCGTACTCTTTTTGGAAGAATTGTTGGAGAAACACTCTCTGTTCGTAAAGCAGAAGAACTTGCAAAAAGCCTTAATGAAGGACGTTCATTAAAGAAAGATAAACCGAATGCAAAAAAAGATGACAGAGATCCTGATATCATCGCACTTGAACAGAAGTTCATAAATGCGCTCGGAACAAAAGTTTCGATGAAGGGTTCTTTGACACGAGGTTCTCTGATAGTTGACTTTTTCAGTCGTGAAGACTTGGATCGGATATACGATCTTTTGATTAAAGGATAATCTGGTTTTTACCTTTTTCTTTTCCTTTATAAAGATTTTCGTCAGCTAGAATAAACATGTCTTTAAAAGTCATTCCGGTTCTATAAACCGACAGGCCTATTGTTGCAGTAACTTTTATTTCTTCGTTATCAAAGTTAATTACTGTTTTTTCAATTGTCTTTCTTATTCTTTCTGATGAATTATATGCATAGTTTGCATTTGTGTTAAAGAGAATGAGAATTTCTTCTCCTCCCCATCTGAACGCATAGTCCATGCTGCTTATTGAGTGCATGATGATTTTTGCAACCTGTTTTAATACTTCATCACCACATGCATGACCATATGTATCGTTAATCTTTTTAAAGTCATCAAGGTCAAGCATCATAAGGCAGAAAGGAATGTTTAATTTATCAGCACGCTTCTGAACAGAATTAAAACATACATTCATTGTCTTTCTGTTCAGCAGGTGTGTCAGTCCATCGTAGTTTATGTATTCCCTGATTTTGTTGATTGTATAAACGAGACAAAGCAGCAGAACAAAAATAATCGTTACAATGAGAACTATAAACCATATATATGATTTGATAAAATCTTCTGTCGTAAACTGCATTTCCTTTACAGAGTATGATGTAGTTATCGTAGTTTTTTCCTGTTCTGATATTGATGAAAAACATTTGTTCAAGATGGAAAGAAAAATAAGGTTGTCACGTTTTATACCGAAAGAAATCTGGTTGTCGATTGGCAGCTTGAGAATTTTCAAGTTTCTGAAATTTCTGTTTTTGTAAAGTATACTCTGCGCTTTGTCGTACATGAGTAAAGCACCTTTTACAGCTCCCTGTTGAACAGCATAAAGACAGCCTTCCCTTCCTCTGTATCTTGTAAAGTTTGCATACGGATAATTTTTAGACATGTACATATATCCAAGAAAAGAATCTGTAACGGCAACGCTGTCTGTCCAGTCGTCACCCAGAATATTTTTATAAACTATGCACATTCCAATTTTTACGACAGGTTCCGTAGGGAAAAAATTCTTTTCTTCTGCTTCGTAGTAATCATGCGGTACAGGAAAAATCATATCAACATCATCATTATTCAGTGCTGTAATCATTTCATCATAATTAGAAAAACTGATATATTCCTGCTGCATGTCTTTTATATTGTATTTTTCAAAACTTAAGTTGATAAAATCTTTAAAAAATCCTTCAGGTTTTCCTGTTTCCTGGTTTTTCCCGCAGAAAGGGAAGTAATTAGTAAGATATCCTATTTTTATAGATTTATGAGAAGTAAGATAATCAGCTTCGTTTTCAGAAAGCTGTTTATTTGTCACAGTGTTTGGATTGAATTTTTTCCAGAGATTTTTCAGATATGACTGATCAAAATCTTTGATTTCTTTTACAGCTGTTTCAAGCTGGTTTAAAAGATCCGGTCTTTTGTTTGAAACTGCGAGGTATGAATCAAATGAAAGAACTTCAAAAACAGGTTCCCAGTCGTGCATGGCTCCCATATCAGAATCTATGATTGCAGAAATTTCATTATTGATGAATGCATTTCTCATTGTATCACGGCGTTCAAATTCGACGATATACCCTTCCATTCCGTTCAACTGTAAAAATCTCTTATACTGCTGTTCCTGATAAGTATCTTTCTGAACACCGACTTTTTTAAAATTCAGCTGAGAATAATCTTTCCCGCTTAAAGAATTGTCGCTTGTTTTAACATAGAGATAATACCGTTCCGTTGCCATTTCGTCTTCAGGGAATAGAATTTTCCCCTCAATTTCCGGGTTGTATCCGACTGCAGGAAGAAGGTCAATTTCGTTGTTTAAAAGCATGTGATACAGCTCCGGGAACGAGCCGTAAACATATTCATATTCCCAGCCTGTATAAGACGCTATAAGCTGGATATATTCATATCCGAATCCGAATTTAGCCCCGTCAGAGGCTCCAAGGTTAAAAAATGGGTTTCCATCCAGGTAATATCCGATTTTTACGGGCTTTGAGTCCTGTGAAAATCCTGAAAATGATAAAAATGAGATAATTATAGCAAGTAAAACTGTCTTTTTCACAATATTCTATTTTACTACCCAAATATGAGTTTTGTACACAAAAAAAATAAAAGAATTTTTTTAAAATCTCTTTCTTTGTTTAAAAAGCAATAGTATAATAGTAGTGTTGGATTCTGAATAAATAAAAGGATTGTATTGGTTATGGAAGATACGGATCTTTTACAGCAGAAAATCTCTTATCAAAAAGACGCAGTAATAGCCAGTCTTACAAGTGAATATGAGTTTGTTGCCTACGTCGATGTTGAAACAAAGGATATAACTATATTCAGAGAAAGTAAAACGTTTGAGACGCTGTTCAACGAAATTGATAAGAGTATGCCTACTCATGAAAGACTGTATGCATTTTTTAAAATGCTGGTACTTCCAGAAGACTTTGAAGTCTTTTCATATGCGGCTTCTGAAGAAAGGGTAAAAAAGGAGCTTGAAAACTGTCCTTCTTATGAAGCCTTTTTCCGTGCCAGAATCGGCGATGAAGTTTTTTACTATAAAATACGATTTACAAGTGCAGCACCTGATAATAAAGCGATTGTCGTAGGTTTATGCAGCTTTGATGAACAGGCTCGCGCTCAGATCAGACACAGAGAAGATGCGGATGCCAGAAGTCTTGTTGAAAAGCAGTTTGAAGTTCTTATTACAGAAAGAACTTCAGAGATTCAGGCAAAGAATAAGGCTCTTAACCGTATCAATGAAGAAATCATCGAGCTTTTAGGTGATGTAACGGAAGCTCGTGATGCAGAAAGCGGTCAGCACATCAGAAGGGTAAAGGGATTTACACATATTCTGGCTGAACAGGTAATGCACGACTGGCCACAGTTTAAGCTTACCCAGAACAGAGTAGAAATTATTACTTCTGCCAGCGCCCTCCACGATATCGGTAAAATAACGATACCTGATGCGATTCTCTTAAAACCGGGCAGACTTACAGCTCATGAGTTTGAAATAATGAAAACTCACAGCATAAACGGATGCGATATTCTTGCCCGTGCTCCAAAAGACTGGAGTGAAGCATATCTTACTACAAGCTTAGAAATCTGCCGTTATCACCACGAAAAATGGGATGGAAACGGTTATCCTGATGGCTTAATAGGTGATCAGATTCCGATTTCGGCACAGATAGTCTCAGTTGCTGACTGTTATGATGCACTGACGACAAAAAGGGTGTATAAAGACGCATACTCACCGGAAAAAGCATTTGATATGATTATGCAGGGTGAATGCGGTGCATTTTCTGATATGATTATGCAGTCATTCGGAAAGTGTAAGGAAAAATTTATAGAATATCTGACAAAGGGAAGCTATATTCAGCCTTCTTCATTGTCAGTAGGTATAAATGCCGAAAGGCTTAAGGGAATAAGAATTCTGCTTGTTGATGACAACGAAATGAGCAGAATGATTGCCCGAGAAATGCTTGAAGGAGAGGGGGCAACGGTAATTGAAGCTAAAAATGGAACTGAAGCCGTTGATATCTTTAATGCTCTGGTACCTGGTACGTTTAACGCCATCCTCATGGATGTTATCATGCCTGGAATGTCCGGGGCAGAAGTCACAAAGGCTATACGCAAGATTGACAATCCTCACGCCCGAGCTGTACCTATCCTAGCTTTAACATCTTCTACCGACGAAAAAGACATCAGAGATTGTTTTTTAAGCGGAATGAACTCTTACTTAACCAAGCCTGTAAAGATTTCTTCACTTATTGAGGCGCTTCTGGGTGTAATGAAATAGTACAAATTTCATATTTACATTCAACTTTTGGACAAATTCAGACGATACTAATAAATGAGGAATTATATTTAAATTCTAGGAATCCTGTGTTTCAGGGTTGTAGATTTTGGAGAAAATGGATAGATTAGACTTAGAGAGGGTCTAAAAAAATATAACGGACAGGACGAGTATTATGAAAAGTATTACTAAACCGGTTATGGCCAAAAAATTATTAATGATTCTCTTCATGGCAGTTTGCGTTTTCAGCATGTCTGCCAGAGATGTAACTGAGCTGAATGTTGAAAACATGAACAGCTGGCAGGAAAGTTTTGATATAAATGACAAGAAAGGTAAGTTTAATGTCATTGTAACTGCTACTGACATGGGTGGAAACAAAACGTTCGGAGGTCCTTTTAATATCTGGATTGATCCGAAATCAGATTTGCCGATCTGCCGGATTACAAACCCTGTAATGTCAATGCGTGTTCCTGGAAATCTTAACATTGTAGGTTCGTGTGTTGATGATGACGCTGTAGGTTATGTTGAACTTATTCTTGACGGAGATAAAGATAATCCTGTTCGTGCTTCCGGAAAAGAATTCTGGTCATATTTCCTTGATACAGAACCTCTTGAAGAAGGTGATCATACAATTGAAGTTTACGGTGTTGACGTAAACGGTCTTAAAGGTGAATCTGTAACAACTAAATGGGTTCTTGACCGTAATCAGCCTGTGACACAGGTAACAAATATTGGAATCGGTGCACTTGTTTCTGGAACAGTTAACTTCCAGGGAATCGTTTCTGACGGAAACGGAATTAAAACAATGTTCTATTCTCTTGATAACGGAGAACATTTTACAGAAGTAAAAGTAAGCAATAATAAAAAAACAAATTCTGCTGACTTTAAATTTTCTATCGATACAAAAAAAGAACTTGAAGAAGGTCCTGCAGTAATCTGGTTCAAGGCTGTAGACTTGCAGGGTTCAATCGGATATTACTCTTTCCTCTGCTTTATTGATAATACAAAACCGGAAGCAACAATAGTTTATCCTGCAGACAAGCAGGTAGAGAACGGTGTGTTCACTGCTGCCGGACTTGCAAAAGATAAAGTTGGACTTAAATCTCTTTCATGGGAATATAATGGTGAAAGCGGTGAGTTTGAAATTATTCCTGGTAACCAGTACTGGACAAAAGAATTTAATACAGAAAAAGGAAATAAAAGTGGAAAGCTTGTTATCACTGCAGTTGATACAGCTGGTAACGTAACAAAAACAGAACGCAGCATTACAATTAATCCTGAACTTGATAAGCCTGTTGTAAATATTCAGTGGCCTGTAAACGGCAGTTCTTTAAAAGAAGGCGAGTACTTTGTTCGCGGTATTGCAAAGGATGATGATTCAGTTCAGAGCGTAAAGGTAACTGTTGATGGTACAGAAGTTGAAACAATTGAGACACGCGGAATTTTCTCTGTAAATCTCAATGATGAAAAATTTATGTCATATGGAAAACATGTTGTAGTTGTAAGTGCAACTGATCGTTATGGCATTAAAGGAAATGATTATAAAGTTGAATATAATTCAAGCGGATTAAAACCAAAGTTTACTGAACCGGTTTTAAAAGGCGGAGTCGATGCAGGTTCTGCACCATTTGGAAAAATTGTAAATCCGGAAGGTGGATCTGTATTAGATATTGAAGCTTCTTCTCTCTGTGGAATTAAGGCTGCATCTTATACAATCGAATGGGCTGCTGACAGATTTGGTCAGCCAGCTGATGCCAGACGTGAAGAAAAGAATATTGAGATAAAAGGTTCGGTTCCAAAGGTTGGATTCTCAATTCCTGTAGAAACACTTCCATGGGGAATCGTTCACATATGTTATACGGTTGTAGATACTCTTGATCGTGTTTCAAATTATTCAACCTGTCTTTATGTAAAGAACTTTACAAAAGTAATTGATAAACCTGATGCAGAATTATCAGATTCAGTCAGTGATGAAAATGCTGCTATAGGAATAACAGATGTTGCAGGAAACGCTTATAAACGCGGAATGACTGTAGTTGTTCCTTCTAATTCAAAATCTGCAGCTGCAAGATGGAATAAGAATAAAAATCTTTCAGAGAAAAAGCCTTCTGTAGGTCTTACTGTTGATATTACTTCTGAGTTAAAAGATCTTGCTATCGGATACAGAGTATTTGCAGGAACAAATACTGGTGCTAAGTCTCTTGTAGAAGGAAAGGCAATTGTTAACCGTCCGGATAAAAACTCTGGAAATGGGAATGCAGTTATTCCTCTTGATAATCTTCCTGCCGGACTTACAACAATTGAAATTACAGCAACAAGTAAAAATTATTCATCAAGATGTTATGCACAGGTTGGAATTATCCGTGAAATAGACAGTGAAGATATCAATGATCCGAGAATGGCTCAATGGCTTTCTTCGTATGACACAGTTTATTCAGCAGATAACCGTGCGTTTATTATGGGTTCTGATGCTAAGATTGCAGGTTTTGTAAATCTTGATGGTGATGAAATTACAGCAAATGTTCTTGGAAACTATCCTGGAATTGAAGTATCTGTAGTAGGAAAAGCAGTGATTTTAACTGCTGCAAACGGTGGAATTTTCCGTGACCTTGTTGTACGTGCTACAGATAATACTGGAGCTAGAATTGATTTTGCACCTGTGACAATCATAAATGATAATGAAGGTCCTGCATTTAATATTCAGAGACCTACAGTATATGAATGGGTAAGAGACAGACTTATCATTTCTGGAACTGCAACAGATTCTTCTGGAATTGCTTCGGTTGAATATTCAATCGATGGTGGTGAAAACTGGAAGAGTTTCGGGGCAACTGGAAAAAGAGCAAGCTTCCAGCTTTATGCAGAAGAAAGACTTGGAAGTGTTGAAGATGGAATTGTAACATTTGACATCAGGGCAACTGATCTTTCCGGACATGTTTCTTACTACCGCAACTGTATTCACAAGGATACTGCAGCACCTGTTGTTACAGTAATTGTTCCTGGTGTTGAAGAAGTTGTAAACGGAAAGAATGCAATCGGATTTATGGCAGCTGATGATGGATTCCTGAATAAAGTTGAATATGTAAATGTAAATACAGGACGTCGTACAGAAATTGAAAAGAATTCAATGGTAACAACATTTGTTGGTACTCCTGAATTGCCGATTAACAGATCGATGAGATTTGATTTCACAGATGCTGCAGGGAATGTTCAGACATTAAACTCATGGGAATTTATCATTGATGCTCAGTCAGATCTTCCTGTTGCAACAATTCAGCTGCCGACAGACAATCAGGTTATTACAAAAGATTTTGTAATTTCCGGAGTTGTTCTTGATGATGATGGTCCAAGTAAAGTTTACTATAAAATTGATAACGGAAGGTTTAATGAAATCGAAGGAGAAGGATACAGTTTTAATGTTGATATTCCTTTAAGCTCGATGACAGATAATGAACATACAATTACTGCTTATGGTGTTGATATCAACGGTGTTAAGGGACCTGAGTTTGTGCGCAAGTTCAGAGTATCTTTAGCAGAACCTGTTGGAAGAATGGTTCTTCCAAAGATTGAAACAACACAGCATAAAATTGTTACATTAAGTGGTACTGCATTTGACCGAAACGGAATTGATAAAGTAGAAATCTCTGTTGATAACGGAAATAGTTTTAACCTTGCAACTGGAAAAGAAAACTGGTCATATCAGTTTGATACAAGAGTTGTTCCGGATGGAACTCACGTTGTATTCTTAAAGACGACTGATGGTTATGGAATTGAAAGCATTTACTCAAGTTTGATTAATGTTGACAATACAAAGCCTGAGCTTTCACTTACACTTCCACTTGATGATTCAAAGACAACAGGCCCTGTATTCTTCTCTGGTTATACAATTGATAATATTGGACTTACAGAACTGTATATTTCGATTTCAAGTCTTGATGGTAAATATGTAAGTTCAAGACTTTCAAAAACAGATTTGACACCTGATAGAATTATTACTACCAGTGTAGATATAAGCCCGCTTGAAAGTGGCCGTTATAATGTCCAGCTTACAGGAAAAGATGCTGCTGGAAATGAAACAAGTATCAGCCGCAATATTACTCTTGATAAGCGTGTCGCAGAAGCAGATGTAAATATTTATTATCCGCTTAACAGCGAAACAAAGAACGGTGACTTTAATATCTATGGTGAAGTAATTACTACACGTAAAGTAAATGAAGTAGTTCTTATTCTTGACGGAAAGGCATTTGAAACAGTAGAACTTTCTGATACAGGTTATTATAAGTTTGAAATGAATCCTGAAAAACTTACAGAAGGAGTTCATTCATACAGAGTAAGGGCAAATCTTGAAGGCGGAATGGTTGTTGAATCAATTCCACAGACTGTAAACTATAAGACACTTGGTCCATGGATTACAATTGATAACTTTAACTACGGTGACTTTGCTGTAGACAGACCATATATTAAAGGTCGTGCCGGATATTCAATCTCTCAGGAGGAAATTGATCAGGCAAAGGCTAAGGGAGCAACTAAAGAGCAGAAGGATGCTCTTGATGCAAAATCTCTTGATTACATCGAGTTAAGTCTTGATAATGGTAAAACATTCACTCGTCTTGGAAATAAAGACAAGTGGAAGTTCCGTGTAGAAAATGAAGACATACCGGAAGGATATCACTTCCTTTTGGTAAGAGCAGTAATGAAAAACGGTGAATCTGCAATTAACAGATGTATTGTTCAGAATGACAAGACTGCACCGTTTGTTAAGATTATTTCTCCGGGAATCGGCGGCCGCTATAACCAGGAACTTGAGTTCTCTGGACTTGCAAGCGATGCTGTAGGATTAAATTCTGTGACTCTTGCATTGAGAGCTGGTGATAAAGCCGGATATGAGATTCCGGGATTTATCCAGGGCTTGTATCTTGATTCATCGTTCTGGGGTGCAACATTGTTTAATATTGGTGCCGGACTTACATTCTTCGATGATAATGTTAAGCTTCAGGTTCAGTATGGACAGTTTACGCAGGCTCAGAGAAATATGTTCAGTAACACAGAACTTCGTTATGGTGGTGATGTATTCGGAATGAAGCTTCTTGCCAATATTGCATACATTCCATTCAGAAGTTTCTTAGGACCTGATTGGGACTGGTTAAGTATGGGATTTGCACTTGGTGCTAACTTCAGCTTGTTTACGGACACAGCTAGTGGAAAAGCACAGATGCTCTCTGCTTTACTTGCACAGATGGAATTCCCGAGATGTACGTTTAGAAAAGCTAAGTGCTTTAGAACAGTATCTCTCTATTCTGAGTTCCAGTTGTGGTTTATCCCGAGTGATGTTCAGAGTAATTCAATGGATATCAAGAACATGATATTCCAATTCTCTGAAGGTATCAGGGTCAATATTTTCTAAAAGTCAAATAATTTTATAACTATTTAATCGAAGTCTTATTAGCTGTAACCTCGTCATCACAGGACGAGGTTATTGTGTGTTTTATGTTGTTGGAGAGAGTATATGAAACGCGTAATTAGACATTTGTTATTGTGCATTCCTCTTGTTGCAGCCCTTTTTACAAACTGCGAGTTAGGGCTCGGGGAAGCGGTAGATACAACTGCTCCTACTGTTTCGATTAAATATCCGCCTGCATCAAGTACAATCAGGGGTTCTTTTATTCTTGCCGGTGAATGTGATGATGATAAGCATGTAACATCTGTAAAAGTAACTTTGCAGGATACAGGAACAGGAATTTCTTACGGTGCATTTGATGCGAATGTAGATAAAAAGAAATGGAATATAGAATTAAATGGACCTGGAACCTATAATGGCTGGCAATTTCCTGATGGTAAATACAGTGTTGAAGTAGTTGCAATTGACGGTGCAGGACGTAAATCTGGAATTTTTTCACGGGCATATGATATCGATAATACACCGCCGCTTTTTGTTTTAAGTAAGCCGGGTTCTGCAAAGATAAATGCTCCTTCTAAGTATGGTACAAGCTTAAAAGTTTCTGGAACTATTGCAGAAGATCATTCTGTTCGTAAAGTAAATTTAAAAGTATATGATGCAAATGAGTGTACTCAATCAGGTGGTTTTGTAACAGGTATTTCTGATGGAGCAATTCCCTTAAATGGAACAGATGGCTGGACGGAAACAAACGTTAATACTGCTGGTGGTACAGAAATTCTTTTTGCAAGAAAAAATAAAGATCCTTTGGCAGGTGATCCGCTGGATATCAGGTATCAGCAGGTTTATGGAAATTCAACAGGTGATAAGAGTTTTGTATGTAAATTTGAATTGTCTGACTCTGCAAAAGAATATAGAAATCCTTCTGAAACTTCAAACGATTCAGAAGGAAATACGACTTCAAAGTTTTTCCTTTATGATGAAGTTTATACAGACTGGTTAAGTGAAGCAAGTAATCTTGATATAGGCACTGTTAAAAATATAATCAACGGAACTGTTGATAGTTCTGTAGTGTCTTCTGGAAAAATTGAACAGATTAAAGATCAGTATGAAGAAAATGCAAGAGAGAATGCAGTTTTTTCTCTTAATCCTGATGCAAATCCAAAATATCAGGTATTTGGTTTTGACTGTAATGATATTACACAGGTAAACAGCAAGGCTTCGGGAGAACAGCTTATTACTGTAAATGTAACAGCTGGCCTTAACGGAACATTAATTACACCGAACAGTATTGCTGTATATCAGTTCGGGCCATATACGAATGTATTGAATCAGGCAGAAATTGAAAAAATATATTCTTCATCTGATGAGATATTCAACAGTTATTATGAATCTCAAAGAGCCGGGAATAAAGCATGTCTTCTTGGATTTAACGGCAATAGAGAAGAAACAAATCCTAATAAACAGAAACAGGTAAAATACAGTCTCGAAGGTTATGCAGATCCTGAACGACATGACAACTGTACTGATGACAGTTCTGATTCTTCATATAACTACCAGGTTAAAGTTGCAAATTCAATTGAAGAAGATAAATACTATTATATATGCTGTAAAGCAATGGATGTTGATGATGAATATGCTGAACCTGTAAAAGCAGCGTATGCATTTAAAGGTTTTTCTACGAATTCTCCTCCAGAAATTTACTGGATGGATAAGGGAGAAACGGGCTATCCAAATGCTGCAAACGATCAGGGTATAGTTGAAAATACAATTAACACTGTAACAAATGAATTTATTACGACAGGATCACTTAAGTTCAGTGGAAAAGTTGTAAATAGAGATGGTCTTCCTAAAATTGTAAAGATTTCTTACAGCGGAAGCCGCATTGATGAAACAGGTGTTGAAGCTCCTGTTTCATACAGTGATGTTGATATAACAAGTTCATTCAGTACAAGTACCGGTTATTGGGAATTTGCTCTTCCAGAGATTGTTGAACAGGGTAAGCGTTATCTGTATGACATTACTGTAAATGTAAAGAATAGCTCAGATCTGACAGATTCACGTTCAAGAAAATTTTATGTAGATACAGAAAAACCGGTAGTTACAATTTCTTCTGTAACGCCTCATGTTGATTCAATTGTCGGTACAGAAACTCACAGATATCTTAACGGAACATTCTCTGTTACAGGTTCTATTGATGAAACAAGTCTTGAAGAAGTATGGTATGAAATATGGTCAAATGGAGATTCGACTCCAGCTTATTCAAAATCACTTGGTGCAAAATATACTGTTTCATCAAATGATATAAAGATTGATACAACTGATGAAATTACATTCAATCTTGGTGATGATGCAGATACAAAACCTGTAAATGTAATTCTCTATGCAAAAGATAAGGCTGGTAATATCGGTTCAGTTTCTACGACACAGTTTAACAATGCCCTTACGTATAACATTGATCAGTCAACTGATAAGCCTGTAATTAAACCTAGTAACTTCTGTAATGTTACGCTGGTAGAAAATCTTTCTTCTGAATCTGATTTTGATAATAATAAAGGAAATATTTTTGATAAGGTGACTAACCATAAACTTATCGGAATGGTAGAAGATGATGACGGAATAGATTCAATAGAGGTTTGGTATTATAACAGTGATGGAACTGCAGTTTTAAACAGAGATACTGTGGGAGGTTTTACAAGAGGTACAACGACTGCATCATTTACATACAATGGTCTGCCTAAAAATCCGGGTATCTATCGTATAGGAATAGTTGCAACTGATGTTACATATATAAGCGGAACTCCAGAAGGTATGTCGGCAGAAGCTGTTGAAGCTATAAATGCAAACAGACAGACAGCATATGGACCGTTCCTTGTTGCTATAGATAATGAAAATCCAAAGCTTTCTGAAACTGAAGTAGGAACAGAAGACAGACAGTATGTACGCGAAGATGTTGATTCAACTCCTGAAAACGAGGCTTCGATTACATTCAGTGGAAAAATCTCTGATGACTGGAAACTTTCTTCTCTTGAGGTGGCTGTTTCTGCTGCGGATACTTTGGAAGAAGAACAGACTCTTCGTGCAAATGTAAAAGTAGAACTTGATGAAAACGGTGTATGGAATCAGTTTGAGAAAAATGATGAAGGTGAATGGGTATCTTCTGACGGACACTCATTTGTAATAGATGATGAAGGTGTGTGGACTCATGTTCCGGATTTGAGAACATTCAATCAGGGATATATGACATTTGTGTTTACTGTAACTGACAGTGCAGGAAAGACAGGCGCTGTTACACGTTATGTTTGTAAAGATATGACACCTCCTGAGTTTGGAACAAGTTTAATCCGTGATCCTCAGAATGAAAATTATATTGCAGAAAATGTTGCACCATATATTACGACAGCACAGTCTGCGATAGGCTGGTTTAATACTTCTACACTGCATGTTTCTGGTGGAATTAAAGATGATGCAAGTGGAATCAGAAAAGTTGAATATACTCTTGATACTGGTGAAAATCCATCATGGACAGAGTTCTCGGGTACATCAACTTTTGGTGGAACAGTTGCAAATGTTTCTGATGGAAGTGTAATTATTCTCCGTGCAACTGATAATGCTGGAAATGTTTCTTCAATTAATATAAGCGGAATTCATGTTGATATTGGAGTTCCGAGTATAGAAATTAAAAAGATTGATGGAGAAACAGATGGAATCGGTAACGTTCTTTCAAATGGTGTTGCAGATATCAATATTGAAGGAATTGCAGAAGATTCGTTGAGTGGAATTTCTGAAATTTTAATTTCCATTGGAGATAAAGATTTTACTTCTGCTGGAAAACCTGATGTGACTGTATCTGAAAGTGATATAACTGTATCAGAAGAAAATGCGAAAAAATTTAATTGGAGAACGGTAATTCCTGCAGAAAAGATTACAAGAACGGGAACTGTATGGGCGCGCGTAAAAGACGGTGCTGGAAATATGGCAGAATTAAATCTCTTTTCTCTGCAGTATGATGATACGGCTCCAGATATTGATTTTACAGAATCAATTAAAGATGCTGTTGTTAATAAACTTATAAGTATTTCTGGGGTTGCAAATGATGATCAGAAACTTGAATCAATTAAACTGGAATATCAGTCTTCTGCAACAGAATGGAAAGAAGTAACTGCAAATGGAACTGAATCTGGAACAAAAGTTTCCGGAACATATAACTGGAAGCTTGATAATCTTGATACTCAGACTGCATTTGGTGAAACAGTTTATGACTGCAACAGTTCAAAAGAAGGTGTTCAGGTTAAATTAAAAGCAACAGCTACTGACTCTGCAGGAAATGAAAATACTGCACAAGCAGAAATTACCATCGATCAGAATACTGACCGTCCTTTAATTACATTTACAAATATTTCAGATCTTGAAGATATGGATGAAAATACATATCCATTCTTTAATAACTTAACCTTGATGGGAACCCTGACAGATGATGATGGAATTGATTCAAGAGTTCAGCTTAAGATAATTGCAAACCTGTGGGATACATCTTCTGCTGTGCCGTCTGCACCGGAAGCTCCGACAGAATCTGATTGGGCTGCAGTTCTTCCTTTAAATCTTTCAAATGGTTCATGGATTTTTAAATCCAGCAACCAGGGTAAACAGGATATTTACTTCTATGTAAAAGATTCTAAAGGTGGAGAATTTATTTCAAAGACAAATGGCTATGAACCTTCTGACAGTTATAATGCTGTTTATATAAAAGATGATCATACAAAGTTTGGTGATGGGGCAGGAAGTTCAACTGTTCTTCGTATAAGAGTTGATACACAGGACCCGGAAGCAAAGGATCTTGAGTTTAATCTTTATTCAAAAAAAGCGGCAGAGTATTCATCTGACTGGATTGATTCTACAAACGGAAGGTTATTTGGTGGAGATGTATCTAAGTTTAAAGTCAGAATTTATGCAGCGGATGCAAACGGAATAAATTCTGTAACAGCTACAATGGGAGAATCAGAAGGAACACAGGGTTATGCTCAGTATGAGTTTAACTATGTGGGCACTGATCCTGTAAACAAAAATGGAATTTGGGAATGTGAAGATATTCTTACAGGAGGAGAAACTCTTACAGGTAACTTAAAAGACGGAATAAATTATTTTACTGTCGAAGTTCGGGATAAAGCAGATCGTCCGCGTTCTTCTACTGTTCAGCTTACGGTGGATAATACAAAACCTGTAATCTCTATAAATCTTCCTAGACCTGATAACAACGCAACTGTAAGTGGTGAAGTAAATGTTTATGGTTCTTTGAGTGAAGTATGCGATGTTTATTATGCAATTTCTACATCTGGAGATGTGTCACCAGATGACGACACAACGCCTCTTACTTCATGGAAAAAACATGAAGACGGTTCAATTGTTACGATTGCAGATATAAAAGACAAGGTTGATTATTGCGATGAACCGATTAAAGGAACCACTACAGAATGGTATCTTTACTTTGATGGTGATATTGATGCCAGTCAGGCACTTACACATACAAAGCTTTTAAATGATTATCTTGTTGATTACGGAATTACAACAAGAGAAGCTCTTTCTTCTACACTTGAAGACAGGTTTGATACAGTTGTAGATCTCTGGCTCTGGGTAAAAGCAGTTGATACAGCAGGAAACGTTACTGAAAAAAGACAGGCTGCTTATCTTGATCCACAGGGAGACAGACCTACTGTTTCAATAAATTATCCTGAGACTGATGGTGATGTACTTGGTGGAAATATAAAACTCTATGGCGAAGCAATGGACAACAAGTTTGTTGATTCTGTTTGGGTTCAGTTGATTTCTCAGAAAGAACATCTTGATGCACACTGTAATCCTGTTAACTGGAACGAGAATAATGCGGACGATGTAGTTCGATATGTAGAAACATCTTCTACAGATGAAGCAGGACATACTGTTTATTCGTACACCAGTGTATTTACAAAGTTTGCTCCGACAAAAGATGACCTTGATGCTCTTGCAGAATACGGTTACAGCGTTTACAAAATGAGTTCTTATGATCCTGATACTTCGACACCGTGGATAAAAGGAACAAGTGTTCTTGGAGCAGGAGAGACAGCAGCAGATTATGCAATTCTTGCAAACTTTACAGGAAGTACGTGGAACATTAAATTAAATGAAAGCGGTGAGTTTAATCCAATCGTGGATGAAGAAAATGATATTTCTCAAAAAGAAAATATTGTTGCCGTAAGGTTGATTTCTAAAGACGGTGATAAAAAGACAAGTATTTATGCTGATCGACTTTTCAAGATTGATAATGACAAACCTGTTTTCGGTTCTACACAGCCATTGTATGTAGTAAAATCTGCATCGGTTGATTATGATGCAGAAGCAACAGCATCGCGTGAATATAATGATGACATGTTCGTAAAGGATACATGGTATCTTATCGGTAGTGTTGAAGATGATGTCGGAATTAAAACTCTGAATATCAAGGACAACAAGAGAAACAGAACAACAAAACTTGTTATAGACAAAGTTGGTCAGTCGGGCGGCACTGATTTTGATGTAAAGGTCGACGGAAAAGTAGTTTACTTTAAGTATAAACTTAAGACAGATACTGGTGTCGGTGAACTTGATTATACATTTGAAGCAGAGGATATTGCAGAAGGATCATCTCACGGTCAGACAAAAGACATAAAGATAAACTATGATAATACTTCTCCTGTGCTTGCAGGTTTGATTGATGCAGGTTATGACATAAGCCCGAGTGTAAAACAGACTGGAAAATTCTATACGTTCGGTTCAACTGTAAAGGAAAATGCTGTTGGAAATGTAAATCAGTCTGGATTTGATTATGTTGCATTCTACTTTATGAGAAGAAGTGACAGATCAAAAGATTCAAAAAATTATCTGTATGATGTAATGCTTGAGAGAACAAAGACAGAAGGTGGTACGACAATCAATGATTACAACAAGATTAATCTTTCTGCAGGCAGTATTGTATTTGAAGACGGCATTTACTGGAATCAGAAAACAGTAACCCGTGATGCAGATAACCTTAATCTCATTAAAATGCCGGCACCAGATAAAAATGTTCATCCGGGTGGACTTGTTAAGATTGGTGGAACTATATATCTTGTGGATTCTGTTTCTGGTATAAATGTTACATTGAACGGAAATATTCCTGTAAATTATACTGATGCACTGTTCGGTTATGCGATGGTTGTAAACAACACTGTCACAGAAGCAGAATCAGGTGAGCTTCAGGCTGACGGATACTTTATATCGCCTTCAAATGATGATGGTGACCGCATGATTGAAAGCGTTAAGAAAACAGGTTCGACATGGACATGGGAAGCAGATATCTGTTCTAAAAATATTCCTGACGGCTCAATTGAGCTTCATTATGTAGTATTTGATAAAGCCGGAAACTACAGTGTCGGAATTATGGGATATGTTCCTGCAACGCCGGAAGCTGGAATAACAGGATCGTATTCTGCATATACTACGCCTGATGTAAATACTCCTTATGCAGTTTATGCATACACAGAACCTGCGTTTGTCTGCAATAATCAGCCTCGAATTGCAGGTGTTATCTTTGGTACAGATGACAACGGTGATGACAAAGTAACTGATGGTTCACTTGATGAAAACGGAAAGCGGACTGCAAATGAAATGATAACAAATTACGGCGGATGGTATAATGTTTCTTCTCCAGATAAAATTACTGGAGTTACCGTAAACGGAAAAGATGAAAGAGGTAATTTTGTAACTTCTTTTGAGATTCCTCGCGGACTTTTATCTTCTGAAATTACGATAAAGGGAAGAACTATATTAAAACCGGAAATAGTCGGTGGAAACAACGGACTTAAATATACATATTCAGTTGCAGCAGATAAAGATACTGCAGCTTACTATAATTCAGGTGCTGTAAATCTTTCTGATGAAGATTCAGTAACAGATGATATCCGTCCTGATCTCGAAATTAATTTGAGCACACAGAATCTTCTTGCTGCAGATGCAAATGGAAGAACAATTGCAGATGGAACTAATCAGCTGTTTACGTTTAAGATCTGGGATGAAACAGAAGGAACGGAAGCAGGAAAAACAAGTCAGTATGCAACAATAAGTCTTGTTGCAAACGTTGTTCTTAAAGACAGCGAAAAAGCAAAAGTATGGTTTAAACCGTTCTGGTGGAAGTGGAATGATACCACAAGAGCAATTGATTCTTCTCTCTTCTATGAGCGCGTTAACGGAAAAGACGTAGCCCGTGGTCACATCGAGCTTGAGCGTGACTGGATGAAGTCTGCTTCTTATATAAATGCAAATCCGGAAGGTGGAACTCCTGTTACAAGCGGAATAAATGATAAGGATCCTAAGGTTTCTGGAAAGATTGCGCTGCGTGGCCGTGCAGAAGATAACGTACGCGTAAACGAAATTCATCTTAAAGTTCCGGGACTTACTGACGGATTTACTCAGGTAGCAGCTCGCGATACAGATACCGGTACATGGGAATCTCTTGGAACTCTCGATGATGACGGTTGGGAATTTGTACTTGATGGTGAAGAAATATTCTCGCAGACTGGAAATGTTGTAGACTTTATCATCTACTGGGATACTGCAAGAATTTCGACTGTTGTTAAACATGATGTTGCGGTTGAAGTTATGGTAAGGGATAAAGGAAAAGTTTCTCTTAATGCAGACGGAGTAAGTCTTGATTATGAAACGACGGGAAATTCTGCATCAAGTTCAACTCAGACAACTGATGATGAAAAGACACCGTACTACAAGGTAGACGTTGTTCCATATATTACAGAAGTAACAACATCACTTTCTTCTCTCAAGAGAGGAAACGCATCTGTTTATGCAAGAACTGCAAAAGGTCATTATCCTGTTCATGCTTCTGAAACTGTAACACTTTCAGGTTATAACCTTGCAGCAGACAGTGCAGATGTAGAAGTTGATGTTTCAACATTAACGGCATCGGGCAAATATGCTCACTCGATAGTTGTTGGAACAGATACAATAACTTCTATTAATAACCTTAACTACAACAACTCATGTGGTACTTATGCTGATGCTGAATCAAATCCGGTAAGGGCATATGATGATAATGACTTTGCATACTGTTATAACCGCCAGCCTAATGGTGACAATAACAACCTTTTAACTGATGATGTCGAGTTTGATATCTGGCAGTTTAAGGACGCAGGTATTTCACAGACATCAGGATATATCACAGAACCGATTATGAAAGTAAATCCAAAGAACGGTATTTTGAACTTTGGATTTAACTCTGGTCCTGCAAACTACTGTATGGCTAACGGACAGAATACATCGTATACAACATGGGTTGCAAACTATGCACGATTCTCTACATGTGGATTTACCGTTGATGAAAACGGTATAACCCATGGTATTACTGTAGGTTTGGATACGAACCCGGGTTCTAATGCAAGTGCTGGCCGTATGCAGTATTTTACGAGTAAGTGGGGACAGTCTCGAATGGATACAAACGGTAACTATGAAGGAAAGAACTCGTCAAGATTTGAAAACATTGGAGCTCCTCCGGGAACATATAATGGTACTGTCTTTACTGATTATGCTTTCATAGAAGACAGATTTGCTTCTCCATCACTTGCAACTGCAGTACATGGAAATGATACTTATGTATTCCTTGCCTACTATGATGACTTGAACTGTGAAGTACGCTTCAGATGGGGAAATCTGTCGCAGACATATGTTGGTACAAACGCTAATACAAGTAATGCGGTTGGTCAGACCGGAATTACATTCGGTCAGTTTGCAGATCAGAGAAAGTATAAGCTTGCTGATGGCAGTGCTATAGCTAATAACACTCATACTGCATTTAATACAAATACTAAACCTGAGTATTTTAGTACCATTGCTTCGTCAAGTATGACGGCTAAAGCAGGTAACTATGTTTCAATAGATGTAATTAAGGGTGGCTCTGCTGCTGCTGATATAATTGTTGCAACATGGTATGACGCAAGTTCAAATAACTGGTATTACAGCTATAAAGAAAATCCATGTAACGACAACGACATGGCAGCCGCTCCTTCTGATACACCGGCAGCCGGCAACTGGAGAAAGCCGATTTTATTAAAGGCAAATGCCGGAGAAAACTGCCAGATTACAGTTGATAAAGCAGGTGGCATTCATATTGCATCTTATGATGGAGAAAATGCAGACTTAATTTATGCATATCTTTCAAGTTATGATGATGCAACAGCGCAGGTTGTAACTGTAGACTCTTATGCATTTACAGGAACTAATATCAGAATTGATACCGTTGTTTCGGATGATGGAAATTATATAATTCCATATATCGGTTACTATATGAGTTCAGTTCAGAAAACAAAGATGGCTTGTCTTAAAGATGTAATTTCTTCTTCTGGTACAAAAGCAACAAGAGAAGCAGTTACTGTACCATCAGGTGTTAACTTGTCTGATCAGTTTATGGGAATATGGGAAAGTACAATAATTCCTTCTACAAGCCGATATGCAGATAATTATGCATACAGTTATGTAAACATCGGTATGTGGAAAGATGGAACTACAGGTAAAGCAAAAGTTATGAGCGGAACTGATGTAGGTTATACAAACGAAAACGGACTTGGAAGTACAAACACTTCTTCGGTTTACGGTAACGGAACTGCAAATCCTGTTCTTGGTTATGCAACCCGTGTAGGAACACGCGGTCATCTTGAAACTGCGCAGATGAAGTAAGTTTATACTTTTAGTTTTCGATATAATAGCGGAGAATGGATGCAAAATAGTGGACTCTGTCAGGATCTGTAAAGCAAGCAGAGTCCATCGGCATTAAAGGACCTTCTGGTGACGTAGCAGCAAAAAAGCGCACGTCATCAGAGATGGAATCAAAACTTTCACCTTTAAGGGCAGAGGGTGCAAGATGTGTTTCTTTAGAAAGTTCGCTCTGATATTCGAATGATAAAAGTTTATTAACAAGTTCCTGCTGATTTAAATCATCTTTTAAAACTACAGCACATATTTCTGGGATTATAAGACCGAAATCTGCTTTTGCATTTTGAGGTGGGAAAGCATAAGATTCATAATATTTTACAAGTACGTGAGGAATAGTTCTTTGCGTACTTATGTATGAAGCAATTGCACCGATATTGTGTTCTTTCATAAGAAACATAGCATCGGTAATTGTAACTTTTGTCCATTCCGGATAAATAAGTTCATTACGTTTCATTTTTTTAATTTCATCAAGAACTGTTTTTAATTCATCAGGTAAATTAGATGTCGATAATTTTTGTGTGTTAGAAACTTTGTCACAGATTTTTTTATATTGTTTACCAGGAAAATAGCTTTGTGTCATCGCACTTACAAAACCTATAAGTTCTCTATCGTCACTTCCTATTACGACAAGTGGATACGAAGCTTTTTCTCTTATCTGTTTCAGGTATTGATTTAAATCTTTTATAGAATCAGGACGCTTTAAATTTAATTCAGTACGATAAGTCTTATATAAAGAAAGTCCGAAATGATCCAGCAGAACGGGCGCTGCATAAACTTTTTTGTCATTTGAGACAGAAGATAAAATTTTTACAGGAAGAAGAGAACTGGATTTTTCTGGGATATTCAAAGATTTTAAATTTAAAAGTGTTTTTGAATTATATGAAAAAATGATTGAACACTTTCTGCTGTTTATCGGGAACGGTTTTGTTTTGTCACTTATGTAGAATTTAATTTTAGTTTTATTTTGAGATGAATTATTCATGTTTAAAACAGCATTCTGTATTTTAATTCGTGTTGGTTCGGGAATCTGATAAAAACCGATTCTAACTGTATTTTTAGAGTTTCCCCGGATAATGAAAATTGATAAACCTGAGATTATAAGGCAAAAAAAGATTATCAATGGGATAAAAACTCTTTTATCTTTTATTTTTTCTTTTAATTCAGTCAGTTTATTTGAGTTCATGTAAATAATTATATTGTGGTTATTGTGTATGTGCAACATTAAGTAACTGGTAAACAAATGGCTTTTCTGTATGAGCGAAGTTGATATCGATTGAACAGTTGTTCAACTATTGACATATTTGGAATTGTCCGTTATTATAAAGTTGAACAATTGAATAGTCGTTCAAGTAATATTCAGGAGCTTAATATGTCAGCCAATATTGAACAGATCAGGAAAAAAATTCCTGACGACAAAACGATTTATAATCTTTCGGAACTGTTTAAGGTTTTTGGGGATGCAACAAGAACAAAGATTTTGAGCAGCTTAGAGGTAAGGGAGCTTTATGTAGGAGAGCTTGCCGAGATTTTAGGAATGAGTGTTTCGGCAGTTTCGCACCAGCTTCGTGTTCTTAGAAATGCAAAGCTTGTACGCGGAACAAAAGAAGGAAAGGAAGTAAAGTATTCGCTTGACGATAATCATGTAGCTTTGATTCTTGAATGCGGACTTTCACATATAAACGAAGAAGATTAATTTTTTAAACTGCTTTTACAGCAGAAAACAAAGGGGTGTAATTATGAAAAAAACATACAATATCGAAGTAGACTGTGCAAACTGCGCAAACAAAATGGAAGATGCAGCTAAAAAAACAGAAGGCGTTGTAAATGCAACTGTAAATTTCATGCTTTTAAAAATGACTGTTGAATTTGCTGATGATGCAGATACAAAAAAAATCATGAAAGAAGTTTTAAAGAACTGCAAAAAGGTAGAGTCTGACTGTGAAATCGAAATTGATGAATAAAAAGCAGAAAAAGAATTTTATAAGGATTATTGCAAGTTCAATTTTGATTGCGGTAATTCTTTTACTTCCTGTTTCTGAAAAAACAAAATTCTTTCTGTTTTTTATTCCGTATTTAGTAATCGGATATGACATTTTATTAAAGGCTTTAAAGGGAATTATAAATTTAAAACCCTTTGATGAAAATTTTCTTATGGCAGTTGCAACTGTCGGAGCCATTGCCCTCGGAGAATATACAGAAGGCGTTGCAGTAATGCTTTTTTATCAGATTGGAGAATTGTTCCAGTCGATTGCGGTAGGAAAAAGCCGCAGAAACATTTCTGAGCTTATGGACATCCGTCCCGATTATGCAAATCTCGAAATTGATTTTGAAAAATCAGAAATAAAAACTGTAAGCCCTGATGAAGTAAAAGTCGGAAGCATAATAGTTGTAAAACCGGGAGAGAAAATTCCGATTGACGGTGTTATTGTCGAAGGAAAAACGACATTAAACACTTCTGCTTTAACGGGCGAGAGTATTCCGCGTGAAGTAAAGGAAGGCGATGAAGTTCTTGGCGGATGCATAAACTGTTCTGGTGTTATCCGCGTGCGGACTGTAAAAGAGTTTGGTCAGTCGACTGCTTCTAAAATTCTGGAGCTTGTAGAAAGTGCAAGTTCTAAAAAATCAAAATCAGAATATTTTATTTCTAAGTTTGCACGCATTTATACACCGGTTGTCTGCATTGCCGCACTGGCGCTGGCTTTAATTCCGCCTGTTGTAAGAATGTTTATTTTAAATACAGATGCTTTGTGGAATCTCTGGATTTACCGCGCGCTTACTTTTCTTGTAATAAGCTGCCCGTGTGCGCTTGTTATAAGTATTCCGCTTACATTTTTTGCAGGAATCGGAGGAGCTTCTTCTGCAGGAATTCTCATCAAGGGTTCTAATTACATGGAGTCTCTTTCTAAAGTTCGCTATCTTGTTTTTGATAAAACCGGAACAATGACAAAGGGTGTTTTTGAAGTTACAGGTGTTCATCACGGCATCATGGAAAATGAAAAGCTTCTTGAGCTTGCAGCCCTTGCAGAGTGTTATTCAAATCATCCGATAAGTAAAAGCCTGCAGCGTGCTTATGGAAAAGAAATTGATAAAACGCGCGTGCGTGATGTAAAGGAAATAAGCGGTCACGGAATAAGTGCAGTCGTTGACGGTAAACAGATTCTTGCTGGAAACGCAAAGCTTATGATTTCTGAAAAAGTTGAATTTACTGAATGCCATTGTGCAGGGACTATAATTCACATTGCAATCGATAAAAAATATGCAGGTCACATTGTAATTTCTGACATTGTAAAACCGGATTCTGCACTTGCTGTAAAAAACTTAAAGGCTCTGGGTATTAAACAGACTGTAATGCTTACAGGAGATTCAAAGCGCACTGCAGAAAAGGTTGCAGAAGAAATTGCAATCGATAAAGTTTATTCAGAGCTTTTACCGCAGGATAAGGTTTCTAAAGTAGAAGAGCTTCTTAACCAGAAGGACCCGGGAGAAAACCTTGCCTTTGTCGGTGACGGAATAAATGATGCTCCTGTTTTGTCCCGTGCAGACATAGGAATTGCAATGGGCGCTCTTGGAAGCGATGCTGCAATTGAAGCAAGCGATGTTGTTTTAATGGACGACAATCCTTTAAAGATTTCTAAGGCAATCAGGATTTCTAAAAAATGCATGAGGATTGTTTATCAGAACATCGCGTTTGCGCTTGGTGTAAAATTTGCATGCCTTGTACTCGGCGCACTCGGCATAAGCAATATGTGGACGGCTATTTTTGCCGATGTCGGTGTTATGGTTTTATGTGTACTTAATGCAATCAGGGTTCTGTTTGGCAAAAAATCATAAATGGTGTATTATTTTTTTAAGGAAATAAGATGACACTTAAGGAATTAAAAAAAGGCGAGTGCGCCGTTGTAAAAACTGTAGGTGGAAAGGGAGCTTTAAGACAGCACTTTCTTGATATGGGCGTTATCCCCGGAGCATATTTAAAACTTACAAAATTTGCTCCGATGGGAGATCCGATGGAGCTTGAAATTCACGGATACACTCTTACTCTGCGTCTGGCAGATGCCGCAAAAATTAAAGTCGAAAAATGTACGTCATTAGAGTTTGTTCAGAATCAAAAATACGAAGCAGAAAATGAAAAAGAAAAAATAGAACACCCGGGCCTTGGAGAAGACGGAAAGTATCACGTAAAGGAAGGAGAAAATCCTCTTCCAAAAGATACAGTAATTTCTTTTGCGCTTGCAGGAAACCAGAACTGCGGAAAGACAACTCTTTTTAACCAGTTAACAGGAAGCAACCAGCACGTAGGAAATTTTCCGGGAGTTACAGTAGATAAAAAAAGCGGTTCGATAATTGGACATCCGGAAACTCTTGTTACAGACCTCCCTGGAATTTATTCTTTAAGTCCGTATACGGCAGAAGAAATTGTTTCGCGCCAGTTTATTCTTGATGAACATCCTGCAGGAATCATAAACATTGTTGATGCAACAAACATCGAGCGCAATTTATATTTAACACTCCAGTTGATGGAGCTTGATGTTCCGATGGTGCTTGCACTTAACATGATGGACGAGGTAAAAGGAAACGGCGGTTCAATTGACATTAACAAAATGGAAGACATGCTCGGCATTCCTGTTGTTCCGATCAGTGCAAATAAAAACGAAGGTGTTCATGAGCTTATAGAACACGCACTGCATATTGCAAAATATCAGGAGCGTCCTGGCCGCACAGACTTCTGCGATAAAGAACATGATGCGCCGGTTCACCGTGCGATTCACTCGATGATGCACTTAATCGAAGATCATGCGCAGAAGGCAAACATACCTGTGCGTTTTGCAGCGACAAAAATTATCGAAGGCGATGAACTGATTTTAAAGAAGCTTGATTTTTCTAAAAACGAGCTTAAGATGATTGAGCATATAATAATTCAGCTTGAAGAAGAAAGATATCTTGACCACTCGGCTGCGATTGCAGACATGCGTTTTTCTTTTATAAAAAATCTCTGCCGCAAAACTGTTGTTAAGCCGCGCGAGAGTAAAGAATTAAAGAGAAGCCGTGCTATAGATAAAGTTTTAACAGGTAAATATACTGCCATTCCGCTTTTTGCACTTATTATGATGTGCGTTTTCTTTCTTACGTTTAATGTCATCGGCGGAACACTGCAGCAGCTTATGGAAAGTGCAATTGATTTTCTTACCGGAAAACTAAACGATGCATTTATCGCGTGCAATTTAAACGAAGTGCTGCGTTCTCTTGTCATTGACGGAATCTGCGCCGGAGTTGGAAGTGTTCTTTCGTTTATGCCGATTATCGTAACGCTCTTTCTGTTTCTTTCGATTATGGAAGATTCGGGTTATATAGCGCGAGTTGCGTTTTTTATGGATAAGCTTTTACGTAAGATTGGTCTTTCAGGAAGAAGTATTGTGCCGCTCTTAATTGGATTTGGATGTACTGTTCCTGCGGTAATGGCGACAAGAACCCTGCCGTCAAAGCGCGACAGAAACATGACGATTCTTCTTACGCCGTTTATGAGCTGTACTGCAAAGCTTCCTGTCTATGCTTTTTTTGTGAGCGCTTTTTTTCCTAAAGCCGGCGGATTTTTAATGACTGGTCTATATATTTTTAGCATCGCAATAGGAATTCTCGTAGCCTTTTTATTTAAGGGAACACTGTTTAAAGGTGAGCCGGTTCCGTTTGTAATGGAGCTTCCTAATTACAGGATGCCGGGAGTAAAAACTACATGCCGGCTTTTATGGGAAAAGGCAAAGGATTTTGCAACGCGCGCGTTTACGGTTATTTTTCTTGCGACAATCGTAATCTGGTTTTTGCGCAGTTTTGATACGCATCTTACACTCACTTCTGACATCGATAAAAGCATTCTTGCAAAAATTGCCGGAATCATCACTCCGGTTTTTAAACCGATTGGACTTGGTGACTGGCGTCTTGTTACATCAATCGTAACCGGTGTAATTGCAAAGGAAGGTGTAGTTTCTACTCTTGAAATTCTTTTTACAGCTGTTCCGATCTCGTCTGTGCTTTCGACAGCCTCGGCTTTAAGCATGCTTGTTTTCTGTCTGCTTTATGTTCCGTGTGTGGCAGCTATTGCAGCTATCAGGCGTGAACTGGGCAAAATTCCTGCAGTGCTTGTAGTGTTCTGGCAATGCTTTGTTGCATGGGTATGCGCTCTTGGAGTTTACGGTCTGGCACTTTTGGCTGGCATGTAGATTTGTCTTTTTTTTAAGCTGAATTTAATGTAGTAACTTTACGCACCTTGTGTTATTTTTAAAATATAGCTTTAACATGAGGTGTGTAATGTCATTTAAAAGAAGTTTAGTTTTAGTATCGGCCCTTATAGTTTTTTGTGCCCTCCAGACAGGTTCTGCTCAGAAAAAAACGTCAAATTCTAAAAAAAATGATGGTAAAATAGACAGCGGATTTAATGTTTTAAGCTGGGGTCCTGAAAATGAAATTCCTGGATTAATGAAAAATCCGGTTTTCTTTGTTACATTCAGCGATCCTGTTAAAGAGCTTTCTGCATTGCCAAAAGAATATTCAGAAGCGGATTTTACAAAGTTTTTTACAGTTGAACCTCATGTAAAAGGAAAATACCGCTGGATGGGAAGCCGTTCACTTTATTTTTATGCCTCAGGAAATCTTGATCCCGGTGAAGTTTATACAGTTAAAGTAAATGAAAACTTAAAAAATCTTGATGGAATTAAATTAACCGGCCAGACTGTTTTTAAAACAAAGGCGCAGGATTTAAAGATAAATGAAATTTATCCAGGCCGCACACTGGAAGAATATTTTTATTACGAAAGTTCTAGTGGAGTTGAACCTGATAAAGCCCGTGATGTTTTTGTAAGGACAAATTCATACATTACAAAAGAAAAATTTTATGAATGTATCACGGTGTTAAACGGAAAAGAAAAGCTTTCTTATTCTGTAATTCCGGTAGAAAAAGATAATAAATCTGTAAAAGATACAAATATAAATTATAAAGAAACTCAAAAGTCCAATCTTTTTTATCTTAGAATAAACCGTGAGCTTGAAAAAAATCAGAAAATAGTTATTTCGTGCAGTTCCGGTAAAACAGTAACTTCAAAAGATTATATGACTTTAAAGCCATTTGTTTTTGAGAAAAAATCATGCTATCAGTCAGGAAGTAGTGTATATTTACGTTTTAATCATGGTGCAAAGAAAGAAGATTTAAAAAAATATATAAAGATTGTCCCGGAAATGAAAATTGAAGACAGTAGTATAAGAAGCACATATAGTTCAATTATAATAGATAATCTTAAACTTGATTATAAAACAAAATATACAGTTCATATTTCTGGTGAGCTTGAAGATATTTACGGACAGAATCTTGGAAAAGATGAGCAGTACAGTTTTAAAACTGGGAACGCCAGAAGTTTTATAATGATCCCGGATGACAGTGATGGAATTCTTGACAGACGCTTTACAGATGAGTTTGCTGTTTCATGGCAGAATGTAAAGGATGGATATTATTTTGTAGAAAAAATTGATAACCCGTTTGAAAAAGATTTGGATTTTGATGAAGAATTTCAAAAAGCAAAAAAACAGAAATTAAAATCAGAAATTGACAATAAAGTTCATTCAGAGAAAATAAATCTTAAGCCGTATTTAAAAAATAATTATGGTTTTGTAAGAATCGGATATAAAGCAAAGATAACAGACAGCGATTATTCACTTTATTCTTATGATGACAAACGCATGGTAAAAGTTCAGGTAACAGACCTTGGAGTTACTTACCGTGCCGGTTATGATAAAGCCGCGGTTCTTGTAAAATCTCTTTCGACTGATGAGCCTGTTAAAAATGCGTCAGTTGTAATTTATTTAAATAATTCTGAACTAAGTCTTGAAAAAAATATTTCTGATAATTTTATTGCAGAAGGTAAGACAGATGAAAATGGTTTTGCACTGTTTGATATAGAAGAAAGTGTAAAACTTAAAAATGCGCTTTCTAAACACGAAACACTTTATCTTATGGTTCAGAATAAAGATGACAGAGTGTGTGTTCAGGTGCAGAACAAAAGTTTCTGGTTTAGTTATAACGACTGTGATGGAAATAATCAGCATCATATGAATTATGGTATATCATCAGGATATAATTTAAATCAAAAACGTGTATTTATTTTTACTGACAGAGGAATTTACAGACCTGGAGAAACGGTAAGTTTTAGGGGAATTGCAAAGCTTTTTACACGCAATGGTTATGAATCCATTAAAGGTAATTATAAAATTGTATTTGAAAGATTTTACAACGGTAAAGAAAAATATGGCGAACTTGAAGGAGAGTTTTCTAAAAACGGCGGTGCAGATGGAAGTTTTGTAATTCCAGAAGATATAAAGCCTGGAACTTATTATCTTTCAATGTATTGCGGTAAAGACAGAATTGGAAGTGAGCAGTTTACGGTTTCATATTTTGAAAAAGTAAAATTTTCTGCCGGGGTTAAAACAGAAGA
The DNA here is from genome assembly GCA_017553635.1 of Treponema sp. Taxonomy (GTDB): domain Bacteria; phylum Spirochaetota; class Spirochaetia; order Treponematales; family Treponemataceae; genus Treponema_D. Next base: position 252,270 of record JAFZKN010000007.1, on the reverse strand, counting down.
TAAAACATATTATGCAGGAGACGAAATTAAAACAGAACTTACAGCTTCGTATCTTGCAGGTGGTTCTCTTGCAGATTCAACTTATGAAGCGCAGTGGTCAAGATATATGACAAGCTTTTCTCCGCGCTCAAAAGAAGCGAACAGCTATGTTTTTGGATTTATAGATTATAATTTTGCAACAGGCCACGATACTTCGTTAAAGGGAAGCCTTGATGGCTCGGGTAAGGCAGATTTATCTTTAAAGACTTTAGAATCTGACGGTGCGGTTTATAAATATGTTCTTGGAGCTAATGTAACTGATGTTTCAAACCAGAGAATTTTCTGCGGTACAGAAGTTACAGTACATCCGGGGATGTTTTATATTGGTGCTCAAAAATATCTTGAAGGCGGCTTTCCTAAAAAAGGCACAAAAGTAGAGATACCTTTTGCAATATTTAAGCCAGATGGAAGCTTTGCTGATATTAAAGACGGTTCTGACGAAATAAAATACAGTATTGTCCGCGAATACAGTGAATATAAAATTGATGAAACGTCTGGATATTATAAATATTCAACTAAAAAAGAAGAAATAGAAAATGCCAGTGTAAAATTTTCTGTAAAAGGAAGTGTTTCTTTTGTTCCGGGAAAAGCAGGTTACTACAGAATAAGTTTTGAAGCAAAAGATAAATATGGTAATCCTGTAAGAACAGATAAAAATTTTTATGTAACAGGTTCAGATTATAAATTTGATCCGGCAAAGGAAATTGAATTAATTGCTGATAAACCTGAATATAAACCTGGAGAAAAAGCAAAGGTGCTTCTTAAGTCATCGCTTGAAAAAGGTGATTATCTTGTAACAGTTGAACGGGATAAAATTTATTCTGCTCAAATTTATCATATTGATGAGCCGTGTTCTCAAATCGAAATAGAAGTAAAGAAAGAATATCTTCCTGTTGTATATGTTTCTGTAAGTTCATACAGAAGGGACAACGCAGAAAGTGACGATAAAGAATTTAAAAAGGCAAAAGGTTTATATGGTGTATGTGCACTTAATGTAAATCTTGATGCAGTTTCATTTGATGTTGATGTACTTGATGTAAAAAACAGTTATAAACCTGGAGAAGAAATTTCATTTACTCTAAAAGCCTTGCAGGATGGGAAACCTCTAAAAGATGCAGAGCTTTCTGTAATAATAACTGACAGGGCTGTAACGGATGTAATCGGTTATCAGATTAAAAATCCTAAAGATTATTTTTATAACACCAGATTCTTCTATAACTATGTAAGTGGAAGAGATTCAAGAGACTTTATTCTTAACTGTGGAGCCATTATTAATTCATTTGAAGAAAAGATGATGCTGGCAGACGAAAATTCAATGCGTTTTGCGGTAAAGTCTAAAGTAGCAGCAGAAGGATTTAATGCTGATGCTCAGGCGTTCTTGAAAGAGGAAGCTCTTTGTGAAACTGCTTTTGACGAATCACAGAACGAGAGTGTACCAGAAAGAAAAAACTTTAATCCGACAGCACTCTTTTTGCCTTTAATTCTTACAGACGAAAAAGGAGAAGTAAGGGTAAAATTTAAATTGCCTGATTCACTTACGACTTACAGAATTACAGTTGTCGGAGTTTCTGAAAATAATTTTACGTTTAACGAATCTGAAATGTCTGTTAAAAATCCTGTAAATGTTCAGTCGTTTGAGCCGAGAAGGTTAAGGACAGATGACAAGGCAGAAGCAGGTGTAATTCTTACAAACAACACAGAAAAAGATCAGACGGTAAAAGTAAGTATGACTGTAAGAAAGCCTTTAAAAGATTACGAAGAAGATGTTGCAAAGGGCTTAAAGACAGTCTGTGGAAATGCACATGTAGAAGGCGTTTCGTATAAAGAAATTGTTGTAAAGTCAGGAAAAACTGTTCCGGTTTATTTTAATGTATGCGCAGATTCTGAGGGCAATGTTGAATTTGTCTACGAAATTAAATCTGATGTGCTGAAAGAACGGCTTGTTTCAAAAATGCTTATTGAAAATTCTAAAGTATACGAAACGGTTGCTCTTTACGGTCAGGCAGGAAATAATCCTGATAAAAAAGAAAACATTAGTGAAAAAGAAAAGCTTATTGTTCCGCCTGGATGTGAAGGCCAGATAGAAATTACTCTTGATCCGACACAGCTTGGTCTTTTAGGTGAATCTGTAAATTATGTTTTCGATTATCCTTATGGATGTCTTGAGCAGCAGTCTTCAAGAATCATGCCGCTTGTAATTTTTGGAAAGTATCTTGATACATTTGGTCTTGAAAACAAAGTTTCCAACCCGGATTTATTTGTTAAGACATGGTTTGGCATGATAAGTAAGGAGCAGCATGATGACGGAAGCTTCCCTTACTGGCCTGGTGAAAAATATGACAGTCCTTTTGTATCGTTAAGGTTTGCTCATCTTTATCAGCTTGCAAAAAATCACGGATATACTGATAAAGAAATCGGATATAATCTTGAACGTCTCATGCAGTATCTTACAAAAGAGCTTTCTGACTATGATGCAGAAAGTACATTTATGGCTTATGCATGTTATGTTTTCAGTACGTTAAAAAATAATTCGCTCGATTATAAGCTTGCAAAGCTTTACAACTACTGTCTCAAAGGTGACAGTTACAGAAGTCTTACAATGCTCTGCTACACAGCCCTTGCTTATCAGAATAAGGGAGATGCTGCTTCGTTAAAAAAGGCGGCTAAAATCTGTTCAATAATAAAAAGATATGTAATCGAAAGCGGAAGAAGTATTTCTCTCGGAAATGTTTCGTGCGCAAACAGTTATTTATACGGAATGTGTGACACAAACGCAGAAGGTCTTGCAGGTCTGCTTGAGCTTTATGCAAAACGTGAACCGCAAAGTGCATTTACTGGAAAGATTTTACATACACTTTTACTTTCGCAAAAGCACGGTTACTGGCAGAGCACTGCAGCAACTGCACGAGTGTTTAATGCAATTGATGAGCTTATAAAAGCAAGAAAACTTGGAACCCTTGATTTTGTTTCTGGTGCTGTACTTACACAGAATGGAACAAAAGTCAATTTAGTAAATTCAGCATTTAAAGGACTTGAGTCAAAGCCGGTAAAGAAAAATTTTGATTTTGATGGAGAAGAGCTTTCTAAAGTTGAACGAAATAAAATTTCTGATCTTGAATTTACAAAAGACGGAAAGGGAACTTTGTATTATACGACTGTGATGCGTTATGCAGTTTCTCCTGAAAATGTTAAAAGCCGTGATGAAGGTCTTGAAGTAAATTTATTTATTGAAGACGAAGAGACAAAAGAGGAAGTTAATGTTTCGGAAGACGGAAAAATTTATCTTGAATCTGGAAAAGATTATACTGTAACTGTAAATGTCGTTTCGGTTCAGTCACGGCAGTTTGTTGCATTAAGGATTCCTGTAGCGTCAGGAGTTGAAATCGTAGATTCTTCTTTAATTACCGGAGGAAGCCGCGCCGGCAGTGACAAAACTTACAGGACAGGAACTTACGGTGGCTATGAATATTATTACGACAACGAAGCTCAGTATTTTAAAAACTACATGAGTGCCGGAACTTACACTTATACAATAAAGATAAGGGCTGTGCGTCGCGGCGAGTATAAAGTTCCGCCAGTTCACGCAGAATGCATGTACGAACCGGAAGTGTTTGGCCGCTCAAATGGTAGTATTTTCGTAATAAGATAGTAAATAAGTAATATACGCAAAAAAACTGATGTTTTGTGTGTATTGTGGTATTTTTTTTCGATATATGTTAAAATCGACACAGAGGATTTTAACATGAAAATAAAGAAGTATTTTATCGTTTTACTTATACTCAGTATTGTATTTACCGGTTGTAAGGGTAAAAAATCGAAATCTAAAAAAACTGGTGGTTACAGCAGTTCTGGCGAAAGTCTTGTAGATTTTTCCAGACATGGTTCATCTTCGTTTTCATCAGAAGATGATTTCTTCCTTCCTGAAGAAGAGCCGGTTGTAGATTATGATGATAAAGGAGTTGCTTTTTATCAGCTTTCAAATCTTGGACATACGTATGGTTCGGTAAAGAATTCAGACGATTCATCTGAAAAAGAAGAACAGATGACAGATGATCAGATTATAAAGAGTCTTGATTCTTACCATATAAAATACAATACAGATTCAACAGATTTAACTAAAAAAGTTGAAGAACTTCATAATACTCTTGAACCTCAGAAAAAAGAAGTTCAGCCTGCAAAACCAAAAAAAACAAAAGAGCTTACAGTTGCTTCATGGGGACCGCAGGATAGTATTCCTTCTGGATTGGATAAACCTTCCTTTTATGTGATTTTCTCTGAACCTGTTCACCCGATTTCTGCGGTTGAACCTGAAATGGAAAAATGTGATGTATTTACAATTACTCCAAAAATCAGGGGTGTTTACAGATGGATGGGCTCAAGACAGTTGACTTTCTATCCTTCTGAAAAACTCAGTCCTTTTGTAAGTTATAGAATTTCTGTAAACGATACATTAAAGAGTCTTGACGGTTTAAAGATAACCGGAACAACTTCATTTTCAACAAAAACAGATTATATAAGAATTTATGATATCAGACCGGGATGTAATCTTGAAAAAACTTATTATTATAATTCTAATGCCGGTCTTCCTCTTGATAAAACAACAGATTGTTTTGTTCAGATAAACTTTAAAGTTACTGCAGATGTTTTCTCAAATAACGTTTCTGTTTTTCACAATACTTATACAAAAATCGGATACAAGGCAACTCCGATTGAATATGTATATGATAACGGAAAATATGTTTATAAAGAAACAAAGGAGTCAAATCTTTTCTATCTTAAACTTGACCGGCAGGCAGAAAAAGAAATGTCTGTAAGTGTTGTTGCTTATCCTGAAATAAATGAATTGAAAAATTCAAAATCATTTACAGCATTAAAACGTCTCGTCCTTGAAGATTTGTATTTTGATGTTCATTCTATGAGACTTACTGCAAGATTTAATCAGCCGATTGATAAGTCATCTGTAAGTGGTCAGTTCTCTTTTTCACCTTCAATTAAAATTGATCCGAGTACTGTCAGAGTAGAAGGAAGATATGTTTATATTGATAATGTTCCTGCTGAATTTAGAACAAACTATACATGTTATGTTAATAAACAGTTGAAAGATATTTTCGGACAGTATCTTTCAAGATCAGATGATTCTTCTTTTAGAGTTCCTGCTGCCGGCGGATTTATGAAGTTCCTTGATTCCGGAAATAAAATTCTTGAAGCACAGTATCCTCATAAATTTATTATTGAACATCAGAATCTTACAAGCGGAAGATACGAAGTTTCTGAAACAAAAGATCCTCTTGCTGACAGAAGATATGATATTTCATTAAACAGTTCAAACGCTAAGCAGTTTAATTTAAGTTATGCAGATAAACGTGTTCTGGATGTAATTGATCTTGATCCATATCTTAAAAGTGGTCTTGGATTTGTAACTGTTAAAGCTGAAGCTGAATACAGATGGTATAGTCCTTATTATGAGGAATATCGTAATTCATCTACAGAAAATCTTGTAAACATTCAGGTAACGGATCTTGGTGTAACTGCCAGAATGGGTTTGAATAAAGCTGTCGTAATGGTTAGAAAGCTTTCTGATAACTCTCCTGTTAAAGATGCGGAAGTAAGGATTGTAGATAATGACAATTATTATGATGACTGGGCAGAATATAATGGTGATTGTATTGGACCAGTGGCAAAAACTGATAAGAATGGTTTTGCCGAGATTAAGTTTCCGGAAGATTTTTCTGGTATAGATGATTATTGGGATCTTGCTGTATACGTTAAGAAAGGAAATGATAAAGTAATTACAAATATTTGTGATCATCGTGCAAGCCGCTTTGGTGTAGATACACGCAGTATGTATGATGTTGCTCATGAAAAAAATATTTTAAACTTTGTATTTACTGACAGAGGGCTTTACAAGCCTGGTGAAACAATCAGTTATAGAGGAATTGTCCGTTCTTTAACTAAAGATGGTCTTGAAAATTCTCTTGCCGGAAGATCATATACGGCAAAATTTGAAAAACGTTCGTGGTATGAATCTGAAACATTCGGCTATTCGAACGGACATCTTTCAAGAGAAGGTGGTTACAGCGGAACCTTTGAAGTACCGGATGATATTAAACCGGGAACTTACTGGATTTCTGTAGAGTGTGATGGTGAAGAATTGGACAGGGCCGAGGTAACGGTTGCTTTCTTTGAAAGATTGAAATTCCAGGCATCTGCTGCATTCCCTGATGTATCTTACACATTGGGTGATACAATTAATGCTGAGCTGTCAGCATCTTATCTTGCAGGCGGCGCGTTGACTGGAGGAACTTATCATGCGACATGGTATAGGCAGCAGACAGACTTTGTACCGCCTGTTCCAGAAGCGCAGAATTATGTTTTTGGTCTTAATAGAACAGAGTCTTCTCCAGAAGAAATTTCAGAAGAACGTGGCTCGATAAATGAAGACGGACCTACAAGAATTAAGTGTGATACGGAAAAGAAATATGAAGGGCAGCCTTATCTTTATAAATCAGAGATTTCTGTAACAGATGTTTCTGGTCAGACAATTTTTACAGGTGCTGCAAAGATAATTCACCCTGGTAATTTCTACATCGGTCTTGCAAAACGTCTTACTAACGGATTCCCTGAAAAGAATACAAAAGTTGATATTCCGTATGCATTATTTAAACCTAACGGGGCTTTAGCCGGAACAGCAAATGTTGATGGCGATATAAAATATTCGTTCTCGAGATCTTACTGGACTTTGTCAAATGAAGAATCCGTAGACGGAATATATTCCCGCTGGGTAAAAAAACAGGATGAAGTTTCTGCAGGAACGTTAAAGGTACAGACAAAAGGTGTTATATCATTTACGCCGAAAAATGCCGGTGAATATACGTTAACTGTGTCTGCTGTTGATAAAAAAGGAAATTCAATCAAAACACAGAAATCTTTCTATGTAACTGGAAATGACTACTGGTGGTTTGATAGTGACAACGCAGGCGCTCTTAATCTATCTCCGGACAGAAGTTCTTATAAACCTGGAGAAACAGCACAGATTCTTTTGGAAAGTCCTCTTGCTGCCGGTGATTACATGATTACAGTTGAACGAAATGATATTTACTATTCAGAAATAAAACATTTCGATTCACCTTGTTCAGTTATTGATATTCCGGTTAAAGAAGAATATCTGCCGATTGTATATGTTTCAATCTGTTCATATTCAACTCGTAAAGGACCACCTGTTCATAAATATGGAGAACCTGATCTTGATAAACCGAAAGCTTATTATGGTGTGACTGCAATTAAAGTTGACCTGAACAGCGTTTCATTTAACGCAACTCTTCTTGCGACAAAAGGTGTGTGCCGTCCTGGTGAAGAAATTCAGCTTGAAGTAAAGGCAGAACGCGATGGAAAACCTCTTGCAAATGCAGAGTTCACTCTTATGGTGGTTGACCGTGGTGTTCTTGATCTGATTAACTATCATGTTGCAGATCCAATGCAGTATTTCTATAAAGATTCTAACTTCCCGCTTTCTGTAATTGGTGGAGACTCCCGTACACTTCTTATGGATCCTGTTACTTATAAAGTTAAAACACTTGTTGGTGGTGATGAAGAAGGTGGAGATGAACTTAAAGAGCAGATAAGAAAAGATTTTAGACCGACAGCATTCTTTGAACCGGCAATCAGGACAGACTCTAAGGGACGTGCAATTGTTAAAGTTAAAATGCCTGATTCTCTTACTACATATCGTGTAACGGCATTCGGTGTAAAAGGAAATGAATTTGCTCTTAAAGAAGCAGAGATTCAGGTTCAGAATCCGATTAACATACAGGCAGTTCAGCCTCGCAGAATGAGAATTCGTGATACAGCTGAATGTGGTGTAATTGCTACTAACCTTGATACAGTTGATCATGAAGTAACTGTAAAAATTGATGCAGCAGTTCCTTCTGCTGACAGTGAAGATGATTCTAAGTTCGGATTGAAAACTCTTCCAGGAAAAATATTCTTCCAGGGAGAAACTACCCGCACTGTAAAAGTTCCTGCTGGAAGAACAAAGCCTATTTACTTTAAGGTAGGTGCAGAGAACGAAGGTGGAGTTGAACTTATTTATCAGGTTTCATCTAAAGTTCTTAAAGAAAAACTTATTTCACCTATTACGATTGAAAAACCGTTTATATATGAAACATTTACATCTACCGGTGTTGTTCAGAGTGATTCATTCACAAGAAATGAAAAAATTAGTACAAAGGAGAAAGTTGTTATTCCTTCTTTAACAAAGGATGACAGAGGAAGCCTTAAGATTACACTTGATCCTACACAGCTTGGACTTTTGAGTTCATCTGTAAGTTACTGTTTCGATTATCCTTATGGATGTCTTGAACAGCAGTCGTCAAAAATCTGGCCGATTTTGAGTTTCCAGGATTACATTGATGTATTCGGATTAAAATCTAAAGTAGAAGATCCTCGTAAGACTGTAAAACTCTGGTTTGCAAGTGTTAAAGAAAATCAGCTTCCTGATGGTGGTATTCCATATTGGCCACATGGTGAGCATTCGAGTGAATATGTTTCACTTAGATTTGCTCATATGTATAAACTTGCCATTGATCTTGGATATACTAAAAATGAAATCGGTTATAACATCGATTCACTTTTGAGTTATCTCAAGAATACATTAAGGTCATCAAGATATAACAATAACTGCAACTGCTATGCAGCTTACATGTGTTATGTATTCAACTTGAACAATAATACTGCACTTGATTATGTTCTCGATGAAATTTATAGAAATATGAAATCTGATAATGTAAGTCTTGAAACACTTGCGTATGCGGGTCTTGCTTATCAGTGTAAACAGGATGCAGCTTCAAAACAGAAGGCAAAAGAAATTGCTGATTTTATTAAGAAATTTATTGTGCCTACAACAAGAAGTATTAACTTCCAGCGGACTCTCGGTTCTTATTCATACTATTACGGAATGTATGAAAATGATTCAGAGGCACTTGCAACAATTATGCAGCTTTTTGCAGAGGTTGATCCGCATGATGAAATGGTAAATAAGATTCTCTTCAGACTTCTTCAGTCTCAGAAAAACGGATACTGGCAGAGTACAGCAACAACTGCAAGAGTATTTGAGGCTATCCGTGTACTTATAAAAGTACGAAAACTTGACAGTCTTGACTTTAAGGGTTCTGTTGCTGTCCGCTCTGGAAATAATCCAAAGGTTATTGGACAGGGTAACTTTAAAGGTGCAGGTGCGAAGCCTTCTGTAGTATCTGTTTCATTTGTTGATCCGATCCTTGAAGGAATAGGAAAAGGAAAACCGTTTGATCTTGAGTTTACTAAAGATGGAAAAGGTGCTTTGTATTATACAACAGAACTTCGTTATGCTATTCCGAACGAAATGTTTGAATCAAAGAATGAAGGTCTTGAAGTTAATACGCAGATTCTTGATGAAAACGGTAATGAAGTAAGACCGGTTTCAGAAAAGTCTAAAGTAATTATTCTTGAATCTGGAAAAACTTATAAGGTTAGAGCATCGGTAAGTGCTTCTTCGTATGCATACTATGTTGCTCTGCGTATCCCGATTCCTTCTGGAACAGAGATTGTTGATAAATCATTGAGTACTGGTGCAAGTAAAAATACCAGCGGTGATACAGTTCAGAATTCTCATGTATCAAGCATCTGGGATGATTACTGGTACGGATGGTGGGACTGGTGGTACTGGGACTGGGAACCAGAAACTTATGAATATTTCTACGATAACGAAGCTCAGTACTTTAATAACTACTTCCCTGGTGGAAACTGGAGTAAGACAGTTACAATCCGTGCTTCAAGAAAGGGTGTTTATCCTACACCTCCTGTTACGGCTGAATTGATGTATGAGCCTGAAGTATTTGGTCGTGGAAATGGATATCTGTTTATAGTTAAGTAATGAAACAGATTAAACTGCCGCCACTACTTAAAAGTAGTGGCGCTATCCGTTTGGCAAAAATCGTGGCGGCAGTTGCAGCTTTTGCAATTGCCGTTCACATTATTCTGTGTATTCTTCCTTACAGGCAACTCGATGCTTTTTTAACAAGAGAGTACAGTACACGCGTTTACGATAGAAAAAATCATTTAATTCAAGTAATTCCTCTTAATAACGGTTTACGTCGTGAATATGTTCCGATGACAGAAATTCCTCGCGATGTGCAGAAAATGTTCATTAAAGCAGAGGATAAAAGATTTTATTTTCATCCTGGAATAGATTTAATTGCGGTTATCCGTTCTGTATTTTTAAACATTCAGAATAAAAAAAATGTAAGCGGAGCATCAACGATTACAATGCAGCTTGCAAAAGTGATTAATCAAAATTACTTAAATCAAAATAATGAATATTTGATTTCGGTAGACAGAACGATGTTAAAGAAAGTTGATGAGGCGTTCTGTGCATTGATGCTTGAAGCAAAATTTTCTAAAAAACAGATTCTTGAACTTTATTTAAATTCAATTCCATTCGGAAATAATGCAGAAGGGGTTATGTCTGCGTCAAGACTTTATTTTGGAAGGGAAATTAAAGATCTTACTAAAGATGAAATTGAAATTCTGGCTAAAATTCCAAGAAGGCCTTCTTTATATAGTCCGAGTAAAAAATATCAGTATCCTTTTTTTATGCCTCATCTTGTAAGGTATCTTAAAGAAAATAATTATTTTTTAGCTGAAAAGAAAAGTAAATCAAAAATTTATAAATCAAAAACTCCTTATAGAATTAATCTTTCAGTAGATTTTGATGTACAGGTTTATGCTCAGACTTGTGCTGATGATGCAATTAAAGAATCAGAATATTCCAGAATCGGAAATATTGCAGTTCTTGTCCTGGATGTTCAGACTGGAAAAGTTCTTGCATGGATTGGTAACCATGATTTTAATGATAAGGAACATCATGGAGAAATTGATGGCGTAAGATTTAAGAATCAGCCTGGTTCAAGTATAAAACCGTTTTTGTATGCACTTGCAATTGAAAAAGGAATTGTAAAACCGACGGATGTAATTGCTGATATTCCGACGGAGCTTGGTGAAAATAAAGCATATATTCCGTCTAATTTTAATAACAGATTTAACGGGCCTGTAAGATTGCGTGTTGCTCTTGCATCAAGTCTCAATATTCCTGCTGTAAAAATTCTTGATATGACTGGAATAGAAGTTTTTGCCGAGCACCTTGAGGAGCTTGGTTTTTCAGGAATAAAGGAAAATGCTAAGGAAACAGGATATGCGCTTGCACTTGGTGGTGGAGAGGTTTCTCTTTTTGAATTTGTTCCGGCTTTCAGTGTATTTGCCCGTGACGGGCAGTATATTCCGATCAGTTTTCTTTCTGGAAAAGATGCCGGAAAGGAAGTGAAAAGAGAATCAAAGATGATTTATGAATCTGATACAGCAAGAATAATCGATTCGTTTTTGTCAGATAAAAGTGCAAGGTCTCTTGGCTTTGGTTATTATCAGACTTTTGAAACAAAGTATCCTTCAATCTTTAAGACAGGAACTTCAAATCAGTTTCAGAATATTACAGCTCTCGGTGCAACTCCGAGATATGCAGTTGGTGTATGGATGGGAAATTTTTCCGGTGAAACTGTAATCGGGAAAACCGGGAGTTCTTTGCCAGCATATGTTGCAAGAAAAATTTTAGATTATCTTGAAAATTATGATGATATGGAAAGTCTTAAATTTCCTGAACCTGAAAACTATAAAAAAGTAAAAATCTGTCCTGTGTCTGGAAATGCTCCGACGGAAAACTGTAAAAATACTTTAACAGAATATCTTAAAAAAGGTGATTCTCTTAAAAAATGTACATGGCATGTAATGGATGGAAATAAAATTAAAACTGTTTATCCAGCTGCGTATCAGCAGTGGTATTTAATAAATGAAAAAATATATTCTGATAACCATGTGATGGATTATACGGATTCAACTTTAAAGATAGTAAGCCCAAGAGATAATTCACTTTATTATTACGATCCATATTCAAGATTTAATCAGGGGATTGAAATCGAAGTAATTGGTGGAGAGCATGATGTTGTTGAAATATTTATTGATGAACAGATATTTGAAGTTACTGGAAGACCATGCGTCGTAACTGCTCCGCTTGAACCTGGAATTCATTATATAAGGGCAGTTTGTGGCAGAGAGTCTGATTCTATAAGTTTTGAAGTAAGATAAATCGGGAGAAATGTATGGAACACAAGAATTTTTTATTTTTTGACTGTGAATGCGCCAACTGTTTTGACGGAGTTGGAAAAATATGTTCGCTTGGATATGTCCTTACAGACGATGAACTTAATGTTATTGAAAGCGAAGATGTTGTAATGAATCCCGAAACAGAATTTGACTGGTATTTATTCAGTCCTAAAAATAAATGTCAGCTTGCGTATTCTAAAGATTATTTCCGCTCAAAGCCTAATTTTGATGCGTTCTATAAAAAATTAAAGCCGCTTTTTTCTAACGGAAATACTTATGTCGCAGGCTTTGCTGTTGCAAATGATGTAGGCTTTGTAAACAGTGCGTGCGAAAGATATAACAGGGATTATATAAATTTCAGGGCATTTGATGTTCAGAATCTGCTTGATAAAACCTTTAATGCAAAGAAAAAGCTTTTTGAATGGGCAGAATTTTTAGAATGTGACATGAGCGCTCTTGCTTCTCATAAAAGTGTAGATGATGCAATGGCAACGATGCTTGTTTTTAAAAAGGTCTGCGAAAAAGAAAACAAAACGCCCGAGCAGCTTATGAAGGACAACAAGGGCTTTTTTGTAACGACAGAACAGGTTGCCCTTGCTGCAGAAGAAAGAAAGTATAAAAAAGAAATGACTGCAAAAATCAAGGAATATTACAACAGACGCTCTCCAAATCCGCTCCGTCATCTTTATGACGGCCAGAAATTTGAACTAAATAAAAAAGTTTTTTCTGATCTGGAGCGCGCACTTAATATTGCAAAACGAATTTATGAAGGCGGCGGTGTAATTTATGAACGCCTTAAAGGAAAGGGAAACATCGTTTTTCTTGATGATGACATCGAAAGTGAAAAAAAAGCTTCGATAGAAAACAAAGGCTATAAAATAATTTACGCTGCCGAAATCGAAAAGATTGTAAAATAAGTAATATAAGAAATTTCCGCTTAAATTAAGGATAAGTCTGTCGCTTTAGAAATGGCTTAAACGTCCTTTATTCCCCTAGAAAAAAATGCTCAAATGAAATATACTGTTCTATTATGAAATGCAGCTGGTTTTTGAGTAAATTCAGCGTATTTTTAGGAGCATAAAGTATGAAGTTTGAGACAAAATGTTTACATTCAGGATATAAACCGGAAAACGGCGGCCCTGGAACAATTCCTATCGTTCAGAGTACAACGTACAGATTTGACAGCTGTGACCACGTTGCGGCACTTTTTGACAAGCCTACAGAATATATGTATTCACGCTTTGCAAATCCGACATGTGATGCAGTAGAAAAAAAGATTGCAGACATGGAAGGCGGAATCGGTGCAATGCTTACTTCGAGCGGACAGGCAGCAAGTCTCTGCTCTATATTGAATGTATGCTCTGCCGGTGACAGCTTTATTTCCAGCACATGCATTTATGGTGGTACTGTAAATTTATTCAGCGTAACATTAAAAAAACTTGGAATCGAATGTATATGGGTAAATGCAGAAGCATCTGATGAAGAAATTGCAGCAGCATTTAAACCTAATACAAAATGTGTTTTTGGAGAAACAATTGCAAACCCTGCCCTTACTGTATTTGATATCGAGCGCTGGGCAAAGGTTGCGCATTCTAAACATGTTCCGCTTATCGTAGACAACACATTTGCAACTCCATATCTCTGCCGTCCTTTTGAATGGGGAGCAGACATTGTAATTCACTCAACTACAAAATACATGGACGGACATGCAGTTCAGGGTGGTGGTGTAATCGTTGATTCTGGAAAATTTGACTGGGAAGAAGCACACAGGCACAACGGACATTTTGCCGACATGTTTGAACCTGACGAAAGCTATCACGGTCTTTCTTATAAAAAAGAATTTGGAAACGCAGCTTACATCATTAAAGCACGAACACAGTTGATGAGAGACTTTGGATGTTATCCTGCAGCGCAGAGTGCGTTCTATCTTAATCTTGGTCTTGAAACTCTTGCAGTGCGTATGGACCGTTACTGCGAAAACGCAATTAAGGTTGCAGAATTTTTCAGTAAATCAGATAAGATTGCAAGCGTCACTTATCCATGTCTTAAAGGTGACAAAAGTTATGAGCTTGCAAAAAAATATTTGCCTAAAGGATGCTGCGGTGTAGTTTCTATAAGCATCAAGGGTGGAAGAGCTGCGGCAGTTCGTTTTATGGATGCTCTTGAACTTGCATGTGATGAAGTTCATGTTGCAGACATCAGAACATGTGTTTTACATCCTGCAAGTGCAACTCACAGACAGCTTACAGATGAGCAGCTTGTAGCAGCAGGAATTGACGGCGGAATGGTCCGCTTTAGCTGTGGTCTTGAAAACATTGATGATATTATTGCTGATATAGAAAAGGGACTTGCTGCAATTTAGCACAGGAAGGCGGGAGAAATGGCACAGATTGGTTTTGATTCAAAAAAATATTTAAAGCTTCAGTCGGAGCATATTCAGGAGCGCATTGATGCTTTTGAAAAACTTTATCTTGAGTTTGGCGGAAAACTTTTTGACGACTATCATGCATCGCGTGTACTGCCGGGTTTTGCACCTGACAACAAATTAAAGATGCTCGAAAAGCTTAAGGACATTGCAGAAATTATTATTGTTGTAAATGCTGATGCAATTGAACAGAATAAAATCCGTGGTGACCTTGGTATTACCTATGATGAAGAAACCCTGCGTCTTAAAAAAGAATTTGAAAAGCGCGGTTTTCTGGTAAGCGGAATTGTAATCACGCAATATACATGCCAGCCTGCTGCCGACAAATTCCGTGCAAAATGTACAAATCTTGGAATTAAAACTTACCTTCACTATGTCATTCAGGGTTATCCTGGAAACATTCCTTTAATCGTAAGCGATGACGGTTATGGCCGAAACGAATACATTGCAACAAAGAGAAAGCTCTGCGTTGTAACAGCTCCTGGTCCTGGTTCTGGAAAGATGGCTACATGTCTTTCAAACCTTTATCACGACCACAAGCATGGAATTAAAGCAGGATACGCAAAATTTGAAACATTCCCGATCTGGAACCTTCCTTTACAGCATCCTGTAAACCTTGCGTACGAAAGTGCAACTGTTGACCTTGATGACGTAAACATGATTGACCCGTTCCATCTGGAAGCTTACGGTCAGACAACTGTAAACTATAACAGAGACGTAGAAACGTTCCCTGTTCTTAAAGAAATATTCAAGCAGATTTTAGGCGAGAGCCCTTATCAGTCACCGACTGACATGGGTGTTAATATGGCCGGAAACGCAATCATCGATGATGAAGTGTGCCAGAGGGCTGCTAAAGACGAAATGCTCCGCCGCTATTATGCTACAGCCTGCGCTGTAAGAAAGGGAAATGCGCCGAGAAGTGAGCTTGATAAGCAGGAATTCCTTTTAAAAAGGGCAGAATTAATGCCTGAAGACCGCGCTGTAGTTCCTGCAGCAGTAAAGAGACAGGAAGAAACCGGTCATCCATGCGCTGCAATTCAGCTTGAAGACGGAACTGTAATTGTCGGAAGAACCTCGCGCCTCCTCGGGGCTGCAACAAGCGTTATCCTTAAGGTTCTTAAAATCCTTGCAGGAATCCCGCACGAAGAAAAGCTTTTGACAGAAGAATATGTTAAGCCTATCCAGGAATTAAAGACTATAGACTTTAAGAGCAAAAACCCTCATCTGCATGTAGAAGAAGCCCTCGTGGCGCTTGCATGCTGTTCTTCGACTAACCCTCATGCAAAGACAGCCCTTGAGCAGATTCCAAAGCTTGACGGCCTGGAGTTTCACTCGAGTGTCATTCTTTCGCCGGTTGACGAAGCTACAATCCGAAGACTTGGGCTTCATTTGACATGTTCACCTGAGTACGAGGTAAAATAGGGGATTTCCCCGATAAACCAGGCCTCTTAAAAGGCTAAATTTATTGATAAAAGATGCCGATATTAAAAGTATGAAAATTTTACTCGTACTTATGGCATCTTTTTTTATACCCTCACTGGCTTTTGCCAGGGAAGGTCAAAAAGAGTTAAAGCCTCTATATGCATTACCGAAAGTTGTTCCCGAAAAAAGTTCCAGTTCGTCACGCAATACAATTGGAAATGATTTAAATAAACCTCTTTTAGCTACAGAAAGTGGAATTTACCGCGTAATAAATACACGTACGATTTTACCTTTATGGACTGAAGGTAAGGCAAAACAGATTTTAAAAATTGAAAATATAGACAATTCCGGAAAGGGAAGTGATGAGTTCTTTTTCGTGACTTCAGAAGGAATTTTATTTTCGCGTGATTTAAATACATTTGAAAAAAGAAACGAAGGACTTCCTGTTCTTACAATTAAAAAATATGAAAATAAGGAAATCAGTTTTGTAAAACAGGTTGCAGACATAAAAGATATTTCATACAATCCTGAAAAACCAAATCAGATGGTTTGTGCGACAAAGGATAAAATTTATTTTTCCGAAGATTCTGGGCTTACATGGAAATATTATGATGCACCACGTGTCGGTTCAAGTGGAATTAAAGCCGTTGCGGTTGCAACCCTCCGCGTTAAACGAAATGAAGAATATGTAAAGGAAGATTATATATTCTGTTCTCATGCAACGCTCGGATTATTTTATTCAAAAGTCGGAAGTAAAACTTTAAACACGATTACAGCAGGTCTTGCAGGTGCAGATCCTAATGTTGGTTCTGATGAAGTAAGTGATATTCTTCCTGTTCTCTGCAAAACAGAAACGGGTGATGTTTATACTGAAGTATTTTTATCACAGACATTTATGCCTCGAATTTACAGGCTTGATTTTGATAAAAAGAAATCAATCTGTATTTATAAAGGAACAGAGCCGGCTGATACAATTGATGGACTTTATATTGCGGATTCTTCAATCATCTATATGAGCCCGAAAACAATTAATGCTTTTGAAATTAATCCTAAAAAAGAAAATTCAAAAACGGATAAAACTGTTGCAAAATTTAAAGACTGGAAAAATATCGTAAACTTAAGCCCGTCTCCTGTTTTTGCTGCATGGATTCCGCAGTCTGAAACTGGTTATAAATCAAGTGTAGTATTAAATGAACTCTGGCTTATCAATTCTGAACAGGTTTCATCTCCATATGCAAACCAGATTTGTGATCAGAAGAGTCTTTACATTCCGTGTTATCAGGCATATCTTCCGAATGGAATTGAAAAATTTAAGAAAATAATTCTTGATAATGATTTAAACAGTCTTGTAATTGATATGAAAGATGATTACGGGCTTTTAAGATATAATTCAAATGATCCGGAAATCCTTAAAAAAGGAAAAGTAAGCCAATACGCAGTAAATCTGGAAAAGTTTGTTTCTGAATTTAAGAAAGACAATATCTACATGATTGCTCGTATTGTAGTCTTTAAAGACAGAAATCTTTCTCTGTATGACAATGGAAAATATGCCGTATGGAACAAAGCTTCACAGAAGCAGTGGCTTGGAATAAGGGGATATGAAACTGATGCAGAAGGGAAAAGAGTTCCTCAGTATTATGATGAATATTGGGTAGATCCGTTCTGTCCTGAGGTATGGGAATATGATGTTGCAATAGCAAAGGAACTTATTGCCAGAGGCTTTGATGAAATTCAGTTTGATTACATAAGATTTCCGACGGATGGAATTAATATTAACAATGCAACTTTCAGATATCAGAGTAATGGTATGGATAGAGAAAGTGCATTGATAAGTTTTTTAGCATATGCACGTAAAAATATAGATGCTCCGATAGGAATTGATATTTACGGAGCGAATGGCTGGTATAGAACCGGAGCAAGAACAGGACAGGATGTAGAAATGCTTGCTGAATATGTTGATGTAATTTGTCCGATGTTCTATCCGTCTCATTTTGAAAATCAGTTTTTAAATTATGAACCGTACGAAGAACGTCCGTACCGAATTTATTTTTATGGTACCTATCGAAATACGATTATTGCCAGAAATAAAATTGTAGTACGGCCATGGGTTCAGACATTCTTTTTAAATGTTCCGTATGATCAAAAATATTATGATGCAGAATATGTAAGAAAAGAAATGTATGGTGTACGTGATTCTGTTAATAGAGGATATATGCACTGGAATAATGGTGGAAATTATTCAAAACTTTCACCTGACCCTGCAGACTCTCTCTACAAAGGAAAAGCATACGAAGCAGATCCAAAATACAGGAAGCCGGCAATAGGTAAAAAAGAAGAAAATCCTATCGATGAAGCAATTGTAACAGGCGGGAGATCCGACCAGGAAGCAATAGAAATCTGGGAAAATGTTTTGAATCAGGATAATTTGTAATTCTATTACAGCAGGAATAAACTATGAAAGACAAAATTAAGATTGAACTAAAAAAAGAAATGACATCAAGATCAAAAAAAATTATTTCAAGTTTTGGAATTACATTATTTTTTATTCTTGGAATTGCAATCCTCTTGAATCCGGTAAAGGTTTATTCAGCTACAAATTCATCGAGGGAAGAAATTGATTTAGAAGTAGTAAAAAAAGAAGATGAAATTATTCTTTTAAAAACAAATAACTACTATAACAAAGGAAATTACTTAAAAGCTGTTGAAGAAATTAATATTTCAATTGAACAGCATCAGAAGACAAATGATATTCCTGATAATATTAAGCTTATGGGTGAGGCTTCTTATTATGCATGGATTAATTCAGTTTATAAAAATTCGAAGGCAGTAAAATTAAAGGATTATAATAAAATAGTTCTTTATCTTACTCTCCATCCTGAAGTATCAAGCCCTAGAATTGTAAATTTTGTAGATGAGCTTTTTCATAACGAAAAGATTATTATGGAATCACAGAAAATTATTCAGATTGAAAAGAGCAATAATCGTGGTGTGGAAAAGATCAGAAAAAAGATTTTTAAGCTTGAACAGAATAAAAAAGATCTGGACGATGTTTTAAATTCAAATAAAAAAGTTGATGATATAAAAATTGCAATGAAAATTGAAAGTGATTATCAGCGTTCGAGAACAATTAAGTATATGATGATGACTTTGTATGCAATGATTTTTCTTGCATTAATATGTCTTATTGTATTCATTCATAGAAATTATAAGAAGAAAATTCTTGCTCAGGAACAGTTTGAAACAACAATGAAAGTTGTTGCAATTTTAAAAACTGATGTCGGTGATATGGAAAGTCCTTATTCTCCGCTTACAATGACAGAACTTACAAAGGATAATTCAAGAGTTAAAGGACGCTCTGGGAAAAGATCAGGGCTTTCAGATTTTGAATCTGAAAAGATTGCTGTTGAATATTTTGAATCGGAAGACGCAAAGAAGAAATTTCTTGAACTACAGCATCAGTGTATAGAACTTGGTGACAGAATTGATCGCGCTACAGGAAGAAAAAGAAATTCGAAAAAAGTCAGCGAACTTGTATTTAAGCTGTGTAAAGCAGCTGGTGTAGATGATGAGCTTTCTTTGATTTATTATTGTGCCGGAATGGTTTATGATGCCGGATTCCTTTCTGTTCAAAGATCTATTTTGCAGGGCGAACATCTTACCATTAAAGAAAGATATGAAGTAAGAAGTCATGTTCAGAAAGCCGGAGAATATTTTTCATTCATTCCTGAAGGTGTAAGAAGAATCTTCCTTGATGCTGCTGAATTCCATCATGAAAATGTTGATGGGAAAGGTTATCTTGCCGGGATTCCTGGAACAAAAATTCCTCTTGTTGCACGATTTATTCGTGTGGCAGAAAGTTATATTTCTCTTGTTAATTCACGTTCATACAAAAAAATTATGGATGCAGATTCTGCTTTAAGAGAGCTGAGTAAAAAGAGTGGAATCTATGATTCTAAGATTCTTGCATTGCTTGAAAAAATAATCTAATATCCTTAAAATATTGCTTATGGATAATACCGGTTACACACCAGAAGAGCCTATAGCTGCCATTGCAACAGCATTATCTCCGAGTGCACTCGGCATAATAAGGATGTCGGGTAAAAATTCTATAGAACTTCTTTCAAAAGTTTTTTCTCGTCCAAAGGCTTTAACAGAGGCTAAAGGTAATACAATTGTCTATGGATGGATTAAAGATGGTGATAAAAAAATTGATGAAGTTTTAGTAAGCGTATTCCGTGCGCCAAAAAGTTTTACAGGTGAAGATATGGCAGAAATAAACTGTCATGGTGGTGTAGCTGTAGTAAAAGCAATATTTAATCTTCTGTTAAAAAACGGATTCAGACAGGCGCAGCGCGGTGAATATACATTCCGTGCTTATATAAATGGAAAAGCAGATTTAACGAAGGCAGAAGCAGTAAGGGAAATTATTGAAAGTCGTACTGATCTTTCGCGTGGAAGGGCAGCAGGAAGGCTGGCAGGTTCTCTTTATGAAGAAATTGCCGCAATTAAAAAACTTGTTGTCGATACACTTGCATCTATTGAAGTTGAAATTGAATATCCCGAAGATGAAGAGACAATTGCAGACGCTTTTAACAGAGATGGAATTGTAAAAGCAGTTGAGAGATTAAAATCGCTTCGTGATTCATGGAAAAGTGAAAAGCTGTATCAGGATGGAGTACGACTTGTATTATGCGGAAAAACAAATGCAGGTAAATCAAGTCTGTTTAATTCAATATTAAAAGAAGACCGTGCAATCGTAAGTGACATAGAAGGAACAACCCGAGACTGGATTGAAAGCTGGATATCCATTGATGGAATACCTGCGAGACTTTTTGATACTGCAGGTTTAAGAAAAACTGATGATGTTGTTGAACAGTCAGGTGTAGAAAGAACTCATGATCTTTCGGAAGATGCTGATGTGATTCTTTATCTTCAGGATGCTGGAAATAAAATTGATTCAGCAGATCTGTCATTTTTAAAAGGTTTTTCAAAACCTGTTCTTTTTGTCTGGAATAAAATTGATGTTCTTGAGAAAAATTCAGTATATCCGGAGCTTACGGATGAAGAGAAAAAAATGATTCCGTCTTTGAGAAATCAGATTTATCTTTCTGCAAAAAAATCTGATGGGATTGATACCCTTATAAAAGAAATAAAGATTCTTATAGAAAAGACAGGGGCTTCTGGCCGTGAACAGGCAGGTCTTGGAAGTGAAAGACAGAAAAATGCAGTTGAACAGGCGCTTGAATGTGTTGAACATGCACTTGTTGCTGCGGATGATAACTATACTCTTGATGCTGTTGTTCAGGATCTGGAAGACAGTCTGGATTTTTTAGGCGAAGTAACTGGAGAAGTAACTCCTGATGATGTTCTTGAAAGTATTTTTTCCAATTTCTGTGTAGGAAAATAATAGACAGAAAATAAGTTTATACTGTAAAATAGTTTTATGAAATTTTTTATATTTTTTTACCTTCTTCAACTTTTACTTCTTATTCATATTATTAAAACACGAAGAGACTTTACGTGGATTTATCTTCTTATATTTTTACCATATGTGTCAGCTCTTGCTTATATTATCCTCTGTATTATTCCGGATATCATGCATAGTAGGGTGCTTTATAAAGCCCAGGGAACGGTTGCAGATATTATAATTCCTAATAGAAAAATCAAAGAACTTGAAAAAGCAGTAAGGATTTCTGATACTCCTGCGAATATTTTAAATCTTGCCGATGCTTATGCGCAGTCGGGACGTTTTTCAGAAGCAGTTGAACTTTATAAAAAAATAATGACAGGCGTTTATAAAAACGATTCGGAGATTGAATATAAACTTATGATTTCTCTTTATGAGCTTGGTGAATTTGCTGAAGCAAAGAAAATCTTAAAATCTTATAAAAAGCATGTTGAATTAACTACGAGACATCAGCAGCTTATGGAAATGCTTATCAATCAGGATTATCAGAAGTTGAGTGATAAATTCTTTTCTGATGTTGATTTTGAAATCGGTTACAACCTTGCACGCTGTTATGCGAAAGAAGGAAAGACTGAACAGGTAAAGACGATTCTTTCAGAAATGAAAGAAGCACGAAACAATTTTGTCAGCTATAGAAAAGGGACAAATAAAACGTTTTATAATCTTACGAAGAGATTGGTTTAAAATAGATGGGGCGCGAGCATGTTAAGGGCTGGTCTTTGAACCGTATTTAACTGCCGCGCGTTTTTTTATTTCTGAAGTAATCTAAATACACCGTCTTCTGTATTAAAGGCAACTCCTTCGTTGTCTTTTTCTTCCGGGTATGCTCCTTTAAGGAAGTAGTCATCAAGAAGATGGTCGTAATATTTTGCAACACCGTCATCCGGATTTTTATTTAAGAGCCCCTTGAGGACAGTTTTTGAACCCTGGTAATTACGCGATGTAAAAAGTTTCATTGCATTTTCCCAGTCTGCAATATAGTTTATTAAGTCTTCTGATGCATTTACTTTTTCATCAAGAACTTCATAAAGCTGAATCGGTGTGTTGATGTTTACTACGCGCACTTTATCAAGCGAGCGAACGATAAATTGATCTCCTAAAAGATTTCTTGTTGCTTCGCTTATTAAAATTCCGTTTGTGTGATACTGCTTATTAACACCTTCAAGACGCGATGCAAGGTTTACGTTGTTTCCCATCATTGTATAATTCTTTTTTCTTTCTGAACCAAAGTATCCTGCAATCATTTCTCCAGAGTTAATGCCGATTCTTGTAAAAATTGTCTTGCCGTTTGCAACCATTGTCTTAAATGCATTATAAAGGTCATCTTCCATCCATGATGGTTTTGGATTTGAAGCATATTCAATGATTTCTTTATTCATCTGGACTTCGGCTTTTTTCATCTTTACTGCTGCTGCACATGCGTGTGCTGCGTGGTCTTCCATTTTTACAGGAGCCCCCACTAAGGCAACGATAGCATCACCTTCGTATTTATCTACAGTTCCTTTTTCATCGATGATGATGTCTGACATTCTTGTAAGATAAAAATTTAAAAGACAGCCAAGTTCTGCTGCGCTTAAAAGTTCACTGAATGACGAAAATTTCTGAATGTCTGTAAAAATTGCTGACATCTGAAATTTCTTTCCGCCTAATGTAAAAGAAGATGAATCATTTATAATCTGGTTAACAACATCTTTTGAAAGACACTGACTGAATGCAGCTTTGATAAATCTTTTTTGTTTTCCTTCAACAGAAAGGCTGAAAATAATGCTTGTAACGGCAGAAAGAATAAAGGCAAAAGCCGGTGCAATAAGATAGAGCCAGTATCCATTGTTGAATAAAATTACAGGTACAGAAAGTGAAATTGCAAAGCCTATTACAATTGCAACAGGAATTATTAAAGTTGAATGCTGTGCAAAAAAGCTCTCGCTTGCTGCGATGATTATGGCTGCAAAAAAACAGAGGAAGATAATCCAGATAATGTTTAATGCATCAGGAATTTTTTTCATAAAGTCACCGGTTAAGTAATTGTCAAGCGTCGTTATGTGAATTCCGACACCCGGATAAACTTTAGAAACCGGTGTTGAACATATATCAAAAAGTCCGGGTGCATAATATGCAGTATAGATATACAGGTCTTCAAAATCTTCGGGAACCAGAACTCCTTCTTCGCCGTTCTTCCAGCATTCATAACTTTCAAGGATATCTTTTGCGCTGTAAGGGAAGTAATCATCAATTGATTTTGCAAAACGAAGTAAAACTGAATTATCGTTTAAAACAGGAGTGGTTGAAAAATCCGGTTCTGAATCTTCAAGGTAAACAGGAGCAATTCCTAAAGATGGATAAGATGTTCCCTTGTATTCGTATGAAAGTCTTGCCCTTCTTATTGTGTCGTCTGAATCTTTTTTGCTTGTAATGTTTCCAAGAAGAGCAGCTTTTTCTTTAATTGGGGAAACAGGAAAAAGAGGCCTGTCATAATCTTCTTCTGAAATGAAAAATGTCTGGATTACTTTTTTGCTTCTTTCTTCTGAATCTGCAAGCGCCTGATCATCTTTTTCTCCATAAATAGACGGTTCTGAATATACGATATCAAACGCTATTGATTTAGGATTTCCTGCAGATACAAAATCGATTATTTTTGCATATGCTTCTCTAGGCCATGGCCACGACCATGAATAAGTTTCCTGTGCCCAGTCAATGCTTTCCTGATCTACGCAGATAAAACATATCTGATCACAGATTTGTTTATATTTTGCAGCGTTAGCCATACGAAGGTCGTAAGTTTTATTTTCAAATGGTGCAAAGAAATTTAAAAAATTCAGTATTAAAGTAACTGTTAGACTTACCGCCGCAATTATAAATGCCCTTATCCAAAGTCTGTGGTTTTGATTCATTTTACTATCCCGCTTAAGTTGGTTTTAAATCTTGCTTCTCTGGCAGATTTGTCAGTTCCACTCAACTTATTTTTTGAAACAGAAGCTTTTACCTTTTTGATTCTGTCAGTAGGTTTTGGATGAGTTTTTTTCCAACCTTTGTCATCGCCAGATTCTTTTGAATGCAATTCATTAAGAACATTAAGCATATCAATCATTGCATTAGGGTCATAACCTGTTCTTGCCATAATTGTCAGAGCAAGTTCATCTGCCTTGTATTCCTGTTCTTTCGGATAACCTGTTTCAAGAAGTTTATCAAGTGCTGCTTCATTGAGGTAAGTTAAGCTTGTAAATATTTCTTTGTCTTCTTTTGCAATGTCTGCATAATCATTTGTTAAATCTGCAGCTGTCTTTGTTGTTTGTGTAAGCGCTTCTGTTTTTCTGCTGGCTTTAATTGCGTTTACAGAATGTTCAAGCTGAATGTGTGCAAGCTCGTGTGCAATTACTGCTGCAACTGCATCTTCTGAATTACAGCATTTTAAAAGTCCGAGCGAAATAAAAATATGCCCGCCACTTGTAGAAAGGGCATTTATTTCTTCTGAGTTAAGAATTCCGACACAATAATCTTTATAAATTGAAGGTACGTCGGAGTTTAATGCAAGGGCTTTGCAGATTTTGTTCAAGTATGCAGTTGCTTTTGGAGAATTATACAGAGGATAGATTTCCAGAACAGAAGCAGAAACTGTCCGTCCAATTTCGTAAGCATCTATAGGTGTTATAGGTTCTGCTGCTCTGTTGATTGTAGTAACAGTATCTTTTACCTTTTCTACGTTTGATAATGTTTTCTGAAGATTATCCTGCTGAACTGCTTTTTGAAGGACATCACCGAATGACAGGGAGAACGAATCTGAGCAGATAACAAAAGCTGTCATTAAAAATAACGAAATAAATTTAGCTGACTTTTTCATTATTCTTCTCCTGCATTAAGATTGCCTTCTTTTATGAATGCAATTGTTTCTTTTTCATTTGCAGAGAAAGTTTCAACTTTGTCTACCTGGCTGAAAGAAACATTGTTCTGGGCTGCAAAATCTTTTTCAAAGTTTTTGTCAAAACCTTTTCCGGCAAGAGCCAGTTCTTTTGCATTTGCAGAAGTTTTCTTTTTAGATTCAACTTCAACTACAAGTTTTTTTGCAGTGAGGGAGGCGTTTGGAAGCCATCCTGTGATTTTTCCATCCGAAGAAGTGATGTTTGACCATCCCTTTTCAACCTTAATTACTGTAACGACATCTCCGTATTTTAATGTGCCGACAGATGCAGAAAACTGGGATGCCTTTGCTTTGACTGCTGCACTGGTTACAGAAACATACTGATTTTTGTTTCCAGCCGCAAAGACTGGCGTAAAAATTGCCCCTAAAAACAGTAAAACGAGGACTCGCTTATAAATACTTTTCATATATTTATTATACGGGCAAAACACCCATAACGCAAATTTAAGGGTGTTCGGGAGCTTTTTAGGAGTGAATTTACCCCAAAAAACGCGGATTTGTGGCTTTTTACCCCACTAGATTAAAAATCGTATTTCTGATAGTATATGGCTTTAGTATGAATGCTAAAGTATGTTTGAAATCTATGATTCTCAAGGTTAATAAGACAGTTCATACTATTTTTATTTTGTGATTTCTAAGGCGAAATTCTTGTTTAAGGGTTTCGCCTTTTTTTTATACAGTTATTATAGGAGTTATATAGATGAAACGAGAAGACATTAATAAGGTATTGATTATTGGGTCGGGGCCGATTGTAATTGGACAGGCTTGTGAATTTGACTATTCGGGAACTCAGGCTTGTAAGGCTTTGCGCGAACAGGGATACAAAATTGTATTGGTAAACTCGAATCCGGCTACTATCATGACTGACCCGGTTATGGCAGACGCTACTTATATTGAACCGTTGAACGTTGAGCGTCTTTCTCAGATTATTGAAAAGGAACGACCTGATGCTTTGCTTCCTAACCTTGGTGGTCAGACTGGTTTGAACATGGCTATGGAATTGAATAAGGCCGGCGTTCTTGATAAATACGGTGTAAAAGTAATCGGTGTAAATCTTGATGCTATCGAACGTGGTGAAGACCGCGAAATCTTTAAAGAGACAATGAAGGGTCTTGGTATCGACACTCCTCGCTCTGGAATCTGTCACACAATCGAAGGGGCAGAAAAAATTGCAGAAGAAATCGGATTCCCACTTGTTGTTCGTCCTGCTTACACGATGGGCGGTCAGGGTGGCGGTTTCTGCTACAACGTAGAAGAGCTCCGCACAATCGTTAGTAACGGTTTGGATTTATCTATGACTCATCAGTGTTTGATTGAAGAGTCTATTCTTGGTTGGGAAGAGCTTGAAGTAGAAGTTGTCCGCGACTCAAAGAATCAGATGATTGCAATCTGTTTTATTGAGAACATTGATGCAGTTGGTGTACATACAGGTGACTCTTTCTGTTCTGCTCCTTTTATGACAATTGATAAGGAACTTGAAGAACGCCTTAAGAGAGATGCATTTAAGATTGTAGAAAGCATCGGCGTTATTGGTGGTACTAACGTTCAGTTTGCTCATAATCCTAAGACTGGACGTGTTGTTATTATTGAGATTAACCCAAGAACTTCTCGTTCTTCTGCTTTGGCTTCTAAGGCTACAGGTTTCCCAATCGCTTTGATTTCTGCAAAATTGGCAAGCGGTATGACACTCGACGAAATCCCATACTGGCGTGATGGTACTCTTGAAAAGTATACTCCGGGTGGAGCTCCTGATGGAGACTATGTTGTACTTAAGTTTGCTCGCTGGGCATTTGAAAAATTCCGCGGTGTAGAAGATTCGCTTGGAACCAGTATGAAAGCCGTTGGTGAAGTTATGTCTATTGGTAAGACATTTAAAGAAACTTTCCAGAAGGCAATCCGTGGTTTGGAAAATGGCCGCTCGGGTCTTGGTTTTGCAAAAGACTTTAATAGAAAATCAGCTGATGAACTTTGCGAAATGCTCAAAACTGCATCAAGCGAAAGATACTTTCAGTTGTACGAAGCAATCCGTAAGGGAGTTTCACTCGATAAGCTTTACGAAATTACATACGTTAAAAAATACTTCCTTGAACAGATGAAAGAGCTTGTTGATTTGGAAGAAGAAATGCTTAAGAATCCTGGACGTGTTCCTGCTGATGATCTTTTGATTAAGGCAAAGAAAGACGGATTCAGCGATAAGTATCTTGCAAAGATTTTGAAAGTTTCTGAAAAAGATATCCGTAACCGCAGAAAGGAACTTGGCGTAACAGAAGCATGGCTTGCAGTTCCAGTAAGCGGTGTTAAAAATGCCAACTACTACTATTCTACATACAATGCTCCGGATAAGAGCGTTGCAACAGACAACAAAAAGAAGATTATGATTTTGGGCGGTGGCCCAAACAGAATCGGTCAGGGTATTGAGTTTGACTACTGCTGCTGTCATGCGGCTATGCAGCTTAAGGAAATGGGCTACGAAACAATCATCGTAAACTGTAACCCAGAAACTGTTTCTACAGACTACGATACTTCTGATAAATTGTACTTTGAACCAGTTACAACAGAAGACGTTCTTCAGATTTACGAAAAAGAAAAGCCATTCGGAGTTATCGTACAGTTTGGTGGACAGACTCCACTTAACATTGCACGTGAGCTTCAGGAAAACGGTGTAAACATTCTCGGAACTAGTATCGATTCAATCGACATCGCAGAAGACCGTGACCTCTTCCGCCACATGATGGAAAAGCTTGAGATCCCAATGCCAGAAAGTGGAATGGCAATTGACTTTGCTGAGGCTAAGGCTTGCGCAGATAAGATCGGCTACCCGATCATGATTCGTCCTTCGTTCGTTCTTGGTGGACGCGGAATGGAAGTAATTTATGATGAACAGACTTTAAAGGAGTACGTTGAAAAGGCTGTCGGTGTAACTCCAGACCGCCCACTTTTGATCGACCGCTTCTTAAAGAACGCTCTTGAATGTGAAGCTGATGCTCTTGCAGACAGTACACACGTTTACATCCCGGCTGTAATGGAGCACGTTGAGCTTGCCGGAATTCACTCAGGTGACTCTGCATGTATCATTCCGCCTGTAAATATTTCTAAAGACAATCTTGCAACGATTAAAGAATATACAAAGAAGATTGCAGAAAACCTTCATGTATGCGGTTTGATGAACATGCAGTATGCAATTGAAGATGGAAAAGTTTATGTAATCGAAGCAAACCCACGCGCATCGAGAACGGTTCCGCTTGTATCAAAAGTTTGCGATACACAGATGGCACGTCTTGCAACACGCATGATGCTCGGTGAATCACTTGAGTCACTCGGACTTAAAGATAAAGTAATTCCATATTACGGGGCAAAAGAAGCAGTTCTTCCTTGGAGCCGCTTCCCTGGAGTTGATCCGATCTTAGGACCTGAGATGCGTTCAACAGGTGAAGTTCTCGGAATTGCAGAAACATTCCCGCTTGCATTCTACAAATCACAGGAAGCTGCAGGAAGTGAACTTCCCCACGCACCGGCTGCATGGGAAAACAAAAAAGTTCTCATCTCTCTTTCTAACAAAGAAGGACAGAAAGAACAGGTTCTCGAAATCGGAAAGACATTAAAGAACCTTGGCTTTACAATTGTTGCAACACAGGGAACTGCAGATTTCTACAACGCAAACAACATCAAATGCGAAGTAGTAAATAAAATCGGCGCAGGCCGCCCGGACGTTGTCGACATGATTATGAACAAGGAAGTTTGTCTTGTAATCAACACACCAAAAGCAAAGCGCAACTACGCCGAAGACAGAAAAACAATCCGCAAGATGTGTTTGAAGTACAAAGTATCTTACATTACAACACTTGCAGGTGCACTTGCAGCTGTTAAGGGAATCGAATCTGTAAAGAACGGTAACGGTGGTGAAGGTGGAGTAAAATCGCTTCAAGAGTATCATTCATTAATTAAATAAGTTATAACTTCTGCGAGTTTTCGCGAATGCGGAAACTCGGGAAGCACGCTTGCGTGCGACGAATATCATTCACTTATCAAATAGGTGCGAGTTTTGGTAGCGTAGCGGACAAAACTCGGTAAGCAACCGTAAGGTTGCGACTCACACGGATTCGAAATGGCTAACGCCGTTTCTATGAAATAAAACGCCAGTTTCTGACAAAGGTCGGGGCTGGCGTTTTTTTATAGTTTCCCCAAAATCATAGGAATGAAACTTGAATCCAATATACTAAATCCAAAACACTTTTTACCTAAATCTTTTAACGAAGCGCCAATGTGATAAATCGTAGAGTTATCAATAATCAAAAATCTGTCGTGTATTTTTGTTGTAAAGTTCAAAGTAAGTGTCGGGTATTGGGTGTTGAAAGTCTGTACATTCTGGGCTGTGAGTTTTGTTTTTGGATCTGTGTAAATTATCACGTTGACGCCTTTCTTCTTTTTTGCAAGGCGCTGAAGAATCGACAAATCTACATAATTATCAATCAGAATTATTTTGTAAAAAACGTCGCATTGACACAAACGCTTTCATTATTTGAATACTTGCTTTTATAGCTGTTTCACTTTTTAAAACAGAACTAAGCATTGCAACGCCTTGCTCAGTAAAAACATAGGGGAGATATTTTATATTTGTTCCTCGTCTATCGTCATTGTTTTTCAAGGTCACAAATTGTGACCTTGAAATTATTTCTCTTTCTACTTCTTCCCTTGTAATTTGAAAACAAAATTCTTCAGGAAATCGTCCCTTGTTTCTTTTTACGGCCTGATTTAATACTTTTGTTTCAACACCATACAATTCTGCCAAATCACGGTCCAGCATCACCTGTTGTCCGCGAATAACATGAATCTTTGAACGAATAGAGTTTTCTTCTAAAATTGAAATTTCATTTTCCATACCATATTCCTTGTGAGTCTTTTGGTTTTTCAGCGCCTGTCCAACTTCGGGCCTGAATTATGGTAAAGAAAATTAAAAGATATAAAAAATGTTGATGTAACCGCACATACTAATACTACGAATTAATTGTTGGATATGGTCTTCTGTGCAGCAGGCTTTACGTTTTAAATATAATAGTATTTGGAATCAAAAACAAATATTTAATTTACTTCCAGGCATTTTAGTTTTATCATAGAAGCAGCAGGAGATTTCAAAATGAAAAAACAAATTGTATTCTTTTTAGCAATCATTTCTTTCTTCCTTGTTTTTGCTCGCGATACAAAGCCTCAATATTCTGACAGCGATCTTGTGATTTCTAAAACTCTTACCTCAGGCGTAAACTTTGTTTATGTTGAAGGCGGCACTTTTACTATGGGCAGCATTGATGACGAACCTCTGGATCCCTTTAATTATGATTATGAAAAGCCGCTTCATGATGTTACTCTGGATTCCTTTTACATGCTCAGCACCGAAGTTACTCAAGGCCTTTTCGAAGCGGTTATGGGATACAACAATTCCTACTTTACAGGCGGATCAATGGGCTGGAAGACTCATCCTAAACCTGAATATGCTGTGAAGATTAAATACAACAACGCTTATTACAAAGGCCTGTCCAAACCTGTTGAATGTGTAGACTGGTACGAAGCCGTAATATTTTGTAACAAATGGAGTTTGATGGAAGGACGCACTCCCTGTTATTCCTTAAACGGAAATGTAAATCCTGATGAATGGGAAGCCCGTGAATATAATGAACCTGGTAATGTATGGTTAGGCACAACATGGGATAGCATAGAATGCAACTGGGAAGCAGATGGATTTCGTTTACCGACAGAGGCAGAATGGGAATATGCGGCCAGAGGTGGAAAACACAAAAGTCCTTACAAATATTCTGGAAGCGACAAAATTTCTGAGGTTGCATGGTACTATATGAATATTTTTCGTCAAAACAGCTGGGATAAAACTCACAAAGTTGCTGCAAAAAAACCAAATGCACTTGGTATTTATGATATGTCTGGTAATGTCCGCGAATGGTGCTGGGATTGGTTTAATTATAGATTTCCATATCCTGAAACTCCTCAAACTAATCCGACTGGTCCTGAAGAAGGAAGACTTCGTGTGAACCGCGGAGGAGACTATGGTGAGTGGTTTTGTTGCAAGGTTAGTGCAAGATGGAAAGATCTTCCCTCTAATGGTTTTAATTGTTTAGGATTTCGCGTTGTATGCCTCGCCCGTGTTGAATCTATCAACAGATGAGTTTCTATTCCAAAAAATACGTCTTCATTACGCCTTTGCCTTTAATTTCCATCTCGGCAGGTTCTGCAAAATCGACATCATTTTTGATGAGGGACATCGTAGATTCTGTGATTGTGATAGTTGTTGATTTTTTTACTTTAGATTTTTACCACTTATAACTTTAGAAATTTACCATACTTGACTTTAGATTATTACCATGTTACACTTTAGATTATCACCACTGTTATAACGGAGGTAATCATATGAATGTTTCACGAAAAGCAAAAGATGCACTTTTACGGCTTGCAGGGCAGTTTCCTGTTGTCGGGATAACTGGTCCCAGACAGAGTGGAAAAACAACACTTGCACAAATGACATTCCCCGATAAAAAATATGTATCTCTTGATGATAAGGAACTGCGTACACTTGCGGCTTCAAATCCAAAAGATTTTCTTGAGGCTTTTCCTGATGGTGTGATTATTGATGAAGCACAAAAGGTTCCTGAAATTTTTGATGCAGTCAAATTATTTGTGGACAGCCATAAGTATGAGCCGGGAAAATACATACTTACAGGCTCAAGTCAATTTAAACTTAAAGAAAACATGACAGATTCTCTTGCAGGTCGTGCCGCTTTTTTGCAGCTTTTACCGTTTTCTCTTGGAGAATTAAAGGATGCAAAACTGATTCCGCAAAGCCCTTATGATCTGATTTTCAAAGGCTTTTACCCGCCTCTTTATGACAGCGAAAAACATTTTATCCCTGATGACTGGTTTGAAAGTTATATAGATACTTATCTTGATTTGGATGTAAAGGAACACATAACTGCAACAAATATTTCAACCTTCAAAAAGTTTATACAGATTTGTGCACTTTATTCGGGACAGCTTCTTTCGATGGAAAGCATTTCTAAAAATCTTGGAGTGTCTGCACCTACTGTAAAGCAATGGCTTTCTATTCTTGAATCTTCTTTTATCATTCATCTGCTCGAACCAGATTTGAACAATCTTGGGCGTTCTATTGTAAAAACACCAAAATTGTATTTTACAGACACAGGACTTTTATGTCATTTGCTCAGGCTTAATTCAAAGGAAGAGCTGCTCTTAAGTCCGCATAAGGGTGCAGTTGTAGAATCTTTTGCTGTAGCCGAACTTTTAAAATCCCGCTGCAATATTGGTAAAAAACCGGAGCTTTCATTTTTTCGTGATTCAAAAGGTTTTGAAGTTGATACAATTGCAGACTGGAAGCACACCTACGCAATTGAAATTAAAAGTAACTCTGATACAGAACAAAAACTTTCTGCCAATACACGAAAATATGTTTCCTTGCGCTCTGATACAAAATGTAAGGGTGTAGTTTTCTATCTTGGAGATATTACCTGCACCATAAATGGCATTAAGTATGTAAGCTGGCATGACTGGGATAGTTTATTTTAATCTACCTCAGATTCTGTCTCTCTATCTATATAAAGAAAGCCAAATCAAGAAATATGGGAACAAATGATAAATCCATTTAATTATAACGATCCAAATACATGGAAAGGAAGATATTAATGAAACGAATAATAGTATTTTTATTTATCTTGAATTTAAGCATGATTGTAAGCGCACAAGATTGGGGTGAGGTTTATGAATATGAAGAATCATTTTCGTTTACTGTAGTACAAGATTGCAGCTGGAAAAATGATTTAGGATTAGAAGAAGTTTTAGAAAAGGGTGAGTCCTTATTTTTGAGAGATGAAGCTGGTATTGGCTTTTCTGTTTCGAATTCTCCAAAAGAAATAGAAATAAGTGTTAAAAATGCAGATGATGAAATTTTATATGTTCCAATTCAATTCTTATCTTTTGATGATAATAAAAAAACAATTCCCGAGATTATTGAGAATTATTTTTGGGTTCCGTCATATTATTATGATCAAATAAATAGTAAGAGTGATAGATTCTCAATTATATATAAAAATGAACCATTTTGGAAAGATTGGAAGAATCAATTTGAAAACGCTTCTACAAGAATGGATGATTTCTTTCTTGGTTATTATGGTTTTAATAGTTTTTATTTTTTTGCGAGAAATAGTTATATTGGTTCAGATGAAGCAACCTTTCTTGTAAAAACCGAGGAAACATCGGAAAATTCGGTAAAATATAAAATTTATAGAGTTTACAGTCATTTTCAACAATATACAAAACGTACTGCTCATCCACAAGAAAAATTTCTTCCTCTTTATAAAAAAGAAACCCCATTTTATATTTATCTTGTACTCGATGGCGATTATATGAATATGTATATAGATGAAATATCTGAAAAAAATCTTTTCCAGACATTAATTCGCACAACATCTGAGGCATGTGTTCAAATAGAAAACTGGATAAAAGGGGAGTCAGATGATTTGTCAAAAGTTATAAAACCAAAACACGGTAATTCTTCTACTCAAGTTGAAGTAGGAAAAATGAATGTGTCAAACGTCTCTATAAACAAAACAATGAGCGTAAAAGAGAACCTCAAACTACGCTCAGCAGAAGCAACAACGTCTAAAGTCCTTACCGTAATGGTTGCCGGAACTAAAGTAAAAATCCTTGAACTCGGAAAAGCCGAAACAATCGATGGAATAACATCAAACTGGGTAAAAGTTGAGGTTATTGCAGGTGCAATAGACCGCGATGGTAAACTTATAAAAGCGGGAACGGTCGGCTGGTGCTATGGCGGGTATTTAGAAGAATTTAAATCAGTAGATAATACTGATTTAAAAAAAAGAAGAAAAAATAAGTGACAATAATCAGTTAGAACAAGATGATGAACCTGTTGGAAAACAGAGCTCATCCCTCGTACTGCCTGTATGCCAGAAGGAATTACAGAATTATATCTGCTGCGGTAAAGATGTTTGTGGTTACTGTAGTAATAAGATTTTCCTAGTTTTTATTACTTTTTACGAGATAAATATTTAGGAGTGATAAATATATGAAAAAAAATTATCTATTATTTTTTTACTTTTTGCTTATAGTTTTGTATTCTCAAATGAGTATATTTTATTGGAAAATTGCCTAGTTACAGATTATTTTAATAACCCACAATATAAACTAGACAAAAACTCAAAAATTGATATTCAAAATGTTTATTGCGAAGAAATTATTGCAAATAATGTTTATTTTGCTAAGATTGAAGATGATAGCTTTATAAAATTAGAATTCTGTAAAAATATAGATTTAAAAACTGAACTTCCAGATGACTTCTGCTCTGCAGTATTTGAAAATGATGGTTTATATTTATTTCCTGAATATGCAATAGATATGGTTTATAAACAAGACAGAAATTATCTAAATAATTTTGAAGAAAAAAATATAAAAGATATGACTGTTTATGATGATTATATTGGAACAATTTATTGGTATGAAAGAAGAATTTCTCCACAATTAGTATCAAATATAGCATTAAATTTAGGTAGTTTTTTTGGATTAACACAATTTTTTGTAAGCAAGATTAAAAGAATTAATGCTAATGAATTTCTGGTATATTCAAATAAAATTATCCCAAGAGACAAAGATGAAGCAGGACAAGATTATATATACAATGATTTGTTTTATAAAGAAATGGTTGTTTTTAGACTAAAAAAAGACGGTGATTATCTTGAAGTTTATGTTGATAAAGAAAAAAAGCCAAGAGAAACTTATTGCTATGTAAATAATGATTTTAAGCAAGAAATATTTAATTTAGTAAAAAATAATTCTTGTGATATTGATAAACTCACCTGGCCCCGCCACGCTGACGGCTCCTGCGATTACGACGGAAGTAAAACAACCACTACTCAAACAAAATCAACATCTTCCACAAACATCACCAAAAACAAAATAATGCTCGTCTCCGAGAACCTCAAACTCCGCTCAGCAGAAGCAACAACGTCTAAAGTCCTTACCGTAATGGCTGCCGGAACAAAAGTAAAAATCCTTGAACTCGGAAAAGCCGAAACAATCGATGGAATAACATCAAACTGGGTAAAGATAGAAGTACAATCAGACGCAAAAGACCGAGACGGAAATCCGATAAAAGCTGGAACAGTCGGCTGGTGCTATGGAGGATATTTAATATCACCAGATAAAACTGGTTCAAAAAAGAGCGGTAATGATTTCTATAAGAACCAGGGTCCTGCGGCTGTTGTTCCTTAGCTTATGACCCGAAATCAAAAACACGCCGACCTGTAAACAGAAAAAAAGCCAGCCCAAAAAGAATTACAATGCTTATTAATCTAACTGTATCACTCATCCTGCTATAAATTGTATTTAATTGAAAGAAGTTTGTCCATATTGAATAGATTAAAAAAAACTTTGACTTTAATGCATTTTCTGAATTTGTCTGTTAATATAAAATGTGGAGCAAAAATATGAATGAAGATTTTGAAATGACAAATACAATTGATCCAGTTGATTATCTTGAAATGAGAAAAGCTGTAGGGTTTGGTTCTTTTCCAGTTGAACAGGCTGCAGAAGGTTTAAGAAATTCCATCATGTGGTGCATCCGTGATAAAAACCAGCCTGTTGCTTTTGGTAGAATCATTACAGATTACGGCTATGTTGTTTATGTTGCAGACATCATGGTGCTCCCGCAATATCAGGGAAGGGGACTTGGACGCACGATTATGGAAAATATCATGCAGCATATAAGATCAATGATTAAGCCGGGTTACAGAATCATGACCGTTCTTGTTGCCGCACACGGAAAAGAAAAGTTTTATGAAAAGTTTGGATTTATTAAACGCCCGAACGAAAGCTTTGGTCCCGGAATGCATCAGTGGCTTGAAACCAGTTCTCGACTTTAAGGTCACTTACTTCCTGAATCGCAGTAAAGTGCTTTGTGTTTCTCGTAACAAGCACCATGTGGTTTGCAAGTGCGATTGCTGCTATCTGGCTGTCTTCTTTCTGGGTAGGGTGGCCGAGTTTTTCAAGTTTTGCTCTAAGGTCTGCATGGATGTCAGAAGCTTTTTCTGTATAATTTTTTATTCTGAATGATTCCTGAATATCATCTCTAAGGAATTTTTCAAGATGTTTTTTATTAAGACCTTCAGGTAAACGATATAAGCCAAATAACAATTCCTGCCAGACCGGACTGCAGATTGCGCAGTCAGAGTTATGTTCTGCAATTTTTTTTATTACATTAGA
Organism: Treponema sp.; assembly: GCA_017553635.1. GTDB lineage: Bacteria > Spirochaetota > Spirochaetia > Treponematales > Treponemataceae > Treponema_D. The sequence goes on along the minus strand of JAFZKN010000007.1, from coordinate 215,517 downwards.
ATTTGGCTCAGGCTTTATGATTTCTGAAACGATATTTGAATCTAAAAGATAATGTGGTTCTTCTTCGCTGTAATCAGTCATTAAATACTCCGTCAAAAACATGAGATTCATATGTATCCGGAGTTTTATCTTTTACATCAAAAATCTTATCAATGTCTTCGTTTGTAAAAAGCCCTGCGGTTTTTCTGCGGAATTCAGCAGCACGATCGAGAATTGTATCCTTGCGGCTTTTTGAAATTATTTTGCAGTAATCTTCGTAAGAAAGCAGAACAACAACTGTCTTATTGTGGCGTGAAATAAAAACGGGTCCAGATTCTTCTGTCTGGTGGATATAAAAAGGCAGCTTATTTTTTGCTTCGTAAATTGGAACTGTGTTCATATCAAACCTCCTGATCAAAGTTGGCTCGCATAATATGATAAATCAGGATAGCTATAAAATCAAGTTTAAAATGGCTATAATATAGAAATCCTGGCGGTCAGTCAGCATGAGTGTTTAGCAAACTTGAGGTCAAAAATTGTGACCTCGATTTTTTCAGTTTTCTTCCACGATTGACACCCATTAGCGCCTTCCTGTAAAATACGGGTACATTAATTTTCAGGAGACATATTGCCAATGTAACTACGATGCTGATTTCCAGATTTTTTCTCAGATAAAATTTCATTATGGAAGTCGGTTGTGGTTTTACATTTGTATTTTTTTATCCGGCGGGGATGATGGCCGGGGCGTGTCTTGCTGCAGCGGCTTCTGATTTCGGAGGTCTTTAATGTCAATTCAAATATCTAATCTTAATTTTTCTTATTCAACTTCTAACTCAACTCTATTTGAAGATTTTTCTGTCCAATTTTCTGATGGCTGGACTTGCGTTGCCGGAAGTAATGGCTGCGGTAAAAGTACTCTGCTAAAGCTTATTGCAGGTTTTATTGAACCTGACGGCGGAAAGATTTTGGGTGCGGGGAGGACGCGTACCGATGGTGTAAATGCAAATGAGGTAATCTACTGTCCGCAGGAAACTTCTGAGATTCCTCAAAATCTTTACACTGCGTTCTGGTCTGATGACAACGAGGTACGGCGTTTTTTCTCACGGCTTTGCGTGACAGAAGAAATGCTTGAGCGTTACGATACACTTTCTGGCGGAGAGAAAAAGAGAATTCAGATTGCGTGTGCTTTAGCTGAACAGCCTTATGTACTTTTACTTGATGAACCAACCAATCATCTTGATGCAGAAACTTCAAAAATGGTTTTGGAAGCGCTTATTGATTTTCATGGTACGGGCATTATGGTAAGCCATGACCGAACTTTTGCAGATTCAATTTGTAAAAAAACAGTTTATCTTTATAACGAGTCGCAGGCTTTTGCAGGCGGGCGTGACTGTATTGCATGTGATGTTTATCCATGCGGTCTTACAAAGGCTTTAGAGCTTCGCCAGAGTGGGAACGAGCAGTCGCGCGGTAACTGGGAAAAATTAAATTCAAAAGCAGCGTCAGAAAAACAGAGAAGTGCAAAACTCGAAGCAGAAAATGCTCGTGCAAAATCACGACTTTCAAAAAAAACTGTGACAGCAGGTGATCACGATGCAAAAGCAAGACTTGATGCAGCGCGAATCAGTGGGAAAGACCGAATAACAGGAGATGCAAAAGCGCATCTTGAAACACAAATCCGCCAGACAGAATCCGAGCGCGACAGTATAAAAAAATCTCTTCGCCGCAAAGAAGGCTTTTCTGCAATCAACACAGATTTTTCAAAACCGATTGTAATAGAAGAAACTCAAATAAAAGCCGGCTCGTATGCGCTTGAAGTTCCATATCTTGAAATCAAACGCGGAACAAAACTTGCTCTTACAGGACAGAACGGTGCAGGTAAAACTCTTTTTGTAAATCATGTGATTAAACTTCTTAAAGAAGCCGGCCGCCAGAACGAGCTTTTATATCTTCCGCAGGAAATAAGTGACGAAAAGTGTGCACAGATTTTTAAAGAGTTTTCTGAACTGGAAGAAGATGAGCGCGGTGAAGTGCTTTCGACTCTTTTTAGACTTGGAAGCGAACCGACACGCCTTAGTGCAAAAAACTTTGTTGGCGCGAACTCTATTGCTTGCGGCACAAGTACCGGCAGTAGTGCCGGTAACTCCAGCGACCAGCAGGTAAGTCCCGGAGAACTTAGAAAGCTCATGATAGCTCTTGCCGTTCAGAGACCTCTTTCGCTTTTAATTCTTGATGAGCCGACAAACCACATGGACATCACAAGTGTACTTGCTCTGGAAAATGCGCTCTCTTCTTTAGACTGTTCGATGATTGTAGTAAGTCACGATAAAGCGTTTTTAGAAAAAATTACAAACGCATGTCTTATTGCAGAGCGCATTGATTCATCAAAAGGAGTGTTGCGAAATATTTTTTAAGCTTTATAATTAATGTGTAAACAGTGAGGAGGTTTTAATGTCGATTGCCGTAGCTTTTATGGTGCGGCATTATTAGAAATAAGAGGGAGACTTTAAATAAGGATTTAAATATGCCGGTTTGTGACGTATGCTTTAGACATTGCAACATAGAAGAAAATGCAACAGGTTTTTGTGGTGCACGAACCTGTTGCGATGGAAAGATTGTTGCCACTAATTACGGTAAATTAACTTCCGTTGCTTTAGACCCTATAGAGAAAAAACCGCTTAAAATGTTTTTACCGGGCTCAAAGGTTTTATCTTTAGGTTCATACGGCTGTAATCTTCGCTGTTCTTTCTGTCAGAACTACAGTATTTCATGGTCACAAAAAGCTTTTGAATATAAAAACAAAGCAGACTATTACGAACCCGAAGAGATTGTAAAAACCGCGCTGGACTTGAGGCCACGCGGCAACATAGGTCTTGCCTTTACATATAATGAACCTCTTATTGGTTATGAGTTTGTCCGCGACACAGCAAAACTTTCAAAAGAGGCTGACATGCAGAATGTTCTTGTCACAAACGGAACTGCAACTCTCAAAGTTTTAAACGAAATCTTGCCTTACATCGATGCAATGAATATCGACCTTAAAGCATTTACGAAAGATTTTTATAAAAACTTTCTCGACGGTGACTTTAAAATGGTAAAAGATTTTATCCAGGCTGCCGCCACTTCATGTCACGTCGAACTTACAACACTGATTATTCCAGGAGGAAATGACAGCGAAGACGAAATGCATGAACTCTCTTCATGGGTTTCCGGCCTCGAAAAGCAGTTCAATAAAAAAATCCCGCTTCACATTACGAGATTTTTTCCGACGTTTAATCTTACAGACCGTGAGCCCACACCAATTTCTACAATTCTAAAACTTGTCGAAATTGCAAAAGAAAATCTGGAATATGTTTTTGCTGGAAATATATAAAACTTTTAAAACCTTATGTCGTTATTAATCAATCTGCGGATGATTTTGATATTTTACATCGAGTTTTGTTTTATTCAACTTGAATTTATAAAAAGAAGTATATTAGGATTTACTTTATGGAAACAAAATTTAAAGAAACATCGCGAATTTCCGGTATGGGAAATAAACCTCGTATTTCTGACGTGGGAACACAACCGCGCAGTTTTTATCTCGACAACCTCAAAATTTTTTTGACCGTTCTTGTGATTGCGCATCATGCAATGATACCGTTTACAGGTGGCGAAGGCTGGCCTTTTGTTCCCAGTAACGCTGATGAGAGCATGCCGTATATGTGGCATTTTTTAAGTACGAATGCTGCATTTTTTATGGGGTTGTTTTTTATGATTTCCGGATATTTTGTTCCGAAAAGTTTTGACCGTCAGGGCTTTTTGAGTTTTGCCGGTAAAAAAGTTTTGCGCCTCTTTGTCCCATTTATAGTACTTTCTGTAATTATAAGTTTTGCAGGCGGAACTCCAGACTCAGGTCATGCATGGTTTTTAGGAAGCCTGTTTTTGTTCTGTTTAATTTATGCGCTTGCTCGTCTTGCAGCAGAAAAATTTTTTAATAAGACTGACAGTGCTGTTGAAAAAAAACCGGTTGAATTATCTGTTTTATTTATTGCAGTGTTTGTACTTATCATGGGTGCAGGAAGTTTTCTAATAAGATTTTTTTATTCTCAGGACAAATGGATTTTTTTATGGGCGTTTAAGTTTGAACCTGCTCATTATCTTCAGTACATAATGATGTTTATTTTTGGTGTAATGGCAGGTCGTGGCAACTGGTTTGAAAAAATGTCAGATGCATTTGGGTGTACTATATTTATTATCGGAGTTTTGTTCTGTATCGGGAATTATCTTCGCGGAGACGGATTCTGGGGCGGTTTTGTTTATCACTGGTTTGGATTTTACGAATCGTTTTTATGTGTAACACTTTGTACAGGACTTGTATGGTTTTTTAAATCCTTTGTAAACTGGGGTACTAAATTCTGGCAGTGGTGTTCTGTACAGGCATTTGGTGCTTATATTGTTCATCTTTTTGTATTGTTAATAGTAGAAAAGCTTTTAGATAAAATATGGCTTGGTGTTGCAGGGAAATATTTTGCTGTTGTGATTCTTTCTGCTGTGATTTCGTTTTTAATACCGGGGATTTTTCACTTGATTTGCAATAAAAAGTAAATAAAGAATACCCGTTGTTTACAGCGTATTCCTTTGCGGCTTTAATTTGCTATATATTCTTCGTGTTATAGTGTATAATATGATCAGGACAGCCTTTAATAACTTACAGCTTGAGGTTGCCGGCTAATTTACTGGAGATGAGAATGCAGGTCTTAATTTTAAATTCTGTGCTGGCTGTATGAAATGCCGCTCAACAGGTAATTGCATTTTTCCGTCTGATGATGCACACAGAATCGGTAATCTTTTACAAAGCTGCGACGTGCTTGTTGTCGGAACGCCTGTTTACTGGGGCGGCATGAACGGAAAATTAAAAGAAATTCCTGAGCGAATCTTAAAAAGAGCTGTGAGACTAACGAAAAGAGTGTAATTCCGCCATGATTAAAAATTTTCTTTTTGATTTGGATCAGACACTGCTTAATTTTCACGCGTCGGAGAGGAAGGCGCTTAAAATTGTTCTTGAACAAAACGGCATGTCGTTTTCTGATGAGATTTACGATGCGTTTATGGAATACAATAAAAGTCTGTGGCTGGAGCTTGAAAAAGGAATTATTTCACGGACAGAACTTTTTGACAGACGCTTCTGTTATATAATCGAAAAATGCAATAAAGACCCTTCTAAGGTTGACCGTCTTAAAATCAACACCGATTTTATAAAAACAATGTCAGAAAACGGTGTATTAATGGAAGGGGCACTTGAGTTTGTTCAGCGTATAAAAAAAGAAATACCAGAATCAGGAATTTACATCGTAACAAACGGTGCGATTGTAAATGCAGAAGGAAGAATTAAATCTACGGGACTTGATAAATATATCGACGGGCTTTTTATAAGTGAAGCAATGGGAGTTTCAAAACCGTCGAAAGAATATTTTGATATTGTCCTTAAAGAAATAAAAGCGCCTCAAGAGTCATGTATGGTTATAGGAGATTCTTTAACTTCTGATATGCTTGGAGCAAAGAATGCCGGACTTACTTCTGTATGGTTTATGACGCAAAGTCAGGGGATGGATCAGGACAAAATAAAAGAGGCAGTAAAAGAATATGACATCAATTACTGCGCTTCTTCTTTTGATGAACTTTTTAAAATCTTAAAAGGCCGGTCTTAAATTTTTGTGCTTGGAACAGGTTTGCCGTGTCCAAAATAAAGGGTTCTTAAACCGAGTGATTTTATTTTATCATAACTATTTTTAATGTCGTCAAGATTGTAATAAAGATGACCCATTGCAGGTTTAACCCAGTTATCAAGTGCATCACCGACAAGAAGAGATTTCTGTTCAACATCAACTCCAATCGAGCCGTTTGTGTGTCCTGGAAGCTCAATGATTTTTGCATCGATGCCGTATTTACTTAAGTCGTCGCCATCTTTAATGTAAAAGAAATTTTCCGGGCGTTCAACTTTTGTTTCGCGAAGAACCTTTAAAGAGAGATTTAAAACTATGCGGCCTGTGAGTCCGTAGCATTTAAGAGTCTGTTTGTCATAGTTTTCAAAAAGTTCGTCATCTGCTTTATGAAATGCAACTGGAACTCCGTAACGTTTAGAAAGAAATGCAGCATTTTCTGCGTGGTCAAAATGCGTGTGGGTAAGTACGATAAGCTTTAAATCGTATTTGTCACATTCAGCTGTAACCATATCACGCGCAGGACCGCTGCTTGTATCAACCAGTATTGCGTTTCTGCCCTCAGAAATTATGTAGCAGTTATCTGTTCCGCCTTTAATTCTTGTAATGATGCTCGTTTCGTACTCTCCTGTTCCGTCAAAAATTTATTGCGCGTGACAGCCTGTACTGCCTGCCATGACACTTGTTGCATATATTTTTTTATAATAAAATTACAATAAGGTCAATTAAAAATATAAAAGGGAATTTTTGCATATGCTTCTAAAATACACGGTGCCGGCTCTGCAATTGGTCTTATGTTGTTTTTATTTGTTCCGCTTGTTGTAATTTCTGTAAAAAGATTTAGCGCCAAAGCTTGATAAATTTAAAATCAAAATCGACTTAAAAAAAATCAATAAAGTACGTGTTTAAGGCAATTGTTTTAGTTCAAAATCACGAGGGGTTTTGAGAAAAAATTACTTGTAAGCCTTTTTTAAACGGAGGTTTGCAGAAGATGAAGATTACAAAATATAATAACAGGGAGAAATAAAATGGAATTTGTTATTGAAACAGAAAGACTTAAACTCAGACAGCTTACGCTTGATGACACTGTAAAACTTGCACTTGTTTTATCAGATTCAGACTCGATGAAATTTTATCCGCATCCGTTTACAAGAGAAGAGGTAGAAAACTGGATAAAATGGAATATTGAAAATTACGAAAAATATGGTTTTGGTCTCTGGGCTGTAATCGAAAAAGAAAGCGGTGAGTTTATAGGCGACTGCGGAATTACAATGCAGCAGGTTGAAGATGACTTATTTCATGAAATAGGTTATCATTTAAGAAAGGAATATCGGGGAAAGGGCTATGCGACAGAAGCTGCAAAAGCCTGTTCAGAATTTGCAAAAAGTAAGGGTGTAAAACAGATTGTTTCGTATATGAAATCAGATAACCTTCCGTCGCGTCATGTAGCAGAACGAAACGGAATGACATTTGTAAAAGCATTTACAAAATTTGTCATGGGAAAGGTTGTCGAAGACGAAGTTTTGTATATGAAAGAATTGTAAGAATTTCTAAATATGTGCAAAGTTTAAAGTCACTTAATCTTAAGCGACTTTAAATATTCTTTTCTTTTATCCAGAACTCTAAAGCTTTCGCATGCCTTTTGAATTGCCTTGTTGTGAGTCCATGCATCAAGTCTGTGTTCTTCGATAAACTTTACCGCACAGTCCCACTGTTTAGCCAGGGCTTCTGCAAAAAGCCAGGCTGTCATCATGTTTACATAATATTCGCCCGAACGTAAATCTGCCGCAAGATCCAGATACTCAGGCTTAAAATCTTCTCCAAGATAATTTGCCATTAAAAGCTTCATTGCGCAGCGGCGTGTGTAAGTTTTCTTTGACTTAATCCACTTCTGAATTTTTTTAATAAGCCTGTCACGGTGTTTTTTAAAACACGGCGGGTTTACAGTATCGTTTACAGCCCAGTTGTCTATGTAAGGAATAAATTTTTCAAGAGCTGCAACGCATTCATCATAATCTTTCATCCTGTTTATAAGCTGTGCATGAAGACAGTTTTCTTCGTGGTATACATGCGGAACAGAATCAAGGAACTTTGGAATTACAGGATCATCTTTAATTCTCTTTAAAATATCTTTATATTTTGGGCTTCGAATCCCGATTATCTTTTTTCGCGGAATATCCGGAATTAATTTAGCGTTAAAATCGGCATATTTTTTATCTTCGTATTCAAACAGAATTTTCTGCAGCTCTTTTAATGTCATTAAAAAATTATAACACAAAATAATAAAACGTGATAGAATATATACAAGAAAAACTTATAAGAAATTTATGGAGGAATTTATAAATGAAAAAAACATTTCTGGTAATCTTTACTTTATTGATGACGCTTTTACATGTTTCCAGTCAGGAAACGGAATTAACGTTAAATCCTGCTTATTCAGATATTGAAGTTGATAAGGACATCGCAGTAATAGAAAGACTTTTAAGTACTGATAAAAAAGTTTCCAAAAAGGCAGTTAAAGAAGTGTTGAAAAATCTTGATTCTTACAATCCTTCGGTTTTATATGTATTGTCAAATGCTTATTTTGAAGAAAATAAGGATGAAGCATCTAAAATATTTTACATAGGACAGCTTAGGGCAAGGATTGATGCTAATATATGTCAGGATATTTCAGCAAGACAAATTGTATCGGTTTTAAATGAGCAGTTTGGTTATCTGATAAATCAATATACTTTTCAGGATATTGAAAATTTAAAGAAAATTGTAAATGATGCAATTGCGTATGTAAGAAAAAATAATGTAAAATATGACAGACGATGGGTAAATCTTCATGGAATGAAAGCATTTAATTTTACTGAGAATGATGAAAAGTATACAGCTCCAGAAGAAGAGCAGAGTGAAATTATAAAAAATACAATAGATAAGTATGAAGAAAGTTTTTGGGCTGCTCTTGAATGCTTGAATGACAAATAGTCTGGTGTTTTTGAAAATTTGCATTCAGTATGCAGTAGTGATATAATTCAATTTATATTTTTTTACGGGAGAGAGTAATGAAAAAATTGTTAGCTTTATTTGCAGGATTATTTCTTGCAGGTGCATTGTGCTTTGCTGCTGACCCGACAGAGGGATTTTGGATCAGTATCGATGAAAAAACAAACAAGCCTACAGCAGGATGGCAGATCTGGGTAGAAAACGGAAAGCTTTATGGAAAGATGCTTTCTATCGCGGATTATCCACAGGACACTTTAACTAACGGTGGAAAAGGCCGTCATTACGACAACTTTATGAACAATGTTGATATCGGAACAGTTAAAACTGTAGGAGCTACATGGATCTGGGATTTAAAAAAACTTGAAGAAGGTAAATGGGCAGACGGCTTTATCATTGATCCGGCTGATGGAAAAAGATATAAATGCCGTATTATATTCCATAAGGCAGACGGAAAAAAATTTAAAGAGGATACTCTTGAAATGCGCGGTGAAGTAGGACCTTTTGGACGAAGCCAGTTCTGGAAAGCCGCAACAAAAGACGAAGCAAGTTCAATAAGATAAACTGATATAAACATCTTTTGATAAAAAACATCTTGGGGAAAATTTATTTTAAATGATAATATTTTGGACAAGACTTTTATAGAAATCCATATTATAATGAATCTATGAAAGAAATATTACCGGAACAATTAAATGAAAATCCGTTTAAGATGATTGGCCAGGATTGGATGCTTATTACGGCTCAGAAGAAGGATCGCACTAATATGATGACTGCTTCCTGGGGTGGGCTGGGCGTATTATGGGGTAAAAATGCAGCTACTGTTTATATCAGGAAGTCTCGTTTTACCAAAGGCTTTGTTGATGACGGAGATGTTTTTTCTCTCTGTGTGCTCGGTGAAGAATATAGAAAACAGCTTGCTTATTGTGGTCAGGCTAGTGGCCGTGATCAGGATAAGGTTTCTGCTACGGGTCTTACTGTCGGGATGGCAGAAATTGATTCAGAAGGCAGTATGATTTCTGTTCCGTATTTTAAAGAATCACGGCTTGTACTTGTGTGTAAAAAACTTTACGCACAGGATATGAAAGCTGAATTTTTTACAAAATACGGAAAAGAAATTCCTTCTCAGATGTATTCTGATAATGACTGGCATACAATTTATGTTGGCGAAATCGTAAAGATTCTTTCAGCATAAATTGTGTTAAGTGGTTTGAAAATCTTCTGCTATAGTTCAAGGTCGACGACTGTTGCTTCTGTCGCTCGGATCAAATCATCAGGCTTAATCTTTATCTGAACTCCTCTCTGACCGCCACTTATACATATTTTATCATGGAGAATTACAGTTTCATCTATGAATGTTCTGAATTTCTTTTTCATCCCTACTGGAGTACAGCCGCCTCTTATGTAGCCTGTCAATGATAAAAGTTCTTCCGGTTTTACTGGAACAATTTCTTTACAGCCTGCAGCCTGTCGTGCTTTCTTTAAATTTATTTCACTTACGGCACTCTGGCAGAATACACAGATTTCTTTTGTTTCTGTTCTCATTACGATTGTCTTAAAAACAGTTTCTGCATTTACATGTAATTTTTCTGCCATACGGACAGCAACACCTTTTGCAAGTTCGTGTTCGCCGTCATCTTCATATTCTTCAGCCTCGTATTGAATACCGAGTCCGTCTAATATTCTCATTGCATTTGTCTTTTTCATAACAAGATTCTATCACAAATTTAAAATTGATTCAGTATAAATTGGAAAGGGATTCTGCAAGTTCTGTTATTTTTTCAAGCTCAATGCTGTCTATCGCATCTTCAAGTTCCTTTATTTTTTCTTTTATTAACGGATCAAATTTTGCTTTTCTTATTGCAATAAATTCCTGTTCTGCAGTATCAAGGTCGCAGTTTTTAGCAGCTTCTGCAATACGAAGGAAAATATCGTGAAGATCTTCTTTTGAAAGTTCTTCAGTTAATCCGTCAGATTCATCCTGAGCACTTACAGTCTGAATTGCTCTTGTTGCTTCGTAATCGACAATCGGTTTTAAATCGTCTGTGTATGAACGGTAGAGGTTAAGAAGAACAGGTGTATATTTTATAATCTTTTCTTTTACAGGGTCATCTGGGTTTTGTTGAATTCTTTTTCCGAGAGATTCAAGATACTCTGCTTTTTTTGAAAGATCTGCAGCTCCGATTATTCGTGCAGAACTTTTTAATGCATGAACCTGAATTGTATAGTTCTTAATGTCTTTTTCTGTAAAATAATATTCAATAAGACTTGAGTTATTGCTTATTGAATTATAGAAAGTTTTTGCAATGACAAGATAATTGTCAATTCCACCTGCGTTGCCGACTGCAAAATCGATATCAATTTTTTCTTTTTTCACAGAAGGAAAATCCTGTGGAATTGTACTTTCGTTTTCTTCGTCTTCTGCTCCAGTTGCTCTTATAATAAGTTTTTTTGGAAGATGTTTTATGAGACATTCGCCAAAATCTTTTCCCTGTACTGGTTTTGCAACAAAGTCATCAAATCCATTTTTGATGAACATTTCCCTTGCGCCGTTAATTGCATTTGCACTGAGGGCGACAATAATTCTATGACTTCCGTCATTTTTTTCTTTTTCACGGATTTTTTGAAGTGTTTCAACTCCGTCCATTCCCGGCATCTGGTGGTCCATGAATATGATGTCGTAATCTTTTGTAAATACTTTTTCCAATGCTTCATATCCGCTTGTAAGACAGTCAGGATTTACAGCGAATTTCCTTAAAAGGCCCTGTGCAACCTGTATATTCACGTCATTGTCATCAACTACAAGTACATTTGCATCTGGTGCAGTAAATTTAACTTCTGTGTTTTTTTCTGCAAAGAGCTTTGCAAATTCAGGTCTGTTTAAAAGTGAAACAACCGGAATGACAGTAAGATTTTCAACTTTATAGAAATCCGTATCTGTTTTAATTGCAAGTTTGTCTGCTGCTTCAAAAAGCGGAAGATATTTCTGTAAACATGTTGTTGCATCAACTATTTTCTGTGGAACATTTATATAGAAAAGAGAGCCTTTTCCGTATTCACTCTGTACACCGATCGAACCACCCATGAGCTGCACAAGGTTTTTTGAGATAGAAAGTCCTAGCCCTGTTCCGCCTTTGTTTCGGTTCATCTTCATATCAACCTGCTGAAATGCTCCGAAAAGTTTATCGAGGTCTTCTTTGCGGATTCCTACGCCTGTATCGATTACACTTATCCTTAAACCATCGCGCTGTTCATAATTCTGAAGGTTTTCTACGCGGATTGCAACATGTCCATGTTCTGTAAATTTTGCAGAGTTTCCTGCAAGATTTATGAGAATCTGTCTTAATCTCATGTCATCGCCATTTAAAACTGAAGGGAGCAAAGGATCAATTTCAAGTCTAAGCTCAACATCTTTCCCTTGAAGACGTACAAGAACGACATTTGCAATGTCATTCATTAATTTTACGAGTTCATAATCTTCAGGAACAATTTCCATTTTCCCTGATTCGATTTTAGAAAAATCAAGAATATCATTTATAATTCCAACAAGACTTATCCCGGAAGTTCGAATCTGTCTTATAATGTTTTTTTCCGTATCATTAAGATTAAAATCGAGTGCAAGTTCACTCATTCCGACTATTGCATTCATTGGAGTTCGGATTTCATGACTCATGTTTGCGAGGAACTGTGATTTAAGTTTGTTTTCGCGTTCAGCCTGTTCCTGAAGTTTTTTGATGATAAGAGAATTTCTTATAAGTTCAAGACGCTGGCTTCTTCTTACAAAAGAAACTGAAACTGTAATAAAGATGATGAATATCGGATATGGTGCATAAGTATGATGTGAAGAATATGATGTAAGGTGGGTAAAAAGTTCAAACAGAATGAAAAAACCTACACCTGAAGAAAAAACAACAAAAGAATTTACGTAGAATACACACGAAACAAGCATGAGGCTTATAAAGTACATCGTAAGATTTTCACGCCCGCTTGAGACGGTTCCTGTAATTGCATCTGCAATTGATCCTGCGAGAAGTAAAACTGCGTATACGCTGCTTGCGATTCTGAAAATTTTTATACTTTGTTCAGGGTCTTTTTTTGAAAGCCATGTCTGTCTTGTAATGTTAAGGATAATGAAAATGGCAGAAATTGCTGCCATGTATGTGTTTAAAATTCTATAAATCCATTGAACGGTAGAGTAATCTGTATTTCTAGTAAGCGAATCATATACGAGAAGAAAAACTTCAAATGCAAAAATAATTGAGATATAAACAAATACTCTATTTGAATCTACAGCTGTGCATGAAGCTTTAAATTCTTTTTCTTCACGTTCATCCTGGAAATTTAATAAAAATGGAAATTTCATTACTGGCTTCCACTGAATATTTCTTTGAGTTTAAGAATAAGACCATCACGATCAATCTTTTTTAAGATATAGCCCTGTGGTTTTAATTTGATTGCTTCACGGACTGCATATGAACTTGAGATTCCTGTTAAAAAGTGAATCGGAACATTTTCGCACAGATTAAGTTTTCTTATCATCGCCAGAGTTTCAAGTCCGTCACATTCCGGCATTTCATAATCGAGAAGAACCAGGTCAGGAGTATTTTCCTGAAGGAATGTAACTGCAGCAGAACCACTTTTGACAACGGAAATTCTGTAAATGTCTTTAAGCCAGTTCATTATAGTTCTGAGATAAACTGAGTCATCGTCTACAACGAGAATATGTTTTCGTTTTGTTCCTTCTGACTCTCCTTCTTCGTCTTCTGATATATTGCGGAGTGTATGAAGTGTTTTCTTTAAATTTGTGATTACGGAATTCATTCCCATAGGGAGAAAAATAAATTGTTTTTCTTCGCCATTGTTATATCCTTGAAAGCGTCTGCAGTTATCACGCGTTCCAATGAGGATAAAAGGAATGCCCTTTACTTTAGTCAGAATATCCTGAAGGAGCTGGACATAATTTTTTGTGTGCTGCCCAAGATAAATTACTCCGATATCCGGCTTTTTTTCTTCAATGCAGGTATTAACTTCGTCAAGCGATAAGCCTGCAAGTTCCGGTGTAAACTCTTCCCTAACATGGGCTACAATTGGTGTGGATTCATCATCCGAATGAAAAATAAATACAAACTGTGCCATACTTAAGATTATACACCAGATTTTTGATTTTTTGGAAAGTTTTTATTTTTGATTTAAGAATTTTACAGGTTTTTGCGTCTTGAATCTTTGTAAAATTATTCTGAGCGCCCGTCCCATTCTCTGGAGTGTTCTTTGTCATGCTCTATTGTTTTGTCAAAATCTGCAACAGGATTGCAGTATTTTTCAATTTCGAGGGCTGTTGTGTGGAGCCTCTTGATGCATTCGTTTTTGTCTTTATAACCGAGTTTTGAGCGCTCTATGCTTTCATGAAGTATTCTTATTGACTCATCGTAAACTTTAAGCGGGACTGGAAACGGATGCCCATCTTTTCCTCCGTGCGCAAACGAAAATCTTGCAGGATCTGTAAATCGTGATGGTGTTCCATATATTACTTCGCTTACCAGTGTTAAAGATTGAATTGTTCTCGGGCCGAGTCCTGGTGTGAGAAGAAGGTTTTCAAAATCCTTCGGCTCAGATTCATACGCTGTAGCTAAAACAGCACCGAGCCGTTTTAAATTTACATCTTCTGCACGTACTTCATGATGTACCGGCATTACGATGTCGCGTTTTTGAACTAGAATTTTATTTTCTTCTGGTATAATGATTTCATTTTTTTGCGGAATCAATATTTTACTGTCATCGTGTTTTATCACATTTTGAATTTCTTTTAAGGTTCTGTCAGGAGATTCTTTCGTAAAGTCAAGAATTCTCTGGCGGGTTGGGGCTGCGTTTTCTGCAGTAAGATTTAAAATTAATCCACGGTTTTCACCGGTTACACCTGTGTGAGGTTCATCAAGAAATGATCTCAGGTTCTGTGAACTCCAGTGATAACGTCTTGCAGTTTTTAATTCTGTATTCATTCCCTGTTGAACGACAGTCCAGTCACCGTCACTTGATAAAATAAAGTTATGCATGTAAAGTTGAAATCCATCCTGTACAGCAGTTGAATCAACTTTGGCAACGAGTTTACTTGTGTTGATGAGTTTTGTTCCGTCAAGTCCTGTTGCATCAGCAAGAAATTTCAGTTCATCAGGTGTACGTCTTGAATATTTTCCCCGGCCTCCACAAACACATAAACCAAATTCTCTTGCACGTGCATTTATTCCACGCTTTAGTGCATACATTACACTCGTCGTAATTCCAGAAGAATGCCAGTCCATTCCCATTACAGCACCAAGAGACTGAAACCATAAAGGATCACTTAATCTGACTAAAACTTCTTTTTTACCGAAGTTTTCGATAATTGATTCTACGATTAAAGTTCCCATCTGCATCATTCTGTCTGCAAGCCATTTTGGAACTATTCCTGTATGAAGCGGAAGATCAGCATGACCTGTATGTTTAATCATCAGTTTCCTCCGGTTCATCCAAGTTATTGTCATCTGATTGATTAATGCCGCTGTTATCTATTTCAGAATCTCCGCCATATTCAGGTTCTTCCTCTGCAGCTTCCAGTGCTGCTTCTGCAAGATCTATTGTATATTGGTTTTCTGCTGCTTTCTGCCATGTAGTTCCGACTGCACCGAGTGAATGCCGGGACTTTTCTTTTGTTTCATTCTGTTTTTTCAGAAGCGATTCTGCTTCTTTTAAAATTGATAAAGCCTGTTCTGTTTTTATACCGAGAACTTCTGAGAGTTCTTTTGCATCAGCTTCACAAAGATTTTCAAGTGAGAAATATTTTTTTAAAAGAACGGCAGCTCTTTTTTCTCCGATACCGCTTATGTCTTTAAATAAATTCTGCGTATTGAATTTTGTTCTTAATTTTTGATTCTGTGTTGTTGCAAATCTATGTGTTTCATCGCGGACTCTCTGTAAAAGTCTTAAACCGTCACTTCTTCTTGGAAGTACAATTGGTGTACTGTTATGAGGTCTGTAAAGTTCTTCGTTCTTTTCTGCAAGACCTACAATCGGAATGTCAACTCCGAGGCTTTTTAAAACACCGTCAACCGCATTTACCTGACCAATTCCACCGTCTATCATAATCAAATCCGGAAGTTCAGAACCTTCATTGATGAGTCTTGTGTAACGACGGCTTGTAGCTTCCCTCATGGAATTAAAGTCATCTATAATTCCATCAGTTGTCTTTAAGCGGAAGTACCTGTAATTTTTCTTATCCGGATTTCCGTTGTAAAAACTTATAAGAGATGCAACCGGAAGTTTTCCTCCGATATGTGCAATATCGAAGCCTTCGATTCTGACTGGAAGAGTCGGAAGATTTAAAATCTCCTTTAACTCCTGCATTGCCGGCATGTCGCCTCGTTCCCTCAGCCTGCGGATAATATCCTCTTTTGCATTTTGAATTGTCATTTCAATTGCAGCTTTATGTCTTGATGCATTTTCAATTGAATCTGTGACGAGAATTATATTTGCTTCAATATCGAAAGTTTCTTTAATCCAGCGGGAAATAAAATCAAGTCCTTCCTGTGTCGGCACATAAATCGACGGAGGGATTTCCTTTGCGTCCGTGTAATATGCATTCATAAATTCAGGTAAAAGTTCGTTGTCTTCATTTAAGCTTGTAACACGGTAATTGTCGCGGCCCTGCATTTTACCACCACGGATTTTGAGGACAGTAAAACTGACAAGCTCACCTTCTCTGTAGTGGGCAATATAATCCCTGTCTTCCTGAGAGAAATCTTCGACTATATTCTGGTGCTGAAGCCTTTCAAGGGCTAAAAGACCGTCACGGAGCCGTGCAGCCTTTTCAAAGTTCATGTCTTTTGCAGCATTTTTCATTTCTATGGTAAGTTTTTCTATAGTATTGTCACCTTTTCTCTCAAGTAGGGCATAAATTTCGCCGAAAAATTCATTGTAGGACTCTTTTGAAATTTTTTCACAGCAGGGAGCTTTACAACGGCCGATATGGTAGTACATGCATGGAGAAGTTCGCTTTTTGAACTTTTTGCAGACACGTATCGGGTAGATTCTGTAGATTGCATCGATAAAAGAATCGAGTGCGGCTACATCAGGAAATGGTCCGAAATAAGTAGAACCATCCTGAACAACGTATCTGGTTTTGAAAAGACGGGGATATTCTTCTTTTGTGATTCTGATTACAGGGTATGATTTTCCGTCTTTAAGATCAATGTTGTAACGGGGCTTGTACTTTTTGATCAGGTTGTTTTCAAGAAGGAACGCTTCGTATTCGTTTGCTGTTGTGATATATTCAATTGATTGTGCATGGGAAACAAGAAGACGCGTTTTTAAGTCTTTATTTCCTGCAAAGTAAGAACTCAAGCGGTTTTTGAGATTCTTTGCTTTGCCTACATAGATGACGGTTCCCTGAGGGTTCCGCCACATATATACTCCACTTGAGGAGGGGGCTTTTAATGCGGTTTCGTGTAACTGTTGCCAGACCGGATTATTTAAACTCATAATTGTGATGAAAATTAAAATGTTAAATTTGAACAATAAAAAGATAATCAATTTACTCACATTTTGTCTAGTGCTGTTTGCAGAAATTTCTTTGTTTGCAGAGGAAAAGAGTTATATTCTTGGTGGAGAAAAAGGCTGGCCTCAGTTTTCAGTTAATGAAAGCATCAGTTATACAAAAGGAAGATTTGGATATAAATCAGTTCAGCTTGCAACAAACTCAAGAAAACAATCAGATAATACAGACCTGCTTCTCGATTTTGAAAGTAAAACGGTAGCAGACAAAACAAATAAATATCGTACTCAGAAAACAGATATTCTGGTAATTTTTGATAATGCTGTTATGGGAAAAGGCTGTGGAATAAGCCGCGGCCGTGGAAACGGTTTAAGGCTGAAAGGTGAGCCTGGAACAATTTTTGGAACGGAAGGAAATGTCGGAAGTTTTGCAATTGAGTTTTGGTTAAAGCCATCGATTGCAGAAAACGGAGAAATTATTTTTACATGGAATTCTTCGCGTACGATAAACAGTTACGTGATGTATCAGATGATCTGTGCAACTTTTGTTAACAGCCATGTTGAATGGGATTTTAAAAATATTTTTGATGGATATACAGGTAACAAAGGTGAAGTTGTTTTAAAAAGTTATTCAACTGTTGTTCCCGATAAATGGATGCATCATGTTTTGACATTTAATGAAGAAACAGGACTTTTAGAATATAAAATTGACGGGCATACAGAAGATTTAAGATATCTTACTTCGACAGGTCATGAACGTGGAACAATTTATCAACCTGTACTCGGATTGCCTAATGATGTTTTTATCTGTCCTTCTTATACAGGTTCAATAGATGATTTTAGAATTGTACGTTATCTTGCAGGTGATGCGGGTTCACCAAAAACAGAAAGTATAGATTCTCTTTCTGGGGAAAAATATGATACATATAATGTAACAGGAGGAAGATTCGAAACACAGCCTGTGCTTACAGTTCCAGGTGCAGTTATTAGAAGAATCGAAACCATTGAATCTGTTCCTTCGCAAACAGAAATCAGATATTATATTAGAAGTGGAAATAATTTTTTCGACTGGACAGATACTTATCCTGAATGGAAAAATATAAAACCAGGTGAAAAAATAGAAGAAGTTTCCGGAAAATATTTTCAACTTGCCGCAGAGCTTTATCCGGATGGTGATGGAAAAAAATCTCCTTCAATTTCTGAAATAAAAATTGTTTATTATGAACCACCGCTTCCACTTGCACCTGCTCGTGTTAAAGCCGTTCCTGGTGATGGTTATGTGGATTTGTTCTGGGATTACTCACTTGATGATACGGCTGCCGGTTATCTGGTTTATTATGGAAATAGACCTGGTGAGTATCTTGGTGTGATATGTACGGAAGGTTCATCACCAATTAAAGTTGGAAATGTAAATAATATAAGATTAAATGGATTAAAGAACGGTGCGATATATTATTTTGCTGTTGCAACATATTCAAAACTAGATGGAAGAATAATAGGTAATTTTTCTGATGAAGTTTTTGCCCGTCCTGGAAAAGCAAGATAGACCTGGAGAACGAAAATGGCTGATAATGATTTGTTAAGAAGTAGAGCTGACGCTGCGGTTGTATCAAGAGATTTTGCTCTTGCCGCAAGACTGTATTCAACTTTGTTACAGCAGATTCCGAATAGTATTGATCTGTTAGAAAAACTCGGAAGTGTTTATGTAAAAAGTGGAAATGATGCAAAAGCTCTCCCGATATTTTTACAGATTAACGAAAAAAAACCGGATGATTATTCTACACTCACCAGTCTTGGCGGAATCTATCGTCGTTTAAAAAAATATGATGAATCAATTCAGGTTCTTCAGCAGGCATTAAAACTTAACAAAGGAACTGCACAGGTTTATTACAACTTAGGTTTTACTTACAAGTTCATGGAAAAATATGACGAAGCAGTTGAATGCTTTGAAACCGTAATTCAGTTAAATCCGACAGATGTTCTTGCATATAACCACCTTGGTGCTATTTATCAGAAAAGAGGAGAAACCCATTCTGCCATACAGACCTATCTTAAAGGTTTAAAAGTAGATTGCAATCATCCTGTTCTTCATTTAAATCTTGCAAAGAGTTATGAAAAACAGAATGAATTAAAAAATGCAATTGCAGAATATGAAGCAGCCCTCCGTTCAAAACCGGGATGGCATGATGCTCTTTCTGATTATTCAAAACTTCTTGTAAAACTTAATAAAACAAAAGAAGCAAAAGAGCTTGTTGATCAGGCGCTCATGATAAATCCGCGTGACGTCAAAATGTATGTCCTCAAGGGAAATATTTTGATGAATCAGTGCGATTATTTTGATGCTGGTGAAGAATATAAAAAAGCGCTTTCATTTGAACCGGAAAATAAAAAAGCACTTGTTGGTCTTGCATCTTCAATGGAAGAGTGCGGGAACACTTCTATGGCTGTTGAATATATTAACCGCGCTGAACAGAAGTATGGTGATGATACAGATCTTTTAAAGAAAGTTGTGTATATCCTTCTTTCTGCTAATAGAACGGCAACAGCATCTTCTAAAATAAATAAGCTATTCGGTATAGATAAAGAAGATATAGAAACTCTGGATCTTGCTGGACAATATTTTATTCTCAGAAAAGAAGAAAATAAAGCATTCGGTTTTTATAATAAGATTAAGCAGCTCGATCCTTCTTATCATAAATATCTTGCAAATGCTTCGAAAAGATATAAACAGAATGGAGATCTTACTTCTGCCCTTAATTACATAAAACAGTATGTTGATCTGGAACCGTCTGATTCTGTCGGATTAACTTATTATGCCTTAATGCTTCTTTCTCTTGATAATGTTGAAAGTGCAATTGAAAATTTTAAAAAGGCAGTTAATGCAGATAAAAACAATGCACTTGCAAAAGTTTATCTTGATAAGCTTACAGAACGATTAAGCACAATTGAAGAAGAACAGCCTCCTCAGGAAGAAGAAGCAGTTGCAGAAGAAACGGCCGAAGAAGCTCAGGAGACAGAAGAAGTTGAACCTACTTTACAGGAAACTGCAGAGTCATTGATTGATGACGAGGCTTCTTCTACAGATTCTGATTTATGGAAATCAGAAAGCTGGGACCCGGATCAGATTGTAGAAAATGATCAGGATCCGTTTGCTGCACTTGATGGAGAAGATGAAAGTATCCTTACAGGGCCTGGTAATATAGTTCCTGAAGAAGAATTGCCGGAAGAGGAAGAAGAAAAAGAACCTCAGTTTCAGAGTCTTGATAATCTTGTAGATCCATCAGAAAGAAACAATGCACCGGAAAAGCCGCAGAAAAATGATGAAGAAGATGATCTTTTTGATACAGTCCCACCTGTAAAAGAATCTGAAGAAGAAAAAGCAGATTTGGGACCTGATCTTGGTGATGAATCTTTAAGAGATCAGCTTTCGGATCTGGATAATGATATGCCGCCGCTTGATGATCCGTTTGCGGACATGCCGGTTCAGTCTGAAAATAATTTTGACAATACTGGTTTTGATGAAAAACAGCCGCAGTATCAGGCTCCATATCAGATGCCGCCGCAAAATCCATATCCTCCTCAGTATCAGACACCGCCAAATCCGTATCCACCACAACAGGCTTCACTTTCGGACAGTGATACACGACGTCTCATGGATACAATGATGAAAGCCCAGGACGAAGCAAATAGAGCGACCAGTGCTGCAGAAAAAGCATGGGATGCTGCAACAAAAGCTGCTGATGCTGCACAGATTGCAAGAGAATCTGAAAATTTCTTAAATGAAAAAGCACTTGATGCTGTTAAAGCTGCTGCAGAAGAAGTAAAAGCTTCTACAGAAGAAATGGCAAGAGAAGCTGCAGAGAAAGCACTTGCAGAAAAAATGGATATGATTAATGACATTCTTCCGAAGTTTGAAAAAATGCTTGACGAAAGGGATGAAATCCCTGAAAAGAATTTCGAAGAAGTTCGTAAAGCGCTTCAGCTTTTCCAGAGTTTGAGAGCACTCGGAGAAAGTCTTCCTGATGATGCAAAACATAATTTCTTACAGAGCAAAAACAGACTTAGAATGGATTATATAATCGGACGTCTTTCCGGAAACAAGGGGCTTTTAAAAACTTCTCAGAACCTCCGTGACACAGGTGCGTTTGCAAAATATGTAAGGGAAGAAGAAGTTCCGTTAAGTTATAAGGGAATGAGACTTGCTTCTGATGTTTTGATAAATGTAAGGAATCTTACAGACTATCTTAATGACAAAGATCTTTCCATTGGAGTTGAGAGAATCGTTTCTGGTTTTATAAACAGATTTAAAGCAATCTAAATTAATCTATTCTTATTATTCTTGAATTGGTTAAAACTTCGTTTCCAGTTTCGGTAATAAGAATGTCATTTTCAAGACGAACACCGCCGAGGTCCTTATCATAGAGACCCGGTTCGAGTGTTACGACCATTCCAGGAATAAAAACTACTTCAGGTTCTGCTTTAGGTCTTACAAACGGAAATTCGTGAATGGCAAGACCTATCCCGTGTCCGAGTCCGTGAGGCATGCTTCTTTTTGCTTTTTTGAAAACTTCATCAACTTTAGATGCAGCAAGTCTTAATGGAATATCTTTTTTATAGAATTGTTTTCCTACTTCTGCAGCTTTTTCAACAAGTTCAATCAATTTGTTCTGGCTAGGGGAAAGCTTTCCCTTTGCAACTGTGAGTGTTGTGTCACTTGTGTATCCGTTGTAAACAACTCCAAAGTCAAGAATAGAAAGTCCGTTATCAGGCCAGTTTCCAGAAGTGTAATTAGGGAAACAGTGAATGGCAAAACTTCTTTCAGGACCTGCAGCAAGTGTATCAAAACCTGTTTTTTCACAGCCATGTTTTCTGCATTCGCTTTCGATAAATAGAGCAACGTCAGTTTCTGTTTTTATTTTATTCTTTTTAATTTTTGATTCTATAGCATTAATGATTTTGTCACCAATTTTTGCAGCTTCTTTTATACAGCTGATTTCGTATTCATCTTTTACAGCACGCATTGCAGCAATAAAACTGTGTGCACTGTTTTCTTTGCAGCGTACATCCCATCCTGGCACTGCATCGATGATTTTTAGAAAATCAGGGTAAGAGGTTACCGGAGGAATTTCTACAACCATTTTACTCTTGGCCGGAAATGAATTTAGAACAGAAGAGATTGCTTTAATTTTATCACGTTCATATCGTGTAAAAGGAATGATTTTATCTGCAAATGCATAATCTTTAGCAAGGTTTACATCCCATGGAATTAAAAAACAGGAACCGTCATTTTTTATGATAAGGATTCCGTCACAGATGTGTCCGCAGAAATATCTTAAATTTGCATCTCTTGTATCTTCGTTATCAATAATTACTATGACATCAATTCCGTTGTCATTCATGAAACGTGCTAAAAAATCACGGCGATGTTTATATATATTTTTCATTTCATCTTTTGAAAATTTTTTCATTTTGATTTACCTTTTTGTAGAAATTTATTTATGATAGAGAATAATATTTCATCTTTTGTAATCAAGAGTAAGATTAGTCCGATTGATGCAAAAAAAGCAAATGAAAGGAATAATGGAATTCCGTTTCCTAAAAATCTTCCGAGAGAAATAAATTTTTTGACGAATATCGGATGAGTATAATAAACAGGAATTGCAGCAATAAAAGAAAGAATTACCATTTTTAAACAGTAGAACATTGATTTTGCAGCAATTGTTCCTGCACCTGATACATCAATTTTCTTTAGAAAGACAAAAAGTAAAACTGTATTAACAACGCTTGAAAGAGAAAGTGCAAGTGCAATTCCAGGGCCCTTTAAGAAATAAGTAAGAACTATTGCAAGGATAATGTTTATTATAAAGGAAATTATTCCTGCGAGTGTCGGTAATTTTGTGTTTCCCTGGGCATAGAATGCAGGAGAAATAATTCTGTTTGCGGCGATAAAGAAAAGTGCAGATATATGGTATATAAAAACACTTAATGTAAGGTTTACTGAATCGTCGTTAAATGCCCGGCTTTTAAATACAAGAGAGATGATTTCTCTTCCTGTGATGAGAGAATAGAAAGTAATCGGAACACACACAAGCGCAATTATTTTTACTGCATTTGTAAGCATGTCATTATATTCATTCCAGAGTTTCTTTTTTGCAAGACCTGTCAAATCAGGAAGAATTACAGTTCCAATGCTGACGGCAAAAATTCCAAGAATAAGTTCCTGCAGTCTCAAAGAATACTGAAGGCTTGAAACAACACCGACTTCTGTTCTTCCTGCGAGTGCGGTAGAAACAAGATCGTTAAGCTGATAGGTTGCCATTCCGATTATTGTCGGAACAATGAGAGATACAACTTTTTTAGTTCCTGGATTTGTAAAAGTTTTTTTGAGTGTAGTTAAATTAATTTTCCATCCATTTTTAATGACAAATGGAAGTTGAAAAAGTGCCTGAATGATTCCTCCGGTTGTGACGCCGATTGCCATTGCACGTGCCGGGTTTCCTGCTTTTTTCTGTAAAATTATAGTTCCAAAAATTACGCATAGATTAAAGAGAACTGGAGTAAAACCTGACGGCGAAAAAATATTCAGCGTGTTTAAAAGCCCCTGAAAAAGAGCTGCAATTGAAATTACAATCAGATACGGGAACATGATTCTCGTAAGAATTACAGTTTCTGCAATGATGTCCGATGAACTGTCTTTATAAAATATTTTTACAATCAGCGGAGTAATTATTGTTCCGATTATGACAACGAGTGTCGTTAAAAAAGTGATAAGGGTAAAGGTTGAATTTATAAATTCCTGCGTCTCTTTTTTATCCCGGTTATCTTCAATGTAACCACGGAAAGTCGGAATGAATGCTACAGAAATGCTGTTTTCGGCAAATAAACGTCTTAAAAGGTTAGGAATAAGAAAGGCAACTCCAAACGCATCGGCAAATCCGCTTGTTCCAAGAAAATGAGCTTTTGCAGCTTCTCTGATTACGCCAAGAATGCGTGACAATAAAGTTAAAAATGACAGTTTAATTCCAGATTTTACTATGTTTTTCTCTTTTTTCTCTAATTTCTCTGTTTTTTCTATAGAATCCATGATATAATAATCTATAATTGTTTTTCAAATTAAGCAATGGCAAAATTTGAAAAAATGGCTATTCCGGGGGTTAATCTAAAAGTGCCGAAGAAGAAAGTCTTTCAGTATGTCGGTAATACACCGATTATTCCAATTTCAGCAAAAATTCTGTTAATTTTTGTGTTTCTTATCCTTTTGTCAAATTTTACGACAAATTTCATATCAATTCACCTTTCTGAAAATCAGAAAACAGAACTGACTAACCAGCTTATGGTTAATCAGCTTAAGGAACTGTATATTAATGCAGGAAATCAGTATCAGATTTATTCTTATTCAAAAGAAAGGGAAAAATGTATTGAATCTCTTGAAAAGACGTCAAAAAGCGGTTTTTCTCAGAAGAACAGCTGTGCGTTCGCTTTTGACAGAACCGGAAAGATGCTTTTTTTTATCTGCAGTAATCCATCATTTAAAACGACGACTTTTACGGATGTAAAGGTTCTTGATAAACTTAATGCTGATTTTGATGCAGGTGTTGATCAGGGGTCGATTAATTTTACGACTGCTAATGGTGAATACTATGGTGTTTATAAGTATCACCATGACTGGAACTGCTATTTCGTTCGTGCTGAATCACGCTCGGATTCTATAAAACAGATGTGGACTGTAATTATTATTACAGGTGGAATTATCATTTTCCTTACTCTTGTATTCATGTGTCTCGGATTCTTTATGTTCAATAAAATCTTTGAGAACATTAAAAAGATTACAAATGATCTTTATGAAATGCAGCAGAGACAGGAGCTTGGAATTATCAATATAGATGATGCTTCAAATGATGATATTACTTATCTTGCAGCATCGTTTAATGCGCTTTCTGTTTCGGTAAACAACCTTTTAAATACATTCAAGAAATTTGTTTCGAAAGATGTTGTAAACAAAGCGTATGCAAATAATCCGATTTCTCTTGAAGGTATGCAGAGAGAACTTACAATTCTCTTCTCAGATATCAAGAGTTTTACTTATAGAACAGAAACTTTAGGAAATGAAATTATCGATGTATTGAACGTTCATTATAACAAAGTAATTCACAATGTACATCAGAGTTCCGGTGTAATAGGTTCTATTATTGGTGATGCAATTCTTGCAATTTTCGGTACTGAACATATAGGTGCTGAAAAATCTGTTAAGGCTATAGAAGCAGCATGGGAAATTACAAATGTTACTGCAGAACTCCGTGAAAAAATGAAAGAACGCAGAAAAGAAATCGAAAAGAAGAGAAAACTTACTGCAGCAGAAGACCGTGTTTATAAAGCTGTACTTCTTGATATTGGTGTTGGTATTGATGGTGGAACTGTGTTCTACGGAAATATCGGTTCTGATGAACATATGGCAAACACAGTAATCGGAGATAATGTAAACTCTGCAAGCCGTCTTGAAGGTTTGACAAGAGAATATCATCTTCCTGTCATCGTTTCTGAATATATTAAAAAAGAAGCAGAGAGTATATCAAAGAGATACAGGTTCTACGAAATTGATACAGTAATGGTTAAGGGAAAGACAACTGGAAAGAAAGTTTATTTCCCTATTGATACTTACGTTCAGGGTGCTGTTGCACTTTCAGAAAAGTATGATGTATTTGAAGAAGGACTTGCTTTCTATTACAAGGGAGATTGGACAAAGGCCCGCAAAAAGTTTAAAGAAGCGGATCTTGAAGTATCAGAAGTATTCTTAACAAGAATGGGACGCAAAAGTGCACCTGCTAAATGGAGAGGAATATGGGAAATGACAACAAAATAAAACCGGTTATAGATTTGGATAATACTGCTAATCTTCCGGAAAAAAGAAAAGGTAACGAAGTTCTCCTCTTTTTACAGGATGAATTGATTCCGCTTCGTAAGAAGAAACAGGTGACAAGTTACGATCTTGAAAATGAATATGCAAAGACAAGAAAGAATAAAGATACAAAAATATGGTTAACACTTTCTCTGACTCTTGTGGGAGTAATTCTCCTTACATGGGGAATTGTAACGCGAATGTCGGTTTCTAACCGTGAAATCGAAGTTAATCTCGAAGCATTTGAAGATTTAAATCTCAGAAATCTTTTTAATGCTCTTTCAAAAACTCAGGATCTCTACGAAAAGGCTTCAAAAAATAAAGCAGAGCTTCAGGCGGCACTTGATGGAAGAATTGATCAGGCAAAGCGCACAAGAGATTCAGATATAGTTTATATCAAAAAACTTAATCTTCCTAAAAAGAGTAGAATCGAAAGAGAAGAAAAGGTTCTTCAGACTTACAGAGATACAGTTAAAGCTGCGCATGAAGAATATGATGAAAAAATCAGTGCTGCAGAAATCGAATTAAAACAGTATGAAGAACAGCTTAAAAACTTTGACAGCGAAAACGTCGAAAAAGCTCAGGCTTGGGAAAAAGAAATGGATTCGCAGCGTCAGGTTCATGAGATTGAAAAGAAACAGCTTGTTGAAGAGTATGAAGCAAAAATTGAAGAACTCAAAACAGCAATGGCTTCTGATCAGGAAAGAAGTTACAAGGAAAAGAGAACTGCAGTTAATGATGTTACAAATTATTATGAAGCAAAACTCGGAAAACTTGATCCTGTAGTTAAAGATGCTAATGCAAAATCTATTGTTCAGAATTATATAGAGGTTGCTCCAGTTGATACGTTTGATGCAGATTCAATCATTAATTCTGTATCAAATCCTGATGAAGAATTCTCTCAGGAAATATATCAGCTTAAAGAGAAATATGAAAACTATGTAGCATTGAGCAATCTTAACAGTGCAATTCCTTATGGAAACGGAATGTCGGGGGTTGTAAGTTCAGAAAAGAAAATTGCTTATGATATGGCGCATTCTGTTGCGACAAAAGCTGTTACAAAAATTAATGATTACAAAACTGAAAATGCAAGACTCCAGAATGAAGTAGAAGGATATAAATCAGAAATTTTCGGTGTAAAAAATGCACTTGGTAATACGGGTATCCTGCTTGATGCATATGCAGCAAGTTCAAAGGTAGATGGATTTATTCTTGGTTCTTCAGAAGGAGAAAATTATATTGCTTACATTCAGTCTGGAGCAAGAGCAAATGTAAAGAATGATGGAAGTACAAAGGTTGCTGTTTATAATGAAGAAAACAAAAAGGTTGCTTCTGGTGCCATTTGGTTTAAGGACAGCGTTTATTTTATTTCGCTTGATGAAAATGCTCAGTTGAGTGCAGGATGGTTTGTTAAGATTTCAAAAAAATAAACACAATTAATAGGGAATGAGTTCTTTATTATTAAAATAATGAAGCTGCCCTTTATACAAAAAGGCTGTTTTGCAGTTCGGTGGTTCTGTCTGAATTGTAATGCAGCCTTTTTCTTTTGAAAATTCATTTAAAGGAATATATGGACAAAAAACATGTGCTGAACTGTCATGATTTTTTAATGATGAGAGTGAATATGACTTTGTATTAAAATATGGAACTGTAAATCTTGATGGCGGATTGATTATTCTTTGTTTTAATGTCTCTATGTCTGTGTTAAAAGCGGTTGTACATTTTTTAGTTGATAAAGAATCATATTTTTCAAATGCACTTTTATCCTTTGATAAAAATGTTTCATCAAGTTTGTTAAAATTAAAATATTTCAAAGCATTTGTGGTTTTATCGCTGCGCATTAATAAAAGCTCTTTTAGTGTAATTGAAGTAATTCCTTTATGCCATTGTGCACGGTATGTTTTAGTCTGATTGATGTAAGTACTGTGACCGTTATCGGCAGAAGGATAGATAGTTCCTGCGGGGTAAAAAAAATCTGGCTCTGTTACAGGATATGCAAGAATTGATGTTATCGAATCTTTTGTGACTGTACATGAAAATATTTTTTCATTCGAATTGATATAAAAGATCCGGTTAACCTTAGAGTCCGTGATTTCTATTTTCCAGTTTTCAAGAACAGGGTAGCTTGCGTTGTCCCATGCCGGAAGTTCGATAAGTATTTTTTCTGTTCTGGGAAATTCGAGCGGGAAACTGCAGCCGAAAATGAATGTACAGAGAAAACATGCGCATGACATAAAAAAAGAAACGGTGCAGATTTTATGAATTGCTAAAACTGGCCGTTTCTTTTTATTTATATTTATATTGTTCATACAATATAAATACTGTTTTTTATATTTTTTTCTTAGAAAAAATACTATTTTTCATAAATATATGCAGGATATGGAACGCTGCTTTCTGTCATTTCGATAAGCTTTGTTTCCGGGCTCTGTGCAAGTGGCTTTACACCTGACGCAAGATTATAGAGCATGTCATAGATGCTTAGCTTTGGAACATATTTATAATCGACAACTTCTACACCGCTAAGATCAAACTTTGCGCGCATTTCAGTTACAGCTTCGTCAAAAGAACAGATTTTATCAATAAGCTTTAAGTTAAGAGCCTGCTTTGCAGTATAGATTCTTCCGTCTGCAATTGTTTTAACCTGCTCAATTGGAATATTTCTATTGAATGAAACAATTGTTGTAAACTGTTCGTAGCATTCGTCAGCGATTGACTGCATGATTTTTTCCTGCTCTTCTGTTAAAGGATTGTTGTAGTTGAGCATGTTTTTATTTTTACCTGCAGTAAATGTTTTAGATTTAATTCCATATTTCTGCATCAATTCAGTAAGGTCGAGAGACTGTCCTGCAATTACACCGATAGAACCTGTAAGTGTGTTTCTGTTTGCACAGATATGTGTTGAACCGCATGCTATGTAGTATCCGCCGCTTGCAGCAAGAGAAGCCATGTAAGACCATACAGGTTTGTGAGATGACTGATAATCAGAAAGTGCAAGATAAAGTTCATCAGCTTCGTAAACTGATCCTCCAGGTGAATCTATAAAAAGGATGATTCCCTTGTTTCTGCTGTCGTTCTTTAAAGTATCAATTGTATCCAGAAGCCATTTCTGGTTATAAGTTTTGTTTTCTTTCTGGATTATTCCCGTGATGTAAATCTTTGCAATGTAATCAGAATTAATCATCGGTGTAGAATTTAAATTCTGGCTTCTAAAGCTGAATGTCTTAAAGACCTCATTTGAACCCATAGGTGAAGTTGAAAAAGATGATGAAACTAAACTGTTTCCGCCATCAAAAAATGTAAAACATGCAAAGCCCAAAAGAAGAACAACAATAATTATTAATACGGCAAGACCTGAAGATTTTTTCTGTTTTTTAACAGGTTTTACAGGCTGTATGTTGTTAGAAGTTTCCATTTTATAATATATCTCCTTATTGAATGATAGTATTTATTTTTATTTTCCCATGCTCAAGAGCTTCCTGTTTCATATAAAGATATGCATAGGCGTGAGCAGTCTTTGTATATGGAATTATAAAACAGAAGCCAAGTTGAGGAAGGCATAATTTAAGATATTCATATAGAGAGGGTAAAATTTTCTTAAAAGGCATTGCAATTGCATATCCGGCAATAAGCGCAAGAAGAATCCATCCTAAGAAACTGATTGAAAGGAAGAAAAGATCTCCTATATGTTTTTTTGTATATTCAATGCTTATACTCATTGCTCTGGATACAGCCATTCCAGGATTTTCAACCAGTATTCTGTTCATCTGACTGTAACTGATATGTTTTCTCACCATGACAACAAGAAGCGCAATGAGTGCAATTGATAGAACCGAAAAGAAAACAAGGAAGGATTCAATATTTTCTGTAAGAAAATTTCTTAAAAACTCTTCATTTTCAAATTTATCTAAATTTTCCAGATTATCAATGCTGAATATTCCTGCGGCATTTAAAATTGAAAATGCACCGGTTAAAGCAAGAATGATGATTGATGGGATTATAACTAAAAGAGACCATAGAAAAATCATAAAACTTTCTAATAATTTTTTAAGTATCGCGGTTACCGGGGTTGTAAATCCGACAGTATAATCTTTAAATTCGGGACATTCTTCTTTTTGCGTAAGTTTAAGAAAAAAACCTGACAGTGCAAATGAAAAAATTGCAGTTACACAGAAAGTAAAAATCGAAAATGCAAACGAAACATAATTGTTAACTTGGAGTTTAGTTTTAAGCATCGTTACTATTATATCGAAGAATTGAGAAATACAGACAACAGCAATGCAAATCGGAAGTTTTCCCTTAAGCTGTGCTCTTGCTTTTCTTTTAAATTCAATACGGTTAAACATTTTTCCTCTCTTAGTGAATTACTCCCGCTTCTCTAAGCAGTTCACTATAGTATTTTTTTTCAATGTCATTTAAATCAATTCCCGCCTTTTGAATGAGCAGTTTTAATTCAGCATTGATTTCTTTATCATTATTACAGTTTTCCGTAACAATTTCAATTTCTAAAAAGTCACCCAGTGGCGGAACATTGCAAAGTTCAATATGCGCCTGACCGAACGGAGTATCCGTTATCCATTCGATGACATCTTTGTGCTTGGAATATACTTTTGTATAGGCTGAATCTAAAAGCAGCTTTTCAAGTGCTTCCGGATTAGAAATGGTTGTTTCATTTTCTTCGTTCACTTCATAGGAGGAACCGTTTTTATCCATTCTGAGTTCTTTAGATTTGTATGTAAAAAGATTTTCCTTTATCTGTGTTTTGTCTGGAAGTGTTTTGATTTCTGATCGGATTCGGCAGGTGATTTTTGAATTGTTAAAGTAATCATCGTTTTTAACGGTGGTTCCCTTAAACTCTGCAAAACTGTTTACCAGTTCTACTGTCCTGGTTTTGTCACGGACATGAGCTTTAAGTTCAATTTCAAACATAGGCTTATTATATTCTGAATTTAATAAATAGTCGAGAATTTGTTTGAAATAAAAGCATATAATAATTATCAGAATAATATTAAAAATGGCGAAAAATCGATTTTTACATATGCTGAAATATGTTGTAAAATAAATACTATAATTGTAAGATTACTTTATATAGAAGAAGTAAAAAGTGAGGAATTTAATGCAGTACGGATATTTTGACGACGAAGCAAAAGAATATGTAATTACAAGACCGGATACTCCGGCATCATGGAGTAATTATCTTGGTTCGACAGTGTATGGCGCCGTTATTACAAACAATGCAGGCGGATACGGTTTTTATAAATCAGGTGCACAGGGAAGATTCATGCGCCTTCGCTTTAATGCAGTTCCGATGGATCAGCCTGGCCGTTATTTTTATCTGCGTGACCGCGATACAGGTGATTTCTGGTCTGCTTCATGGCAGCCTGTTGGAAAGCCTTTAGACCAGTACAAGAGCGAATGCCGCCACGGTACTGCTTATACAAAAATCACTTCAGAATATTCAGCAATAAAATCTGAGTCGCTTTATTATGTTCCACTTGGACAGAACTTTGAATACTGGAGACTCAAGGTTACAAACAATGATTCAAAAGAAAGAAAGCTTTCTGCATTTACATATTGTGAACTTACAAACCAGTGGAGCACAGAACAGGATCAGGTAAACTTACAGTATTCTGTTTTCATCTCTAAAGGTGAACAGCGCGACAACATGCTGCGCTTTGCAATTCACGACAACCTTTATAAACAGTTTCCAGATGCAGACTTTGGTGAACAGGGAATGCATTCATGGATGGCATTGTGCGAAGCTCCATTAACTGGATTTGATACAAGCCGCGAAGCATTTATCGGAACTTACGGAAATTACGAGCATCCGGATGCAGTTAAAAACGGAAAGTGTACAAACTCACTTGCATACGGTGACAATATCTGCGGTTCAGTTCAGACAGAAATTACTTTAAAGCCTGGTGAATCAAAAGAAATTCTTGTTATGTTTGGAATTGGAGATGCATGGGTTACAGGTAAACCGATTGTTGCAGAATTTGGAAATCTTGACCGTGCAGAAAAAGAACTTGCAAAGCTTAAAGAAACATGGCATGCCCGTCTCGGAAGTTTTGTAGCAGAAACTCCGGATGAAGACATCAATCATACAATTAATGTCTGGGGACTTTATAACTGTCTCATTACATTTGCATGGAGCCGTGCCGCTTCTTTAATTTACAACGGAGAACGCGATGGTCTGGGGTACCGTGACAGTGTTCAG
This sequence comes from Treponema sp., assembly GCA_017553635.1. Taxonomy (GTDB): domain Bacteria; phylum Spirochaetota; class Spirochaetia; order Treponematales; family Treponemataceae; genus Treponema_D. The sequence goes on along the minus strand of JAFZKN010000007.1, from coordinate 183,215 downwards.
GATATTCTCGGTGTTGCAGCTGCAATTCCAGAAGAAGCAGAAGAACGTTTAGTAAGAATGCTTTCAGGTCAGGTTAAGTGCGGTGGTGCAATTCCTGTAATTAAAAAAGATCACAACCCTGGACATGAAAAAACTCCGGAACCAGGAGAGTTCAGATCTGACGACTGTCTGTGGTTCTTTAATTCTGTTCCGGCATTTATTGCAGAAACAGGTAAATGGGATTTCCTAAAGAAAGTTGTTCCTTACGGTGATGAAGGAGAAGCAACTGTTTACGGACATTTAAAGCAGGCACTTTTATTTAACCTTGAAAGAATGGGTGCAGACGGACTGCCTTGCGGACTTTTAGCAGACTGGAACGACTGTCTTAAACTCGGATACAAGGGTCAGAGTCTTTTTGTTGCATTCCAGTTAAGGCTTGGTCTTACAACTTATGCAGATATTTCTACACGTCTCGGTGAAAAAGCAGAAAGCGAATGGGCTCTTGGTGAGCGCGATAAGCTTGATAAAGCAATTCAGGCTAAGTGCTGGGACGGCAAATGGTTTATCTGGGCAATTACAGAAAGCGGTCAGGTTTACGGAACTAAGACAATGGAAGAAGGACAGGTTTACTTTAATACTCAGGTTTGGGCAGTATTGAGTAATGCTGCAACTCCTGAACAGGCAAAGCAGTGTCTTGAAACTGTAAAAGAAAAACTTGCAACTCCATACGGACTTATGCTCTGTGCTCCTTCATTTGAAAAAGCACCTCGCGACACGATGAGCTGTGTTGTATTTAATGCAGGTATTAAAGAAAATGCCGGAATCTTTAACCATACTCAGGGATGGGGCGTTATCGCAGAAACATTAATGGGTAACGGAGACCGCGCTTACGAATACTGCAAGGCAGCTCTTCCTGCTTCATATAACGATAAGGCAGAAGTACGCCAGAGTGAACCATACGTAGTAGGTCAGACAACTTATTCAACTTACAGCCCTAGAGCAGGTAACTGCCGCGTATCATGGCTTTCTGGAGCTGCTACATGGAACTACTACAGTACTACACAGTACATTCTCGGTATCCGTCCTCAGTATGACGGAATGCTCATTGATCCATGTATTCCGCACGAATGGGATGGATTTAAAGTAGCAAGACGCTGGAGAGGAATTAACTTTAACATCGAAGTTAAAAATCCATCTCACGTATGTAAGGGTGTTGAATACATCGAAGTAGACGGAAGCCGAATCGATGCAGCAGTAATTCCTGCAGACATGATTAAAGAAGGAACAAAAATCACAGCTTACATGGGCCGTGATGCAAAAGAAGTTCCTGTAGAAAGATTGTAAGCCGCACGCGGGTAATACAGCGTGAAAAAATATTCGCCTTAAAAAAGCGGACTGCCGTGCGAATCAACAACCCGTTCACTGTATAAACGCAGTAAACGGACCGACACTCGCAGGTAGACATCGGAGAGGATGGGGGCCTGATTTCCTTAACTGGGAGTCGGGCTTTTTTTTGGCTTAATCAGTTTTTACGCATTGCTTCGATTGCATCACAGATTCGTTTTGCAATTGCCGCATTATTCATTGTGTATAAATGGATTCCATTTACATTGTGGCAGATTAAATCTACAATCTGACTTACGGCATATGCGATTCCTGCTTCGAACAAAGATGCAGGGTCATTCTGATATTTTTCAAGCATTACTTTGTATTTCTCTGGAAGCAGAACACCGCAGCGTTCTGTCATTCTTTCGATTTGTGCTTTGTTTGTTACAGGCATGATTCCTGCTTCAATCGGAACATTAATCCCGCCCAGCCGGCAGTTTTCTACAAAGTGATAGAATTTTTCGTTTTCAAAAAAAAGCTGACTCAAAAGATGATCTGCACCGCTTTCGACTTTTGTCTTTAAATTTGAAATTTCTGAAAGTGTGTCTTTTGAGTCCGGGTGATTTTCCGGGTAGCAGGCACCCATAAGATGAAACTTACCCGGCATTTTTTCATTTATAAATTTACACATGTCGGAAGCGTGAAAAAAATCTCCGCAGGGATTTCTTCCTTCAATGGGATCTCCGCGAAGAACGAGAAGGTTTTCAATTCCGTTATCCGCAAAAGTTTTGAGCATTGTTTCTGCTTCGTTTTTTGTAAGATGAAGGCATGGAAGGTGAATTACACTTTCAACTTTACATGTTTCTTTTATTCGTTTTGCAATGTCGAGTGTTTTAGAACAGTTTTCACTTCCACCAGCTCCGTAAGTTACACTGATAAAATCTGGATGAAGGCCGCTTAAATCATCAAGTGTCTTGTAAACAGTATCAATTGAGCTTTCTTTTTTAGGAGGGAAAACTTCAAAAGAAAAAAAACTTTTATTTAAATCTGATTTTATCATATGTAACTCCATAAACAGACATGTTTGCCGGTTTAACTTTTATATTATATTTTACTGCCTCGCAGTTTTTGCCGCAAGTACAAGATTTTTTAAAGCAGCTTCTGTTTCGGTAACGCCGCGTGTTTTAAGACCGCAGTCTGGATTAATCCAGAGTTTTGTTACAGGTACAAAATTTTTCATCTTTTCTACTGCATTTACAATTTCTTCTACAGAAGGAACTCTCGGTGAATGAATGTCATAAACCCCGGGACCTACTTCTGTTTTAAAACAATTATCTTTTAAAGCTGCAAGAATTTCAAGGTTTGAACGGCTTGCCTCAAAAGTAATTACATCTGCATCCATATTATCAATGTCTTTTATAATCGGAATGAATTCTGAATAACACATGTGAGTGTGAATCTGTGTTTCTGCTTTACAGCCTGAGTGTACAAGATTGAATGCAGGAATAGCCCAGTCAAGATATTCAGAATGCCAGTCGGCTTTTCTTAAAGGAAGCTTTTCTTTTAATGCAGCTTCGTCGATCTGAATTATTCTTATTCCGTTTGACTCAAGGTCCAAAACCTCTTCCCTTATTGCAAGTGCAATCTGAAGAGCACTTTCTTTTAAACTTATGTCTTCTCTCGGGAATGACCAGTTAAGAATTGTTACAGGACCAGTAAGCATTCCCTTTACAGGTTTTTTACTGTTTTTATCTGAACAGCTCTGGGCAAATTTTGACCATTCAACAGTAATTGCATTTTTTCTTTTTACATCTGCCCAAACGACAGGCGGTTTTACACATCGTGTTCCGTAAGACTGTACCCATGCATTTTGTGTAAAGATATACCCTTCAAGATTTTCACCAAAGTATTCTACCATGTCGTTTCTTTCATATTCACCGTGAACTAAAACATCAAGGCCAATGTCTTCCTGAAACTTAATGCACTCTGCAATTTTATTTCTGTTGAACTGTTCGTACTGCTCACGCGAGATTTCTCCTTTTTTGTATGCCCTGCGGTTTGCGCGTACGTCCTGTGTCTGCGGGAATGAACCGATTGTAGTTGTAGGAAAGAGAGGCAGGTTAAATACTTTTTTTTGAATCACTTCGCGTTCTGCAAAAGAAGGCTTTCTGATAAAATCTTCTTCTTTTAATTTTTTAATCTTTTCAGAAATAAGACTGTCTTTTTGTATGCGTTCAGTTTTGAAAAGATTCTCATTCTGTAAAAATGCAATCTGATTTTCATCTGCGATATCTTTTAATTCTTTAAGTTTTTCTTCTGCAAATGAAAAATATTTTAAGATGCCGCTGTCGAGTTTTGTTTCATTTTTTACAGTATACGGAACATGTAAAAGAGAACATGATGTATTGATTACGATTTCTCCATCCCAGTTTTCTTTTATCTTTGAGATTATCTGCATTGAATTTTTATAATTGTTTCTCCAGATGTTTTTTCCGTTTACTATTCCTGCAAAAAGAGTGATTTTCCTGTCCGAGGTCTTTTTTTTGTTTTCTGTTACAAGCTTTAGCGTTTCCTTTCCTTCAATAAAATCAAGGCCAATTCCGTCAAAGTTAAAATCAAAAAGTTCGTTATAATAATCGCGGATGTCACCGAAATAAGTCTGAATAAGAACTTTAATTTTCTTTTCCTCAAGAATGCTTTTATATAATTCTGAAAAAAGATTTTTATCCTCTTCGGTCATATCAAGAACAAGAGCGCTTTCATCAAGCTCTATCCATTCTGCGCCTAGATTTGATGTACGGCTAAGTAAAAGTTTATATGCATCAGAAAGTTTTGCTGTAAAGTCTTCTTTTTTTGTATTGTCTGAAAAATGACTTAATTTAAGGAATGTGTATGGACCAATAACAGAAGGTTTTGTTGTTATTCCGAGATTTTCAGCTTCATTAAATTCTTCTGTAATTTTTGTGTCATCAAGCTGAATGTCTGTACTGGAATCAAATTCCGGTACGATGTAATGATAGTTTGTGTTGAACCATTTTTTCATCGGGAGTGCTGTTACATCAACTTTTTCTGTCTGATATCCACGGGCCATTGCAAAATATGTATCAAGTTTTGAAAGACAGAGGTTTTTATATCTCAAAGGAATTACTCCGAGCATAAAACATGTATCGAGCATTCCGTCATAATAAGAAAAATCATTTGAGCTTATAAAATCTATTCCCGCATCTTTTTGCTTCTGCCAGTTGTCTTTTCTGATTTTCCGTGCTGTTTCCTTTAACTCGCCGGCTGCGATTTTATTGGAAAAATATTTTTCGCACGCAAATTTTAATTCACGGTTTTCACCGATTCTAGGGTATCCGATTACTGATGTTTTCATACAGCCTCCTTTTTTTTACCTATTAGATTGGTAGTATTTTAGTTAATTTTTTTGATATAATCAAAATCTTTATTCTTATGGGTTGATATAACTTTTATTTATGGCTATTCTAAATATGGAAAGGTCTTTTATGTTCCTTTATGCGTTTCTTTTAAGGAGGCTGTATGACTCTTCAGCAGTTGAAATATGTTTTAAAGGTTGTCGAATACCGTTCGATTTCGGAGGCGGCGAAAAATATTTACATATCGCAGCCGGCTCTTTCGAATTCCGTCAATGAACTTGAAAAAGAACTTGGAATAGAAATCTTTTCAAGAAACACAAAGGGTATTTCGCTGACTTCTGACGGTGAAGAGTTCCTTTCTTATGCAAGACAGGTTGTAGAACAGACCGAGCTTTTAGAACAGCGTTATATTGATAAAAAGCCTTCAAGACAGATCTGTTCATTTTCCACCCAGCATTATGCTTTTGCAGTAAATGCCTTTGTAAACTTTGTCCGTAAGACAAAGCCCGATGAGTATGACTTTACATTTCGTGAAACCCGTACATATGAGATTATAGAAGACGTGCGGAATTTAAAAAGTGAAGTTGGCATCATTTATTTAAATGAATTCAATAAAAAAGTAATTGGAAAACTGCTGAAGGAAAGTCACATAAAATTTACTCCGGTTTTTACTGCCAGGCCCCATGTTTTTGTGAGCTCTAAAAATCCTCTTGCAAAAAGGAGGCGTGTTTCTCTTTCCGATTTGGAATCTTATCCTTTTTTGTGTTTTGAACAGGGGGATTATAATTCTTTTTACTTTTCTGAAGAAATTTTAAGTACAATTCCCCGTAAAAAAATAATCCATGTTTCAGACAGGGGAACCCTTTTTAACCTCCTGATCGGTCTTAACGGCTATACAATCTGTTCCGGTATTGTTACAAGTGACCTTAACGGTACCCAGGTTGTGTCTATTCCGCTTGAAGTGCACGGAAATGAGGATATGACTGTAGGGTATATTACCAGTGAAAGGACTCCGGTTTCCCGCTATGGACGGCAATTTATAGAAGAATTGGTAAATTTCCGCATTGACAGCAGAGAATTCAGAAAATAAAATTTGAAAAATTCAATAAATCATTATATCATTAAATTGATATGACTTTTGATGATATTTTTTCTAACATTATCCCGAATCGCGAAGAAACTGTAAGGCGATTTTCTGGAAATCTGGACCTTCTGGAGAAATTTGTACGTAAATTTCCTCAGGATGAAAACTGGCTTGCTTTTCAGGAGGCTTCTGCCAGAGACGATTTTTCCAATATGGAAATGATTGCACATACTCTTAAAGGTTATGCAGGAAATATTGGGTTTAAAAAGTTGTATGAAGCCTGTACTGAAATTGTAAATTATATCCGTGCTAACGATATTGATAAGGCAAAAGAGTTTATACCTGCTGCACTTGAAGCTGGAAAAGAAGTTGAAGGGTATATAGCGAAGTTGGATTAATACAGGAGTTTACAAATGGCCGGAGCGAGAAAAAAGATAATAATTATTGATGATGTTGAACTAAACAGAACTATTCTGGGTGAGGCATTTTCAAAAAAATATGATGTAATAGAAGCCTCTGACGGTGAAGAAGGTCTTGAAAAAATAATGGCAAACAGGGAAAGTATTGCTGCAATTTTTCTTGATATCATCATGCCTGAGATGGATGGATTTTCTGTTCTTGCTGAGCTTGAACGCAATGAAATCATGCGGACGATTCCTCTTTTTATCATCACAACAGAGACTACTGACTATGTTGTAGAAAGAGCATACAATTATGGCGTTATCGATGTAATTCAAAAGCCATTTAATCTCCTGATTATTGAACGCCGTGTTGCAAATATCATCGAGCTTTTCGAAAACCGCACGAGACTTGAAAAACTCTTTACGCAGAAAAATAATGCAGAAGAGAAAAACGAAGCAGAAATTGCTCTCAAAAAATATAAAGCTGCAATGTCGGAGATTGCAGGAATTATCGAAAAGGTTGAAAAATAAATAATACTCAAAAATGAAAGACTCTTTTAAATCTGTTGCATGTACTCAAGATAGTCCTAAGTGGGAAAATTCAATTGAAAGGCAATCGAAGCTTTATGATCGCGGTAATGACATTCGTTCTGAGTTTGAACGTGATTATACACGTCTTCTTCACTGTCAGGCATACCGCCGTTTAAAACACAAGACACAGGTTTTCTTTGCCCCTCATAATGATCATATTTGTACAAGAATGGAACATGTTCAGCATGTAGCATCTGTTGCATCGACTGTTGCAAAATATCTTGGTCTCAATGAACAGCTTACTCAGGCAATTGCAACAGGACATGATATAGGTCATGCGCCATTCGGACATCATGGAGAAGATTGCCTTAATTCTCTTCTGTCTCAAAAAGAAGGGATGAATGCTCCGAAAAAATTCTGGCATGAAAGGAACAGTCTTTTTTTTGCAGATTATATCGAAACTCTTCCGGATCCTGACGGTGTTCAGAAAAATCTTGATTTAACGTATGCAGTTCGCGATGGTTTAATCTGTCACTGTGGTGAAATTGATCAGCAGGGAATAAAACCCCGTTCGGATAATCTTGATTTATATACGATTAAGCGCCCTGGAATTATTCAGCCTTATACATGGGAAGGATGTGTTGTAAAGGTTGCAGACAAGATTGCGTATCTTGGTCGCGACATAGAAGATGCAAGAGCATATCACATTCTTGATATGAGTGCATACAGACAGCTTCGTGAAATTGTCGGTGCAACATTGGGCTTTGAGGGAAAAGGAAGAAAGGCATTTAGAAGTGGTAAGGCAGTTAATACGACGGTTCTGATTAACGACCTCATTGTCGATATGTGTGAACAGTCGAGTCCTGAAAAGGGTTTGTGCTTTAGTGATGAGTATTTTAAATTCATTCTGGAGTTAAAAAAATTCAGTTTTTCAAAAATATACAGTCACTGGCGGCTTGTAGAATTTCAGCAGTATGCCAAAAATGTAATTGAAACGATTTACAGAACTCTGATGAAAACTCAGGTTTATGCAGTCAGTGGAAGGGCATCTGTTGTTCTTAAGTATTTTCCTAAGCTCAGTTTTGAATTTGAAAACTGGCTTGTAAAATATACGAATTATGAACCTCATCAGCAGAAAGATCGTAAAAGAATTTACAGATATGATACTAAACAGGTGTTTGATGTAAATAATGATGAATCATTCCAGAAGTGCGTGATAGAATTTATTTCGGGAATGACAGACCAGTTTGCGATGGAAATTTATGAAGAAATCATCCAGTTTTAACAGCAGCGGCAAAATGCATTTAGCGCTTGCGGGTCCCATAGGTTTTTCTGCGGAAGCGGTTTGGCGTATTTTCATTTACCACGTTTTGTTGTAAGATAGAGTCATGCAGCACGAAACCCGTCATTTAAGCAAAGATAATATTTCGAAAATCGAAAACGCCGTTAAGGACATCCTTGAAGCTCTCGGAGCAGATTTAAAAAATCAGGACATCGCAGAAACTCCGGATCGTGTCGCACGTATGTACGACGAAGTTTTTGAGGGAATGCGCTATTCAAACAAAGAAATTGCCCAGATGTTTGACAGATGCTTTGAAACTGCAAAGGCTACTGATATGGTCTGCCTTACGGATATTGATACATTCAGTTATTGTGAGCATCATCTTGCACTGATGTATAATATGAAAGTTCATGTTGCGTATGTTCCCCGCAGAAAAATAATCGGATTGAGTAAGATACCTCGTATTGTTGATATGGTTTGTAAGCGTCTTCAGCTTCAGGAAAAAATCGGGAATGACATTGCTGATATTCTTGAAATGATTTTAGGCACTAAAGATATTATGGTTGTTATTGAGGGTGAGCATTCGTGTGTAACGACAAGAGGAATAAGAAAACCTGGAACTGTTACGACTACAATGTGCGTCCGCGGTTTGTTCAAAAAAAATGAAAATCTCAAGAATGAATTTTTATTGCAGATAAAATAGTTTGTCCTGGCAATATAAGTCTGACAGGAGCGTTAAATGGAAAAATTTGATGTTACCGGAATGAGTTGTGCAGCATGCAGTGCACATGTTCAGAAAGCTGTTGAAAGTGTAGAAGGGGTAACTTCATGCAATGTAAATCTTCTTACAAATTCTATGACGGTAGAAGGAAATTTTGATGATAATTTAACGCAGAAAATTATGAGTGCTGTTCAAAAAGCAGGATATGGTGCAAAACCTGCAGGTGCTCCACATGTAAAAACAAAAAGCAGTCTTGATGCAGAAACTAAAAAGTTATTAAAACGTTTTTTTGTCTCGGTGTGTATTCTTTTGCCACTTATGTATGTTTCTATGGGGCATATGATGTGGGGCTGGCCAATTCCTTCATTCATAAAGGAAAATTTTTTTGAATTTGGCAGGATTGTTTTTATAGGAATCTATCAGGCTATTCTTTCTTTTATAATCCTTTTTATCAACAGAAAATTTTTTATAAGCGGAACTAAAGCGGTTTTAAACAGAGCACCCAATATGGATACTCTTGTCGCTTTGGGTTCCGGCGTTTCTTATTTATACAGTCTTTATAATCTTGTAAGTTTTGCTGCTGCGTTTTATTCCGTAGAATGCAGTTATGTGATGCCTGCTTTGTATTTTGAAAGTGCTGCAATGATTGTAACTTTGATTACAGTCGGAAAAACACTGGAAAGTTTTTCTAAGGGGAAAACAACAGATGCTTTAAATTCACTTATTAAATTAGCGCCGCAGACTGCAACGATTTTTAAAGACGGAACTGAAAAAACAGTCGGGATAAATCAGGTTAAGGCTGGCGATGTTGTTGTTGTAAAAACTGGGGAATCAATTCCTGTTGATGGAATTATTACAGAAGGAAGTGCCAGTATAAATGAAAGTAATCTTACCGGTGAAAGTATTCCGCTTGATAAAGGTGAAGGAAAAAGTGTTTATGCATCGACTTTATGTGTAACCGGACGTATTGTCGTAAAGGTAGAAAAAATTGGGCAGGAAACTTCGTTCGGTAAAATAATTCAGCTTGTAACAGATGCATCTTCTTCTAAGGCTCCGATTGCAAAGATTGCTGATAAAGTGAGTGCTGTTTTTGTTCCATCTGTTTTATTGATTTCGCTTATAACTTTTGCAGTCTGGTTTTTTATCGGTGTGCCGGGTTCATGTGGAATGGAGTCATTAAGTATGAGGCTTTCGAATGCAGTTGCGCTTGCAGTATGTGTTCTTGTAATAAGCTGTCCCTGTTCGCTTGGACTTGCAACTCCTGTAAGTATTATGGTTGGAAACGGGGTTGCGGCAAAAAAAGGAATTTTATTTAAAACAGCTGCAAGTCTTGAAGCGCTTGGAAAAGTTGAAATATGTGTGATGGATAAAACCGGAACAGTTACGAACGGGAAGCCCGTTGTTACAGATGTCGAATTGAATGAAGAACTTTTGCTGTACGTATATTCTCTTGAAAAAAATTCATCACATCCGCTTGCAGTTGCGGTTTCAAAATATTGTGAGAAACGCGGTACTGCACTTGGTGAAGTTTGTAATTTTGAAGAAATAATCGGACGTGGTGTTAAAGCTGTGATTGACGGAAAACTTGTTAAGGCTGGAAATATTGAATTTGTTCCGGATGCTCCAAAAGAATTAATTGAAAAAAAATCGCGTGAAGGGAAGACACCACTCTTGTTTTCTATTGATGAAAAATATGTCGGAATGATATGTGTATCTGACACAGAAAAAGAGACCAGCCGTCAGGCTGTAAAAGAACTCAATGGAATGGGAATCGAAACTGTACTTCTTACTGGTGACAATAAGGCGACGGCAGATGCAATTGCACAACGGGTTGGAATTAAAAAAGTTTATGCCGGTGTTAAACCGGATGAAAAAGAAAAAATCGTTGCAGAACTTTCTAAAGATAAAAAAGTTGCAATGACAGGTGACGGTGTAAATGATGCTCCTTCCTTAAAACGAAGCTTTGTCGGAATTGCAATCGGTGCGGGAACTGATGTGGCGCTTGATGCTGCTGATGTCGTGCTTATGAAAAATGATCTTCTTGATGTTGTCCGTGGAATTAAAATAAGTAAAAATACGCTCCGCAATATTCACGAGAATTTATTCTGGGCATTTTTCTATAATATAATTTGTATTCCGGTTGCAGCAGGCGCACTCGGATCATTTGGTATTTTTTTAAAGCCTGTGTACGGCGCACTTGCAATGAGTCTTTCCAGCTTTTGTGTCGTAATGAATTCACTCAGGCTTAATTTTATGAAAACAGATAAAGGAGATTCTGTTATGAAAAAAACTATACAGATTAAAGGAATGATGTGTCAGCACTGCCAGAAGCATGTGACTGATGCTCTCTGTGCAATCGAAGGTGTAAAAGCTGACGTTGATTTTAAAGCCGGCACTGCTGTTGTCGAGTATTCAGGTGATATAAGTGACGACGTATTTAAAAAAGCTGTTGTCGACGCCGGATATGAATTTGTTGAAATATCTTGATTCTTACTATAAAATAATAAAATATGATAACGGAAGAGTATTATTCAGAAATCAGTGCACGTTTTGGAGAGATAAAGCGTGCCCGTGGGACTTTTTTGTATACCGAAAAAGGAGTTCGGCTTACCGACATGTATCTCGAAAACGGCAGGGCGATTCTCGGATGGGGTAACGGTAACGGAACAAACGGAACCGGTGCATTTTTAAAAATCAAAAACATCATTAACAGAGGCCTCACAGGTTCTTTTGAAACGGATTTTCAAAAACAGCTTGATAAAGCAGTTTCTGATCTTCTTCGTGCAGAATGCAGGGCTCTTGTTTATTTTGATACAGCAAAGGCAGAAAAGGCTGCTCTTTCTTTTTCAACGAGGCTTGTAAAATATGTTCCATGGGTTGGACTTGTTCACGAAAATGAAATTGTAAAAGATTTTGAGTGTGTATTGATTACTCCACCGCTTCCATGGACCGATAATCTCTACGTTCTTGCAGTAAGAAATGATATTACCGCGCTTTTTTATCCAGAGCGTGTTTCAGGAGCAATTCTTGGCGGGCTTTCACGTTCAATCTATGACCTGATCGCAGAACTCCCCTGCAGGGGAGAAAAAAACTGGTTTTTGTATGATGTTTATTTAAAGGAATATTTTACGAGAGAAGGTCCTTATCTTTATCCGAAAATGCAGGAAAAAGATTATGATGATTTTGTAAAGCACTGTCTGTCATGTAATATTGCAATCAGTCCAGATTATAATGTTCCATCGATAATTCCGTATGGTGCTGACAAAGGTGTGTTTACGTTATTAAAAAATAATCCATGGAAGGTTTAGCCGATGGCTGACAGTCAGTTTATTATCTGGTGTATAAAATTAATTCTCGGTGGAATTGCTTCTTTTTTTGCAATTCTTTTGTGGTCAAAAAGCCGTAATGCAGGCTGGATGTGTCTTACTGCAGGAATTTTAATTTACTATGCAGGTGTCATTTACAGTATGATGCTGAATTTTGGAATTATTGCAACAGAATATCTGATTATAGCAGGAATCCCGCTGCTTACTTTATTTTTTACGGCAGTGCCTCCGCTGTTTATAATTGCCGCTTTGATTTTAATTATAAAAGATTTATCTTAACTTCGTGCTGATTGAAAAAAACGGCTGTTTCGGGTAGTATACATGAAGTGTATGAGAGAATCGCGCAGCGACTCTCGAAACAACTCGAAACATGCCTTACGGGCTGTCAAGAGAAGATACGAGTTGTACTGGTCCTTTAGCTCACCTGGATAGAGCGGCCGCCTCCTAAGCGGCAGGTAGTGCGTTCGAATCGCATAAGGGCCGTAAAAAAACCGGGAATTTTGAAGTTCGCTTCATATATCCCGGTTTTTTTATGATTTTATTTTAATACCCCATCCAGTTCATAAACATCTTCGACGCCGGTTACTAAGATGGCGCCCATACCCATTTCGAGCGCAAGACTTAAGTCTATGTCGTAGCGGTCTCCGACGCTAAGACATTCTGTAAGTCTTGCGCCGGTTTTTTCTGCGGCCAGATTTAAAATATCGGGATGAGGTTTTGATTTGTGGCATGTATCAAGACCGATGATATCCGGGATAAGCTTTTCGATTCCTATTGCTTCTAAGGTTTTAAAAGCCGGAAGGACAGGATTGTTTGTTACTGCAATCATTTTATATTTTTTAGAAAGCTTTTCGAGAGTTTTAATGAGGCGGTCGTCACGGCTTAAAAACTCTGCCGGTTCTAAAAGTGTCTCACGCATTTTAATACTGTCTTCGATTGTAACACCAAAATATGTAAGAGTGTTTCCAAGACTAATTTTAGCATCGTCATTTTTTTTACTGTATTCCGCGCGAAAATCTGCAATCATCTTTCGGATTTTATCCGGCGTTACACCGCGAAGCTCTGCAAGATGACGAAGCTGAACATCCACCTGCTCAAAGGCGTATTTAGAATTTGTATACAGTGTTGAATCAATATCAAAAATTATTGTCTTAAGATTCTCAGGGATTTTATAAACTTTCATCACGCTTCTCCCTGTGGAACAAAAGTGCGTGAACTTTTTACCATGCTGTCTGCAGCCTCTGTAATTGTTTTATAAAGCCCGAGTGCGACACCCGCAAGAACTGCATCCCCTATAAGCTCGCTGTCTGCAACATCTGTCGTGCATATTTTATAATTTATGATGTCTGTTTTGTGCTGAATCCAAAGCGGGCTCTTTGACTGTCCTCCGGTTATCATCATCACATCGTCAATCTGTAAATTATTTTCTTTAGCGCAGCCTGTAATTTTATCAAGGGCATCTTTTACTGATGCTGCAAGATTTGTCATTGTAACATAGCCCTGCGAATTTTTATTTTTAAAACAGTTATTTATATATTCAGCATAGGATATTTTCTGATTGATTTCGTATTCGTAATTTTCCTTGCATTCTACAAACTGTCTTCCGCTTGACTGCATTAAAACTGCAAGGTTCCATAAGCCGCTCATTACACTCGGAAGCGTTCTTAACCCTTCTGCAAAAACCTGTCTGTCTGTGCAGAGGTTTATTCCTTCGCTTGAGCCTGCGCAGTCGCAGAGCTTACCCGGCTTTAATGTGTTTGTTCCAATCATTGCAACGATAAAGTCAGGACCGCCTGCAATGACAGGTATATTTTTATCAAGACCAAAAAGCGATGAAACTTCCTTTGTAATCGTTCCGCAGTTATAGCCCGGGTTTACAAAGCGGCCGAACTGTTCCGGCTTTGCGCCGATAAAAGAAAGCGCCTGGTCGTTCCAGTAAGCTGTTTCGTAGCGCGCTTCGGGTAAAATCGTTATGTGAGTTCCGGTTAAATACCAGATTAAATATTCAGGACCGGAAAATATTTTTTTATTATTAAAGCTTTCTGAATATTTGTGTTTAAAATATTTTATCCGCGGAATAAAAAGTGAGTGGGAAAATTTTTCTTCGATGTCGTTTTGTAGCTGCGCGCTGCCGTCCGCACCACACTGCGCGTTCTCAATCTCGCCATCCAGTTTTTCATTCCAAAGCAGAGTCGTGCCGTCTTCTGAAACTAAAGTCGGACCGTTTCCCGAAATGCATACAGCATCACATGAAAAACCGTTTCCAGCAAACTGCATGTCGCGTTTAATTTTATAAATTGAATTCTGTAATCCCGCTATCCAGTCTGAACTTATTTTTGATTTGTCAGACGAAGAAAACATTTCGCGGTAAAAGGACAGCACCTGTCCTTTGTCAGAAACAAGTGCTGCTTTAAGAGAAGATGTTCCGATATCGACGCAGAGAAAATTATACTTCGTCATCTTCCGGAGTTACATCGTGTTTAACAAGTTTTTCTATAATGTTGCGGTTATCAAGAAGATCGCTCAACGACTGGTTGTGATGAACGCGTGTAATTACGTTTGCAAAAAGACCAGAAACATTTGTGCTTATATACCATTCTTTTGTAAGAAGTTCTTCGTGATAAACTGCGTTTGTTCCGATGATGCGGTAGAACAGTCCATCTTTGTAAGCCTGATCGAAAAGTTCGATTGCGTTTCCTGTAAAGAAAGGAAGACTGATTGCACAGATTACTTTTGTTGCTCCCTGTTCTTTGAGGAACTTCATGGCTTTGAGTAATGTTCCACCTGTACCGAGCATATCATCTGCAAGGAATGCAACTTTACCGCGTACATCACCAAGAAGCTTGATTGCCTTGATGTTGGTAGAATTTGCATCCTGAGTTACGATTGAATAATCGCGCTCTTTGTATATCATTGCAAGAGGAAGCTTTAATCCTGATGCGTAGAATTTATTTCTATCAATGGCACCTGTATCCGGAGAAACAACAACGAGTTCTTCAGTTTTTCCAGTAAGGTCAACTATCTTTGTTAACTCGCGGATAATCTGATAGCTTGCATGTAAGTTTTCGAGTGCAATTGAACTGAATGCATTGACGATTTCGCGTGAGTGAATATCAAGAGTTATGATTCTTGAAACACCGAGCATTTCGTATACATGACCGAGCATAGAAGCTGTAAGACCTTCGCGGCCCTTTTTCTTGTGCTGACGGCTGTAAGGATAAACGGGAAGAACCAGAGTAATGCTTGCAGCTCCTGCCTGACGTACTGCATCGATTGTAACGAGCAGTGACATAACATGGTCATTTACAGAAAGTGAAAGCTTGTTCTTTCCTTCGTTTAGGGAAAGTACTTCATGATTTTCTACATCCTGGAAAATAAAAACTTCCTTTCCTCTTATGCAATCAAGAAGTTCAGTTTTGAATTCTCCATTCATGAAATAGGTGAATCTTGCATTTACTTTGAAAACCGGAGGGCGGTACTTATCTGTAGCACCACGCATGCAGACATCAGAAGTATCCAGATCGCTTTGAAAGTTGATTTTTTTGATTAATTCATTTTTATCAAGTTCGTAGCGTTTAGAAATGACATCGTTTTTGAGCGTAAAACGATGTTTGTACATGTGGCGGAGATGAGTGATTACTTCATCTGCGAATGCTTCGCCACCTGGACAGGCAACAATTGCCAGATTGGTTGGTTCAGAATATGGCATTTATTCTTACCCCTTTGTAATAGTTCTGCGATAATCGAAAAAAGGCATCTCTTTGATTACCGCATGCCATAGCCATGCTATTCCCTTGCATCTGGACTACGGTTAAGCCTATATTAGCATTAAACAGCCGCCCCGGTCAATTATGACGGCTAATATTGACCTAAATACGGTCTTTTTTGTATTCTTATAGAACGGAGATTATAATTAGGAGTAAAACAATGAAAAAACTATTTTCAACTCTTTTTGTTTTGACAGCGGTTTTATTGATTTCAGTTAGTTGTGGAAAAGAAAAAAAAGCTGCGTCAACATCAGAAGATGACTATCAGCCTGTTGATTTTGCCAGACATGAAGATGATGAGCCAAATACTTATATCAGTGATCGTGCAAGAGAATCAGGAAACTGGGTTCAGGGCGTTATTATTTATTCAAACGTAGGTTTGTATGAAGTAAACCCTAATGATCAGGAGCGTTTAAGATGGATTGGAGCTTTGCCAAAGGGATTGGATCTTATGGTAGAAGCTGAAGGTTCTTCTAAGGATTCTGATTCTGTTGTTTATAAGTGTTTGCTTGGAAAAGATACAAAGACAACAGATATGGCAAAAGTAAGAATTGATGATGATTATTCTGAATACTATGTTTCTTATACATGTGTAGTTCCTCATGCAGTTGCATGTGTAATGTATGGCGATAACGGTGAAACAAATACACATATCGGACATGCTTATACAGATCAGAAAATCAATAAGATTTCTTCTTCAATAAAAATTCCTACAGGAACAATTGGAGCTTTACTTATCAAGGAAGATACAAAAGATGACTGGTGTAAAGCAACATTCTGGGTAGAACCAAATTCCGATTATCCAAAAGGAGCTTTGTTTACAGCAAAGTATTATACTGAAAAGAGTATTTCACAGGTACCTGGAAATGTTAAGGCAGCAATGCTTGATACAAGATATTCAAAATTAAAGGATCCGGATTCTTTAATTTATGATCAGGCAGCATCTATTGGATCAGATGTTTGTAATGATTCCAGTTTCTTAGACTCACTTTCCTTATTCGGAAGATAATCGCAGGAGGATAAAATGATGAAGAAATTAACAGTTGCAGCAGCAATGCTTTTAAGTTTGGCTTCTCTTGCTTTTGCCGGCGGAGGAAGTAGCGGTTATGTTCTTAGAAATCCTTCATGGATTTATGCAAGAGAAGGAGATAACCTTAAATACAAAGGTTCTCTTGATATCGGAACAAGTATTGATATTTTTAGTGATGTATTTACACCTGCTAAAGTTGGTAATTCTGTAAACGACTGGGGTGGACAGTATATTGAAATTTATTACGAAGGTGAAGAATATTATACAGATGTAAGATTTGTAGTTAACCAGGGCGATGCAGGAGAAAGATATGTTATTACAGAAGATACTCCTGTATTTACAGTTGGAAGCGTTGGTGCTATTGAAGCAAAACCAATTCCTGCAGGTACTGTGGTAATTGAATGCACAACGGGCAGCTATGATGATTTGTTACAGGCTGTGTATTATTTTGACAGTGCAATTTTCGGAAGAATCAGAAAAGCATATGTATTAAGAAGAATTCTTTCAAATAACAGTTCAGATTATGATGCAGTTTGTCTTGTTAATTCTGCTATGGAAATGGATCTTAATAAATCAAGAGATGAAATTGTTCTTCTCTTCTCTCAGGCAGAAAGTGCAGCAAGTTCATCTGGAATAAGGGAATTTGTTCTTAATAAGAAATCACAAAAATTTGGAACTGACATTTCTAACAGCCCTGTAGAAAGCTATTCTGCAAGCGGTGTAATTGATTCTGACGGGTCAAATGTAAATGTGCGCGAAAAGCCTGGAAAATCATCTAAGATTGTAGGCAAACTCACTGATGGTGCTCACTTTATGGCTACTGAAAGAACAACAAAAAAAGATAAAATCGGTAAAGAAGAAGATTACTGGTATCACATTACTACACCCGGCGAAGACAGTATAGACGGCTGGATTTTCGGAAGTACTGCTAATATCGAATAATTAAAAAAATGAAGCTTACGATTATGGGGTCAGGCACGAGCCACGGCGTTCCGGTCATTGGCTGTGACTGCCCTGTATGTAAATCAAAAGATCCTCGCGATAATCGTTATCGTGCAAGTGCATTTGTTACAGACGGTGAACATAATATCGTGATTGATACAGGGCCTGAGTTTAGAATTCAGGCCCTGCGTCAGGGGATAAAAAGTCTCGATGCTGTTTTAATGACGCACGGACATGCTGACCACCTCCACGGACTTGATGATATAAGAATTTTTTCAAGCACAAAGCAGGGTGGAGTATGGCATAAACAGACAACATTTCTTGATTCAATTTTAAAAAGGCACGGTGAAGGACTTAAAGTTTTTTCAGATTCACGTGCAAAAAAAGCAATATTCAGACATTTTGATTATGTATTTAAAAACACTCAGAAAGGTGGCGGGAAGCCTCGTATTGATTTGTGGGACATAAATGAATTCTCAGAAAAAAATCCGCTCGTAATCGGAACGATGTCGATAATTCCGATTCATATGCTTCATGGAAAACTTCCTTCGACAGGTTATCTTTTTTCAGAAAAAAACAGGGATGGAAAAATTCATTCGATTGCATATTTAACAGATTTAAGTTATTTGAGCGATTCTTCAGTTGAAATTATTAATAGGAATAAAGGAATTCTTGATCATCTTGTAATTGATGCACTTCGTATCCGCGAACATTCAACTCATTTTAATTTTGATAAAGCCCTCGAGTGCAGTTCAAAACTTGAACCGCGTCATACATGGTTTACACATCTTACTCACGATTTGAGCCATATTCAGGTGCAGGAATATATCGACGGACATTTGTCCGAGTTTCCAATTCTTGAAAGCATCGTAAAAGATGGAGGCTCTGTAAGCCCGGGATATGATACGCTTGATCTTGAAATACTTTGAATTGAAATATAAAAAAGTGCTATAATTTATTCAATTCAGAATAAAGAGGTGAAATATGCGTTTTTATAAAGGAATAATTTTATCGTTTCTGTTTGCGTTTGCAGGTTCGGCTGCTTTTGCAGGATATGACTCATATATAAAAATTGCAAGCCCGGGCAATGAAAGTGATTTCTATGCTTACAATGACGGACTTAATGATCTTAAAGAAACATTTAACGGAGAAGTTTCTTCTGACTGTGTTTCGATCCGTGTTCTCTGGTCGCCTGTAAGTTATAAAGCGATAGAAGAATATCTTGTAAGAGGCGGAAAGAAAAACCCTGGTGATACAAATCCAATTGATGACTTTGTTTTAAAGCAGTATCAGAGCGGTTCAACAACTTTTATCTACAATGTTTCAGGAAGATTTGAAAACCTTGCATACGGTTCTAACTATTATAAATTTGTTGCAACATTTAAAGACGGTGCAATAAAAATCTGCGACTTCATGTGTTATGTTCATAACGGCGGAATGGCAGAAAGAGCAAAGCCTGTAATTTATCTTTATCCTCAAAAAACTCAGAAGATAAATGTAAAAGTTGAACCGGCCGGCGGTGTAACAGAATCAATTCCACCATACAATAAAGGATGGACAGTTTCTGCAACTCCGGAAAGTGAAATTACAGATTTGCTTGGAGATAAAAATAAATCTTATCCATATCTTTTCTGGGAAAGCAATGACGGTTCTGATGATATTGATATGTCAGAAGGTTTTGTAGTTGAATCTAAAAAATTACAGTCTTTCTTCGAAGAAAAACTTGCACTTCTCGGATTAAATAAAAAAGAAATTGCAGACTTTACAGAATACTGGGTTCCGCAGTTGAGCGGTAAAAAATATGTATTCATTACATTCTATTCTCAGAAAAGAATTGATGAAGAAGCGCCTTTAACTGTTTCTCCAAAACCGGATACAGTAATAAGAGTTTACTTTGATCATAAAAAGCTTGATAAAAAAATAAATGTAAAACCGCAGACTTTGACTTCAACTGAGAGAAAAGGCTTTACAGTAGTTGAATGGGGCGGAAAGCGCTATAAATGAAAATAAAATTATTACAGCACCGCTGTGATGGAATAAGGCCGTTCATCTGGACGGTCTTATTTTTAGCCGCAGTCATTTCCTGCAAAAATAATTCTTCTGACTCAAAAAAAATACAGTCCCAAATGGATTGCGAATTAAATAAAACTGCAGTTCAATATATATACTATAACGATTTAAATATGTGGGAACATATTTTTAAAAAGACTCCCGCTTATGAAATTCCACAGTTGTGTCCTGCTTCGATTATGATTCCGCATCATGACATAACAACAGGAAGACAGAACAGTTTATATAAGGCTGTTTCAAAGGTTTGTGATCCTAAAATAATATTTATCGTTGCTCCAGATCATTTTGAACGCGGAAAAAAATTAATTACGATGCCAGAAGATATTGTTTTTGATACTCCCGAAGGAAAGATTGAACCTGATAAAAACATTATTTTAAAAATTAAAAACGATGAAGAGATTAAAGATGCTGTAAGCATTCAGGATGATTTATGGAAAGACGAACACGGAATTTTTGTTCACATGCCGTTTATAAAACATTATTTTCCTGATGCAAAAGTCGTTCCGATTACAGTAAAGATGCTTTCATCAGATGATGAGTTTAAATATTTTTCAAAGCTCGGGAAAGTTCTTTCAAAAATTGCAGATGAAATTCCGAGTGACAGTGGCACTGATTTAAAACCGCGCACTTCAGAACTTTCGGACGATTCGCGCAATCTCCCAAACTCACGAAGTTCACTTTTAATCGCGTCCGTTGACTGCTCGCATTATCAGATTCCATGTGTGACTGCAATGCACGATAAAGTTACGCTTAATACTCTGTTCAACAGGGAAGATCCGCGCTATGCAGAAATTGACAGTCCAGAAAGCGTTTCGGTTCTTTATTCATACAACGGGGTACAGAACGCAGAACAGATGATGGTGTTTGATCACTCATCGACCTTTGATTATATTCAGGATGACAAAGTTGAATGCACTTCGCATTTTTATCTTGGTTTTTATGCTGAATCAAATTTAATCCCGGCAAAGCCCTGCGGCCGGAAGCAGACTTTCTTAATTGCAGGAAGTGGAAAAACCGGTGCCGGAATACGCCGGACATGGAAGTGGGACAGATATAAAACTTCGACAGATGAAGCAGAAATACTTTTACGCGATGCGGCAGGAAAAGAGGCCCGCTTTTTTTACGGATTTGATGCCCTTATTTTTGACCCGGAACCGGGTTCTGTGTATGAGCAGACTGTTCATGGAACAACTCTTCGTGTCTTTACTGCCGACCCCGACTCGACATACAGGGCAATTGCCGCTCCCGTTGGCGAAGACCGTGTAAATGTTCTTTTAGACACCGGAGCACATGTTTCTGAGAATGAAATTCCGCATTATCTTGATATTTTTGATGTCGTAGTTTTACGCGATCCTCTGGGCAAAAAAGATGCGTTTATGTTTTACAGACCTGACAGAGCTAAGGCTGAATTTACAAAAATAAACCTCGGAATCTGTCGTGGAAAGGGCAGGATAAAGGGTGCGGCAGCCCTTGTTGATGTCGACGGCGATAAGGTCGAGGTCGTAGCGTTGGATTACAAGTCCTCTACAGGCGTAATGCCGGCCATCTGGCAGTTCGTGGAGTGATGTTCAGCGGAAGTGAATGAGAGAATTGCTCCGCGATTCTCGAAACATGCGGAAAAAGCAGTATTGGGCTTGAAGGGAAGTTTACCGCTTCCTTACCGGGAAGTGAATGAGAGAATTGCTCTGCAATTCTCGAAACATGCGGCAAAAGCAGTGCCTGCCTTGAAGTGAAATTTACCGCATGTATTGACATTAACTTACTTTTTCTATAATATACAAAAACTCACGTTGTATATTTAGTAAGGTAGGTGAAATATATGTCTAGAACTTGTGATGTTTGCGGAAAAGCACCTTTGCACGGATGCAAAGTTAGTAAGACTTATAATCATACAAAACGCACATGGCGTCCAAATTTGCTTAAAGTAAAGACAGAAATCGGTGGTACAACACGTACACTCAATGTATGCACACGCTGTCTTAGAAGCGGATTCGTTCAGAAGAAAGTTCGCGTTCCAAAAGAAACACCAGCTTCTACAAACTAAGTTTGTAAAACAATCTTAAAGTTAAAACTGTCCATTCCGGGCAGTTTTTTTATGCCCTTGACTTTTACAATGCAAAAAGCCCGCTGAATTTCTGATAAAAAATACTTCTTAAAATCATTTCGCGGGCAAAGGCTTGAGCCGCATCGTTTTTTCCTGTGTAACGAAGATTTACTGTAATTGCCATTTTAGTTCTCCTGATTTATCTATTCTTTTTTAATCTTCTTGTTACCAGATGTGAAATTGTAGCAAATAATATGATAATAGAAATGTAGTCCAGGGCAAAAAGAATGTAGCCACGTTCCAAGTCAAAGAACAAAAACTGCTGCTGTAAAATCAGATACTTCCAGACGCCCCACAGTATAAAAAGCCCCACGCCTAAGATTTCGTGAACAAGGTCTGCCGGGAACAAATAGTTTCCGCCCATGAGGATGATGGAGAGGATGGTCATAGTAATGTCGATAGTCATTCTTAAGCGCTGGCTTGAAATCATTCTTTTACTCCTTTAATCCGCATTTTTTAAGCCATTTTTCCACATCTTTTGAAAGGGATGAGCCACCAGAATAGTGAACGGAAAGTCCGGCTGTCAATTTCGCCTTTGGAGCGAGCTTTGAAAGCGCCGTCAGTCCAGTGAGAAGTCTATCTCTGTTTTGACTAACGGCGATTTACGTCAGAAGGCTTCCGGCGGGAAGGGGGTGCAGAAACGGAATGACAGGAAGAAGATGAGTTTTAGGGATGTAGAGGATTATTGATCACGGGATGTTAATCAGAGTTTTCGCATTCATTTATTCACTTAAACTTTCAAACATTGCGGTGACTTCTTCTTTCCACTTATCTACAAATGACTTTGGAGCAAGCGGTTTTGCGCTTGAGCCAAGGCTTAGAACAAGTTCCATGACTTTTGCAAACTGGCATGAAGAGAATCTGATTATTACATCCTCATCATCAATATCTTCAAAAGTCTGGTCATCTGCCCATTTATGGTCTTTTATCCAGTAACTTGCATAACCGGTAACTTCAATTTCGTATTTCACGACTTTATTACTTGAAAAGGCTCCAAGTCTGCCACCCTTACATCGTTTTGTAAAATCGAAATCTACAGGAAGTTCAAACTCTTCGTTTGTTATAGTAATTCCGTCTAACTTATTGAGGTCATAAAGCAAATCAACATCATTGTATTCGCTGTGGGCAAAGAGATAAACGGTTCCGTTATCCAGAAGAACCTGGTAGGGCCAGAGAGTTCTTTGAATTTCAGAATTCTTATAGGGAGCTGTGTATCTGGTTTTGATTTTTCGATTCTGTTCCATTGCCTTAAGAATCTTTTCCCAGTTACTTAAATTGATATTAAATTCCATCTGAGGTGGAACTGCAATTCTTGCGGAAGAAATAAGGCCGCTTGATTTTGCAATTTTTGGTTCAAATAAATAGAAGAGTTTTTCAATATTATCAAAAAGGGGAGTTCCTTTATACTGTTGAAGTAAGCCCTTGATACCGGCAATCAGGACAATCTGATTTTTTGCATCTTTATCAAAGAGCTCGTCCCATTCGTCAAAACCTTCTTTAAGTACATACTGCTGATGTTTAGTTTCTATGAGGTTGAGGTCTCGTAAATCCTGAGCGATACGTAAAATAGTAATATTGGCTACTTTGAATAGATTCTGAAAGTATTTTGAATTATATTTGACGGCAGGATGCTCAGGGGCATCTCTAAGGATCTGAAGCATTTCAATATGACGGTTTGTCATTTTTACTTCAGGTTTACCAATTGAGCGACGGTTTTTATTTACTTCTTCTAACTGCTTTGAAAAATTCATAACTCTATTATAGCATAAAACCCTATCTTTTAAAGATAGACTTTTATAATTTTAAGAGATTTAATCCACATTTTGTAAGAAGTTCATTTATTGAATGGACGCACCATTTTTCAGCTGCAAGATTTATAATTTGACCGCAGGTTCTGGAATCTTCCAACGCATCATGGGCAAGATACTTGATATTAAAGTCTTTTCCCAGTTCTGTCAGTTTGTGACTTTCGGCTTCAGGCCACGTTTTTCTTGCAACAGGAAGTGAATCAAAATAAGTAAGAAAAGGAATTTCCATTCCGAAATAATTACAGCATTCCCAGATTACAGGTATATCAAAAGAATGCCCGTTGTGGGCTACAAGCGGAATTCCCGGTGTTCTGTTGATAAAGGGCATGACCATTGTATCCCAGATTTCCGGGAAGTAAGGCTTATCGCGTACATGGCTATAAGAAATGTGATGAATGTTCCTGGTCCATTCAGGAATAAAATACATTTTTGCAGGGTGGATTAACGAATAACAGGAATCTGTTTCCTTCTCATTAATAAAGCGTACCAGTCCAATTGAGCAGGCAGAGTTTTTGTACTGATTTGCGGTTTCAAAGTCGATTGCAATGTAATCTAATTTATCGTTCATAAGCCTAAAATAATACGAAAAATCTATCATATCGTGATAAGGAAAGCAAATATAGGAATATTTCTTCAATAATTTAACACGACTATCACAAAAAGATAGTAATAAAATAGTAAATCTATGCTGTGAAGTGCTTAAATTCCGAGAATCACAATAAAGAATTGGAAATTTTTTCGATATTTATTGAAGGAAGTTGTGGTATAATTGAGTATGTGAACATATTTGTGGTAGAAATGGTACTATTTTAAGGGGTTAGACCATCTGAATTAGCATTTCCCCAGCTGTATGCAAGTTGATAATATGTTGTTCCTGAATTACTTTCTCTGGCTTGTACGGAGTTTACATAATATTCTAGAGCATTTGTATAATCATCTGAATTGTAATAAGTTGTTGCTTTGTTTAATGTAGTTTTTGTATCTACGGTCTCTTCACATATTAAAGTTGAATTACAAAATAAAAATGCAATAAGAAAAAATAATATTCTTTTCACTTTCTAAACCTTCTCAAAAAATTTTTCAATATTTTTTTTCATTAATTCATTAAATAATTTTTGTTGAATTTCTATATTTTCTGCACTCAAAAACTTTATTATTTCATTATTATTACTTTTTATCGGAATTATAAGACAATTAGCTTCTTTTCCGTCTTTCTCTGAAATATAATAATCTCCTTCATTTTCATTCTTTAATGGAGATTTTTCCCATACAGAATTTGGAATCCATGGATATAAAAAGAAAGAGTCATCAGGAAAAGCTTCAACACTGTAGAGACCTATCCAAATATTAAATTCTTTTTTATTTTTTGTACATTTATACCAACGACCTAAGCCTGAAACTCCCCATTTCTTATCTTCTTCTATAAGAGTTCTATTATCCTCAATAAATTTTTTCATAAGCTCTTGTATCTTTTCATATAATGAAGATACTTTTCCTATAATGTCTGGTGACAAAAACATAGCGACTTCTCCTTTATTTAATAGTAAATCGTTTGAAGCAAAATTGCTTTCAACAAAATAATCTATATCTTGTATAAATCCCGTGTTGTCAGTTTCTTTTGCAATATCATAAATTTCTGACCACTTAATTATTTCCACAAATTTTGATTTTGATGGTAACTCGTCTATTTCGTAATATCCATCAGGAATAATATATTTCAATGGTATTTTATTATTCTCTGCAGTGGCTACATATTGCCCATCTGATTTCTGCGAATCTTGAATGTTTTCTGAAAGATTGGCTTTTATTTCAATAAGTATTACATATTTTGAATTTGATATTCCTACAATATCTACTTCTTTGTTTTCCATTTCTGTACAATTTATTGTCGAATGTGTACCATCGGTAAATATTGTATTACTAGGTAGCCCCCATTTTTCTAACAGAGCTGCTCTAAAACCTGATTTTTTATAATTGAGTTTATTGATTAAAATTGCTGTTATTGAATTAGAGTTTGTTTTTGTTTTAGCCATTTCTACTCTCCAAAGAAATTATCGTCTTCCATGGAATCATTTAGTTCCTCATCAGAATCTACACCATACATATGCTTTAATTCATTATCTACATCAAATCTTTTCCAATGAAATATTTCTTCCTCAATATCTTCTTCAGACATTCCTGCTTCTCTTAAAGCTGTGGCATATTCATCAGCATATTTTTCTTTCTTGGATAATGGTATTTCACTGAATTCTTCAAAAACTTCATCTAAAGTCATTGTAAACCTCTCATGTTATTATAACACAGAATTATTAAAACAGCTTTAATAAAACAGAACTCAAACAAGTCTATCTAGAGCATGGATTTCTTTCTTCCAGCGTTCTACAAATTCTTCCGGAGCTCGCGGTCTTGCATTAACACCCTGTGAAAGCACCCATTCTAAAACTTTAAGGGATTGTGATGAAGAAAACTTAATAGTAGTTGTACAGGCTTCCTCATAATCAATAAATTCCTGGTCATCGGCCCAGACACAATCTTTTACAAATTGTCTTGCATCATCATAAAAATCTATTTCATAATGTACTGTTTTATTATCCTTAAATGCACCAAATCTTCCGCCGCCACAACGAGAAGTAAATTCAAAGTTCTCAGGTAATTCAAAGGTTCTTTTTGTATTTTCAAGATTCTTCATTCTGGAAAGATTAAACAATCTTTCTCCGCCTTTACTGGCTTAACCCCTAAATTCGTCCAGAATTTAAATTAGGTTCTCTATGTAAAAGTTTATTCTTGTATTGATTTGGCGTCAAGCCTTTCAATCCTTTTTGCGGGCGGCAGACATTGTAATCTATCCGCCAGTTTTCAATTATCTCCCTTGCATTATTCAAATCAGAAAAATAATACAGGTTAAGACATTCATTCCTCTCTTTTATGATTTATCTTTCTTGTCTGACGGAGTTTTAATCCTATCATCTGACAGCCGTAATTCGGATACTCCTGGATAATTGACTTTATTTCAGAAACAATCTGAAAATCATCGTTCTGCTTCTTTTTATAACGCAGTGTAGATCTGGCAATCCCAAGACATCTGCTTATTTTTCTCTGTGCAAGCCCGAAACGTTCTCTGATAGATTCAACTATCAATTTTAAAGTTCCGGGCGTGAGAAGTTTTTTATTACATCCTTCTGAACCATGTTCTCAAGAGACAGCTCGGCAACCAGTCGCTTTAATTTCCGGTTTTCTTCTTCAAGGGTTTTCATGCGCTTTACTTCATTAACCTGTATGTTTCAATACTTTCTCTGCCAGATATAGAATGTATTTTCTGCTATCCCATACCCCCGGCAAACTTCACTGATTGTTTTCCCTTCCTTGTGTTCCTGCAGTATTTTTACAATCTGCTCTTCTGAAAATCTCTTTTTCATTTTTCTACCTTCCTTTTTATTTTACAGTAGAAAACTAATTTATAAAATGGTACTATTTTAAGGGGTTAGACCAAATGCCTATGAAATGTGCGACGGGCCTATTAATATGGACCAGAGTTTTTCTATGTATCTATGCTGGAAGGATAGTAATTATGGCTTTATTATGAATCACTTTCTAGCTGATGAGGTGAAAATTGCTAAGAAATACATTGAAGGTTATCAGACTAAAAAGGCAGAATTCCTTCAGAATGCAAAAGATAAGAATCTATCTGTAATAGATACTATAATGCAGTTTGTCTATTACGCTTTTGAAGGTTCTGAAATCAAATTATAGAAATCGTAAGCAGGAAGAATTATATGTCCATTCAGCACTTTTCTAAATCACGTTACTGTTCTTGCATTCAGTGTCCAAAGATTCTCTGGCTTAAAGAACATCTTCCAGAAGACTTCGATGACAGCGTTATGAATCAGGCTGTTCTTTCAACAGGAAATGATGTTGGAGACCTGGCCATGGGACTTTTCGGTGATTATACCGAAGTTCCATATACAGAAAATATTGGAGATATGATATCTGCAACCCAGAAGCTGATTGATGAAGGTGTAAAGAATATTTGTGAGGCATCCTTTTCATATGATGGCTGTTTCTGCAGCGTAGATATCCTTCGTAATCTTGGAAAGAATAAAGTTGAACTTTACGAAGTAAAAAGTTCAACAGAAGTAAAATGGATTCACGAGCATGATGTTTTTTATCAGTATTACGTGCTAACAAAACTCGGGTATAAGGTTCAGAAAGCCTGTCTTGTCCACATAAACAATCAATACGTTCGTCATGGTGATCTTGAACTGGATAAACTTTTTACTATTGTTGATTTAACAAAAACTGCAAAATCTAAACTAAAAGAAGTTGAAGAAAACATTAAAAAATTTCGTGAATATCTCAAATCCGAAACAGAACCAGAATGTGCAGTAGGAGCTCAATGTTCAGATCCTTATGAATGTGGATATTGGGACCATTGTGCAGTTGATATGCCGGAAGACGGCAGTCATACAGTCTGGGAAGTATATTCTCTTAGAGATAAGCAATGGTATTACGATAACGGCTATATTACTTTTGAACAGTTATACGATGCCGGAATCCTAAAGGGAAGATATCTTCAACAGGTTGAAACAGAAATTAAAAATCTTCCTGCGCAGATAGATAAGAAGCAGATTAAAGGCTTTCTTGATACTTTAAGTTATCCGCTTTACTTTTTGGATTTCGAAACATTCAATCCGGCTATACCTCTTTATGATGAATCTAGTCCATATCAGCAGATTGTGTTCCAGTATTCTCTTCATTACATTGAGAAAAAAGGTGGAAAGCTCAAACATAAAGAGTGTCTTGCCTATCCAGGAAGTGATCCTCGACGTCAAATTGCAGAACAGCTTTGTAAGGATATTCCGCTTGATGTGTGTACTACTGCCTATAGTATGGGATTTGAGAAAGGAAAAATCCGAGGCCTTGCAGAACTTTATCCAGATTTACATGACCATCTGATGAACATTCATGACAATATTAAAGACATCATGATTCCATTTCAAAAGCGCTGGTACTACACAAAAGAAATGGTTGGTTCTTATTCCATAAAACATGTGCTTCCGGCTTTATTCCCAGATGATCCAAGTTTAAATTACCATAACCTGGAAGGCGTTCATAATGGAAGTGAGGCCAGTAATACATTCCTTGCCATGCAGAAAATGGAAAAGAAGGAACTGGAAGAATGGCGTGAACATCTCTTGCGTTACTGTGAACTTGATACTTTTGCAATGGTAAAGGTTTTAGAGAGACTTCAAGAAGCGGTGAAATAATCTCCAAGTCTATCATCAAATGATAGTTAATGCACCTTACAATTTAGATTGTGAGGTGATGTTATGTGTTTGGTTACTTATGACTGTCCGGAAGGAACTCCTGAAAGCAAATACATTCCGCTGGATGTAATGTCTGATTATTCGATAGGGGAGAGTATTGCTCGTATTCCGGCCTTAGTTGAAAAGGCTAAGTCGTTGAACATGAAAGTTCTTGCTCTTACAGACAGAACACTGGCCGGAGCTATTGAGTTCTACCTTCTTTGTAAAGAAAATGAGATTAAGCCAATTATTGGTCAGAAAATTGCTCTTGGAAATAACGAAGTAAATCTTCTTTGTAAGGACTTTGAATCTTACAAGATTCTTTGCAGGCATTCTCTTGAGTTCCAGGAAGCAAACGAGTTTCCTATGTCTGTAACTGAGCTACCTCTTTCAAAAGAAGAATGCTCTCATTTTATCTGCATTTCGCCTTATTGTGATTCTGAACTTTCAGCTGCATTTGGAGATAATCTTTACAAGCAAGTAGATTTTGGTGATGTAAAATCTCATACAGATAAACTCGAAAACCTTGATACATCAAATTCAGTTATTACAAATTCTGTACGTTATATCGAGAAAGATGATTTTGAAGCACTTGCAGCTTTTAAGCAGAGTCTTTCAGATAATCCTCCCGAAACATTTACTGATAATTATTTTGTAGACGATTCAGAAATAATCCCACTCCTTAGTGATAAGAATCTTTTGGAACTTGCAGATAATACTCAGTATATTGCTGACCAGATTCAGTTTATTTTCCCAGAAGAATATTTCCTAACTCTAGAAATTCATAATCGAGTTCGTGAAAGTCTGCCGGATTTTGAAGATTCCGAAAACCAACTTCGTTCCTTAGTACAGGAAGGCTTTAAGCAGAAACAAAACGAATTCGAAAATGAAGAAGAAGCTCGTGAACGTTTGACTTACGAACTGAATAATATAATCGAGCGTCATTGGGAAAAAATTTTCCTGTTTCAACATGAGTTAACTTCCTGGTGTCGTCAAACTGGAATTGAATATGGTCCAGGGCGGGGTAGTGCACCAGGTTCTCTTGTTTCTTATCTGCTTGGAATCACAAATGTTAATCCTCTAAAGTATGGATTACTGTACGAACGATTCTTAAATCCAATTCGTCTTTGTTATCCTGATTTCGATATTGATTACGATTATGAACGTTTGCCGGAAGTTGTAAATCATCTTAAGGATAAATATGGGGATGATAGAGTTGTAAGAATTGCAGCCTATGGTCGTCTAGAATGTTGTTCAGCTCTTGAGATTGCCGCAAATTATCTTAATTATCCTGAGGAAGAAGTTCAGCCGCTTATAAAGATAATTAAAGACACTTGTTATCTAAGAATGGATTTCTCAAAGCTTCTGGATAGTAACTCACATATTTACAGGGATTTAATATCACATTGGGACGGTGTAAAACTTCAGGGATTCTTGCGTGATAAAAAAAATGAGAAACTTGTAAGAATTGCTAAAAGTCTGGAGTGGATAAAACGAAATTTCAACCTGCATTCAAGCGGATATATTATAACAAAGAAGCCAGCTCGCAATTATTGTCCGGTATTAAAAGACGGAGAATCAGGATGGCTATATTATGAATATGCCATGGATAGTCTGGAATATGCAGGGCTATATAAGAATGACATCCTTGGTTTACGAGAGCTTACAAAGCTCAACCAACTTTCAAGAGAAATTGAGAAGAAAGTTGGGAAGAATTTTGATTATAAAGAAATCATCCTTGAAGATAAAGAAACTATTGAGACTTTTTCGAAAGGCAAAAATACAGATGTTTTTCAGTTTGAGTCTCCAGGCATAAAGAAAGTTCTAAAGGAGTTTATTCCTGAAAAATTCTCTGATCTTGTTCTTATAAATGCAATGTATCGGCCTGGACCAATGGATTATCTGCCTACAGTTATTGAAAATAAACAAAATGGAAATTACGGGAATGATTTTCCGGGCTGTGAAGCAATCCTTGAAGAATCATATGGATCACCAGTTTATCAGGAACAGGTAATCCAGTTATCTCATACGTTGGCCGGTTATACACTTGCAGAAGGTGAGATGTTTCGTCGTGTGGTAGGCAAGAAAAAACCTGATGTTCTTATAGCAAGAAAGAAAGAGTTCATCAAAAGAGCTGTTGAAAAAGACCTTGTAACAGAAAATCAGGCTATAGATATATTTGAGATCATAGTTCCGTTCGCCGGCTATGCTTTCATTAAATCTCATTCTGTTGCTTACACTATGATGGCCTACTGGGAAATGTATATGAAAGTTCATTATCCAAAAGAATATAGAAAAGTCATCAAGAACTTTAAGGATTATTGAGAGGAGATTGCCGAA
Source organism: Treponema sp. (assembly GCA_017553635.1). Taxonomy (GTDB): domain Bacteria; phylum Spirochaetota; class Spirochaetia; order Treponematales; family Treponemataceae; genus Treponema_D. The sequence continues at coordinate 151,824 of JAFZKN010000007.1, read as the reverse complement.
TGAAAAAACTTTTATGGTTGGATGATTTTCGTAATCCAGCTGATTATGTACAAGGTGAATATGACATCTCATGGGTAAAGAACTATGAAGAGTTCTGTTCTTTCATCAACGCTAACGGCCTTCCTGATATCATCTGTTTTGATCATGACCTTGGTGAAGAAAAGTCTGGTTATGACTGTGCAAAGTTCGTTGTTAATTATTGCCAGGTTCACAATCTGGATATTCCGGAATTTGATATTCAGAGTTCAAATATCGTGGGTAAGGATAACATCAGAAATCTTTTGAATAACTGGCATCGCGTTTTTTTGGAAAAATTCAAAACCAGAATCTTTTGAAAAAACAGAAAAACGAGAATCCAATATTAATCATAATCATAGCCTGAATTACCTTAATTGGGAGCGGAACAAAAATCAGCTAACGCCCTTTACTCGACACCACTGCTTAAAAATCGCCATGTCATTTCCGCGCGGGTCGCTGTTATTGAATGCACTTCTTTGAACCAGGCGGAAACGGTTATTGTGTTTTGACACTTCAATACACAACTCGTATTCATCGGCTTTTTTTGCATAAATAATCGTACATTGCTTATTCACGGCTTTATCTCGATACAGGTGGCCAACGCAAATATTCATCTTAGATCCGATATCTACAAGACGATTAGTATCTTCAGGTAGGCAGAACTTGTAACCTTCATTTTCCCATTCAAGGCTCTTTTCTTCTTCGCTGTAGGTAATGTCTTTGTTTTCTAAATGCTCTTCTTCAATTGGCTGAGTCTCACGGTAAATCCTCATCAAAAGATTATGATTGTATTCTGTAAAACCTTCCTTACCGATTTTATCGATTACATCTTGTGGCAGATTTTCGCCTTCTCTCAAAATCTTCATGTAGTGGAGGGTATCGCTTGTGGTGTAGCATCCTCGTTCTGAAAAAAAACGGTTTTTCATCAGTTTTGCGACAGTCTTTTCATCATAAAACTGAAAGAGGAATCCTATATCTTCTGCTAAAACAGGATTCAATCCAAAAGGGCAGGCCGCTGCGATAATTTTCGGGAAATCGGCATCCATTAGTTTTTCAATCACTTTTTCATCCCTAAAGTCCATGCTCCAGATATTTAGATACTCCAGGAAGGTACGGTGCCCCTGCAAAAACAGCCTGTTGGTCTTTGTGGTATAGGGAAGCCCGGTTTGCTGTATGAATTTTTTAACACCATCAGAACTCCTTTTAAGTTCTTCTTCTATTTCACGGAAGGTTGGCCCAAGAACTGCTTCCTTACAAAGCTCATTCAGTTCGGGAGCAAACGGAAAGTTTGCAAAATTAACAAGACGGTCAAAGTTATTTTCTCCGTAAGAAAGGTCAGGAACAAAATCGCATTCAGCCTTCATCTGCTCATTCATCGCAGTCATAATCTGTTCGTATTCTTCATCCCAAATATTGAAGCATTCATTTCCAGTTTCTGCATAAAATCTTGCAGAACGATTTCGGACATCCAGAACCAGATAACGCTTTAATTCCAGAAGTTCCGTTGTTTCAGGATCCAGATTGTAATATTGGTTTTCAATCTCAATCCTGCCATCTTCATGATAGGTAATAGTATTCTTTGAATTGTTTTCTACAAAAGTTTCCAGCTTTTTCATCAAAGATTTTGTATCTTTTCCGTTAGAAAACTCCGCAGCCTCCTGAATACAATCCAGCGGTACAATGCGTTTACAGCCGTTTCTGTAATAAACAGTTGCTGCAATTACAGAACAACCGTCTTTTTTGGAAGGGGCATAGTCGCAGGCATAGAGGTCACCATATTCCCTTTTATAAACACCAAGAGTAGTAGAAACAAGGATTCTATCAATTTTTACAATTACACCAGTAAACTCAACTTCCTTGAACTCAAACTTGCGGTTATGCTTCCACGAAGAAATGTTATCTGTCGCAATACCAGCAAAGAAGTCGCGGTTGAAATTCTTTCTAAAATACCATTTATTGTCGTATTCATTGTGAGCCAAACTGAAATTCCCATGAGCTGCAGCAAGATAGCCAGTACAGTGTACCGGCTGTAATATGAGTTTCTTAAGTTCTGGTGTTATTTTCACGATAATCCTCCGTTTATTCTTATATAATATAAGGGCTATCAAATTGTGATAGTTGAAAGAAATTTTATTTAACTACAACTTTAATGCGGAAAGTGAAAAGCATTTGTAAAATAGAATCCCCGGATCCTCTCAAAAATAATTAAAAAAAATAGACGCTATCAGTAAATGATAATTTACGCATGTATAAATATAGGTGTAATAGAAGAGGTGACTTTATGGACGAAATGAAAGAAAAGAAAATCAGATGGAACATTTCAAAAGCAATGAGCTCTGTATATCAGAGTTTAAACGGTACGAAGCTTAAAATCAAGAAAACAAAAACTTATAGCGCAGCTATGGAAAATCTGAAGGCTCTCTATAATATCAATCAGATTCAGGTCTGGATTCTCTGTCTTGCCTGCGAACGCTATTTTGAACGAGAAGATAGTATCTCCCTTCAAAACATTTCTGGTGAACTTGGTGTACCGATTATGTCTATTATCTGCTGGAAAAAACAAATTGAATTTCTTGTTGAGCACGGATTTCTGGAACACTGCGGTAGAAACGAAGCTGTTCAGCCGCTCAATGATTTCAGCGAATCAATCTACAATAATACAGAGTATATTCCTCAGGCAATGAAAGAGGATGATGATATTGAGTTCATATCTTACATGGCAGACCGTTATGAGTCACGTCGTGGCGAAGACATGTCCGCAAGGTCAATTCAGAGAGAATTGAGACTGTACGAAAAAGCTCACTCACATCTTGAAGTTGTAAAAAGAGTTTCTAATGAACTTGAAGATCCAAATTACCGCTTCTTTATTTATGACGTTGCAAATGATGTATTAAAAGGCGGTGATTCTAACCTGAATGCAACTATATCAGATTTGTATGATGGGGGAGAAAGGTACAGTGTTGCTACCGAAATGATGGAAGAAAAGCATGAACTCTTCCAGAAAGGACTCATCGAATTCGCAAAGAAAGGAAATCTTTCTGAAGCATCCATAACTCTTTCAGATAAAGGCCGTAAGCTGGTACTCGGTGAAAAAGCATTCCTCTTTGAAGACAGCATTAACGATAAAAATCTGATTAAAACTGATAGCATCAAAGAAAAGAAACTCTTCTACAGCCCTGAAAATCAGAAGGAAATTGACCGCCTCAAAGCTGCCCTTCAGGAAGAAAAACTCAAAGGCATCCAGCAGCGTCTTAAAGATGACGGGCTTCCAGTTGGTGTTGCAGTTTTGCTATACGGAGCGCCTGGAACCGGAAAGACAGAATCGGTTATGCAGATCGCTAAAGAAACCGGGCGCTCGATCGTACATGTTGATATCAGCGAGGCAAAGTCTGCTTGGTTCGGCGAAAGCGAAAAGCGCATCAAAAAGATTTTCACAAGCTACAGAAATAGTTGTGAGTTTGCAGAGAGGAAGGGAGAACTTATGCCTATTCTTCTTTTCAATGAAGCAGATGCACTTATCTCCAAAAGAAAGAATGACACTTCTGGAAACTGCGCACAAACCGAGAATGCAATTCAGAATATCATCCTGGAAGAGCTCGAAAATCTTAAGGGCATCTTTATTGCAACAACAAACCTGGCCTTAAATATGGACTCCGCTTTTGAACGCCGATTCCTCTTCAAGATTAAGTTTGAGAATCCGTCAACAGAAGCAAAGACTTCAATCTGGATGAACAAGCTTTCCTGGCTCGATAAAGAGTCAGCCACAGAATTCGCAAAAGAATACGATTTTTCCGGTGGTCAGATAGACAACATTGTTCGCAAAATTGCTATGAACGAGGTGATTACCGGCGATCGTCCATTACTTTCTGATATTCACGATATGTGTAAGTGTGAAAAGATTGATAATCCAGATGGGTCAAGACGCATGGGATTTTGTTTGTAATACACAGCAAAGGAGATACCAGTCATGGGCGAAATAGGAAGAATAGAAAGAGTCTCATATAACGCAGGAAGGGTAGAGCGCGTAACCCGTTATACACCAGAAGAGCGGGCTGCAAAAATCAAAGAAATTGAACAGGCGGCAGCCGATCGTGCAGAGATTCGTGCTTTACTTGCAAAATATCCGAATCCCGACCATCTAAGTTTTGCAGAACTTTTAGAACAGGCCTTATATAATCAAAAATTAAATGATGATGAGCTCGCCTATATTCTGGACATTGGTAATCACCAGACAGATACAACAGGTGTCATCGTAGATATCAGTTCTAAGAAATAAAGGAAGTCTAATTGAGAAACCAAATCATGGACGCAGAGGTATTATAAGAGGAATATATACAATACCATACATGAGATATGAACTAGAAGATAGATTAGAATCATGTTCTTATAACTAGTCTTTCTGGCGAGACTTTCCCCAATGCTCAAGACAAATCACTAGCTGCCAGGAAAAATTCTCCGCTTTCATTTTTACAGCATCTTCCAGTGAATAGGTATCATTATGATCGAAGATGTCATGCATGAAGTAATAAATGTGTGTATCATCAAGTTCCTTTACGTTGAATGGATTTTCATTCCAGGATTGTTCATCTATAAACATAGACTTTTCAAAAGGTTCAATCATTAGACCTTTGTCACGATTATAGCTTCGTGAACTTAGACTAGGCCCCCAAAAATTAGTTTCTTCACATAGATTTGACTGAAGGTCGTTCTCTTCTTCGTTATCGGTTTCTGGAGCATTATACCAGAATTCCACATCTATCGTGTAATCTTTATAATTATTATCATCAGCCCGGAAACGCTCTTCAAATTCATTAGTAATTCTTACAAGCTCATTATAAGCCTCGCGGTATCGTTCAAGTAAGCCGTTGTTTAATTCAATGATTTTTTGTTTATTCTCAGGAGTCCAGACAAACTTTGCATTCAAACGGTGTTTACGTTCCGCCAACATTTCTTTAAGTTTCTCATCTTCTTTTATTCTCATAAGTGCCTCCATCTATCACATAATATATAGTACAGAAAAGCTATCAAAGACTGATAGTTCTACACAAAAGTAATTTAATTTTGATTTTTTTTCTTTGCATTATCACTACTTGATAGTTTTGACTTGTATAATTAAAACTGATTTTTATTGAAGGAGGATATTCAGAAAATGAATGACCTTTATGTTAATAATCTAAAAATTGACTGGTCTGTAATAAGCGAAGATTCTTACTTAAGGAAAATTCATTCCATAGCAAAAATTCAGAAACTTACTTTTGAAAAACCTGTCACTATTTTTCTGGAGAAAATGGTTCAGGAAAATCTACATTACTAGAGGCTATTGCAAAGAATTATGGTTTTAATGCAGAAGGCGGAACCGTTAATCTGAACTTCGAAACTTATAATGACACATCAGAATTAGATCAGGCAATAACACTTGCAAAGGGAGGAATGATACGCTCCGGATATTTCTTAAGAGCTGAAAGTTTTTACAATGTCGCTACTGAATATGAAAATCTAGAACCTAATGGTAGAGGAGAAAAACCAGCTGGATATCATGCTATGTCACATGGCGAAAGCTTTATTACATATATAACAAGGTTTGATTCTCCAGGATTATTCATACTTGATGAACCAGAAGCAGCCTTAAGTCCAAATCGCCAAATGGAATTATTACTGTTCATAAACAAAATGGTTCATAAAAACTCTCAATTTATTATAATAACGCATTCTCCTATTCTGCTTGCTTTCCCCAATGCAGATATATGTAATTTTTCTGAAAGTGGGATAAAGAGAATTTCTTACGAAGACACAGAATCCTATAGAATTATGGAATTGTTCATTAACCACAAGGATAGAATTCTAGATAATTTGTTTAATAATTCAGAGCAGGAGTAAATTATGATTTACATAACTGGTGATACTCACAATACCGGAGACATGTCGAATCTCTCATCAAAGAATATGAAGCTTTGCTGCATGGAACAGAATGCCGATTTCCATGCAATTACAGCAGCAATAGTTCTTGGTGATTTTGGGCTTCCATGGAGTTTTAACTGCTCGATTGATGAATCTGGAATCCATCCAGTTGACCATACAGACCGCTATCTTCTCAAGTGGTATAACCAGAAACCTTTCAAGATTCTGGCCGTAATGGGCAACCACGATAATTATGACATCATCGAAAAACTGCCAGAAGTTGAAATGTTTGGATCTAAGGTTCTGAAAGTCAGTGATAATGTGTTCTATCTCAAGCGAGGCGAAATCTACACAATAGATGATAAACGCTTCCTTGTTCTTGGGGGAGCACTGAGCGATGACAAAGCCTGGCGCAAACCTCACGAATCCTGGTGGGAGCATGAAGAGTGGAGTGAAGGGGAGAAAGAATCCTGTTTCGCAAAAATAAAAGAAAATAACAAGTTTGATTATGTTCTTTCGCATACAGGTCCGTCAGCAGGCATTGCCCTGACAGATGATTTCTTCTGCAATGAGGAAAATCTAAAACAGCTTCAGAAGGACTCAATTGTAGTTTTTAATGACAAAATAGACTCAACTATTTCATATAAGAAATGGTTCTTCGGGCGCTGGCACAGCGACTGGGGATACGAACATTACAACAACTCAAAATATGTTCCGCTGTATCATCAGGGAATCATAATTTAATTTTTTTGATATCTATCATATTTTGATAGCAACTAAATTTACAATTAAATAACAATGATTCTATTCAAATACAATAATAGACTGCAGAAGAAGGTGAATTAAAATGAGTGAAAAAAAAGGGATTTCATGGCTTTGGGGCATTTTATGTTTTTTATCAGCAACTATAATTCTTATTCCGTTTCCATCTATTGTTGTGGAAGTCTTTTATGGAATTGAACTACTTGCAAGTTTTTTAATTCCCATTCTTTTATGGCGAAATAAACGTACTGCAATGCCAAAATGGATTCTGGTATTTATATTGTTTTCGCTAGTTGTTAATATAGATTTAACTCGCAGTCTGTTAATAGGTTTGCAAGATGATACGCTGCTTCCTCTAGTATTGATTCTCTCCCGCTTTTGTTGTCAGGACTCATTTGTAATTGGTTTTATTTTGATTCCTTCCACGCTTTGCGCAACATTTATTCTGATTAAAGAAGGTGTAGAAAGAATTTCGGAAGTTTCAGCTAGATTTGCATTAGATACAATGATTACAAGAATGACTAATATTGATAATAAATACGCAAAACACGAAATAACCGAAGAAGAATCAAAAGTAATGAAAAAAGAATTGCAAGGTGAAATGGACTTTTTTGCAAACATGGATGGAGCTGCAAAATTCATTTCTGGAAGTGCAAAGGCTATGCTTTTTATGACTTCAATAGATATTGCAGGAGGGATTGCAATTGGTTATTTTATGCAAGGGAAAACACTATTTGAGACAATAGAGCCTGCAATTTTGTTCACCACAGGAACTGTAGTGCTTTATTGTGTTCCGCTCATTATCATTTCCATCGCTTCTGTATTCTGCGTCACAAATAAAGTTCTAGAACACTAAGGATGTATAATTGTTATTATGGATTAATATATCAAAAGCCGGAGACGTAAAAAGCTCCGGCTACAATTCTTTATAATGCAGGTGCGTGTTTACCTTTACCTGGCCCATTTGGATGTCTGCTGCAAGAACTTCCTGTTAAACTAGAAATAGAAGAATACTTTTGTCCACAATATTTACAAACATACTGGGATTTTTCTGCTCCCTCATAAAGTTTATGTTTACCTTTACCGGGACCGTTAGGATGCCTGCTACAAGAACTTCCTGTAAGGCTTGATACAGACGAATACTTTTGGCCGCAGTATTCACAATAAAAATTTGCCATATACATTCCTCCTGTTTGGCTTAATATGCAACTATATTATTGTAAAAAAGCTATCAAATTGTGATAGTAGCTTGATATTTAAAAAAATTATTTAGAGTATCGGTTGTAATGTGTAATGAAAATCTGTATCATAATCCGTCAGTTCTTTTGACAGGCAGAAAAACTTACGTATTTTATTCAGTTCTCGCTTTTTAAGTCCGCCATGGAGTATTGTATATCTGCCTGTATCTTTATGAAAAATAATGCGGCCTCGTGGAATATAAAAGTATTCTGAGCGAAGAAGGGGAGGGACCTTCTCTAATTCTCCGGCCGCATCCAGTTTGTCCCAGTAATCAGCATGGTCAGAAAGCCCTGCAATACAGTCACCATAAGGCAGCCCTTTTTCAACTTCCACTGGATCAGCATAGATAACATCGCCGTAATAAAACCACCAGATCCCTACTGATGGACTTTTACATTCTTGCATTTTAGTTCACCTCCATGTACTCAATTTCTTTACCCTTTTGAAATAAGGTAACGGTTTTGTCAAAATTAGACTTCAGGTCTGAAGATACTAAGATTTTTTTTCATATACTTTCCTTACCCCCTTTTTTTTAACAAGAATTCAACCGTTTCTGAGTAACTTGCTGGTAATATAACAAGAAAATTAAACAGAGGGCTTTTACTTCACTTCTATAGATAATACTACATTTTTTAAACTATCAAACAATGAAATAGTAAAAAAACATTTAATATTATCATCAAATGATAGAGTTCACATGTTATTAATATAGTTGTAGAAAGGAGCTATGTGTTATGAACGGAAACTTTTTTTATTCTATAAAGAACTTATCAAGAAAAGAAAATCTTGCAGTCAGTTATTATCTTTATAAAATCTGTCTGGATGTTGAAGAATACAGAATCTTTTTGAGCTCGATCTGTGTTACCCCGCCTATTTCCCATAAGTTTTTTCGATTTCTAAAATCTGGTCGCGGACAACTGCAGCCTGTTCGTATTCCATGTTGTCGGCGTATTCTTCCATCTGGCGTTTTAGCGCGGCAAGAAGCTTTTTGCGCTCGGCCGGAACAAAAAGATTTGCACTCTTTTTAAGTGCAGAAAGCTCAATTTCGACTTCTTCTTCTGCATCGATTTTCTGGCGTTCAAGAATATCTTCTACAGCTTTTTTAACAGTCTTTGGTGTAATGCCGTGTTCTTTATTATATGCTTCCTGAATTTCACGGCGCCGCGCTGTTTCTGTGATGGCTTCTTCCATCGCTTCGCTTTTTCTGTCGGCGTACATTACGACTTTACCTTCTGCATTTCTTGCCGCGCGTCCTATTATCTGAATAAGACTTGTAGCCGAACGCAAAAATCCGATTTTGTCTGCATCCAAAAGTGCAATAAAAGAAACCTCAGGTAAGTCAATTCCTTCACGCAAAAGATTGATTCCGATTAAGACATCAATTTCTCCGGCACGAAGATCCTTTAAAATTTCTACACGTTCAAAAGTTTCTATTTCTGAGTGAATGTATTTTACCTTTAAGTTAAGCCCGGAAAGATATTCAGTTAAATCTTCTGCCATCTTTTTTGTGAGTGTAAGAATTAAAGAGCGTTCACCTTTTTCTATTCTTGCCTGTACTTCCTTGTAAATATCCTGCATCTGTCCTTCGCTCGGACGCACTTCTACAATCGGATCCAGAAGACCTGTAGGGCGTATTACCTGTTCAACTATCTGAGTACTCTGTTTAATTTCTTCTTTACGCGGAGTTGCAGTTACATAAATAACCTGATTAAGTTTTTTTTCAAATTCAGCAAACTTTAAAGGACGGTTATCAAGTGCGCTCGGAAGGCGGAATCCAAAATCAATGAGATTCTGTTTTCGGCTTCTGTCTCCTTCGTACATTGCGCCAATCTGCGGAACTGTAACATGCGCTTCGTCTATCATGCATAAAAAGTCATCAGGAAAATAATGAAGAAGTGTTGCAGGCGGCTGTCCCTTTTCACGGCCGCTTATCGGACCGGAATAATTTTCGATTCCGGAGCAGTAACCCATCTCCTTCATCATTTCGATATCGTAAGTTGTGCGCGTTTTAAGTCTTTCGGCCTCAAGAATCTTTCCCTGGCTGCGAAGCTCTTCAACACGCTCTTCCATTTCTTTAGTTATTCTTTCTGTCGCATTAAGAAGTATTTCATGCGGAACGACAAAGTGCTTTGCAGGATAGATAACAGTTTCTTCAAGCTCTTCAACTGTCTCGCCGGTTATTACATTAAATCTTCTGATGCGCGAAACTTCATCCCAGTCAACTTCGATTTTATATGCTTCATCTGTTTCCATGTAAGCAGGATAAATATCAATCGTGTCGCCTTTAATTCTGAAATTTCCGCGTTCCAAAACCATATCGTTCCGCGCGTACTGAAGCCCAATAAGTTTTTTTGACAGATCAAGAAGATCAAGCTGTTCGCCTTTTTCGATATGAATTCTCATGTCTTTGTAAAGGTCAGGCATTCCAAGACCATAAATGCATGAAACAGTGGCGATTACAATTACATCACGGCGTTCCATAAGAGAATAAGTTGCGCTCAAACGGAGTCTGTCAATTTCGTCGTTAATCGATGCATCTTTTTCTATATATAAGTCACGCGCAGGAACATAAGCTTCAGGCTGATAGTAGTCGTAGTAGGATACAAAATATTCAACTGCGTTTTCCGGGAAAAAAGTTTTAAACTCACGGTAGAGCTGTGCAGAAAGAGTTTTGTTGTGGCTTATGATCAACGTCGGCCGCTGAACTTTTTCGATAATCTTTGCCATCGTAAAGGTTTTACCGCTTCCTGTAACACCCTTTAATGTCTGATATCTGTCGCCGCGCAGAAAACCTTCTGCAAGCTTATCAATTGCCTGAGGCTGGTCTCCAGACGGTTCAAATTCTGAATGCACTGTAAATTTTTTCATATGAACATTATAAGTGATTTTTTCCCGATATGGTAGAGTTTAAAATTCTAAAATTCAGTATAAAAAATACTCTTGCAATTAATTTCTGAAAACGATAATATTAACATGTACGGCAAAGAGGTCGTAGATAAGATTCGTGTGCCATTGGGCGCAGGGGTTTTGTCTACGGCCTCTTTTTTTTCAGGAGGCATTGTTTATGTGTGGTTTTATAGGTTGTTTTGATTTATCAAGCGGCGGCAAACCTATTGAAGATGGTTTAAAAGATGAATTGCGTTCGCAGATTCTTGAAATGAGTAAAAAAATCCGTCACCGTGGACCGGACTGGAGCGGCGTTTATACTGGAAATAATGCCATATTAAGCCATGAAAGATTAAGTATTGTTGATCCACTTTCTGGAAAACAACCGCTTGTAAGTGATGATGAAAAAATAATCCTTGCTGCAAACGGAGAAATTTATAACCACAAAACAATCCGCCAGAGTTTTGAAGGTAAATATAATTTCAGAACAGGAAGTGACTGTGAAGTTATTATTCCTCTTTATAAAAAGTATCGTGATAGTAAAAAATTTGATGCAATGATTGAAGAGCTTTCCGGAATATTTGCATTTGCACTTTACGATTCTGAAAACGGAACTTACCTTATTGCACGTGATGAAATCGGTGTAATTCCGCTTTATCAGGGCTGGGATAAGGCAGGAAGGTTTTATGTTGCGAGTGAACTGAAGGCTCTTGAAGGTCAATGCCAGACAATCGAAGAATTTCCTAATGGGTGTTATTTATATTCAAAAGAGTTATCACAGAAATTAGAAACATCTGATGATGCTTCTGTTAAAGGTACAGGAATGCCTAAACCGGTTAAGTGGTATAAACGTGACTGGGAAACATATGATGCTGTTAAAAATGCGCCAAAAGCAACAGACGAAAAAGGCGGTGTGATAAATCCTTCTGTGATTGAAAAAGTACGGAATTGTCTTGAATCTGCAGTTCGCTCACAACTTATGAGTGATGTCCCTTATGGAGTGCTCTTAAGCGGAGGCCTGGATTCTTCTATTATTGCTGCAGTTACACAAAAATATTCCAAAAAGAGAATCGAAACAGACAGTAAAGAGGCAGCATGGTGGCCGCAGCTTCATAGTTTTGCAGTAGGTCTTGAAGGTTCACCTGATCTGATCGCTGCACAGAAAGCTGCAGATTATATCGGAACGGTTCACCATGAAGTTCATTTTACGATTCAAGAAGCACTTGATGCATTACCTGATGTAATTTATCACATCGAAACATATGACATTACAACAGTACGTGCTTCAACGCCGATGTATTTACTTGCACGCGTAATCAAGTCAATGGGAATCAAAATGGTTTTAAGTGGCGAAGGAAGTGATGAACTTTTCGGCGGATATCTTTATTTTCATAAAGCACCTGATGAAAAAGAATTTCACGAAGAACTTGTACGCAAGATGAGTAAGCTCCATCTTTATGATTGTCTTCGGGCAAACAAATCTCTTATGGCATGGGGAGTAGAAGGAAGAGTTCCGTTCCTTGATAAAGATTTTATAGACGTTGCAATGAGTCTTAATCCCAGTGACAAAATGAACATCCGTCTTGCTGAAGGAACAGAACATCGTGGTGCTGGTGGTCAGAGAATTGAAAAATGGATTCTAAGAAAAGCGTTTGAAGATATGCTTCCTTCAGAAATAGTATGGAGACAGAAAGAACAGTTTTCTGATGGAGTAGGTTACAGCTGGATTGATACTCTTAAAAAGATAACAGAAGAAAAAGTGAGTGATGCAGAATTTGCAAGACGGGAAAACAGATTCCCTGTAAATCCACCTAAAACAAAAGAAGAATATTATTACAGAGAAATTTACAGCCGTCTTTTCCCGAGTGACAGTGCCGCGCGCTGTGTTCCGCATGAAGCAGGAGTTGCATGCAGTACAGCAAAGGCTCTTGAGTGGGATGCTGCATGGAGCAAAATGGACGAACCGTCAGGACGCGCAATTTCCGGCGTACATAACGATTCGTATAAGAAATAATTCTGCTCTGTTTATTTTTTTGCGTTTACAAGAGTAACAGTTATGCTCACATCTTTTTTGTTTCTGTGAACTGTTATGTTTACTGTTTCTCCGGGGCGTTTGTTTTCTAGAAGGGAGAAGTAGTCGGCAAGGGTTGCAACTTTTTCTCCATTGATTGCCGTGATAATATCTCCTCCGAGATAGATTGTACGTGGATTTCTTGCACCGTATCGTACGGCCTGGGTTCCGCCCTTTATGCCGGCTTTATCTGCATTTCCGTTTTGAGTAACTTCTGAGACGAGTACACCTGAGTTGATGTCAAGCCTTGCATAATTTGCAATTGCATTGTTAAGCTGGATTAAATCTGCTTCGATTACACCACGTTGAACTGTTCCGAATTTGATAAGATCATTTACTACACGGTGTGCTGTCGAAGCAGGAACTGCGAATCCAACTCCTGCATTGTTTCCGCTTGAAGAATAAATCATTGTATTGATTCCAATCATTCTTCCTGCTGTATCAAGAAGCGGACCGCCAGAGTTTCCAGGATTAATTGCAGTATCTGTCTGAATCATGTCTCTGATAATTGTTGAGTTTGAATTCTGAATTGGACGACCCAGACCCGAAACAACGCCTGTTGTCATTGTTCTTTCAAGACCGAAAGGATTTCCGATTGCAATAACTTTCTGCCCTACTTTGAGAGTCTGTGAATCCCCGAAAGAAATTGTTTTTAATACGGTTCCTGCCGGTGGATTGAATTTTAAAACTGCAATGTCACTTTCTGAATCAGAACCGATTACTGTTCCTTCGTATTGAGTTCCGTCTGAAAGCGAAATATAAATCTTTGTTGCTCCCGAAATAACGTGAACGTTTGTTACAACATAACCGCGGCTGTCTATAATCGATCCTGAACCTGAACCGCCTGCTTCTACAACCGGTTCAAGAAACCAGTTTACTCCCATGACCTGAGTGTTGATATTTACAACTGCTTCGTTGCACTGTTCGTAAACATTTATGTTTTGAAGTTCGTCTGCAGTGTATTTTACAGGTACTGTACTTACTTCATTTACAGGGATAAAGGCATCTGGCTGTATATCAGAAGTGTCTTTTGCAGGAGTTTCGATTTGAGAAGTCTGATTTTCGATTTTCTGAGTGTTTGTTTCCTGATTGTTTTTTGTTATGGCTGAACTTATAAAAGCCGTAACTACGGCTGAGGCAGCACATGCAATTGCTATCGATGTAATATAATGTCTTTTTGAATAAAGTTTCATATCTTAATAATAATTAATTAATGTATTATTGTCCATAAAAATATATTTATGGATAATTTACAGAAATTGAAGTAAAATATGAACTATGAAAAAGATAATCGTTTTTTTATCCGCACTTACATTTTTTTGTTTTTTTTCCTGCCAGACTGCACAAATTCAGGAAAATGATCCTGAGGCTCCTGCTTCAGTGAGAAGAGGGCCGGCAGAAATTACAGAGCCCGAGTCTGTTTACGAAATTGGTGCAAACGAAACTAAAATATTTATCAAAACCGATATTCCTGGCGCAAACGTTTATCTTAATAAAATCTATCAGGGAAAAACTCCTCTTGAAATCGAAGGGCTTATCCCGGGATATTATCTTCTTAAAGTAGAAAGGGAGACGGTTCGTGCTGCTTATGATGAAATAATCGTAGAAGAAAATTGTCTTATCGAAGTAGAAAAGGGTCAGGCGCAGAATTATTACTTCGGAGAAACAAAACAAAAATGAAACAGTTTCTTAATTATGGATGGCAGTATACAGATGAGTTTAACAGGCAGCTTTTAAGTTTAAATAAGAAATTAAAATTGCAGAATGTGGATATTCCTCATTCTGTAGTGATTACACCTTTTAATTATTTTAGCGAAACGCTTTACCAGAAAATTTCAGGGTACAGAAAAACTTTTAAAACTTCTTCAAAATGGAAAAACCGTCGTGTTTTCATAATTTTTGAAGGAGTTGCACATGAAGCAACTGTTTATTTTAATGGTAAACTGTTGGGAACTCATTCGTGCGGATATACGGCTTTTTCATTTGAAATTACAGAATATCTTGCACCTAAGGGAAAAGAAAATGTTCTTGCAGTAAAAGTTGATTCAAATGAAAATCTTGATATTCCTCCGTTTGGAAAAGTAATTGATTATATGACTTTCGGTGGAATTTATCGAAGCGTATACATTGAAGATAAGCCGGAAATATTTATCGAAGATGTTTTTGTAACTACAAAAAAAACAGAATGTAATTTTAAAATTGAATTCAGCAGTATAATTAAAACTGATGCACAGATAAATGTAATTATTTCAAAGTGGAAAAAAGATTCAAAATTAAAAAAAATAAAAACATTTTTATGTGAAATAACTGCCGGAGAAAAAATAATTGAAAAAAAATTTCCGGTTGAAGAAGCAGAATTCTGGTCGCCTGAGAATCCTGTTTTATATACTGCAGAAATTCAATTTATAAAAGAAAGTAAAATTTGTGATGCAAAATCCATACGTTTTGGTTTTAGGGACATTATTTTTAATTCCAAAGGATTTTTCCTCAACGGAAATAAATATAAGATACGCGGGTTGAACAGGCATCAGTCATATCCTTATGTTGGATATGCTGCCTGTGATTCACTTCAAAAATTTGATGTAAAAATCTTAAAAGATGAACTGTGTTTAAATGCAGTAAGAACTTCACATTACCCTCAGAGTCAGAGCTTTGTTGATGCCTGTGATGAAGAAGGACTTTTAGTTTTTACGGAGATACCTGGCTGGCAGTATATCGGTAAAAGCACAAAGTGGAAAAAACAGGCGATAGATAATACGCGTGAAATGGTTTTGCAATACAGAAATCATCCGTCGGTAATTTTATGGGGAGTAAGGATAAACGAATCTCCTGATGACGATCAGCTTTATTCAGCAACAAATGAAATGGCCCATAAACTTGACCCTTCAAGACCTACAGGTGGAGTTCGGAATTTTAAAAAGAGCAGTTTCCTTGAAGATGTCTATACTTATAATGATTTCAGTTGTACAGGAAAAAACGAAGGTTGTGTTTCAAAAAGGGCTGTCACATCTGATAAAAATAAAGCATATCTGATTTCAGAATATAATGGACATATGTTTCCGACTAAGGTTTTTGATGATGAACTTCATCGTTTAGAGCATGCATTAAGACACGCTAAAGTGATGGATTCTGTTTCAGGTAAAGATGATATTGCAGGTTCATTCGGATGGTGTGCTTTTGATTATAATACGCATCGGGATTTTGGAAGCGGCGACAGAATCTGTTATCACGGCGTAATGGATATGTTTAGAAATCCGAAACTTGCATCTTATGTTTATAAAAGTCAGAGTGAAAAAGAAAATGTTCTGGAAGTAAGCACTTCGATGGATATCGGTGAGCATCCTGCGGGAATCCGTGGAAAGAACTGGATTTTTACAAATGCCGACAGTGTTAAAATGTATTTTAATAATATTTTTATTGCAGAATTTTTCCCGCATAATTCTCCTTTTAAAAATCTTGCCCATCCGCCGGTTTTAATCGATGACTTTATCGGTAGTCGTTTTGAAAAAGAAGAAGGAATGACAAAAAAAACTGCTGATCAGGCAAAAGCACTTCTTAATTTTGCTGCTATGTATGGCGAAGTAAAATTACCGTTCAATCTTCTTTTAAAAGGCGCCTTTCTTATACTAAAGGGAACTGGTTATAAAAAACTAAGAAAACTGTATGACGAGTATGTCGGAAACTGGGGTGGAGAAGCATCTGTATATAAATTTGAAGCCATAAAAAATTCAAAAGTTGTAAAAACTGTTTTAAAAGGACCTGCCGAAAAATTAGAGATTCATGCTGAGTTTTCTAAAACTGAACTGGACTGTACTGACGGCTATGATCAGTGTCTTGTAAGAGTTTGTGTTACAGATCAGAATGGAAATGTTCTTCCATACTATTCTGAACCCGTGTCTTTTGAAGCAAAGGGTTCCGTATGTGTTATGGGACCTTGTTTTACAGCCTTTAAGGGAGGCTTTTCCGGAACAATAGTTAAAACTACGGGAAAGAAAGGAAGAGGTGAATTGACCGTAAGGACAGGTGAATTACGTTATGCAAAAGTCTTTACAGTAGTAAAAAAACAATGATATAATAGAAAGGTATTTAAAATAGGTGTTTAATTTTGCTTTTTTAATTGCTTGGGGGAGTTTATGGACGAAATGAACGAAGAAGAAACAAGAATTATACCGCCTTTACCGACGAAAGTATTTGTGTATCTTCTTATGATGTATATCGGGCCGATGATATGTTCGACCTTTTTTATGTTCTTTTTTAAGATGTTCACGGTAATGGAATATCTTAGAATGTATTCAACGTTAACGGCTATTTTCCCTACAATTTGTCTTGTTGTTTTTATTTTACTACTTTATAAGTACATTCAGGATGCGCTTGCACGTTATGACGGAACGGAAGAGTCTGTCAGGAAAACAAATAAAGCAGTTAAAAGATTTGAAATGATAGCAATGATTACGGCTACTGTAAACGGAACAATCTGCTGGCTTATAGTAGGTCCTGCTGCTGTAAAAACCGGTGTACATTTTGAAAAGTTTCCTGTATTGCTTTTACTTAACGGTTCAGTATGTCTTTTTGCTTTGTTCTTTTACATCTGTTTTTTGCAGAACTTTGAAAAAAATCTTTCTGATCTCCCGTTTTCTGCAGAATATAAATCGATGTCTCTTTCGCTTAGAAGTATTCTTGTAACATTCTTCGGATGTGCCGGAATTGTTCTTCTTGTTATTGCCCCTAGCTTTATGGAAGAACATGCTCATTTGGATAGAAGCCAGCTGTTTTTCAGATATATGCTTCCGGCGGCGATCCTGGGTATAACGATTACAATTCTTGATTCATACAGACAGATGCGCGGAACTGCTAACCGTGTTGAACAGATTACAGAGTTTACAAATGGAATAGCAGAAAAAGATTACAAAATGGAAATTCTTCCTGTTCAATCCAGAGATGAATTTGGTCTTCTTATAAATGACTTGAATTCTTTTTATATTTCAACAGGTGAACTTTTAAGAAATATTAAAGGCTCTACGGATTCATCAATCAAAACTGCTGCAGATTTAAGTGCAAATATGACGGAAACAGCTGCTGCAATTGAACAGATTGTGGGAAACATTAACAGTGTAAAAGAAAGGGTTATAAATCAGTCAGCTGGTGTTGAAGAATCTGAATCAACTGTTCAGAACATGATCAGAAGTATTGATAAACTCACAGACAGTATTACTTCGCAGAGTGCAAGTATTTCGCAGTCTTCGGCTGCTATTGAAGAAATGGTTGCAAACATCCGTTCAGTATCTGGAATTCTTGAAAAGAACTCTGTATCAGTAAATGAATTAGGTTCTGAATCAGAAACGGGTCGTGCAAAAATTAATAAGTCTGTAGAACTTTCTGGAAATGTAATTACCCAGTCAGCAGGACTTCTCGAAGCCAGTACAATCATTCAGAGTATTGCTGAACAGACAAACCTTCTTGCCATGAATGCTGCAATCGAAGCTGCTCATGCCGGTGAAGCCGGAAAAGGTTTTGCTGTTGTAGCAGACGAAATCCGAAAGCTTGCTGAACAGTCTAATACACAGGGTAAGGCAATTTCAGGACAGCTTGAAGAATTGCGTGAAGTAATTAATCAGGTTGCAAATAATACACAGGATGTACAGAAGCAGTTTGAAGTTATTTTTGATCTTACTTCTAAAGTTAAACGGCAGGAAGAAGTTATTAAATCTGCTATGGAAGAACAGGCAGGTGGAAGTGCCCAGATTCTTGATGCAATGAGTGAAATTAAGACAGCAACTGATGCTGTTAAAGACGAGGCTTCTGAATTGCGTTCAGGCGGAAAACAGATTGGTGAAGAAATGCATATTCTTGCCAATGTTACAACAGAAATCAACTCTGCTATGACAGAAATGGCAGATGGAACCTCACAGATTATTAAAGCAATTGAAGACGTTAATAACGAATCAAGTGCTAATAAGGAAGGTCTTTATAAAGTATCCCAGGATGTATCGAAATTTAAGATTTAATCTTAATTCTGCATCGTAGATTTGAAACCGGACCTTGCTTAAATGCGTCCGGTTTTTTTATGCTTTAAAGTTTGACTTGATTGACATTTTAATATAAGAGTGGTATTTTCTTCATTCGATGTCTAGTAATATTAAGCGTGGTGAATTATCCATCACAAAACTTACTGTTCCGCTGGCTATGGAACAGATCTTTAGAATTTTAATTGCCTCAGTTGATACATTTATGCTCAGTGATTTTTCTGAAAAGGCTGTAGCTGGTGTAGGTATTGTTGCACAGTATTCATTCTTTTTGAATATACTGTTTTCAGTTATTGTAACAGGAACGACAATCGTTCTTGCACAGTATCTTGGTGCTCAAAAATCTGATGATGACTTGAATAACATTTCTAAAGCAAGCTCAGTAATGACGGCAGTTATTTCACTTGTGTTAACTGTAATTGTACTTATTTCGACAAGACCGCTTTTATCAAGTTATAAAATTGAAACAGAAGTAAGGGAAGCTGCAATAGATTACTTTATGATTTACGGTGGTTCATGTGCATTCTTCTGTGCTTTCAGTTTGCTTCAGTCTGGCATATTGCGTTCTTATGGTTATACAAAAGAAGCATTATATGTAACCATTATTGCAAACCTTATAAATGTTGCAGGAAATGCAATTTCAATTTATGCGCCGTTTGGACTTCCTGTATTTGGTGTTAAAGGTGTTGCATGGGCTTCTGGAATTTCTATGATAGCTTCCTGTGTAATGCTCCAGATAATCATAAAAAGAAAGAAAGATATTAAATTTAGTTTGAGGAATATTTTTAAAGTTCCGCATGAATTTTATCAGCTTATCCTTAGAGTGGGAGTTCCGACAGCTGGAGAAAGCCTTTCGTATAACGTAGCTCAGATTTTTGTAATGGCATTAATTTCTACTCTTGGTACTTATGCAATGAATGCTCAGATTTATACACAGACTATAATAAGGTTTGCGTATGCAATTGCAATTGCAATGAGTAGTGCCGTTCAGATTAAAGTCGGATATCTTGTAGGTGCAAAACAAAGTGATGTTGCCTACAGGAAAGTTTACAGATACTGGCTGTGTTCTGTTGCTTTTTCGATAGGGCTTGTTGCTGTCTGTAACTTTATCAAGATGCCGGTTATTGCATTGTTTACAAAGACGCCGGAAGTTACGGATCTTGTGATAAAACTTTTGCTTGTTTCGTTTTATATTGAATTTGGACGTACGATGAACCTTATTTTTATTGGAGCTTTAAAAGGTTCTGGAGATGTTCTTTTCCCTGTTATCTATGGAATTTTTTCTATGTGGACGATTATTGTTGGTGTTGGCTTTTTACTTGGAATTGTTGCAAATCTCGGTATTGTCGGATTCTGGCTTGCAATTGGAACGGAAGAAACTACCCGTGGAATCGTTATGGTAATCAGATGGAAAAGTAAGCGCTGGATGAAAAACGTTCTGGTTTAATCGCCCGTCACAGAATTGTGATGAGCGATTAATAAAATCTTATTCAGTGAATGAAGAAAGTTCTGGAATAAGTTTGTGTACTGCCTCTGCAGAAATAGTGCAGAGGTATTCGTTTTCAGAACAGATGCAGAGTTTTTCAGAACCGGCATCAGCTTTTAAAGTGAAAAGTTCAACTTTTATATCTTTCCCTGCGGCACTGATGATGATAGAAAAATATCTTGAGTTATCAAGGGTTGAGTCTTCTGGATCAAAATCTGAAATCCATTTGTCAGCTTTTAGTTCTGTAATTTCATTTACCCATTCCTGAAATTTTAGTGAATCAAATTTTTCTAAATCAATATCATTATCTGTTTGAGTAATATTCCATTTAAAGTCTGCAGATTCTCCAGCTTTTTCTGCTGTAAATGTTCCGAAAGTACTGTAGTTAACCTGGATTTTATAGATTTCATCTGCATTGATTTTGTAAAGAACATAATCAAGAAGACTGTCTTCTGTTACATTAAATGAACTGTTTAAATTTCCTGAAACGAGGTAGATTTCTTTTTTGTCATCGAGCTGTATGTAAGTCTGGTTTCCTGTTGAAGATGTTTTTCCGATTTTAAGTGTTCTGATTTTTTTACTGCCTTCAAGTGCGGTTACTCTAACTGGGTTAACAAGTCCGTAGCGTTCAAAATCCTGATCTTTTGGATTTTTATTGATTGTATCAATAATTTTTATCGAAGTAATTGAATTAAAGATATATTCAGCTGCTTCTGATTTTCCAGGGAATTCGCTGTTGATGAGGTAATCACTGTCTGTTTTTTTGATAGTAATGCTGTTTCCACTGTTTTCAATTTTTACAGAATCAAAACTCTGTTTTATGGAAAGTTCCTGAAATTCTCCTTTTGGAGAAAATAAAATCTGGAATATATAAACTAAAGTTAAAGCTGCGATTAATGTAAGTAAAAATATTTTCCGTCTAGTCATTGTCTTTATCCTCTTTATATTTTGATGAATCTTTTTTATCAATAAATCTGCTGTCGTTAGGATTATATTTTTGTCCGATAAGATATTGTCTTGTGATTTTCATACGCCATGCAACAAACCCAATTAGTACAACGATTGCAGCAAGCCCAAATTCATTTAGAAGCTGAATGATAAGTGCAGATTTTTGACTCTTTATGGAAATAAAATCAAGTCTTGTGCCTTTTGTACGCATTTCGCAGAAATCTTCGTTCCCACTTGCATAATCTACAACATTCTTTATGAAAAGTTCAGTTGGTGATTTATCCTGATTTACAAGAATGTCAGTTGTTATAATGGAAGAACTCACTACGACAATTTTTGAAGGAACTTCGGCCGTTACTGCGATTATGTTTTCTTTTAATTCTGAGTCGTCTTCTGATGGAAGAGTATATCCAGGATATAAAACGATATTTTTATCAGTAGCCCATGACTTGTCAGAAGTTTTTGCAAGAACTGTGATGTTTTTGTTTTTAGCAGGATCAATTGTAACAGGTCCTACGGTATAGAAAACAATTCCTCCCAGGTTTTTTGTAACAGGATGGTTTTTTGCAACTCTTTTTTTATCTACGACTGGAGCAAAATTAAAAAGCTGTTTTCCCGTATTCTGATACTGAATAACACACTCATCATCAAAAATCATTTTGTTTTCAATTGTAATTCCGTATTCACTGAGAAGCGGCTCGAGCCCTGTTACATTTGGAATGTATTGTGGAAAAGAGTTCTGCTGGGCAGGTAATTCTTTGAGCGGGTCAATAAAGAATACAGCGTTTCCACCTTTTTTTATAAAGTTGTCAATTTTTAAAATTTGATCCTGCGAAAAAGTTTGCTGAGGTCCGTTTATGATGATTGTCTTTATCTTTGATGGAATTTCTGAATTTGTAATATCGATTTCTTTAATTGAATATATGTCAGAAAGAAGATTTCTAAACCCTTCACATCCAAGCTCTGCAATATACTGTGCATAAGGGTTTGAACGGAGCTCGTGTTCTCCATGTCCTTTTATGTAACCTATTTCAAAAAGCTGTTCGTTATTATTTTCCTGTGCATTGATAATTTTTGTGATTGTTGTTGTAATTTTATATTCGATGTCTGTTGTTGTTTTTAGGGAATCGATTGCTGCAATATAATCTCCGTAAGTTATTGCAACTCCCATCCAGGCAATTTTCGAAGAGAAACCTGATGTTTCTACCTGATCAATTTGAACCGGATAAATACCAAGACTCTGTGCCTGCTGCTGGTTTTCTTCTTTCGACATGTCATAAACCTGATATGAAAAATATTTTGATCCGTTTGATTTATATTCAGTTAAGATGTCGGTAAGATACTGTTCAACATTATTATAAGGTGCAGGAAGGTTTTTACTGAAGAAAACTTTAACAGAAAGAGGAGAGTCAATATGTTTAATTACTTCTTTGCTTGCTTTTGAAAGAGAGTATGCTCTCTGACTTGTAAGATCAAATCTAAAAAAAACGTTGATGCTTACAAGATTAATTAATATTACAGCAACCAGAAGAAGAAATCTGTCGCTTGAACTGCTTTTAAGCCATTTTATAAATCTTTTCATTTTAATTTCCCCTTAAACCCTTCGTGATTCCTGAGATTTTATTGTTGCAAGAATAAAAACAGTGATTACCAGCAGAAAATACGCAATGTCTCTTGTATCAATTATTCCTCGTGCAATTGAATTAAAGTGAGTTGTAATTGCAAAGAAACTGATTATGTTTACAATTTTACCCGGGAGAAATACAAGGAAAAACTGAATTAATGTAAAGAGTGCATTTATTCCTAATCCTGTAAAAAGAGCCGTAATCTGGTTTTTAGTAATTGAAGAAGCAAAGATTCCTATTGAAGAATAAACTGCACATAAAAGAACTGCTCCAAGATAACCGCCAATTATCGGACCAAAATCTGGTTTGCCAAAAAATAAAAGTGTTACGATGTAAAAAAGCGTAGGGACAAGCATTGCACAGCTTGAAATAAATGCTGCATAAAACTTCCCCATCGTTACCTGTGTTTCTGTTACGGGAAGAGTCATGAGAGTTTCGATACTTCCAGATTTCTGTTCTTCTGCAAAAAGTCTCATTGTAATTGCAGGAACTGTAATAGAAAAAGTAAAAGGAAGAAGAATAAAGAAGTTCCTTAATTCTGCACGTTTGTTAAGAAAGAATGTTGAATAAAAGAAAACTCCTGTTAAAACAAGAAAGAGCGCTGTAACGATATAAGCTACAGGACTTGTAAAGTATGATTTTAATTCCCGTTTTGCAATAACGGAAATGACATTATTTTTTTTGTTTTTCATTAGTTGTTTTCTCCTGCAGGTTTTTGAGTAAGGATATGGAAGATGTCTTCAAGACTGTTCTTAACTGTCGTCATTTCATAAAGTGTCCATTTGTTCTTTACAATCAATTTAAAAATCTTGTCACGAAGTTCAACTGTGCTGTTTAATTTTAAGCTTATTCCTACTGCTTTTTTTACCGGAATAACAAAATCATCAGTCCGTTTTGTAACGCTTTCGATTTCTTCAAATGCAGAGAATACTTTCTTAGCATCTGTAAAACTGCATCCGTCAAGGATGAGGTTTACAGTTACCTTCTGTCCGAACTGTTCGCGCAAAGTTGCAGTAGGACTGTCTGCTACTATTTTCCCTGCGTTTATGATAATTACGCGGTCGCATATACTTTCTACTTCCTGAAGAATATGTGTGGAAACAATAACAGTTCTTGTTTTGCCTATTTCCTTTATAAGTGATCTTACTTCTTCAATCTGATTTGGGTCGAGACCGCTTGTAGGTTCGTCAAGAATAAGGATTTCCGGGTCATTGATAAGTGCATGGGCAAGTCCTACTCTCTGTCTGTAACCGCGTGAAAGTTCTGAAATGGTTTTGTTCATTACCTGTTTCAGACCGCATGTCTGACACAGAAGGCTTGTCTTTTCTTCTGGATTCTGATTATGAATCTGACAGAGATATTTAAGATAGTCTTCAACAATCATATCTGGGTAGAGCGGTGCAGATTCCGGCATATAACCGATTTTTCTTTTTGCAGAAACTGTGTCGGCTGTAATGTCATCGCCGTCTATCGTGATGGTTCCTTCGGTCATTCCCCAGAAGCCTGTTATCATGCGCATTGTTGTAGTCTTGCCTGCACCGTTTGGTCCTAAAAGACCTACAATCTGACCTGTAGGAATTTTGAAACTGATGTCATCTACTGCTTTAAAATTTCCGAAGTATTTTTTTACGTGAGAAACTTCAATCATTTTTTACCTCTTTATTAAATTTAGAACAAATCTATGGTTTAATAATTACACTTCTTTTCTGTTTCTTTAATATACGCTGAATTGCATATTTACCTGTTACAAGTGCTACAGGAATTCCGCCTGGAAGCATCAGCCACTGTCCTGCGAGTAAAAGGTTGTCAACACCTTTTATTACGCCTGGAACATTTGAAATGTCTGGGCTTTTTTTAGTTGTAATGAATGTCATGTAAACACCGCGGTAAGCGTTGCAGAAGCGTGTATATGTAAAAGGTGTCCAGATATCAAGAAGCTTTAGTTTACCTTTTAAGAACGGATATCTTTCTTCAAGAGCTTTCTGTATGTCTTCGGCAGCTTTTTGTTTTTCAATGTCGTATTTTTTTCTGTCGTTGTTGTAAAGATTCTGCCAGTAAAGATATTCTTCTTCGTTTTCAAGAATCTTTACTTGAAGAAGGCTTTTCCCTTCTGGGACTGTGGTTTTTTCAAATGAATAATTCTTGATGTTCATTCGTTTAATGATTCTTCCGGCAAGATTAAAGCCTGAACATTCGAAGAAAGTTCGTCCTCCAATTTCATCTGTCGTGCCGTCAAAACTGAATGCCGCATGAAAACTGCTTCCAAGCGGATTGTTTTTATTATCGTCATAACATTTTTTCAAAATTTTCGGCATGTATTTTCTGTCAATCAGTTTTTCGAATGCATGATATGTATCTGTTGTACAGATTACATAATCTGCTTCGATTTTTGTTCCGTCTTCAAAAATAATTCCCTTTGCCTGATTACCCTCTATAAGAACTTTTTCTACAGGTTTTGAACAGATAAGTTTTCCGCCGAGTTCTTCATATCTTTTTGCCATTCTCTGCATTGCAGCAAATGAACCACCCACGGGAACTCCACCACCACCAGAGGTGATTGTTCCATATGCTGTAACAAAAAGATGCGCAAGATAATCACGTGGCATATAATCTGTTATTACTTTCTTTAAGAGAGGATGCTTGAATTTTTCAGAAAGATCTCCGACGCTCATGTGTGAATATTTCATGATTACAGGAATCATGTTTTTCATTCTTAATCCAATCTGTATCAAGTCTATAAGATTCATCATGTCTAAAGGTTTTTTACATGGAACTTCGAGACATTCAGAAAGCTTTACATACCTGATGAATTTTTTGATTTCCCTTTTATCTTCCGGAGAAAGTTCTATCATTTCTTTTTCAGTGCGTTTAAGATCGCGCCAGAGATGAATTGTCTGACCATCCAGTTCTGATTTATAAAAGTAATCGTGCTGATGAATTTCAATTCCGTCAGCACATATTCCGCTGTCTTTCCAGAGATCCCAGAGATAATACCCTTCCTTTGCACAGGTCATCCAGCAGATGCAGTTATCAATGTAATGACCTTCCCGCATCCAGCCGGTGCACTGACCTCCTGGAACAGAATGTTTTTCGTAGACAGTAGATTCAAAGCCTGCTTTTTGCGCATAAATGCCTGCACTGAGACCGGCGATACCGCCACCTATGATAGCAATTTTTTGAGACATTAATTATCCTCTTTTTTTCTTCCGAACAGGAACAAAAGTCTTGTAAAGATGTTTATGAAGTCGAGATAAAGTTCAAGAGCTCCTAATACGGCAAATTTTTTGAATGAATTTGAGCCGTCATCATAAATTGAAAGTTTAAGGAGTTTTTGAGTATCATATGCAGTAAGTCCTACGAATATTACTACTCCGACTATACTTAGAATCCAGTCGAGTATTTCACTTTTGAAAAGTATGTTGACAAAACCTGTTATGATAACACCGAGTAATGCCATCATAAAAATTCTTCCTGCGGAACGGAGGTCTGATTTTGTAATTGCACCATAGATACTCATTCCAAGGAACATGAGGCATGTTACAAGGAAAATTTTTTCAATTGAAACTTTTTCAAAATGAAGGAAAACAGATGAAAAAGTGATTCCGTTTAAAACAGCATAAAGAACAAGCATCAGCAAGGCAGTAAAAGGAGAGACCTTACGTATTATTGAAGAAAATCCAATTACAACTATAAATTCAGCAATAATGCATGTCCAGAAAATTACTTTAAAATATTCTTTGTAGAATTTCTTAAAAGGCATGCCTAAAAGCAAAGTTATGTTATTATCATAACAATATGCAATTCCGTAAGCTATTGCACCTGTAATTGCAAGTGCAAACATCATTCTAAGGTAAACGCCGGTCATAAAACGGCACTGAACTTCAGGTTTAGCCTGTTTTAAAGTGATAAATTTATCCATAAAATAGATTTTAAGTTAAATTCTAGCAGTGGTCAATAATAGAATTTAACGTAAAAAAGGGTGTTTTTTGCCTGATTTCAGGCTTTCTAAATTGATGGACATACATTCAATTAGCATATATTATATATAGTATGAAAAAAATTATACCTGCAATATTTGTTATTGTCGCTGCTATTTTGTCCATCATATTTTTTAGCAGGAAAACTATTTCTAAAACTGATTCAGAAAACCAGCCTACACTTGTAACTGCAGATTCTCAGGGAAAAAAATCTGTGACAGAGGAGCATAATGTTACCATTGTAGAAGAGAATACACCGACTTCGTTTTTGACTCTTAAAAATGACGAAACGCTTTTGAGTTCGATGGGAATTGACCTTAATGACGATAATCTTGATGATGAAATCCTGATTACGAAAATGTCATCAAAGCCTAATCTTATTGTTGTAATCGGTATTTATAATCCAAATTCTAAAATGTATGTCCGTGTAGCAGAAATTCAGACAGAAGTTACACAGTTCAGATCATTTTCTTACAACGGTCTTGATATAACGGGTACTCACAAGACTGCACTTGTTTATCAGGGATTTACAGAAAACGGTTCTTCTGTTCTTCAGATGTTCTTCTGTCACGGTGCAGCAGACAGTTTTTCTTTGAGCAAGATCGGAGATTTTAAATCTGACGGAACAATTTACATTCAGCAGTATAACAGAACTGATACATATGAACTTTCACACAGTTCCGGGAAATCTTTTCCGGTATGGGTTTATTCTTCTGATCCTGCAGAAGGTGAAGGTTCTTTAAGTCAGCTTCAAACTGAATATGACTGGAATCCTTCTATTGGAAAGTATTCTCAGGTAAGGCAGATAAAAGTTACCGGACGAAATCTTGCATCAAAAGAACTTGCAAAAATTCAGGACGGAACTGTAAAGACATTTGCAAATTATCTTGACGGACTTTGGTATCAGTCTTCGAGTGAAGATTCTACAATCCGTTACATTTACTTTAATTATGAAGCATCTGAAGTAATCTTTCTTGAAAATGATATTCAGGAAGTTTATACATGGATTTCAAGTACACTTTATAAAAACGGAATTTATTTATCGACTGCAAATATTTCAATTGAGAATCTTGGCCGTCGTTTTGCAGTTACACTCGTTGATATTGATGAAGTAAGAATTCGTGCTTATGACGATGTCCGCATGCATATTGGTGCAGATAACCTTTGGGATGGACAGTATAAAAAACTGAATGATAAAAAAGCATTTACTGCTCAGGAAAAAGATACAACTCCTGTTGATGAAATTATAAAAGCACTTGAAGATACTTCATTGTGGTACACTTCTGATGGTGCTAACTTTGTATTTAAAGATGATACTTATGCAATTTCAACAGAGAATTTTAATGAGACCGGAATTGCATCTATTTCGATGATTGATGGTCAGACAGTAATTCAGTTTAATCCAAAAGAAGATATGAGGTATATAGGTGATTCATATATCATTGGTTTTAAGGAGATTCCCCGTTCAGTAAAATTGAGGAATGGAAAAACGAAAACGGTATATGATAAAGATAAGTCGATTTTAATTCTGCGTCCAGCTGTGATTATGGCTTCTACGGTAAATGAAACCTCCGGTAAGGCTATAATGCTGAATGCAGAAACGGATTGAAGGAACTGAATAAATGGAATTGGAAGAGTTTACAGATTATGAAGAGCTTGAGACATTGGATTCTCCTGAAGGAAAATTTTTATACATTCCTAAGTCTTGTGTTGACGCAGGACAAATTATAAAAATTTTAAGAAGAATGCTGCGCTGTATGGATTCAAAATATATTGATCTTGCAGAGCGTACGGCATTTTGTTCGATAAAGCTTTTTGATTATATAAAACTTGCAAATAAAATAGATCTGAATATTGATAGAAATATTCTGATTCTTCTTTCTATTTTATTTTCTATTGGTGGTTATAAAGATTTATCCAGTATGACTATGGGAGAAGAAGAGCAGAAAGCAAAAATTCCTCATACATTCCTTTATTCGTACCTCTTTCTTAAAAATCTTACACCACTTAAAGATGCTGCAGAAGCAATCCTTTTATATAATTACAATTATGAGGATGCAAAAAAATTAAATACACCTTATGTTGAATATGCTTCTTTAATTTTTACCTGCATGAGAATCTGCATAAAGTTGAGAAAAACAAAATATGTTTTTGACAGCAATTCGTTTGATGAACAGTTCATTGAAAAGTGTAAAAAACTGTATAATCCTGTATATCTGGATCTTTTTGTAGAGGCAAATCAGAATAATGCAATAACTTCAAAGCTCGAGACAAAAGATTACCGCATTCTTCTTGATGAATATTGTAAATCACTTACATTCTCTTACGATGATACATTTGCTCTCTTAAAAATGATGATTTATTCCATAGACTTTGTTTCAACATCTACTGTGACACATATAATCAGTACGGCTTTTCATTCATCAGAGATATGCAGGATGGAAAATCTTTCTGATGAAGAAACTGATGAAGTCTTTACAGCTGCAGTTCTCCACGATATAGGAAAGATGGCTGTGGATTTAAAAATTCTTGAAAGTCCGGGAAAGCTTTCTGATGAAGAGATGGACATAATGAGGTCTCATGCAGAACGCGGTGAAAAAATGATGAGGGGAATTGTTTCTGATAAGATTGCAGATATCGCATCGCGCCACCATGAGTCTCTCGACGGAAAAGGCTATTTCAGGGGGCTTACCGATGAAGAGCTTACTTTTCAGGATAAAATCCTTTCTGTTGCCGACATTTTTTCTGCCCTTACAGACCCTAGAACCTATAAACCGTCGTTTCCGAAAGAAAAAACACTTTCAATTATGTCGGAAATGGCAGAAAACAGAAAAATCGATAAAAATGTTTTTAAAGTCGTAGAAGAAAAATATGATCAGATAATAGAACATACAGAAGTCCGCCGCCCTATGCTTACTGCCAATTTGGGTCAGGTAATCATTGGCTTTATAGGTCTTCAGGAATGTAAGGACGTTCCGTCCCTTTTCCGTATGATCCGAAACGCTGGATAAGTATACTTTATTCAATTTTCACTTTACTATTTAGCGATATTGATGTATATTTATAAATACTAAAAATCTTGAATTAAATTTCATTTCTTAATTATTAGTAAATAACCAGATTTTGGAGGAAATACAAAATGGGAAACAATTACTTTAATTCAATTCCATGGCGTGAAGCTCGTCTTCAGCTTGGACACTGCCGTTCAATGGCAAAAGAAGAATTTGCTGACGGAGTAAATGCACTTAAAGGAAAGAAAATTGTCATCGTAGGATGCGGTGCTCAGGGATTAAACCAGGGTATGTGTCTTCGCGATTCTGGACTTGATGTAAGCTACGCTCTTCGCGAAAGTGCAATTAAAGAAAAACGTCAGTCATGGAAAAACGCAACTGAAAACGGTTTTAAAGTTGGAACTTATGACGAAATGATTCCTACTGCTGACCTGGTAGGAAACCTTACACCGGATAAACAGCATACTCCTGTAATTACAGAAGTTATGTCAAAGATGAAAAAAGGTTCAGCACTCTGGTATTCACATGGATTTAACATGATCGAAGAAGGAATGCAGATTCGTCCGGACATCACAGTTGTAATGTGTGCTCCAAAAGGACCTGGAACAGAAGTCTGGCACGAATTCCAGAGAGGATTTGGTGTACCGGACCTTATCGCTGTTCACCCTGTAAACGACCCTGAAGGAAAGGGATGGGCTTATGCAAAAGCTCTCGCAGTTGGAATGGGCGGTTCAAAAGCCGGCGTTCTTGAAAGTTCTTTCGTTGCAGAAGTTAAATCTGACCTTATGGGAGAACAGACAATCCTCTGCGGTATGCTCCAGGCAGGTACTATCGTTTGTTACGACAAGATGGTTGCAGACGGAATGGATCCAAAATACGTAACTAAATTCCTCATGCACGGATGGAATGTAATTTCAGAAGCTCTCAAATGGGGCGGAATTACAAACATGATGGACCGTCTTTCTAATCCTGCAAAGATTAAAGCAAATCAGCTTTCAAAAGATATTAAAAAGCTTCTTGCTCCACTTTATCAGAAGCACATGGATGACATCATCAGCGGTAAGTTCTCTTCTACAATGATGGAAGACTGGAAAGCAGGTGATAAAGATCTTCTTGCATGGCGCGAAGAAACAGGAAAGCTTGCATTTGAAAAAGATGAAGAATCTTCAGAAGAAATTTCTGAACAGGAATACTTTGACAAAGGTATTCTCATGGTAGCTATGGTAAAGGCAGGATGCGAACTTGCATTCGAAACAATGGTTGACGCTGGAATTAAAGAAGAATCTGCTTACTATGAATCACTCCACGAAGTTCCACTTATTGCAAACCTCATCGACCGCAAACGCCTCTATGAAATGAACCGTGTAATTTCTGATACAGCAGAATACGGATGCTACCTCTTCAGCCGCGTTGCAGCTCCAATGATGGCAAAAGAGTTAATGCCAAAACTTACAACAGAAGTAATCGGAAAAGGTCTTTCTAACAGGGACTGCTCTGTAAGCAATACTGAACTTGTTGCAGTAAATGCAGAAATCAGAAACCATCCTATCGAAGTTGTCGGCCGCAAATTACGCGCATATATGACAGCTATGAAACCGGTACTCTAAGAGAGAGCGCAGGAGGCGCGCTTAGTTTCAGCGAGAATCGAAAGATTCTCGCATCGTTACAAAATTACAGGACGTAATTTTGTAATGGAATGACAGCAATGAAACCGGTACTCTAATATCAGGATAACCACATGGGAAAGGAATAAAAAAGCATAGCGAAAAGACAGACGGGACGAACTTAGAAAGCGTTAAGCTTTCGATTAGCCCTAGAAGCGTCTCGTTCGGAGACGGCTGGATTTCGCGAGAGCTTTTGTTATTTGATTGTTGATGTGGTTATACTTATATGAAAGACGCAGTGAAAACTGCGTCTTTTTTTATTTTCCTCCGGTTGCATTGTATAAAGTGTCTTTTTTCTATAAAATGTAGTGGTAAAACCGTTAAAAGACGGGAATTTTGACACTTTTTTATGGGAGCCAGGAAAATGAAAAAAATTATTATTGCTTTAGCAGCAGCTTTAATGCTCTTTTCTTTTGCATCTTGCGGAAAAAAGAACAAAGGTGAATCTGGAAAAGTTTGGATTGTAGCTACGGACACTGTATTCAGACCATTTGAGTACACAAACGAAAACAACGAATTTGTAGGAATTGATGTGGATATTCTTGCAGCTGTTGCAGAAGACCAGGGTTTTAAATATGACCTTCAGGTACTTGGATGGGATGCAGGTGTTGCAGCAGTTCAGGTTGGACAGGCAGACGCTTTAATCGCAGGTGCTACAATTAAAAAGGAACGCATTGAATCAGGATGGATTTTCTCTGAAGGATATTTTGATGCAACTCAGACATTTGTTGTAGCAGCAGACAGCACTATTACAAAATTTGAAGATCTTAAGGGAAAGAATGTAGCAGTTAAAAACGGAACAGCCGGTGCTGATTTTGCAAATTCTCTTAAAGACAAATATGGATTTACAGTAACTGTATTCGAAGATTCTCCAACAATGTATCAGGATGTACTTCTTGGAAACAGTGCTGCATGCTGTGAAGATACACCTATTATGGCAGACAATATTAAAACAGCCGGTCTTGCACTTAAGATTCCTGCAGGAATGGAAAGTGAAGGTGCACCATATGGATTTGCAATCATGAATCCAGATAACAAAGAACTTCTTGATATGTTTAATAAAGGTCTTGCAAATATCAAGGCTAATGGAAAATATCAGGCAATCCTCGATAAATATTTAAAATAAAATTCTTACGGTTTTGAATTTCTAAAATCGTAAATGCGGTGCCGGTAATTTTTATGGCACCGCATATTTGTAAAATTCAAATTTTTATAAACGGGGTTCAACGAATGATATCTATTTTGCAAACATATACCACAATGCTTTTGCGATCGCTTGGTAACACGATGCTCTTAACATTGCTTGCTTTATTCTTTGCAATGATAATCGGATTGATTTTTGCACTTTGTAATGTGAGTCATAACAAAGCTTTAAATGCAATTGGTACTGTTTATGTAGATGCTATTCGTGGTGTTCCGTTGATTGTTCTTGCATATTTTATTTATTTCGGTATTCCTCAGGCAATTAAAATGCTTGGTGTAACAAGTTTTAAGCTTCCTGCACTGCAGGCTGGAACGATTGCTCTTTCTATGAACTGCGGGGCATACATGGCAGAAATATTCAGAGCAGGAATTCAGAGTATTGATAAAGGTCAGATGGAAGCATCGCGCAGTCTTGGTCTTACTTACGGGATGAGTATGAAAAATGTAATTCTTCCTCAAGCATTCCGTGTAATGATTCCTTCAATAATCAATCAGTTTATCATAACTTTAAAAGATACTTCGATTCTTGCAGTTATCGGATATCCAGAACTTACAAATATGGGAAAATCAATTTCGGCAAATACATTTAAAAGTCTTGAAACCTGGGCAATTGTCGGAATTATGTATATGGTTGTAATTGTTTCATTGAGTAAGATTGCGAAAATGATTGAACGTAAATTAAAAGTTGAAGAAAGATAAGGCGGTGTAAAAATGAATGATTTAGTAAAAATTCATGTTAAAAACTTAAAGAAAACTTTTGGTAAACTTGAAGTATTAAAAGATATTAACATCGATATTCACGAAGGTGAAGTAGTTGTAGTTATTGGTCCTTCTGGAAGCGGTAAGTCAACTTTCCTTAGATGTCTCAACAAACTTGAAAATTCTAATGGTGGAAAAATTGTAGTTAACGGACAGGATATAAATGATAAAAGTGTAAATATAAATCATGTCCGTGAAAACATAGGAATGGTATTTCAGCATTTTAATCTTTTCCCTAATCTTAATGTTATCGAAAACATAATGCTTGCACCTGTAAAACTTAACAAGATGACAAAAGAACAGGCTCATGAAAAAGGAATGAGTCTGTTAAAAAGAGTAGGTCTTGATACAAAAGCAGATGTTTACCCTCAGCAGCTTTCTGGTGGTCAGAAGCAGCGTGTTGCAATTGCACGTGCACTTGCAATGAACCCTTCGATAATGCTTTTTGACGAACCTACATCTGCTCTTGACCCTGAAATGGTTGGAGAAGTTCTTACTGTAATGCAGGAGCTTGCAAAAGCCGGAATGACAATGGTTGTAGTAACTCATGAAATGGGTTTTGCCCGTGAAGTTGCAGACCGTGTAATCTTTATGGACGGAGGTTATATTGTCGAAGAAGGAACTCCGGACGAAGTACTTAAACATCCAAAACAGGAAAGAACTATAAGTTTCTTGAATAAAGTTCTGTAAAGAATACATCAGATTTATAGTGTTCAAACGGGGGAATTTATGAAGAAAATTATTACAATTAGTCGCGAGTTTGGAGCAGCCGGTGGAACAATCGGCAAAGCTGTAGCAGAACGTCTTGGTTTTGAATACTATGACAAAGCACTTATTATACGTGCAGCACGTGACGCACATCTTGATGTTGAAAAGATGGTTAATCTTGATGAACATCCTCCGCTTTCTTTTGGATTTGGGCAGAGTCTTTTTGATCTTTACAGTGCCCCTGTTGAAGAGCGTTTTTATGAAGCTCAGAAAGAAGTAATAAAAAAAATCGGTGAGCACGGAAAGTGTGTCATTGTCGGAAGAAATGCCAACAGCATACTTTCTGAATATGATAATTCACTCCATGTATTTATTCATGCAAATATATATTGGCGTGTTGCCAGAATGAAAGAAGAAAAAATGAAGGATCTCACTTCTGATACAATTATGGAAGAAATGAAAAAAATTGATAAGGCACGAAGAAAATTCTGCTCATATTATACAAATAAAGATTACGGGCAGGCTTCGAGTTATGATCTGTCATTAAGTTCTTCTACACTTGGAATAGATAAATGTATAGATATTATCTGTTCGGCTGCAGAATAACGGAGCAAAAATATGAATCTGTTTAAAAGAATTTATAAAACTGTTGAACCTGAAGTAAGAAGATTTCCCGGTGTTGTTCTTGCAACAATCATCGCTGCTTTTACGGTAATCATTATTAATAAAAATTCAATGTCTTTAAATGACAAAAGTCTTGTAAGCGTTCTTTGTAAAAGTTCACTCTGGAGTATTCCTTTTACAATTTTCGTTTCGTTTTTAGTTGAATTTCTTTTAAGCAGAAAATACGATGAAAAAAAAGTAAGGAATATAAGTTTTATAAGTCAGACAGCTTCTCTTTTTATATGTTATTTTCCGCTTTATTTTCTTTTTAAGAGAACAGATATCTATTTCTGGAATTTTTATTTTTGTTCGATTCTTGCAATGATTGCAATGTGTCTTTTCTTTGTAACGTTTCAAAAAAGAGATGAAGATGTTATTCCGGAATTTGTATCTGCCATTTTAATTTCTCTTGTTATTTCCGGGTTTGCTACTGCAGCACTCTGTCTTATCCTCTGGAGTATCGACAGCCTTCTTTTTAAAGTGCTGGATAATTATTTTATTGCAATAATAATTGCGTCGTTTCTTGTTCTTTTTGTTAATTGTACATTGGCGTATACAACAAGACAGTCAGGAACGGAGAGAACAGCAAAGCTTTTTAAGTTTATAGTAAAGTCGCTTTTATTTTCACTTTATATAGTTCTTATTGCAGTATTTTATGCTTATTTAATTAAGAGTTTTTTTACAAAAACAATTCCGGAAGGAAAGATAAACGGCTTTGTTTCGTTTGCTTCTATTTTTTATCTTTTCTTTTTCCTTTCACTCAGAAATTACAAAGATGATAAAATTATTGTATTCTTTTACAGACACGGTCAGCTTTTTTTACTTCCGCTTATTGCACTGCAGTGCATAGCACTTGGAATTCGTGTCAGTGCTTATGGACTTACTTTTTTACGTTATGAAAGTCTTTTGTACATAATCTTTACGATTATTGTTGTATGGCTTGCTTCATTTAAGGAAGGCAGGTTTATAAAATATGTTTATCCTGTTTTTGCAGCAATGCTTTTGATTGCTTCTGTAACACCTCTTAATTTTGAGGATGTTCCACGACGTGATCAGATGTACAGAATTGAACGCATTTATAAAAAACATAATCTTTATTCAGACGGAACTTTTAAAACACAGGAAGCAGACAGAATATTTACTCAGGAAGAAAAGGAAATTATTCAGGGTGCATACGATTACCTTAAAAAGAGTACTGTTGTTCCGAACCGTGCATGGTGGAAGGAAGGCTCTTTTGAAAAAATGTTCGGCTTTAATTATTCATCTCATCTACTGAATGAACGTAATGCGCTTGTTTTCAAGGCCGGGATGGTTGATTCAAACTATGTACTGGACGTTAAAGATTATTCAACTCTGATAAGACTTCAGACGCATGGAAAAATCGAAGCTGATCAAAAAAAGATTTATGTTTATGACATAGCAGGCAATGAATACGAAATAACTTCACTTATAATGCCGTTACTTAAGAAAGCAGATGAGGCAGAACCTGAAAATATGACTGAAATCCGTATTTTTAAGCTTTCTGATGATGTTTCCCTGTTTTTTGACTCACTTGATATCTATATTTTTGACGAGGAAAGCAGCTGCATAACTGTGAGCGGCTTTGCTGCTGTAAAATAAAGTCCTTTATACAAGTTCAGCATAGCAAAAAACACCGAATTTTAACGTTTTTTCTTCTTATACATTGTAATTATTCCCGGTTAGTATTATACTGTTGGGGCAGTATTTTCTGCTTAGTTTACATATTAGGAGATTAAAATGGCTAAAGGTGGAAATGCCGGATTTTCTGCAGATCTTGTTAAGTTTATTAAAGATTGGAAAGATAAACCAGGCAATCTCATTATGATTCTGCACCATGTGCAGGAAGAACAGGGTTACATTTCTCGTGAAGCAGCTTTCGAAGTTGCAGAAAGAACTGGAATCCCGTTGGCACGCGTTTACGGCGTAATTTCATTCTATCACTTCTTTAAAACACAGAAACCGGGAAAAAATCTCGTTAGTGTATGTTTAGGAACAGCCTGCTATCTTAAAGGTGGACAGGATGTTATTGATGAATGTCGTTCACTTCTCAAACTTAAAGAAGGCGATGTATCAACAGAAGACGGACTGTTCTCTGTAGAACCTGTTCGTTGTATCGGATGTTGCGGTCTTGCACCAGTTATGTCAGTTAACGGAGAAGTATATGGAAAATTGACAAAAGCTATGGTTAAGCCGATTCTCGACAAATATCGTCAGTAGGAGAAATAAATGACACGCGAAGAACTTCATAAAATATATGAAAGCAAAAAAGATGAAATCGCATCACGCAAAGCAGGCGGCGCAAAAGCAGCAGCTGATGGCGTAAAAACTGTTCTCGTTTGTGGCGGAACAGCATGTGAATCATCTGAATCAGTAAAAATCAGAGAAAACCTTGTAGCAGAAATTAAAGCTCATGGTCTTGAAAAAAAAGTTAAGGTAGTTTTAACAGGATGTTTCGGATTCTGCGAAAAAGGTCCTATCGTTAAAATCATGCCTGAAGATTCATTCTATGTTTGTGTAAAACCAGAAGATGTAAAAGAAATCGTAGAAAAACATCTTGTTGGTGGAGAAGAAGTAACACGTCTTCTTTACGATGCAGAAGCAGCAAACAAGAACGAAGAAATTCCATTCTACAAAAAACAGATGCGTATCGTATTGCGCAACTGTGGTGTAATTAATCCAGAAGATATTACAGAATACATCGGTAACACAGGTTATCAGGCTCTCGAAAAAGCAATTTTCGAAATGAAACCGGCTGATGTAATCGAAGAAATTAAAGCATCAGGCCTTCGTGGTCGTGGTGGTGCCGGATTCCCTACAGGTCTTAAATGGGAAGCAGGCTTTAAAGCTAAGGGAGACCAGAAATACATCGTATGTAATGCAGACGAAGGTGACCCGGGAGCTTACATGGATCGTTCTACAATCGAAGGAGATCCACACTCAGTACTCGAAGCTATGGCAATTGCAGGTTATGCAATCGGAGCAGACAAAGGTTTTGTTTACATCCGTGCAGAATATCCTCTTGCTGTTCATCGTCTTGAAATGGCTATTGAACAGGCTCGTGCAAACGGCTTCCTCGGAAAAAATATTTTCGGTTCTAAATTCAGTTTTGATATTGAAATCAGACTTGGTGCCGGAGCATTCGTATGTGGTGAAGAGACAGCTCTTTTACGTTCTATCGAAGGTAAACGCGGTATGCCTACTCCAAAACCACCATTCCCTGCTCAGGCTGGTCTCTGGGGAAAACCAACTGTAATCAACAACGTAGAAACTTGGGCTAACATCCCTGTAATTCTTACAAAGGGTGCTAAATGGTTCAGTAAGATCGGTACAAACGATTCTAAAGGAACTAAAGTATTTGCCCTTA
Organism: Treponema sp.; assembly: GCA_017553635.1. GTDB lineage: Bacteria > Spirochaetota > Spirochaetia > Treponematales > Treponemataceae > Treponema_D. The sequence goes on along the minus strand of JAFZKN010000007.1, from coordinate 113,498 downwards.
CAGGTAAAATCGAAAACTCTGGACTTGTTGAAGTTCCGATGGGAACAACACTCCGCGACATCATTTTCGAAATCGGTGGCGGAATTAAAAACGGCAAGAAGTTCAAGGGTGTTCAGACTGGTGGTCCATCAGGCGGTATCATTACAGAAGCTAACCTCGATACACCAATCGACTTTGGTGCTCTCATCCGTTTAGGTTCTATGATGGGTTCAGGCGGTATGATCGTTATGGACGAAGATGACTGTGTAGTAGACGTTTCTAAGTTCTACATGGAATTCTGTGTTGATGAATCATGCGGTAAATGTTCTCCATGTCGTATCGGTACAAGACAGCTCTTTACAATCCTTGATGAAATTTCTAAGGGTAACGGAACAATGGAAGACCTCCAGAAGCTCGAAGACATCGGAAGCGCAATGAAAGCTTGTTCATTGTGTGCTCTCGGTCAGTCAGCTCCTAACCCGACACTTTCTACACTTGCTAAGTTTAAGGATGAATACATTGCTCACGTCGTTGACAAAAAATGTCCGGCTGGAAAATGTAAGAAACTTACACAGTATGTTATTGATGCAGACAAGTGTATCGGTTGTGGTCTCTGTCAGAAAGGTTGTCCAGCAGGTGCTATTTCTAATAACGCTGCTGAAGAAGTTAAAGAAGGAAAGAAACTTCCTTGGAAACTTATTGATCAGTCTAAGTGTGTTAAGTGCGGTGCCTGTGAAGCTGCATGTAAATTCCACGCTATATTGAAAAAATAAGGTTTGAGGATTTTAGGAGAATACAATGGTAACATTAACTATAAATGGCAAAGAAGTTTCTGTAAAAGAAGGAACAACTATCCTTGCTGCAGCAAAATCAATGGGAATGAAAATCCCTACATTGTGCCACAGCCCAGACCTTAAACCATGGGCATCTTGTGGTTTGTGTGTAATTAAGAATGTTGACCCACGCACAGGTCGTGCCCGCATGGCTCGTGCATGCTGTACAACAGTTACACCTGGAATGAACATTGTTACAGACGATGCTGAACTTAGAAAAGCACGCCGCACAGTTCTTGAATTGATTCTTTCTAATCACCCGCAGGACTGTCTCAAATGTTCAAGAAACCAGAACTGCGAATTGCAGAAGCTCGCATGTGAATTTGGTCTTCGCCAGATTCGTTTTAAGGAAATCCTTAAGAACCAGCCGGTTGACGATTCTTATGCAGAAATCGTTCTCGACCGCAACAAGTGTATCAACTGTGGACGCTGTGTAGAAGTTTGTCAGAACGTTCAGAACGTTCACGCACTCGAATACAATGGACGCGGTGACAAGACTATGATCGGACCTGTTGCAGGTGTTGATATGGCTCACTCACCATGTATCCACTGCGGTCAGTGTGCTGTTCACTGTCCAGTTGGAGCAATTACATTCAGCAACCCAATCAACGATGTATTTACAAAACTTGCTGATCCTGCTTTGACATCAGTTGTATCTATCGCTCCAGCTGTTCGCGCTGCAATCGGTGAAGAATTTGGATTTGCTTCTGGAACTCTTACAACAGGAAAAATCTATGCTGCATTACGCGCACTTGGATTTAAATATGTATTCGATACAAACTTTGCAGCTGACCTTACAATCATGGAAGAAGGAAACGAACTTATTGAACGCATCAAGAAGGGCGGAAAACTTCCAATGTTTACTTCATGCTGTCCAGGTTGGGTAGACTACTGCGAAAAGAATTATCCAGATATGCTTCCACACCTTTCTACTGCAAAATCTCCGCAGCAGATGGAAGGAGCTATGACAAAAACTTACTTTGCAGATTCTATCAAAGTAAAAGCAAAGAACATCTTTAACGTATCTGTAATGCCTTGTACTGCAAAACTTTATGAAAGTACAAGAGATAAGAACATGAAGTCAAGCGGTGCTCAGGACTATGATATGGTTCTTACAACACGCGAGCTTGCAAAACTTATCCGTGAAGCAGGAATTGACTTTGCTAATCTCCCGGAAGATAAAGCAGATTCAATCATGGGTGCTTACACAGGTGCAGGTACAATCTTCGGTGCAACTGGTGGTGTAATGGAAGCCGCTGTTCGTACAGCATATGCTGTTCTTACAGGTAAAGAAATGAAGCCTGTAGATTACAAACCGGCTCGCGGACTTAAAGATGTTAAGACTGCAGAAGTTAAGATTAACAAAGACTTAAAGGTACGCATCGCTATTGTTCACCAGATGGGCAATGTTGACGCAGTAATTAAGCAGGTAAGACAGGAACTTAAAGAAGGTAAAGAACCATCTTGGCACTTTATCGAAGTTATGGCTTGCCGTGGTGGATGTGTTGCAGGTGGTGGTCAGCCTTATGGAGCAACAGACGACATCAGAAAGAAGAGAGCAAATGCACTCTACAAAGATGACACAAAATGCAAGCTCCGCCAGTCACACAAAAACCCTGAAATCGCTAAGATTTACAAGGACTTCCTTGGAAAACCACTTGGAGAAAAATCGCATCACCTTTTGCATACAACATATACAAAACGCGACCTCTACAAGGACTAATTTTCTAAAAATGTAAACACAAAAGGCTGTGGAGTTTCTGCAGCCTTTACCAGTAGAAATACTAAAAAAGGCCTTTAAAAGTACTCTTTTAAAGGCCTTTTTCATGCAAATTCTGCAACTTTTCCCTAAAAACCTTGTCTAATTAGTATAAGAGGAACACAAAGGATTAGATTCTGTTCCGCATACTCTATAGAACGAGGTATTTTTATGAGAAATGTTATTAATACGATTCCGGCACTCCTTACAGCCGTTTCTAAAAAATTTGCATTAAAACCTGCCATGCTTCTTAAAAATGGCAATAAAATTTCATATGACGACATGATGTGGGATGTTTCACTTACATGCCGTGCACTTAAAGAACAGGGAATTACAAAAAGCAGCAAGGTTGCTCTTTTTATGGATAAAAGTCCTCAGTGTGTAGAAAGTTTTCTTGCAATCACAAAAATGGGAGCTGTAGCAGTTCTTCTAGATTATAATTTTACAGAAAATCAGATTAAAGAAATCCTGGAACAGGAAAAACCTGATGCAGTTTTTGTAAGCGATTATAAGCTTGGACCTGTGCTTAGCGCAGAAGATACAACAATTATTGCAATCGATGACAACAGAATTTTAAAACAGGTTTCACGCCAGGTAAAAAATTCAATTACACAGGTTTCAGAAAAGGACAATGCTGTAATCATGTTTGATGCAACAGAACATGGTGGACTTACAAAACAGGTTTTAACGCAGAAAGCATTTGTAGAAATGACTTCTAAAGCTAAAAAAACTTTTGTTTCAGAATCTGTTAATTCAATTATTGACCGTGCGAAAGATTTTATCGCTCCTATTTTTAAGGGGTTTGCAATCTGTACAACTAACTGATTCCTTTTTTAAGGAGAGTTGTAAAATAGACATAAGACTGCGGTTTTGTAAATGCTTAACGCGTTTCGAGACTGCGGTCTTTTTTTTTGATCTTATTTATCTTGCATTACTTTTAGCAAGTCTTTTTTCTGCAATAGAGAAGAGTTTTGTTAAACCACAGGTAAGAATAAGATAAATTGCTGCACATGACAAAAGTGGAATCCATGCGTTATAAGTTGCATTTCGTATTTTATCTCCGGCATTTGTCAAATCCATTACAGCAATAAAAGAAGCAACTGAAGTTTCTTTTATCAAAACAATGTATTCACTTGCATAAGTAGGGAGAACGGCTTTGATTGCCTGGGGAAAAATAATGTGTAAAAGAGTTTGGGCTTTTGAAAGGCCTAAAGAACGTCCGGCTTCTGTCTGTCCGGGATCTATTGATTGAATTCCTGCCCGGAATATTTCTGCGCAGTAAGCACCGGAGTTTATCCCATATGCGATAATAGCAACTAAAAGATTATTTGTTACCCCGATTGGGACAAATACAACGAAATAAAAAATCATAAGCTGTGTTGCAAGAGGAATCCCTCGCAACACAGTTGTATATGCTTCACCGATAATCTGAAGCGGTTTTATTCCTGAGATTTTCATGATTGCAATGAGTGAACCAAGAATAGTTCCGATTATAATTGCACATAAAGATATTAAAAGAGTGGTTCCCAAACCTCTTACAATTAACATCCAGCGTTGACCGGAAATAATGGTGTCATAAAACGATTGAAACACGAATAACCCCAAGTAAAATTTATTTTCTGATAATTATAACCTGTTCTGACTGGTAATATGGAACAGAGAAATCAACATTCTTTTTTCTTTCCTCTGTTACAGACATACCGGCTGCGATAAAGTCGATGATTCCAGAATCAAGTGCATTGATAAGGCTTTCGAATGACATATCAATTACCTGAAGTTTTGCACCGTAATTTTTCGCAATGTTTTCACCCATTGAAATATCAAATCCGACAACATCTTTTTCAGGGATGTATTCGAATGGAGGGAACTGAGCGTTTGTTCCGAGTTTGATTGATTTTGTTGAATTGATAAAAATCGATTCTGGAACTTTAATGTTTCCGTCAGCCGGCATAAATGCCTGGATAAGCTTATCATAATCGCCGTTTGCTTTCATTGTTTCAATTGTATTATTGATTGAATTTAAAAGATCTTTGTTACCTTTTTTAACGGCAATAGCATATTCTTCTTTATTGTCTGAGAATACTTTGTCTCTGATAATCATAAGTTCCGGGTGGCGGCTTACGATTTCTTTTGCAGGAAGTTCATCGAGAACAACTGCATCAAGGCCACCTGCCTTTAATGAAAGAGCAGCATCAATTCCGGTTTTGAATGGGAGAACTTCTTTTTCCTTTACATTATCGTTAACCCACATTTCTCCGGTAGTGCCTGCCTGAACGCCAATCTTTTTTCCTTCGAGATCAGCGGCACCGTTGATAATTACTTTTGATTTTCCACAGGCAGTAAGACTAAGAGCCAGAACTGCACTTGCAATTAAAGTGATTTTTTTCATTTTCATCTCCTGGACTTTATTGAAATTACTGTTAATTATACCACTATTTGCATTTATCTACAATATTATAGCTTAAAGTCTTAGTTGAATAGTATTGAATAAACCTCAATTTTACTTCATAATTTTAACAATTATTTACAGGAGTCTGCTATGAATGACACAAAAACAATTGATATACTCGATTCAACTTTGCGCGACGGAGCACAGGGAGAAGGAATCAGCTTTTCAATTCAGGATAAAATTCATATTGTAGAAACTCTTGATGAGCTTGGCGTTAAATATGTAGAAGCCGGAAATCCTGGAAGTAATCCAAAAGACATGGAATTTTTTCAGCAGGTAAAAAGGCTTAATCTCAAAAATACAAAACTCTGTGCTTTCGGTTCAACCAGAAGAAAAGGAATGCAGTGTATCGAAGACACAAATTTGCAGAGCCTTCTTGCAGCGGAAACAGAAGATGTTGTTTTCTTTGGAAAGAGCTGGGACTTTCAGGTAACAGACATTATCCGTACAACTCTCGAAGAAAATCTTGAGATGATTAACGACACAGCAGCGTTCTTAAAGAAAAACGGACGCAACGTAATTTATGATGCAGAACATTTTTTTACAGCTTATGTAAAGAATAAAGAATATGCAATTAAAACTCTCGAAGCTGCTTTAGACGGCGGTGCTTCTGTTTTAACTTTGTGCGAAACAAAAGGCGGATGTGTTTTAGACGAATGCCGCAAAATTACAGAAGACATCGTAAAGCTTTTTGGTGACAGAGCTATAATCGGAATTCACACACACAACGACTCTGGGCTTGCAGTTGCCAATACACTTATGGCAGTAGATTCTGGTGCGCGTCATGTTCAGGGATGTTTACTCGGAATCGGAGAAAGAACCGGTAATGCAAATCTTTCGACGATAATTGCAAACCTTCAGCTTAAGATGGGATATAACTGTATTCCACAGGACAATTTAAAGATGCTTACACCTGCAGTAAAAAAGATTGCAGAAATATCAAACCTTCATCTTGATGCAGGACTTCCTTATGTCGGAGCAAATGCGTTTGCACACAAAGCAGGAATGCACATCGATGCAGTTTTAAAAAATCCGTATGCTTATGAACACATTGAACCTGAAGCAGTAGGAAACGAACGCGTATTCTTAATGAGCGAAGTTGCAGGCCGCAGCATGATTATCGAAAAGATTAAGAAGTTTGATTCTTCTATCGAAAAAGATGATCCGGTTGTTGCAGAAATAATGAAAAAAGTTAAGCAGCTTGAATTTGAAGGCTACCAGTTTGAAGGTGCAGACGGAAGCTTTGAGCTTCTCGTACGAAAAATCATCGGAAAATACCAGCCGTTCTTTAACCTTCATTATTATCAGATTAATTCTGTTAATCCACGTCCTGAAGAAGGTGTATGTGCATGTGCACAGGTTAAAGTAGAAGTTGACGGACAGATAGAAGTTACTGCCGGAGAAGGAGCAGGTCCTGTAAACGCCCTCGATATTGCATTACGCCATGGACTAGAAAGATTCTATCCTGCAGTTTCACAGTTTAAATTAACAGACTTTAAAGTAAGAGTTCTCGATGGAAAGAGTGCGACAGCCAGCCGCGTCCGTGTATTAATTGAATCATCAGACGGAAATGAAAGCTGGACAACAGTCGGCGTAAGCTGCGACCTTGTAGAAGCTTCATGGCTTGCACTCGTTGATTCATTCGAGTACAAGCTCATAAAAGATTTAGAAAAGAAGTTTAAAAAGATCATTTAATAATACACAATAATATCTGACATTATATATTTTTCTCATTTTATATAAATAAACGATACGGAGCTAAGAAGTATGAAAAAAAGTCTGTTGTTTGTCGTTGTTGCTCTGATACTGGTATCAGGATGTAAATCAAAAAAACAAAGTTACGGTAAAACAAACTCCTCAATACCAGGGAAAGTAAAATTAAACACAGATTCTTTAAAAATACCAGGTGTTTCTTCAAATATCCGGGAAAAACTTGATTTTTCATTTTATGATTGTCTTAATTTAGAAAATAACGGAAAACCTGTTAATACGGCTCACAAAATGTATTTAAATGATAAGATGGAATTTACTGATTTGGCTTATGATGACACGTTGTATCTTGTAGCAAGTAATAAATGTGAACTTTATAGTGAAGACTGCTTTGTTCTTAATAAGGATGGTCTAACATATTCACTTGTTTCAGATGATATAAAGGGTGAGAGTATTCCTATAGGAACTCTTTTAAAAGCCGATCCTAAGGCATCAAAAATAATTGGACCTAATGATGAAAAAATCGATAACTATTCGGGACTTATTTATTTTCAGGACAATTATAATTATTTTTATAAAGTACAGTATGGTGATAAAAGCGGTTATGTGTTTGGAGCCGATCTGCATAATTCCAATTATCAAATTGTGGAAAATAGTATGAAGAATGCACTTTATTCAAAACTCCTTTTAAATAACGGCTTTCTTAATGAATTTTATCCCTATGAAGGTGATACTGAAATTCAAAGGGAAGATATCCTTAAGTCTTTAAATGAATATAAAATTGCTTTTTCACATTATGAACCGTCAATACTGGAATGTGATGATTTAATAGACAGTTATCGTCAACAGGATAAAATGACACCACTTTTTATTACGACAGACCTTGTATCTCATGCCCAGCACAAAGTTTTTGACAGTCTGCTTCAAAGAATCGAAGAACAGTTTTTTATTCCGCGAATTCGTGATTTAACAGGATTATACATAAAAACCCTTGAGCAGCAGACAGATGTTCCTCCAGATGTAAAAAAGCGTGCAGTAAATTATTTTAAAGTTGCAGAGCTTATTCTTCGTCTTGCACCTCAGCCGGATAAAAATGGAGAATATCATAAGATTAAAGAATATGACCAGATTCTAAAAGAATATCCTTCTGAAGTTATTTCTGATTTTTATCAGATAGAAAAAGCTTCTGGTGAAAAATCGATGCTTTTTGAAAGCGTTGAACAGTTTAATCAATATGAACCGAGAGGGCATTATACTAAAACCCCTGCGCTTGAAAGTTATTTTAAAGCCAGTATGTGGTTTGGAAGAATTAATTTTATAATCGATTATGATGAAATAAATGAAATAACAAATGAAGAAATGCGAAAAATGATGCCTGCAGCATTATTTATAATAGACACCGTAAAGAAAAATCCACAGCTTTATTCAGAATGGGAAGAAGTATTTAATCCTATAACTGCGCTTATCGGTGATTCAGATGATTTATCTTTTAATGATATTTTGCCGTTATGGGAAGAACAAAAAGTTGATGATTTTACGGGATGGGTTTCTGATGAAAATAATCTTATAATTTTTATAAAACTATGTCACGAAAAGCTTAGGAATCCCGAAATAAGCGGTAATACTGTAATATTTGGACCTTCAGAAGTAAGCGAAGATGAAGAAGGTCACCCTGTATTAACCCAACCTATGGGATGGAAATTTTTAGGTCAGAGATTTACATATGATTCATTAATTCATCATAAAGCCAGTGCACCTCGAATTAAAGGCCGTACTCTGGTTCGTGGGCTTGATGTTATGAAAGCTTTTGGCTCTAAATCTGCAGATAAACTTCTTTCACTTAATGATTATAAGAATTTTGTCTGGCCTCACACATGTCTGGACGATAAGTACAAGGGTGGTCAAAAATTAGTTTCTGCACTTAATGAATTGGAAAAATCCTTTAATGAGTTTGATTCTTCTTTCTGGACAAAAAACTATTATAATACAGTTTTAAATCAGGTACGGTCACAGACTTCGTTTGAACAGGGAGCAGGCTTTTATTTTACCGAAACCCCTTTGTGGAATGTAAAGGCACTTATTTCTTCTCATTCAACATGGGCAGAACTTCGTCATGATACGATTTTATATGTAAAGCAAAGTTATGGAGAAATGGGTGGTGGAGGAGAACTCTCTCCAACATTCAGAACGCTTCCTATACCTCTTCCGATAAATTGTATAGAGCCAAATCTAAAATTCTGGGAAACAGGCTGTGATTCGTTAAAAAAACTTGAATCTACTTTAAAAGAATACAATCTTCTTGACGACGAAGGAAAAGAATCCTTTAATTGCCTTTTAATAATTTATTCAAAGGCTGTTGAAATTGTAAAAAAAGAAGTTCAGGATAGGCCGATTACAAAGGAAGAAAATAATTGGATTAAGACAATACCTGGCTTGCTTAAAAGTGCAGTATTGCCTGGTTATTCACTATATGTTCAAAATAAAGATGATTTAAAAATGGCATGTATCGCAGATATTTTTACGGATCATGATACTCAAACATGTGTAGAAGTCGGAATCGGCGGTGTAATAAAGATGAATGTCGTTCTTAATGACGGATGCGGTGGAAAACGAATTGCGGTTGGATTTATTCCGGAATACTGCGAATTTTTACAGTCTGCCGAAAACAGATTAACTGATGAACAATGGAAATCAATATATGATTATTCTTATGAGCCATTCTGGGAAGTTAAATGCATTTTACCAGAATTTTAGTTCTTTTTACGGCAATTTTTTTTCTTTGGGGATGTAAGAATTTAAAACCGGGAGATTCAGTACCGTCACCTGTCTGGGGCGGTACTGTAAGCCATCATGAACTTGCTTCAAAATACATAGATGATTTTTTCTGTAAAATAAAAAATAACCGTGATGTAAAGACTTTTTTTATAATAAGTCCATCACATTACGGATTGTCTGTTTATGATTATTCAATCGACAATTATTCATGGAAAACGAAAGATGGTTCTGTTGTGTCATCTGACAAAGAAAAAGTTGAATCGATTGCAGGAAAACTTGGAGTAGGATATGACACTCAGGTTTTTTATGCAGAACACGGAGTTTTTACACTTATTCCGTATATTAAAAGATATTTTCCAGATGCAAAAGTTGTAGCTGTTGCAGTGTACGGAGACCCGCCTGTCAATGTAGATCTGGCTCAGAAGCTTTACGAAGTTATTGAACCGTATTTTGATGAAAACGGCCGAAAAGAGAATTTTCTTTTAATTTCTTCAGATTTTTCACACCATTCAGGCAGAAAGGAAACAGATAGAAAAGATAAAATCACTCAAAAATTTTTTAATGACGGGGATTTAAAAAACTGGTTTGTATGTATATGTGACAACCGGCCGGGAATGTTTGTTCTTTCAAAACTGACTACAGAAAAAACAAATGTCGTCCACTTAGTCCACACAGATTCATATAAAATCAGCGGGCAAGATAAAGACGACATTACAAGTTATTTTTTTTCTCTGTTTTCTGATTGAATTTTATTATATAACCGAAGCAAGTTTTTCTGCTTCTTCTTTTACTTCATCAAAGAATCTTGCGATGTGAAAGCCGTCGGCAACTGCGTGGCTTATCTGCATGGCAATCGGCATTTTAACTGTGCCGTTTTCTTCGAATGTTTTTCCAGTTGTAAGAATCGGTGAAAAGTATTTTCCGCTTTCTGACATCTTTACGTTTACAGATGTAAAAGAAAATGGAACGTGTGAAATTTCGAAGATGTTGTCCGGAAGCTCAGGTGCATTTAATGTTGTAAGCTTTAATCCGTTTTCGATTGCCTGTTCGCATGCTTTGTAAAATTCATCAAAGCTTTTAGAAAACTTTGCCCAAACGCGTGTAAAAAGTTCTGTCTCTTTATGGAAAACACGGAAAATCGGATTAATTTCATCCCAAATCATAAGTTCGCCGTTTTCTGCACAGTAACCAACTTTAAATTCTTCATGCTTATTGAGTGCTGTTGAAATAACAAAAAGAATGCTTATTAAAAAATCTTTTCCTTTTGCCTTGCATTTTGAATATAAAGATGAAACATCTATATTACCTGTCATTGCGCACATGCCTTTTGAACCGTGTGAATAATATTCGTAGTAAGGTGCTCTTTTCCAGGTATTTAAATCGATTGACTTGTAGCCGGATGTCATTTCCATAATATTTTCCCCTTATGATTTTTAAGATATCTAAAGTCTATCATAAAAATATTTTTTTTTCTATAAAAAAAAGGCTGAAATAAAACTTATTCCAGCCTGATAAGTATTATGCGGTGTTTGTCTGGTACCGCAAAACTCCTTTTTTAGTATTGGGTTCATAATACTTATACTCAAAGTTTATAGTATAATTCAACTTAATCAATTATTTTGTATAGTGACATGTAAATATTTATGAGACAAAAAGATTATTTCAAAAAGGTTATCACCCAATGAAATTTGACATAATCTCTGCTTATGTTTGAATATTTTAACTGTCCGAGGGTAGAATGATTTTTAACTTGAAAATCTGCGTTAAAAAAGATAGCATTCATCTATGGAGTTATCTCTTATAGCCGCAGCTGCACAAAACCGCGTAATCGGAAGTAACGGTAAAATTCCGTGGAATATAAAGGCCGACCAGGAAAGGTTTAAAGAACTTACGGCAGGAAATGTCGTCATAATGGGAAGAAAAACCTTTGACGAGATTTTTTCTAAGCTCGGGAGGCCGCTTCCAGAAAGAATAAACATCGTTTTAACATCAGATAAAAATTATTTCTGCGAAGGTGCAGAGTTTTTTCCTTCGCTAGATGAGGCTTTGAGTTATTCAGCAGAAAAATATCCGGAGAAAAAAGTTTTTATATGCGGCGGGCAGTCACTTTACGAAAAAGCCCTTGGCCTTGCAGATAAAATTTATCTTACAAGGATAAAGCTTGATGTAAAGGGAGACAGGTTTTTTCCGGAATTTAATGAATGCGATTTTATTATTACAGAAGAAAAAACTGTAGAAGGGGAGATTCCTTTTACATATTTTGTATATGAAAGAAAAAAAATGAGGAAATAAATGAAAAACGTAAATATCTATCCAATAAATAAAATTCCACAGCTTTATTTTCTTGGCCGTGACATAAGCGGTGCAGAAAAAAAGCCTTTCAGGACTCTTTTCTGGAACGGTTCGGGGTTTGAAGTTCATTTTAAAGGACGCGAGCTCTGGGCTTTAATCGAAGGCGGTTTTGAAAAACTTGAACCGTGGCTTGTAGTTTTTCTTAACGGAAGAATCAACTCGCGTCAGATGGTAGCAAAAGGAAAGCAGTGGATCTGTCTTGCACGAGGTTTTGATGACAGCTACGAAACAGATATCCGAGTTATGAAAGATTCACAGCCAATGGCAGATGATCCGGAACATTTTGTAAAAATTCATAAGCTTGCGCTTTCTAAAGGCGGAACTTTTACAGAGCTTCCAAAGCATAAAATGAACATCGAATTTATCGGTGACAGTATTACAGCCGGCGAAGGTTTAGCAGGAGCAGTAAATGATATGGCATGGATTGGATGCCACATGTCGTTCTGCAAAACTTATGCATACCAGACTGCACAAAAGCTCGATGCAGACTTCAGGACTGTAAGTCAGGGAGGATTTGGTATCGTTTCTGCATGGAATAACAATCCTTATAATATAATTCCGCCTGAATACGAAAATGTATGTTCAATTCCCAAGGGAAAGCTCTATGAAAAACTCGGAGGACATCAGAAATACGATTTTTCAAAGTGGCAGAGTGATTTTGTAATTATAAATCTCGGAACAAATGACCGCGGTGGATTTTATATTGAACCTTTTACAGATCCTCAAACTGGAAAGGTTTATAAAATGCATCTGGATGAAAACAATAAGCCGTGCAGCCAAGACGGAGCAAAAATAACCGAAGGTACAAAAAACTTTCTTAAAACCGTAAGAAAAAATAATCCTAAGGCAAAAATAATCTGGGCAACCGGCATGATGTCAATTCCAGAAGTGATGGGTTTTATTTACGATGGAATAGCGCAGTATAAAAACGAAAATGCAGATAAAAAGGTATTTACTTTAGAATTTGACTCAATGGACTGTGAAATAAACGACGAAGACAAAGGTTCGAGACAGCATCCTGGACCAAAAACACACCGTCTTGCTGCCGAAAAACTTGTAACCGTGATAAAATCTCTTTATTCTGCTGAAAAAGTGTAAGTTTTTTCTGACTGCAGGGTTAGAATTTCCATTACAGGAATTTTTATACTGGACTGAACTGCTGTTTTTTTAACGAGAGAGAGCGTAAAATATCCGTTTGAGAGTTCTTTTGCAAGGTTTTCACCGTAGAACGATGCAAGAACGTCAAAATACTCTTCCTTAGAAAGGTTTTCTCCTGTAAAACACGGTGCCATGAGAAGATCCGCATATTTCTGGATTATTGTGTTCTGATTTGTGATTAAGTTCTGTAAAATTTCAGGTGAAAGTGTAACAGAAACAGATTTTATCGAGCCGTCAGCGGCAGAATTGAATTTTATAAAGTCAAAAGTTGTTTTTAAAGTACTTGCATAGACAGAAAGTGATTCATTCTGATCTTTTTTTGTTACAAAAGCCTTTGCAGTTGTAAATCCAGACTGAATTAAAGCCTTTTCTATTTCTATCGAATCAAAAAGAATGCTTTCTTTTTGATTTCCAGACTTATCTTTCGGGGCAAAAACACTTTTTATTTCATTTCCGGCTGTAGTATCGATTGAAAAAAGAACTTTATCACCGGTGTCGTTGTGAATTGAGACATTTAAGGGACAGCCTGTAAAAAAAAGTAATGGAATGAATGCAAAAAGAACTGAAAAGCGGTTTTTATTAAAGTTCATTTTAAAATAACTCCTGTATTATTTTAAAACATTTTTTAGAGGAAGTGTTACACGTATTCCGGTGGAAAAAACAAATCCAGTACATAAAGAGTCACCGAAACTGAGCGCTCCACCGTCTGTATCATTAAAAACGGTGTATGAAAGGTCCTGTGCGATTGAAATTTTTACTTTTCCTGCATCAAATGACGGTGTATTGAATGAAACTCCGATTATTCCGGGAAAAAATGAACTTTTTATGCGTTCATGATAATCTGGAGTAGAAGGATTTCCAAATGTAATTACTGGTCCTGCATAAATATTTACGTAATCATTAAATGTCAGGCTGAATGTAATAGGAATCTGAAAGGTTTCTGTGCCGGAATTCCATCTTAATGTTGTTCCAAGTCCCGGCTGAACTTTCCATCCTGTATATCTTGCAACAGTTGTAACTGCAATTCCGCGGAAATTTATCATAAATTTATTTGGAAGCCACAAACTCCAGTCACATGAAGTGGTTGTATCAAAAACAAGACTGTCAAAAAACGATTTTTTTTCACTTGAAGACACTGTAGAGTCTTCATTTATGATTTCTTCTTCGATAATTTCATCAGAATCATCGTTTTTTGGATTTTTTTTATCAGATTTTGCAGTTGTAATTACTTTTCCGACACCTGCAAAACAGTTTTTGTAATATTTTTCTGTCAAAGATGATGCAATTACACCTGTATTTGCTCCATCGCTTGCCGCATGAACGAATTGATTGCGTCCGATATAGATTCCGACATGAGAAATCGAACCGTCTCCGGTTGTTTTAAAAAATACCAGGTCTCCTTCTTCCATTTTATCAGTTGAAACTATTGTGACAGTAGAATAAATTGCTTTTGCTGAACGTGGAAGCTGAATTGAAGCTGCTTCTCTGAAAACTGTAAAGATTAAACCTGAACAGTCAAAACTGTCAGGACCGATCCCACCGGTTCTGTATGGACAGCCGATGTAAGTTTTAACTTTTGCACATACTGCTTCACGGAGTCTGGCAGCTTCTGCTTTAGAATACTCTCTTGCAAAAGAAAAACTTAGAGTGAAGAAAAATAAAACAAAACAAAAAAATTTTTTGACCTTCATACTTTTAAAGTATCGGAAAATTAAATTTATTACTTAGTTTTTTGTAAAAAAAACTGAAATAAAAATTTAAAAAAAATTTAAAAAATCTTTTGCATTTTTTTTAATATAGTAATAGAATATAAGTATATAAATAGTAAAAACGTACTTCGAGGATTTTAATGAAGCCGATACGAAAAGAAGTTTCTTGGAAATTTTTAGATGAATTTCGCGGTAAGGTTTTTAATTCAACCTGGCCGACTTTACCACAGATGCTGCACATTTCGCAGATGCGATTTGGTGACCTTCCCTGCTTTGTAGACTTTGACGAAGTAACGGGTGTGAAAAATTCCTTGACCTACACACAGGTTTGGAATAATGTTGACACACTTGCACAGTGGCTTGTTGAGAACAAAGTAAAGAAAGGTGATAGAGTAGCTGTCTGCGGAAAGAACTCTCCTGAGTGGGCAACAGCATACTTCGCAGTAATGCAGGCTGGTGCAATCGTAGTTCCTATCGACTGTGCGCTTCATGAAAAAGAAATCCTTAATCTTGTAAATACAGCGAAGCCGGTTATCTTCTTTGGCGATGAAGAAAAATACAAGCTTTTTGCTTCTAAAAAAATCGGTGCTAAAATCTATTCACTTTCAAAAAAATATCCAAAACAGTATGTATATAATCTTAAGCCTGGCAAGAAAGTAGAAATCCAGCATGCTGCCATGAAAGATACTGCTGCAATTCTTTTTACATCTGGAACAACTGGTGTACCGAAAGGTGTAATGCTCAGTCATGAGAATCTTGTTTCGGATTGTTTTATTGCACAGCAGAATCTTCTTCTTTATGAATCAGATGTATTCTATGCATTGCTTCCGATTCATCATGGATATACGATGCAGGCTGCAATGATCTGTCCTCTTTCTGCAGGTGCTTCAATTGTATTTGGAAAGAGTATGGCAGTAAGCCGTCTTATGAAAGAACTTAAAGAAGGCGGAATAACATTAATGCTTGGTGTTCCACTTCTCTATAACAAACTTTATTCAGGAATTATGAAAGGTATTGCGCAGAAAGGTAAAGGCGTAGAAATCGTGATTAAAGGCCTGATGAATTTCTGTTATATAGTAAGAAAGATTACAGGTAAAAATATCGGACGCGTTCTGTTAAATTCTATCTTAACTGCTGCAAATCTTAAAACTGTTCGCGTAGCAATTTGTGGTGGTGGTCCTTTGGCATCCAGTATTTTCAAAGGATATAATGCAATGGGAATAGATTTTATTCAGGGATACGGACTTACAGAAACATCTCCTATCATTGCATTAAATCCTCTGGAACATTTCAAAATCGAAAGTGTTGGTCTTGATTTTTCTCCGTGGGAAGAAATAAAAATAATCAATGAAAATGAGGAGGGGATTGGTGAAATTGTAGTTAAAGGTCCTATGGTAATGCAGGGCTACTACAATATGCCGAAAGAAACAAAGTCAGTATTTACAGAAGACGGCTTCTTTAAAACTGGCGATTTGGGGTGGATGGACAAAGAACATTATCTGATGCTCTCTGGCCGTGCAAAAAATATTATAGTTACTGATGGCGGAAAGAACGTTTATCCGGAAGAAATCGAAGATTCATTCCAGCTTTACTACGATGTTGAACAGATTATGGTTCGTGGATACATCGAGGATGTGGAGCATAAGTCAGAAGGAATAGAAGCTTTGATTTATCCTGCAGATGACTTATTGACAAAACTTCAGGTAAAACGTGAAGAAGCTTCTAGTAATAAAAAAGTCTATGAAGAAATTAAGGCAATTGTCGATAAAGTAAATAAGACATTACAGCCTTATGCGCGTATTTCTAAGATAACTATCTTGGACAAGGCGCTCGAAATGACTACAACAAGAAAAATTAAACGTAATGGATTAGTTACGTCTAAGGGGGATCAAATGGCAGAAACTAAAAAAACTGCAAAGAAACCAGCTGCAAAGAAAGCAGCAAAAAAACCGGCAGCTAAAAAAGCTGTAAAAAAACCAGCTAAAAAAACAACAGCAAAAAAAGCTGTAAAAAAACCGGCTAAAAAAACAACAGCAAAAAAAGCTGTAAAAAAACCAGCTAAAAAAGCTGTAAAAAAGACAACAGCTAAAAAAGCTGTAAAAAAGCCAGCAGCTAAAAAAACTGCAAAAAAACCAGCAGCAAAAAAAGCTGTAAAAAAGCCAGCTAAAAAAGCTGTAAAGAAATAATTAGTTATTTCTAAAAAAAAGGACTGCTTCGATTGAGGCAGTCTTTTTTTTAGAAACTGTGTATGAAGTGAAGGAGAGTTTTTGTATGACAAAAACTCGAACAATAATGGACAAGTCCAAAATTATTTTTAAAACCAGGTTTACATTATTGCCCCCCATTGGGCATAATAATCATCCATCTGTTTTTTAATGTCGTTTGTAATTAATCCTGAGCCGTCCGGTTTGTAAAGATATTCAATCACATCTTTCATGCTGACGATTGCACGTGCCGGAAATCCATATTTTTCTGTTATGGAATCGAGTGCAGATTTATCTGAATCTGCAGATTTTTCCATTCGGTTTAAGGAAACTATTTCTCCTACAATTTTAATTCCACCTGGAGTTGTTTCCTGTGCTTTGATTTTAGGATATGTTTCTTCTATTGATTTTCCGGAAGTCGTTACATCTTCGATAATTACAACTCTGTCGCCATCTTTAATGCTGTAGCCTAAAAGAGAACCTTTGTCGGCACCGTGATCTTTTTCTTCTTTTCTATCTGCCGAGTATTTTATTTCTTTGTTAAAGAGTTTTGAGTATGCGATGGATGTTGCAACGCTCAAAGGAATTCCTTTATAAGCCGGTCCGAAAAGAACATCATAATCGTCTCCGAAGTTGTCGTGGATTGCATGTGCATAATAAATTCCAAGCTGTTCAAGCTGGCTTCCTGTGATGTATGAACCTGCATTCATAAAGAAAGGAGACTGTCTTCCGCTTTTTAACGTAAAACTTCCAAATTTTAAAGCATTGCTGCTTACCATAAAATCTATAAAATCTTTTTTGTATTGTTCCATAAATTAAATAATATCAATTTGACATTATTTTTTCTACTGTGTATTATTGATAGTAACATGCTTGCTTTAAGAAGCAGAATTTTATAGGAGTGTAAAATGGAAAATCAGAATCGTGAAAGTTTAGGAAGCCGTCTTGGCTTTTTACTTTTGTCTGCTGGTTGTGCAATTGGTTTGGGAAACGTATGGCGCTTTCCGTATATCACAGGTAAATACGGTGGAGCAGCTTTTGTTCTTATTTATCTTGTTTTCCTTGTAATTCTCGGGCTTCCTGTAATGGTTTGTGAATTTGCTGTAGGACGTGCCTCACGAAAAAGTATGTCTGCTGCTTTTGAAACACTTGAACCGGAAGGAACAAAATGGCACCGGTATAGTGGTTTTGCAGTTGCCGGTAACTATCTTTTAATGATGTTCTATACAGTAGTTTCCGGCTGGTTCCTTAAATATTTTTTCCAGATGATTGGCGGAAAATTTGTTGGACTTGATGGTGATGCAATCGTAAACGTATTTGTTCGCGAAACTGTCGGTGATTACAAAACTCTTTTAATCTGGATGGTTGTTGTAATCGTAATGGTTTTGGTGCATGCTTCCTTGGACTCCAGAAGGGTGTTGAACGCATTACAAAAATAATGATGTCGGCTCTCTTTGTAATCATGATTGGTCTTGCAATTTATGTAGCATTTATTCCTAGAGCAGCTGCAGGTTATGCATTCTATCTTAAACCTGACTTTAAAGCTCTGGTAAGCGGTGAACATGGTCTTTGGGATACAATTTATGCTGCTATGGGTCAGGCATTCTTTACACTTTCTCTTGGAATCGGTTCAATGGAAATCTTTGGTTCGTACATCGATAAAAAGCATTCACTTACAGGTGAAGCACTTCGTGTTATCGGACTTGATACATTTGTTGCAATCTGTGCAGGATTAATCATTTTCCCTGCCTGCGCAGCATTTGGTGTAGAGGCAAACTCTGGTGTAGGACTTGCATTCATGTCACTTCCTGGTGTATTTAATTCGATGGGACCTGTTGTAGGACGCGTAGTAGGAGCATTCTTCTTCCTCTTTATGTCATTTGCAGCTCTTTCTACTGTTGTTGCAGTATTTGAAAACATTGTTGCATTCCCGATGGATAAATTTGGATGGAGCAGAAAAAAGGCAGTAATCGTTAACTTTATTGCAATGATTATTCTTGCAACTCCTGCAGCACTCGGAATGAATTTATGGTCTAAAGTTCACTTTGGAGCACATATCGGTTCTATTGATGCACTTGAAGACTTTATCGTAAGTCAGAATCTTCTTCCACTTGGTTCACTCATATTCCTTTTGTTCTGTACATGGCGATACGGTTATTCTTTTGATGGCTTTATTCTTAAAGAAGATGAAAAGATTCCTACAAAATTTGTACGCGGATTGTATGGATGGGGTTGGGATAGATTTACTCAGGAAGCTGACGCTGGTAAGGGAATAAAATTCCCTAATAATGCTGCAATTAAATTCTATCTCAGATTTATTGCACCTTTAATCATTCTTGTTGTATTTATTGCAGGATACATCGATATCTTTGGCGCACAGGCAGCTCCAACCGTACTTGCTGTAATGGCTGTAGTAGTTATTGCGATTATCTATATAGGATCATTGATTAAAGAAAACTTCTCAAAAAAATAAATTTTAAAAACAAGCTTTAAATTGAACTTATGAAATCCCGGTGTTATTAATTTAATACCGGGATTTTATTTATTCCATGATATGGCAAGACGTAAAAGCTCCTGGGAAGTTGAACAGTTTAATTTCTTTTTTAACTGTTCTTTATGGGCATCGACTGTCTTTGTGCTTATAGAAAGCATCTGTGAAATTTCGAGAGTTCCATTACCCTGTCCGATAAGGCGCATTATCTGGAGTTGTCTGTCTGACAGAGTATCCATAAGGCTTTTTGCATCCTGTTTTTTTGTATTCTCTGTAAAGTGTGAATCTATGTATCTCTTTTGTTCTGATTCGCTTAGATAGATTTTCCCTGAAAGGACTGTTTTTATTGCATTAATCACAGTATCTGCAGCAGCATCTTTCATTACATAACCTTTAGCACCTGCTGCAAGACAGCGCTCACTGTAATATCGTTCCTGCATCATCGAAAGGATAAGGATTTTTGTATCCGGATATTTTACGGAAATTGTTTTTATAAGTTCCAGCCCGTCTTCGTCTCCAAGGTTTAAGTCTACGATTGCCAGATCTGGTTTCTGTTCTTTGATGAGCTTTTCGCCGTCATTTAAATTTGTTGCAGAGCCTGTAACAGAAAAATCTTTACAGCTTTCAATTAACAGTGAAAGTCCCTGAATAAAAATCGTATGGTCGTCAATAATTACAATTTTCTGCGTCATTTTAGGTTTTCCCATATAATTTTTTAATCCTCTTTTTCTGAGTGGGTTGCCGATGTTGTGTTTAAAGGAATCGTGACAACAATTGTTGTTCCAAAATTTTTCTTTGAAGTAATTTTAAAAGTTCCGTCAATTTGATTTGCACGATATTCCATAGAGCGCATCCCTAGACCACGCGGCCTTCTGTTGTCCTTAAAACTCTCTTTTAAATTATTTTTATCGTAACCTTTACCATTGTCCTTTACAGTAAGGATAACATTATTTTTAGTATAATCAAGTGATAAAGATATGTTTTGTGCACCGGAGTGTTTTACAGAATTATGTAAAGCCTCCTGAGCAATTCTGAATAGATTTATTTTCTGCCTTGAATTAAGCTTTACACTCTCTCCACTTGCATTGAACGTGACCTTCTGGTTTTCTGCCATATCAGCTTCCCTGCATAAAGAGTTTAGAGCGTCGTTAATATCGGCAACATCAATTTCTACTGGAAAAGAATCGTGAGCATACTGTCTTGTTCTGGAAAGAGTTTCTGTTGCCATATCAAATAATATCTTTAATGTAGAGTTTGTATCTGCATCTTTTTTGCAGATCATTGTCATTGCAGCAAGTCTCTGACATATATCATCGTGAAGATCCAGTGAAAAGCGCAGACGTTCAAGATCACTTATCTTTAATATCTCTTCTTCAACTTTCTGCCTTCTCTGTGATTCTTTCTTTAACTGCTCCGTTCTGTTTTCGACTTCAAGTTTTAATTCTCTTGCACGGTTTTTTTCACGGTTAAATTCAAATATACGGTCGATTGCATGTGAAAGGAACATTCCCGCCATACTTAAGTAAATCGGGGAGTTCTGGTCTGCAGTATACATTATAAATCCTAAACGTTTTTGTCCGACACGAAGATGATAAAGACAGCGTGGTGTTTTAGGATTTACCGGCTTTGAAAGAAGGCGGGTAAATATTTCTTTCATCGATTCTTTTTTTTCTGAATCAATCGACCGGTCTGTGATAAAATCTGTTATATGAAGATGTATTCTTGCTTTTTTTGGAATATTTTTTACGGGCGAATCATAAATTACAAGTGCAAAATCCCTGCATGCAATGTTTGTAAGAAACTCTGTAAGAGGCTGATCAATGTTTTTAAAATCAGATGCACAGCTGATTTCCTGACCATAATAACTTACATCGCGTAAAAACTGTTCTCTCTGAAGCGGATGAATATTGTTATCCAGACTTTTATCCTTAGAAAATTTTTTACACCCACATGATTTTCTGATTATTAATCTTGACGGAATTTTTTTAATGGACAGAGTTTTCTTTTTGTTAAGAATACTGTTCATTAGTTTTACGGCTTCTGCACCCATTTCTGTTGTAGGCTGGTCAATTGTTGTAAGAGACATTTGATCTGTTTTTGCAAGCGGAATGTTATCGTAGCCGGTTATAGGACAGTTTCTGTAGCTTTCAGGAGCGATTGAGTTGATGTATTTGGAAATTCCTACAGCCATGTCATCGCTTCCCGCTATTATTACATCGATATTCCGTTCAGGATTTTTTGAGCAGTAATCTTCTGCGAGTTTTAATCCATCTGATTCGCTGAATAAGATACCGTTTTTTATGATGAGGGAATATTCATCTGACTGTCTGTTTTTTTTTGTAAGTATTTTTTTTATTTCGTTTTCGCGGAGTTTATTATCGTGATTTTCTTTAGGTCCGCCCAGATATAAAAACCTTTTGTAATGATGAACGTTTATAAGGTGGTCAAGGAGTTCTGTTACCGAAGTTTTTGATTCGCATATTACTGACGGAATTTTATCAAGCTTTACACCGATTGAAACAATTGGAATTGATTTAAAAATACTTTTAAGATCGCGTTCTATATCCTCTTTTGAGTTATCCAGAAGAATTGAAGATAAGAAAATTATTCCGTCAAAATTTAATGCCGAGTGAGGTGATATGAATGATGTTTCAAAAGCGCGTGAAGGTGAGATATCAAATATATCTCCCTGTATGCAGATGAGTTCAATTCCGGCTTTTTCTGCTTCTTTTACTGCTCCTCTGAAAACCGAAGCCTGGTATTCTTCGTCGAGGTATTTTAATAGAAGTCCAACGCGATAAGACATATCTTCTCCATTATATCACAAAAAGAGGTTTTTTAAATGCATATAGGGAAATTCCCCTATGGTTAATTAGGGGTAATTACCGATTTCGAGGTGGAAAAATCGTTGTTATTATTTTAATAACGGAAAGAGTTAAAAAAAAGGAGGAAAAAAAGAAATGAAAAAGGGGTTTTTAGTAGCTTTAATGTCATCTTTGGTAATCTTATCGTCTTGTGTATCTGCAGATAAACCTGCTGACAAGCTCGTAGCACTCAGTTTTGATGACGGTCCAAATTCTGAAATGACAGAACTTGTTCTTGATAAACTTGAAAAACACGGAGTTGTCGCATCATTTTTTGTAATCGGTCAGCTTATAACAGATGAAACTGCACCGACTCTAAAACGAATGGTAGATATGGGTTGTGAAATTAATAATCACTCGTGGGCATGGGATAGCATGAACAACATGACTAAGGCAGAAGTAAATGAATCCATTTCTAAAACAAATGCTGCAATAAAAAAATATACAGGACAGGAAGCAAAGTTCTTTAGAGCACCTAACCTTGCAACAAGTGAAGAACTTTATGCGTATGTTGACATGCCGTTTATTCAGGGAGTTCTTGCAATGGACTGGCAGGGTTGTAACACAAATGCAAAGGACCGTGCAAATAATGTACTTGCAGGTGTAAAAGACGGCGCAATTATTCTTATGCATGACGTTCAGCCTTATCCACATCCTACACCAGAAGCATTGGATATTCTTATTCCAAAACTAAAAAAACAGGGTTACGAATTTGTAACTGTAGGTGAACTCTTTAAGAGAAAAGGTGTTACACCAGTTCTTCATGAAGAGATGATGTGGACTTATGTTCAGTAAAAATGGAATTTATAAAATTCCACTTATTATAAAAAGAATATGATTTTCAGGAGGAAAAAATGAAAAAAATTCTTTTATCTTTATCTATGTTGATGGCTTTGGCATTTGCTTTCTTTGCAGCAGAACCTGCTGGAGAATTGCCTTTGATGGTTCAGGTTGGTTTTTATACTTCTAATTATCAGTGCTTTTATTGCAAAGGTTCAGATGAATTAGGTCTTAAATTTACTCCAAATGAATGGAATAACTATTCAGTTACAATTAATAAAGACGGAATTACTTATGACGGTATGGGTGGAAAACATAAGAATATGTCTTTGTTCCGCATTAAGTCAAACACAAAAAAATCAAGCACACCATTGGTAATTTACATTGACAATGTTGTAGTAAAAGATGCAAAAGGAAACGAAATTCTTAAGCTTGACTTTGAAGATGGAAAAGACGGCGGATGCTACTTCTCTCAGGGAAAACCAAATGCAAACAACGGAAAAGTTGTTGATAAAGACGGTTCAAAGAGATTTATGATTGATATGAAATCTCAGAACCTTTATGGATACAATGGCGTTGAAGTTCAGTGGAACCTTCCTCCAGCAAGTAAAAAAGAACCGGGATGGGATATGACTTCCGGAAAATTTACTGCTAGCTACGATTACTTTATCGCTGTTGCTGAATAATATTTAATAATAGATTTTTACAAAACGAGCCTGTCTGGGAAAGTGAGCTTTAAAGCAAACTCTGTTTTCAGACAGGCTTTTTTATATTTTTTATCCAATTGTGGTGCCTGGACAAAACCTTCCCTTTTTCCCAAATGACACCCATTCTAACTGAATTCAACTTGCCTAAAGAGTATATTTCTGTTAATATTATGTTGACAAATTTATAAAATATGTCATTTTGAAAGAAATAGAAAACGGGCGTTGATTTATTCAGCCTGTAAAAAAGAGGTAATTATATGGCAAAATATGCTTTTTTGTTTCCTGGACAGGGTGCTCAGGTTCCCGGAATGATGAAAGATGTTTGTGACGCTTTTCCTGAGAGCGCAAAGGTTCTTGATGAAGTTTCTGCAATCTGGGGTAAGGATGTTAAAAAACTTATGTGGGAAGCTGATGCTGCTGAATTGAGCCGCAGTGACAACAGTCAGATGGCAATTACAGCTTCAAGTATTGCTGTAATGAAAGCTCTTGAGTCAAAGGGAATAAAAGCAGATGCCGCTATGGGATTTTCTCTCGGAGAATTTCCTGCTTTATATGCAGCCGGCGTTTTGAGCTTTGAAGATGTAATTAAAGTTGTTGCAAAACGCGGTTCAATCATGCAGGCTGTATGTGAACAGATTGCAAAGGAAAACGAAGGTCATGCACCTGGTATGTCTGCTGTAATCGGACTTACACAGGATCAGGTAAAGGAAATTGCTTCTAAGTGTGACAATGTTTATGCTGCAAACATGAACAGCCCAAAACAGACTGTTATGAGCGGAACTTTTGACGGACTTACTCAGGCAGAAAATCTCTGCAAGGAAGCAGGTGCTCGCCGTGCACTTCGTCTTGCTGTTGCAGGACCTTTCCACTGTCCTTTAATGCAGAGGGCAGCAGATGAATTTGAAAAAGCAATTGCAGATGTTACATTTAACGACCCGGTAATTCCTCTGTTCAGCAATGTTACAGGAAAGCAGGCAACAAGTGGAACAGAAATTAAAAAGAACGCTGTATTGCATCTTACAAATCCTGTATTATGGACTAGTGAAGAAAAAGTTTTATATGATATGATGAAAGCAAGCGGTGAAGAATGGAAAGTTCTTGAAACCGGTGTAGGAAAAGTTTTAAACGGTCTCTGGATTAAATCAGAAATTGCAGAAGGACTTGAATGCACAAGCGTTAACACTGCAGAAACAATTAACGAACTTTAACATTGGAGGAATAAAATGAAATTATTGGAAAATAAAAAGGCACTTGTAACAGGTTCAAGCCGTGGAATCGGACGCAAGATTGCAGAAGTATTTATGGCAAACGGTGCAGAAGTTTGGGGACTCTGTACAAAACCTTCTGCAGCAAAAGCAGATTTGGAAAAAGTTGCAGCTGACAACGGAGTTAAGTTTCATGAAATCTGCTGTAACTGTGGCGATGCTGCTGCATTAAAAGAATGCATCAAGGCAGTTCTTGAAGAATCAGGCGGATTTGATGTTCTTGTCAACAACGCAGGTATTACACGCGACGGTCTTTCTTTTGCAATGTCAATGGAAAACTGGCAGGATGTAATTAATATAAACCTTACAGCTCCTTTTGTAATCAATCAGATTATTTCTTACGACATGATTCACAAGAAAAAGGGTTCAATCATAAACATGGCTTCTATTTCCGGAGTTCACGGAGAAGCAGGTCAGGTAAATTATTCTGCATCTAAAGCAGGTCTTATCGGTATGACAAAAGCTCTTGCAAAAGAAATCGGTAAGAGAAAAGTTCGCGTAAATGCAGTTGCTCCTGGATTTATCGAAACAGAAATGACAGAAGCTGTTCCAGAAGAACTTAGAAAAGAATGGCTCAAGATTATTCCTATGAACAGAGCCGGAACAGTTGAAGAAGTTGCAAATGTATGTCTCTTCCTTGCAAGTGACCTTTCTACTTACGTAACAGGTCAGGTTATCGGTATTGACGGCGGAATGGGTGCATAATAAGGCGGTTGAATAATATGGCAGTAACTAATGATATTAAAAGCCTTCTTCCACATCGTGAACCGTTTTTATTTGTAGATGAAATTGTTTCATGCGACGAAAACGGAAGTGTAAGCACAAGAAAATTTACAGAAAATGATTTTTTCTTTAAGGGACACTTTCCTGAATATCCTGTAGTGCCTGGAGTTATTCTTGTAGAAACAATGGCTCAGGCAGGTGGAGCAGCACTTAGCTTTCAGAAAAAGTTTGACGACGGAAGTCTTTTCTTTCTGGGAACTGTAGATAAAGTTAAGTTTAAAAATCAGGTTCGTCCTGGCGATACTGTACGAATGGAAATTACAAACCTCCGCGTTTCGAAGAGGATGATTAAACAGGCCGGCAAAGCATACGTCGGCGACACCCTCTGCGCCGAAGCCGAATGGATGTGTCTAGTTGGCTCAGCCAACTAGACACATTCTGAGGAGAGTGGAATCGCTGTGCGCAAGGCGCACTAGTTGATAACTTCCATACAGATAGCGCCGGCCTGTCCGGCGCATGTGTCTAGTCGGATCCGCAAATTAATTTGCGGTCCGGCACGTATAATCTTCCTTGCACTGCAGCGCGAACGCGCCTTGTCGGTGCAGCCAGATAAAAAAAGGAGAGCATATGCTCTCCTTTTTTTATTTTGAAGTCATTGTATAAACGCCATCCCAGATTTCTGGAACGCCATTTTTTATAAAATCAGAACAACGTTTCATGAATACTTTCGAAGAAATATCCTGCGGATAAATCTCTGCGGCTTTTTTAAACAGCTCATAAGCTTTTTTAAGTTCAGTTTTTTTCTTAGGGATTTCCGGAGTGTCGCTTCCCTTAAGATAGATTTCGATTCCCTCGTTAAATACTTCTGCTGCCTTAATCTGGTCCTGACTCATTTCTTCTCTAAGCCCAAGAATGTTGTAAATGCCTACCGGTTTTTTAACGTTTATTACACGTACATTGTCAAATTTTCTTGCAACAAGTTTTCCTTCGTTAGATCCACTGTTTGCCATTTCCCATGTGCTTTCTGAACACATAATCCATGAGCCGTAAACTTTGTTAGTTCCTTCGAGGCGGCTTGCAAGGTTTACGTTGTTCCCCATAATCGTGTAATTAAGTTTTTTCTGTGTTCCCATGTTTCCTACAACCATGTTTCCCGTGTTTAAACCGACACGGCTGTGAAGATAGAACGGTTCACCGGTTTTAGGATTGATTGGAAGCCTGTCTTTATTTTCCCTGTTGAATTTTTCTTCTGCCTGAAGCATTCGTATTGCTGCAACACATGCGCTGAATGCATTATTTTCTATTGGAATAGGCGCACCGAAGAATGAAACGATTTCATCGCCAACATATTTATCGATTGTTCCGTTGTTATCCATGATTGCGTCACTTAAAACGCCAAGATATTCATTAAGTATTTCTACAAGGCGTTCTGCACCTTTATCTTCTCCCGCTTCATTATTGATTACTTCTGTAAAACCAGAGAAGGTTTTTACATCAGAGAAGAGGGCTGTAAGATATTCACTTTTACCGCCTAAGTTTGCAAGTTCAGGATGCTTTACGATTTCTGCTACAACTGCAGGTGCAACATATGCTCCAAAGGTTGTCTGTAAGAACTTTTTATCTTTTTCTGCTAATGCAAAGCGGAATATTGTAAGTGCAAGGAACGAGGTTACAGTAATTAAAATTGCCGTAAGACCTGGAATATAGATTCCAAAAAAATGAATTGCTATGAATGGAACTAAAACAGCAAAAGCAATTATTGCTCCACCAGAAATATTCTGAATGAGAGGCTTGTGTTTTTTTGTAATGAATGCCTGAAGTAAAAGAAGAACAGAAATGATTACAAGCCATAATGTTGCAGAAGCCTGTCGTATAAAATCTTGATTTAAGATTGTGTTGTAAACATTTGCATGTGTTCCGACATTTGGATAGGCTCTTTCGAAAGGTGTTGTTCCAAGGTCTGTAGATGAACTTGCAGTTGCTCCGATTATACAGAGTGCTCCGTTATATATTTTTGATTTTTCGTCAAACATGTCCAGGTAAAGATTTATTTCATCAGCAAGAACTGTAAAAAGCTGATCGAAAGTCTGTGCAAAATATGAATAATTGTCTTCTCCCAGAGAATCGCGGTAATTAAAAAGTTTTCCCTGAATTGAATCACTGTCATAAGAATCTGAAAATGATTTGACATCTTTGAAAAAGTTTCTTCTCAAATCAAAAAACTGGTCATAATATTCTTCTGGAATTCCATCGTTAATTGGATTTGATTCGTTGTCATAACCTTCGCATATACTCAAAAGAAATTCTTTAAAATCTTTTATATCGCCGTAATTCAACTGAAGGTCTTTTGCAGCTTTAGACAGAGAAGAAAATTCATCATCGTTAATAAGATTGGAAATATCAGAAAGCACTGTTACCTGGTTTTCGATGATTTTATCGATGTTTTTTTCTACTTTGTTGAACTGGTCTAAAATCGAAATTGATTCCTGTCTGAACGCATCCTTAAATTCTTTGTGAGTCCAGTTTACGATTAATCTTCCTGAGCCATCAAGAGGGATTTTTA
Organism: Treponema sp.; assembly: GCA_017553635.1. Taxonomy (GTDB): domain Bacteria; phylum Spirochaetota; class Spirochaetia; order Treponematales; family Treponemataceae; genus Treponema_D. The sequence continues at coordinate 85,177 of JAFZKN010000007.1, read as the reverse complement.
TATCCGTGTTTTTCCCTCCGGTAGATGCATTTTTAAGAATAATTTTATTTTTTTTCAGAATTACTTTTTCAGGCCCAGTCTGTTCAATTATAGGACCAAGCATAATTTGCGGAAGACATTTCTGAAAGTCTTTGTTGTATTCAAGAAGGATTACTCTCCTTCGTACACCGTCGCGGTCAAGAATTACGTTTGCAAAACCGGAACCCCTTGCATGTGTGATGAACATCTTCATTGCGGGAGAAAGACCGATTCCAAAATCATGAATAACCTTTGGATCAGACCAGTCAATTTTGTTAAAACCGAAAAGTGTGTTTTTTTGAGATTCATAGATAGTCCTGTGGTTTCCGTCTATGATATCCTTTACACTTCCTTCCGGGGTAATCATAAATCTGTCCGAAATGTATTCAAGTTCCTCTTGCGGATAGGTAATATCAAGGTCGCTTGAATTTGTAATGAGGTAGGTATTCCCAAAAAATTGAATTGCATGTGCAAATTCTTCATCGCATTCAGGGAAATTTGAAGGAGATAGAAATTCAATATCGAAAACAGCTGTTTTAGCCCCCAGTTCCTTCATTCTGAAAAGCATGTCTGCATAAACATCACGTTTCCATGGCCATGGCCCTACTGACTCCAGGGCGAGGTTATCAGCGGCTACAATAAGGATTTCAGGAGCTTCTGCCGGTGCTTTTTTAGCATAAAGGAGAAGATCCGAGAATTTAAGCTCAAATTTCTGGATTGCTCCCAGAGCCAGAAGAACGGTCCAGAAAAGGATGGAGATGCACACGAAAAACAGTTCACGAAGTTTTTTCAATTTTTTACCCCTTGAAATTGTGTAATGATATATTATAACATTGGGTTAGTATTTTGAATACAATTAAAAATACAAATTAAGGCGGAGAATGTATGAAAAAAAGATTGTTTTTAGCAGTTTTGACTTTTTGTATAGTTCAGTTTATGACTTCTGCTCAAAGTTTTGACAGAATTTCTCAGATTCTGGATTCTGAAGCGATAACTATGGGCCAGGCTGCATATCTTGCAGGAACTTATGCTAAACTTGTTGATGAACGGGCTGATGAAAAAGCAGCTTTTGAAACTCTCAAGGGGAAAGGCTGCTTTTCGGACACAGACAGCTTTGATACAGTAATAACATTAAAAAAACTTTGTTCAGTTTTTGCTGTTATAGTAGATTTTAAGGGTGGGTTTATGTATACGGTTACAAAAAAGTCACCACGATATTCATATAAAGAATTTCAGGCCAGAGGATTTATTCCCGGTAGTGCAGATCCTGGTATGAAGGTAAGCGGAATTAATGCAGTTGCGCTTTTTAATAAAATTACAGGAAGTGCAAAATGAAAAATACAAAAGTAAAAATTCTTTTAATAAGTTCAATTTTAGCTGCAGTCAGTTCAATTTCTTTTGCGTTGGATACAGGTTTCCTTCTTGCAGATAATTCAGAATTTAAAACTGATGATAATGGAAGTATGTATCTTGATCAGAAGAATAATGTTTATGCATGGATGAAAATTCCGCTTGAAAAGAACTGCATCAACTATTTTATAGCAGAAGGTTTTTATCAGTTTGAATATTTAAGTAAAACAAAAACAGATTTACATTATCTTGATATTGATCTTTTTAAGTTTTCTTTCCTTTATAATCTTGATAACGGATATTTGAAACTTAATGCAGGAAGATATTATTCAATCGATTTAACATCAATTATTTATGCCCAGCCTGCAGATGGTTTTACTTTAACTTATAGAAATAACAATATGTCGGTTTCTGCCTTCGCTGCTTATACAGGTCTTCTTAATGGAAACATTGTTAAGATGAATAATGCTCCTGATTTTAAGGGATGTGATTCTAATCTTGTATATGATTTGCAGGACAGATATTTAAATGCTGCACTTTCTGCTGCGTTCTATAATATTATTGACAGGCAGACACTTTCTGTGCAGGCTTTCGGATCAATAAGATTCGATTCAATTTCTTACAACAGGTTTTATACAACTCTTTCTCTTAGCGGCTCTCTCAGTAAATCTGTTTTTTATGATGCAAGTACCACGATCGGATTTACTTCTTATGACGGAGCTGATATGGAGGTTTCTCCTTTGGTAAAGGCAAAAATTGCTTATTACTTTCCACAGTCTTCAATTGGAGCAGATTTTGTTTTTGCAGGTAAAAACTTTTGTGGAATTACTTCCATTGTTGCTTTAAACTCTGTAAATGAACCGGGTTATTCTAATTTGATGAAGCTTGGAATGTTTGCTACGTATAAACCTGTTTCTAATTTGGTAGTTAAAGGACAGCTTGGTTTTGCATTTGATGTTTTGCATGATTGTGAGATTAAAGGAATTGAATCTTCGATGAGTACTGAATATCAGGTTGCAAGTGATGTTTTCTGTGGTTTAGAAATATCTAACTATGTTGATTCAAATAATACGGAATTTGATTGTTCTAAGATATCATTAAAATGCAGGATTGCATTATAATTAGCAGGAGGGTTTTATGAAAAAATTATTTTTGAGTACTGTAATTTCTTTTTTATGCTTTGGGCTTTTCGCTATTGAAGCAAAAGTTGTTTCTGTTACTGGAAAAGTTCAGAAACAGAGAGGTTCAGCATGGGTTGATTTAAAACCAGGTGATGTAGTTAATAAAGGGGAAATGATTCAGACAGGTTTTAAATCAGAAGCAGTTCTTTCGCTAACAAGTGCAAGCCAGAATTCTAAAATTACTGTTACACAGCTTTCAAGAATTACTATTGAACAGCTTGCAGAAGGAACAAACGGGGATACAGCATCGGTTGCAATTTCTTCTGGAAGTGTAAAGTCTGATATTCAGAAAACAAAAGATAATCGTGTTAATTATTCTGTAAGAAGTCCGGTAGCTACTGCGTCTGTACGTGGAACTGTGTTAGGTGTTACTGTAAATTTTAATGGAACAAGTATTGATGCAGAACGTGGTGAGGTTTCTGCATGGTTAAATGGTTCTAATGCAGGTTCATCTGCAGAAGTTTCTGTACCAAAGGGTTCACAGAGCGTAAGAGAAGGCCAGAGTGCTGATTTTACTAATGATGGCAAGATTTCCTCTCCTTCAAAAAACTCTTACATAAATGCAAATGTTTTAGGCGGTGGAACAGAGCCTCTGTATAAAAACGAAATTGATGGAAATATTAAATATACAGAAATTGAATTATATGATTCAGAATATACTGAGGTTGGATCAGCAGATTTTACTGGTGGTGTAGAGTATCATCATCCATAAGTTTTTGATAAAGCTGATTAAAATAACCGTGATTTTATTCACGGTTATTTTTTTTGACATGAGCAGAATTTGGTATTATAGTTATAGACAGGATGTTATGTATTTTAACTGTCTGTTGCTGTTATCATACACAATATCAAAAAAAACTGGACTTTAAAGTCCAAAAATTGTAGGAGGCCGTTTATTATGGCAGGAAAAACTTATTCTTTTGGAAGATTGCTTCTGCAGATCGCTTTGGGAGCTATGCTCGTTGTTGGTGGAGTATGGGCTTTAACTGGAGGCGGTGACTTTGGTTGCGAGGCTTTAGGAGCTCTTTTTAGTGGTGAATTGTACAAAGTTTTAAAGATTGTATTTGGTATTATTGAACTTCTTGCCGGCGCATTCCTTATCATTGAATTATTTGCAGGCGATATTTTTGGAAAGATTGATAATGTTCTTATGATCATCATTTGGATCGTATGGATTGTTGCAATTGTTCTTAGTGATTTCCTTTATAAAGGCGGTTTATTTAAATCAGGATTTTCATGGAAGTGGCTTTACGAATTTGCAACGCATCTTATCGTTCTCGGAGCTATGCTAAATTTGAATGACTGATTTTTGTTCTGACAAAGGATAAAAAATATAAACAGCTTCCTTGACACAAGGAGGCTGTTTTTTTAATACTATAGCTAGTTTATATCAGGCTGGGATAAATGACAAAAGACGATTTATTTTTTTATACTGAATCAAAAAAAGAACTCGAATTTCTTTACAAAGAAAAAACTTATACGATAACCTATGGAATCGACGCAGACGGAAACGAGTACATTGCATTTGGCCGCCTTTATGAACCTGAGCGCTTTACTTCTTTTAAAGATTTATATGCGCGTGCTAAAATAGGCAATTCATATTTCCGCGAAATGCTTGATGTAATAGAAATTAAAAAATAATCACTACGGTAGCAGAATGACAAACTTAGAAAAGTATTACAATAAATTCAACGAAGATCACCGTCTTACAACCCGCCATGGAACTGTCGAGTTTACAACCTCGATAAAATATATTCACGAATCAATAGAAGAAATTAAAAAAATGCGGAGTGCTTCGAAGGATGAGGCAAGCTCTGATAAAATAAAAATCCTTGACGTGGGAGCTGGCACCGGGCGATATTCTATAGCACTCAGTAAAGAAGGTTACGATGTCACAGCCGTTGAGCTTGTTGAACGCAATTTAAAGGTTCTTGAGTCAAAGCATGAAAAAGTTAAATGCTGGCCCGGAAATGCGATGGACCTTTCGTTTCTAGATGATGATGTTTTTGACATTACGCTTCTTTTCGGTCCGATTTATCATCTTATGACAGAAGAAGAAAAGCTTAAGGCGTTCAGCGAAGCAAAGCGCGTTACAAAATCCGGCGGCCGCATTCTTGTTTCTTATGTCATGAACGATTACAGCGTTCTGACTTACTGTTTTAAGCAGAATAAAATTAAAGAGTGCATCGAAAGGGAAAGCCTTACCGATGACTTTCATCAGATTGTAACGCCTGATGATTTATACAGCTACCTTCGTCTTGAAGACATAGACCGCCTTAATGAAATTACAGGCCTTAAGCGCATTAAAATCATAGCTGCAGACGGGGCGGCAGACTACATGCGCCGCGAGCTTAACGCCCTGGACGAAGAAAGCTTTAACTGGTTTATACGCTATCATCTTGCAAACTGCGAGCGTCCTGAGCTTTTGGGAGCCAGTTCACACGTTGTAGACGTACTTTTAAACGAAAAGTAATCATTTTTAAGAGAATTCTTATAAGAAAAACTGTGACATTTGGGCTTTTTCGTGGTATTTTTAATATGAACGGAAAAACGATGAAACATGTCCAAAAAATACTTGCCTCTATTTTTGCTTTCTTTATGCTGAACAGTGCAAACGCCCAGGAAGTTTTGCAGGAAAGCATGAAATACGGTTTTAACGAATTATTGTGCGGTTATCTGGAACACGATTTTGAACTCCAGAAGCTTACGATAGAAGCACAGAAATCTAAACTTGCTTTCGAAAATACAAAAATAAATGAAGGCTTTGATATAACTCTTTCAACCGGGACAATGACTTTTTATACAGGTTCAGGCTCGGGAGATTTTTCTGTAAAGCCTTCTGCAAAGGTTTCTGTTCCTTCTGCAAAAAACTTAAGCGTAAATGCTTCTGCAGATTATAAATATGACGGCTCAAGCGAAACAAGTGATTTAAAGGATGGAAAAATCGGAGTTTCATTTGACATCATTTCTCCTGCTGCAGAGCAGTCAAGAATCGAAATACTAAAAAAAGAAAGGGAAGTTCTTGAAGCAAAAAGAAGGATTTATAATTCTGCTTTAAGTGCAGAAAAGAATTTCTATCAGGAAATGAAAAGTCTTTTAAGCTCGATCAATTCTGTTTATACAAACCTTCAGGATGTTTATACAGACACTTTGAGCTTTGAAAAAATAAAGGCGCAGGGATATACTTCTTCTTCATCAACTTACAGACTTGCAGAAATGAAAGTTTTATCTGGCCGTCATACAATAGAAACTGCGGTTCATAAAATAAGACACGATTTTGTTGTGTTCTATAAAAAATGCGGAATTGACATTTCGATGGAAAACGAAAGGGATTTTTTAAAATTCATTCCGGATGACATTCCGCAGCTTGAAGGTTTAAAATTTACTTCTTTTGATAAAGAAAAATATAAAGAAATAGAAAGCGCAAAATGGAATCATGATTATAATGCACGCGTAAGAAAAGCAGATAAAAACTTTTCGCTTGGATTAAACGCAGGCTATACTTTTGAAAACTCTGCGACAAAATCGGATACAGTTGATGCAGGAATTTCTACAACATGGAACGGTCTTGGAGTTAACTGTGGAATAAGCTTTCCTACCGGTACAGAACAGTTTGCTCCGGCGTTTACACTTGGTGCAACAGTAAATTTAAATTCATTCAGGACGCGTGCGATTAAAGAAGAAACTTACAGCCTTACCGATAAGCAGGAGCTTATTGATATAGATACTGCAAATGAAAATTACGAAACTTCGATAATCGATTTTGACCAGCAGCTTGATAACATTCTCTGGGAAAAAGAGACTGTCGGAGAAAACTTTTTACTTTATAAAAAGAACGAAGAAGATCTTGAAAAATATTACAACATGGGAATCGTAACTCAGAGTGAATATCTTTCTGCAAAAAACAACAGGCTTCTTTATCAGGTAAAGATTATCATCAATACAATTGATATGATTTTATATAATAACAGCGTTCAGAGTAATTTTGTCGACATTGACATTACATTGCCCGACACTAAAGCTGTTCAGCTTAATCAGGAGAAATAGAATGACTAAAAAAATAAAACTGATTCTTATTTCTGCAGGTGCTCTTGCCGGAGTTGTGCTTCTGCTTTTTATTACACGTGCACTCATAACAAAGGTAAATACAAAGCCTGTTTTTTATACAGTAAGAAAAGAAAGCTATGAAAACGTCATTGAAATATCTGGAACTGTAGAAGCAGCCCAGGAACAGACACTCCAGGCATTAAGCGATGGAACTGTTCTTGGAGTTTATGTTAAAGAAGGTGACAGAGTTAAAAAGGGCGATGTTATAATTCAGCTTGATGACACAACACAGGTTTACAATCTTGAAAAGCATGACTACAACATGGCGGCCACAAGAATTACAGGAAGTGCAAGGGAAATAAAACTCATGCAGACAGAGCGCCTTTCTCTTTTACAGAAGGTTTCTGACAGAAAGGTTTCTGCAACCTTTGACGGAGTAATCGCGGCCTTAGATGTTGCTGTCGGCGATTCGCTTGAGGCAAAGGATGCAGTCGGAACTTTAGTAAACGTCGACTATCTTCTTGCACAGGTAGAAGTTGCAGAAACAGATGTAAGTCAGTTAAAGGTAGGGCAGCAGGTAGAATTTTCATTCAGCGCATATAAAGATAAGGCAGTTTATGGAACTGTAATCGGCTGGCCTGCAATCGGTGAAATTACAAGCCGTGGTGCGACAGTAGTAAAGGTTAAAATCAAAATAGAAGATTTTCCGCCGGAGATTCTTCCTAATTATTCGTTCACCGGAAAAATCAAGGTTGCAGAACCGGAAGATTATCTTCTTGTTGAACGCTATGCAATCGGCTACGAAAATAAAAAGCCTTATGTCGTGACAAATAAATCCGGCAAAAAGATTGATGTTAAAGTCGTTCCTTATGGAAACTCGATGGTAAAAATTGTAGAAGGCGATGTAAAGGAAGGTGATGTTCTTTTACAGCAGTCAAAGCCAAAGCTTTCGGGTTCTTCAAAAAATAGGGGCGGTATGATGGCTCCTCCAGGCGGAATGGGCGCAAGACCTCCAAGAATGTAAATATGAGAAAAGCTAAGAGTGATGCAGCTTCTACGGCTTCTCAGACAGTCGTAGAGCTTACAGATGTAAAAAAGATTTACTCAATGGGCGACGCAGAAGTTCAGGCGTTAAGAGGCGTAAGCTTTAAAGTATGCCAGGGCGAGTTTATATCGATAATGGGTCCGTCAGGTTCCGGTAAATCAACCTGCATGAACATGATAGGATGCCTTGACCGGCCTACAAGCGGAGTTGTAAAGATTGACGGCCGCGAAACTCATCTTATGAACGAAACTGAGCTTGCGGTTTTAAGAAATAAAACAATCGGCTTTGTTTTTCAGCAGTATCATCTTATTCCTTCGATGACTGTAATCGAAAACGTAATGCTTCCTTTAAAATACAAAAGAATACCACGCGAAGACCGTTATGAGCTTGCGCGCGCTGCTTTAAAAAAAGTGGGACTTGAAAACCGCGAAACACACAGACCTTCTGAACTTTCTGGAGGACAGAAGCAGAGAGTTGCAATCGCGCGCGCAATCATCGCAGAACCAAAAATAATTCTTGCTGATGAACCGACCGGTGCTCTTGATACAAAAACAGGAATTCAGGTTATGGATTTGTTCCGTGAGATAAATAAAACGGGAACAACAATCATTATCGTTACGCACGATCCTGGAATCGGAAAGTCTACGGAACGCTGCATTAAAATTCTGGACGGGCTTTTATGTTAGAAGATTTTATCAATGCACTTCAAAATTTCAGAAGAAATAAAACGCGTACCTTTCTTTCACTGCTGGGTGTAATAATCGGTGTTGCAGCTGTAATCATAATTACAAGCATGGGTAACAGTTCAACTAAGCAGGTGCAGGATACTTTTGGAACAAGCGGTCTTGATATCGTAAGTGTTTCAAGCGGTTATATGAGAAGAAGGCGTGACTCTGTAAAAATTATTTTTGACGAATCGTTCAGGCAGAATCTTTTTGATAATGTTCGCGACATACAAAAAATCTGGTATAAAAATAATTTAAGTACAACGCTTACATATGGAACAGTTTCTGCAAGTACATCATGTGCCGCAGTCGAATACGGTTATCTTGAAATGTATAATATGGAGCTTGAATCAGGTTCATATTTTTCTGTTACCGACGATGAACAGGGCATGCAGAAAATAATTTTAACACATGACCTTGCAGAAAATCTTTTTCCGGCAGGAGATGCAACAGGGCAGAAAATCATGCTTGTTGCAGATAAAGTAACCTTCGGGTTTAAAGTATGCGGAGTTCTTAAAGAACAGACTGTCGGAATGGAAACAAGCACTGCATTCATTCCGCGCGGTTTTTATAAAAAGAAAATTAAACCAAATCCTGCGGCAGACACTGTTTTAGTTCAGGCAGTATCTCCTGCAAAGTCTACAGAGCTTGTTACTACCGTTGCAGAATACTGTAAGCAGCTTACAGGAACAGAATCTGTAAACGTAAACTCAATGCAGACAATGCTTGAGCAGATGAGTTCGATTACAAATACAATGAGCGTTCTTCTTGCCGCTGTTGCTGCGATTTCTCTTTTAGTCGGCGGAATCGGAATCATGAACATCATGATTGTAACTGTAACAGAACGCCGTCAGGAAATAGGAATAAGAAAAGCGCTCGGTGCAAATCCACGTGATATATGCCAGCAGTTTTTAATTGAATCTGCAAGCATTACAATCATCGGTGGCCTTATCGGAGTTATTCTTGGAATAGGAATAAGTATTGCAGTCGAATATATCCGTGGAATGAGTTTTGTTATAAGTACAAACTCATGCATCATTTCCTTTGCATTTTCCGTTTTTGTCGGAATATTTTTCGGATTAAATCCTGCTTTACGTGCTTCAAAGCTGGATCCTGTGGATGCACTAAGCGCGTAAAGTTCCGTACAGTTCAGTTTAAAATAAAAAAAAAGCCGCAGGGATATTGCGGCCTTTTTTATACGCAGTTACTTTTAAACGTTTGCGATAAAGTATTTTTTCTTTCCGCGGCGGAAGATTATGATTTTTCCTTCGAGCGCCATGTCGCGTGTAATTACTTTTGTTTCGTCTGTTACAACTTCACCGTTAATCGAAACAGCGTTGCCTTTAATAAACTCGCGTGCTTCACGTTTTGAGCTTGCCATTCCGTTATTAACAAGAACGTCGATTAAAGGAAGCTCTTCCTTGTATTCAAAGTTTGGAACTCCTTTAAGGCCTGTGATGATGTCGTTTACAGAAAGACCTTTAAAGTCACCTTTAAAAAGCTTTTCAGAAACCATGACTGCATTGTCTGCTTCTTCCTTTCCGTGAATGTCTTTAACAACTTCCCATGCAAGAGTTTTCTGTGCAATTCTTGTCTCAGGAGCTGCCTGCTGCTGGGCGTAAATGTTTTCAATTTCTTCTTTAGAGAGGAATGTAAATACTTTAAGGTATTCAAGAACTTTAGAGTCATCAGAGTTGATCAGGTACTGGTAAACTGCATAAGGAGAAGTAAGTGTTTTATCAAGCCAGAGTGCATTTCCTTCTGATTTACCGAATTTCTTTCCTGTCGGGTCAAGAATGAGAGGCATTGTAAATGCGTAAGCTGTCTTATCAAGAACCTTTCTTATCAAGTCTACACCAGTTGTAATGTTTCCCCACTGGTCGCTTCCTGCTACCTGCATGAGGCAGTTTTTTTCCTGATAGAGGTGAAGGAAGTCATAACCCTGTAAAAGCATGTAAGAAAATTCTGCAAATGTAATGCCTGTTTCAAGACGGCGGCGGATGATGTCTTTGTCGAGCATGTAATTAACATTGATGTACTTACCGATGTCGCGAAGGAAGTTTAAGAAAGTGTAATCTTTCATCCAGTCATAGTTGTCTACAAGCTCTGCTGTCGGAACAAGACGTTCAATCTGTTTTCTGATTCCGTTGATGTTGTTGTTTACTTTTTCTTCACTGATTATTTCGCGTTCTGCTGTCGGGCGTGGGTCGCCGATTCTTCCTGTTGCACCGCCGCACAGAAGAATCGGATGGTGGCCTGCATTAGCAAGGCGTTTTGCCATACACAAAGAAGAGTAGTGTCCAAGGTGAAGAGAATTAGCTGTCGGGTCTGTTCCCCAGTAAAAGGCAAAAGGTTTTCCGTCAAGTACTTTCTGCAGATCACTTTCTTCGCCGGCAATATCTTTAATAAGTCCGCGCCATTTTAAATCTTCAAATAAATTCATAATTCTATTCCTTTTTAGTATTTTTATTTTTCATATAACAGAAAATCATAAGTCCGATTCCGAATGCAATCATAAGGAAACACAAAATCTGTCCGGTAGAAATATTTAAAAGTGAAACATCTCTATCCAGTGGAGCTCCGCTTGTATTTCCCAATTTAAATCCCATGTCTTCATCAGGCATTCTAAAGTATTCAATTATAAAACGGACAAGTCCATAACCGATACTGTAGAGTCCGCTGATAAATCCATCGAACGGTTTCTTTTTTCTCAAGAGGAATAATATTACAAAAAGAAATATTCCTTCGAAGAAAGCTTCATACAACTGGCTTGGATGCCGTGGAAGATTTACAAGCCCGCTTGCTGGAATTTGCATTCCGATTGATGCTGCAAAATCCTGTACCCATGGAATTGAAGCACTGTACATTTTTGCATCCGGGAAAATCATTCCCCATGGCATTGTAGTAAGTCTTCCATATAGTTCGCCGTTTAAAAAGTTTCCAAGTCGTCCAAATGTATATCCGCATGGAATTGCAGCAACCATTACATCCATCCACTTGTAAAGCGGCTTTTTATTTTTTTTGCACCAGAAAATCATTCCAAGAAGACCGCCGACAAATCCGCCGTGATAAGACATTCCGGCAAATCCTGTAAAGTTCATCTGGTCATCAAACGGCCAGAAAATAAGCCACGGTGCTCTCCAGTATTTTCCGCTTGGTGTATAAATCAGACATGCAAAAATTCTTGCACCTATTATCAAAAAGAGAAAACCTGTTGAGATAAAACTTAAAACCTCGTCTTCAGAAACTTTTTTTCCGTTTACATCAAGCAGTCCTTCTTTACGCTGAAGGTTTAAAATCATGTATGCAAATGCAAAAGCAAATACATACATAAGTCCGTACCATCGTAAAAAATGAAGGGCTGGAACTGCCGGAATGATTTCCGGTTTAATCCATGAAGGGTAATTAATGTATAAAAAATTCATATTTTAAATCCCTGGCTTGCAGCTTTAACAAGTTTTGATTTTAAAAGAGTATTTTCTTTTCTTACCTGGTTAAGTTCATACTGCATAGTCTTAACTGTTTCGATTAATTCGCCTGTAGTAAGTGCTCCACTTCCGAGTAAGTCCTGAAGGCCTGCCATTTTAAGTTCAAAATCTTCTTCTGCTTCTTCATTTGCCTGCTCAAATGAATATGAACTCGTATCGAGTGTCGGTGTAAAATCGTCACCAAAGTTCAAAGTTTCTGATGCAAGAATTTTCTCTGCTATTCTGTAGATTGCTTGAGAAAGAATGCAGTTAGGTTTATAAACTACAATTGGAAGACGGCTTGCAAGAGCTTTATCTTCGAGAGAATCTCTGTACATTATTCCCAGATGTTCAATGTTAAGTCCAAGATACTGGTTACACGAAGTCCTTATTCTCTGTGCGCGTTCTGCATCTTTCGGATCTTCAATCATATTCATGATAAGACGCGGAGTAAAAATTTTAAGATGTCTTTCGAATTTATCTGCGCTTTCAGGGTCTGCCATTCTGATTGTATCAACTAGACGGGGAATATAAAGTCTCTGTAATGCAGTCGGATCCTGTCTGAGTTTTGTAAGCATCTTTGCAGCTGGACTCGATGATTTAAATGATGAATGCATTAATCTGAATACCGAGTTTTTCAAAAAAAGATAACCGTTTAATGTTGCGGTTACTGTAGGAGCTGTAACGACGATTCCCTGTGGTGAAAGGAGGAAAAGATCAAGAATAATCTGATGAGTTCCAGCTCCAAGGTCAATGATAAGGTAATCTGCATCAATATTTTTAAAAGCTTTTATAAGTTTATTTTTCTGAGGTGCTTTGAGGGTTGAAAGGCCCGGTATTTCTGAATCGCCTGCGATAAAGTATACGTTTTCATAATCAGACTTGATTATGATGTCGTTAAATTCTCCGTGACCTGTAAGCCACGTACCAAGGCCCTGTTTTGGAGCCTGCTGGCCAAGCACGAGATGAAGGTTTGAAGCTCCAAGGTCTAAGTCTGCTAATACTACTTTCTTGCCGCTCTGGCCGAGGGCGATTGCTAAATTTGCTGATAAAAGGCTTTTTCCTACGCCGCCTTTACCACTTGCCACCGGAATAATCTGCATTCTTCTATTATAACATAAATGAGGGGCGCACTCAATACGCATATAAATCTATTGAAAAAGCACTTGGAATGGAATAAAATATTCATCATGAATTTCAGCTATTTAAAGTCTATTAAAACACGTGTTTTTACTGTTTTAATTACATTTGGTTTATTTGTTTCTTCAGGATGTGCACAGTCTGATAAGTCAAGCAGGGATGCACTTTATTTAAAGAATTTTTACACGATTTATAACTATCTTCAGCAGTATTATGTTGATGAAGTAGATCCAAAAACACTGTATGAGGGTGCTTTAAAGGGAATGATGGAATCCCTTGGTGACCCGTATACTGTTTATCTTGATGTTCAGGATATGAGGGGACTTTCTGATACAACAAGTGGTAATTTTTATGGTGTAGGACTTTCCATTTCCAAGATGAATAAGTCAACTCCCGACAAGCCTGCATATGTTGACGTAGTTTCTCCAATAGAAAATACTCCTGGATATAAAGCAGGAATTCAGTCTGGAGATAAAATTATAGAAATTGACGGGGATCCGACACCGGAAATGAGTATGGAAGAAGTTCTTTCAAGGCTTCGTGGTGAAAAGGGAACTCCTGTTGAGGTTACCATTCTTCGCGGTAAAACAGCTACGTTTAAAAGAACTTTGATAAGAGATTTAATTCAGGTTCCTACTGTTGAATTTACAAAAATTGGTAACATCGGTTATGTTAAGCTAATTCAGTTTACACCGGAGACTGCGCCTGCAGTAGAAAAGGCAATTAAGAGCTTTGATTCTGAAGAAGGTTATAAAGGTCTTATCATCGACTTGAGAAACAATCCTGGTGGACTTTTAGACAGTGCAGTTAATGTTGCAGATAAATTTATTGACTCTGGAGTAATAGTTTCTACAAAGAGCCGAATTCAGAGTGAAAACAAATCTTTCTCTGCTTCTAAAAAAACTACGATTGTAAAAAAGGATGTACCGATTATTGTTCTTATTAACAGAGGTTCTGCAAGTGCTTCAGAAATTCTTGCAGGCGCTTTAAAAGATTATCACATAGGATATCTTGTTGGTGAAAGAACTTATGGAAAAGGATCTGTTCAGCAGGTATTACCTTTAAGAGAGATTGATGGAACTAATGACGGAGTTAAACTTACAGTTGCTAAATACTATTCACCAAGTGACTGCAATATCAATAAAATTGGAATTCCGCCAGATAGAGAAATAAAATTTACAGAATATACAGATGATCAGACTAAGTCATTCATTAAAATGACAGAGGATGAAGTTATTCCAAAATATGTAGAAGCTCATCCTGGAATGACAGAAAAAGAAATTGCAGAATATGCATCTGTGCTTCAGAAAGAATATAATCTTGATCTTCGTCTTTTGAGGAGGCTTATAAGAGTTGAGACAAACAGAACTAAAAAAGCTCCTCTGTATGATCTTGATTATGATGTTCAGTTGAATGAAGCAATCAGCATCATCAACAAAGAAAATTTTGCTTCGCTTGTAAGTTCGACAAAAACATTAAAGGAACTTCAGGAAGAAGCAGGTGCTGAAGAAGAGAAAAAAGAATCTTCTAAGACTGAATAAAAAAGGTTGAGAGATTGTTTTAATGCGCCAGTTTATTATAGATGTAAAACCAGATTCAAAAGGGCTTATAAATCTTTCGGGAAAAGATTACAGGTACATCCGTCAGGTTTTACGTCTTAATACTGGCGATATGATGAAAATTGTAATCGAAGGAAAAGCAGCTTATGCAACAATCTGTTCCATCGATGAAAGTAAAAAAAGTATTATACTTCAACTCTGTGACACGCAGAACGATTTAGAAAATGAAAGCAATCTTAAAACAGATTCAGCTGCAAAAATAAATTCTGACAGATGTGAGTTTTATCTTATTCAGTTTATAGCAAAGCCGCAAAAGATGGAGCTTATAATCCGACAGGCTGTTGAAGACGGTGTAAGTGCTGTAATTCCTGTTATCGGGGAATATACTCAAAAGGGTTCTGAAAAAAGTCTTTTAGATAAAACATCTTCCGCTAAAGGCCGGCAGGACAGAATAGAAAGAATTATCCGTGAGGCAAGACAGCAGTGCGGTTCACCTTTGGATATGAAGATTTATGAACCGGTTAATCTTGAAAAAGCTTTAGAAATAATTGAAGATAAATGCAGACAGGTTAAAAAGGAAAATAAATCTGTCGTAAAAATTTCTTTGTATGAAAAAAATGAAGATTCTGTAACGATTCATCAGGTGTGTGCAGATGCATCTTCTGAAAATAAAATTGGATGTGCCTTCTGCGCAGTAGGTTGTGAAGGCGGCATAAGTCCTGATGAAATTCAGTTGCTAAAATCTTCAGGTTTTAGTACTGTACATTTAGATGTAAATATTTTAAGATGTGAAACTGCAAGTCTATACGGTATGGCGGCTTTGCAGACAACAGTACTGGAGGGGAATGTATGGCATTTGAAAGAATAAATGTTCTTGGAGTTCCGGTTGATGTATGTGCTCCGGAAGATTTTGAAAATCAGATTCTTGAGCTGCTCGCACGTCCAGGTGCTAAACAGATTGTATTTTTAAATATCTGGGGACTTTTAAAAGCCAGAGGAAAGAATAATTTTGCTGAATGTGTTCACAGTGCTGATCTTATTCTTCCGATTTCAAAAAGCATTCTTAAAGGTGCTGCGTTCTTAAGAAAATCAGTTCCAACAAGATACAACCCATTTCCTGCTGTAATTAATCTTTTGACTATTCTTGATTCACATTATAAATCTCTTTATCTTCTCGGTGGGAGAAAAAGAATCCTTCAGAAGGCATCAGAAAACGTAAGAAAAACCTTTCCGAATCTTCATCTTGTAGGAAGATATTCCGGTCATTATCCGAGGGCAATGGAAGACAATATCATTCAGGCAATTTATAAAGCATCTCCTTCACTTGTAATCATGTCTGAGGGTGTTAAAGAAAGAGAGTGCTGGTCATATAACAGACGTAACAGATTTTCAAACAGCATTTTCCTTTATTACAGAGAGTGTTTAGGAATCTTTTCAGAGCATACAAAGAGAATTAAAGAATCAACCTTTGACAGGGGACATGAAATTTATCATGAAATTTTTAGAAATCCATTTAAAATTTTCTTGATTTTTCCATACATGTACTATAAAATTCTTCTTGTCTGGTATCGTCTGGCGGGTAAATAATTTTTCTGCCAGATAAAAAAAGTTGATTAATTTGGAAAAAGTTTTTTATTCACTCGGTCCGGAAAATCCGGAGTTAAGTACATTTTGCAGGTATGTCACCGGCGGAAAAGCAAAAGTTATTTTTATTGATTCAGAAACCAAACTTTCGGAATCTGAAAAACAGAAACTGATTAAAAAGTCACGGTTTATTGATTTTTCTCATTCTCTTTTCAGAGAAAAGAATTCAAAATGTTTTTACGGCGAAAATGAAATTCATTCAATAAGGATTGCTGACGAAATTATTGAACCGGAAAGCGATACTCATTTACCCCGGAATGTTCAAAAGAAGGCAGAAAACAGCGATGAACGGCTTGATACTTTTATAAAAAATGATCCGTCGTTTTCGATAATGATTGGAAACTGTGAGTCGATTAAACAGGTAAAGAGGAAAATTTTCTCTGTTAAAGACAGGCGATGTAAGGTTTTATTTATCGGTGAGAGTGGAACCGGTAAAACGACTGCTGCAGAGGTCCTGCATAAAGCGGGCCCGGACAGAAATACGGATATGATTCATCTTAATGTAGGTTCTCTGCAAAAAGATCTTGTTGAATCAACTCTGTTTGGTTCTGTAAAAGGTGCTTTTACTGATGCAGTCGATAGAACTGGACTTATTCCGCTTGCGAAAAATGGAATGATTTTTCTTGATGAAATCGGAGAGATGCCGCTTGACTGTCAGGCAAAGCTTCTTCGTGTTCTTGATGAAGGAAAATTTCGCAGGGTTGGAAGTGACAGGGAAGAAAAGACTGATGCAAGATTTGTATTTGCTACGAACAAAGATTTAAAAGAACTTGTAAAGCACAAATTATTCCGTGAAGATTTATACTGGAGAATTGCAGAGTTTGTAATTGAGATTCCTCCTTTGAGAAAAAGGAAAGAAGATCTTATGATGTTTGCAGATTTTTTTCTTAAAGATATAAATCAGCGAGAAATGCTTAACAAGGTTTTATCAGAAAGTGCAAAAGAAAAAATTCTTGAATATGACTGGCCTGGAAATCTCAGAGAATTAAAAGCATGCTTAAAAATTGCAGCAATTTTATCTCCAGAGGATGTCATCAAACCGCAGGATATTGAATTTATCTGGAAGCAAGACCCTGAGCCTTAGAAAAAATTTTTTCAAGATATTTAACTTCACCTTCTGAAAGAGAAGCTCGGGACATTATGTCTTTCCAAAAACGTTCCTGATCTTCCCGTCCGTTAAGTTTAAAGAAACCAAGAGATTTAAAACTGTCGGTTATTGTTTTGACTGTTTTATCAAGACGCTCAAGACTGACTGGAGTAAATCCTGAACCGTTAAAACCTTTTTTAGTTTTTTCTGCCTGCCTGAAAAGATGATAGCATATTATCTGAACAGCGTGAGAAAGATTTAAAGAAGGGAATGATTCTCCAGATGGAATCGTAACGGCTCCTGTACATTCATTCAACTCTTCGTCTGTAAGACCTGTTCTTTCGTTTCCAAATACTATTGCAGCTTTTGCATTTTTGTCTGTTATAAGTTCAAGTTTTTCTGAAGCTTCTTCTGGAAAATAATATTTATCCCTTCGTTTTTTTCCTTTTCTGCGTGTAGTTCCAAATGCGATTGAGCAGTCTGAAACTGCTTCTGTAATTGTGTCAAAAAATTCACATTTTTCCCAGATAAAACCGGCATGGATTGCGAGAATTTTTACTCTTTCTTCATCAAAATCTTTTTTTTTGCCGATAATTCTCAAGTGAGTTATTTCATTATTTGCCATGGCTCTGCAGGCAGCCCCTATGTTTCGGCTTTCTTCGGGTCGGGCTAAAATAATGTAAATTCTGTCTAAATTCATGGGTAAAATATACTTTTTAAAAGGATTTTAGACAACTTGAAAATCTCCAAAATCTTTATCATTGTATTTGACAATTTAATGATATTAGACTATCATTTAATATATTTATAAAGTTTTGGCCTTACTAGAGGGAGATGTATGACTAACAATAATAATCTTGTACCGGGTTTTAATGACGAAAAAGATGACAGTCTTAAGATTACTCTTGATAAAATCGAGGATGTCCCAAACTGTATCAGTATCATATTGAACGGCTATGTAGATACATATAATTCAAGCTTTTTCCAGAAAAGAATTGCCAAAGTTGTAGAAGCTGGTTATGTAAATCTTGTATTCAACTGTGCTGCATTAAACTATGTATCATCTACGGGTATAGGTTCATTTACAGCATTCCTTAAGATGGTAAAGCCAAAGGGTGGAGATATCGTTCTTCTCGAAATCCAGCCAAAAGTATATGAAGTATTCCAATTGTTAGGTTTTTCCCAGTTCTTTAATATTAAGAATTCTACAGAGGAGGCTATTACTTACCTCAAGAGTGGAGCTCCAACAGTAAGCAGTGTATTCCCTAAAGTATTTGCCTGTCCGGTATGTTCAAAGAGGCTCAAGGCTTCGAGAGCAGGCCGTTTCCGTTGTTCAGAATGTAAGTCAATTCTGGCAATTGATGCACAGGGTCAGGTATTCTTAGGATAAAGACAGTATAGAACCTTAAATTACAGCTTTTTTAAGCTGATTGAAAATTCCTTTCCTGATTTGTGTACGCATAAAGTGAAAATCTCTGGTTTTCAGGCGTGAAAGACGGAAAGGTTTTTTATTTATATAGTTTTTGACATTTTCAGCCTGTGGATAACTTGTTAAAAAAATGTTAAAAACTGTGGATAATTGGTGGAAAACCCTGAAAAATGGGTTTTTTAATGTACAATTTCTGCATAAAACTTTAATGGTATTAAAGAAATTGTCTTAATTCTTTATATTATAAGGAATTATAATCAGATTCAATTTGGAGCGCTAATTCATTATAAAACATAGAGATAAAATGTATAGTATAAATATTATGGCATTTTGTGTTGAAAACCTGTGGATAACTTTGTGGTAAACTTTATCTTCTTTAAATGGGGTTTTTCAGCTAAATTTGTTAGACTATGTTTTGATATCGTGGTATTCTATTAATAATTATGAAAACGTTTTTTTCGGTTTTGATTTCATATATTTTGCTGTGCGTAGTCGGAGTGACGCTTACTGCTTTGCTTATAATGATTTATATTGAATGCACTGATTTTGTTGTCGGGCATTCTTTAAATCTGTTTTCCTTTACAGCTTTTAAAGCAGGTGTTGGAATTTCCCTCCCTCTCGTCATGACCTTTATTCCCATGTTCCTTATTCTTTCCCTTGTACGGCATTCAAGAAAAAACAGGTTTATCGGAATTATTACAATTGCTGCTTTAACATGCGCTTCATGGGTTATCGGTTTAAGATTTGTACTTAACTATCAGATGTCTTTGGAAACAGAGACTGTTACACAGCCGAAAAGACTTTCAAAAGGATATTTCAGGCTTTCAGAAGATGTTCTGTATTATTTTTCTAATGTTGATGCTGAATCTAATACGGACGGAATTGCAATTGATTTAAAAAACACTACGACAGAAAAAGATTCATTTAAAATCATAGAAAATGAAAAATTGACTATTCCGGAAAGCGGAAATTTTTCTGATGTTCTGGTAAAACGTGTTATAGAAATTCCGCCTTTACTGAAAAAAGAGGTTGATGATCTTAAAGGATTAAGTATCGAGGCAAAAAAAGCTGCTTCATCTTCTATGCTGGACTGGCTTTTTTTCTGTTCATTTGCTGCAGCTTTGGTTTTTGTTTTTGCGCTTACTTCTGTAAGCCAGTGGAGACTTATTACAGCGTTCTTTATAGTTATCGCGACAGGTCTTGTCATCAAAGTTAATGCAATCTGCTGTTCTGTATCTGTTTATAAAGATATATTTCCTTTTTTACCGCAGCTTGATCAAAATTTGCGAAATACACCAATGCTTTCTTCCATCATGTCAAATCCTTTGTGCGTTGTGATGAATGCAGTGCTTATCGTTCTCTTTATCATAGTAGGATTAATTGGAAAATTTAAGAATCGCCCGGCTGGAAGTGGAGAGAACTGATGAAAAAGATATTCAACATTCTTCTGGTTTATACAATTCTTTCGGGTCTCGCATGTTTTTTAATAGGAGCATTTGTATTTAAAATTCCATTTGTAAGTGCTTCAGATGTTTTTAGTTACAAGATTAACAATGGTCTTTTGTTAATGCTTGAAGTTCTTCCTTCGAGTGTGATTACAGGTTTTCTTGTTGCGTGTGCAGTTTATTTTGGAACAGTAGAAGTTTCTGCGTATGCAAGATTTTCAAATCAGCTTGCAGCATGCCTTAAAGATGTAATTATCATTGCTGTATTTGCAACCTTTGGTCTGTCAATGGCCCACGATGTTTTTGCTCCAGCTCTGGAACTTCGCAAGGCAGGTTATGAACAGAAACCTGTTCTCATCAAACAGTATATGGAGCTTGCACAGAATAATCTTTTAAAAAGTATTAAAGATCCTGATGCGGCAAATTATGCAGTTTTCTACGCAAAAAAAGTTTTAGAGATTGATCCAAAAAATGAAAGTGCCATAGAACTTTCAAAACGAGCGGAGTTTGCTCGTGCATCAAAATTAAAAAAGAAAAAGAATGGTGATAAAGAATTTGTTCCAATCGGCTCAGGAATAAATGGAAACCCTGAAAAGATTGATACATCAGAAATAGATAAAATGTATTCATCTTCTGTTCTTGAACTTATTCAGGAGTCACAAAAACTTTTTGACCAGAAAGATTATCTTGGTTCGCATTATTATGCACAGATGGCAGTAAAGATGGCGGATGAAAAAGATATTAATCTTCCTGTTGCAAAAAATTATGCAAATCGTGCATGGAATATTATTTCACAGGCGCGTGCAGAAGAAGAAACAGAAGAAAATAGATTCTTCAAAACAAAAGTAAAAGGTTATACAGAACTTAATGCAGGTAACTATATGGAAGCATATTATATCTATCAGTCTCTTCATAACCAGAAAGATGAATATGCAAAAGATCCTGATGTTAAACGTTATCTTAATAAAGCACGTGATGAACTTACAAAGAATTATTTTTTCAATGATGAAACGGAAGATGCGAACAGTTTTGAATCTGCAGAAAATGTTTATTTCTCTCTTCATTATCATGATGGAACATATGATATTTTCTTTATCCGTGGAATTTCTGATGTAGGCACAAAAGGGAAGCTTGTAAGATACTTGAGAGAGCTTCATATTTTTTCATTTGATGCAGGCGGAAATCTTATTAAGTCGGGAATCGTTCCGTATGCGAAGATGCTTGCAATTGATGCATCAGGTCTAAGTGACGTTCAGATAAAAAATCTTGGAATCGATGCAAAATGGAAGACTGTTCCTTATCTGCAGCTTTGTTCTGTAGACAGAGATGAAGAAAACTCAAAAGTTTCGCCTGTGTACATGGATAAAAAAGGTGAAAAAGTGCCTGGCCCTGAACATATGTTCTTCTCAATGCCGTATGATGATTTTACGGTTTTAAGTCAGTGTTCAAATGGAATTCAGAAGATAAATTTCTGGTCTATGAGCAAGATGAAACTTTCTGCAGCAAATTACGGATATTCAGAAGAAATTATACTTCAGAATATTTTACGAAGTGTATTTTATCCGTTTATGATTTTTATTCTTCTTGTTTTATGCGCGTCAATCGGATGGAATTATCGTCTTGAATCAAAAAACCTGTTTAAATTTATCTGGGTATTTATAATTCCATTGTTTAATGTTGTTATGTATGGTGCCGTGGGATTTATGGAATTCCTCATCAGAATTTTTAATTTTATCTTTATGGGACTTGCTGGAACTTTGTTTGCCCTTTATCTTGGAATTGCATTCTATGTTGTTTGGATTATTGTAGTCTGCTTTATATTCCTTTCGAGAAAAGGAGATTAGAATAGATTATGGATGCAATTCAAAAGCTTTACAGTGATATTGAGAAAATTAAAAAACATAACAGAGATTCAAATGGAAAACTTTTTCAGTCGCAGGCCTTAAAACAAATCTGTACTTTATTTGAAAATAATAACAGAGGTTTGGGAAGTCTTCCGCAGTCGCTCACGGATTATTGGGTAAGAAAATATGTTCAGCCGGAAATAGATTCTACTCCAAATGATATTTCAGACAGTGCAATAGAAAAGCTCTGCGCGATGCAGGCTTTTTTAAATGGTGATTCAGAAACTGATTGTCTTAGTTTTGAAGACTGGCAGGAAATTGCTGATGCCGTTAATTATGAAGCAGAAGATCTTCCAATGGATCTTTTAAGTCAGATGATGTCTGTTATCGTAGAAAAAAAAGCTCTTTAGTTTTTTTGTTAAGGTTGATTGATGAACGATTTATATTCTTTATGCACGCAGTGTCCAAGAAACTGTAAAGTAGACCGTACTGAATTTCCGGGTTTTTGCGGTGAAACAAAAGAAGTACGAATTGCAAGTGCGTGTCTTCATTTCGGTGAAGAACCGCTTGTAACTGTTTTTAATGGAAGTGGAACTGTTTTTTTTACAGGCTGTACGCTCAGATGTGCATTCTGTCAGAATTATCAGATTTCTCAGTCAGGAATGGGAAGAAGTGTTTCTCAAGATGAATTTGTAAAGATATGCCATTCGCTTGAAGAAGCAGGTGCTGAAAACATAAATCTTGTGACCGGCAGTCACTTAATTCCGCAGATTGCAGATTATTTAAAAGCTGCGCGTAATGATGGAATAAAGATTCCGTTTTGCTGGAACAGTTCTGCATATGAATCGGTTGAAACACTGGAACTTTTAAAAGGTCTTGTTACAATCTGGCTTCCGGATTTAAAGACATTGAACAGTGATTTATCGGAAAAACTTTTTGCGGCAAAAGATTATCCTTCTGTTGCAAAAGAAGCGATTTGCTGGATGATAAAGAATAATCCCCTTGAGATAGAAACTGTTTCTGGAAATGACCGGCATACGGGTGAAAAAATTCTGAAAGAAAAAATAACAGGCGGTGTAATTGTCCGGCATCTTTTTCTTCCGGGAAGATTTGAAGACACTGCAGAAACTCTTGGATGGCTGAAGGAAAATGCAGATAAAAAAGCAGTTATTTCCCTTATGTCTCAGTATACACCGGTACCGTTTGACGAGGATAAAGAAAAGCTTTCAAAAAGACAGAAATCCCTTGAGATAATAGAAAACAGGCTCGTTACACAGCAAGAGGATGGTGACCTCAGGGATCTGATTGACGCTTACGACTTTGAATATCTGTTCTACCAGGATTTGTGCCAGGATACTGAATGGCTTCCGGATTTTAAAAGAATTCAGCCCTTTTCTAATGTGCTTGCGAAACCAATCTGGCACTGGACAAATTTCACAATAAAAAAACCTTGACTTTATTTCTAACTAAACATAAAATAGGAGTATGGACTTAAGAACTGTACTTACACCGGAAACGGTAAACCTTCATTTGAAAGGTAAATCAAAAGAAGAAATCATTGATGAAATGCTGGATATTCTCGTAAAAGCAGGCAAAGTGACTGATAAAGCTGCTGCCCGTGAATGTGTTTTAGAACGTGAGACAAAAATGTCTACAGGTATGAAACACGGTATTGCTATTCCTCACGGAAAAACAGATTCAATTTCTGATTTGGTAGCCTGCATCGGTATTTCGGATAATCCTGTAGATTTTGATTCATTGGATCAGGAGCCTTGTCGTATTTTTATTATGACTCTTTCTCCGGTTAACAAGACAGGACCTCATCTGCAGTTCCTTGCTGAAGTAAGCCTTTTATTCAAGAGTGCTGAAAAAAGACAGCAGATTCTTGAAACACAGGATAAAGCAGAGGTTATTAAGATTTTAACAGAATAGTTCTGTTAACCTTAATCGAAAAGAACCTTTATACAGTGCTGGCGTGCGTTGTGTAAAGGTTTTTTTTATATTGACACCATCAGCATTTTTGCTGTTAAATTTAGCATATATGAAGTTAGAACCATTATTTACCGTTAAAGAAAACAGTCTTTTTACAATTCAGGGGAATCCTGTAAATCTTTCGTTTACAGAACTTACCGATATTAAAAATCCGCCTGCTCTTGCCGGGGACTCGTTCTATAAAATAGTCATTAATCAGAAAACAATAGAGCCTGAAGATGAATCTTATAATGAGGAATTTCTTGCAGAACTCCGTGATTTTCTTAAGCAGCTTGATGAAAAAAAACAGACAGCAGTTTTGAGCATAATTCCATATGAGTCAGAAATGGATGCAGAAAGTGCAGAGCTTTATACAGCATGTGTCAGGCATACAGCCCGCAGGGTAAAGGACTGCATAAGCGTTGCAGGAGTTTTTATTGAAAGTGCTTTAGTAAACAGAGATTCTTCTTCCCGTCTTATGATGTTTGAGGATGAACTTCTTTTAAAACATCAGCAGTACGTTTTTTTTGCACGGAAAACGGTTTATGACGTACTGAAAGGGATAGAACAGAGTTACCTGGAAAAGATTGTTTTAATCTGAAAATAAGCGCAAAATATCGAAATATTTGCGAAATTTTCGTTAAAATGTTAAAAAATAGGGTAAAAAAGTATAAAATTTCATGATTTTTGCTTGATATTTTAATTTTTTTGTGGAAAGATAGTGCCATTGTAATTTGGCGCTTAAGGAGAAAGTTAGAAAAAGGCGCCATAAGTGAATACAGGAGATTTTATGACAGATTCCAGATATTCAGATTTCCGCACAACCATATATGGCACTTTTTTTCTTTGTGCAATTCTTCTGATCATTGGGATTTCTATTATTCTTTTTTGTCCTCAGAAAAAAGGTGATCTGGCAACAGTTGAAGGGGAAATTATCCCTACAGAAATTCCGCAGAATGTTGCTCTCGAAATTGCGTATACAGCAAACTTTTTAACAGATTCATATACTGACACTGATTTTATTCCTGGTGTAAACAGACTTGCTGTTCTTGAATTTCTTAACCTTACTAATACAGTTTCTGATGATAAAGGGCTTCAGTTATACCGGAATCCTCAGACTCGTGGTGCTGTTGAATGGTTTTATATCCGTATTACGGGCAGCCGGGATATAGCACATGCAATTCTTACAGCAGCTGACAGAGAGAACATTCCGCTTACACTTGCATTTTCGCTTGCTTATACAGAAAGCCGTTACAACCACTATGCCAGAAACACAAACACAAACGGCTCGATTGACAGAGGTCTGTTCCAGCTTAATGACAGAAGTTTTCCTCAGCTTGAAGACGATGACTTTTTTAGTCCGAGTGTAAGCGCTCAGTATGGAATGAGACATCTGCGCTATTGTCGCGCGATTGCAGGAGACGACCTTGTTGCAGTTGCAATGTATAATGCAGGTGTTACAAGGGTAAAGAATAATCAGACTCCGAAGTCTACGCTTACTTATGTAAGCAATATTGCACGTTATAGAGCAGTGCTTGATGTAGAGTTTGAAAAAGAAGTTGTTTCAATGTTTGAAAACGTGCCTAACGGCCCGGAATTATAATCAATCTAAAGTGCTATACCGTGAAAAATATCACAGTATAGCATAAATTCCACATTTTTTTATACAAATTCAATCCAAAAGTGACTTAAATATACTCTCTTTAATTGACTGAATGGTCTGATTCCGCTAAAGTATAATCATTCTGTTACTGTTAATTTTTTCACAGAAAACAGGTTTGCAGGTGCAGGGAATGCGAAAGATTTCGGAAGCGACAAGAAGAAGACTTGTAGAAATTGCTCAGATTTTGTCACAGACAGAAGAAAAGCGTATTACATCTGTTCAGCTTGAAGCTTTAACCGGATGGACAAGTGCGTCCATAAGAAAGGACATTTCGGCTATTGAATACAGTGGCGGGGTGTCAAACGGTTACGATGTAAGCTCGCTTCTTGATGCAATCTGTAAGGCGCTGGGAATTGCCCGTGATGAACAGGATTCTAAGGACCGCGGAATTTCCCACAAGTGCTGCATTGTAGGTTTGGGAAAGCTCGGAACAGCTCTTCTTGAAAACAGCATTTTTTATGACACGGCTTATTCGATAATTGCCGGCTTTGATGCAAATGTAAACCGCACGGAAATTTTAAGTGCTTCGTTTCCTTTGTATCCGGCTTCGAAAATGAGTCAGGTAATTCCGGAACAGAAAATTGAATATGCAATTCTTACTGTTCCGAATGAAAGTGCCAAGGCAATGGCAGAGCGTCTTGCTTCATGCGGAATAAAGGGAATCGTAAATTATACTTCGGTAATGCTCAGTCTTCCAAAAGAGATTGCCGTAGAAAATGTTTCGCCGGTTACCGCAATGAATAACTTAAGTGCAAAAATCAGTTTAGGCTGATATAAAATATAAGGAGTTACAAATGAGTAGAGTGTACAATTTTAGTGCAGGTCCATCTTGCTTACCTGAAGATGTTTTAAAAGAATGCGCAGCAGAAATGCTTGAGTACGGAACAACAGGTCAGTCTGTAATGGAAATGAGTCACCGTTCAAAAGCTTATGAACCTATCATCGAAGATGCAGAAGCAATGGTTCGAAAACTTATGAAAGTTCCAGATAATTATAAGGTTCTTTTTGTTCAGGGTGGCGGTTCTACTCAGTTTGCAATGGTTGCAGAAAACCTCGGAATTAAAACAGGAAAAGCTGCTTACATCGAAACTGGTGTATGGGCAAAGAAAGCTGCAGCAGAAGCAAAAAAACTTGGTGTGGCAGTTGATGTAATTGCTTCAAGCAAAGATAAGAATTATTCATATATTCCGCGTGTAGAAAAAGTAACAGGCGACTATGATTATGTTTACATCTGTATGAACAACACAATCATGGGAACTCATTACGAATATCTTCCTGATACAGGAAACATTCCACTGGTTGCAGATATTTCTTCATGCGTTCTTTCTGAACCGCTTGATGTAACAAAATTTGGAATCGTATTTGCCGGTGCTCAGAAAAACCTTGCTCCTGCAGGTGTTACTCTCGTAATCATCCGCGAAGACTTGATTTGCGAACCAGAAGCATGCAGAGCTGGAACACCTACAATGCTCTGCTACAAGACACATGCAGACAACGGTTCTATGTATAACACACCTCCATGCTACACAATTTATGTTCTTGGAAAAGTTTTACACTGGATCGAAAAGAACGGTGGTGCAGAAGGAATGCTTAAACGCAATAAAGAAAAGGCAGATTACCTTTACAACTTCCTTGATAATTCTGATTTCTATCATGCAACAACAGAAGTTGGAAGCCGCTCTTTAATGAACGTTCCTTTCCTTACAAAATATTCAACTGACGTTACTGCAGCAGCAGGAAAAAAAGATGAAGCTGAACGCACAGATGCGGAAAAAGCTGCTCTTGCAAAAGAAAAGGAAATTAACGATAAGTTTGTAAAAGAAGCTGCAGCTGCCGGTCTTGTAAACCTTAAGGGACACAGACTTGTTGGCGGTATGCGTGCATCAATCTACAATGCAATGTCACTTGACGGTGTAAAAGCTCTCGTAGATTTCATGAAAAAATTTGCAGAAGAAAATAAATAAGGAATATTGATATGTACAAAATTTTAACATTAAATAAAATTGCAGCTTGTGGACTTGATACTCTTCCACGTGATAATTATGAAACTGCATCAAGCATAAATGATCCTGATGCAATCCTCGTTCGTTCACAGGATATGCATTCAATGGAACTTTCTGGAACTGTTAAGGCTGTTGCACGTGCCGGTGCCGGAACAAACAACATTCCAATTCCTGAACTTACAGAAAAAGGAATTGTTGTATTTAACACTCCTGGTGCAAATGCAAACGCTGTAAAGGAACTTGTAATTCTTGCACTTCTTCTTTCAAGCAGACCTGCCATCAAAGCTAATGCATGGGTAAATGGACTTGCAGGAAAGGGTGATGAAATTCCTGATCTTGCAGAAAAAGGAAAGAGCCAGTTTGTAGGACCGGAGCTTAAAGGAAAGACTCTCGGTGTAATCGGACTTGGTGCTATCGGTGCAATGGTTGCAAATCTTGCAATCTCTCTCGGAATGGAAGTAATCGGATACGATCCTTTCCTTTCTGTAAACGCTGCATGGTCTCTTGACCACAATGTAAAGCATGCAGAAACACTTGATGCTGTTTATGCAAAAGCAGATTATATTACAATCCATGTTCCACAGACAAACGATACAAAAGGAATGATTAACGCTTCTTCTATCAAGACAATGAAAGACGGTGTTAGAATCATCAATATTGCACGTGGCGGACTTGTAAACAATGCAGACATTCTTGCAGCATTGGAAAGCGGAAAGGTTGCAGCTCTCGTAACAGACTTTGCAAGCGAAGAGCTTTTAAATAATGACAAGGTTATCTGTCTTCCACACCTTGGTGCATCTACTCCAGAAGCAGAAGATAACTGTGCTGTAATGGCATGTAAACAGCTTCGCGACTTCCTCGAAAACGGAAACATCGTAAACTCTGTTAACTTTCCTAAAACAGTTTGCGACAATCCGATTCCTGCAGGTGGAACACGCCTCTGTATCTGTCATAAAAATGTTCCTGATGTTATTTCTAAGTTTACAAAAATCCTTGGTGAAGCAAAGCTTAATATTTCGGGCATGATTAACCAGGCTAAAGGCGAACTTGCTTATAACATCACTGATGTTGACGGAAAGATTCCGGAAGAAACTTTACGTGCTTTAGTCGGAATTGATACAGTAATAAAAGTTCGTCCGATTTTCGGATAATTTTTTAATTTATTCTGAATAAAAAAAACGGTCACCTTTAATCGGGCGGCCGTTTTTTTTATCATTAATCATCAAAATTACCAGTCTTTATTTCGTTTGTAATTCTTTTCCAGCTTTCGTAGCGGTCTTCGGTTATTATTCCTGAGTATACTGCTTCAAGAATTTTGCAGCCGGGCTCGCTTATGTGGGTGCAGCTTGCACCGAATTTGCACTGGCCGACTAAAGGAACCATTTCCTTAAAGTAAAGTGCTACATCGTGATAATCTATGTCGTTGAGGATAAACCTTCTTATTCCCGGAGTATCTATTATAGATGCGGTAATTTTTTTTTCTCCACCTGTAAGTTTTTCGTTCAGTTCAATATGCATGAGGGAACCTTTTGTTGTAGTGTGCTGTCCTTTGCCGTATTTTTTTGAAAGCTCTCCTGTTTTTAATTCCTGTGTGGTGTTAAGAAGATTTACGATGCTTGATTTTCCGACGCCTGACTGTCCTATTAAAGCACTTGTTTTATTCTTAATAAGTTCAACAAGTTCATTAACTCCCTGGCCTGTTTTTGCAGAAATACATAGAACTTTATAACCAAGATTTTCCCATGTTAAAATGCGCTGCTGAAAATCTGCATCTTCTGCAGCACTAAGATCGCATTTGTTACAAACAATGACTGGTGTAATTTTAGAAATATCTGCCTGAATAAGTTCGCGGTCAATAAATCTCGGACGGAACGGCGGCTCATCCGGTGTGGTAACTAAGATAAGGTAGTCCAAATTACTGGCAAGCAGTTGTGGAGCTTTCCCTTTTATATTCCATCTGCTGAAAGTGTTTTTTCGCGGAAGTAAATTTATTATCTGACCTTTTTCATTGTTAAGCGGATCTATCTCGATTTCTACGTAGTCTCCCGGTGCAAGCGGGTTGTAATATGTCTTATCTGTTTTTATGACTTTACCTTTTATTGAACACTGGCGCACAATACCGTCATCACATTCGCAGGTAAATAAATTATTCGTTCCACTTAAAACGAGTGCATTCATATTTTTATTATACAGGCTTAAAGTTGAATGTGTCAAATAAGCGTTTATCTTAAGAATTCTATAAGTGAATTAAGACAGTTGCGTGCAGCATGTCTTCCTTCCTGGTAAACTCTTTCAAGTTCAGCAGGATTTTTCTCTGTTCTGCTTATTCCCAGATATTTTTCCGGGCAGATTACAAAAACTTCGCCGCGATCTGCTTTTTCAAAAATATATTTTGTTGCTTCATTGTAAATTTTTGCACGCTGTTTCATTGCTTCGACAGCATGTGGATATTTGCGAAGCATAAGTTTTATCAGTCCCATCATGTGAGTATCTTTTTTTACAAATTCCCGGGGCTGGGTAAGAATTACAACATTTCTGTTGTATCCATTCTGTTCAAAAAATTTTATCGGGATTGAATCTGTCATGCCGCCATCAAGAATTTTATAGCCGTCAACGTTTACTATACGGCTTACTACAGGCATAGAGGCACTCCCTCTCATCCATTTCAGATCGTTTGCATCGCCTTTTGCAAGTTCTTTATAAACTGGCTTTCCGGTTTCGCAGTCAGAAGCTACACAGTAAAATTTCATCGGATTGTTGCTGTATGCTGTAACGTCAAAAACATCGAGTTCATTTGGAAGTTTATCATAGCAGAAATCTGCTCCATAAAGATCGCCTGTCAATAACATAGAACGGATTGAACAGTAGCGCCAGTCATGTGCAAATCTTTTGTTGTATCTTATTGCACGTCCTATTTGCTGGGATTTAAAATTGCAGCCGAATGTTGCTCCTGCAGATACGCCGATTACTCCGTCAAAAGTAATTCCGTTTTCCATAAAAACATCTAAAATGCCAGATGTAAACATTCCCCGCATTGCACCGCCTTCGAGAATGAGGCCTGTTTTTTTAACTGTATTATTTTCTGTCATGGAATGAATTATAACAGAGAATATGAAAAGATACGAGAGATTTGAACGTTGAAAAAAAATCAAATTCATACTATAATATGTGTTATGGGTGGAAAAATTTCTAAAAAGGCTGCATCTAAACCTGCAGCAAAATCGAAGGCAAAGACTGCCGCAAAGACTTCTAAGACAAAAACGGTTTCTAAAGCTCCTGTAAAAAAGGTTGAAGCGCCTGTTAAAAAAACTGTTGCTGCTAAACAGCCGGCGTCTAGAAAAGCGTATGACGAAAGTCAGATTAAACATCTTGATGCTCTTGAGCACATCAGACTTCGTTCCGGAATGTATATCGGCCGCCTCGGAGACGGTTCAAATCAAAACGATGGTATTTATGTTCTTCTTAAAGAAGTAATCGATAACTCAATCGACGAATTTATCATGGGTTATGGAAAAAAGATTGATGTTTCGGTAAAGGACAACCGTGTAAAGGTTCGTGACTACGGCCGCGGAATTCCATTGGGTAAGGTTGTTGAATGTGTAAGCGAAATTAACACCGGTGCAAAATATAACGATGATGTATTCCAGTTTTCTGTCGGAATGAACGGTGTAGGTACTAAAGCTGTAAACGCCCTCTCATCTTATTTTAGAGTAGTTTCTGTTCGTGACGGAGAATGCTTTGAAGCAATTTTTGAAAAAGGAAAACTTCTTAACAGCAGAAAAGGTAAGTTAAAGGAAAAACAGCCTAACGGAACTTTCTTTGAGTTTGTTCCGGATGCAGATATTTTTGGAAAGTATAATTACAATCTTGAATTTGTTGAAAAGCGTATGTGGAATTATGCTTACCTCAACGAAGGTCTTACAATAAAATTTAACGGGCAGGATTATCACAGTAACAACGGTCTTTTTGATCTTCTTAATAAAGAAATAGAAGACACTTCTCTTTATCCGATTGGAAGTTATGTAGGAGAACATCTTCGTTTTGCATTTACACATACAAACGGTTACGGCGAAAATCATTTTAGTTTTGTAAACGGTCAGTATACAACAGATGGTGGAACACACTTAAATGCCTTTAAAGAAGGTTTTGTAAAAGGAATAAATGATTTTTACGGAACAAACTATAAAGCAGAAGATGTGCGCGAAGGAATGGCAGCTGCTGTTTTAGTAAAAGTTAAGGATCCTGTTTTTGAAAGTCAGACAAAAAATAAACTCGGTAACACAGACGTAAGGGCATGGATAGTTCCAGAAGTTCAGTCAGGTCTTAACGACTGGCTTCATAAAAACCCGGAAGCTGCAAAAAAAATCGAAGAAAAAATAAAGGCAAATGAAAAACTTCGAACTGAACTTTCTGCTGTAAAAAAAGAAGCAAAAGAAGCGGCAAAGAAAATAAGCATTCGTATTCCAAAATTAAAGGACTGTAAATATCACGTTCAGGATGGAAACAAGGGTGCAGACTCGATGATTTTTATTACAGAGGGAGATTCTGCAACCGGTACAATGACTCACTCACGTGATGCTTCGTTCCAGGCAATCTTCTCGCTTCGCGGAAAGCCTGAAAACATGTACGGTAAAAAGCAGAGTGAGATTTATAAAAACGACGAGCTTTACCAGCTTATGATGGCTCTTGGAATCGAAACTGATGTAGAAAATTTAAAATACGAAAGAATCATCATCGCAACCGATGCCGATAACGACGGTTACCACATCAGAAATCTTGTAATGACATTCTTCCTCGGATACTTTGAAGAGCTTGTTACAAGCGGCAGGGTTTTCATTCTCGAAACACCTCTGTTCCGTGTTAGAAATAAAAAAGAAAACATTTACTGTTATTCAGAAGAAGAACGCGATAAAGCGCAGGCAAAACTTGGAAAGGGTGCAGAAACTACACGATTTAAAGGTCTTGGAGAAATTAACCCGTCTGAGTTCAGACAGTTTATTAATCCAGAAACGATGCATCTTACACCGGTAGAAATAAGTCAGTTAAAGACAGTTCCGCAGCTTTTAAATTTCTATATGGGAAAAAATACTCCGGAACGCCGTGCATTTATCGAAAAACATCTGCTTTCCAATGCAGATATTGATGCGTGAGGTTTGTAAATGGCTTTTGTAAAAAATCTTTTTGATAAAAACTTTATTGAATATGCTTCTTACGTAATCCGTGACCGTGCTATCCCGGATCTTGAAGACGGACTTAAACCGGTTCAGCGTAGAATCATGCATACACTTTTTAAAATCGATGACGGCCGCTTTCATAAAGTAGCGGGAGTTGTCGGTGAATGTATGAAGTACCATCCGCACGGAGATGCTTCTATCGGGGCAGCCCTCGTACTTCTTGCAAACAAAGGAATATTTATTGACAAGCAGGGAAACTTTGGAAACATGTTTACCGGTGACAGTGCATCTGCTCCCCGTTACATTGAATGCCGTGTTCATCCTGTTGCAAAAGAATTTCTTTACAATCCAGACATTACAGAATATGTTCCGAGTTATGACGGAAGAAATACAGAACCTGTTGTATTCCGTGCAAAAATTCCTGTTGCACTTGTAATCGGGGCAGAAGGAATTGCTGTAGGTATGTCTACAAAGATTCTCCCTTACAACTTAAAGGAAGTTCTCGAAGCAGAGATAAAATGCCTTAAGGGAGAAAAGTTCGAAATTTATCCTGACGTACCGACAGGCGGTCTTATCGATGTAAGTAATTACAATGATGGAAACGGAAAAATCGTAACGCGTGCAAAGTTTGACATGAGCGACGAAAAGAAAATTGTAATTACAGAGCTTCCTGTAGATACAACTTCTGACAGCCTTCTTAATTCAATCGAAAATGCATACAAGGCTGGAAAGATTAAAATCGGTGCCATTGACGACTTTACAACCGATCACTGTCAGATAGAAATTAAACTTCCGCGCGGTGTTTATGCAAAGGATGTAGAAAAAGCTTTATACGCTTACACAGACTGTGAAAAATCAATTGCATGTTCAATGCTTGTAATTAAAGACAACATGCCTGTTGCAATGACTGCAACCGAAATCATAAAGTATTATGCAAAAAAACTTACAGGCATCATTAAAGACGAACTCGAGTTTGAACGCAATAAGCTTACAGAAGAGCTTCATGCAAGAACACTTGAAAGAATCTTTATTGAAGAGAGAATCTATAAAAAAATCGAAACAATGAAAACTGCAGAAGGTGTAATGAAGGCAGTTAAAGACGGATTTGTTCCATTTAAAAAAGAGCTCATCCGTCCTGTTACAGATGAAGATGTAGAAACTCTCTTAAGAATTCCTATCCGACGCATTTCTTTGTTTGACATCAATAAAAATAAAGACCAGGTAACTGCAATCAACGACCGCTTAAAGCTCATTGCTAAAAAGTTAAAGAACCTTACAGCATGTGCAGTAGAATACCTTAACGGCATGATTGATAAGTTTAAGCCTGAAGCACTTGTACGCCGTACACAGATTGCAAAATTCTCTGCTGTAGAAGTAAAGAAGATTGTAAAACGAGAGACACCGCTTCGCTACGACGACAAAGGCTATCTTGGAACTGGTATTTCTGGCGGAACAGAAGTATTAAAGGTTACTCCATACGACAGAATTTTCTTTGTAAGAAAAAGCGGTATTTACACAGTATGCGATGTTCCGCAGAAGCTCTTTGTTGACAGCGGAATGTGGTACTGTAATTACGCAGATAAAGACATCATAAACGATACACTCTTTACAATCATTTACCGCGATCCAAAAACACAGTACGCATACATCAAGCGCTGCCGTGTTGCAAGCTGGATTATGAACAGAGACTATATGTTTGCTCCAAACGGAATGGAAGTCCTTCATATCGATACAAGAAAGAACTTTAAGTTTACGCTTCATTATATTAAAAAGCCGCGTGTTACAAAGCTTGAAGAAATCTTTAAGACAAATGACTATCAGGAAAAGGGACTTAAAGCTCAGGGTGTGCGCTTAACAAACAAGGCAGTTGATAAAGTAACTGTTGAAGGTTCACAGAAAGAACTTTCCTAATTGTTTTATAAGCTTAATTTTCGGGCTTTTAATGCAGGCTTTTTGATATGAATGTTCTTACAAAACAGATTGTCACAGAACTCACAGTTAAAAATTCTCGCTTTATAAACGAACTTTTTATCTGTGATTCTCAAGGCTCTGCAAGAAGTATTTTAAAGCAGCAGAAAGATAAATACCAGGATGCATCCCATGTCTGCCACGCTTTTGTAATCGGAAAAGCAGGAGAGGTTCTCGGAATGAGTGATGACGGAGAACCTGGCGGAACTGCAGGACGCCCCATGCTTGATGTCCTTAAGGGAAGCGGCATTACAAATGTACTTCTTACTGTAACCAGGTATTTTGGCGGAACTCTGTTGGGAACCGGCGGGCTTGTTAAAGCGTACGGTGACTGTGCAAAATCTGCAGTCGAAAAGGCAGTGCAGGAAAATGCAGTCGAAGAGCTTTTAGAAAAAAAAGATTTTACATTCAGTGCTTCTTACCAGCTTTACGAAATTATAAAACGCCAGATAAAAGATTATAAGCTTTATGATCTCGAAGAAAATTTTTCTGACACAGTTACTTTAAAAGGAAAAATCCTTGCAGAACAGTATGAAGATTTTTCTGCAAGGATTAAAAATCTTTCTTCGGGACAGATCGTGCTTTAATTATTTAAAAACCTTTCCAGTTTTAAGATTGACAGTCTGACCGCTTTCTAGAACAAGTTTAGTATTTGCCGGTGTAAAAAAATCTTCCTTGTGCTGGTTTAAACTTGCATCATTATACTGATGAAAGGGAATGTTTACTTTTGCACCGACTGCATCTGCAACCTCTGCAGCTTTTTTAGGTGTCATAGTATAAAGCCCGTCTATAGGATAAAACGCATAATCAATTTTTCTGCATGATAAATAACTTAAATCTGTAATAAAAGAAATGTCGCCGCTTATATAAACAGTAATTCCGTCAAAAGAAATAAGATATCCGACTCCAAAACCTGTAGGGTGATATTTTCCTCCTACAGGAACGGCTTCGATAGTAATGTCGTTTATTGTAAAGGTTTTGTATTCATCATCAACTAGAGCTTCTCTGTTTGTAATTTCAATGCACGTCTTTTTTCTCTGCAAATCTTTTCTTGGAAGATGTTCTTCGTGGGAGTGAGTTACAAGAACTATGTCCGCCTTTTCAGAAAAATCGCCATATGCAGAACCCGGATCAACATAAACTACCGTTCCTGCCTTTGATTTTATTTTAACGCTTGCAACTCCTTCGAATGAAAGTGTAAAGTTTTTTCTGTTGTTTTTAGTACAGCCTGAAGTAATAACTGATAAACTCATAAAAAAAAGAACAGATAAAATATTAAAAAGTTTTTTATTCATAGAAGCTCCTTTATGTATAATGATAAATGCTTATTGAATTTAATTCCACGAAAAAAAATCCCTGCAGAGTAAATTGGGGATTTCCTGCAGGGATAATAAAATATGTCTCTAGGACAGTAAAATCTGCATGATTTTTAGATTCCATTAATTACATAGAGATCGGTTTGTTCCATGTAATTCTAAAGCCTACAGTCTTAAACCGTCCAGAGGCATAATTTAATTCTTTGTTTGTGCTTTTCCCGGCTCTTGCAGCATCAAAGTAGCTTCCACCACGATAATATCTGCTTTTGTCTTCACGTTCATTCCAAACCCATTCGAAAACGTTTCCAGACATGTCATAGATTCCGTATCCGTTTGGAAGTAACTTAGCAACTTCGTGAAGAACTCCGCCGCTGTTACAGTCTGTCCATGCAACAGAATCAAGGTCATCACTTCCAGAGAACATGTGCTTTTCGCCACCCTGGAATGCAACATCCCATTCTTCCATTGTTGGAAGTCTGAATCCGTCTGCGCTCATATCAAGTATGATGTCGCCTTCGATGCTTTTTCCTTCGTGTGGAACATAGCCCCAGTCATCAGGATTTGAACTTGAATCTACTGTATAGCATGGTTTTTTCTCAAGAAGAATGCTCAATCTGTTGCAGAACACAACAGCATCATAATAGCTTACAGATTCAACAGGGTAGTTATCGCCCTGAGTATTGGAAGGATTTGCTCCTGTTACAGCCTGATAAAATTTCTGTGTGATTTCTGTCTTTGTGATGCAGAAACTGTTATCAGGGATTTCTACTACGCCGATAGTTACTTTGTTTCCAAGATCGATTTTTGGACCCTTGTCACCACATGAAAACAGGATGAATGAAAATCCTGCCAGAACAAACATTACAATTGCGTTTTTTAAGCTTTTCATAAGTGCCTCCGCTTTTTTTTATGCTGCATCAGGTGCAGCTCCTTATGAGCTTAATTTATCACAGATAGGGGAAATAACAACGGATAATTTTGATTGCGATTATGTCAAAATTGATATTTTAATCAAAAAAAGGTGGCAAAAATCAAGAATATATATTAGTATATTGATTATGGAAGCATACAAACATGAAAACATACTGCACAAGAGGCAGTTTAACCTTCAGTTTTCAATTAGATTTGAAACTGTAGACGACGTTAATTTTTATTCACCTTTTCACTGGCACAATCACATAGAAATTCTTTATCTGATTGACGGTGAAATCGATTTTAAAGTTGAACAGAGAAAATACACTCTGACAGACGGCGACATGATTATCGTTAATTCAGAAATGATTCATTCGTCAAAGCTCTGCGGTCATGCAAATTACATTCTGTTTCAGGTTCCGCTTAGTGCGTTTGAAGGAATCTATGAGGATGTCGAAAGCGTGCGGTTAAAGGAAAAGCCTGACACTGCAGAAACACGGCAGCTTGTTGCATCTTTAAATAAAATGCTTTCGTGCGTTGATGATAAAAAAGAAGAAAGCCGTGTAAAATTTATTTCGCTTCTCTATGATTTTCTTTTTGTCCTTCTTTCTTCTTATCAGGTTGAACAGACTAAAACAACTGGAGTTTTTGCAAATTCCGGCATAAACAGAATATCACCTGTAATGTCTTATGTAGAAAAAAACTTCCGTTCAAAAATTTCTCTTTCTGATGCAGCAGATATAATCAACGTAACTCCGGAACATCTTTGCAGAATCTTTAAAAAATATACGGACATGACTTTTAACGATTATCTTATGTCGCTCAGAATATCCGCATTTTATCAGGCGCTTCAGACTACAGACAAAAAGATTTCTGTAATTCTTGAAGAAAGCGGAATTACAAATTATAAGGTTTTTATACGTGAGTTTAAAAAAACATTCGGAAAAACTCCGGAGATGATAAGGAACGAAAAAAAAGTTGCTGTAACTGGATAAAAGCAAAAAAAAACTGTCCGCGTTTACGGACAGTTTTTTATTTTAAAGTCTTATGACTTATTTTACAAATTCTTTTTTAAGGAAATCAAGATCGAGTTCCGGATAAAGAACATGGCTGTTTAAAAGCTTATTAACTCTTTCTCTTGCTTCTTTTTGAACTTTAGGATCAAGTTCAATTTTTCCTTTTGCAGGTTTGCCATCTTTTGCAATTCCAGGTTTTGTTCCGCGAAGAACAAAGTCGATGATCGAAGCAACTTCCTTCATGTCTTCTTCGTTCATTCCGAGAGTTGTAAGGGCTGGAGTTCCGATTCTTATTCCTGATGTCCACCATGCACCGTTTTTGTCATAAGGAAGTGCGTTTGCATTTGCAGTTACACCGCACTGGAACAATGCAGCTTCTGCCTGTTTTCCTGTAAGACCGTAAACTGTTACATCGCAGAGCATAAGGTGGTTGTCTGTTCCGCCAGTCTGGAGAGGCATGCCGTATGATTTGCATCCTTCTGCGAGAGCCTGTGCATTTTTAACAACCTGGTGTGCCCATGCCTGATATTCTTTTGTATTTGCTTCTTTAAATGCAATTGCTTTTGCAGCCATTACATGAGGAAGTGGTCCGCCAAGAACCATCGGGCATCCTTTGTTTACGTATTCTTCAAATTCTTTTTTGCAGAGAATCATGGCACCGCGTGGACCGCGAAGTGTTTTATGTGTTGTTGTTGTTACGATATCTGCCCATTTTACAGGATCAAAGTCACCTTCAAAAACTTTTCCGGCTACAAGACCTGCAAAGTGTGCCATATCTACCATTAATACAGCTCCGCATTTGTCTGCAATTTCACGGAATCTTTTAAAGTTGATTTTTCTTGGATAAGCAGAGAAACCTGTTAAAAGAATTAAAGGTTTAACTTCCATTGCCTGTTTTTCGATTGCATCATAATCAAGAAGGCCTGTTTCTTTATCTACACCATAAGGATGACTTTCAAACATTCTTGCAGAAACATTCATTTTGTAACCGTGTGTAAGGTGACCGCCGCATGAGTAGTCGAGGCCCATGAGCTTCTGGTTTCCAAAACGTTTTCTAAGCATGTCAAACTGTTCTGCTGTAAGATCGTTAAGGGATTTAACACCGAGTTCTTCGAGAGTTGGTGTTTCTACTTTTGCAGAAAGAATTGCCCAATAAGCAACAAGGTTTGTATCTGCTCCAGAGTGTGGCTGAACATAAGCATAGTCAGCACCAAAAAGCTTCATAGCTTCTGCAGCTGCAGTTTTTTCTACTGCGTCAACGTTTACACAGCCGCCGTAGTAACGGTGTTCAGGATAGCCTTCTGCATATTTATCTGTAAGAAGGTTTCCCATTGCAGACTGTACGCTTAAAGAACAGTAGTTTTCGCTTGCAACAAGCTTTAAGTGACTTCTCTGGTTTTCAAGCTCATTTACGATGCTTACAGCGATATCCGGACCTACTTTTGCAACCTGTTCAAGATTAGCAACATAAGCTGTCATCGCCGTGTTTGGTTTTCCGTTGCATGAATTAAGATAGTTTTCTAAAGGTGTAGCCATTTTTTGACCTCGATAATAGATGATAATAGATTAGCTTAATTTAGTGATAAATTGAACTATATACTAATGAATTTAGGGCTGTATTTCAAGCATCAGCGCTCTTTAGGCGTTCAGTCTGCGAGTGTGGTTTTCGGGAAAATCAATAGACCGATTACACCGAAATAAGCCAGAGTAAGGATTCCCCACAGGAAAATACTGACTCCGCTGATCCAGAGAGACTCTATTATAGCCGGGAAAACCAGATTTAAAAAAAGTGCAGCAAAATTACAGAAATTCTTTGCTTTTGTAGTCTGAAGTTTTGTTACATAAGCTTTGTTTAACCAGATATGAACAAAAATGAACATAGAAAGGAAAAGAAGAGGCTTGATAAAAAGGTAGAACGGTGGATACGGCTTATCTGTTTCAAGAATCAAGTATGGAAGATAAACTGAATAGAACGAAGCCAGCACCGGAAAAAAGTGCGAAAGGCGGGCAAAAAGTGAATCTTTTTTTGTAAAGAAGTAAAACAGACCATAAACTACTGCCACAGGAATAATTGCCTGAGTTACTGCAAAAAACAGAAAGTTTTTGAAAAAGTTTAATGCAGGAACATAATATGAAGACGAAAATAAAATCTTGTATCCTACATAGAGTGTAGCAGAGAAAAATCCTGAAAAGATAACAAGGATAAGATGTGCCCTGTTTTCCTTTTCTTTCTGGAAATAAAAAATTAATACTGATAACGGCAATAAAGTCAATAAAAATATAGTCATGGAAAAATCATAGCATAAAATCACTTCATAAACAAGAACTCAAAAACCGGTATGTCTATGGCGGGCAGGGACTTTTTAACTGTTTCGGACTAAAAACTCCATGTGCCGTATTCATCGGACCAGATACTTCCGTCCTCAAAAACGATTTCTTTTACAAAAAGCCTCATTATGCTTATTGAATTTTCATAATCATCGACTTCATCTCCGTCATCGTTAAAAACTCCGTCCATAAACTCTTTTGGATTGAATGAAAAAACATTTTCTTCATTTTCCGCAAGGTTTTCATTAAAGCTTTTTTCCATGTAAACAAAATCTGCTTCTTCCCCCTCAGATTCCAGTTTAAGTTCTGCATAAACCGTAAATGAACTTATCGCCCTTGTCCCGGTATTTTTAAGACAGAAACTTACATCGTTTCCTGAAATGCGTGACTCTTTAATGGAATAAACTAAATATTTTTCAGCAAACGACACGCATCCGGTCATAAAAAGAATGCATAAAGCTGTATGCTGAATTCTAAAAAAGCCTTTTGTCAAATTCAATTTTAAACTCCTCATGATAATAGATACGGTTTTTTATAAAAATTTGACGTATAAGCGCGTAATTTTAATCTGTTCACTGTGGCTAAAATGTGATAGAATTTATAAAAATCAGGAAATATATCGTAACAACAGGCAGTTTTTATATGTTATTATGATGGAGGGTCTGCAGTTTACTTAGCTGCAGTTTTGGTAAAAAAGAGGGTTAAAATGAAAAAAATTATTTATAAAACAATAGCAGTTCTTTTTATGGCAGTTTTTTCTGCAGGTTCCATTTTTGCTCAGAACAAAAAAAAGACTTCTGAAAAATTCAGCGATATTGATCTGGTTCAACTTGGACCTCAGGAAGGTGTTCTTTTTGATACATATGTGATCGGTGAAAATTCTCAGTCAATGACATCAACAAGATGGATTACATCTTTTAAAATGAATAAATTTGAAACGACATATAATCTCTGGTACATTGTTCGCACTTATGCAGAAGAAAAAGGTTATGTGTTTGGAAATCCGGGACAGGAAGGTGCTTACGGCCGCCGTGGGAAAGACCCCACATCAGAAGGTGCTTATCAACCGGTAACTATGATCAGCTGGTATGATGCGGTTGTATGGTGTAATGCATTGAGTGAGATGATGGGAAGAACTCCATGTTATTATAGAAACAATGAAGTGATAAGAGATTCAACTGATACTGCAAGTCTTGATCTTGCTGAATGCAGATGGGAAAACGACGGCTACAGACTTCCTTCTGAAGCAGAATGGGAGTATGCAGCACGCGTAACTAAAGCAGGTTTTCAAAGTGGTGGACTTGCATCAGGTCAGATTACAGATCTCGGTTTAGACAGCTCTGAAAAAAAAGAAACTTCAGTTGCATGGTGTGATGCAAATACAGATACAACTCATATTGTTGGAACAGCAGGAACAGTATTTAAAGATTCAAAAAATGCAGCACCTGGAAGCGGTAATTCAAACGGAGCAGGACTATATGATATGAGCGGAAATGTTCTTGAGTATTGCTGGGATTGGCTTGATACTTATAAAGATGTTAATCCCGGTGAAAGAGCATGTGGACCTCAGTACGGTGCAGAAAGAGTTTGCCGCGGAGGTTCATGGTCTTCGTATACTGGATTTATTTATGCAGGTGACAGATATGGTTTTGATCCGAATGAATTTTATAATTACATCGGCTTTAGATTCTGTACATCAAAATAGGAAATAAAAATGGATCCAAAAAAAGCGGGAGCTAAAGCGCAGGAATATTTTAAAAGCGGTTATAACTGTGCACAGTCAGTTTTTGCAGTGTTTGCAGAAGAACTCGGAGTTGATTTAAATACTGCTTTAAAAATTTCTCAGGGCTTTGGCGGTGGTATGGGCCGTCAGAGAGAAGTGTGCGGAACTGTAAGCGGTATGATAATGGCAGCTTCTCTTTTAGAAGGAAGTGATGACTCTTCTGATAAAGAAACAAAAGATAAATGCTACGAAGTAATTCAAAAGCTCTGCAATAAATTCCGTGAAAAAAACGGTTCGATAATCTGCCGTGAACTTTTAGGACTTGTTCCGATGGGACAGAGTGAAGAAGCTTTAAAAAATAAAACTGCAATTGAACATAAAATAGAATCAAGTGTAAGTTCAGAGCGCACGGAAGAATATTATAAAAAACGTCCGTGCGATTTACTGTGCTCTGATGCTGCTGAAATCTTCTGCGAATATTTTAACTCAAGAAAGTGAAAAAAAAGGATTGAGGCGGCAGCCACAATCCTCGAAGCGGATAATTTACTTTTCGTTCTTCCACAGGTCAATAAATTCAAGCATATACTGCTGAACATTGTTAAAATACTTTTTCTGAAGCTGACATGCTGCAACTCCGATGAATCTGTAATGCCAGCATTCGTACATGTAACCTGTTACATCTTCATATTCCTGCGGAAACGAAAGGGACCAGCCGTATTTATGGGCATTGTTATAAAGCCACTGTCCAGCCTTTGTATTTATAAAGTCATGTGTTATTGAACCGAAGTCAATTGCAGTTCCAAGCTGATGCTGACTTGTTCCGGGGCGGGCACTGTAGCGTTCTGCGGCTTTTTCTCCATCCTGTTTTGCATATCTCTGGAATAGATTTTTCTGATATTCAAAACTTCGATAAGTTGAACTCACCATGATAGAGACATTGTCCTTTTGAGCGGCCCTGCACAATTTAACAAGTTCATCAATAATATCAATTCTAAGAGAGAGATCATTTCTGCTTATTGCATAGTCATCGTTTTTTACAAGAGGGACTGTTACCGGGACATAACCTTCCGGGGCTTTATGCTGTTTATCGATTAAAAAGAGAAGTGGAAGGGGATCTCCTTTATATTTTTTTTCTTCTTCAAGAACGACTTTAAGGTCTTTTACAAACTGTGCTTTATTAAAGATTACAAGTTCTCTTTTTGCTCTTGGAGACATTTTTGAAATTATAAGGTCTACCTTATCTATTTCATTTTGTGTCTGTGAGAAAAACGGGAAAGCTAAAGTAATGACAAATAAGGCTGCTGCAAGTTTTTTCATTTTTTTCTCCTAATCTATGAATACTATATAGTATTCTTGCCCTGATGAAAAGTCAAAATACATAAGTTGTGACATAAATCATTTGCAGTAAGCATAAGTCTTTACTGCAAAAACTGTCAGAAAATTTATAAAAAAATCTTTATGTTAGTTGACATGAAAACAATAATTTTATAATATAGTTACTGTTCTAACGAACTATGCTCGCTTAGCTCAGCTGGTAGAGCAATGGACTGTTAATCCATGTGTCGCAGGTTCAAAACCTGCAGCGGGCGCATAAAGGCTTTCGGACAAACCGGAAGCCTTCATTTTTTTTAAACTGAAGGTTATGAATAAAGGTTTTGAAGCGGAACGAACGCCGCCAGTGGCGGACA
This sequence comes from Treponema sp., assembly GCA_017553635.1. Lineage (GTDB taxonomy): Bacteria > Spirochaetota > Spirochaetia > Treponematales > Treponemataceae > Treponema_D. The sequence goes on along the minus strand of JAFZKN010000007.1, from coordinate 41,434 downwards.
GGCAGCAGGAGGCTGCCGGCAATCTCGACGCATAACGAACAAAAAAAATAAGGTTTTGAAGCGAAATTTACGTTATAGGTACAGAAGGGTATGAGAGATTGCGTGCAATCTCGACGCATAACGAACAAAAAAAAATAAGGTTTTGAAGTGAAATTTACGTTATGCCCTTGACCAAAATGCCCGTATTCTGATAATATTCATCCTACATTATTATGCCTGTCGTATAAATCCCCGTTTAATACCCTGGTAAATGATTGAAATAATTTTAAGTGAGGTTATATATGTACGCACTTGTTGAATATAAGGGAAAACAGTACAAAGCAGAAAAAGGTGCTCTTCTTCAGGTTGATAAAATTGATGCAGAAAAAGGCGCTAAGATTGATATCGATTCTGTTCTTCTCGTTAGTGACGGAGACAAAGTATCAGTTGGAGCACCATACGTTAAAGGTGCAAAAGTTTCTGTAGTAGTTGAAGATTCATTCAAAGATAAAAAAGTTCTTGTTTTCAAATATAAGAGCAAGAAAGATTACCACCGTACAATCGGTCACAGACAGCAGTACACAAACGTACGTGTTGAAGAAATCGTAGGCTAATGACGGAAGTTCTGCTTGTTAAGGCAAAGGATGGCAGGTTTCTGGAGTGTAAGGCTTCGGGACATGCAGAGTTTGCCGAAAAGGGAAAAGACATTGTGTGCAGTGCAGTTACAATTTTAATGCGCACTGCAATCGAAGTTTTTCTTGGTACAGGCGGAATAAAATTAGAAACAGATACTTCCTGCAGAGGATACTTGAGTTTTACTGCAGGAACAGAGAAGTCCGATTCTCTACTAAAAGAGCGGATTTCGACTATAGGGGATTTTTTGAAAGAAGGTTTTGATTCCCTTTCAAAAGAGTTCCCGCAAAATGTAACTTTTGAATTAAAGTTGGAGGATTAATATGGGAAGAACTAGAGGCGGAAGCGGTGCAAAAAACGGACGCGATTCTAATCCAAAACACCTTGGCGTTAAAAAATATGCCGGAGAAACTGTAACAGCAGGTTCCATCATTGTAAGACAGCGTGGAACACATTTTCATCCGGGAAACAATGTACAGAAAGCCGGAGATGACAGTCTTTTTGCTACAGCAGACGGAAAAGTTGTTTATGCTGAACGCAAAAACAGAAGAGTTATTTCTGTAACTCCAGTTAAGGCTTAATAATTAATCTGTATTTTTTTGTTGAATGCCCGGTAGTTTGCTTGCCGGGTATTTTTTTTATGAGGTAATTTTATGATAGGTTTTGCAGACGAAGCATTAATCGAAGTTACAAGCGGCAAAGGTGGAAACGGCTGTATCTCGTTCAGGCGGGAAAAGTATGTTCCAAACGGCGGACCATCCGGCGGTGACGGCGGAGATGGCGGCGACATTATTTTTGTCGTTAAAAAAAATTTAAGGACTCTTGCTCATTTAAGATTTCATCCTATCATTAAAGCAAAAAATGGTCTGGACGGTCAGAGCTGGAATAAATATGGAAAGAACGGCGAAGACAGAATTATTCCTGTTCCACCTGGAACAACTTTAAGGGATCCGGACACAAACGAACTCATTTACGAATTTACAACTCAGAGCGAAGACGAACAGTTTGTATTTTTAAAAGGCGGAAAAGGCGGCTGGGGTAATGTTCACTTTAAGTCATCTACAAACCAGGCACCGCGTTATGCACATAAAGGCACTTTAGGCGAAACAAGAAAGCTTAGAGTGGAACTTTCGATTATGGCAGATGTAGGTCTTGTAGGTTTTCCTAATGCAGGAAAGTCTTCTTTACTTACTGCTTTTACAAATGCGCGTCCTAAAATTGCGCCATATCCTTTTACAACAAAGATTCCAAATCTTGGCGTGCTTAATGCAGATAAAGACCGCGATATAATCATTGCAGACATTCCTGGAATTATCGAAGGTGCATCAGAAGGTGCGGGGCTTGGAATAAGATTTTTAAAGCACATAAGCCGCACTGCATGTCTTATCTTTATGATTGATGTGTCAGATGAAAATTATCTAAGCGCTTACGATACTCTCTGCAACGAATTAAAATCTTTTTCTGAAGAGCTTTTTGACAAGCCTAGAATTGTTCTCTGCAATAAAATTGATGTAGAAGACTGTGAAGGCCGCGCAGAAGAAATAAAGAATCTGATAAAGGAAAAAGAAAAGGATACTGTTGTACTTTCTGTATCTGTTCTTATGAACAGGGGACTTGGTGCTGTAAAAAAAGCAGTAATCGAGCTTGTTGATAAGCTTGAACAGAGCGGAAAAGCAACGATGACTCTTTCTAAAAAGGAAAACGAAGAACAGAGTAACTTTATGAAAGAGCGTGCAGAAATTGATGATGATATGGAAGTTCAGTACCCGGGAAGTAACTGATTTTTTCAGCAGCCTGTAGTGGAGTAGTTTATGAAGATAGCAATTTTTGGCGGAACATTTAATCCGGTTCATATCGGACATATTGCACTTGCAGATGATGTATGCAGGTCACTTGGTTATGATAAAATTCTTTTTGTCCCTACTTTTATTCCGCCTCATAAAAAAATGCTTCACGTAGAATCTGCAGAAAACCGTGTTGCAATGTTAAGGAATACTTTTAAAAGCGACAGCCGTTTTGAAACAGAAACATGCGAAATTGACCGCGGTGGTGTTTCGTATACGATTGATACTGTTCACACGCTTATAGAAAAATATAAAGGACAGCTCGAAGGAAAATTTGGTCTTATCATGGGACAGGAAAATGCCTTTGAGTTTAACAAGTGGAAGGGTGCAGAAGAGCTTGCCAGTATTACAGATATCATAATTGCCCAGAGACAGAAAACAATAACGGTTGATACAGAAGGTTTTGAAAATGAAAACAGCGGAGAATATACAGGCGGTTTTAACAGCAGTGATTATCTTAAGGTGTTTTCTCAGTTTCCTTTTGATTATGTTCCGCTTAAAAATTTAATATTACCTGTGTCATCAACAGAAATAAGAGCCAGAATTGCAAAGGGAGCCGGATGGAGGTATCTTGTTCCTCAGGCAGTTTATGATTATATTATAGAAAACAGATTATATGGATACGAAAAATAATTACGCCAGATGAATTACGACAAATTAATAGAAGATATAAGAAAATATACGATGGCTGCGGTAAACGAAAGCCGTTATGAACACAGTGTAAGAACTGCAGAAATGTGTGCAAGGCTGTGTAAAAAAGAAGGAATTGACGAAAAAAGAGGTTATCTCTGCGGTATTGCACACGACATGTGCAAGAAAATGGATGACAGACTTTTAATTTCTTTTGCTTCAAAAGACGGAAGCCCGATTTCTGAGATTGAAAAAGACAAGCCTTCGCTACTTCACGGAAGGGCAGCTGCTGTTAAGATTAAGCAGGATTTTGGAATAGACGATGAAGAAATAATACAGGCAATTGCGTGTCATACTTTTGGCGGTGAAAACCTGTGTTCGCTTGCAAAGATTCTTTATGTTGCTGATAAAATAGAACCCGGACGGGAGTTTGTTACAGAAGAATACATCGACCGTCTTATGAAACTTAGTCTTGATGAAATGGTTTATACTGTATTAAAGGAAAATCTTGATTATGTTGCTAAAAAGGGCAAAAAAGTGCATCCGCTTACATATAAATTCATGAAGGAACTTGAAAAAAACAGAAAGTGAATGTAAAATTTTCGTAAAGGGGAAAAAATGAGGACAAAGAGTGAACAGAAAAGTTTAATTCTCGTTGGGTTAATTCTTGCTATTGTAGCTGCTGTAATTACAGTAATCATGCTTTCTGTAAAACATGACACAGTAAAAGAAAATCTTAAGCAGGATCCTGTAATTAAAGTTTTATTTGTTCTCGAAGATAAAAATCAGGCTTTATTTACAGATGTCTTAATTTATTATCCTGTAACCGGTAAAGGCGTCCTTGCAAATATTCCTGGAAATACAGGTGGACTTCATCGTTCGATTGACCGTGTAGATAGAATTGATGCCATTTATTCTGAACTGGGTGTTGAACAGTACTGTTCAGAAATTGCAGATTTTATTGATGTAGATATTCCTTTTCATATTACAGTTTCGATGAAAAATTTCATCGAGATGTCTGATCTTCTCGGTGGTCTTGAAATTTTTATTCCGGTTTCTGTTGATCTGGAATCTCCTGTAGGAGAAAAATGGCTTTTACCTAGCGGAAGAGTTACACTTGATGGTGATAAAATAAAAACCTTTATGACTTATTTTGAAGATGATGATTCTGATAAGTTCATTCAGGAAAGAAGACAGGATGCTGTCGTTGCGTTTTTTTCTGCATTAAAATTAAACGCGAATACATTTTTAACTAAAAAACATTTTGATCAGATTGCGTCACGAATTTCTTTTAACGGAAAAACACAGGACTTGTTTGAACTTCTTACTTATATTTCACAGGTTGATACTGAACGTTTCGAATACATAACTGTTACCGGAAAAGAAAATACAGTGGACGGAAAAACTCTGTTAATGCCGTTTAGAAATGGTGAGTATATTAAAGATGTTGTTAAGAAGGCAATCAACTCTGTTGTTTCTCCTTCTGGAACGGCAAATGCCAGACCGTATATTCTACGCATCTTAAACGGAACAAAGGTTCAGGGACTTGCACATAATACTCAGATTCTGCTCCAGGGTGCTGCGTTTGAAGTTCTTGATATAGCAAATGCAAAAACTGAAGATGAGATTGAAGAAACTTATATCATTGATCACATTGGTCAGCCGGAAATTGCAAAAAGTATAGGTGATTTCATTCACTGTACTAAAATTGAAGAAGAAGCTATCAAAGAAGGTGATGAAGAGAATGTAAGTAATGTAGACTTTACTCTCGTACTTGGAAAAAACTTTGATGGCCGCTGGGTTCATGATAAGAAGAAGGAAAACTGATAAATGAAAAATACACAGGATAAAGCATTAGAAATAGCACAGTTACTCGAAGATGGCAAAGGTGAAGATGTTGTTGTAATTAATATTTCAGAATTAAACAGCTGGACAGATTATTTTGTAATTGCAACAGTAAACAGCAGTACTCACTGGCAGGGACTTTACCGACAGGTTAAAGAGTACATTAAAGAAAATGATCTTGAAATTCATCTTACAAATAAAAAATCTCCGGATGGAGATGACTGGAATCTGATTGACCTTGGAAATATAGTTGTTCACCTGATGTCAAAACAGGCAAGGGATTTTTATGATCTTGAAAAGCTCTGGCACAACGGAACTAAACTTGATTACAAAGGCATGTCTAACGATGTTTCATCATCGTTATCATAATCCCCGTAAAGATCCATATCGTCATCGAAATCTGCAAAGTCATCGTTAGTCTCTGCACTTTCAAAATCATTTGCGATTTCGCTGTCGATTAAATTTTCATCACTGTATTCATCAGCGTATGAAAACACAATACTGCCAATACTTGATAAGCCTATAATAGAATCAGAGGGTAACATGAATGTAGTTTAGTTATCCTTAACTAATTATTCAACTATTTATATATATAGTCTGCTGAGTCTCATCTGGTAAAAAATACCAATTTATGGAAAAATTTGACAATGTGAAAAAAGTAAGGGTATAATTATCTTATGTTGAACGAGATTCATGTTACTGCACCTGCGAAGATAAATCTGGGGTTAAAAGTTCTCCCGATTCGTGATGACGGTTTTCATGGAATCGAAAGTATATTTTCGACTGTCAGTCTTTGCGATGATATTGTCGTCAGAATGACCGGAGGAAAGAACTTTTGTTCTGTAAAGTGCGATTTATTTGAATTGCCTGAACAGAATACGATAAATTCAACATATAATGCATTTAAAAACCTGGTAAATCAGGATTTGCCGGGAGTAGAAGTCAGTATTAAAAAAAGAATACCTTCAGGTGGCGGACTCGGAGGGGGTTCCAGTGACGCTGCGTCTTTTTTAAATGCTCTATGTTTATTGTGTGGATTAACACTTGACCAGGAGCAGCTTAATTATGTTGCTTCTCAGGTCGGTAGCGATGTATTTTTTTTCGTAAACTGTGACAGAAACTCTGGAGGGGCTGCTGTCGTTACAGGGCGTGGTGAATTTGTCAGAAAAATTGACCGGCGGAAAGATTTACATTATTTACTGGTGTTTCCGGGGATTCATAGTTCTACAAAAGAAGCTTATAGCCTTGTAGACAGATTCTATGAATCTGGGGAAAAGCTGGAATATCCTTTGCTGGATCAGCTAGAGAGTATTTATAACGGAAATGTTTCTGAGTGGAACTTTGTAAATACTTTTACCAGGGTTATAGTGGATAGTTATCCGGTAATAGGGCAGGTTATTTCCGATCTTAAGAAAAACGGTGCCCTGTTTACAGATATGTCAGGCTCAGGGTCTACTGTATTTGGAGTTTTTGCTACAGCTGAAGAAGCAACAAAAGCCCGAAATGCGTTGTCCGGTTTATGGAACATTTGCTACTGCTTTTAAGGAGGAATACATGCAAATAACAGAATTACGGATTCGTAAGGTAACATCAGAGGGAAAGCTTAAGGCTTATGTTACAGTAACTTTTGACAATTGCTTTGTTGTGCACAATGTCAAAATCATCGAAGGAAAAGACGGCCTTTTTATTGCTATGCCAAGCAAAAAGACTTCTACTGGTGAATACAAAGATGTTGCTCACCCAATCAGCCCGGAATTCCGTACAGAGTTGCAGAATAAAATTCTTGATGAATATAATGCAGGTCATGTAATCGAATCTGGCTCAGAAGCTGAATAATAGACAAAATATTTCATTTTTGATATCATACACTCTGTATCTTGGGACGTCGGCAAGCGGTAAGCCCCCGGCTTTTGGTGCCGGTATTCCACAGGTTCGAATCCTGTCGTCCCAGTATATTTATGGAAAGCTCTGGCGTGATGAACGATGGGGTGTATGATAACGTTTCTTATCTATTCTTTTCGCAATTTTCTGCGGGCATTTCCTAAAATAAATTAATTATTTTTATAGGAGTTCCAATTATGGACAAAGTAACACTTGAGGCAAAAAGCCGCAAAGAAACTGGTAAAAAAGCTGCAAAACTTTTAAGAGCAGCTGGCCGCATTCCTGCTATTGTTTACAATTCAGAAGGAAAGTCAACAATGGTAGACGTTGACTCTGTAGAATTTAACAAAGTATGGAGATCAATTACAGCAACAACATTATTCACATTGAATATTGATGGCGCAGCACACAGTGTATTTATCAAAGATGTTGAATACAACATCCGTGAAGACAAAGTTCTTCATGCAGACTTCTGGGAACCAGCTGCAGATAAAGAAATCGTTCTCAAAATGAAACTTCAGTATTCAGGAACTCCTGCAGGTGTTCTTAAGGGTGGATTCCTCCTTAAACACATTCCAGAAGTTACAATTAAAGCTAAGCCAGTTGATGTACCGGAAAGAATAGTTCTCGATATTTCCAAAATCAACATCGGTGAAAAATTCTGCGTAAAAGATATGAACCTTGGAGATAAAATTACAATTCTTACTCCTGCAGAAACTTCACTTGTAAGCATCTCGGCAGGCCGCTAATTTCGGCATATCCTGTTAAGGAGAATGAACAGTCATTGTGGGAGATTATTTTTCCTGCAATGACTTTTTTTATGTGTAAAGACGATTTTATTTTTGATTTTAATTTTCGTGTTGAATCTCTTTTAAAAAGAAACATGTTTTCTTTTGGTGATGCTTTATGTCTTGGAGTTTCCGGGGGAGCGGATTCTATATGTCTTTTGACGAGCATTGCAGATATTTTTGAGAACGCCGGAAAAGAAAAAAAATGTGTTTACACGATTAATGTTGTAACGATTGATCACAGAATCCGTGAAAAAAAAGAAAGCAGTGGTGACTGTGAATATGTAAAGAATTATTGTAAAAAATTAAATTCAAAAAACTTAAAAGTAAACTGTGAAGTAATTTCACTTAAAAAAGATGAGGTTTTTCTTACTTCAGAAAAAAGAAAACGCGGAATTGAAGAAGCTGCGCGTTATTTAAGGTATGAAGCTTTTAAGAATTTCTGTATTGAACTTAAAAAGAAAAATTCGGTATGGACAAAAATATATTTTGCACTTGCTCATAATAAAAACGATCAGCTTGAAACTTTAATCATGCGTTTTATTCAGGGTGCGGGAAGTATGTCCAGATATGGAATCCTTGAAACAAGAAAAGAAGATATTGATGGATTTAAGCTTATTTATATCAGGCCGCTTATCGAAATTGAACGGAGTGAAATTGAAGAATATCTTAAACTCAAAAATGTAAAATGGCGTACGGATAGTACGAATTCTGATAATGAATATCTTAGAAACAGAATAAGAAATGTAATTATCCCGGTTTTTGACCAGACTTATCCGGGCTGGAAAACTGCTTTAATTAATGGACGGGAAAAAGCATTGTATGAAAAGGAACATATAGACAGAGTTCTCAAGGATTATAAATGGAAAAAATGCAGCGGTGGGGTATGTTTTGATAAGGATGTTTTTTATTCTCTGGATGACTGCAGTAAAAATGCGCTTTTATACAGGGCTTTTGAAACGGTTAAAAATGGAGAAAGAGTTCCTTTTTCGTTTGTAAAAAGCGTCATTAAAGAAGCTCCGGCGTTAAAACTGAACAAAAATGGTATAGAAGTGTTTGTAAAGGACAGTAATCTTTTTGTAAAAAAAACTGAAAAAAAGGCGACTGAATCGGGTTTTTTTGCTATAATAGAAGATGAGGGGTCTTTTGACTTTGAAACTGGTACTCTGCATGTAAAAGAACTTAAAGAAAGAAAGGGTTTTGCAGAAATTCAGTTTGTAACAAAAGAAGAGAAAATTTATTCTTTAAATGGAGTAAGTTTTCCATTCTGTTTTAGAAGCAGAGGTGTTTCGGACCGGGTTTTTACAAAGGGAAAGGGGCAGAAGACGCTTAACGATGTGCTTTCGGATTTTAAGGTAAGTGAATCAGATAAAAGCCTTATTCCAATTGTAGAGGAACTTGGTGGTGATAAAAAAATACGTGCCGTTTGGGGCAGTGTTTTTGGATATAAAGACTGGATTGTTAAAGATTAACTGGTGATTTTATGAAAAAGTTTGTAAGTATTGTTGTATCTTTATTTTTAATTTGCAATCTGTATGCAGATACAGACAGCTCGCGTTCAGCAAACAGAAAAACGGCTTTACGTTATCTTCAGCTTGCAAAACATTATGTAACAGAAAGTGACTGGGATTCTTCCCTCAAAGCGTGCCAGACAGGAATTGAATATGACAATACAGTTGCAGATCTATATTATTTCTGTGCGTTTACACTTTATAATTTAGGTTATCCTCGTTATGAGTTTCTTCCTTTAATTGAAGTTGCATTAAATTCTGATAAAACCCAGTGGGTAGATTATAATCAGAATAATGCAAGAATTTTTTATGCAGATTTATTGTGTACTGTAGGAAAACCAGAACAGGCTGTTAAAGTTCTTGATAGTGAACCTATGATTTTTTCAAGCGATGCAGAATTTATCAGGGCAAAAGCTTATTACGAAATTAATACAGCAGAATCTATTTTAAAAGCAGAACAGAAAATTGAAAGTGCACGTCGTGTTTATCCGGATGATGCAAGATTTTTCTATCTGTTTTTCGGATATGAATATAACCTTTTATATAAAGAAAATGAAGATAAAACTGGATTTGAAAAAGTAAAACTTTCTCCTGTTGCCAGAAAGATTGCAGACAGTTTTATTGCAAGAGTTCCTGATTATGACAGGGAATACAGTGATCTTGAAATCTATGCAAGTATTTTTTCTGAGGGAGAAACTCAAGTAAGACTTTTAAAAGCATTTAATGCAAGAGGTTTTAAAAATATTTTATATCCTGTTGCAGCTCTTGAGGCCGGTGTAATTACAGAAGAAGAAGCTGTTGATTATTTTATGGAATTTATTGACGGAGAAATTGATGAAAAGCTTTTGATTCAGTTTTATACAATGATAAAAGATGAAGATTTAAGAAAATATTTTAATGAACATCTTGATGCATTTAACGGAACTCTGATTTATGACACAAGTAATAATCTTGAAGCAAATCTTATTGTAAAATATGAAAGAGGCCGCGCAAAAGAAATTACCTATGATGCTGATAATGATTTGAGTATAGAATGGTTTATTGAATGTGATTTCGGCATGCCGGTTCAGATGTTTGTTTATGATCAGAGTGCAATTGTTAAATATGGAACATATCCGAATGTAAATGCTGTTGTATTTAAAAGTCTTGATATTCCTGATGAAGATCAGGGTATGGATAATTACGAAATCTATAACATAATTGATGAAACGTATAAGAGTTCTCCATTTGCAATGATAAAGGCACCTGAGGTGGTTGGAACTGATTTCTTTATTATTGATGAAACAACTTTGGTTCATGGCTCAGATTTATTTGCCGTTGACGAAATAGTTGCGTCTGCAAATACAGTTATAAGACCTTCTCTTGAAAAACCAGGTGCTAAAATTACGTTCTCTCTTCTTAATGGAAATGTTTACAGTGCAGTGTATTCTGCAAACGGCAAGGTTTATGCGAATGCAAGATTTAACCTTGAAGGTGATATCTGTACAATAAGAAATGTAGATACTGATGGTGATTCGATTTTCGAAGTAACAGAAAAGTATTCAGTTGGAAGTAAAGACATTCAGCTTTCGGATGCTGATAAAGCTGCGGTTACTGTTAACCTTTGGGGAACACCACTTGCAGATGCAGATATTTATTTAAAGACAATTGAATTTGATACAAATCTTGATACAAAAATTGATTACACAGAAACTTATTTACCTCATGGAGCAGTAAAGAAATTCTGGGATACAGACTTTAATGGAGAGATGGATTGTTCTTATACATTGTTCGCTAAGGAAAATGGTCTTGTAAAAGAAGAGAATGCATATATTATTCGTGATTTATCAAATAGAAAAATCTGGGTTGCAGTTACAACGGAAAATAAAATTCCTGTTTCTGTAAAAGTTGCAGAGCATTTTTTTGATGTCGTAGCAGGAAAGACAGAAAATATTTACTGGCTTGAAAAAGCAGATAAATCAGAATTTGAAAATGCAATTCTCGAGGAACTTGCAGGAATTCCTCAGGGACATGTTATTCAGAAGGAATTTGAAAAAGACAGCTGCTATATCCGTGCGATTATTTTTGGAAAGTCAATATTTCTTAAAAAGGTTGAGATTGACAGACCAGTTAAAGAAGAAAATAAAGATGATGCAAATCCGTCAGAAGGTGGAAAAGAATAAATGTATAAAAATAAAATTCTGCCATCTCTGTTAGTTTTATTTTCTTTGATTGCTTTTTCGTGTCTTTCGTCCAGGACTGAGCAGCCTAAAACGGTTGAAGTTGAATCAAGAGAACGTTCTCTTGAAGAAATAAAAAAGAGTGAAATTGAACGCATAAAGCGAATCATTATGTTAAGGCCATGTGAAGCTTTATGGGCTTCTGTAATTCTTCAGGATGAGGAATTAATCGAATATACTTCGAATTATGTAAGGGATTACTGTACTTCTCAGATTGAACAGAAAGACTATTTGGAAGCGTATTTTGCTTATCAGTCACTTGTTAATGCGGGCTTTGAAAAGCTTGCTTCCAGTGTAGGAACTAAAGCAGATCTTGAAAAACTTTTTTATAATGCAATTCCAGGAAGTCAGATTAAAAAGAATGCTGTTGCAAAAGAGAATATTTCTGAATGCATTAAAGGAACGGTTACAATCTGGGTTGACCTTGGTGTTAAAATTAAATCAGGTGTTGGTTTTGCAAATCGTGTAATCGGTTCAGGTTTTTTTATTGATGAACGGGGTTATATCATTACAAACCATCACGTAATAAGTGAAGTTGTAGATCCTAAATATGAAGGCTATGGAAAAGTTTATATAAAACTTGCAGGTAATGAAGATGACAGAATTCCTGTAAAGGTTGTTGGCTGGGATAGTATTCACGATCTGGCACTTTTAAAGACAGAAATAAAACCTCCATATGTCTTTCCGCTCGGATCAAGCTCCGATTTAAAACCTGGTGATAGAATTTTTGCAATTGGTTCACCACTTGGACTTGAAAGTACGATTACAAGTGGAATCGTTTCTTCTACCAACAGAAGGCTTTTTACAACAGGAACCGTTCTTCAGATTGATGCAGCGGTTAATTCAGGTAACTCAGGCGGTCCTTGTGTTGATGTTAATGGAAATGTTCAGGCTGTAGTATTTTCCGGGATCCTTCAGTATCAGGGGTTAAATTTTGCAATTCCGGTTGAATACATTAAGCAGGAAATTGCAATACTTTATCATGGTGGAAACAGAAGGCTTCCATGGATTGGAGGATTCGGACATAACTATAGAGTCGGAACAAAAGATTCCGGTTTGGAAATTGAATATTTTGCTCCAAACTCTACGCTTGCAAAAGCTGGAATTAAAGTTGGTGATATTATTACTTCAATCGAAGGAAAAACTGTAAGAAATATTGCAGATGTTCAGACAATTCTGAGAGGTTATGTTCCTGATACGATTATAAGATGTGAATACCTTGATTCAGCTAAGGCAAAGAAAAAATGCATTCTGTATCTTACTGAAAGGCCAAAGTCTCCGGGATATCATTTTTATAAAAACGATACGATTCAGAATTCGTTTATTCCGCTGTTCGGAATTTCGATGCTTCCAGTAAGTACTTCTAATAATAGAGCTTATGTTGTTACAAAGGTTTTAAAGCGAAGTGCTGCTGATGAAACCGGTATCAGCGAAAATGATCCTGTTACTGTTGGAAAAATTCAGTTTAATGATGATAAAACAATGATGATGGCGGAGGTTTCTGTTAAACGAAAGAAAAAAGGTTATCTTGATATGACTCTTGGTTTAACTGCAAATCTTGACAGCCCTTACTATTTTTAATTTAAGGATTTTTATATGACAGAGATGAAATATAAACGCAACTTCTGTATTGTTGCTCATATTGATCACGGAAAATCTACTCTTGCTGATCGTCTTATTCAGAAAGCAAAGATTATAGATGACCGTCAGATGATGAATCAGATTCTTGATAATATGGATATTGAACGTGAGCGCGGCATTACAATAAAAAGTCAGGCTGTAACGATTCCTTATCATGCAAAAGACGGACACGATTATGAATTGAATTTTGTTGATACACCTGGTCACGTTGACTTTTCTTATGAAGTAAGCCGCGCGATTGCTTCGTGTGAGGGTGCCCTGCTTTTGATTGATGCGAGTCAGGGTGTTGAATCGCAGACTGTAAGCAATATGTATATGGCGCTTGAACAGAATCTTGCAATTGTTCCTGTTATAAATAAAATTGATCTTCCTTCTGCAGATATCAATGCAGTTAAGCATCAGATAGATCATGACCTGGGTCTTATTCCAGAAGAAGCACAGCTTGTTTCTGCAAAAACAGGTAAGGGAATTGATGAGCTTATGGAAGCGATTGTAACATTGTTTCCACCGCCATCAGGAGATCCGGAGGCTAAAACACAGGCTTTGATTTTTGACTGCCATTACGATCCGTATCGAGGTGTTATTGTTCATATTCGTGTAATGCAGGGGAAAATTAAAGCTGGTGATACAATCCGCATGATGAACTCTAAGGCGGACTATAAAGTTGAACAGGTCGGAATTTTTAAAATTAAATATGAAGATACCGGCGTTCTTGAAGCAGGCGATGTAGGATATATTATTGCGGGAATTAAAACTGTAAGCGATGTAAGTGTAGGTGATACGATTACGATTGCTGATAATCCTGCAGAAGTACCTCTTGCCGGATTTAAAGAAGTAAAACCGGTTGTGTATTCTTCAATTTATCCTATTGATTCAAATGATTATGAAGAACTTCGTGACAGCATGGAAAAATTAAAATTAAACGATGCAAGTTTAATTTATGAAAAGGATAATTCTGTTGCTTTGGGAAATGGTTTTAGATGCGGATTTTTAGGACTTCTTCATCTTGAAATAATTCAGGAACGCCTTGAGCGTGACTTTGACCAGGCCGTAATTTTTACAGCTCCTTCTGTAAGATATAAGCTTCATCTTGACGGTGGAGTTGATATGGAAATTGATAATCCATCAGAATATCCGGAAGGGAAAATTCGTGGTTCAGAAGAACCTTATATAAAGGCTTCAATTATTACGCCGGCTGAGTATATCGGTTCACTTATGGCACTTTGTACTGAAAAACGAGGTATGCAGACAAACATGCAGTATCTTGATGAAAAACGTGTAGAGTTGACATATGAAATGCCGCTTTCTGAAGTTCTCTTTGACTTTTATGACAGATTAAAAAGTTACAGCCGTGGTTATGCTTCGTTTGATTATGAAATTATCGGTTACCGCCCGACGGAACTTGTTAAAATTGATATACTTCTTAATGGAAAATCTGTAGATGCTTTGAGTCAGCTTTGCTTTAAAGATAATGCTTCAATACAGGCTCATAAAGTTTGTCACAGATTAAAAGGTGAAATAAGCCGCCAGCAGTTTAAGGTTGCGATTCAGGGTGCGATCGGAAGTCAGATTATTGCTCGCGAAACTGTAAACCCTGTACGTAAAGACGTTCTTGCAAAATGTTACGGTGGTGACATTACGCGTAAGAGAAAGCTTCTTGAAAAACAGAAGGAGGGTAAAAAGCGCATGAAGATGATTGGTGATGTTGAACTTCCTCAGAGCGCATTCCTTGCGGTTCTTAAAGAAGAAGACGAGCAGTAACTTTCTCAATTAAATTGGGTTTTAGATATATGAAAAAAAATATTTTATTCTTTCTGACATTTTTTGTAATGTCGCTTTCGCTTTATACACAGGATTTTTCTGAAGTAAATTCTTTAGCTTTAGAATTTGATAAAACAGTTGAATTTGCTCAGAAAAATAATCCTAAGTTATACCGTTCAATTTTACCACCTGAATCACAGAAAATTTATGATCAGATTTATGAAATGATTAAAAATCATGAACAGAAGCGGCTGGTTACTGATGTAAAGCTTCTTGTAAAAGACTTTCGTGCGATTACAGAATGCGTAAACTATGACAACCCGGATTTATTCTGGTGGGAAAATACGGCTACGTTTATTTCTGATGCAAAAAACATTGTAGAAGAAATTTCCATTCCGTATCTTATTAAAGATGAGAATCTTGAAGAAGCTAAAAGTAAAGTTTATTTAGAATTAAAGCCCGTAATTTTTTATGCTAGCCTTATAGAATCTGATATTGATAAAATAAAATATGTTCACGATTATTTTTGTAATAATGTAGTTTATAATGAATATGCAAAACGAACAGGGCGCGCAGAAGGACTTTTGCAGACTGTGTACAGTGCAATTGTAAATAAAAATACTGTATGCTCGGGATACTGCAGGTCTTTTCAGTTATGCATGAATATCCTTGGAATTCCGTGTTCAATTTTAACAAGTTCAACTCATTCGTGGAATATTGTTAAAGTAAATGATTCGTGGTACGAAGTAGACATTACTTCTGATGCAGAAGGAACTGACAGTATCCCGAAAATGTTTTTAATTGACAGACAGACAATGAGTAAATTTGAAAATCATTATCCGTCGTATCTTACTAAGGATGTGCTTTTAAAATATCCTTCTAATGACAAAGAGTTCTCATATACAAAACATTTTGGTTATGTAAAAACATGCGAGCCGTATACTTTTAAAGAATTTGAGCAGTCAATTCCGGAAGATTTTAAAATTACCGATCTGGACTTTACAGGTGCTGCAGATGGCGTGTTTTCCAGTGATGAAGACGTGGACGGCACATCTTCTGATTCAATGAGCAGATATCTTTCTCAAAAGTATCCTGATTATAAAATCATTACAACGCAAATACATCCTGTAACGGTCTATGACAGTGCAGAAACTGTAATTGATCTTATTAAAAAAGCCGTGATGGAAAATAATGACAGTTCAGATGTAAAGATAATTACTGTATCTGTCATTGTAGAAGACAGTGCCATTAAAAATAAAGTTGTCTCATGGTTTACAAATCAAACCAATCTTGCCCAGCTTGTAGCGGCAAAATTCGGCAAAAGCAGGGTAGGTTATTCTTATTCAGAACGCGGCAAAATAAAATACATCGAGCTTGATCTTAAAATTAAAGCACAGCCGGTAAAATAGATTTAAATTGACATATTTTTGACACAATCTTCTGTTATATTTTTAAATAACAGGAGGTAGAAATATGTTTTTTGCAGTCTTGATTGTGTTAATTCCCCTTGCGATAACATTTATTAATATCTGGAATCTTTTTTCTAAAAGGAAAATAATTCCTAAAACTATTCTTTGTATAACAGTTTTACTCGGTATTATTTTTTACTGTCTTTATCTGGTGGCCAGTAATAAAATTTCATTTGTTGAATGGTCTCAAGCGGTCTATCAATGGGAATATCATACACCCGTTTCGCGCGAATATCTTTTTACTTTTATTTTTCTTTGTGTTACAGGATTTTCTTCTCTGGTTATCCTTTCTTTTGTTCCCGCAAAAAACTGGACCCCTTTATTTTTGATATTCTGTCTTTCTGGGGTTCTTTTGCTGAATTTATTGAACATCGCTATTGTAATTCAACTTGCACCCTTATTTTTTTCTGTTAACCATTCCCTTATAAATGGGTTAGTTGAATGTGAACCGCTTTTGTTTCATTTAAATATAATTATTCTTTCGGTATATTATTTTCGAAAGTCGGTGCTTGAGCAGATTCCGCTTATGGAAGAAAAAATACAGAAAACAGATAATGCACATTTAAAAAAGATGTATGAGTTTTTAAAAATTACATCGAACTGGCCTGTAATGATTTTTGCTGGATTTGTATATCTTTTAATTATTATTGAAATAATTCTTGTCGGATTTGGACAGGGCATAGAAGCACCTTTAAAAATGTTTACGATGACGGCCGACTGGACTTTATCAACACAGATTCCGCCGCCTCCTTTAGAATATCAGGGCCATTATCTCTGTACGGTTGCGGCAGGAGGGCATAAAAGAATTGTAAAGCCATTAAGATTTGGGAAACGGCATGGTGTAAAAATTATTGTTAACAGACAGCTTATGATAGCCAATGCTTTTGAAGAATTGATTGCAGAAAAAATGCCTGCATGTCATAAAAAGATAAGACATTTTTACGATACGCACGGATATCCGCTTTCAAAAATCATAACGACTCCGCTTCGTTCTGACATTGTTTATATTTTGATGAAGCCGTTTGAATGGATTTTCCTATTTGTTCTGTATTTATTGAGTACTAATCCTGAAGAAAGAATTTCCCGGCAGTATTTATAAAGACTGAGCATCCAGCAGTTGCCGTGCTGTTTCAAGCTGCTTAAGGAAAATGTCTGATTCAATTTTTATGCGGTTTAAAAATGACTGGCGGTTTGTGTTTTTCTGTGCATCTGCAAAATGAATGTAAAGATAATCCCTTGTGTCTGTTAATCTGTCAATCTG
The DNA here is from genome assembly GCA_017553635.1 of Treponema sp. Taxonomy (GTDB): domain Bacteria; phylum Spirochaetota; class Spirochaetia; order Treponematales; family Treponemataceae; genus Treponema_D. The sequence continues at coordinate 23,972 of JAFZKN010000007.1, read as the reverse complement.
CCCGTCAAGGCTTAGTGTTTTGTCCCTGAATTCAGATTCTTCGCCGTAAGATAAAATGTCTTTTAATCCGTTAAGTGCATTTATCTCTGAATTGATGTATTGAGAGAGTTTGTCACGAAGAAAAGTATTCTTTTGAGAGTTAAGCCTGTCTGTAAATTCTGCATCGGTTCCTCTGTCATTTACTTCTGAAATTTTAATCTTGTCTGCATTAAGATTTATTCCAGATTCTCCGGCATCGAAAAAGTTTTTCTGTGATGAAAAAAGTTCAGTAAACAAAAGCGCGTAATTTAAGAGAGCTTTCGAAGTAATCATTTTTCTGTTGTTTTTCGAAATAAAAGAAGATGTCCCGGTTGAAAATGATGCATGGAAGTTAAAAATAGAGTTTAGCCGTCTGTTGTTTATAAGCTGTCTTTTATGGGCCGGAGTTTGTCTTGCGTGTGTAATTCCCGGTGTAAATGAAAAATCAAGTCCTGAAAAGATAATCTTTACACCGTCGTTTTTTCTTAACCGCAGCGCAATTTCTGAAGCAACAAGACCTACTGATCCAAGCGGTTTTATTACAGGTGGAAGTATTTTATTATCAGAAAGCACTTTTAAAAACTTCAGATTTGAATATTCTGAAATAAAAAAAGATACAGGGCCTTTTATAATGTCTGCAATTGTGCTTCTGCCTACAAGATCGCAAAATAACGGAATTTTTGAAAGTACGGGTTTCCCAATGTAAGCTTTTTCAATTACTGACTGACTTTCTACGGCAACAATCGCATCCGGAACTATATCGTTTTCGAGCAAAGGATTAATTGCGGCATCGACGCAGAGTATAAAAAATATATCACGCAGAGTTTTGCCAGAATCTGCATATTGCCCGCAATTCTCTGTCTTTTCCTTTAATGACTTAATTGTGTTATCAAGACTTTCACCTGCGCCTAAAACGAGGATAGGTTTTGTGACAGTTTTGTAAAGTGACTCAAATGGGATGGAATCTGGAAGATAATGCAGGTTCTTAAAAATGTTTTTTGAAAACAATCTTCCAAACTGAATTAATGTTAATCTGTTTTTCCAGAACTGATCAATGACCGATTGTGATAAGTAAAAAATTTCATCATATTCATCTTTGTTAAAAACTGTTCCGCCTGAAAAATCAATTCTTATTACTTTTCTAAATGGAGTTTCATTTACATAGTTTATGAATTTTGTTTTATCTTTTTTTGAATATAAAATAATTTTATCTTTGTATTTTTCATTGATAATGTTCTGTGAAAAATCAAAAAGCTCTTTTTCAAATTCAAAATATACGATTTTTGAATTTGCAGGAGTTTTTTTAATAAGTTCATCATAGCCCAAAAAAAGAACAGGGCTCATAACTAAAACTAGTGTTTCCGGATTTATTGTAAGGTTTGAAATTATATTTTGAATTGATTTTTCAGGATCGTATTTCGAGTATAAATAACGGCCTTTGTAAAGAACCGAAGTGCCTTTCTGGCATTGCACCAGAGCAGGCATTTCAGTTTTTGAAATCCCTTTTTCAAGGGATTCAAAACTATTATAAATCATAAATACTTATAGATGTTACTCTTCTGTTTTAGTTGTTTTTGGGAAGAAAAGTGAGAAATATGTATCAAGGAATTTCTCTGCATTTCTCTTAATTCTTGGATTTGAACCGAGAATTGATTCGTTGGTAGAATTCTTTGAAGTTGCATTAATTGTTCCTGCGATTGAACTTGCATCAATTTCTGAAGTTTCTTTTTTAGTAATGTCGTTGCATTTAAGAACTATTACAGAATTAGCAGAGCTGATAACAACAGGAGAAGAGATTTCATTTTTCTTAAGCTTAAATGCTGTTTTAAAGAAGTTCTCATTCGTAGTTGCATATTTTAAGATTTCGTCCTTTGCTGCTGTTGATTCGCCGATTAATGAAGTGTTTCCATAATTAAGTGCAAATGGCATGAAAGTTGTAGATGACTTTGAATATTCTTCACATGCAGAATCAAATCCATTCTGGTTTGCAGCTGCGATAAAATCTTTTGCATGGTTTACATAATAATCTTCAATTACTGATTTTTCTCTTGTAAGAAGATATTCGTAAACTTCTGTAAGTGTAAGACTGTTTGTAAAGTCTGGCTGTGTTGGTTCTGACATTGATTTGAAAATACAATATGTAGAGGCTGTTTCAACGATATCAGAAATTTCTCCAGGTTTAAGTGAAATAACTTTTTCAAGGTATTCAGGTTTTGTAAATGCATTTTCAAGCTGATATCTTGAGTTTGCAGATAAGTCGCCGGTATTCTCATCACCAAGCTGTTTTTTTGAATATTCTGCGATGGCATCTTCAAAAACAATTTCTGATTTTTTGATGCGTGAAGCAACTTCTTTGATTTCCTGTTCATCTGATGATGTGATAACTTTTAAATTGTATTTTACGAAAAGATCTTTATGTGCTTCACCAAAGGCAATTTTTTCTGAATCAGGGAACTGTTTTGTATCAAATGATACCATTTCGAATGAGTAAAGATTGCTTGAAAGTTTGCGGATAAAATCTACTTCTGCTGTAGAAGTCTTTAATCCGTATATTGGATATTTTCCAATTTCTTCTGCTGAGCCGAAAATGTCCTCATAGCTTCTGAGAGCAGTAAGTTCTTCTCTGAGGTTGTTTCTGATATTTCTTTTATCTGTATCCGAAAGATCTTCGTAAAGTGCCGCTGAGAAAGTTCCTGATCCATCTAAAAAAGCCGAATCGTTTCTGATTTTTCTGTCGATTGCAAATTCAGATACGATATAACCTGTGCTGTTTGTAAAGAAATTCAGGATATTTTTTGAAATAACCTTTGTAAAGGCAGAATCAAAAATCTGTGAATAGAAGAAAGAACGGTAATCAGGATTGTTAAGGTCGTAACCGCGGGATTCATAAAGCTGCATTTCTTCCTGTGCTGCTTTTAGAAAGTCAGAACCTTCAGAGAAAGTGATGGGTTTTGAGTTAAAATAAGCATAAGGTGGAAGTCTTGAGCTGTCAGTGATACCTGAAATAGCTGGAATTGCAACAAATACTATAGCTGCAAAAAGCAGTACGATAAATGCGCCGATTGTATAAGAGCTTTTTTTCATAATAAAGTCATCCTTTTTAAGTATTTATAAAGTAGATTATTTTATCATAAACAGACTGTCTTTGGCAATAATATAGAAAAAATCTGCATTTTTGGGGGTTTGCTAAAGAAAAATCAAAAAAAACCGTCAATAAATATAGTATAGATTAAGAACAGGTGTAGATTTTTGATTTTATCAAGGAGGAATTTGCTCTATGGTAGATACTCAGACAAAAGTAAGGACTTATATCTGCAAAGCCGGTGACAAAGTAGCAGACAGACAGATTCAGGAAATTCTCAGAGAAGGCTGGAAAATCAGCTGCGTAACTCCAAACGGGACAGTCACAATAACAACATTCTGCAAGTAAAAGTGAATTGAGAGAGGGAGAATATACCTCGGGAAAATCATTTTACTTTTTACTATCTCGAGTGTATAATAGATAACTATGGTAGAAGTGTTAAATGATGAAGATTTTGAATTATTTCGCAAGACCATTTATGATGAAAGCGGAATAACTTTTTCTGAAACAAACCGTTCTATTCTTGACAGCAGACTAAAGGAACGCCTCAGAGAAAAAAAATTGGATTCAATTCAGGATTATTACAAGCTCATTACTGAAAATAAAGAGGAGATGAAAGTCCTTCTTGATTCGGTAACGACAAATTTGACAAGGTTTTTCAGAAATCAACCCCATTTTGATGCTCTGGAAAAATATGTTATTCCTCATATTCTGGAAGAAAAGAAAAAAACTTCGGATAAGATGATAAGAATCTGGAGTGCAGGCTGTTCAACGGGAGAAGAGCCGTATACAATTGCCATGATTCTTTCTGAAATCCTTCCTGCCGGTTATGATTTTAAAGTAACGGCATCAGATCTTTCCTTAAAATCACTTATGGTTGGTCAGCAGGGTTTTTATCCGGAACCTCGAATAGCCGGAGTCCCTGAAAACTATCTTGCAAAATATTTTACGAAAGTAGAGGGTGGATATCAGGTAAATAAATCCCTGATGGAAAAAATTAAATTTGACTATCACAATCTTAAAAACGATTCTGGCGCAAGAAATCTTGATGTTATCTTTTGTCGGAATGTTTTGATTTATTTCGATGAAGCAGCTCAGACTGCTGTAGTCAATAAGTTTTATGATGCTTTAGGTTCACATTCTTATCTCTTTATTGGACATTCAGAATCTTTGTTTGGTATGGATACTAAGTTTGAATTTCTAAAGACTGAATGGGCTTGCCTATATCAGAAAAATATTCAGTAATTTAGTGGGTGGAATTTGTTTATGAAAGAAGATATTTCTGTTCTCGTATGTGATGACTCTGCATTAATGAGAAATCTCATTTCACGCATAATCGAAAATACACAGGGTTTGTCGGTTTGTGCAAAAGCAATGAACGGTGAAATAGCTCTTCAGCGTGTTGAAGAATTTAAGCCGGATGTAATTGTTCTTGATATAGAAATGCCGGTAATGAGCGGCATTGATTTTTTAAAGGAACGAAAGAAAAGAAGATGGGATGTTCCTGTAATTATTCTTTCAAGTATTGCTACAGAAGGTGCAACAGTAACAATGGAAGCGCTCGAACTTGGTGCGAGTGACTTTCTTACAAAACCAAATGGTTCTGTTACTGCAGATTTGTCTTCTGTTGCTGACAGACTTGTTGAATTAATCTCATCTTACGGTTTTTCATACGCAGCAATTCACGGAAAAGATGTTTATGAACCTGATTTCTTTATCAGACAGATTAAACTTCGTGAAGCGGAAAGATTTGTTCTTGAACAGAAAAAGGAAAAAATTGAATCACTTCAGGAACAGAATGTAGAAAAAATTACAGATAAGATTGTTCCTGTTCAAAAAGCATTTGAGTGGAATCCGCCGGAAAAAAAGGAACCGATGATAATAAAACCTTTGCGTGATCCTGGAAGAATTCAGATTATCGCAATTGGAATTTCAACAGGCGGACCTAATGCACTTAGAGAAGTGTTTAAGCTTATCGATCCGCATTTAAAACAGCCTGTACTCGTTGTACAGCATATGCCTGCAGGTTTTACAAGAGAATTTGCAATGAGCCTTGACAGAATCTGTCCTCTTAAAGTTCACGAAGCAGAAGACGGGCAGAAAGTTGAAGGTGGAAATGTTTACATTGCACCTGGAAACTATCATATAAAAATTGAAAGAAAATTAGACGGTAATGTAATAAGACTTTCTCAGGATCCGCAGAGAAACGGACATCGTCCTTCTGCTGATGTTCTCTTTGAATCTGTTGCAGAAGTGTATAAAAACAATGCGCTTGGTGTAATCATGACAGGTATGGGACGTGATGGCGCAGCAGAACTTGCGGAGATGAGAACCCAGGGTGCATGGACAATAGGTCAGGATGAAAAGACTTCGATTGTTTACGGAATGCCTAAAGTTGCTTACGAACTTGGTGCAGTTCAGAGACAGGTTCCGCTTTCATCAATGGCAGACGAAATCAGCGCCCTTGCTCGAGAACATCTGTGATTTCGGGATAGAGCATAAGCTTTTTTGTTCTTGAAAGGATGAACACTAAAAGCGATGCTGATGCAAAGAAAAGAAGCACGATAACTGCTTTTATACTTTCGGGACAGGCGGTACTTAATGTACCGCTTTTTTTTAGGTTTATAAAAAAAGAATAAATTGGATTTGAAAGAACAAAACCTGTAATTGCACTTACGATGGGAAAGAGAAGAAAGATTATGCTTTCAAGTGCCTCCTGAGTTTTTGAAGAACTTATTATTACAAGTGAACCTTCCTTTAACGAAAGGTTTTGTGTATTAGCAGCCGGAATTAAATTTCCTTTTTTAGAACAGTTTTCGTGGCAGCCTGCACATTCTGTGTAAGCAATAGGTTCAACGATAACTATGTTTTTCCGTTTCGGGTCATCAGTATTTATCTTTCTTACGATTGCATTTTTTTTCATATCAGTTTCCTGATGTATTTTTTAAAGCTTTCATCTTGCGTATACATTCAGCTTTACCGGTTTTGTTTCCAAGCTCGTCATATGTGTCGCGAAGGTTGTAGAGAGCGTCGTAATAATACGGGTTAATTGTTATTGCCCTTTCAAAAGCTTCTGCTGCCTGAGGGAAATCTGACTGATTAAAAAAGAGAACACCTGCTGTATTCCATAAATTTGCATCTGTCGGATATAAATCAAGTCCCTGTGTACAGAAATCAAATGCATCTTCAAAATCGTGCATTGATAAACTTACAAGGGCAAGTGTTTCAAGAACATCACGGTCTACATCATTTATGTCGTATGCTTTTAAAAGACATTCTTTTGCAGACAAAAGCTGTCCTGCATCTCTGTATGTTACACCAAGGTTAAACCACAAAAGGTAATTTGATTTTTCAACAACGATTGCTCTTTTAAAACACGCGATTGCTTCGGTGTAATCACCATTCTGTGCAAGATTAATTGCCTGAGTGTTAAGTGATTCTGCCTGTTCTTTCATAAGTGTTTCCCCCTGTGTATTTTTTTATGGTTATTTTTAAATCTGTGGAAGCATTGATTCAAAAAGATCTATAATCTGAGTGGCGCTTTGAGAAAGTCTGTCTTCTTTTTCAAAAAGAAGGACAAGCTCAAGACTTTTTTCTTTTACAAGCGCATGACCTTTTTCGAATGCCTTCTTAATACAGCCTCCTTTTTCGAGAACAGAAATACATCGTTCAACGCTGTCTGACATTATACCTTCTTTTCGCGCTTTGTAAAAGCATTCAGAAATTACATCCTTATCCTGAGGATATTCCTGAATATGCATAAGGACTGGAAGACTTTTTTTACCTTCTACAATGTCATCTCCGCGTTTTTTTCCGGGGTTGCCTGTAGTAAGGTTTTGAACATCATCAAGAATCTGAAAGCCTTCTCCAATACTTTGAGCAATTATTCCGGCTTTTTCGGCCTGTTCTTTTGTTCCTCCGCCTGAAATGACTCCAGTCATGACAGCAAGGCGGGAAAGAGTTCCTGTTTTATTTTGAACCATTGCCTGGTATTCCTGCATTGAAGGGAAAACTTCCGGATTATTGTGCCAGAAAATGTCCATAGCCTGTCCGAGATGAAGTCGTCTGAGTTCAGTCATAAAAATACTGTAATAAAGGTTTTTCTTTTCCTGACTTATGTCGAGATTTTCAATTGCAGAAGGTGCTGCAAAATAAAGCCATGAACCTGCATTTAAAGCCTTGTCGATTCCGTATTGAATGTGAACTGCACTTTGACCGCGTCTGGTGTCGGCACCGTCTTCGATGTCGTCGTGAATGAGGCTGGCTGTGTGAACAAATTCAACTAAAGGCGTAAGCTTATAGCTTTCTGAGGATTCTGCTCTGCCTGTAAGGGCTTCTGAAACCATCATTGAACACAAAACCTGAAGAAGAGGTCTCCATCGTTTGCCGCCGAGGGACATGAGGGACCTGCATGGAATTAAAAGTTCATTTATATGATTATCTGTCACTGCTTCCGGAAGGGTAGAGAATATCATTTTTTTCCAGATATCGTTTACAGCCTGTGGAAGAAAGACATTGAGATTTTTTTCTATTTCGCTTCGTATTTCCTTAACATCCATATGTATAATTATAATGGAAAAAAGCCTTATTTTCCATCGGAATATGTAAAAAAGACTTAGTTCTTTGTGGAGATGGTGAGGATTTTGACTGTAGAAATGGTAAATTTGTGCCGATATTTTTTGTATGTCAGCAAATAGTTATGAAAAACCAGATTTCTGGTCAAGAAAAGCTTTTTCTGAGGGTTATCCGGCTCGTTCTGTTTACAAACTTCAGGAAATAGATGAAAAATTCGGGATGATTAAAAAGAATTATACCGTTCTTGACCTGGGTGCAAGCCCTGGAAGCTGGACTTCATTTCTACTTCGAAAGATGGAAGGAACCGGTAGGGTCGTTTCATGCGACTTAAATCCGCTTTCAAAAGACGTAAAGGGTGATAATCTGACGTTTATTCAGGGAGATCTTAACCTCAAGGAAATTCGTGATCAGATTATGGCAATTGGACCTTACGATCTTGTTGTCTGCGATGCCGCTCCTTTGACTACTGGAAACCGAACTGTTGATACTGCCAGAAGTGAAGGCCTTGTTGAAATGGCCATATGGTACGCACAGGCTATGTTAAAAAAAGGCGGTAATTTTGCGGTAAAGATTTTCCAGAATGGTGACCAGCAGGCTCTTTTGAGGAAAATGAGGGAAGTTTTTACGACTGCAAGGGGCTTTAAACCCGCGGCCTGCAGAAGTGAATCTTTTGAAACTTATTTAATTGGCATAAATAAAAAAATAGGGTAAAATAGAAGGTCCAGAGAGCCTTAATTTTCAATAGTGATTATCAAGGGAAACTATGACAAAAAAGAGTGAACTTATATTAAAAATTTCAGCAAGTTTCTGTGTTGCCGCTTTTATTGCAGGCAGTGCGACTTATTGTTTTAAAGCTATTAAAACTCAACAAGAATTTGAAGAGCAGAATGGTGTCGGTGGTCTCGAAATATCTGCGGTTCCTCAGTATGACACTATTGAAAAAATAGAAGATGCAACCGGTGAAAAAGATATCGTTGTATCTGAAGAAGAAACTGAAGAAGTCCGTAAAGATGTTTTGGCTTTGGAAGAATCTGAAAAGAAAATGATTGACGGTGGACTTTATTATACATCGTATAGAATTAAAGAAGGTGACATGATTGGTGTCATCGCAGAAAAATATGGTGTGTCACAGGATACACTTATCAGTGTGAATAAAATTCATGCAACAAGAACAATTCAGATTGGACAGAATATTAAAATACCTTCACTCGATGGAATTCTTTACAACGTAAAAACTGATGGTGAAACTGCAGAAACAATTGCAAAAAAATATGAAGTAGAAGCAGCAGATGTTGCAAATGTCAACCATGTTGCACTTGATAAAGAATTCAGTGCAGGTCAGTCTATATTTGTTCCTGGTGCAGAGCTTGACTGGATTACAAGACAGGAAATTAACGGCGACTTATTCAGAAAACCGATTCATGGAAGATACAGAATTACTTCTTATTTCGGATGGCGTGGAAGTCCATTTACAGGACGAAGACAGTTCCATGGTGGAATTGATATGGCTTGTGCAAAAGGAACTAATATTTACGCCGCAATGGAAGGAACAATTGTTCAGAAAGGTTGGAGTAATGTTTATGGAAACTATATAGTTATCAGACATCACTCTGGATATAAAACTTTATATGGTCATATGTCTGCATTCAACAATACTTATAATGTTGGAAGTTATGTTTATACAAACAATGTAATCGGATATGTTGGAAGTACCGGACAGAGTACCGGACCTCATTGCCACTTTACTGTGTTTAAAAATGGAAGAATGGTAAATCCGTATAATCTTTGGGGTTAAAAAAAATATCTGAGGTGGGAGATGAAAAAGAGTATTAACGAAATACTGGTATATGTTCTTATCGGGATGGGTGCCCTTATTTTGCTTAGTACTCTTATCTCGTTTATTACCGGCAAGGCAAGTTTTAACAATTATCGCAGGGCTGATCCGGTAACAATTGAAAAAAATAATAAAGATAAATCACTTAAGGAGTTTAAGGAATTCGGAACATTAAGGGCAATTACAAAACCTGAAAAAACTGAATTTTCTAAAGGCGTAAATATTGTTGTAACTCCATGGTTTGTATTCACAAATCCAGATTCAGCATTTTATGAAGAACTTGTTCAGAAGAAAAAAAGCATTTCAACAATTATCCTTAATTATTTTGCAAATCGAACTCAAAAAGAACTTTTTTCTATAGGTGAGAAAAAGGTAAAGGACGACATAAAGAATCTGATAAATGAGCAGCTTGTTCTGGGAAAAATTGAGGCTTTATATTTTGATGATTATATCTTTTTAGACTGAAATCGTTTATAATAAATATATAAAATCTGCAACTTATATTAATAAATAGTGTCTAATAATGTATCGGACACTTTATATATGGAGGTTTTCATGGACAATTCAACAGCACAGGTTATTATTTCTATAATACCAATCGTAGGAATTTCAATCGGCGGAATCGTAGTATTTTTCTATATTTTGTGGCATCACCATGAAGTAAAACTTCGTATTAAAACAGGAACTTATACTGTTAACTCTTTTGATCTCAAGACTTTTTCACTTCTTGCGGGGCTTCTCCTTACGGCTATCGGGTTTATACTTACGGTGCTTTTTATCGTGATGGAAGGCTTTTCATATGTTCTGCTCGGTGGGTTAATTCCTTTTGTTATAGGTGTAAGTCTCCTGATCTTTTATAAAATCAATCCTTCTTTTAAAGTGAACGATGGAAAGTCAGAGAACTGATATTGAACATTTAACAATTTCAAGAAGAGACTCTGAGCTTGTAAAAACTACTCTGGAAGGTGACCAGAAATCTTTTGCACGTCTTATGACGCTGTATAAAAAGCGTATTGTTGCCATCGGAATGAGTTTTTTTAAGAATTCTGTTGATACAGAAGATTTTGTCCAGGAAGTATTTTTTAAAGCTTACACAAAGCTTGATACTTTTAGAGGCGATTCGATGTTTTCGACATGGCTTACACGTCTTGCGTATAACCTGGCGATTAACTCCGTAAAGCGCCGGGATGAATATGTTCAGCTTTCTGATGATGAAATTCTAAAGGATATGTCAGATACTCCGGAAGAAGCTCAGATAAGAAAGATAACCGGAGAAGCAATAAGGGAAGCCATTAAAGAGCTCCCGGCACAATATGCCGTCTGTCTTGATATGTACTTCTTTTATGACATCTCTTATGCAGAAATAAGTAATATTACCGGATTGCCTGTAAATACGATAAAATCTCATATTTTCAGGGCAAAAAAAATACTTCGTGATAAACTTGTTGAAAGAGGATTTGTATGAAAAAAACTGAAGAATGTAACAGGGTAATGGATGCCTACCTTGGTCTTGATAAAGGTGAAAGGGTTCCTTTTAAGCTTACACTGCACCTTTTGACGTGTTCAAAATGCAGAAAGCAGGTTAAAGGACTAAAGATGGCAGAAAAAATTGCAAAAGCACCGCTTGAAATTCCTGTGCCTATCGATGATGAATCTATCCTCGCTGTAATGAAAAAAATTAATCCTCAGTATACAAGTTCAAAAAATCCTATTTCCATTACAAGATGGATTATTTACGGTCTTGCAATGATTCTGTCTATGTTTGTATTCGGGTTCAGTAAGTTCCAGGAAGCAAGCAAAGGCGTTTTGATTTCTTTCTATCTGCTTTTTGCATTTGCAGTTACTGTTTACTGTGCTATGTTTGTAGGGACAAATATGGACTTTTTCGTTAAAATTATGACGACAAAGAAAGTTGACAGAAACGCAGAGAAAGCGGGTATTTAACCTGAATAGCAAAAAAACGTAACATAATCGTTATATTCAGACGGAATTCTGCCGATAATATAATGTGGGTATCTCTGGGTTTATGAGAGCCCCATAAAAACGTGATTTTCAACAGGAAAAAACAGTGACTTCCGGGCAGAAAACGGCAGTAAGCCTTCTGACATCTTTATTACTCTTCGCAGCCTTTACGGTTTTTGCTTTTACAGGCATATTTTCTGTAATTGATGCGCGTTTTTATGAGCCTGGTAAAATTTCTCAGATTCAAAAACATCTCGATGTTATAAGTGAAAATTATAATGAATATATTTCGGAACTTGAAAATCGTTTCGGTAAAAATGAAAATTCATTCTTAAAACAGAAAAGTGTTTTAAGTTATATCGAAAACAATCCTTCTGATGAAAATGTTAAGAGCCGTTCAAAATTTTCCGGAGACTTATTTAGTCAGACTCCGGCACTTCTTGGAATGCGTCTTATTGATAAAAATGGAAGCAGCATTCACTTTAGTACATTCAGTACGGATGTTTTAAATAGAACTGCAGAAATTGTTGCGTATAAAAATTATACAGATTCTATAACCCTTTCCGGTGAAAAAGAAATTTCATTCGAAGCCATTAGCTGTCCGGATACAAATGAAAAGAATTTTTGCAAGACGGTTTTCGATGGAAAGAATAACAGAATAATTATTTCATTCCCATTCTATGACAGTTATGCAGCATTCCGGGGAAGTTTTGTATTTTATGTAAATGCAAATGATTTTAACAGAGTGCTGCTTGCAAAGAAAATAATTACTTTCGGTGATACCGGAAATCTTATTTCTGGATTAGATCCTAAAGCTGCTGTAAAAGATCCGCAGTATATAAGTGGATTTGTTTTCGGACTCCCTTCTGTCGGTAGAGAACTCTTTGAAAAAGAAATCATTGGGCGTTGGGAACAGGGGTTGACAACTCCTGAAAAAATCATTTTCTCAAAAACAGAAAATACATTTGGTACTCCTGAAAAAGAAGCAGACGGAAAATCAATATTCAAGCACGAAGATAATTACTGGATTTTGATTTCTACATCAGAAACTCCGTTTGGTTATGTCGGAGGTGTTTATCCTGACGAAATTTTTGCAATGCCTGAAACAGTAAAGATACTTTTACTGATCTGCACATTTGTTTCTGTCTTCTTAATTGTATTCCTTATCATCAATTTAAAACAGGATGATATGGTTGTTGCAAGAGAAAGGATAAAAAAGCTTCAGTTTGGACTTGTTAAAGAATATTTAAAGAAAAAAGAAAATGTTGACTGGAAAGTAATATCTGGAAAAATTGCAGAGCGCAGACAGGATGTTACGTTAGAAATATTAAGAGGTCTCGGACGCCGTGCGAAAAAGCATGATAAAGAAGTAAAAGAACTTATTGATAAGAGTTACGATGAACTTCTTACAGCAATGAATGTTCAGGTTGCAGGTGGTTCCGGAGTTTCTGATGCGGCAGGTATTGAACAGATTAAAAAACTTCTTGAAGAAATTCTTTCTTCAGGTGCAGTTAAAGTTAACACAATTCAGGAAAGTCCTTTAGAAGAAGCTCCGGTTAAGAAAGTTGAGACAGCTCCTGCTGTTCAGACTGTAGAAGAGGTTGAACCGCTTGAAGAAGTGGAAGAACTTGATGATGCAGAACCTGTAGAAGAGGTTGAAGCGCTTGAAGAAGTGGAAGAGCTTGATGATGCAGAACCTGTAGAAGAGGCTGAACCGCTTGAAGAAGTGGAAGAGCTTGATGATGCAGAATCTGTTGAAGATGTTGAACCGCTTGAAGAAGTGGAAGAGCTTGATGATGCAGAACCTGTTGAAGAAGCTGAGCCGCTTGTTTCTGTTAAAACAGAAGATGTATCTCTTGAAGCATTTGATCATGATTCAAAAGCAGTTCTTCACCGGCCTGAACCGGAAATTGAATCAAGTGAAGATGTTGAAAAGATTAACAGATCTGTTTCTTCATTTGCAAAAATATATAACAAAGATGACGACCAGGTTATTGATAACTTCTCGATTTCAAATCCAGACTTTACAGGTCTTGATGATATGGATTCTGAAACAATTAAAGACGGTTCTTACGATGATGAGTCTGTAGAAGAAAAGCATGAAATCCCTGATGAAGAGGTTTCTCTTGATGAGTTTGACGTTAAATTTGTTGAAGAAGAAAAAGAATTTGAAGAAGAAATCGGATTTGGAGAACCGGAATCGAAGCGTGATGAAAAAGTTTCATCAGTTGAATTTAATGTTGAACCTGATGCACCTGATTTTGAATCTCTTGATGAAAAAACAGAAGAAGTAAAGATTAAACACGATGAGCTTCTTGAAAAAGATTTAATTGGAGAAAGTAATTTTAGTATAAAAAATATTCAGGACCAGGTTAAAAGTCAGGCTCTCGTAGCAGAAGAAGATATCGAAGAGTTGTCTGATAAAGATATGGATGTCCCGTTTACTTTGACTTCATTTTGTGATTCTGTTCCGGAACCTGTTGATCTTGAAGAAGATTATAATGTTATTCAGGAAGATGATTCAGGCGTTTTCGTAATTCATTCTGAAGGACATGAAAAACAGCCTGTAGATATGAATTTTAAAGAACTTGTTGATTCAGTTCTTTTTAAATGATTTATTTTAATCTATAAGGAAAATCCATGGCAATTATTTTACAAAACTCAAATTTAAAACTTAGAATTGAAACACCGGGAGAAAAATATTCCGGCAGCCGTTTTGACTGGAACGGAACTGTAACTCAGATATGGTTTAAGAATAAAAAAATTCTTTCCAATGAAAAAACATTTTTTAAGCGTAATAATAGAATTTATGGTCGTGGTCTTCACAATGAATTCGGTATTAAAAATCCTCTTGGCTATGATGAAGTTTCTGTCGGAGAGTATTTCCCTAAAATTGGAACCGGGTGGCTTGTAAAGGATGAAAAACCGTATTATTTCTATACCCAGTATAAATTAAAGATGCTTGATTACAGCTGGGTAAAAGTTTCTGATTCAAAAGCTGTTTTTATGTGTACATCAGGAACTGTAAATGGTTACGGTTACAGTTATACAAAAACAATTGAGCTTAATGGCGATACTTTTACAATTCACTATGAACTTGAAAATACGGGTGATAAAAAGATTGAAACAAGTGAATACATTCATAATTTCCTTTTACCTTGTGGGAGAAATATTGGAAGTCAGATTGAAATTGAGTTCAACTGGGAATACAATCATGAAAAACTTTCTGAAAGAGTTAATATCGATAATGTAGTTGAATTTAAAAATAACGGTGTGGTTTTTAAAAAGGAACCTGAAAAGGAATTCTTTATTGGAGGAATTTACGAATCACGATTAGATTCAGATTTTAACAAAAATGCTTCATGGATTATTCGTGATAAAAAAGACGGATTAACAATTTCTGAATCTGCTGATTTTGCTACTTTCCATTGTGATGTCTGGGGACACAAAAAATGTTTAAGCCCAGAATTATTTAAATGGATTTCTCTTGATACTGGAAAGACAGAGAAGTGGAATAGGACTTACAGTTTTACTGATTAACCTTGAAAAGTGAATATTGTTATATATACTGAATGAAGTTAATATGACAATTCGACAGGAAATGTCATTAAAATTTATTTGACCATTTGACATTTATAGAATAGAATTTACTAAATATGATTAAGTACGGATTCCAATCGTCGAAATACAATAATATGACTCTAGAACAGGAACTTGATTTTGCAGATAACAACAAAATTGATTTCTTTGATATTTTTTTTGACGGTTTTACTCCAACTGATATTAAGAATGTAAAACTCTGTAAAAATTTTACTTTTCATCTTCCTATAGGATTTACGACAATTCCGGCTGAACAGCAGAAAACTTATTTTGATTATATCAATCAGAAAAAACCTCTCAATGTTACGATTCATTTCTGCGAATTAACATATGATGTGCTTGAAAATATCTGTAAGCAGATTCCTGATACAAAAGTCTGCATAGAAAATACAGTTCCTGATTTTCATGATCAGTATAGCATAAATTATATTGAATTTATGAAAAAGGCAAAGAAGCTTGCTGATGAAAAGGGTTTTAAAATATATTCAACTTTTGATACTGGTCATGCAAAGATAAACGGATTTGATTCTGTTGAATATGCAAAGAGTATTCTTAAAAACGATATAGAGATTATAAATCTTCATCTGCATGACAATGACGGAGTTAATGATTCGCATTGGGCTGCAGGCTCGGTTTACAATGGAATAAACTTCGGTGATGTTTTAGAGTTGTTTAAAAAACAGAACTATGACGTTACTGCCGTGATTGAACATTGGAATAATAATTATAACGCTTTAGAATATCTTAAAAATTTATAAGCAATAAGTGGTGTATTATGTCCGGTGAGAAAAAATCAGGTACGTTTGATAGATTAGTCTCTTCTATTTCTGATGCTGAAAGAAAAGTGCTTCTTGAAAAAATGCATACTCTTTCCGGTGATCCTGAGACACAGGCTCTTGATTCTGATGATAAAGAATCTCCAGAAGATATAGTCTCTCTTGAAGATAAGTTAAAAAGTGAATCATTTTTTTACAGATTTTTTCTCTGGCTTCGTTCTGTATTTTCTAATTCAACAAAAGAAGAATTGTATAATCAGGATAAAGTTGCAGCACTCTATAAGCAGATTGATCATTCATTTCCTGGTCTTGTTGATTATAAAGAAGGATATCTGCTTTCTGTTTTCTATCAGAAGCTTACTGAATTGAAAAAGGCAATTGAGTTTTTCAGACCGTATCTTGATCTTGCATACGAAAACCTTGGAGTATTTTATGTATTCTTAGGCTCGATTATATGTCCTGAAGTAACACAGGAAATGGATTCTCAGGTAGATCCGTATCAACTTCCGCTTTCAAGAGAAGTGACTGGTGAACTTAGAACTTCTTTTTTAAGAAAGATAGATGATATTTTAAAAAACATTCCGTCACACAGAAGATCTTATATGTATTCATGTGTAACAACTATCGAATGGTTCTATCAGTTTTTAAAACTTCCGTTTGACAGATTTCTCAATTCTTTTTCACAGGGCGGAATAGATACTTATTGCTGTAAGTTTGAAATTATTTCAAATGAAATTTCAAACTTTGCACGCATACTATGTAATGGTGGAATTGTTCCGGAAGAAGTTTTAACTTCCCTTTATCTTTTCTCTTCAAATAAAATTGTTCCTTCAGATTCTGAAGCAAAAGATGATGATGGAAGAATGAAAGAATTTATGGATAAGGCAACCGGAAATATTTCTATGATTCATAT
This sequence comes from Treponema sp., assembly GCA_017553635.1. Taxonomy (GTDB): domain Bacteria; phylum Spirochaetota; class Spirochaetia; order Treponematales; family Treponemataceae; genus Treponema_D. The sequence goes on along the minus strand of JAFZKN010000007.1, from coordinate 7,212 downwards.
GTTTGTAAAAACAGTTCCGCTTAAACAGATTGCACGGATTGCATTTAATAATGTTCAATGGCAGCCTGATAATTTTTCTGGAGCTGAAGACTGGTTTATGAAATATAAAGATCAGTGGAAAAAGATGTTCGAAGAAAAATGGAATCTCTGGCTCCGGGATAAAAAGAAAGAAGCAATTCATGAGCAGCTTGAACATGTTTTCGGCATTGATGATTTTCCTCTTATGCCTAACAGACCATGGAGTCTTATGTGGGAAGGAATTCCATTCCACTTTGAATATACGACAGGTTTTATTCACTGGTTTATGGATAAAAAGTATAACGAAGTCATTCAGCCTTTAAAATTACTTCTTCTTGAAGGTGCGTTTATAAATAAGGATAACAGACAGGAGTTTGCAAATACTTTAAATGATCTTGGTGAAATTTACCAGGAAGCCCTGAAACTTTCAGAAGATCTTTCTCCTAAAGGACAGATTGGTCTTGTCTTTGATAAGATTGCTTCAAATCACCTCAGAACTCTTCAGGCACAGTCAAAGATAGAATCAACTATGCTTAATGTAGAAAGTATAGCTCAGTCAATGAAAAACAGTTTTTGTGAAGACTGCCGTTCGATAAAGAGAATTGTAGACGGTGCTCTTGGAAATAAGCAGGATACACGTTACGACGGAGTTTCCAACATTACGACGATTAAAGGTGCAGGAAACGACAGGTTTCAGACAAGCCTTATGGACAGCCGTGATGTATTTGTTTCTGCACTTGATACACTCAAAGAACTTGAACCGATTGATCTTCCTGGAATTAAGCCTGAAAAATAGGATGAGTCAGTTCAATATATTGCTGATCTGATTTTAAGTGCAGTGGGTTATTTAATCCCAATAAAAATCAATTACTTTGACAAGACTGGTTTTTGTATTAATCTCGTAATAACGGTTAGGTTCATAATCAAACTGGTAATCTGAATCGGGAGAACCAAAGCCCTGTACATTTTCTCTTGCTCCGGCTCCAGGGATAATAATATTAATTTGATATTCATCATCTGTTAAATACATATTGATCAGTGACTCTTGGCTTTTATAATAAAAACGGGCTTTTACATAATTACCGGGAGCTTCTTTATAGTGGCCGCCGGAATATCCAACCTCGAGAGTTGCGCCATCATTCTGATATTTGCATTTGTGTTCTTTTTTATCTTTTTCGTATAAATGTTTTGAAAGCGTTGTTATGGAATCTAAAGTTTCCTGGAGTTTTTGTTTATCGTTATCATTACTAATAAGTGGAATTGAATCTTTTAATACTTTTTTAAGTTCTGAAATTGCAGCTTGTGAAGAATGAAAATGTTTTTTCTTTATAACTTCTGTATCTTTAAAATTAAATTTTTCCGGTAGATTATTATTGTAAGTTTTTGCATTACAGCTGCAAAATAATAAGGCTATAGATAAAATTATAATAAATCTCAATATATTAATCCTCCTAAGAGAAAAGGCGATTATACTCTATTCATCCTTATTTTTTATATCCCCGCTTTACGAAATTTGATTTATACAACGGGTTTGTGTAAATTCAACTTGATAAAAGTCAGGTTAATTTTTCTCACAGCGGATTTCAAGAAGGGCAGCGACATCCTTGTACTCTGTTTCGCCCTGGTTTACTTCCTGCATTACGCGGTTAAGGCCGCGCTTGTAGTCTTCATCGCCAATCATCGAAAGCTGGGAAGTGTCGCGGCGTTTGTAGTTTTCTACAAGCTCAGAAATTGGCTTACTTTTTTCGTAATACTCCCGCTTTGCCGTTATGTTTGTAAATTTTGCCTTTTTTATTTCGTGCATCATCAAATCTTTTGGCCAGAAGCGGAACATGTCCTCGTAATATGTTTCAGGGCAGTATTTATAAACCCACCATTCTTTCATGCATTCAGGCTCGATGTTTCTAAAGCGTAAGATTCCGCCTTTTTTAAGTGTCGCAAACATTTTTGCAAGACATTTCTGCTTGTTTTCAAAATGGTGGAATGCAAAATTGCACACGATTAAATCTACAGATTCTTCGGGAAGGTTGTAAGATTCTGCGTCACTGTTTATGAACTCTGCAGTAAGGTTTTTGTTTTTTGCTATGTTCAGCATGTCTAAAGACAAATCGACTCCAATCCATTTTATGTTTTTGCCTTCGTAATGACTCTGCTGGCCAAGCAAATAATTTCCGGTTCCGCAGGCAAGGTCGAGCACTGTGATGCTTTCTTTCTGCTCTAAAAGCTTTTCTATGTCGAGGTCTTTTGGAAAGTCAACTCTTCCTTTGTTCTGGTCATAAAGTTTTGCAACCTTTGAATAATCTGTTTTAAGCATTTTATTTCTCCTTTTGGTATTGTTTAAGTTAAATCGAATGTCTTATATCCAAGTTTTGTTATATTGTTTTGAACTGAATTTAAACTATAGATTTTCAAGGGTTACCTCGCAACTCTTTATGTGATTATTTAATTTGCCAATTCAGTTTTGTTAACGTCAATAAATGACCCGCTTTTTAAATTCTGTTCTTTTATTGTGTAATATAAGCATAAATAATACTTTGCCCTTTCACGATACAGAAGCAGTTCTTCATTTAAATATTCACCTATGTAAGTAATTTCTCCTGTTTTAATAAAATCAACATTTTCTGCTACAAAATCATAGCTCGATTTTATTGCTTCTTCCCATTTTTTCTGATTTTTTCTTATTTGTTTTTCTGACTCTGGGATAATGGATATTAATCTTTCCATTTCAAGATACATTTGCTGTTTCCATATTGATTTGTATTTAAGAATAACAGCCTTCCATTCAGAATTATTAACCCAGGTCTGATTTTCTTTTTTATACTGTCTGTCAATCTCATTGTCTTTTGGAAAATAAGATTGATTTACTGTCTGTGAAAAACAACTAAAGCTGAATATCATAAATAAAAATAATATACATGTTTTTTTCATATTTTATTTCTCCAGTTTTATTAAATGGTTTAAAAGTGGTACAAAATTGCAGTATTCATTATATCATAATTGTATTTCAGATTTTATTCAAATAAAATATCGCAATTAGCGTAGCTTTGATGCACGGTTTTAAGCGAAGACAAATCGATTACATTGAGAGAAAGATTTTCGATAGATGCCCTGTTTTCTGCTCCAAATCCGATGTAAACAAGATAAGATTTATTATCTTTTTCTACGATATTTAATCCCCACTGAGTACCAAGTGTGAGAAGTACCTTTTCTTCTTCAGAAACTTTTTCATTTTTCTTAAAGACTTCACGCTCACGGCTGTAAACTGTAATGTCATAATTTGAAGCCATACGGCCGACAGAGGTATGATATAGTTTTGCAACGATTTTTCTGTCATTAACAATCAGTTCAATTGTACCCGGATGATCCTTTTTATATCCTAAAAATGAATAATCAAAGGCTGCCATTTTTTCTATCAGTTCAGGAGAAATCCATTCTTTCTGTTCGTCTGTAAGATTGTAAACATAACGGGCCTTTACGCTTTCTGTCACTTTCCATTTTTTATTTTCCAAAGAAAGAAGGTCGTAAGATATAAGACGCTTGTTGTCATAATTAATCTTTTGCTCAAAAAAGAAAGTGTATCCCGTAATCGGATGTCTAATTGGATACACTACGCCGCATTCTCCCAGCGGGCCCTTGCCTGAATAATATATCGTCCACTTCTGTTTTTTGCTGTCAAATCTGAAAATCTTAAGGTACGGGAACCAGCCGCTTCCTTCTATCTGCAGCATGGCAAGCATTCGGTCTTTGATTCCTTTTAAATAAATTTCCGTACAATAGACATTAGCCTTTTTCGTATAATAAATTTCTGTCTGTGCAAATTCATATTTGTCATCAACAGGTGCATCAATCGTATCAAAATTCAATTCGTTTTCATAATCTGCGTACGTTGTATATTCGTTCTGTTTGAGCCAGTCTGCCCAGTACAAGACATTCTGTATTTTAGACTTGCGGCTATTAGATGCAAACAAAGTGCATGGTGTCAATAAAACAAGCAATAGTGTAAAAAACTTAATCCGATTCTTCATTTTTTCCTCCAGCCGCAGTTCGTGCATTTATATTGAATTATATCATACCTGTTTAAAAGCGGGTAGTTTTATGAGCGTAATTAAAATACGAATTCCTTAATTTCTGGAAATTCATTTACATCATAATACGGATGTTCGTCATTCCAATGCTGGTGAAATCTGATTATTACGTGGTCTTTAATATCAAATGAAAGATATACGTGGAACTTTTTGTCTGGAAATTGAGAGGTTAATTGTTTTATTAAATTTTCTGTTATCAGTTCAGCAACTTTTAGAGCCTGCTTTTTATATTTCTGCTTAATTTTACCAAAGATATGAAAATGATTTTCATATGCCTCAAGTTGTGTTTTATCCTGAACATGACTTAAGGTTTTTATTTTTTCACCATTCTGTAAAAATACATATTCATTATTATCTGAATCTGCAACTGTATAGAATTTAGGAAATATTATATTTTCAAGTTCAAAAAAATTATCAAAAAAATTCATTAACTTTTTCCTCTATTATACAATTTATTAATTCCTGCCACCAGCAAGAGACTGTTTTTCTGCAGCTTACTGGTGCCTTTCCATTATAGGGTCCCAGTAGCTTCTGTATTTTTTCATATATTCAGTGTCTTCGGAATTACCGATAAATCCCCGTGAAATAATTTTTGAGATGATGTTTTCATATTCTTCAGGATAATTACTTGCGACAGCCTGGTAGTTGTCCAGAAAATAAAAAAGCTCTTCGTCAAATAAAGGCAAAACTCTTGCAAAATCAGAATCCCACGCAGCCTTATACTTTCCATTTGCTATAAAGCTTGCATCCGAAATGGTAAAAGCCGCTTTCTGCATTTGTTTTATAGTAAAGGTTTCGCTGATTTTGCGTGTTGAATGATGCAATGTTACGGTTGTCCCTTTTACATTGAAAGTTCCGTTTGAAGATACAGAGCGAATACTGTCTTCTTTATAGGAAAATGTTCCGTTACTTTCAAATACAAGATAATTGCTTGTGTCAATTCTCCATGTTGAAACATAACTTAAAAAATCAAATAAAGCCTGGTCTGTAATTACCTCGACCGGTGCTTCCGGGCGTTCTTCAACAAGATATCCGCCATAAACCCATCCGTATTCTTTAACACCTTTGTTTTTCCACATAAAACCCGGGAGTAAAATTTCGATCCAGGGATCATCTTTTCCATCGATATAAGCTGTTTTCCCAACTGCAATCAGTTTAACAATAACAGCATGCGGTAAAACTGCAGTCTGCTTTGCATTTAATCCCGGTTTTTCACGCACGCGTAATCCGGAAGTTGCATCAACATACATAACATCTATGAGACGGCCATCTTTATAAAATCTGTTTATATCTGCAAAAGAACATGCCGTCACAAAAATAAAAATTGAACAAAAGACTATCTGTTTAGATTTCATAAGCAACTCCATTCCGCATTCGTGTCATTCTTTATTTTTTATACTTATTAAAAACAGCTTCGGGTGACTCGTCTTTTTCGGCAGCCTGAATCATTTCTATTAAGATCTTTTCTGCTTCTGATTTCTTTATAGCGTCAATTGTCAAAGACTTATCCGGGAAATAGCATAGGGCAGAACTAAAAAAAGTGTTAAGGGCTGAATCTTTAAATACATAGTTGTTTTTTGCAAAAAATGCATTTCTAAACAGTCTTAATTCATCTTTATTCAATATCTTTAATAATTTTATTAACTCACTATAACTGTTGTTAATGTAGTCCCCGTTATGGTGCAGTTGTTCTTCAACTATTCTTGCTGCAGTTATGAAATTGTATATATATTCTGTTGATGAGTGCATTTTATCATCATCATTGTAAATACATGAAAGTGTAGGGCAGCCGCTGCCACCACCACAGCCGTTATAAAAATTCTGACAGTGAAATTCCATCGATGCCTTTTTAAGATATACGCAGCCGGATTTTAGGAAAAATGTTTCACCAGATTTTCTTCCGTTGCCAATAATGGTAAAGTCATTCTTGCTTAAGCTTACATAATCATTTGTAATGTTTATGTATGTTTTCTCTTCATATTTTTCCGAAAGATTCCACATTGTTTTATCAATTTGTTTTATAAAGCCGTTAAGAGTTCCTCCGATTTCATGTCCTGAATCGTTTATTATATAGGAAATTGTAAAATGTCCGGATGGAACCTTGCATTTGTAATAAAATTTTCTTATGTCATAACTGCTGTCAATTTTCGTACATTTTAGTTCATCATCATTTATGAGAACACGAATATCTTGTTCTTCGGGTAAGTTTCCATACAAATCCTTGTTATACTGAAAGACAAAAGTTTTCTCTTCTTTTGTGTCTGAACAGTTTACAACATCATACGTATCATAATAACAGAAAGAAGAATTCTGTATGCTTACAGTTCTGCTGCAAAGTATAAACGAGCTTTTGTTATTTTTCTCCGGATAAAGTGAAAAATCGCCGGCTACAGTTCCCTGGGCATAAAGCATGAGATTAAAAATTGACAGAATAATTATAAAAAATCTTTTTTTCATTTTCTTTTCCTTTTTTTATTAATTCAACTCCATCTGAATCTGCTCTTTATATTCTTTTATTTATTATGTTCATTGACTTTTTCTACAATTTCTAAAAAAACCTTATTATCTTTAAACTTATAATACCTTCTATTACGAAGCCTGTTAATATAATCTATCGAATTTGTTAACTCTCCTGCCTTTTTATGCTGAAGATCAAGATAAAAATTGCAATCAATATTTACCCCGCAATCAAATATTAAATATCGTGCTATATCCAATTGATATGATTTTGATTCAATGAAATACATATAAAGCGGTTCACCAAACGTATCATTATACAGATTAAAATCAACATTAGAATTTTCTGCAATCCACTTTATCTTTTTTAAGTCACCCGGAGCAGCTTCTCCCGGTAAACACCATAAAAACGATTTTCCCAGATTAGGATCTGCATTATATTTTATAAGAAGTTTTATAAACTTATCTGTTTCGTTAATTCCATAATTTCGGGAATTATAAAAAGCAACAAACAGTGGAGTACATTTCTTTTTTTCAAGAAGCACATTTGGATTTACACCTGCTTTTAAAAGACATTCAAGAGCTTTATATTTTTTCTTCCCTACAGCCCAATGAAGAAGTTTTAGATTTAAATGACGGGAATCAGTCTCTT
>JAFZKN010000006.1 GCA_017553635.1 Treponema sp. | reverse complement strand
TCAGTGCATATGAAGTGAAGGAGATTGCGGATTTTTTCGTCTTCTTCCTTTTCATATTCACTTGCATTGTAAACTACTTTTAATGAATTGTCATTTAAATTTATATCATTTCTTTCCTGACACGTATTTTTGAATGTATATCGGGAAAGTCCATACGGCTTTCTGCTTTCGTCTTTAAACGGGTCATCCTTGCAGATAAAGAGGATGTAGCTTTCCTTAAGCTCATTGTAGCTCTGGCCTTTCATGAGACTGTCTATGTCTATCATGCTCTGGTAGTATCTGAGTCTTTTCCCGAGAGCCTCTTTGACAGTAGACTGCATTTCAACATCGATGATTTTATCGCTGTCCTTTAAATATACATCCAGTCGGACACCCTTGCTTGAAAAGTAGGGAGCGATCTGCTTTTCAAGTTCAGGGTATTCAATGCGGCTTACCCTGATATTTAAAAGGCGCTCGATTAATTCTGCGCAGATTTCAGGGTCGTGAAGGACAGCCTGAAACATTCCGTCGTCTGTAAAGGTGAGCTTATCAATCGGTTTCATGATGAAACCTCCGTAATATGATATCTGTCCCGGCGTATGCGGGGCTTGAGGATATTAACTCCTCACATATATCATTCTTTTTTTTATGCTTTTTATGCACCAATTTTAAAATTTTTTTTGAAAATTGGTGAAAGAATCCAAAATCTGATTTATAATCAAATCATGGTGGCAAAATACAGGTACTTTTAAGGTGATTTTGAGAGGATTGTAGCATGATTTTAGTAACATCAACCGCAGTACAGGCCGGTAACTGTCTTGCAAGTTTTGTAAAGTAACAGGAATTATTGCTGCTTCAGCGACGGCAACTGCTGCAACAACAGGTGTTACTGCAAGTTCTATTTCTGCCGCTGTTGCCAGGGGTTGGGGAAGCTTACAAAAAGCCTGTGAAAAAGCATTGGAACAATTAGGAAAATAAAATGAATATAATTCATAGACTTTCATTCAATGATAAAAAAATAGATTCGCTATTTGGGGAAATTTGTATAAAACCTAAAGGTGGAATTGTGCATTATTTTGATATAGGAGAAAATGACAAAAAGTGGCCGATAGTCAAAAAAATATTAATGCAAAATAAGACTAGTATCATTGATAATCAATATAAAACTTCTTTTACTAAAAAGGAATTATCGCAAAGTAAAAATTTTGTTATGGAGCCAATGTGTCATTTGTTATATCCAGAACCACAAATTGATTTTGGGTATGAAAAGACCACGTATGATTCAACACAAGCCTGTTCTTTTTGCGGGCAGGGAATGAAACGACAGGATTTATTTTCAATAAAAAAGGAACCTGCATGGGGCAATAAGGATATAATTCAGTTGAATTGGGTTTTTGATGAATTTTTTGTGACTGAAAAACTAAAAGAATTATTAATGCGCGAATTCAAAGTAAATTTTTTACCTGTAAAGATATTTGGAAAAGATGCATACTGTAAAAATATGTTTAATCTGGAAATTAAGTCTATAGTTACTATTGAAGATGTTAGTTACTTAAATTTTGAAAAGTGCCCCGTTTGCGGAAAAATTAAATATGCAATGTGTCATAATAATTATTTCCCGAAAATAAGTAAAATGGATTCTTTTATTGCATGGACAGCAGAGTATTTTGGATCAGGGCATTCAGCTTTCAGACAGGTAATAATAAACAGAAATTTATATGATTTTTTTATTCAGAATAATATAAAAGGTGTTAATTTTATTCCTGTTGCATTATAAAAACTTGAATTATTCAGTATTTCCATAAATTGCAATTTCAAAATGCTTAAAAAGTAGATGTTTCAGATGTAAAGAATATATATATTTTTAAGGGGGTAAGATTTTGAAAAATAAAATTATTGTTTTTTTACTTTTGTTAATTGGTTCTTTTGTATTTTCGGATACAAATACTATGACTGTAAATGGTACTAAGATTGAAATTAAATATGATGAAAGAACCCCTGATATTTGGGTATATATTGAACAAAATAAAATAAAAGATTCCTATTTGATAGAAGCAATTGGTCCCGATTGTCGTATTGATTCATTTTTTACTGACATAATTAAAGGAAATGTTGTTATCTTTGTTAAAGTTTATTTAGGTAATCCCGGCGGACGACAAAGCGTTGACGTCCATGAATTACATGTGCTTGAAATTACAAAAGATAACAAAATCAAAGCATTGTTGACTAATGAACTTGTAAATCTTACTTACTCAGTTCCGTCTGACAAATTTATATCTTCTAAAGTTAATTTCTTTAATTATAATTTTGAAACAAAAGAGATAACGATTTATGATACATATAATTATTCATTTAAAAAAATAGAAACTATAAAATTATATGATATTGTCGAATAGTTTTGGATAAATCTATTCGACTTAACCTTCCTCCAAACTGTAATTGATATGACTAAAAGATTATAAAAACCTTCCTTTCTTACCCTTCAATAAATCCTGTGCCGAGACTTTTGTTCATTACTTTAAAAAAGTCTGGGAAAGAAACATTGCAGCATTCTGCATCTTTTATTACAACTGCGTTATCTTCGTTAAAGAAAAGTCCAAGGCAGGCAAGGCTCATTGCGATTCTGTGATCAAGATAAGAATCGACACGGCCGCCGTGAAGCTTAAAGTCCGGGTTTGCGCTTGAGTCAGATAAAAAAGGTGAGTGACCGTTTATTACAAGCGTGTCGCCGTTGTCTTTTATGTCTGCTCCGAGAGAAGATAAAAGCTCTGTCATTACCTTTATTCTGTCGGTTTCTTTTTTGCGGCAGATGTCGATGTCGGTAAATACTGTAGTTCCGTTTGCAAAGCAGGCGATTACGCAGAGCGCGCATATTGCGTCAGGGTAAGCTGCCATGCTTATCGTCATTTTTCCCTCTGGTGCGTTAAGGATGCGTTTTGCGTTTGAACTGTTTACTTCCAGTGTTTTTTCTTTTTTATTCCACTTGATGTCGGCACCGTAAGAGACTAAAAGGTCTACGATTTTTTCATCACCCTGTGTGCCCGAGTCATCAATATCTGTTATTACGATATGTTCACCTGCAATCAAAGCTGCAATCAGCGGGAATGCAACTGCTTCCCAGTCAGACGGAATCGTTACATCCTGCGCCTTTAAATCTTTTGGTCCTGCAACACAGATTGATTTATAATCATCAGAAATAGAACTTTGAACACCGTATTTATCAAGCCAGTATTTTGTCATCGAAAGATAAGGAGTTTCCTGCGGACAGTTAAGTTGAATTTGTGTAAGTCCTGTTAATCTTGTTGCAGCCATCATAAAGCCTGTTATGTACTGCGAAAGTTTTCCGTCTGTAAAAAGAATGTTTTCATTTGTAACAGGACCTGTAAACTCATAAGGCGGTGTTACAGAATTTTCATTTTTACAGAATGCATCTGCACCAAGCTGGTTTAATGCATCAATAAGATGATCAACAGGGCGCTTTTGAATCGATTCATCTCCTGTAATTTCACATCTTCCTTTTAATGTTGCAAGTATAGGTGTAATAAAATACATCAGCGAGCCAGAGTTTCCGACATCGATTGTTTTTTCCGGAAGATGAAAATTTTTTCCTGCGCCGTAAACTATCCAGTAATTTTTATCATCGTAAAATTCAACTTTAGCGCCGAGCTGGGCAATTGCTTTTGCAGTCGAAAGGGCATCTGCACTTTTTAATGGATTTGTAATTACAGTTTTACCTTCACTCATTGCAGCAAGAATGAGAGCCCGTATTGTATGACTTTTAGAACCCGGAACTCTTATTGATTTTCCTTTTCCAAAGTCGTTCGATTTAAATGCTTTTATATCCATACAGATTTCCTTTTTTAAATTTATGCAAAATTAAATGGAGTTTCCTGATAAACATAATAGTTGAGCCAGTTTGAATAAAATAAATGCGCTGTGCTTCTCCAGGTTGAATAAGGATCGATGTCCGCATTATTTTCCGGAAAATAATTTATCGGTTTTTCAATTGGCAGTCCTTTGTTAAGGTCACGTAAATATTCTGTCTTGAGAGTTTCTGTATCATATTCAAGATGACCTGTCATGAAAATTGCACGGTTGTCTTTTGTCTTGATTATCGAAACTCCGATATCCTTGCTTTCTGCAAGAATCTTTAAATCCTTATGCCTGAGGATATCTTCTTTTTTGATTGTAGTGTGCCGTGACTGAGGAATAGGAAAGACGTCGTCAAAGCCGCGCAAAAGAGGATCAGGACCTGAAGATCTTGTATTTTTAAAAATGCCGAACATTTTTTTATCAAGAGGATATTTTGGAATTCCGTAATGATGATAAAGGCCCGCCTGAGCACCCCAGCAGATGTAAAGAGTCGAGAAAACATTTGTCTTTGCATAATCCATTATCCGGCAAAGATCATTCCAATAGTCGACCTGTTCAAATTCCATCTGCTCAACAGGAGCACCTGTGATAATCATACCGTCGTATTTATGCTTAAACACTTCTTCTGAGCTTATGTAAAATTTTTCAAGGTGATCTGCTCCGACATGTGTCGAAACGTGGTTTTCCATGCGTACGAGCGAAACTTCGATTTGAAGCGGTGTATTTCCCAAAAGACGCAGAAGCTGGGTTTCTGTAGTCTCCTTTGTAGGCATGAGGTTAATTATTGCAATTTTAAGCGGACGGATGTCCTGTGTAACGGCCCTTTTGTCGGTCATTACGAAGATATTTTCACTTTCGAGTATTTTTACTGCCGGTAATCCGGATTTTATTTTAATTGGCATATGCAAAATATAGCACAAAATGGCAATTTAATGCTATACTTTGTATATTATGAACAGTTCACAGGACAGAAAAGCAGCTATAAAAAAATTAAAGACATTGGCATATTCGACAAGGCAGGATCTTGATGTTTTCCGTAAAAACATTGAAAAGACCTTTTATGAGCCTATTTTGCCTAACAGGGTGGAAGTTTCTGAACATAAATATTCAGACATAAATTGCGACATCCTTATGCCTGAAATCTATTCAACAGAAAAAATAATGATTTATATTCATGGCGGATCATTTGTCGGCGGTTCAAAAAAAGCCTATCGTTCGTTCTGTGCTTCTCTTGCAAGTGCAACTTCATGTAGGGTTGTGGTACCTGATTACTCTCTTGCACCGACATATACTTTTCCGAAAGGAATTGAAGATTTGCAGCTTGTGTTCCGTTCTGTGTTTACTGAAGAACAGATTGCCCGTTCTTTAGATTCTGCAAATCCTAGAAAACCTGAAAATCCAGAAATTATAATTGCAGCAGATGGTTCTGGGGCTTCAATTGCTCTTGCGCTTCTTTTAAATCTTCGTGAACGCTACAGAGAATGCATAAGCCGTGTAATTTTATTTTCTCCATGGTTAAATTTAACTGCAGATTCACCTTTGATAAAAGAAAAAAAAGTTCATGATGAAATTATGTCGGGGGACTGTCTTAGAAGAAGTTCAGATATTTATACATACGAAACAAACCTTTCAAATCCTCTTGTTTCTCCTATTCTTGCGACAAAAGAACAGCTTACAGGTTTCCCACCTGTGTTTATACAGATTGGCGAAAAAGAAATTCTTCTTGAGGACGCAAAACAGTTCCAGAGAAATCTTCACAATGCAGGTTGCGGTTGTGAGCTTGATATCTGGCCTGATATGATGTTTATGTTTCAGATGGCAGATGAATATCTTGAAGAATCTCATCTTGCGATTGAAAAGATTGGAAAACTCATCACGTATCACGAAGAAAAAATTGATGAACTGACTTTAACACGTTCGCCTGTTTTAGAAAGCAGTCTTGATTCTGAGGCGTAAGAGGCGTACGGATGGAACTTTTATCGCCTGCAGGAAATGTAGAAAAATTATATTATGCTTACGCTTATGGAGCAGATGCTGCGTACATAGGTTTAAAAAGATTTTCCCTTCGCGTTAAGGCAGATAATTTTTATGAAGATGAATATAAAAAGGTAATTGAACTTAAAAATCAGTTTCCCGGAAAAAAACTTCACTGCGCACTTAACATTGCATTTCATAATAACGATATCGACAACTTTATACGTGACATAGATTATTTTAAACAGTATCCGATTGATGCGTTTATCGTGCAGGACTTGGGTATTGTTCCTCTTATACAGAAAAATTTTCCAGATGCAGATTTGCATTTAAGTACACAGGCAAGCTGCATTAACCGTGAAGCAGTTAAAATGTATAAGTCACTCGGATTTAAAAGAGTTGTACTTGGACGCGAGGCATCACTTAAAGAAATACGTGAAATAAAAGATGCAGTTCCTGATATTGAACTTGAAGCATTTGTTCACGGAGCGATGTGCATTGCATACAGCGGCCGATGTCTTATGAGCGCTCTTTTGACTGGAAGAAGTGCACAGAGCGGGTTCTGTTCGCATACATGCCGCTGGGATTTTGATTTAAAGTCTGCAAAAAAAATTGCAGAAAGTGGAGAACTTGTTTTAGAAGAGCATTCACGACGTGGAGAATATTTTCCTGTTTATGAAGGTGATGATTTTACTGCAATCCTTTCAAGTAAAGATATCCGTATGATTGAGCATCTTAAAGACATGAAGGATGCGGGACTTGACTCGTTAAAAATAGAAGGCCGAATGAAAAGTACCTATTATGTAGCCCTTGTTACTCGCGCTTACAGAAAGGCACTTGATGCACTTGAAGGAAAAATTTCCAACGAAGAGGCTTCTCCTTTTATTGCAGAGCTTGAAAACGTAAGCCACAGAGAATCAACTACAGGCTTTTATTATTCAAGAGCCGATGCAGATAAGACAACTCAGGGTGCTTCTGACAGCGCATATGATTTAAGTGCTACAATAGGTGCTGAACTTTCTGAGGATAAAAAGAATTCGGTTTTTGCACATGCTGCGGCAACAAAAAATACAATTGATGATGAACTTGATAAAATGCATCCCAAAGCGCGAGAAGCCCGTGAGCGTGATTTAGAAAAAAATCCGGAGAGGCGCATTGTTCCCCTTGAAGAAAAAAAATGCTGGCATATGTATGAATATGAACCTCTCAATATGGTTGATTACGAAAGTGAAGTTGAATTTATTTCGCCAGACGTCGTTTCTACAAGGGCGGAAAAAGGAAAGTGGCTTTTAGTGGACCCTGAAAACGGAACAGTCCGAAACTGGGTCTGCAACGGACATCCGTGTGTTTTATATACTGAATATGAACTTCAAAAGGGAACTTTACTTCGAACGAAAGATAACGGTTATATAGAAGGGAAGGTTAGGGATACCGGAAGATAATATCAGATGGAAAAAAATATTGTTTCTGATAATCCAGATAGATTAATACAGGATTTTTTTGAAAAATATCCAGATTACTCACAGTCAGATAAAGAGAAAATTCTTACTGCATGGAATTTTCTTATTCAGAAAACTGCTGATTTATTAAGGGAAGATGGCAGCGCGTATTATCTTCATTCTTATAGAGTAGCGTGTATCGTTGCTGAGTATAAACTTGATTATCTTTCAATTATTACTGCGCTTCTCCATAATATTTTTTCAATTGTTGGTGTTACTTATGAAGAAGTTTCTTCTGTATGTGGACAGGAAGTTTTAAAGCTTATTCAGCTTCAGAATAAAATATCTTCGATACACGTAATGACAAAGACTTTGGATCAGGCAGATGCTGTTCGCAAAATGCTTTTTGCAATTTCTGATGATATAAGAATCATAATCGTAAGTCTTGCAGAACGTCTTGACTGCATGCGCTATATAAAAATATTTGATGAACAGTTTCAAAAAAATATTGCGCAGGAAGTTCTTGATATATGGGCGCCGCTTGCTGACAGACTTGGTATTAAACAGACAAAAAATGAACTTGAAGATTTAAGCTTAAAATATTTAAATCCTGATGCATTTTTGCAGATTAAATCAATTGTTGCGGCAAAAAAAGATGAGCGGAGTGAATATCTAAAAAAAGCTACTGATGCCATCTGTAAAGAGGCGGAAAAGGCAAATATAAAAATAGAAGTTTCAAGCCGGGCAAAACATTTTTATTCGATTTACCAGAAAATGAAAAAGCGTAATAAAGAAGCTGATGAGCTTTTCGATTTACTTGCAATGCGCATTTTGTGTAAATCAAATGCAGACTGTTACACGCTTTTAGGAATTGTTCACAGCCTCTGGAAGCCGCTTGAGGGACGTTTTAAAGATTATATTGCTATGCCAAAAGCAAACGGCTACCAGTCGCTTCATACAACTGTAATGGCTTTTGGTAAACCGCTTGAAATTCAAATACGCACAAACGAGATGCACAATATTGCAGAGCATGGAGTTGCAAGTCACTGGCTTTATAAAAAGGGAATGACAAAAGATACTGTCGATATAAAATCACTCCCGCTTTTTAACCAGCTTCAGCAGCTTGTCGATGAACATATAAATGATGATGCGCTTTACAGTGAGTTTAAAAATAATCTTCTCAAGGATAAAATTGTTGTCTTTACTCCAAACGGGGATGTAAAGCAGCTTCCTGTAGGAGCTACTGCAATTGATTTTGCTTACGCGGTTCATTCTAAAATCGGAGAAACAATCTGCGGTGCTAAAGCAGATGGAAAAATAATTCCTGTTTCTGTTCCGCTTAAAAACACTCAGATAATCGAAATCATTACAAGCCCGCAGGCTCATCCGACAGAAAACCAGCTGCAGTATGTTGCAACCTACAAGGCAAAGCAGAAAATTAAAGCATGGCTTTCTGCTAATCAAGTTGAACAGACTCAGCGCCCTGCACAGAAAGGCTCTGACGACGAAGCGTTAAAAGAAAATCATGCGCATAAAGCAGGGAAAAAGCGCTCAGAAAAAAGTTCTCCGCAGCACTCAGGAAAAATTCTTGTCGGAAATACAACAAACTTTGTGATTACGATTGCAAAATGCTGTAATCCGCATTTTCCCGATGAAATTGTAGGCTATGTTTCGCGCTCACGCGGAATTACGATTCATAAAAAAGACTGTTATGTTTATAACCGCATCCGCGAAAAAGAAAACCGCAGCGTTGATGTAGAGTGGGGTGCAGAGTAGGATTATGGTTTACGATTTTTTATAAACCGCTTCTTTCCTACTCGTACGTGCTGTAATCCGGGCGCGCGATTTTTAATGGAGATGCCGTACAGATAATCATGTTGTCTTCATCAATAAGATAAAACTGATCAAGCGCGGTCTGACATACTTTAAGCGGAATGTAAGAAGCGTCATTGGTCTTTGAGTAGAGTTCAGCTTTATAATCTGATTTTACAACCATTAATCCGTATGAAGTTTCAAACTTGCATTTTTCCGGAAGCGTGTGATATGCCTGATATGCAGGGTCTGATGTATTATATGTCTTCGGGCGATTGCATTCATAACCATTAAATATGATTTTTGCTCCGTCAAATGTAAAATCATAAGTTTTATTATCTTCTGCCGTGATTTTTCCTTTTCCGTTTTTAATCGTGTATGTAAACCATACAGGGCCGTCGTCAAGCTGTTTTGCTACTGCTCCTCGTTTTTTAGCTGAATCAAACCAGATGAAATATTCGTATTCATCTTCGTCACAGAATGTCCAGAAACCGTTTTCATTTGTAACTGCTTTCCATTTTGCATATAAAGTTGTATCACCTTTAACGTGAGCCTTATTAAAAAGCCAGAGGTTTTTACATTCTTTATCAGAATACCAGCCAAGAAATTTATAACCTTTTGCAACAGGAGAAGCAGGTGGCTCTATGGTGTGATATAAACTTATTCCTTTAACAGCTTCCGGCATAAAAGTTACTGCGTTGTTTCCGTTTGAATCAAATTTAACTGTATAAAGTCTGCGCGTAATCTTTACGGTTGTCGAATTATTTTTTACAGAAGTGATGTGTGCGCTCGAGTCGTTTCTTGAAATTAAATCACCTTTCTTAATGCTTTTGTCTGTTCCTTCGATTACTGCAGTAAAGTCTGGATATGGCAACAGACTGCAATTATCAAGATAATGTTCAACTTTAACTTTCTTTCCTTTTAAAGATTCAGGCCATTCTTCGCCAAAAACTTCTCCATAGCCGTAAAGGTTTACAGAATAATCCTCATTGATTTTAGCGTCTGTAAAATTAAATTTTATTCCTGCATTGTAAGATTCACATGGTGTTACAAGCTTTGAATTTGAAAAATCGTATTTACCAGAAAGAATATAATATTTAATTCCTTCAAAGAAATAATCCGGAACTTCTCCAGTGGTATAAGATCTTTGAAGACTCTGGTAGTTATACTGTACTTTCTGTAAATCAATTACAAAGTCGCCGTTTTCATATTTTACAGTCGGATTCTGTTTGCTCTGCATTGCGTATGACATATCATTTAATTTCCAGCCGGATGCAGGTATGTATTGAAATGTATATGACTCGTTTAAAACGTTTGCATCATAATCCATTTTAAAATCTTTTACTGTTAATCTGATCCAGTCGGTTTTGGATTGATCAAGTTTAAACGACATGTCCATTGTAAGATTAAAACCGGTTTTATCAAAGCTTATATTCTTAAGAAAAAGTTGTGAAATGTTGTCATTATATTCTGCAAAGCTGAATGTATGTCGTGACGAAACAGATATTTTTGATGTTCCGTCTTCGTAAAGCTCAAGTCTCAGATCTTCTATCTTCATTCCGCCTGCAACAGGAAGCTTTACATCACATTTAACGGATTTATAATTTTTACCATCGTTATTTTTAGCCCATTTTGAAGCAAAATAAAAAGTAAATTCTGTCTGACCTATTTTTAAAGGAACTTTTGATCTGTAAGTTGTGTCATAAGTGTCGTTAAATGATTCCCTTTCTTCGCCGTCTTTTGTAATGGACCAGATCGATTCTGTAAGCGAATCAACTTTAACACCTGCAAAATTTAGTTTTTTATCCGCCACTCTGAATGTCACTTTTTTAAACGGTCTGTAGCTGTCAGGGTTATCGGTGTAAAATTTTGCATTAAATATTTTATAATCAGGGTTTTTGCTGTTCTGACTTTCAAGAAAAGCCCTGTCGGCATCGAGAACTGCATTTTTGCCATAGTCAAAGACTGCACTGTCATAGTCTGAGGATGGCTTGTTTAAAATACGCATGTCCTTAAAAAGGATTTTTCCATAGCTGCTTGTAAAGTAAACTTCATGAACTGTTACATGTTTAGGATACTGTTTATCTGTAGTAAGGCCTTTTACATGCACATTTATATTTTCGATTGACATGTCAAATTCCACATCAGAATCATCTATATGGATATATTTATTTTTATCGTACAGTAAAGGAGTGTTGATTTTTACCGGAGAAGAAACTTCTGCAAATGATACAGAGCCTGTAATTAAATAGCCTTCCTTAACTTTTTTTGATTTTTCAACAAAAACTTCAAATGAGTTTTCGCTTATAAACTGTTTTGGAACTCCGCAGAAAATATTTTGTGAGATTAATGTAACGATTAAAAGTGTAAAAAGTTTTCTTTTCATATGGACATAATAGCATTGTTTTATTCTGTGTGCTATTATATTCCTATAAGTGTTTACTAAGAGTTTTCTTATAGAAAATCCGGAGGAATTATGAAGCTCAAATTATCATTAATCTTACTTCTTCTTGCTGCAATGCCATCTTTTTCTCAAGTCAAGAAAAGCCCTTCAGCAGCGGGACTTTCAGATATTTCAAAGCTTGATGTCGTATGTAATTCGGGTAATTATAAAGAGGTGTACGATGTGTTTACAATCGGTGGAAATACTCTAAAAATACCGAACCCTGGTTTTACAAAGATTAATAAGAGACAGGGAGTTTTTATAGATAAAAATAATAAGACTGAACGGTTTTATTTAAATGAGTATTTTTATTCAGAAAAATATAAAATCCTTGCCACCTTGTGGAATGATGATGTTGACTATGGTTATCTGAGGGTTTTTGACTGTGTAAACGGAAAGGTTTTAAAGGAGGTTGATGTTTTTTATCGTTCACCTTATTCAAACTTTTCCATGAGTCCTGACAGTTCAAAACTTTTGTATAAAAAAAATGACGAAAGCTTTTTTACGATTTTAGATCTTTCTGATATGACAGAAACAACATATGATATGTTCCCTTATGATCCTTGTGTTTATTCGCAGGATTATTGTGATGCAGGTTTTATAAGAGATGATATTATTTACTGCACTGTAAAATACACAGAAGAAGGAGACGAAAAAAATAAAATCTGTTTTTACAGAGTAAAAGACGGAAAGTACACAAGACTTTCGGATTTTATTCCGATTCCGCGTGCATATTATTACTGGAAGATTTCTGGATTTAAATATGTCATCTGTGCAGATAGTTACTGGCATTCAACAGAAAAAAATGTCTTAGCCTACGATAAAAAGAAAGCAGTTGATGTTACAGAAAAGTTAAAAGGTGATTTTATAAATCCGTTTTATTATAACGGTGCATGGTATGCTTCGACAGTTATCTGGAATGATAAGAATTGTAAAACCGGAACAGTTTGTATTTATGACAGCAATCTTAACTGTGTAAAAAAATGCGATTTTAAAAATGATATGGAAAACAAATATAATTACCCGCCAATGGTAGGTACATGCTGTATCGATGACGGAAAGATTTATATTTATCTTATGCTGAACGGGAAGTAATTTTTCCCATCTGAACTACAACTTTATTCTTTTTTGCCTCAAAGCGTGATAAAATATATATTATTAATCCAATAAATTTTTGCGGAGGTAAAAATGAATGATTACTTAAGAGAAAGCTTTAGCTATTTTGGGTTATTTAAAAAAATTGCGAAGGTTAAAAAAGAGATTGTCCCTGAGTCTGTTCAGTTTGGAGAAAATAAAGATCAGTATTTTCTTTACTATGAACCAAAAATAAATTTGAACGATAAAGGAAATAATAAAAGTAACGATAAAAATTCTGCCAAAATTATTTTCTGGATTCATGGGGGCGGATGGAATGCAGGTGATCCGAAATTTTTTGATTATGTGGGTCAGTGTGTTGCGGGCGCAGGATACAGGTTTGTGTCTATCGGTTACAGACTTTCTCCAAAGTTTAAATATCCGTGTCAGATAAATGATGTCTGCAAAGGTTTTAATTCTGCAGTTGGATTTTTAAAAAATAAAAATATTGATGTTTCAAAAATTGTAGTTGCAGGACCATCTGCCGGGGCGCATTTGACATCTATACTTTGTTATTGCATCGAAGTTCAAAAAGAAAATAATGTTGATATTTCAAATATCATTGGTTATGTCGGTTTTGGCGGCCCTTACAGTTTTAGAAAAACACAGTCTTTGACTTTAAAGCTTTTATTAAATCAGCTTTTTACAAAAGATTACGATAGAAAAAAAGGTGAACCTGTAAGTCTTATGTCAAAAAATCACATTCCTATGCTTTTGATTCAAAGTGAACATGACGGGTTAATTGAATATGAGTGTGCCGAAGATCTTAGAGCTAAAGCATTAGCTGTCGGAAATAAATGTGAAATTTACAGGGTCTGCGATAAAAAGAATACACACTCATGGTATACTGCAGGTCTTTTTGCTGAATCACGACAGGAGAATAAAGCGCTTGATAAGTTTTTTACATGGATAGAAGAACTTTAGGCGCGCCTATAAAGAGCCGCGCCTTTATAAAACTGCGGATATAATTCCAATGACTGTAATTACAATGGATATTATTTCATAAGAATGATCTTCCCCAATAGAAACATCTAAAATAAAGCCGTGTTTTGCAAATCTTAACCCAAAGATTTTATACAGGATAAAAAATATTATGCCGATTGCAAACATGCAGCTAGAAACTATCAGGAGAAAATCATTCTTAAGTGCTTTTTTAAGTAAAATCTTTTCCGTAGCAGAGCTATTCATATTTTTTAAGCAGTTTTTCAGCATCCAGTGCAATTTCCAGAGGTTTGTTTTTCTTTATAATGGTCCTCTTGTTATATTCTGCAAGTATAACTCCATTGTCAGAATCCTTTACGATGATCTTGGATATAATGAACTTTTGACTATCTAAAGAGAAGTTACATGATAAACGGAATTGTTTTAAATCTTTGGCATGAATATATTCTCCTAAATATACTCCATATGTCATTGAACTTCCCCTTTCAAAATCATTTTTGTGTTCAATATCTAAAAGAGCGTCTTTATCTTTTTTAGGGTATGCATTTCCGTTTTTTGTAATTACTCTAAAGTATACGTCATAATCTGTTCCGGCACCAAATTCATCTGCCACATTAACGGTTACATTAACTTTGGAAAATGTTGGATCTAATTCTTTTGAAGAACTGCTGTCATTGCCATCAGATGTTTTTTCGCCATACAGTTCAGATGTGTACGGGCCTGAATTGATGCGGTCTGTTTGGTATCCATCTATATATGCCTGCAAAGCCTCACCTTTATTCAGACGATTCAATATATTGGTATCCTTTATAGTATATTTACATTTTGATGTGGTAACTGATAAATCATTGAGTGTAGCCTTGAATTTAGAATAGGATGACATGCCAGATGTCTTAATGAAAAAGACAAATTCGTTCAATTTTGTCAATTTGTTGTCTGTTCCCGTATTTTTAAATGAGATGGCTTTCTTATCAAATGACAGATTGTAGGGAGCAATCTGTGACGCGGAAAGAATTTTGCCCAGTCTGTCCCGATTGCTGTTCTTTTTTGCCAGACTCTTTATACAATCATCAATTCTTTTTGGCTTGTCCGTTTTTAATGCATCCCAGAATTTTTTTTCGGTAAGGAATTGATAGCCAACTTCATCAGACTCAAATGTCATTAATGACAGAAATTTTTCAACAGATGATTCACTTGATTCACCGGTCATGTCTCCTTTTTTTATGGTACGCTTATAATCAGGACCAAAGTATTTCTTAAAATCAGGATTTCGATTTATTGTATAGTATGCGAAAAATTCGGCGAATCCTTCATTCCATGCAAAGTGTAATCCGTGAATTTTATTGTTTCTTTCTTCGGTTTTGTTTGTTGAGTCGTCATGTGTTCCTAAACTTGCATTCATGAAACCATTGCAGTATGCGACAAAGTGTCCGAATTCGTGACAGATTGCTTTTAATGTCCACCTCCACCAGAAAAGCCTATCCTGGTCTGTCATTTTCTCTTTGTTTTTCTTTTTCTCTTCCTCTTCCGCTTTAACATAGTCTTTTATGTGAATGTATTTCCCTAAATTGCGGGAATCGAATTTTGAAGGGAAGTTTAAAGGAAAGTAGATGACAGGTGCCTTAGTGATGTCGTAGAATTTATTTATCTGCTGATATCCAAGTCTGCAGGCTGTCATGATACTCAGTGCTTTGATAAATTCATCCTGCTTGTAACCAAGTTTATTATTCGCAGGGTTGTCTACAGTATCTACATTAATTTCGTAATCGCTGTAGTTCTGTCCATGCTTTATATGTTTGATGTTGCTTAAGTATTTGTGTTTTATTGTGGTGTTGTCTTTGTAGAGTTTGATAGGATAATCACCGTTCATTTCTGTTCGCATTTCGATGACAACATCCTCAGTATTCCCTAGTTCGATAGTGACTGAGAAACTTCCGTCTTTATTTGTGTGAAACGTCTTTAGAAAAGTACTTCTCTGACTTCCATTTTTGAGATGGTCGATTCTGATACCGCATTCAATGTTTGCGGCTGGGATCTTGCTGCCGTTAACGTATGGGGCTTTAAAATAGATTTTTCCGGAAATTTTTGATGATCTTTTCATTTTTTTTCTCCATTTTAATGATAAGATTAGATTGGCATAGATGAAAAATACATTGGTGTAGATAAAGGAATTATAAATCCGAACATGGTATAAAGCAAGAAAAAAATCTGCTACATCCTTACCGGGACACCCATTTTATTAAGGTCATTCTTTATTCCGCCGACGGTGTATTTTCCTGAGTGAACCATTGTAGCAATGAGTGCTGCATCTGCATTTGCTTTTGTTACAACATCTGCGATGTGTTCAACTGTTCCGCCACCGCCGGATGCAATTACAGGAACAGAGACATTGTCTGCAATCATTTTTGTAAGATTAAGTTCATAGCCTTCTTTTGTCCCGTCGGCGTCTATCGAGTTAAGAACGATTTCGCCAGCGCCGAGAGAGACCGCTTTTTTAGCCCAGGCGAGTGCATCAAGTTCTGTTGCAACTCGTCCACCGTTTATGTATACGCGGTAACCGCTTGGCATATTTTCATCTTTTGCTGCATCCATTCCAAGAACGATGCACTGGTTTCCAAAAATGCGTGCGCCTTCTGTAATGAGTTCAGGTTTTTTTACCGCCTGGCTGTTCAAAGAAATCTTCTCGGCGCCGGCGAGGATTGTAGAACGGATGTCCTCAATTGATCCGATTCCGCCTCCAACACAAAACGGAATAAATACCTGAGACGCAACGCGCGAAATCAAATCAAGAATCGGACCACGACCGCGTGCACTTGCCATGATATCGTAAAATACAAGTTCATCAACACCCTGACGATAATATTCTGCAGCCATCTCAACCGGGTCACCGATGTCTATGTTGTTCTGAAACTTTACACCTTTTGTCGTGCGTCCATCTTTTACATCAAGACATATTATGATTCTTTTTTTTAACATACAATTTCTCCGTTAGTGCTGATTGTTCCAGTGCAGTAATTTTTTAAAAGTGTAAGTCCTGCAACTCCTGATTTTTCCGGATGGAACTGGAACGCATAAATGTTTTCTTTCTGTACGCATGACGGAACTTTTATTTCGTATTCGCATACGCCTTTTATTACGCTTTCGTCCTGAGGCTGAATTACATACGAATGAACAAAATAGAAATCCGAATTTTCTGCAACGCCCTTAAAGAGAGGACAGCCACCGTTTGTGTAACTTATGTTGTTCCATCCCATGTGAGGAACTTTAAGCTCGCTGTTCTGCCACAGGTTAGAAAAATGTCTTATCTTTCCCGGAATAAATCCAAGGCACTTTGTATCGCTTTCTTCTGAATAATCAAAAATAATCTGCGAGCCAAGACAGATTCCAAGAAGCGGCTTTTTTGAGTTAACCCATTCACGCAAAAAATCTGCAAGCCCAGACGAATTAAGCTGTTCCATCGCGTAGGCTGCTTCTCCAACTCCAGGGAAAATAAGTCTGTCACAGTCTTTAAAATCTTTTGGATTTTTTGAGCGGATATATTTTATGTTAAGGCTTTCTAATGCGCGTTCAACACTTTTTATGTTTCCGGCATTGTAATCAACGATTCCTGTCATATCTATTCCTCTTCGCTCCATGTGTAGGGTGGAGTTTTTTATATTTCATAACTTGCGCGGTTTTTTTCTGTTTCAAAAACATCAACGCGGTATAAAAGTTTTTTAAGCTGCTCTGACATGGCAGCAAGCTTATCAAAAATATATTTTGCAATACGTTCTGCACTCGGATTCTGTTCAAAAACAGATTTTCCATTTTCTGTAAGGTCGTTTAAGTTTGTGTGATCAATGACATCCAGAACAGACTTAAGGTCTTTTTTTAATTCAGCAAAATCATAAAGCATGCCGCCCTCTGTAAGATTTTCGCCCTTGAGATAAACATAAACTTTGTAATTGTGGCCGTGCAGGTTTTCGCATTTTCCGTGATAATCGCGCAGGAAATGTGCCGCCGCAAAACTGTCTTCAATTCTGACCTTATACATGCTTAAATTATATAAAAAAAGGGGAGTGTTGGGAAGTATAAAAAATCTGGTGTTCTTTTATTACTCCACCTCATCCAGAGTTGGGATGGAATCCAGCGCGCCGTTTCGTGTTACTGCAATTGATGAAGCTTTTGCTGCACGTGAAAGACATTCTTTTATATTCAGTCCTTTTATAAGCGAGGCGATAAAGTAGCCTGTAAAAGTGTCGCCTGCGGCTGTTGTGTCGACGGCTTTAACTTTAAAAATATCCTGGTGATAAAAATCATTTTTGTCTTTATAAACAGAGCCTTTTTCTCCGAGCGTCAGTACAATTTTTGATTCAGGATATTTAAGCTGAATTTCTTTTAAAATTTCTTCTGGAGTGGTTTTGCCTGTCATCTGATGTCCTTCGATTTCGTTCAATATAAAATACGAAATTTTTGACATGTCGCATTTTAAAAGCGCTTTGTCAAAAGGAGAAGGATTTAAAACTATTTTCATTTTTCTTTTATAGGCTTTATCAATTATTACATCAAGAAGATTTATTTCGTTCTGTAAAATAAGAATGTCGCCGCTTTCAAAATGACTTAAAACTTCGTCGATAAAATCTACTGTCATGGAGCGGTTTGCGCCGCCGTAAAGGATGATGGAGTTATTTCCGTTTTTATCAACCTGAATTATCGTATGTCCCGATCGGCCTTCTGTTTTTTTTATAAAGTCGACGTTAATTCCATTTTCGGTGCATTTTTTTATAAGGATGTCTCCGTCGTTTCCGACCATGCCGGCGTGCCACACACTGGCGCCAGCTCTTGCAAGTGCAATTGACTGGTTTAAGCCCTTGCCGCCGCAGTTTTCATTTATTTCAAAGCTAAGCTGGGTTTCACCTGGTGCTACAATGTGATCTACTTTATAAACTGAATCTATGTTAAGGGAACCGAATGATAATACTTTCATAAAACCTTCCTCACTTTTATTATTCAATTTTCTATTCCAGTTCATTATATATAATTGTAGATTAATTAACAATTCATACATTTTTGTAAGTGTTTCTTGTAAATAATTTCTTTATACGATAAAATGAATATATTATGGAAAAAAAGCTTTCTTCTTTACTTTCTGCAATTAATGCAAAAGCGCTTGCGGCCGACGGAAAGACAGAGCAGGATTTAGATATAATAGGAATTACTCCGATCACGGATCTCGTTTTTGATTCCAGAAGGGTAATACCGGGAGCCTTGTTTTTTGCCCTCCCTGGTCATCATACAGACGGAAATAAATTTATTTATGATGCAATCGGAAGGGGTGCGAATGCAATTATTTACGAAGGCGAAATTCCTCACGATGAACAGATTAGAATTGCAAAAGCTATCGTAAAACGCGGAATTGAAAATGCGCTCATTAAAGAGGTTCAGCTTCCGGTGTTCTTTAAGGTTGAAGATGCTCAAAAATCCATGGCTGATGTTGCGGATGCTTTTTATGATTCTCCATCAAAGAAACTTGCAGTAATCGGTGTAACGGGAACAGAAGGAAAGTCCAGCACGGTTTCTTTTGTATGGCAGCTTCTCCGCCTTGCAGGACATAAAGCAGGTTTTATTTCTACAGTTCAGTATTCACTTGGAGCAGAAGCTCTTGCAAATCCACAGCATACAACAACACCAGAAGCACCTGTCGTTCAAAAACATTTATATGACATGGTCCAGAATGGATGTGAATACGCTGTAGTTGAAAGTTCAAGTCATGGACTTTCCGATAAACTTAACAGACTTGGAAATGTATGTTTTGACTGTGCAATTTTCATGAATGTAACTCTTGAACATCTTGAGTTTCATAAAACTTTTGAGCAGTACAGAAACGACAAGGCAAATCTTTTCCGTGCACTTGATAAACATGATCATGTTAAGACAATCAATAATGTTAAACAGATTATTCCATCTTTTGGTATTGTAAATCTTGAAGATCCTGAAGCGATGTTTTTTGCTGAATGTACAAAACAGAAAGTTTTCGGTTTTACAACAGAAGGAATGGCCGGTAAAGCTGCAGGTGAAAGTGGTAATAATGCAGTTCCGCTTCCGAAAATTGCTGACGGCTTTCCTTATATGAAGGCAAAAAATATTGCATCAGCTCGTTTTGGAATTTCATTTACTGTTGATGCATGCGGTTCTTCAACCTGTGTTGCACTTAATGCAGATCCTGCATTCCCCCGTGAACATAAATCGTTTCAGGTAACTGCAACTCTGCCTGGTGCATTCAATACATACAATATTATGGCAGCGTTAACTGCAGTGAGCGGATTAACAGGTGTTCCTTTTGAAGAACTTTCAAGACTTATTCCTGAATTAAAACCTATTACAGGTAGAATGACAACTCTTGATATGGGACAAAACTTTGAAGTAATAATTGATTATGCTCATACTCCGTCAAGTTTTGAAACAATTTTCCCTCCGTTGAAAAAGAGATGTGAAGGAAGAATATTTGCTCTGTTCGGAAGTGGAGGAGAGCGTGATCTGACAAAGCGTCCTCTTCAGGGAGAAATTGCAGGCAAGTGGTGTGATGTTGTCGTTCTTGCAGATGAAGATCCTCGTGGTGAAGATCCTCGTGAACTTCTTGAAGGAATTGCTGTAGGTGCAAGAAAAACTGGAAAAAAAGATGGAATTGATTTGTTTATAATTCCGGACAGACCTGCTGCAATACGAAGGACTTTTGAAATGGCAGGGAAAGGAGATATAGTTCTTCTTCTCGGCAAAGGTCATGAAAATTCAATTATATATAAAGACTATGTAATGCCTTATGATGAAATTGCAGAAGCAAAAAAAGCATTACAGGAAATGAATAAATAAAAGGGTGGATTAAAAATGATTACGGTAGCAATTATTTATGGTGGAAAATCAAGTGAACATGAAGTTTCTTTAGTTTCAGCAAGTGGAGTTGTAAGAAACATTAACCGTGATAAATATTCAGTTGAATTAATCGGAATCTCAAGAGATGGTAAGTGGTATAAAGCTCCGGAAGAGGAAGTAGAAAGAATTATTTCAAACGACACGGCAACATTAAAAATTTTTGCTGAACCTGAAAATGAAGTTACAATTGTTCCTGCAGGTGGAATGAGTTGCTTTGTGTGTGGTTCAAAAACAATAAGGGCAGACGTTGTATTCCCTGTAGTTCACGGACAGTTTTGTGAAGATGGAACACTCCAGGGGCTTCTGGATATCTGTGATATTCCTTATGTAGGCTGTGGCTGCATGGCTTCTGGAATTACAATGGACAAAGAAAAGACAAAGGCTGTGTGGAGAGATGCAGGGCTTCTTACAGTTCCGCATATCCTTATGACAAGAACAGAACTTGGAGATTCAAATAAATACGATGTTGTGTTTGACAGAATTGTAAATGAATTTGGTTTTCCTGTTTTTGTAAAACCATGCAACGCAGGTTCATCTGTAGGTGCGTCAAAAGCTGGATCTCCAAAGGAATTGTCAATGGCGCTTCTGGAAGCATTTAACTACGATAATAAAGTTCTCATCGAAAAAGCAGTTAATGCCCGTGAGATTGAATGTTCTGTAACAGGAATTGCAACATGCGAGGTAGAAGATAACCCTGTAACATTATGTAAAGCATATTTACCTGGCGAAATTATGCCGACACATGAGTTCTATGATTATGATGCAAAATATAACGATCCGGAAGGAGCTGCATTAAAAGTTCCTGCAGATTTAGACGAAGAAACAATAAAGCTGGTTCAGGAAACAGCGGTAAAAGCATACAGGGCAGTCGATGCTTCTGGTTTGAGCCGGGTTGATTTCTTTATCGATAAAGATGATTCGAAAATTTATCTGAACGAAATAAATACTCTTCCTGGTTTTACTCCTATAAGTATGTTCCCTAAAATGTGTGAGGCATCGGGATTAAAATATTCAGATCTTATAGAGTATCTTCTTGAAGAAGCAATTGCTAAATATAAATTTAAAATGCAGCTTTTAACGACTAAATAGATAGGAGTAGAGTTATGAGTTATGTTCCACACGTTTATCCGGAAGGTTGTTTTTTTAATTCAATCGAAGATATAAAAGATAAGCATGTTACGGTAATGGGACTGGGACTTAATGGCGGCGGTGAAGCTTCTGTAAGATTTCTTTTGAAACACGGTGCCTATGTTCTTGCAACCGACATGAAGACGGAAGAACAGTTGAAGCCGACAATTGATTCGATTAACTCTGATAAAACTCTTGATACAAGCCGTCTTACTTATATTCTCGGTGAACATCGGGTTGAAGATTTTTCAAATGCTGATTGTGTCATAAAAAATCCTGGAATCAAAATTGAAGGAAATAAATATCTTGCAGCTGCAAAAAATATTGAAACAGATATAAGTCTTTTTCTAAAATTCACTAAAGCAAAAATTATAGCAGTTACTGGCAGTAAGGGAAAATCCAGTACGGTAAGTGCAATCTATTATGGATTAAAAGAAGCAAAGTTTGATGTATATCTCGGCGGAAATATTACTGTAAGTCCGCTTAACTTTCTTGATGAAACTTCGGATAAATCTGTTGTTGTTCTTGAACTTTCGAGCTGGCAGCTTGCCGATTTACGCGGGAGAAAACTTTTAAAACCATATATCGCACTCATTACAAAAATTGTTCCTGATCATCAGAACTGGTATGAAAATATGGGTGACTATGTTGCAGATAAACGTCTTGTTTATGCAGATCAGGATGAAAAAGATTTTACAATCGTAGACTTTGACGGAGACGCAATTGGAACCGGTCCAAAACAGGGTGGGACATGGGGAGATTTTTTTGCAAAAGAAACGAAGGGAACTGTTTTGCGTTACAGTCAGACAGATTTAAGAACTTATGCAAAAGTAATTTCAGGTGCATGGCAGACCTTTGATGATAATAATATTTTTTCTGGAATGGCCAGATTACCGCAGTGGCAGTCTCCAAAAAAGATTCTTGGAAAATTAAAAGTTCCCGGAAGACATATGAGATGCAACACTCTCAATGCAGCTCTTGTGATGGCCATCATGGGTGTTGAACCTTCTTTGATTGAATCAATTCTTGCAAACTGGACAGGAATTCCTCATAGACTTCAGTTTTTTCACACATGGAAAAATTCTTCAGGACAGCCTTATAAATTTTATAACGATTCATGTGCAACTGTTCCAGAAGCTGCAGCTGCTGCAAGTCAGGCGTTCGGAAAACCTGTTGTATTTATTACAGGAGGAACTGATAAAGGACTTGAGTTTGATATTCTTGCTGATACTCTTAACTACAAAGAATCCTGTAACACAAAGGTTGCTGACCTTTATCTTCTTGCAGGAACAGGAACAGATAAACTTACAGTTCTTCTGGACAAAGCTCAGATTAAATACAAAGGACCATTTGATTCACTTGAATCACTTTTTGCGCAGTTAAAACAGTCTCTTGATTCTGGAGAAGCTGAATCTGATACCGTCGTTTTTTCTCCAGGGGCTACGAGTTTCGGTATGTTTACTAATGAATTTGACCGTGGAAACAAATTTATGGATGGGGTAAAAAGAATATTTTCATAAATTGTAAATATTTTTTATAAAAATGTGTAAATATATTTTATGGAAACATATATATTTACACATGATGAACTTGATGAGTTTAATGCAACTCATGTTTTTGTAGAAGACGATCCTGCTTTAAGAGCAGCAAAAAAAGCCTTTAACATTCAATATCTTTTTCCATGGCAGCGCCTTGTAATTTCAAATATCATGGATTCTTACCGTGATCAGAATCTTTTGGAAGTAAAAGAGTTAAAGGAAAAAAGTTCAAAGGATTCTGATTTGTCTGATGCGTTCTGTCTAGGCCGTCAGATTGTTCTTTTACCTACAGGAGCAGGAAAGTCCATGTGTTTTCTTGTTCCGTCTATAATGCTTGATGGACCTACACTGATAATCTATCCGCTTTTAGCTTTGATGTCAGATCAGGAAAGAAGAATGAAAGATGGTTCCATTGAATCTGTGACTTTCCGCGGCGGGCAGACAGAACAGGAACGTAATGAATGCTTTGAAAAGATAAAAAATGGCGCAAAGATAATTCTTGCTAATCCTGAAGTTCTTAAAAATCAAAATCTGCTTTCCAGACTGAAAGAATGCTCAATAAGTCATATAGCAATTGACGAGGCTCATTGTGTAGCAGAGTGGGGTGATACATTCCGTCCGTCTTATCTTGAACTCGGTAAAGTAATTGAATTTCTTGATGTGAAAATTGTAACTGCATTTACTGCAACGGCAAGCCCTTCAGTCCTATCACGAATTGCTGAAGTTCTTTTTAACAACAATGCACATATAGTTCGGTCAGAAAGTGACAGACCTAACATTCATTATCATGTAAAATATGTATATTCAAAAGAGAAAGCTCTGTTTGAACTGTGCAGGACGCAACCTCGACCTATTCTGGTTTTCTGCGGAACAAGGGCGAAATCAGAACAGACTGCCCGTGAACTGCGTTCTTATTTTTCAAAGGACGATGTAAAATTTTATCATGCAGGTTTATCTCGGGAAGAAAAACTTAAAGTTGAACGGTGGTATTTTCCTCATAAGACTGCAATTCTTTGCAGTACCTGTGCTTTCGGAATGGGTGTAGATAAAAGTGATATAAGGACTGTAATTCATATTGAACCGTCTTTAACAGCGGAAAGTTATATTCAAGAGGCGGGTCGTGGTGGACGTGACAGAAAAGATGCAGATGCTTTTTTACTCTGGAGTTATAAAGACAGTATGGAATTTGAAAAATACCCGGCGCTTTCCAGGGAACGTGTCATTAAAAATTTTGCAGAAGCCGGAACATGCCGCCGGCAGATTTTACTTGATGCACTTGGAGGTGAAAAGGCAGTCTGTTCCGGTTGTGACGTGTGTAATTCAAAAATTCAGCATAAAAAAATTTCTGATTTAAGCCAGGCATGGGATGCAGGTCTGGTTCTTCGTTTTTTAAGGTTTCACCAGAAGCAGTATACGGAAAAACAGCTTGTTCCCGTCTTAAAAGATATTTTTAACAGAAAAACGCTTCCATTTTTTAATAGAAATGTATGGACTGAACAGGATGTTAAAAATATTGTTTCACAGCTGGAAAGCGGAAAAAAGATAAAAATCTGCCGCTTTCCGTGGAATAAAAAGATAAAAAGGGTTTTTCATGTATTTTGAATTATTCCTGCTCCTGCTGCTCTTCAGAGCCTTCTCCGTTTTCACCTTCCTGCTTTGGTGCTGGAGCTGCTTCTTCTGCAACAATCTTCTTTTTAGGCTTTGGAGGCTTTTTTTTGTAACGGGAAACATAGCTTAAAAAGTTGCAGTACAGGATGATTGCGCATGTTGCTCCGATTACAAAAGGATTTAGTAAAACTGCTTTTATTACAGGGATAACGACTGACATTTTCATACTTAAATTATCGTATATTTATACAATAATATAAGAAGAATATAAGAATATTTTTATTTGACTTCCCCTATTAATAAGATTAGAATATTAAAGAGGTTGGGAAAATGCTTTTTTAACGCATTTTTTTAGGCAATTTTTCAGGAGTTTTTATGAAAAAGAGATTTTTTTCCGGCTTAAGGGCTGTTTTTGCGGTGCCCGTATTATTATTTTCTGCCATTTTTATTATGGGCGGATGTTCATTCTTTACAAGCAGCATGGGTAAGTCTTTTGCACGCGATATGAGTGATGTTTATTCCAAAAAGGATCTTAGTACTCTTATGGAACTTGCGAATGATCCAAGGCTTATGAATGATAAGGAAGCTTCAAAGCAGCTTCTTGCAGCAATAGGTGAGAAAAATGTTGAAGACCTTTCTGTAGGAGATAAGAACACTATTCTCAAGCTGACAATTTCAACTTCAATTAATGCACATACACTTGCTACCACTCTTGATAACATTCAGGATGCTACAAGCGGAAGTGCAACTACAGAGACTGTAGATGCCATCGTAAATGGAATTCTTGATTCATTTGAACCGACAGATATTTCTGCATTTGCGGCATTGATGGATGATCCTGTATCGGTAGCTGCAATGGATCCGGTTTTAATTTGTATTTCTACGATTTGTGCTGCAACACAGATTGCTAAAGAGAATAATCTTGTAACTGCTGATGATGTAAGGAATGCCCTGGTAGATGTAGTAGATCATGGAAATACAGGAAATACAGTACACGATGCAGCTGAAGCTATTGCAGGCGTGGGAAATTCAGAAAATATAGATGTACTTGAGAAAATCTTTGAAGGATTTAAGGACATTAACTTTGATGCAGAAATTATATCTGGAAGTTCTTTGAGAGAGCTTTTCCCTAATCCATAAAGGAGGTTTGTTATGAAAAAGTTATATTCAGCTTTAAGTATTATTATCATCTCGACTTCCTTTATTTTTGCAAGGGAGTATAAACCGGTTTTACATATTCAGCCGTCAGTACGTCAGCAGGGATTCGGCGGTTTTTATACAACAGATGTAAAAGATTTTTATGGATTGTATGCAAATCCGGCAACTCTCGGTTTAAATGTACCGCATTCTCTTTTCCCTTCGCTTGATCTGCATCTTGCAGGTCCGCTTGCTGATATACCTCGTTTTGTGCGTTCGTTAGAGAATAATGATACATCTGTCATTTCTGATATAATAGAAAAAGAAAATGGATTCAGGCTTTCGATGGATCTTCAACCATTCCTTTCGTTTGGTCATATTTCGTCGTTTGGATTTGGATGGGGAATTTCTACACAGCCGTTTATGAAAGTTGAAATACCTGGAATTACTTCTTCGGATTTTAATGTAGGTTTAGAAACAGTCTTTACGGCAGGTTATGGATTCAGTCCTTTAAATACAGATAATCACAGGCTTTCAATCGGTGTAACTACAAAGGGCTTTTTCCAGATTGCCGGTGTAATGAACGATGGAATTCTTGATGTAGTTGATACACTTTCAGATGGAAATCTAAAAAATATTCCGGCTTATGTAACGACGGGATTCAGCTTTGATGCAGGAATTTTTTATTCTCTCTGTAATATGCTTGATGTTGCTCTTGTTGTTTATGATCCATGGTCACTGGTTCTTTCATCAAAAAGTACATTAGGTGATATATTTAAATTTAATTTTAAGAAAACAGATGGTTTTGATCCAAGAATTGCGGCAGGTTTATGCTATCACATTTATACGGACTGGTCGCGTGGAAAAATTTCTGAATTGAATATCAGGGCAGATTACAGAAACTTTATGGTCCTGTTTGATGATCTTTCAAGAAATCCTATTCTTGAGCTTTCTGCAGGAATAGAAGCTGTGTTTGTTGATATTATTTCGTTGCGCTTTGGAATTTCTGAGATGTACCCTTGTGCGGGTGTTGGATTAAAATTTTCTAACTTTAATATTGATTTTGCAATTTACGGAAAGGAGCTTGGCCTTGAACCTGGAAGCTGTCCGTGTCTAAACTCTTCGATATTTATTGGTTTTAAGTTTTGAGTAAACAGCAGTATACAGCATGTGTAATCGGAACCGGACGAATTGGTTTTACACTTGGTCTCGATAAAAAACGTGAACAGCCGGCAAGTCACACTATGGCGCTTTTAAAAAATCCGCATATAAGAATTATTGCCGGTTGCGATAAAAATTTTGAACAGCTTAAAAAGTGGAAAGATTATGTTGACGGTGATTTAAGTCAATTCAGTTTTAAAGAAGAAAAAAAAGTAAAGATTTTTACGACAGTAGAAAATCTTTTTGTAAACTGCAGTCCGGATATCGTAGTAATTGCCGTAAACGAAGACAGCCACCTCGAAACGGCGCTTTATGTAATTTCTAAAAAACCAAAACTTGTCATCCTTGAAAAACCTGTTGCACTTAACACAAAAGAAGCAGACCGTATTGTAAAGCAGAGTGAAAAGTTTAAAGTTCCTGTTCTGGTAAATCATGAAAGACGTTTTGCACTCGACTATGAACTTGCCTTTGATTATATAAAAGAAATCGGCGATGTTCAGAAAATTACAGGATATCTTTTTTCCGGAATGCGTCTTTACGATCCTCGTCACGAAAAAACAGGCGGTTACAGTCTTTTACACGACGGTACGCATTTAGTGGACATCGTTTTATATCTTTTGTCTGCATGCGGAGAAGAAAAACTTTTAAAGCCTGTAATTACAGGAATCTGCCGCGATGCAAAAGATAAAAAAGTAGTGCGTGGTTTTACTGCAAACTATTCAACTAAAAAAGTTCCTGATATTTCTCTTGTAATGTCCGGCCGAAGCCGTTTTTTTGGATTTGAAGTTGAAATTATCGGAACAGAGGGGAAAATTTCGATAGGAAACGGTCACGCTGAATTTTATAAAAGGGCAGAATCAAAACTGTATACAGGATTTTATTCTCTTGAGAAAGACAGCAGTGTAAAAGTTCCGGAAAAAACAAAGTATTTTGCAAATATGATTCAAAATGCCGTTGATTTTCTTGATAAAAAATATCCTCTTAAATCTACACTTAAAACTGGCCTTGATGCCCTTAAAGTACTGGAAGATATAAAAGCAAAAATAAAATAGGGCACCACGCGGCTTGGTGCGAAAATTGCGAATGAATGGCGCGAAAGTCAAAAAAAACACCGCGAAACTGCGGTGTTTTCTATAAAAACCTTAAAAAGAATTAAAATTCTTTCTTTTCTGTCTTTCTTTTCTTGTTCAAAAGTTTTCTTTCGAGAGTTGTTTTTTTCTGATGAAGAATAGAAGATGGTTTTTCGAAATATTCACGTTTTTTGTATTCGCGAATAATGCCTTCTTTTTCTACCATGCGTTTAAAACGTTTGATAGCTTTTTCAAGGTTTTCTGTTTCGTCAACGCTGATTGTTGCCATAGTGTAGTTCACCTCCTTTTCTTCGGTAATTCCGTAAAAACATAGTAATATTATAGAAAAAAGCTGTTTTAATCAAGGGGTCTGCATAAGGACAGAAGGCATAAAATATGCTATATTTTATTGTATGGTAAAAATCGAAGGAGCCCTTGCGCTTGCAGTCTGTGCACTATGCTGGAGTCTTGCGGGCGTTTTCTTAAAGTATGTAGATATAAACTCGTTTGCGACAGCTGGATTCAGAAGCTTTTTTGCGTTCCTTACTTTAATGGCGTTTACCAGAAGATTTCCGCGTTTAAGGATTTTAGAAAGTGCGCTCGATGTGCAGGCGCCGCATGCCGGGCAAACAAAAATAAACGTAAAGGCAACAATTTACCTCTGGCTAAGCGCTGCAAGTTATGCAGTAACGATGATATTATTCTGCCTTGCAAATAAACTTACTTATTCTGCAAACGCAGTTCTCCTTCAGTATACATTCCCAATCTGGATTATAATTTTTGGTCCGCTTATCCTGGGCGAAAAAAATTCAAAAATCGATTATGTTGCAATTGCCGGTGTAATTGTCGGAATGCTTTTATTCTTTGCAGAAAATATTTTTGCTGTTCAGGATGGAAAGTTTAAAGATACTCAGGTTTTAGGAAACCTTCTTGCACTTTTTTCCGGGATTACATTTGCCGGGACTACAATCTTTCAGCGTAAACAGTCAATGATTTCTCCGATGGACAACACTTCCTTTGATTCGTTCATGCTTGCGCAGTTAATAACCTTTGCTTTCGGAGCACCGTTTGTATTTTTAACTTCTGATGGAGTTCCGGGTGTTAAATCACTTGTCTTTTTAATTTTACTTGGATGCATTCAGATGGGATTTGCAAACATTGCATATTCAATCGGAATTAAAAAGGTACGCGCGCTTTCGGCTTCGCTTATTACGATGATTGAACCTCTCATGAATCCGGTCTGGGTTTTTGTTTTCGTTCACGAAATCCCTGGATTTTTGTGTGTGCTTGGCGGAATTTTAATTATTGCCTGTGTAGTTTTACGCGAAGTGTTTAATAAAAGAAAGGCTGCATGATTTTTTATAATTATTTTTGTACAGGCTTTGTAAGCTTCCAGTAATCAGGCGCATGTCCGGAAATTACCCAGCCGCCGTTATAAAAACCGTTTTCGTTTGCAGTCGGAATAACCCAGATTACTTTTGCAGGGTTTTCAGTATCATAATAAAACTCATTGGAAATCCAGTCGCCCTTGTTTTCACATTCAAAATTAAAAACATCTTTCGGTTCTGTTTTAAAGCTGAATATATAACGCCCCGGTCTTATATTTAAATGCATGCACATTCCACCGGAAAGATAATAGCGCTTCTGGTATCTGTGGCGGATTTTAGGACTCGAAACCCAAGCGTATGACGCCTTGATTTTTGTATAAGTAACATCCTCTCCCGTATCATAATCGCGCGCTGTAAAATAACACCTGATGTCGTTTATCTCAGATGAGTTTTCACTCCTGTAAATGATGAGAGACCACGGGTTATGCTTGATTTTAATGTCATCCGCATTTACACATATGAGGGCAAGGAATATTAATAAAAAGAATAAAAATATCTTTTGTAAATTCATCTGTTACTATTTTATCGGAATTTTGAAAATGCTCAATATAAAAATTCACCAAACTCTTGCAAAATCCATATTTGAAGTTGTATAATTACATTACGTTTTAACAGATGGCAAGGGGCCTGTATGACTATAAAAGAGTGTTATGAAGCAACCGGTGGCGATTATTCTGAAATTCTAGACAGACTTGGAAAAGAAGACCGTATTGTAAAATTTGCAAAAAAGTTTTTTCAGACAGGAGATATGGAATCTCTTGAAGAGAGCATTAAAGCTTCGGATGCTGAAAATTCATTTGTGATTGCGCATACGATGAAGGGAAATGCACTTAACATCGGCTTTGAGGTTCTGGCGAAAAAACTTTCTGACTTGGTTGAACTTTTGAGAACGCGTACAATGATTAACCCGAACCTGGCAAGAAACCTTTTTGATGCTGCTAAAGCAGAGTACGAAAAAGAAAAAGAAGTCTTCAGTAAACTCGAGGAATAGATTAAGTCGCTTCCTTAAAAACATATTTTTTCAAAACTGATGTGAGTTTTTTCATGTTGAGAGGCTTCGCAAGATGTTCATTCATTCCGGATTTGAGGACCTGTCTTTTATCTTCTTCAAATGCATTTGCAGTCATTGCGACAATCGGGATGTTTGAAAGAGTTTTGTTTTTTAATGCACGGATTTTTTTTGTTGCTTCATATCCATCCATTACCGGCATCTGAATGTCCATCAAAATTAAATCGTAAATTCTATCTGCGCAGTTTTTAACCATATCAACAGCTTCCTGCCCATTTATGGCTTCTTCAACTTCAACACCTTCGTCTGTAAGAATAAGGTTAGCGATTTCTCTGTTAAAATCATTGTCATCAACAAGAAGAATCTTCATTCCCTGAATGGAAATGTCATTTTCTGTATCTGTTTCATTAACAACAATCTCTGATGGCTGAGAAATTTCAAGTGTAAGCCGGACAGTGGTTTTTGTTCCTTTGTTTTCCTGACTTTCAATTTCAATTGTACCGTTCATAAGGTCTACAAGATTTTTCGTGATTGCCATTCCGAGTCCAGTTCCCTGGATGCCGGATGTTGTAGAGTTTCTTGCTCTCGTGAACGGATCAAAAATCGTTTTGATAAATTCATTGTTCATACCCATTCCATTATCTTCGATAGTAAATTCATAGTTTGCGTAGCCCTGGGTCGATGAACTTGTTTCTGTAATTGTAAAGTTTATTGTTCCGTTTTCCTGTGTATATTTAACTGAGTTAGAAAGAATATTAAGAAGAATTCTGTTTAAACGGAGTTTGTCTACTACGACACTTTTATTGATGATGGAATCTGTATTAATGATGAGTGTCTGGTTTTTGTTTCCTGTTTCGGTTGAAATCATTTCTTCAATGTATTTTATTATGCCTATTAAATCTTCAGGCTGCTTGTTAAGAGATGCTTTTCCAGATTCGATGCGGCTCATATCGAGAACGTTGTTTATCAAAGCGAGAAGGTGATTTGAAGAAATATTTACCCTGTCAAGATAATATTTAACTTTTTCAGAATCTGTATTGTTCTTTTCTGCAAGTTCTGTAAATCCGATGATGGCGTTCATAGGGGTACGGATATCGTGAGACATGTTTGTAAGGAATTCAGTTTTCGCATTATTTGCGGCTTCTGCATTTGCAAGCGCCTGTTCAAGAAGAATCTGCTGTTTTTCCAGAATTGCATTCTGTTCTGCAATCCTTGTATCGTATTCGATTTTGTTGGCACTCTGGTTATCGATTTCCATGATTGTAAAGATAAAACCGATAGGAATGTTTTCTTCGCGTTCAACAATAAAGACTGTTGCACGATGCCACTTTCCAGATGATATTTTATAGTTAAATTCGCGTTTATTTGCATATTTAAAATAGCTTTTTGAAAAGTCAGATTTTAAAAGATGAACGCATTCACCGTAGAACTCTGATGGCGTATTGTTTTTTAGCGAGTCAAATACTTCTGAAAATTTCAGATTATCAGAGAACAGCGAGAATCCTATGCTGCTTGTCTGCTTAAGTGTTCTGATTGAATCGTTTTCAAGGTTAATATAATAAATTCCGATGTAGTCTTCATAAAGACGGTTATCAATAAATCTGTTAAGGGTTTCTTCGTCTCGGTTTGCAAGACCAAGAACTACTGCAGTCGGTTTATGATTTATATCATCTACTTTTACAATTTTTATTTCATTATAGTGAGTAATGTTTGATATAAAGTTACGGTAATTAATTACAAGAGCTTTCTGTTCCATAAGCTGAGTCTTAATCGTTTCAATTGACCCGGCCTGTAAAAGATATTCTTTATCTGCATCATATACATAATTATCAACATATTCTTTGAATGCATCAGAAAAT
Organism: Treponema sp.; assembly: GCA_017553635.1. Lineage (GTDB taxonomy): Bacteria > Spirochaetota > Spirochaetia > Treponematales > Treponemataceae > Treponema_D. The sequence goes on along the minus strand of JAFZKN010000006.1, from coordinate 47,839 downwards.
TTAACGCCCTTGTGGAATACTTTGTCAAAATTAGAAAATGTTGTATTGTTTTTAGAATATGGAATAATTTTTTCAGATTCAAGTTCAATATAATATACAGATGAATAATATGAAGCAAGGATGCTGATGATTTCTTCATTCATCTGCTTTTCAATTTCCTGCTGTTTTTGTTCCTGGATATTTGTAAGACCTACAACGTATGTTGGTTTTCCATTGATATCCATTGCCTTTACAACTTTATGCCTTAACCATATAGGATTGCCTTTTGCCATTGTTCGTGCATCAATATATCCTGTGTTTGATGTACTGAAAAGTTCTTCGAAATTCTTTTTAGTAAAGAATTTTTTTAATTCATTACGATCTGGTTCATATATAACCTTGTCTATATCTTCTTCACATTCCTTAAAGAAGTCGTTTTCGTTATTTACAAGTTTTGCAAGTTCTGTACTGAAATCTGTATTTGAACCGTGAAGTTCGTATTTACCTGTTTCTGCATCTATAATATATATAGCTTCGTATTTATCAGACAGTGACTGAAGCATTGCCATATTCTGAAGCTGTGCATTCTGTTCCTTCCTGATTTCTTCGTCAACGTTTTCAACGGCAACGATTACACGATCGTTTTCTATTTTTGAGTTGATAACTTTGATTCTGAAGAAATATGTTTTTCCTTCGATGATTAATCGATAGATTGCAGAAATAAACAAACCTTCCTGGAGTTTTTGAAGAAGAGTTTCTTTGTCAATAAATGGTTTTAGAAGATTCAGATCTTCTTTATATGTAATCTGAATGAGATTTTCATAAGTTTCCTTAAAGAAATCTTTTCCTGGCAAATTAAGATTAAGCTTTGTCATTTCTCCTACGATTGTAAATACTTTGTATGAGTTATCCTGAAGGTTTACATAGTAAATACTTTCATAGTTTGTACTTAACGCGTTTGCAATTTCTGAATATTCGAGGGATTCATTTGACATTCTTCTTTTTGTTCTTATGTAAACGAAAAGAGTGAATGCAATGAATAATATAGAAAGGATCGCTCCAAGTCCAAAGTAAATCTTTCTTACAAAGAACATTGAATTGAAAATAACCTTGTCATCCATTTCCGCAATTATTGACCATTCGGAAAATTTCGATGGAATTGAATACAGGTATTTTTTTCTTCCGGTTCTTCTGCTTATGAGGGCATGTCTTACAGGTTTTTTGTTATATATTTCATTATGGAAGTTTCTATGACCTCCTTTTTTTAGTTCCTGCCTGTTTTCAAAATTTGCAATATTTGAAATTGTTTTATGGTCGGTATCTACGAAGATTGTATCATCTCTTCTGTCAAGAATAAGAATGTATGCTCCTGTATGCTTTGTGTTTTCGTAAACAAATTCTTCAAGTGCAGATATATCGATTGTACAGGAAATTACACCAATGATTTGTTCATGCTTACGTACAGGTGTTTTGAATTCCAGAATCATTCTTTCAGGTTCAAATGGGTCTTTTTTAACCCGAGTGACTTCGGATTGATCGCAGTAAATATCTTCCCACGAAATGAATTGGCTGTAATCTTTATAAACTTTTCCGTCTACAATTGCAAACCCGTCGTTAAGGAAAAGTCTGATGGGGGACTGAAACATTCCTATCCTGATGCTTGTTATGTGATCAACTGCCTGCTGCGATTTAAGATCATCATAAAGATATGCAATTGTACTGATTCCCATGATATTGTATATGTAACTGATTAAGGAAGATTGAATTTTGTCGTCAGCTGCATTTGTGATTTCCTGAATTCTCATCCAGCCTTCATTTTTCATTTTAACATCAATTGAAAAGAACGTAGAAAAAGTGATTGTGAATACAACTATAACAAAAAAAACAAGAGCAATTATGTATTTTCGGTCTATGATGATTTTCTTTGGTTTCATATTTATAACAAAGTCTCCCTTTCTTTAATTTTAGCATGAATCCACAGGAAAAAAAACAGTTGACAAAGACAGTCTGAAGTTGTATATTTAGTAGTATCAAAAAGAACTACTAAAAATGTATTATCTGGAAAGCCCGGATAATAAGGATAACTGTGGACAGCACTTTATATGAAAGTCTTATGGCTTTTGGCCTCTCCAGACAGGAAGCTGTAATTTATGTTGAACTTATAAAGCTCGGTGATTCTACCGGTTATGAAATTTCTAAAGTTACCGGAATTTCCCGTTCTAACGTTTATTCTTCTCTTTCTGAACTTGTTAATAAGGGTGCATGCTACGTTAAACAGGAAGAAGCGTTAAAATATACTGCAGTTCAGCCGGAAGGGTTTCTTGATAATACTATCGAGGACCTTAAAAAGAAAAAGACAGAGATTTTAAAGAAAATTCCTTCGAGAATAGAAAGCTCAGAGGGATATATAACAATAAAAGGTTTCAGAAATATAAGGAATAAGATTTTTACGATGCTTGAAAAAGTAGAGAAAAGGCTTTATGTAATGGCATCTGGAAATATTCTCAAGGAATATGACGAAAAATTAAAACTTCTTGTAAACGAAAAAAAGAAAGTTGTAATTATTTCTGATACCTATGAACTTAAAGGTGCAGTAATTTATAAGACTCAAGTGAATGAAAACCAGATAAGGTTCATTACAGATTCTGCATATGTACTGACAGGTGGAATAAGTGGAACTGATGAAGATAATTGTCTTTATTCAGGACAGAGTCATCTTGTTGATATCATGAAAGAATCTTTAAAGAATAAAATAACACTGATCGAACAGAAAGGAGAATAAAATGAAAATCGGTATTTTAGGTTATGGAAATCTTGGAAAAGGAATCGAGTGTGCGATTAAACAGAATAAAGACTGTGAACTTGTTGCAGTATTTACACGCCGCGATCCATCTACAGTAAAAATTTTAACTGCAGGTGTTCCTGTAGAAAATGTAAAGGACATTTTAAATTACAAGGATAAGATTGATGTTCTTGTTATCTGCGGCGGAAGTGCAACTGATCTTCCAGAACAGACACCGGAATATGCAAAATACTTTAACGTAATCGACAGCTTTGACACACATGCAAAGGTTCCGGAACATTTCGCAAATGTAGATAAAGCAGCAAAAGAATCGCAGCATACTGCTTTAATAAGCTGCGGTTGGGATCCGGGACTTTTCAGTTTAAACCGTCTTTATGCAAACTGCGTTCTTCCAGAAGGAAATGATTACACATTCTGGGGAAAGGGTGTCAGCCAGGGACACAGTGATGCAATCCGCCGCATTAAAGGTGTAAAGGATGCAAGACAGTATACTGTTCCGGTTGAATCTGCTTTAAAGGCTGTCCGTGCATGTGAAAACCCTGAGCTTACTACAAGACAGAAGCATACACGTGAATGTTATGTTGTTGCAGAAGACGGAGCAACTCAGGAAGACCTTAAGAGAATCGAAAACGAAATTAAGACAATGCCTAACTATTTTGCAGATTATGATACGACAGTTACATTTATTTCTCAGGAAGAGTTAAATAAAAACCATAAAGAAATTCCACATGGCGGTTTTGTAATCAGAACTGGAAAAACAGGCTGGGATAAAGAATACAACAACGTAATTGAATACAGTTTAAAGCTTGATTCAAATCCTGCATTTACTACAAGCGTGCTTGTTGCTTATGCAAGAGCAGTTTACCGCATGAGTAAAGAAGGACAGACAGGATGTAAGACAGTATTTGATGTTGCTCCTGCATACTTAAGCCCATTAAGTGCAGAAGAAATCAGAGCTCACTTACTCTAAAGTTATGATTTGTGCAAAACCCTTGCGCAGTTTTTGAGGTTAAAATGAATTCATTTATTGAAAGCGTAAATTATTTTAAGGGAAACAATCCCGAAGATATCGTTAAGCAGTACGGCACTCCGCTTTATGTTTATTCAGAAGAAATTCTGCGTGACAGAATGCACAAAGTGTCTCAGGTTATTACAAAGTATCCGTATACTGCAAACTATTCTGTTAAGGCAAATACTAACGTAAGCATTTTAAAGATTGCTTTAGAAGAAGGCCTTAACTGCGATGCAATGAGCACAGGCGAAATCGAAATGCTTTTTAAGGCAGGTTTCCCGAAAGAAAGAATATTTTTTATTCCTAACAATGTAGCAGCTTCAGAGCTTGAATATTCAATTACAAAAGAAGTTATGACAAGTCTTGATTCGCTTGACCAGCTTGAGCTTTTCGGGCAGTGCTGTGAAAAACTTAATGTTGCTCCGGAAAAAAGACTGTGTGCAGTACGCATTAATCCGGGAGTAGGAGCAGGTCACTGCGAAAAAGTTGTTACAGGCGGAAAAAAGACAAAGTTTGGCATTGCAGAAGAAGATATTCCCGAGATTTTTAAGATTACAGAAAAATATAATCTTACAATCGCAGGAATAAACCAGCACATCGGCTCTGGATTTATGGACGGACAGCCTTATCTTGATGCAGTAACAAACTTTTTACAGATTGCCCTCCAGTTTAAAAACCTTAAGTTCATCGACTTTGGCGGCGGCTACGGAATCCCATATCATAAGCTTGATGATGAAAAAGATTATCCTATGGAAGATTTTAAAAAGAAGCTTGAGCCTATTCTTGATAACTTTGTTTCAAAATACGGCAGTGCTCCGATGTTTAAGTCAGAACCGGGAAGATACTGTGTTGCAGAAAGCAGTGTAATTCTTGGCCGTATTCACGCGACAAAACAGAACAACGGACATCTTTATGCAGGATGTGATATCGGAATGAACGTTCTTGTACGCCCGAGCATGTATGATTCATGGCATGACGTCGAAGTTCTCCGCGAAGGAAAACCTGTAAGCCGTGATAATCTTGTTGAACAGAATTTAGTCGGCAACATCTGCGAAAGCGGTGACATACTTGCAAAAGAAAGAAAGCTTCCTAAAATCGAAACAGGTGACCTTGCCTGTGTCCTCGATACAGGGGCTTACGGCTGGAGTATGTGTTCAACATACAATTCACGCCCGCGCCCTGCAGAAGTCTTAATCTGCAGCGACGGAACAGTAAAGCAGATCCGCCGTCGTGAAACGATCGAAGATTTAATGATGCTGTTCTAACATATTTAAAACAAAAAATGCGGCCGTCAAAAGCCGCATTTTTTTTGTCTCGAAATATTATTCCTTTCTAAATCTATTCCGCTCTGATGCTTGGTGATTTTACGATTACGTCGTGTGCAGAGCCTTCGGAAATAGAAGCAGAAGATACAAGAGTAAGTTTCGCTTTTTCCTGAAGTTCAGGAATAGAAAGTGCACCACAGTTACACATTGTGTGAGAAACTTTTGCAAGAGTCATGCTTACGTTGTCGTGCAGGCTTCCTGCGTATGGAACGTAAGAGTCAACGCCTTCTTCGAAAGCCATTCTCTTTGCTCCACCAAGGTCATATCTCTGCCAGTTACGTGCGCGGTTAGAACCTTCGCCCCAGTATTCCTTTACGTAATTTCCGTTTACGATTAATTTGTTTGTAGGAGATTCGTCAAAGCGTGCAAAGTAGCGGCCGAGCATTACAAAGTCTGCGCCCATTGCAAGTGCGAGAGTGATGTGATAATCATGAACGATTCCACCGTCAGAACAAACCGGAATATAAATTCCTGTTTTCTTATAATATTCATCACGGGCTTTAGCAACTTCGATTGTAGCTGTTGCCTGTCCGCGTCCGATACCTTTCTGTTCGCGTGTGATACAGATGGAACCTCCACCGATTCCGACTTTGATAAAGTCTGCACCGGCATCTGCTAAAAAGTTAAAGCCTTCTGCGTCTACAACGTTTCCAGCTCCTACTTTTGCATTAGGCCATTTTTCGTGAATATCATGCAATGCGCGGCGCTGCCATTCAGAAAAGCCTTCTGATGAATCAAGACACAGAACATCAACACCTGCATCAAGAAGGGCAGGAACACGTTCCATATAATCGCGTGTGTTGATTCCGGCACCGACGATGTAGCGTTTTTTTACATCAAGTAATTCATTTGGATGTTCTTCGTGACTTGCAGCGTCTTTTCTAAATACGAGATACTGAAGTCTGTCGTTTTCATCAAGAACAGGGAGCTGGTTGATTTTGTGTTTCCAGATTATGTCGTTTGCTTCGTCGAGTGAGATTCCGACTTTACCTGTAATGAGTTTTTCAAATGGTGTCATGTATGCAGAAACTTTTTCATCCTGCGAAACCTGGTTATAACGGTAGTCGCGGTCTGTAATGATGCCTAAAAGTTTTCCGTTTGGTGTTCCGTCTTCTGTAACAGCTACAGTTGAGTGACCTGTTGATTCAACTAAAACCTGGAGTTCTCCAAGAGTTGCATCCGGCTTGATGTTGGAATCTGAACTTACAAAACCTGCCTTGTAAGATTTTACTTTAGCAATCATTGCTGCCTGCTGTTCAATTGTCTGTGAACCGTAGATAAAGGAAATACCGCCTTCTTTAGCAAGTGCGATTGCGAGTGTGTCGTTAGAAACAGCCTGCATTACGGCACTTATCATTGGAATGTTCATTGTAAGAGGACATGTTTCGCCTTTTTTCTTGTTGTAACGGACCAGCGGTGTCTTTAAAGAAACATTAGACGGAATACAGTCTGCAGAAGAGTAACCCGGAACTAACAGGTACTCACCAAATGTGTGTGATGGTTCTTCGAAAAAATATGCCATAGTGCAACTCCTTATAATAATTTTTATTCTCAAGGATTCCTGTTAAGGGCTTTGAGAAATTCAACATATAAAATAGGAATTGACTGTAAAAGAAGTGAGTGAAATATTCTTAAACAGTAATTCGAATATTTCGTTTTATTATAGCAAAAAGAAGGGAGTTATAGCAAGTAGTTTTTTTATAATTTTTATGGTATTTTAAAAAAATGATTAAGTTAATTGCAGGTCCTATGGCAACTCTGAGCCACCAGGGGTTAAGAAAAATTATCGAAGGCTTTGGTGGCTGTGATGAATACTATACGGAAATGATAAACGCCGCATCTTTTTTAACTCACGGGGCTTTCGAAAGTTTTTATGCCCTTAACGAATCTGCTTCTGACAAAATCGTATGGCAGCTGACTGGCAGGGACAGTAAACCTATGGCAGATGCAGCGCATGAGCTTTGTACTTTAGGCGGAATTGGTGTAGACATCAACATGGGTTGCAGTGCGCCCGAGATTTATAAAACAGGAGCAGGAATTTCATGGATGATCCGTCCGAGAGAAGAAACCTGTCAGATGGTACAGGCAGTGCGTGCAAAAGTGAACTCGCGCCTTTCTGCAAAAATAAGGCTCGGGGACGAAGACTTTACCGACGAAGGATTTTATTCATTCTGCAGGATGCTTTATGATTCTGGAATTGAACAGCTTGTAATTCACCCGAGGACAAAAAAAGAAAAGCTTGCCCGTCCTCCGCGCTATCAATATGTAGAAAATGTTGCGCACGAGTTTGCAGGTAAAATGAACGTGATATTAAATGGAAACGTAAAGGATGTTCCTTCTTTCGAGGCGGCATTAAAGGCTTCTCCTTCTTCGTCGGGCGTTATGATTGCAAGGATGTCTGCTCAAAAGCCCTGGATTTTTGCAAGATTAAAGCATGCGATGGGTGAGGATGCAATCGATGCGCCGGATGACTTTTCGGCAGCTGACGCGCGGCGGCCGTTTATTGTTCTTTACGACGGTGAACAGAAAGTTGACCGCCTCGCTGTCGGACTTGAATATATCAATAATTTAAGAACAGACCAGCCGCCAGAGTTCTGGACAACACGCATGCAGCGTTTTTTTGCATACTACTGCGACAACTTTTCTTACGGCCACTACATCAAATCAAAAATGCTCAACTGTAAAACACTCGAAGACGCCGAAAAAACATTTTCTTCGTACTTTGACGAAGTTAGTGGTGACAGATGGGAAAATTTATTTACAGCTTCTTAATCTCTTCTGCTGCCACGTCGAGTTCCGGGACGTCGAGGCTTTCGATATCTCCGGCGTCAACCGCAGCGCTTGTTTCGGGGCGCATCGGAAGGCGTGCTAAAACAGGAAGGTTAAAGGATTTTGCAATTCCTTCGATATTGCTCTGGCCAAAAACGTAAATCTTTTCGTCGCATTTAGGACATTCAACAAAGCTCATGTTTTCGATTAAACCGAGAATCGGGATGTTCATCATGTTTGCCATTTTTACAGCTTTTTCAACTATTACGCGCACAAGCTGCTGCGGGCTTGAAACAATGATGATTCCGTCAATTGGAAGGCTCTGGAAAACCGTAAGCGGAACGTCTCCCGTTCCAGGAGGCATATCTACAAACATGTAATCTACATCGTTCCAGATTACATCTGTCCAGAACTGCTTTACAGCCCCGGCAATGACAGGACCTCTCCAGATTACAGGATCATTTTCGTTTTCAAGGAGAAAATTCATCGACATAAGCTGAATTCCTGAGTCAGTAACAACAGGGTAAAGACAGTTGTCCCCGCCGGTCGCACGCGCAGAGTTTACGCCAAAGCTTTCAGGAATTGAAGGGCCTGTAATATCTGCATCAAGAATGGCAGCTTTTTTGCCCATTTTATTCATTTTGCATGCCAAAAGGCTTGTAACAAGCGATTTTCCTACGCCGCCTTTGCCGCTTAAAATTCCGATTACCTTCTTTACTTTGCTTCCTTCATGGAGGGAAGCCCTCATATCGCGTGATTCACATTTCTGACTGCAGCTGGAACAGTCGTGATTACAGTTTTCTGCCATATATTACCCCGTACATTTGCTATTTTATTGAATATAATAAAATATCCTGCAATAGTCAAATTTAAAAGCAAAAAGCCGGCTTAAAGCCGGCATTGTTGACCACACGGGCAGAAAATGCTCGCATGTGGTCGAAAATTCAAACTGCTAAAAAAACAGCAGCAAACAGCCAGAGAGAATTTGCTTTTCATCAGGCAAGACGAGAACAATCTCAAAGGCGTACTTTTAAATATAACACATTTTCCCAAAAAGTCAAATTTTATTTTTTACGCCTTAACTTCATTTACAAGTTCGGCATTGGCAGAAAAATCGCTGATGTTTTTGAGTGTTGTATCGGCAAGATTCTTTAATGCGTTTGTTGTTAGGAATGCCTGATGCGCGGTGATGATTACATTTGGGAATGTTAAAAGGCGCGCGAGTACATCGTCGGGCATGATGTCGGTAGACCAGTCGCTGAAGAAGTATTTGCTCTCTTCTTCATAAACATCCATTCCGATTCCGCCAATCTGTCCGTGCTTAAGAGCGTGAACGAGTGCTTTTGAGTCGATGAGCGCGCCGCGTCCTGTATTTATGATCACTGCATCGTGCTTCATCATTTTCATAGAGTCGTGGTTTACGATATGCTTTGTCTGTTCGTTAAGAGGGCAGTGAAGGCTTAGAACATCGCTTTCTGTAAATATTTCCTTTAACGTTACATAACGTGCTCCGGTTTTAGAAGCCCATTCTTCATTCGGATACGGATCGTATGCGATGATGTTCATTCCGAAACCTTTTAAAATATCTGCCATAATCTGTCCTATTTTTCCTGTTCCGAGGATTCCTGCTGTAAGACCGTAAAGGTCGCGGCCCGTTAAGCCTTCTATATTAAAGTTTGCAGTTTTTGTCCTGAGGTAAGCCTGCGGAATATGGCGTGTAAGCGACATTAAAAGGGCAGCTCCGTGTTCTGCAACTGCATAAGGAGAATATGCCGGGACTCTTACTACTTTTATATCTGCATCTTTTGCAGCGTTTAAGTCAACGTTGTTAAAACCTGCACAGCGTAGCGCAATTAATTTTACTCCGCACTCTTTAAGGGTTTTAATAACAGCTTCATTAAGAGTGTCGTTTACAAAAACACATACTGCGTCATAACCTTTTGCCGTGAGGGCAGTATTTTCATTCAGCTTGTAATCTTTAAAGTCAATTTCATAATTAAAGCTTTCGTTTGCCTGGGTAAACGATTTTTTATCGTATGCATGTGTGTCAAAAAACGCGATTTTCATAAAAATTACCTCACCAGATTAAAAAGGCGGTCCGCATTTACGAACCGCCTTGCAATTATCTTAGTCTTCTAAAACTCAAGACTTATTTTTCTGAAATAAGCTGTGTTTTAGCATCAAGCTTAAGAGAAGCAGAAGGTGTATCATCTCTCATTTTGAGGATGCTTAATACAGTTCCTTCTGGTTTTGCTTCGATATGAAGAACTGCAGCAAGTGTTGCAAGAACTTCTTTAGAAGCGCAGTCAGAAAGGTTTGCACTTTCTTCTGTTGATGTTAACCAGATTGTAATGTTTTCTGATTTAGCAAAGCTTTCTACAGCTTTAGCATCATCAGCAGTTACATTCTTGATTTCTACACCGTCAATTACAAGTGCTGTTACTTTTGTTCCTGCATCTTTAAGAGCTTTTACAGTATTGATAAGTTTTGCAAGAGTAAAGTTTTCAGGGTTAAAGTTTAAGATTACGCGTTCTTTCATAATCTCATCTTTAAGTTCCTGAGCGTTGGCAATGTTCTTTTTCTTTGCAATTTCTGCAAATACACTTGAGTACCATGAAATTACGTTAGAAGATTCCTGATCAAATGAAACGTGAACAAGGTTCTTTTCATTTAAAAGAGAATCCATTGCAAACTGTACTAATACAGAAGTTTTTCCAAGTCCTTTCTTAGATGTAATAAGTCCAACTTCACCAGCTTTAAGACCGCCGTTTGTAAGCTTGTCAAATGCACGGATAGGGCTGCAGTCAAATAAATCTTTCTTATTCATAAGATCGCTCCTTATTTCTTTTCTGCTGCTTTTTCAGCTTTGTATTTAGCCTGAAGTTCTTCAGAAACATTTCCTGGAACTTTTCCGTATTTTAAGAATTCCATTGTAAATTCTGCTTTACCCTGTGTAGAAGAACGGAGGATTGTAGAGAATCCGAACATTTCGCTAAGTGGTACTTCTGCGTTTACTACAGACATGTTGTTTTCATCTGTTGAGTCAACGATTACACCGCGTCTCTGGTTGATAAGACCAAACATATTTCCCTGGAATTCTGTAGGACCTTCGATAGAAACCTTCATGATAGGTTCAAGAATTGCAGGTTTTGCTTTTTCGTATGCTTCACGGAAAGCACCGATAGCTGCTGTCTGGAATGCGATATCAGAAGAGTCTACAGGGTGATACTGACCATCATTGATTGTTACTTTAACACCAACGATAGGGAATCCGATGAGTGTACCTTTTTCTACAGCACGGCGGAAACCTTTATCACAAGATGGGATGTATTCGTTAGGAATTGCACCACCTTTAATCATATCAATAAACTCGTAATCTTTGTCTGCGATCGGTTCAATAAATCCTGCAACACGACCGTACTGACCAGAACCACCAGTCTGTTTTTTATGTGTGTAGTTAAATTCTGCGCGCTGTGTGATAGATTCACGGTAAGCTACCTGTGGAGCACCTGTTTCTACTTCGCACTTGTATTCACGCTTCATACGTTCTACATATACTGCAAGGTGAAGCTCACCCATACCCTTGATGATTGTTTCACCAGATTCCGGATCCATGTAAGACTGGAATGTAGGGTCTTCTTTAGTAAAGCGGTTGATAGCCTTACCCATCTGAGCTGCAGCCTGTTTGTCTTTTGGTTTAATAGAAAGAGAAATTACAGGGTTTGGAACATACATAGAAGCCATAGAATAGTTAATTCCGCCGCTTACGAATGTATCACCAGAAGCACAGTCTACACCAAAGAGAGCTACGATATCGCCTGGACCTGCTTCGTTGATATCTTCCATCTGAGCAGAGTTCATACGTACGAGGCGTCCAACCTTAAAGCGTTTCTTTGAACGTGTATTTGTAAGTTCTTCACCTTTCTTGATTTTTCCCTGATATACACGGGTATATGTGAGCTGTCCGTACTGTCCGTCATCAAGCTTAAATGCAAGGGCAACAGTAGGATCGTTTTCGTTAGAAGTAAGTTTTACAGGAGCTTCGTTGTTGTCGAGGTCGAGTGCTTCGTTTTCTACTTCTGGAGGAGAAGGGAGGTAATCTGCAACTGCGTCGAGCAATGGCTGGATACCTTTGTTTACGTGAGCTGAACCGCAGAAAACACCAACAAACTGTTCTGCAAGAGTACCCTTGCGGACAGCAGCTTTAATTTTTTCTTCAGGAATGTTTTCAAAACCATTTTCCATGATGAGTTCCATAAGTTCATCATCAAACATAGAAACTGCATCGAGAAGTTCTTCACGATATTTTTTAGCATCTTCTACCATGTGTGCAGGAATTTCTGCATAGCGGAGGTTTTCACCGTTAGCACCGTCAAAGTAGATTGCTTTCATTGTTACGAGGTCTACAACACCTTCGAGTTTGTCTTCAAGACCGATAGGAAGTTCCATCATGTGTGAGTTAAGGCCAAGCTTTTCGCGAACCTGGTTACATACACGGATAGGATTTGCACCCTGGCGGTCACATTTGTTTACGAATGCAACGCGTGGAACGTGATAGCGTTTAAGCTGACGGTCTACTGTGATTGACTGTGACTGAACACCAGCTACAGCACAAAGAATCATGATAGCACCATCAAGTACGCGAAGAGAACGTTCAACTTCTACAGTAAAGTCAACGTGTCCCGGAGTATCGATCAAGTTAATTGTGTAGTCTTTCCACTGAACCTGTGTAGCTGCTGACTGAATTGTGATACCGCGTTCGCGTTCCAATTCCATGTTGTCCATTACAGCACCAACACCGTCTTTACCACGAACTTCGTGGATTGCATGAATCTTGTTACAATAAAACAAGATACGTTCTGAAGTAGTTGTCTTTCCTGAGTCAATGTGGGCACTAATACCGATATTTCTCACTTTTGAAAGATCATAGTCCATATTGTTTACCTCTTACAAAAAAATAAATTCCTAAAAATTTTGCATCTAATGATAGATTTTAGAATAATACAGAAAATTCTGCATTTATTCAACCTCTAACACCGTTGATACCTTAATTTTAGAAGAAATTTTTACATTTTTAATGTTCCTTGATATGGACGCTGTCATTGCAAGTGAAGGCGTTAAACTTGAATTTTTATGCTCGAACGATGATGAAAATGAAAAGTAATTTACAGGGAAATCTTTAGGATAACAGAAGAATGCCCAGGTATGGGAAAACGCGTCTTTTATACGCTCTCCGGTTTTTATGTATGCCAGTTTTGACTGCAGGCTTAGCTTTGCCTTTTTAGACGAATGACTGAATTTTACAGAAGCACTTTGTTTTGTTTCCGGTTTTGTTATATTCTGTATTTTATATAGAAAAGAAAGTGAATTTTTATCAAATTTGGCGTAAGCACCCGCTGAAAGCGATACTTTCCAGTCAGATTCACTATCTTTTCCCTCCTTTACGATTGATTCTTCAACAAATGATGAAATTCCGCCTTTAAAATAAAAATCCCTGGATGAATATTCTATCTGCGGGTTTATCATCGCCTGGAAAAGCTTTTTTTCACGTTTTTGAGATGCCGTGATTACGGGCATCGGACAGTTTTCTGTCATAAAAGCTCCAAGCCCGAGGGAAAAAGCCCCGTATCTAAACTGTGCCTCAGCCAACGAACAGAATCTAACTGTGTTGAAAGGGTTTTCGTACGTGCTAAAGCCGAGTTTTGCCTTTACAAGCGGAATTTTAAGCAGAAATTCTGCATAGGCTGCGTTATATGATGAACTTGCATAAAAAGGTTCAGTAAGTTTCCATGAATCCTGTTTCTTTTCATCTATCATAAAAGAGGAATATGCCAGCAGTAAGCCGCATTTAACAAAATCAGAATTTTCGAATTTTTTTGATGCACACAGATAAATGCTCTGGTCTTCTGTCATCGCAAACTGTAAAGAAATTACGGGGCTTAAAAGCGAAAAACCTGAACTTAAAACCTTTGAGGATGATGATTTGGAAGGAAGACTTATGGAAATTCCGCCTGTAAAAATACATGGTGTATAAAGCGGAGAGGTTTCTGTGTAATAAGAGGGATTCTTTAACTTTGAGACGGCTTTTGAATACAGCAGATTTCCGGCAAGCATTTTCAGTGAAAATCCCTGATCAGGTTTTGATGCATGAATGGAAAAACCTGTGATATCCGTGTCTTTTTTTAAAAATCTGAAGTCAAAATACTTTGAAGAAAAGCTTACACCGTAAACTTCCTTATGTTTTATGAGGGAAGGATCATTTTCTTTATAAAATGCTTTAGGAGCGGAGACTTCTGAATCTGCATATACTGAGACTGTCTGGAAAGCGAAAAGGGTGTTTATAGAATTCACCATGAAAAAAAAGGTAAAAAACATAAATCTGTTCATAAAACTATAAATACGCTTTTTTATAAAAATTTATGATTATTTGTAAATAATTGTAAAAAAAACTTAAAAAAAAATTCCATATGCCGATAACTAAATGTGAGTACTATTTGAATTTTGTTTTATTCATTAAATATAGAGGTTTATTATGGAACAGAAAAAAACTTTATGGATTATTCTGGCGTCAGGCTTTTTTCTCGGTGTAATCATACTTACTACGATGATTATGTTTAAGTCAAATACTTCGGAGCAGGCAAATGTTGCTTCATTGACCACGATTACTACACCGGCTGTAAACAGAAATACGGTTCCGGAACCAGTAGATAATTCTGGTTTGAATCTTGTTGATGGAAGTGCTGTTTCAAGCCTTACTGATGTTGATGAAACAAAAACAGAAGAATCAAAACCGGAAGAAATTAAAATTGATGCAACTGTGACAATTGATTTGAGCCAGAATGCACAGGAAGCATCTAATGTAATTGCAAAGAGTCTTGCTGCTGAAAAAGCAATAGAAACAAAAAAGAACAGCGAAACACCTGCAACAATTTATACAGCTGCACCTGTTGCAAAAAGTGCATCAGAAAAAACAGCAGAAAAGAAAGCAGCTGATTTAAATAAAAATATTTACACTGGAAAATCAACTCCAAAGACTGCAGGTATTAAAGATGGAGAAATTGCCGTTCGTGCAAAATACTGGGTTCAGGCTGCAAGTTACACAAGCAAAAAAACAGCAGACCTTGCACGAGCTACACTTGATGAAAACAGAATTCCTGCAGAAGTTTTTACATATAAAGATGGAAAAAATAATCTCTTTTATCGTGTAAGAGTAGGTCCTTATATGACAAAGAGCGAGGCAGAATACTGGCAGAACAGAATCTGCAAAATTGATTCGTTTAAGGATTCAAAAAGCTATATCACGGTTAATTAATTGGAAGAATAAAAATAAAAAAGCATTCTCTTAACTGAGAATGTTTTTTTTTTATTTCATTACAGTAATATTCAGCATGTAAAAAAAATTACGCTGTCTTTTCGATAAGCAAATCTTTAACTTCCGGAATCTTTGTCTGTGTTACGATGTCTTTTGTGATTTCGAGTTTCTTTTTGCCTTTGATACTTGGGATTTCAAACATGATATCCATGAGCATTTTTTCAACGATGGCCCTAAGACCGCGCGCACCAGTTTTCTGCTTGATTGCGATGTCTGCTATCTGAGCGATTGCATCATCTGTAAATGAAAGGTCAACGTCATCCATTGCAAACGAAGCCTGGAACTGTTTTGTAATTGCATTTTTAGGCTGTGTAAGAATAGAGATAAGGTCGTCTCTTGTAAGTTCCTTTAATGCAACAGAAATCGGCATACGTCCGATAAGTTCAGGGATAAGACCAAATTTTACAAGGTCGTCAGATGTTACCTGATTTAAAAGATTTACTCTTTCTTCGTCAGTCATTGTTGCAGCTGTAGAACCGAATCCCATCGACTGTCCTTTTGTGCGCTGTTCGATAATTTTATCAAGACCGACAAATGCTCCGCCTAAAATAAAGAGAATGTTTGTCGTGTCAATTTCTATCATTTCCTGATTAGGATGTTTTCTTCCGCCCTGTGGTGGAACACTTGCTTTTGTTCCCTCGATGATTTTTAAGAGAGCCTGCTGAACGCCTTCGCCTGAAACATCTCTTGTTATGGAAGTATTTTCGCTTTTGCGTGCAATCTTATCGATTTCGTCGATAAAGATAATTCCTTTTTCGGCAGCCTGAACGTTTCCGTCTGCCGCATTTATAAGTTTAAGGAGAACGTTTTCTACGTCTTCTCCAACATAACCTGCTTCTGTGAGGGTAGTTGCATCGGCAATTGCAAACGGAACTTTGAGTTTCTGAGCAAGTGTTTTTGCAAGAAGTGTTTTACCGCTTCCTGTAGGACCGATTAAAAGGATGTTTGATTTTTCAATAAATACATCATTCTTTTTAAAATCTTTTAAGGAAGCCATTCTCTTATAGTGATTATATACAGCAACAGATAATGCTTTCTTTGCATAATCCTGTCCGATTACGTATTGATCAAGGTAAGCTTTAAATTCTCTTGGAGAAGGAACTTCTGAAAGTTCGATAGATAGTTCATCGCCTGGTTCAGAATCAAAGATGTCACGGCAGATTTCTACACATTCGTTGCAGATAAAAACTGGTGCGATTCTTGATCCGATAAGCCGGCGGAAGTCTTCTTTGCTATTTCCTGCAGGACGTCCGCAGAAGGCACAGAATTCCTGATTTGATTTTCTCATTTATTACCTTCCATGATTTTATCTACTATGCCATAAGCCAGAGCTTCTTTTGCATCCATATAGAAATCTCTTTCTATGTCTTTTGCAATATCATCAGCAGACTTACCAGTATCTTTTGCAAGGTACTCAATCGAGAGTTTCTTTAATCTTAAAATTTCTTTTGCTGCAATTGCTACATCAGTTTCCTGACCTTCTGTTCCGCCAGACGGCTGATGAATCAAAACGCGTGAAGAAGGAAGAATAAAACGTTTTCCTTTTGTTCCGCCTGCCAGAAGGATTGCACCCATGCTTGCAGCCTGTCCGACACAGATTGTCTGAACAGGACATTTTACGTAATGCATTGTATCGTAAATTGCAAGACCTGCTGTTACAACTCCACCAGGAGAGTTTATGTAAAGAGTTATGTCTTTGTCAGGATTTTCTGACTCGAGGAACAAAAGCTGAGCGATTACGAGATCTGCATTTTCATCATTTATCTGACCGTCAACAAATATAATTCGGTCTTCTAAAAGTCGTGTGTAGATATCGTAAACCTGTTCGCCATTTCCACTTCTTTTAATTACGTGTGGAATTGAATAAAATTGTCTTTCGTTCATAAAATCCTTCCGTAGCTTTATGTTTTATATTAGCGCTGTCTGAATAATTCTGCAAAAGTCATTTTGTCGCCCTTTGATACTTTAACTTCTTTGTAAAGTTCTTCGTAGAGCTTTGCTTCCTTTGCATCATCAATAAGATATTCTTTTGAACGCGGGTCTTCGTAATGCTTTTTAACTTCTTCTACTGTCATTCCGCCTTCTTCTGCAATCTTAGCATACTGAGCTTCGATTTCTTCCGGTGTTACAGAAATATTTCTTTCTTTAAGAAGGTTTTCGATGATGATTCTTGATTTGAGCATTTTTTCTGCTTCCGGTTTCCATGCGTCAAGCATAGCTTCTTTTGCCTGTCCGGAAGAAGCCATCATTCTTTCGAGCTGGTCTGTAGTTGTCTGGAACTGCTGAGCCATCATTCTCCAGCGTCCGTCAAGCTCTGCCTGGAGCATGCTTTCTGGAAGTTCAAACTGGTTCTTTTCTACAAGCTGAGAAAGAAGGTCATTGTTCTTGATTTCTGCAAGACGGCGCTTTAATGCTGTTTCCATCTGACGTTTTAAGTCTGCTTTAAGATCGTCTAAAGTCTTGTATTTAGAGTTAACGTCCTGAGCAAGCTCATCGTCAAGGGCAGGAAGGTCGCGTACTTTAATTGCTTTTACAGTTACGCTGATTTTCTTTGTTTTACCTGCAAGCTCTTTGTCTGCATCATCTTTTTTATATGTTTTTGTAATTTCTTTTGTTTCGTCTTTTTTCATTCCGAGGATTTCGTCATCGATTTTATAGATGTTTTCACCTGAACCGACTGTAAATACGAAACCTTCTCGTTTAGAACCTTCAATAACGTTTCCGCTGTCATCAAGTTCCGAATAGTTGATTGTTACGATATCATTTTTTGCAACGCCTTCAGAAGATGTTTTGTCTGTTACAGTTGCATTGCGTTCCTGAATACCTTTAAGTTCTTCTGCAAGTTCAGCATCGCCGACAGTTACCTGCGGTTCTTTTACTGTGATTCCAGAAAAGTTTTTTACATTTACAGAAGGGAATACATCGTATGTTACTGAGTAAACGAGGTCTTTTCCAAGTTCAAATTCCGGCATTTTTTCCATTGCAGGCTGTGCATAAGGAAGAGGTCTGTTTTCTGTTTCCTTTTCGTCAGAAAAAATTTCGTTGAGTGAAGCGTCAATTACTTCGCTTAATGTATCTGCCTTTAATGCTTCGCCATATTTTGTTTCGAGTACTTTTGCAGGAACATGTCCCTTTCTAAAGCCTGGGATCTGTGCGTTTTTTGTGTAATTTGCAGTTACCTTTTTGTAAGTTTCTTCGATGTCTGCTTTGTCTACTGTTACTGTGAGTTTTACAGCTGATTTTTCGAGTTTTTCGTAATTCTTAGATAATTTCACGATGTTTATCCTCTTGATAAAAAAAATGGTAAAAAAAAAGCGATTCAGATTGCTCCTAAATCGCTTTATTTAGAGCGGGAAACGGGAGTTGGACCCGCGACATCCACCTTGGCAAGGTGGCGCTCTACCACTGAGCTATTCCCGCAAAATATATTTTGCTTTTTCTGCTATCTTAATGATAGAGAAGTGCGAGAGGAGGGACTTGAACCCTCAAGCCGAAGCACTAGATCCTAAGTCTAGCGTGTATGCCAGTTTCACCACTCTCGCTTAATGAAACTACAACAGAATATAGCAAAATCACCGTTCAGTGTCAATATAATTGTTGAATTTATTTAAAAAAATTGCTTTATGGCACTAACCGTGTTAATATCAGAGGAAGTGAGGAATCAAAATGAAAAAGTCATCAGTTTTTAAACTAAATTCAGTATTAAGCCTGGTTTTATTTTCTGCTTTAATTAGTCTTGTGTCTTGCGGCTCAAATGGACAATATAAAAATGATACCCATCTTGCCATCGAAGACGGAAAAACTGTAGTTGAGAGATATGGATCACTTCAGGTTATCGGAACGGATTTATGTGACCAGAATGGAAATCCTGTTCAACTCAGGGGAATGAGTTCTCATGGTCTTCAGTGGTACGGGAAATATGCAAATAAAGATGTAATTACATGGCTTCGGGATGACTGGAACTGCCAGCTCTGGCGTCCGGCTTTATATACACAGGGTGGTTATATCGGAAATCCTGTTTTAAAGGAAAAAGTAATCGATTCAATAGAAGCTTGTATTGATAACGGAATGTATGTTCTTGTTGACTGGCATGTGCTTGGTGACAAGGACCCTCTTTTATATGCTGTTGATGCAGAAGATTTCTTTACGGAAATTGCACAGAAGTACGGAGATAAGGCTAACATTATCTATGAAATCTGTAATGAACCAAACGGTAAGGATGTCACATGGGAAAAAAACATCAAGCCTTATGCACAGCGCATCATAAAGGCAATCAGAAAATATGATCCTGATAATATCATCATTGTTGGAACTCCAAACTGGAGTGGTGATGTCATTTCTCCTTCAAACGATCCTATCCGCGACGAGAAAAACATCATGTACACAATTCACTTCTATACAGGAAGTCATGGAAAAGAACGGCAGAGAGAAATTAAACTTGCAATGGCAAACGGGCTTCCGATTTTTGCAACTGAATGGGGCTGTACAAAAGACAGCGGTGACGGCGGAGTATTTGAAAAAGAAACTTTGCAGTGGATGGAATTCCTTAAAGAAAATAATATTTCATGGGCTAACTGGTCTGTAAACAACAAGGGCGAAGATTCAGGTATTCTTGTCTTTAATGCAGATAGAAATGCAAAAGGAAACTGGAAGGACTCTGATCTTTCCAAAGCCGGAAAATTTATCCGTGCAATCATGCGGAACGAACTTGATATTTCTAACTGGAAGAAAAAGAAATAAAAACTTATGAGCAATATAAAGGATTATATTCTCTGGCGGGGGGATCTGTCGTTTAAACAGGATTCGTTTAACGAAATTGATGCCCTCGTTTTAGCGCAGATTACATATCTCAATTTTGATAATCTCATAAGTAAAGATTTTAAGAATGCCATAACTATAAAAGATTTGTGGAAAAGTTTTAAAACATCTTCGGACTTTAAAAAGAGATGTGATCTCGGGGCTCTCATTAATCCAGAAACATATACTGTTCTGGAGGCGGCTGCTTTATCAGAACGTTTTTCGAATATACGCTGTTCAGGATATGTAAATAAAATAGATACGGATATCGAAGAACAGTTTGCAGCTCTCACTTACTTTGTTGAAAAGGAAGGAAAAAATCCTTTTGTGGTTTTTCGAGGAACTGATTCTACTCTTACCGGGTGGAAAGAGGATTTTAACATGTCGTTTTCTACATCGGTTCCGGCTCAAAAGGATGCTGTGTCCTATATAGAAAAAGTTTCTAAAAACCTGCATGGAAAAATAACCGTTGCGGGGCATTCAAAAGGTGGAAATCTTGCAGTTTATGCTGCGTGTTTTATGAACAGATTTTTTAAGGGAAGGGTTTTAAGGGTTTTTAACTTTGATGGGCCGGGGTTTCCACGGGACATTATTGAATCTAAAGATTTCTGCCAGATCAAGGATAAAATAAGCACATGGTATCCCTATAAAGATCTGGTCGGAATGTTTTTTGAACATACTGACAGCTATACTGTAGTTCAGAGTTCGGCTTCCGGAGTCTGGCAGCATGATGCCATGTCATGGCTTTTGGAGGGTAAAAAATTCCTTACAGAGCCTGAACTTGATAAAAAAAGCATAAATTTTAACAAATTATTCAATTCCTGGCTGAAAAAAGTAACGCCTGAAAAACTTAAGCGGGTGACGGACACGATTTTTGAGTTTCTGGAGAAAAGGTGATGCAGTACGGCACAAACGCTGCCGCATGGCTTTTGTGTAATACGGATTTCCCAATTTACGCGCGCAGTTGACTAAGGAGCGGATTTTCTATTATTATAACACTAATTTGAAAAATATCGGTTTAAGGCCTTTTTTGCTGAGCTTTAAGCCTTTGGAGTATTAATTATGGACGCATTAAAGACTGTACTTATCGTTTTGTTTGTTATCATAAGTGTATTAATCATTCTTCTTGTTCTTATTCAGAATGATGAAGGTGGCGGACTGGGTGGTTTGCTTTCAGGATCAGGTTCTGCTGCTTTTGGTTCTCATTCAGGAAGTGTGCTTAACAAAACGACATTTGTTTTTATAGCTCTTTTCTTTGCAATTTCGTTCAGTATAGCATTACTTACAAAAGCTCCTGCCCTTAAGAAACTTCAGAATACAGAAGAAGTTCAGGTTCAGGAAAATGCTGATTCAGAAGTATTGGACTGGGTAGAAAGTCTTGATAATGAAAATCCTGCTGCAGAAGAAAATACAGAAAGTTCATTGTCTGCAGGCGACGCTCAGTAATTATTTTACCTCAGAAATTCTTTTAGGACAGGTAACAATATGCTGGGAAAGTTTATCAAACCAGAAGCTGTAATTCTTAATTTACAGAGTACAGAGAAGGATGAAGTGTTTGAAGAATTAAACGAAACTCTCGTTTCGCTTTTTCCTTCTCTTGATAGAGTTCAAGTCCTTAATTCTTTATTAGAAAGAGAAAAGAAAATGAGTACGGGAATTATTCCCGGAATCGCAATTCCTCATGCAATCAGTGACAGGATTAAAGAACCTCTTGTTGCTGTCGGAATAAGCAGACCTGGAATTGATTTTGATTCACTTGATGGAAAGCCTGTTCATTTGATTTTTATGGTTTTATTTCCTGCTGATGACACATCCCTTCACTTAAGCATAATGCAGCGCTTTGCATTGCTTTTTGGAAAAAATGATTTTTATAAAACAATCATGGAAAAGACAACGAGTGAACAGGTTGTGCAGGCAATCTGCGGATGTGAAGAGAATCTTTAATAAGGAGAGTACGATGGCAGAAAGTGAAGTTGATGTAATTGCGCATTTACTTGAAGTAGAAAATCAGGCATCGGTACTAATTGATGATTCTCAGACAGAAAGTAACAAAAGAATTCTTGAAGCAAAAGCAAAAGCTGATGAATTGTTTTATGAAAAATATCGTGATGTAATTTCTGATCTTGAACAAGATTGTGACAAAACAATTAATAAATACGAAGAAAATCATAAACAGACTTTTGATGATTATAAAAATCAAATCTTGGGAACAGAAAAAGATTTGGATTCGTTCAACTCGTTTATGGACAAAGTAGTGTCCGGCTAACCTGGGGGTCGTTTATGGATCGAACAGGTGCTTCGTGTTACGTTTATGCTAAAGCAAGTGGAATGCTTGCAAAATCCTTTACAGGTCAGAAAAGTTCAATTTTGTACAGTGTAAAATCACTTCCAGAATTGTGGGGACTTTTATTTAAAGACGAGGTTCCCTCTGTACCGCAGACTGTTTTAGCGCAGCTTATCGAAAAAAAAGCAGCTGCAAAATTTATTTATGAATTTAAAAAACTTCTCGAAACATATACAAAGCCGGATAAGGTTTTAATTAACCTTTTGCATTGGTTTGATTATGAAAATCTTAAAACTGCAGCAGCTTATCTTTCTACCGGAAGGTCTGAAAAACCTGATTTTTTTGATATAAGTCCGTTTAATATTCTTGATTATTCACAATGGCCCGATTTAAAAAAAATGACGGCAGAAAATGAATTACAATGGTATAATAAAATCCCTGGTGTCGATGAACAGCAGTGGCTTTCTCATAAACTTGATATTCAGTTTGTAAATGAACTTTTGGATAGTGCAGATAAACTTTCGTTGTTTGAAAGAAATGCTGTAAAGAAACTTATCATCAAAAGATATTCGATGAAGAATGTTATCTGGGTGATGAGATTAAAAGTTTATTACAATATGAAAAAGGAAGATATCATTAAACAGATTGCATATCTTGATGAATCGAAAGGAGATAAGGATTTATTTGCTCAAGAAGCTTTAAAAATTATTGATTATGATATTAATACTTACGAGCAGTGGTCAAAATGGAAATACTCATCTTTAATAAATGGTGTTGAAGAAGCAAAAATCTGGAAGCTTGATCCGAAAGTAGTAGAAGAAAGGGTTGCTGAAGATTTTTTTATATCAGTAAAAAGGGCTTTTCATAAGTATCCGTTTACTGCGATGGTGCTGGTTTCCTGGTTTTTTATCAAGCAGAATGAACTTGATAATATCAGGACTGTTACAGAAGCTGTAAGGCTTAATGTTCAGTTAGAAAATGTTGTATAAATAATATCTTATTAATGGAGTTAATATGGCAAGAACAACTGCGATGCGTCTTGTGGAGCTTATGATTCTTAAACAGGATATTTCAAAAGTGCTTTCTTTATTGGGAAGACAGGGAAATTTTCAGTTTCAGAATTCTCTTGAAGAAGAGAAGGCGGATAAAGACAAAGTAAATCATGAATATGAAATATATAAAGAGCTTGATCAGGTTAGAAGTTATTTTTGTCTTGACGAGTTTAATGATGATATTGCTAATTATGATATGCCTTCTGAACAGGATTATGAAGACGCAGAAAAAATCCTTGCCAGTGTAAAAGAAATTCAGACAAACGATACAGAAGAATATGAACGCAATAAAAAAGTAACAGAAGCATATGAAGAAGCAAAAGCTTTTGCAAATTTAAAAGCTTCTTACTCTGATCTTGAACATCTTTCGTTTCTGTCTCTCAGAGTAGGAAGAATAGATCCTGCAGAATTTGATGATCTTAAATTTAATGCAGGAAGCAGAGCAATTATTGTACCGCTTGGAAATGATAAGTCAC
Source organism: Treponema sp. (assembly GCA_017553635.1). Lineage (GTDB taxonomy): Bacteria > Spirochaetota > Spirochaetia > Treponematales > Treponemataceae > Treponema_D. The sequence continues at coordinate 23,970 of JAFZKN010000006.1, read as the reverse complement.
ATATTCTTGCAGCAACTTCTAAAAAGGGAAGGTTTGCGCTTGATACTGAATTAAAAAAACATAATTTTGTAAATCTTGAAATTCCTCAGGATTTTAAAGGAATACCGGATGACGTGCTGGAAACATTGAAGCAGCAGAAAGAACAGTCTGATGAATTATTAAATAATCTCGACACGGTAAAGAAGAATTACTGCGCAACGCATTCAAAAGAACTGTATCGCCTTATGGGAAATTTTTCTGTTGGAAGTCAGGTAAGAAATACAGAAAATAAGCTTGAATCTACAAAACTTGTTTATAGAATTACAGGATGGATTCCTGCTGTAGAGGCTGACAGAATTATTTCTGAATTGGAAAATATTACGGAAAAAAGAATTGCCGTACGAAAATATGAACCGGAAGAAGTTCCGAGTGTAATCAATGGAAAAGAAAAAGTTCCTGTTGAATTAAAGCATGGAAAATTTGTTTCAAGTTTTAAGAGAATGGTTTTTTCTTACGGTTCTCCTGTTTACGGTTCGATTGACCCGACACCGTTTGTTGCATTGTTCTTTACTATTCTTTTTGGAATTATGTTTGGTGATGCAGGTCAGGGACTTGTTTTTCTCTTAATGGGAATTTTGATGGGATTAAAAGTCATTAAAGTAGGTAACTGGAATAAGTTTGCTCCGATTTTTATTGCGATCGGATGTACAAGTATGATAATGGGTATTTTAACCGGTGAGTTCTTTGCAAACGAAACTCTTTTAATTCCTGTTGCAAGATTTTTTACCGGTCTGTTTGGCGAACCGAGAGATCATATTCTTCACATGATGCCAAATTCAAATCCAGAATCAATTCTTAATATGTTTAAATTTTTCGGTTTCTCTGTTGCTGTTGGATTTGTAATTAATTCAACAGGTGTAATTTTAAATATCTTCAATAATATCTTACGTAAAAGAATAGGAAAAGCATTATTTGGAAAGAACGGACTTTGTGGTGCTGTGTTTTTCTGGGGTGTAGTTATTCTTGTATTAAGAGTTCTTCTTTTGAAACATTCAGTTTCGAAAGTTGATGTTATAATCATTGCATCAGCTCTTTTTGGTGCTGCATTTGGTGAACCGTTCGAGAGACTTTTGGACGGTGAAAGACCGGTTTTCGAAAATGGATTTGGTGCTGCATTTATCGGAGGTATCGTTGAACTTATCGAAGTTGTAATCGGTTATCTTTCAAATACTGTAAGTTTTCTTCGTGTAGGAGCGTTTGCACTTGCTCATGCGGTTTTGGGATATATTATTTCAAAGATGTGTGAGATTGCACCTGGACCTGCTTCGTTAGTCATTCTTATCATCGGAAACGGAATTGTAGTTGTTCTTGAAGGAATGATTGTCGCAATTCAGGTAATACGTTTGCAGTATTATGAATTCTTTTCTAAGTTCTTTAATGAAACAGGACGCGAGTTTACACCTTATGTGTTTACATCGGTTCCAGTGATTAAATAGAAAAATACAGCGGCCGTTGTGCTGCTGAAAACAGGAGTTTTATATGAACAGAAAAATTTTTATCGTAATGTCACTTCTTGCACTTTTTGGGATTGCAGGAATGTTTGCACAGGAAAGTGTTTCTTCAACTGATGAAACAGCAGTAGTAAAATCAGTTGACAACACAAAAGCATTTAAGTACATCGCTGCAGGCCTTGCTGTAGGAATTGCATGTATCGCAGGTGGCAGTGCAGTAGGAAAAATCGGATCTGCTGCAATGGGTGCTATGAGTGAAAATGCTGAACTTTCTGGTAAAGCACTTCCATTTGTTGGTCTTGCAGAAGGTATCTGTCTTTGGGGATTCCTTGTTGCTCTTTTGATTATCATTCTTTAATCAAAGGTTGTGGTTTGGAATATTATATAATAGGTGAGCGTGAACTTGTATTAGCTTTCGGTCTTGTAGGTGTAAAGGGAACTTATGTTTCCAATAGAAATCAAGCGCTTGATGCGTTTAACAAAGTTACAGGACGAGGTGGACTTGTTTCTGCTCCAACGGATATAGAAATTCCTAAGGTTCTCATTTTAACTGAAGATGTCAGCGTTATGATTGAAGAAGAGATTAATGATTGGCAGATAAAAGGAAAGTTTCCTCTTATTGTTGAAATCCCGGGAATAAATGGAAAAATTTCCGGAAAGAAAACTCTTACAGATTCTATTCGTGAAGCAGTCGGAATACGGGTATAAGGATATTTTTTATGGAAGAAATTGTATCGACAGATATTCTTGATAAAGAGATTTATGAAGACGCAAGAAGAAAAGCCGAAAAGATTTTACAGAATTCAAAACTGCAGTGTGAGCAGGTTTTGCAGCAGGTAGATGACAGGCTTGAAAAGGCAAAGGAAGAACGCAAAGAGTATTACGATCATAAAGCAGATGTATTCAAGAAAAATCTTGAGTCCAGTTTACCTCTGGAAAAATCCAGATTTCTTGTTTCATACATTAATTCTTCAATTATAGAATCGATTAATGATTATTTAAAAAAACTTGGAGAAGAAAAAAGATTGTCGCTTGTAATTTCAATGCTCAGGCGATTTGGTTCAATTAAAGATTTTAAAACATTTTCTGCAGAAATTTACGGCTTTGATGTAAATTCAGCAGAAAAAAAATTAAAAAGTGAAAGCGGATTAAATATCAGTTCAACTGAAAAAATAGACTTTATGAAATCAGGAGAAACTCCTGTGGAAGGAATTGATATTCATGAAGGAATAATTCTTGTTTCTGATGACAGAAGTTTAAAAATACGTCTTACTCTCGAAGAATATGTTTCTGAACTGACAGATAAATATAGAAATGAATTAGCCGTTACTTTGTTTAACGGGAGGCTTCCGGAATGATTGAAGGAAAAATAACACGAATTGCAGGTCCTATCATTTACGCTTCTGGTCTTGAAGGCTGTGGTCTTTACGATGTAGTAAATGTTGGAAAAAATAAACTCATCGGTGAAATAATCCGTCAGAACAAGGGTAAGGCTGTCATTCAGGTTTATGAAGACGATACAGGTATGGAAATCGGTGAAACTGTTGAGTGTACTCAGGCACCGCTTTCCCTTAAACTGGGACCTGGACTTGTCGGTACAATTTATGACGGTATTCAGCGTCCTTTAAAGGAAATGTTTGAAGATAAAGGCTCGTTTCTTTTACCGGGACAGAGAACTGCACCGATTGATGATAAAAAGAAATGGGACTTTAATGCAGTGTCTGGTATAGAAGCAGGATCTGAAATTAAAATAGGGATGGTTCTCGGAACTGTTAAAGAAACTGATTCAATTACTCATTCGATTATGGTGCCGCCCTATATCAAAGGAAAAAAACTTAAGACATTCGCATCAAGCGGTTCTTATACTGTTGATGAAGTAATCGGTATTACAGATTTAGATGAAGAAATAAAATTAAGTCAGTACTGGCCTGTAAGAAAACCGCGTCCTTATGCTCAAAAGCTTGGAGTTACAGAGCCGCTTTTGACCGGTCAGCGTGTAATAGATATTTTCTTTCCTCTTTCAAAAGGCGGCACCGCTGCAATTCCTGGTGGATTCGGAACAGGAAAAACAATGACTCAGCATGCGGTTGCAAAATGGTGTGATGCAGATTTGATTATTTATATCGGTTGTGGTGAGCGTGGAAATGAAATGACCGATGTACTGACAGAATTTCCTGAATTGATCGATCCCCGTACGGGACGTTCCCTTATGGAAAGAACTATATTGATTGCAAATACTTCAAACATGCCGGTTGCTGCGCGTGAAGTTTCGCTTTATTCAGGAATTACACTTGCTGAATATTACCGTGATATGGGACTTGCCGTTGCTATTATGGCAGATTCGACTTCACGCTGGGCAGAAGCATTGAGGGAACTTTCGGGTCGTATGGAAGAAATGCCTGCAGAAGAAGGATTCCCTGCTTATCTGCCGACACGTCTTGCAGAGTTTTATGAAAGAGCAGGACGAATAATTAGTTTTGAAGGAAAAGAAGGAAGCGTTTCTGTAATTGGTGCGGTTTCTCCTCCGGGAGGAGATTTTTCTGAACCGGTTACTCAACATACAAAACGATTTATCAGATGTTTCTGGGCTCTTGACCGTTCGCTGGCAAATGCACGCCATTATCCTGCAATCAGCTGGCTGGATTCTTATTCGGAGTATGCAGAAGAAGTAAAGGAGTGGTGGGAAAAAACAAATCCAGAATGGTCAAAGGTGCGTTTTAATGCTCTTGATCTGTTAAAAAAAGAACAGAAACTGGAACAGATTGTTCGTCTTATCGGTCCTGATGCGCTTCCTGATTTTGAAAGACTTATTCTTGTTGTTGCAGATATGATGAAGAATGGATTCTTGCAGCAGAATGCTTTTGATAAAATTGATGCATACTGTGATGTTGAAAAGCAGATAAGAATTCTTGTTCTTATAATGAAATTTTATGACAGGGCACTTGCAGTTATAAAAGCCGGGGCACCTCTTGCTAAAGTTATTTCGATGTCTTGTCGTGAAAAAATAATTCGAATTAAATCTTTGATTCCGAATGATCAGCTTGATCAGATTAACGAAATTGAAAATCTTATTGATGAAGAATTCGGTTCGCTTGAAAGAATTTATCAGGTAACGGAGGCAGGTGTATGAAAGGCGTAGAATATCGTGGCGTAAATTCTGTTGACGGGCCAATTGTAATTGTAAAGCGTTCTGAAAATGTTTCTTTTAATGAAACTGTATGTGTAAGAGACAGAAATGGTCAGAAAAGAACCGGTCGTGTAATTGATCTTTCTGAAGATGTTTGTGTCGTTCAGATTTTTGGAACTACAACTGGAATTGATCTTGAAGAAAGTACTGTTGAATTTCTTGAAGAACCTCTTGAACTTCGTGTAGGATCTGATCTTCTCGGACGAATTTTTAATGGTCTTGGTGAACCGATAGATGGTTTCCCGCCGATTATTTCTTCTGAAAAAATTAATGTAAACGGAAATCCGATTAATCCTTATGCGAGAATTTATCCGAGAGACTTTATTCAGACGGGAATCTCTTCAATTGACGGAATGAATACTTTAATCCGTGGGCAGAAACTTCCGATATTTTCTGGAAACGGTCTTCCGCATAACAGACTTGCTGCACAGATTATACGTCAGGCAAAGTTAAGGTCAAGTGATGATCAGTTTGTAATGGTTTTTGCAGGAATGGGTATTAAATATGATGTTGCCCGCTTTTTCCGAGATACATTCGAAGAATCTGGAGTTCTTTCTAAAGTAGTAATGTTCCAGTCGCTTGCTGATGCACCTTCAATTGAACGTATCATTACACCACGATGTGCGCTTACTGCAGCAGAATATCTTGCATACAAAAAAGGAATGCACGTTCTTGTCGTACTTACTGATATGACAAACTATTGTGAAGCTCTGCGCGAAATTTCTACAACACGCGGTGAAGTTCCCGGAAGAAAAGGCTATCCTGGATATCTTTATTCTGACCTTGCAGAAATTTATGAAAGAGCTGGACGTATCAAAGGAAGCGAAGGTTCTATTACACAGATTCCTATTCTCACAATGCCAAATGATGATATTTCACATCCTATTCCTGACCTTACTGGATATATAACGGAAGGACAGATTGTTCTTGACCGCGAGCTTTCGCAAAAGGGGATGTATCCTCCTGTTGCAGGACTCCCTTCTCTGAGCCGACTTATGAAAGACGGCATCGGTGAAGGCATGACAAGGGAAGACCATGCAAGTGTTTCAAGTCAGCTTTTTGCTTCTTATTCAAAAGTAAAATCTATAAGAAATCTTGCTGCCATTATTGGAGAAGAAGAATTATCTACACTTGATAAACTCTATTTGAAATTTGGTGATGCATTTGAACAGGATTTTCTTACACAGGGTGAATACGAAAACCGTTCAATCGAACAGACGCTTGAAATAGGATGGAATGTATTAAAGATTCTTCCTAAAGAAGAACTTGTACGAATTAATCCAGATTTTATTGCAAAATATTTACCGGAAGATGAAGAATTTGAAACAGGAATAATAAAGATAAAGGCATAAGTAATGGCAAAGTTAAACGTTGCACCTACAAAGTCAAACCTTCTCTCGATGAAAGAACAGCTTTCGGTTTCTAAGAATGGGTATGATCTTCTTGAACAGAAGCGTGAGATTCTTGTAATGGAACTTATGCATATGGTTGATAAGGTGAAAATTCTTGAGCAGAAAATTGATACTCTTATTAAGGATGCATATCCATCTTTAAAAAAGATGCTGATGCAGTTTGGCGGTGATCGTGTTGAACAGATGTCAAATGCCGTTAAATATGATTTTTTAATTATTGAAAAATCTCTTACGATAGGTGGAATGACTTTTCCGACTATTGACGTTCAGCTTCCGGAAAAACAGCTTTTTTATTCTTTTATGGGAACTTCTTCTTCTGTTGATGAAACCATTTCTTATTTTTTTGAACTGTTAAAACTTTTGACAGACATGGCTTCTATCAGGACAATTGTATGGCGTCTTGCCGGAGAAGTAAAAAAAACACAAAGACGCGTTAACGCTCTTGATAAAATGGTAATTCCTCAGACACAGGAAACTGTGAAATACATAGAAAGTGTACTTGAAGAGAGAGAAAGAGAAAATGTTTTTGTACTTAAGTCATTAAAATCAAGAAACGACAGTGCAAAATAAAACAGAAAAAAGGAGAAAAAGTATGAGCAGAAATCTTTATGAAAGTATTGTTGTTGCGGTAAACGGTTCTTCCAGTTCGATTCATGCTGCAATGTATGGAATTATACTTGCAAAACATCAGAAACTTTCTCTTAAATTTGTTTATGTTGTAGATACAGCAACAATAAAAAGATTATCGTTAAGTCACTTTCTGGTATCTGATGAGAGTTCAATGTATGAAAAAAATCTCCAGAATGATGGAGAACGATATATTGATTATGCAATAAAGCTTGCAAAGAATAAAGGTGTAAAGGCAACCGGTGAAATAAGAAAAGGTTCTGTCTGTATAGAAATTGTAAACTGTATAAATGAAACAGGTGCTGATCTTCTTCTCCTGGGCGGAGAAAATTCTGAAACCGTAAAGACTTTTGCATGGGAAAATACTCACAGTTCAATTTCTCTTACAAACAGAGAAATAATTTCCAATTCACCATGTTCAGTAATCATAGTAAAAGAGAGAGATATCGAACTTCTTTATTCTCAACTTAAGTAAAGGAACTTGATGGAAGATTATTATAAAATTCTCGGTGTAAGTCAAAATGCCACATTATCAGAAATACGCCGTGCATACAGAAAAAAAGTAAAGGAACTTCATCCGGATAAAACAGGAACGCATAAAACATCTGAAGAATTTACAAAAGTCGTCCAGGCTTATAAAATTCTTTCTGATGCAAAAAGCCGTGCAATTTTTGACTCTTCTCTTTATACACATATCAATGTAAAAAAGAAATCTAAATCTGAATTTGATTACAGAACCTGGCTTTTGGAACGGGAAGATCCCGAATCACGTGCAAAACTTATTTTCTTTGACTTGATGCACAATAGAGAAGACGATGCGGTAAAAGAATTTAAAAGAATGAATACTGAACATTCGGATTTCAGTTTAAAGCACTGGTTTACGAGAGAAAACTTTATGGACTACGGTTTTATTCTTTCTGAAGAACTTGTTCTACGTGGTGAATATTACGATGCTTTTTTATTACTCGAACAGATAATCAGAATGGAATATACTTATGATTATTTCAGATTGTTTTTTCCAGAAGTGATTGCATTTACAAAAAATATATTAAATACTAAACTTGACGGAGTAGTAAATGATGAGCTTGCGCTTGATGCATGGGAAAGGGCTCTTGATTTGCGTTTTGGTCCCAAAGATGATGCGTTTTACCTTCAGAAAATGGCAAAGGTATATAAACGGATTGGAGATGAAGCGACTTCGCTGATCTGTCTTGAAGAATCAAAAAAAATATTACAAAAAGCATAAAACAAAAAATAAAGCGGCATAGGGGTTTAAAATGATTCGGTTAAAGAATAGAGAAGAAATTGAAGGAATAAGAAAAAGCTGTCATCTTCTTGCAGATATGTTCAACGAAATTATTCCGCAGGTAAAAGCCGGAATGACGACAAAAGATGTTGATGATATCTGTAAGAAATTCATGTTACAGCACGGCGGAAAGCCTGCATGGTACCGCGAAAATTTTCCAGGTGCAATCTGTATCAGCATTAACGATGAAGTCATTCACGGAATTCCATCTAAAAAAAGAATAATAAAGGACGGCGATATAGTTTCTATCGATGTCGGAATAGATTTAAACGGCTATATTTCTGATTCAACTCACTCTGTACTTGTAGGAAATGTAGATCCTAAAATCCGTAAGCTTGATGAAGTAACTCTTGAATGTCTTAAAGCAGGAATCGAAGCATGCCGTGTTGGAAACCGCATTAAAGATATTTCTATTGCAGTAGAAGAAATTGCAAAAAAACACGGTTATGGAATTGTTTATGATTACTGTGGTCATGGAGTAGGTCTTGATGTTCACGAAGATCCTAATATTCCAAATGTTTCTGACTGGGGCGGTCCAAATCCGAGAATTCAGGAAGGAATGGTTCTTGCAATTGAGCCTATGATTAATCTGGGAACAGGCGATGTTCTTCTTGCAGACGACGAATGGACGGTATTGACTGCAGACGGGCTTCCTTCTGCCCATGAAGAGCATACAGTGGTAGTTTTTAAAGACCATACCGAAATCCTTACAGACCTTAACTACTCCATAGGTTAAATCTTGTAAAAATGCAGGAGCTTATCCTCTGGGAAATGCTGAATTTTTTTATAAAATTCAGCATTTTTTTGTAACACAACAGGGGATTTTTTTATTATCTTTATATAGGCGGCATGCTGAATAAAACTCAGGCCGCAAAACGGAGGTAAAAACCTTGAAAAAAAATCTCAAATATATCATCGGATGTGCAGGTGTTGCAGTTATAGCATTTGCACTGGTTGCTTTTTCGTGTAATGGTAGAAAAGACAGAGGTTCGGCAGATACGGCATTTGCCCAGACAAAGACTGCAAATCCGGTAAACCCTTCGGTAAAAACTCCTTCTGCAGCCCTCAATATTGTAGAAGCCCTTCAGGAAGTAAACCGTTCAATAAGTCACGATGTGCTTCCTTCTGTAGTAGAAATTGATGTAACAGAAACAAAAAAGCGCGCAAAAAATCCTTTCGGTGACATTCCGTTTTTCTTTTTTGGAGTCCCTCAGGGAGACGGTCAGAAGCAGGAAGAATATAAAGAAACAGGACTCGGTTCTGGAGTAATTATCCGTCGTAACGGAAATACTTTTTACGTTTTGACAAATAATCACGTTGCAGGCTCGGCATCAGAAATTGTAGTTAAGCTTAATGACGGAAGAAAATTTGACGGAAAGCTTGTGGGAGCAGACAAGAGAATGGATATCGCACTTGTTTCTTTTGAAACAAATGATAAGGAAATTCCTTTAGCAGTTCTCGGAGACTCTGATACTGTAGAAGCTGGAGACATCTGTTATGCAATGGGTGCTCCACTTGGATACAGCCAGTCTGTAACACAGGGTATTGTAAGCGCAACGGGTCGTTCTGGTGGTGATATTGGAAATATCAATGATTTCATTCAGACTGATGCAGCGATTAACCAGGGAAATTCCGGCGGTCCTCTTTTGAATATCTACGGACAGGTAATCGGAATTAACACATGGATTGCTTCCGGTACTGGAGGAAATGTAGGCCTTGGTTTTGCAATTCCGATTAATAATATTAAGAGTGCAATTGACGACTTTATAGCTGACGGAAAAATTACTTACGGCTGGATAGGTGTAAGTTTGACAGATGTTAAAAAAGAATATCTTGATTCTCTTGGTGTTAAAGTTGAAAAAGGTGCGTTTGCATCTCAGGTATTTATCGGAAGTCCCGCTCAGAAAGCAGGAATCCAGGCTGGTGACTTTATCATCGAGCTTGACGGAAAAAAAGTTTCATCAGTAGATCAGCTTGTTCGTGATGTCGGAGTCTTACGCGTTGGACAGAAATCGAAATTTAAATTAATCAGGGGTGGAAAAACTCTTGAAGTTACTGTTAAAATAGAAGAAAGAACGGAAGAGATTTCTTCTGATGATACAAAATTATGGCCTGGCTTTATAGCTGTTCCTCTTACAGATGATGTAAGAAAGCAGCTGAAAGTTGAAGATGGCGTAAAGGGTGTTGCTGTTACAAATGTAATTGCTAAATCTCCTGCCAGCGCATTGAGACTTCAGAATGGGGATGTAATTACAGCTGTTAACGGAACAAAAGTTACAAATCTTGCAGAATTCTACAGCGCAATGGATTTGACAAAATCAAAGTCAATTCAGTTTGATGTCTGGAACGAAGCAGGAACAATTACAACAGGAACCTGGAAATTAAATTAACAGTTAGTGAACAGATTTCAGAACAGAAGGCAGAATTAAGAAAGACTTTAAGGTCTGAAATTTCTGCCTTTGTATCTGATGGTTGTGCAAGACAGGAAGCAGAAAACAAAGCCTCATCGCTTTTTCTTGAAAGTGAATTTTATAAAAATGCTTCGATTGTTTTCTGTTTTCTGTCATGTAAAAATGAAATAAGCACAAACAGAATAATTGCAAAATGCATTCAGGATGAAAAGCCTGTTGCACTCCCGCGAATTAGTGAAGGAACAAACGGAATGGATTTTTATGTTCTTTCAAACATTCCTTTAAAATCACAGACAGAACCGGGCTCATACGGAATTTTAGAGCCGAAAACTTCGCTTAAAAAAATCGACGTAAGGTTTGTTCCGAAAAATGCGGTAATGCTTTTACCGGGACTTGCTTTTTCTAAAGACGGTACAAGGCTTGGAAAGGGTAAGGGCTTTTACGATGTTTATCTTGAACGCCTTTTAAGTCAGAGCAAAAGCTTTTTAAACACCGGAAAAAAAATCGGTTACTGCTATAAAATTCAGCTTAAAGAAAACATACCGTGCGATCAAAATGATAAAAAGGTTGATTTAATCATCTGTGAAGACGGAATTTTTAATATACAGTCTGATTGAAGTAAAACAGGGCTTGTGATATATTCAATTTATAAAATTTTAACATTTTCTGAGGATTTTTTATGTATATAACATGTCTTGACCTTGAGGGAGTTCTTGTTCCGGAAATCTGGATTGCTTTTGCTGATGCTGTAGGGATTCCTGAGCTTCGCCGTACTACACGCGATGAACCTGATTACGATAAGCTTATGAAATACCGCATCGATATTTTAAAGCAGCACGGACTTGGCCTTAAACAGATTCAGGATACAATTGCAAAGATTGATCCGATGCCCGGTGCAAAAGAATTTCTTGATGAGCTCCGCTCGTTCTGTCAGACAATTATTATCAGTGATACATTCAGTCAGTTTGCAGGCCCTTTAATGAAAAAGCTCGGGCTTCCTACAATTTTCTGCAATGAGCTTATCGTTTCTCCAGAAGGAGAAATTACAGGTTATAAAATGCGCTGTGAAAAATCAAAGCTCACAACTGTAAAGGCTTTGCAGTCAATCGGTTTTGAAACGATTGCGAGCGGTGACTCTTTTAATGATCTTGGAATGATAGAAGCATCAAAAGCAGGTTTCCTTTTCCGCTCGACAGAAAAAATAATTAAAGAATATCCGCAGTATCCAGCTTTTACAGAATATTCTGAACTTCTTGATGCGATTAAAAAGGTTGTATTAAACTAAAATAAAGGCCGCGGTTTTCCGCGGCTTTTTTATTTCCAGGTTGTGGCGCTAAGGTTAACACTTAATCTTTGAAAGAACTTTTCCGATTGCATCGTGAATTACAAGATCTGCGTTTGAGTCCATCTGAGTTGAACTTTTATTAAGAAGTACAAGATGGTCGCCTGTAAAGTATCTTACAAGTCCTGCTGCAGGGTAGACTACAAGTGAAGTTCCGCCGATTATGAGTGTGTCAGCTTCTGAAATTGCCCGTATTGATTTATCGATGAGATTGTCATCAAGATTTTCTTCGTAAAGGACTACATCAGGTTTTACAAGTCCGCCGCATTTTGTGCAGATGGGAAGCTTTTCTGGTGAGTTTTCACTTTCCTTAATGAATTTATCATCATAAAATTCGTGACACTTAGTGCAGTAATTTCTTAAAGTGCTTCCGTGAATTTCATAAACTTCCCGGCTTCCTGCTTTCTGATGAAGGCCGTCAATGTTCTGTGTAATGATTGCCTTTAACTTTCCGCACTGTTCAAGCTCTGCAAGTTTATAGTGTGCGGCATTAGGCTCTATGCCGGTTGATAAAAGTTTTTCGCGGTAAAATCTGTAAAACTCTTTTGTGTTTTCATAAAAAAAACTGTGGCTTATGATTGTTTCAGGAGGATATTTCCACTTTTGGCTGTAAAGTCCGTCAACGCTTCTAAAGTCCGGAATCCCGGATTCTGTAGAAACTCCCGCACCTCCAAAAAACACGATTTTTTTTGAATTATCAATGATTTCCTGAAGCCGTTTAATTTGAGAATCAAAATCTGATGTTTCGTCGTCTTGCATTGGAGTACCTCCGTTTTTATTTTAATGTTGTTTTAACTGAATTAAACCCAAGGGCGTACATAAGCTGTTTAATATAATCCTGTGCACGTTTATCCGCATCATCAAGAAAGCCTTCTGCCAAAAGTTCTTTTGCTGCATCATCTTTTGCAATTTCTATTTCATCAAATATTTCCTGGATTCGTATCGGAACAAAAATATTCTGTGATTCATCAAAAACAGTCTGTGTTGTTATGTCATTGCCCAAAAGCTCTGCAGGTGGAATAAATATTTCGATGGATTTTAAATCTTCAGAAATAGAAAAAGTTATATCGTCTATATTTTTTATTCCGGCTCTGATAATGCCCGAATATTTTACAATGCTGTAACTTTTTGCAAGTCCCATTGCTCCTCTTTTTTTTATCGTAATGATGTCTGTATAGTTCATTTTATAAAGACAGAGCTCTGCAGACTGTTCAAGCGTTTTAGAAACTGTTGCATGAAGCTTTTCGGTTTTTACAACAGTCATTTTCTTTAAGAAAAAATATCCGCCCAGACTGATTGTGCAGATTAAAACAATCCAGAAAATAATTTTGATGATTATCTTTTTCATATCTTTATTATACCATCTTTTGTCAGTAAACGCCATTTTTATTACTTTAGAAAAATCTGTTTTTATGGTATAATTTTTTCTATGCTGGCTTGTTGTAAAAAGTTTTTTTCTATTTTATTCGTCCTCTTTCTTTTTTTTAGTTCCGGGTTTGCCAAGACTCCGGTTAGGGAATATGTTCTTGAAAACGGAATGCATGTTTTTGTTCTTGAAGATTATTCTTCGGCTCTTGTCCGTGTTGAATTTGCTTCAAAAGCCGGTTTTTCAAATCAGAATCCTAATGATGCAGGTTTTTTTCCTCTTTACACAAGAATGTTCAGATATTCTACGCTGAATGATACAGAGACACTTGAAAATCTTTATTCTGAATGCTTTGCAGATTCAAGCCGCTATATAATTTCTGTTACAAATTATCAGTTGGAAAATGTTCTTAAGGCTTTGTCTGATGCGGCATTCAGGCCTGTATTTCTTGATTCAGATTTGTCACGTGAATTAAGAAAGTTAAAGAAAGAAGTTACGGAAAATGCAAAAAGTATTGAGGGGTTTATAAACTCAAGCATTGATTCCAGAGTGTTTTCTAAAAGTCCGTGGAAGCACGATTCGGGAATATATCCTTCATTGTTTACAAAGAAAACGGTTTCTGAAGCCCGTGCAATCTTAAACAGCATAAATTCAACGTACTATGTTCCAGATAACTGTGCGCTTTTTATAAGCGGTCCTGTGGATTTTGACAGTCTCATTAAGCGGGTTGATTATTATTTCGGGAATTCTGCAGAGCCTAAAAAGAAAAACATAAAAAAAGAAGTAATATTTGAAGGTGATTTTCAGAAAAAACTTTTTGTTCTGTCTGATCCGGAATTTTCTCCTGATATGACTCAGATTGTAATGCAGTATACAAATCTCTCTATGGAAGACTGTGATTTGGCTGCTGCTGTTTTTGACAGATCTGATTCTGTATTAAAACAGAAACTGCTTTCTAATCAGGAATTAAAAATTATTTCTGCTGAATATATTAATGCCGCATCAACTCATAAAAACGGAAGTTCACGGCTTATAATTCAGTCGCTTATGGGTAAATCAAAAGAATCTCCTTATCATGCTGTGCTTGATTTTGTAAATGCAGCACGTAAAAGTATGTCTGAATTTACGGAAGATGATTTTAATCTGGCAAAAGAAAATCTTTCTTATCAGTTTTTAAATTCGATTGACAGTTCGGCTCATTTAATAAATTTCCTTTCTGAATACTGGGCATATAAAGATTTTTCATCTGATTATGAAAATTTAAAACAGACTTCACTTTATGAAAGTTTTATGGAACGGCCTCAGAGAATCGGCAGACAGAATTATTCTGAACTTCTTGATTCTCTTTGTGCTGAAGATCCATTTGTATTTGTATTGATAAATAGTAAGGTTCTTGAAAAATATGAAAAATCTTTTAAGGCATCTGGTTATGAAATAGTAACTGTAAAGAACGGTTCATGGTACACGCAGAAGCTTTATGAAAATATTAAAAATCAAGAATATACAGAAATAAAACCGGAAGAAAGTGAAAATGATCTGCATGAAAATCTAACTACAGATCTTTTTGTTGAAAAAAATAAAAATTCAATCATAAAATTCAACTTAAAAAATAATATACCTGTGATTATAAAAGAAAAAAAGCCTTCTAATACTGTGTGCATATGTTTTGATCTTGCCGGCGGTGAGATCAACAGAGCCAGAACGGAATACGGATTGGAAAATGTTCTGATTGACTGTCTTTATATGAATTTTGATAAGTCGGTTTACAATAAGTATATTCAGGGAAAATTAAGATATTATCCGATTATTAAATGCAGTGTAGATCTTACAAGTTCCTGCATTTCAATTGAATGTCTTGCGAGTGATTTTGATGAAGTAATTGATGCTTTTTATGAAGCTCTTGTCTTTAATGAAATTGTTCCTGCGATGGCAGACTCTTCTATTATGAATAGAAAAACAGAGCAGATTGTAAAAACTGGAATGCATGATTATCAGCTTTATTCAAGTGCAGTAAATACACTGTTTAATAATAAAGAAATAATCAGTGCATATAATCTTAATAAAGATGTTTATAAAAAAATAAATTTCTCTCGTATAGTTGAAGTTTATCCGGAGCTTTTGAATGCAAATAAATTTAAAGTAATTATTTCCGGAAATACTTCTGAATGTTATGCAGTAGAGTCAATTAAGTGTATAGAAGAAAGATTAAATTCTACTCTCGGAAATCTTGCTGAAAAAGAAAAATATCCTGCTTTAACTTTCGGATTAAATTCAATAGATAAATATATAAAGAAAATAAAAATCAATCATGTTTTTCTTACTGATGTTTCCAGAGAGAAGGCAGGGCCGAGACCAGAAGTCCTGATTCCGACGACAGAGTTTCTTGATCCAGCACAGTACTGGATTTTTAACGATTCAAAAAAAAGGAACACTGCTCAGTTTAATGCAATACTTTACGATTTTGCAGAACAGCTTCAGAATAAATTCCGCGAAAAAGAAACTACTGAAAAGATTATCGTAAAGGTTGAACCTTCGACTTATGAAATTCCGTTTGGAGTAATTACGTTTACCAATGTCAGACGTGTTTTTGATGTTGAAGATGCTTATGCTGCATGTCTTAAAGAGTTTTCAGAATATCTTAACGGGGAAAATGCACGTCACTCTAAAGATGTATGGATAAAAACGTATCTTGAGCCGACTCTCTCAAATCTTGGAACATGCATGCTTATTCGAAAGTGCTTGAAATCTGAGGATGCAGATCCGGAACAATATATTGAAGATTATAAGGCTGTTTCTGAGCTTGACGAGGATGAAATCCGCACCATTCTTGAGCTTTTTGAGATAAATTCAGTATTTAAAATCTATTCAGCAGATACAAAATAGCCAACCCGCCCTTAATTGATAAGGTAGTAAAAATTCATTATAATTCTCTAAATTATTTATATCCGGTTTGGGGCCGGAAAGGACGAATGTATTATGGAAAAAATTGAACTTGAAAAGGCTTACGATCCAAAAACTTTCGAGGACCGTATCTACGCTGAATGGGAGTCAAAGGGTTATTTTAAACCTGCTTCTGATGAAAAATCTCCTGTTCATGAAAACTTTAAATGTGCATGCGCAGAAGGCAAAAAAACTAATACATATTCAGTCGTCATTCCACCTCCAAACGTAACAGGTGTTCTTCACATGGGACACGGTCTTAACAATACACTTCAGGATATTGTTGTACGCTATCACAGAATGAAGGGAGACAATACTCTCTGGGTTACAGGAACAGACCATGCCGGTATTGCAACTCAAAACGTTGTTGAACGCCAGTTAAAGAAAGAAGGCAAGACAAGATACGATCTTGGCCGTGAAAAACTTGTTGAACGCACATGGGAAGTTACTCATGAACATCACGACATCATCATAAAGCAGCAGAAAAAACTCGGAAACTCTACTGACTGGGATAGGGAACGTTTTACTTATGACGAAGGCCTTTCTAAAGCAGTACGCGATGTTTTTGTTTCACTTTATGAACGCGGTCTTATGTATAAGGGGCAGCGTCTTGTAAACTGGTGTCCGCGCTGCGGCACTGCTCTTGCAGATGATGAAGTAGATCACGAAGACACACAGGGTGCAATGTATCACCTTTACTATGAATATGCAGACGGAAGCGGAAAGATAGAAGTTGCTACAACACGTCCGGAAACTTTCTTTGGTGATACAGCAGTTGCAGTTAACCCGACTGATGAGCGATATACTTCTCTTGTTGGAAAAATGTTAAAGCTTCCTCTTACAGGAAAAGAAATTCCAATTATTGCAGATGAATATGTAGATAAAGAATTTGGAACAGGTATGGTAAAGATTACTCCTGCTCATGACCCTAACGACTGGGAAGTAGGTAAGAGACATAATCTTGAAGTAATTAATCTTTTAACACCTGACGGAAAGTTAAATGAAAATGTTCCGGAAAAATACCGCGGATTAAAACCAGAAGCTGCACGCAAAATTGTTATCGAAGATCTTGAAGCTGCAGGACTTTATAAAGGCGAAGAAAAAATGGTCCACTCTGTAGGCCACTGTTACAGATGTAAGACTGTTGTTGAACCATATCTTTCTGAACAGTGGTTTGTAAAGATGAAGCCGATGGCAGACAAAGCACTTGCTGCATGGAAAAACGGTGAGATCCAGTTCTTTCCTCAGAAATGGGAAAACACATACAGAAACTGGCTTGAAAATATCCGTGACTGGTGTGTAAGCCGCCAGATCTGGTGGGGACACAGAATTCCTGCATGGTATTGTAAAGAATGCGGTGAATTAATTGTTTCTCGCGAAGATCCTTCCAAGTGTCCAAAGTGCGGTGCTTCTGCTGACAAGCTTGAACAGGATCCTGATGTACTTGATACATGGTTCTCTTCATGGCTCTGGCCTTTCTCTACTTTAGGATGGCCTGGTAAAACAGAAGACCTTGAAAAATTTTATCCTACAACTGCACTTGTTACAGCTTACGACATCATCTTCTTCTGGGTTAGCCGCATGATTATGGCCGGTCTTGAATTTACAGGTAAGGCTCCGTTCCACGATATTTACATTCACGGACTTGTACGCGATAAACAGGGACGCAAGATGAGTAAGTCACTCGGAAACGGAATGGATCCGCTTGAAATTATTGACATGTACGGTTCTGATGCGCTCAAGTTTACGCTTGCATTTATGTGTGCTCAGGGACAGGATATCCTCGTTGATAAAGATTCATTTAAACTCGGAAGCCGTTTCTGTAACAAAGTATGGAACGCATGCCGTTATCTTTTGGGAAATCTCGAAGGCCGCACACTCATTAGCGTTAAAGACAGTGATTTGACAGAGCTTGATAAATGGATTTATTCAAGATTAAATTTTGCTGCAAAAACAGCAAGAGAAGCACTTGAATCTTACCGCTACAATGATGCGGCAAGTGCAATGATGGAATTTTTCTGGAATGAATTCTGCGACTGGTATGTAGAAGCTACAAAGATTAACTTTAAAAACGGTGATGATAAAGAAAAAGACCGTCAGGCAACTGTCCTTATGGACATTCTCGAAGAAAGTTTAAGACTTCTTCATCCTTATCTTCCGTTTGTTACAGAAGAAATCTATGCAAAGCTTCCGCTTAAAGAACTCATTGCAACAAGAAGCGCTGATAATAAAATCGTTACAGATTCAACTTATATCGGAATGCTTATCAATGCTCCTTATCCGGAATGCAGATCAGAACGCGAAAATACTAAAATTGAAGAACGCTTTGAAGCATTAAAGGATTTGATTGCAAAATTAAGGGCAGCAAAGAATGACTGTGGAATTGATCCTGCTGTTAAAATTAATGTTGCAGTTAAAATCGAAAAGGGAAGTGCAGCAGAAGTTGCACGCGAAAAAATCGAAATGATAGAGCTTCTTGGCGGTATTGCAAAAGTAGATTTCGTTGATGCAAAACCTGCTTCTTCTATCGGAACTGTAGGAAAGGGATTTGAAGCCTTTGTTCTCGTTGATGAAAACATCAATAAAGAACAGCTTT
Organism: Treponema sp.; assembly: GCA_017553635.1. GTDB lineage: Bacteria > Spirochaetota > Spirochaetia > Treponematales > Treponemataceae > Treponema_D. Next base: position 5,293 of record JAFZKN010000006.1, on the reverse strand, counting down.
TATCACGCTTCCAGAAGCTTCTTGAAAAAGAAAAGGGCTATGCACAGATGAGCGAAAACAAGCTTAACGGTAACTTTGCAAAGCATGCGCCTGCTGAACTTGTTCAGGAAGAAAAGGACAGACTTGCAGAAAGCCAGAAAAAAATTGCAACACTTGAGAGTTACATAAAAGAGTTGTAGAATATTTTATGTAAGGTGAGATATGGAAAGACAGCGATATAACATGAAAACAGAGCGTTCTCTTAAGATGAATGACAGAAACATGCTTGAACTGTGTGACATTCGTTTTGCACCTTACATGCAGCTGGCAACGGGTCTTATCGGTAAGGCCCGTCATGCAGGCGGAAACATGTTCCGTCATCAGATAGACACTCTCGGTATTTTAATCGATTACGGTTATATCGACAGTGTCCTTCTTAAAGCTTCGACCGTTCATGATGTAATAGAAGACATAGAAGGCTTTGATTACAACAGAATCATCAATGTTGACGAAGAGGGTGAGGATGTTTACCGCCTTGTCCTCGAAGTTACAAAAAGGCCGGGTGAAGATAAAAAAGCCTTCCTCCGCAGAATAATCGAAACTGGAAGCCAGAAGGCAAAGATTTTAAAATGTGCAGATCGCATTTCAAATATGATTTCACTCGGTTTTGTCACAGACCCTGAATTTATCGAACGCTATTGTGACGAAACAGAATATTTTATTCTTCCTCTTGCAATTGAAGTTGATTTTAACATGTATCAGGAACTCATAAACTTAATCATCACAAGACGCAAATATCTTGAAGAAAGCGGCTATATCGAAAATAAAAAGGCTGGTTTGATATAATAATCATAAAAGAGAGGTGACTATGAACCCCTATCATGTTGATTGGCTTTTAAAAGAGCTTAGTACGCTGGAAAAAGAAAAAGTAATTACTTCTGCTGCATCCGGAAAAATACGAAATTATTATGAGATAAAACTGAAGGAGCAGAGGGAAGAGAATCAGAGAATGCTCGAGGAAATGAGGAAGAAAAGAAAAAATATTCCTGTTTCCATGGTCCTTTCGATTATAGCTGCTCTTCTTGTTACAGGTGGAATTATTTCCATTATTGCATATAACTGGACTTCGATTTCAAGGCTTGCAAAAACAGCTGCTGCCTTTGTAATTATGTTTACAACTCCTGCTGTATATGCGTTTATGAAATTTAAGCTTAAAAAAGAAATTTCTGTCCGCATTAACGAAGTTATGAGTATTTTATGGAGCATTCTCTTTGGTGCGGGAATAAGTTTTATAAGCCAGATTTACAGACTTCCCTCAAACCCTGCATTGTTTTTCCTTGTATGGGCTGTTTCTACGATTCTGATTCTGTACTGTACTGAAAGTTATTTTGCATTTGGCTTTTCGGTTTTACTTACAGTCATTTACTGTATGGTCGGTCAGTTTGTAATGCGCACTGATGCTGTTTTTGCATATCTTCTGATTGCTGCAGTTGTTCCGTATGCGCTGTCTAAAAAGGGATTAAAATATGTTTCGGTTGCAGAAACAGTGTTTCTTTTAGGCTTTGTGCTTGAAAAGAGTGTCCCGGGACTCTGGATTTTGTGCTATGTAAGCCTTTTTGTCCTTATGTTTAATTTTGGTATTGAAAAAGATGAAAAGGTATTTAAATTTGCAGGCGGAACAGGATGTATTGTTCTTCTCTCACTTTTAAGCTGTGACTACTTCTGGAAGAACATAGGATTTTCGTTTTACAGAACTACAGAAGGCTTTAATGCCGGAGTTTCTGTGTGTGACTATATAATAACTATTCTTCTTGTTATTTCAGGATGTTTTGTATCTGTAAAATCAATTGTAACAAAATTTAAGGCAAAAAACGGCCTTTCTGATACTTTAATAATACAGACCGCTTCCGTGCTGTTTCTTTTACTGACATATACATGGTTTGCATGCTGCTCTGTAAATCCACAAATGAGTGTATTTACAAAAGATCTTTTCTTTGTATTTGCTGTTTTAATTTCATATTTCTTTATGACACGCTCAAAAAATAAATTGTTCTACCTTTCGCTTTTTGCAGTATTATTGAGCGGTTTGTATGCAAATATGAATTATGCCCTGCCTTTTGCAATTGTATTTGTATTTTTAACTTACATAAATCTTGTTAAAAACAAAACTTTTGCAGGCCTTAAAGTTTCTCAAACCGTTTATGACAATTTATTCATGATTTTTCCTGTGCTTTCTTTATTTATCCACAGTTTAAATGGCTTTGAAGTCATTAACAGCAATTATACAGGCTACTGTCTTAACGCAGCAGCGCTTGTGACTGCAATTTTAATGTGCGGCCTTGAGCTTATTCCGCTTATGAAAGAAGCTTATAAACAGGATAAAGGGCGCTTTATTTCACTTGTTGAATTTACTGTAATAAATGCAGCTTCGCTTTTTTTAATTACATGGAAAAGCATAAACATGGAATTTAGTTTTATTGTATATCCTGGATTTAAAACTGTTGCATTAATCGAAAAATATTTTATCCTTGCTTCTGCTGTTTACTATTTTGCAATGAAGCTTTTTAAAAAACGTGAAATGACCTGTGCAGTAATTATTGCTTTTGCAATGATTACTTTTTCATTAAACAGCTTTGATATATTAATTGCCAGTACGGCTTTCTGCGGACTTTACCTCTGGTTTACAGAAAGAGAAAAGGGTTTATTAAAAAATGCTGCAATTGTTACTTCAAAAATCTTTACAATTCTCTTTTCTTTAATTGCAGTCTTTTTCTGTAAAGAATTTAACTGGAATTTAAGTTATCTTAAAGAAATTGATTTTACTCCCGCGCTCTTTCTTTTTACAGCCCTTGCGTTTTTTGAATTTGTTCCGCTTGTAAAATTACTGATTGAAAAGAAGAAATTTGATTATACTTTTACAGCAATGTCATTTTTATTTCTTTTACTTTTAATCTGCCCTGATACAGACAGTGGTGAATATCTTTTTAAAGAAATTCTATCTTACGCATTTTTAACGGTTATTGTACTTTACAGTGTTCTTGGAATGTTTAAATCTTACAGGAATAATTCTCTTTCTAAGTTTAACCTGTATATAGTACTTATGAGTTTTGTAATACTTATAAAATTCTTCCTTGTTTCTGACGGACTTATTGAGACTGGTGTTATGTTTATCTGTTTTGGAATAGCGATTTTTGTCATGAATCAGATTTTTCTTAACCGACAGAAGCAATCACCAGAGCTCAAAAATGCGGATGCTGAATTAAGGGGAGGAAAATCAGATGAAGCTTAATAAAAAGATATTATTTTCAGCAGCTGTAGTTTTTGAACTTTTTGCTGCGGTTTTTATTCTCTGTAAGATTTCTTTAATTAAAAAATCTGCAGAAAGCGAAAACAGAATTTACCGCTTTGAATGCAATTTTTATGATCCGTTTAATCCGATGAAGGGCAGGTATGTTCAGCTTACTTTTGCAGAAGAAAAGCTGCCGGGTTCTTTTTACGATGAAATCTGTAAAGAAGAAAAGTGGATTCCTTCAGGTCAGACTGTTTATGCGCTTCTTTCTAAAGATGAAAATGGAATTTATCATGTTACGGGCCTTAGCCTTAAAAAGCCCCAGAACCGTAACTGCATAAAGGCAAAATTTGACCGGTATGTTAAATCGACTACTGATGAAATTGAGAGCTCTTATGTTTTCATTAAATTTGATTTTGACAGGTTTTACCTTCAGGAAGAGCATGCAGATTATTTTGACCGCATGGGTCGAGACTCTGAGCATCCGCTTAATATTGAACTTTACTCAGACGGTGAGGGTAATGTAATTCAAAAAGAGCTTTACATATATGACAAGGACTTTGGTTATATTCCATTAACTGAATATTACAAAAAACAGCATTCAAATTCTGAAATTTAAATACTGAATTTCGTGAAAAAATTCACGATAAACCTCTGTTTTTGAAATGAAACAGGGGTTTTATTATGTTCAGCTTATAACATCTTATTGACTATTTTTTTTGTAAATTCTAAAATATCGTTAAATATCACAATTTTCTAGGAGATATAATATGGCAGATGTAAAAGTTGCTATTAATGGTTTCGGCCGTATCGGTCGTTTGGCTTTCCGTCAGATGTTTGGCGCTAAAGGATATGAAGTAGTTGCTATCAACGATTTGACAAAACCTTCTATGCTCGCTCACCTTCTTAAATATGATACAGCACAGGGTGGATACTGTGGAAAAATCGGTGAAAACCTCCACACAGTTTCTGCAGATGACGATGCTGGTACAATTACTGTAGACGGAAAAGTTCTCAAAATCTATGCAGAAAAAGAAGCTAAGAACTGTCCTTGGGGAGAACTCAAAGTTGACGTTGTTCTTGAATGTACAGGTTTCTACTGCAAGAAAGAACTTGCTCAGCAGCACATCGACGCTGGTGCAAGAAAAGTAGTAATTTCTGCTCCTGCTGGAAACGACCTTCCTACAATCGTTTACAATGTAAACCATACAACACTTACAAAGAATGACAACATCATTTCTGCTGCTTCTTGTACAACAAACTGTCTTGCTCCAATGGCTAAAGCTCTTAATGATTTTGCTCCTATCCAGTCTGGAATTATGTCAACAATCCACGCTTATACTGGAGACCAGATGATTCTCGACGGCCCACACCGCAAAGGCGACCTTCGCCGTGCACGTGCAGGTGCTGCTAATATCGTTCCTAACTCAACAGGTGCTGCAAAGGCTATCGGTCTTGTAATTCCTGAATTGAACGGAAAACTCATCGGATCTGCTCAGCGTGTTCCAACACCTACTGGATCTACAACAATGCTCTTTGCTGTAGTAAAGGGAAAGGACATCACAAAAGAAGCTGTTAACGCTGCAATGAAAAAAGCTGCAACAGAAAGCTTCGGATATAATGAAGATCAGATCGTATCAAGCGACATCATCGGTATGCGTTTCGGATCTCTCTTTGATGCTACACAGACAATGGTATCAAAAGTAGATGACGATACATATCAGGTTGAAGTTGTATCATGGTATGATAATGAAAACTCATATACAAGCCAGATGGTTAGAACAATTAAATACTTCTCAGAGAATTGTTAATAATTGTTACTAACTAAAAAAAGTCCCGCTTCGGCGGGACTTTTTTTTTTGGTTTTATGAGTTTTCATTATCTTTTATACAACTGTCGCGATTTTGTTGCACAAAATCGCTCCGCGCGGCGCTGCCGGCATTGCCGCGTGGTATGACAATGAAACAGCTACACATCTCAGATGCACATGCGCGAGAGCGCAAACTTAAATAATTTCCTTAACGC
>JAFZKN010000005.1 GCA_017553635.1 Treponema sp. | reverse complement strand
CGACAAAGTAACATCAACCTTCCACGCCTGGCAGCAGGCCGGAGCAAATGAAACTTACAAAGACATTCCAGAATTCTGCTATAGCGCAAGCAAAAAGGAAATTGTTGAAAAAGGCTACAATCTTGTTCCAAGCCGCTACATAGAATTTGTAAACCGCGATGAAACACAAGATTATGATTCAGCAATGAAAGCTCTTCAATCAGAATTGACAGACCTTCTCAAACAGGAAGAAGAAAGCAAAAAAGAACTGCTTGGTGTTTTCAAAGATTTGGGTTACGAGATTAAGCTGTAGGAGGATGATATGTCAGAAAAAAATCCATACGAAATAGATTTTGAAGAATACATCCGCCATACAGATGCAAGCAAAAAAGACAAAACTCTAGCCTGGTCTACAGCTATTGGTTTGCAGCAGATTGATGGTCTTAAGCCTTCTTCATATTTGTACGAAACCGCCAAAAAGAATATAGAAGGCGAGCTTTCTTTTGATGAAGCAAAAAATCTGATTGATTCATATTATGAAAGCCGCACAGCCCGAACCCAGGATGATGAAAGAACTGAAGAGGCCGATAAAGTTTCCAGCCGTATAGCTCAGATTCTCAGTGAGCCATCTTTTAATTTTAGTCCTTCACATCTAATTGCAATTCACAAAAGACTTTTTGAAGGCATCTTTAAGTTTGCTGGTAAAATCCGCGACTACGACATCACAAAAAAAGAATGGGTATTAAATGGCGATACAGTAATGTACGGAGCTTCTTTTGAACTTAAGGCTGCTCTTGATTACGATTTTGAAATGGAACGTAATTTTAAGTACACAGGTCTTTCAACAGATGAAATCATAAAGCATATTACTTTTTTTGTTTCAAGACTCTGGCAGATTCACGCATTTGGAGAAGGAAATACCCGAACTACCGCCGTTTTTACAATCAAGTATCTTCGTTCAATGGGCTATAAAGTTGATAACGATATTTTTGCCCAAAACAGCTGGTACTTTAGAAATGCCCTTGTGCGTGCCAATTACAAAAATCTTAAAGAAGGAATAGAAGAAAATCCTGTCTATCTGGAACGCTTCTTCCGCAATTTGATTTTAGGCGAAAACAACGAACTCAAAAACCGCTACGCCCATATTGATTATGACGAATTCATCAAAAAGTTCGGAGAAAACGAAAAAAGTTCGGAGAAAAAGTTCGGAGATAATCAAAAAAGTTCGGAGATAATTCTTGAACTCTTAAAAGAAAATCCAAAACTCTCAGCAAAAAAACTATCTGAGCAAATCGGCATAACAAGCCGCGCAGTAGAAAAACAGCTTGCTTCACTTGTAGAAAAAGGATTTATAAAACGCGAAGGCTCCCCAAAAGGCGGACACTGGGAGATTTTGAAATGAGTGCGAATTATAGAAAGCTTGGGGATTATATAGAAGTACTCAATAGAAGAAATACAGATTTGAAATTAGGATTAGCTTCTGTTCGAGGAATTTCAAATACAAAGCAAATAACGGAAACTTCAAAAGCAACTGTTGATGAAAGTGTTATATCTAAGTTTTATGTTATTAATCCAGGTGAATTTGTTTATAATCCAAGAACTACAAGAATGGGGGGTTAGGATTAAGACGAATTAGAAATTCTTGTGCTGATGCTAGAGTAAATCCACCAAAATTTGTTGATTCAAATATTGAATTTAAAACACAGTTTTTTAGAGGTGAATATTTTGCAGATATATCAAAACGGCTTTCTAAAAGAATGAAAAATATTCCTTCTGTTTTTCCAAAAACGGCAGAACAAACTTTTGATTATATAAAAGAGCATCCTGCAGCAACAAACCAGGAAATTGCAACAGCTCTAAATATTTCAGATAGAAGTGTCAGAACACATTGTTCTATATTAAAAAATGCCGGATACATAAATCGAACTGGCAGTGATAAAAAAGGTGAATGGATAATTCTAAAGGATAAAGATGAATAATTTTCTAGGAAGTAATTTTACTTCCTAGAAAAACAACATGTAGGAACTTACGAATAGCTTGAAATATTATGGAAGAGAAATAGATGAGTACGAATTATAAAAAGCTTGGGGATTATATACAGCCTGTTGATGTACGCAATTCTGATTTGAAAGTTTCTCATTTGCTTGGTCTTAGCATTGAAAAATGTTTTATCGAATCTATTGCAAATACAATCGGAACAGATTTTAGACCATACAAAATTGTCAAAAAAGGACAGTTTGCCTATGGCCCAGTTACTTCTCGAAATGGTGATAAAATTACAATTGCGCTTTTGAAAGAAGTTGATATTTGTATAATTTCAAGTTCCTATTCTGTTTTCGAAATCACTGACACAACAAAACTTCTGCCTGAATATCTTATGCTGTGGTTCAGCCGTCCAGAATTTGACCGGTATGCACGCTATAAATCCCATGGAAGTGTTCGCGAAATTTTTGATTGGGACGAAATGTGTCGAGTTGAGCTTCCTGTCCCTGATATAAAAGAACAACAGAAAATCGTAAATACATATAACACAGTAGACCATCGTATCAACCTTTTGCAACAGATACATGAAAAACTGGAAGATGCTTGTTTTCTAAATTACTCAAAACTTCTAAATGATGAAAAGGATAATTTGATAAGTGGAACTATCGGAGATTATGCAAAAGTAAAATCCGGATATGCTTTTAAAAGTGAATGGTGGATAAATGAAGGTTGTAAAGTAATAAAAATAGGAAACATAATTAATAATACAGTTGATTTAGAGTCATGTGCAAAAGTTGCAAAAGAAAATATTGAAAAATCAAAAGAGTTTTATGTTAAAACTGGTGATTTGTTAATTGCTATGACAGGAGCAACGACAGGAAAAATTGGAATTGTTCCAATAACAAATGAAGTTATTTCTGTAAATCAACGGACTGGAAAGTTTTTCTTAGGTGATAACCCAATAGAAAAAGTTCCATATCTTTTTTCAATGATGCAATCTAATGAAGTTATAAAAGCAATAACTCCAGATGGAGATGCTGGTAGTGCACAAGATAATTTGAGTCCAGATGATATTCAAAACATTGAAGTACAATATCCCTCTCAAGACAGAATTGATTTATTTAATAAAATGAATAAACCTATAATTTGTGAAATACTTAGAAATTTTGATGAAATAGTAAAATTGCAAAAAGTAAATAAATTATTGATCTCTCGCATTTCGGGAATGTAAGGATTTGATTATTTTTAACTATGTATATAATAAGGAGAATTTTTATGGACAAAAAAAAAGTAGATGAACAAAAGTTTCCTCAGTTTTTGAGTAACCAGCCTTGTTGTGAAGATTTATTCGAAGGACATTCTCATTCTACTATCGCAAATAATATTGCTACTTTGTTAATTAATAATACAAATTGTAATATTGTCGGAATAGATGGTAGTTGGGGATCTGGAAAATCAAATCTTGTAAAACTAGTAGAACGAGCTATTAAAGAAGATAAGAATAATAAAACTAAGTTTCATTTTTTTATTTATGATGCATGGGGATTTCAAAATGATGCACAAAGGCGTTCTATTATGGAGAATCTCACGGCTTATCTAATTAATAATGCAAAGCAATTTAATTCAGATACTTGGAATAAAAGACTTCTGGAATTATTGACAAAAAGTAGAATAACTGGAGCAAAAATTACAAAAGAGCTTAATGCTTTCGTAAAAGTGAGTTCTGTAAATGTTTTTTTATCTCCTCTTTATGTAAAATTATATAAATTAATACCAGACAATTTACCTAAATGCTTGTCTTGGATAAAGACATTTTATTGGCCATTCTTACTACTTATTTCATTGATAGTAGTTATTATTTTGCAAATTTCGGAGATGAAAAAATATCATGAGCCAATAACCATCAAGAATTTTTTCCATGATCTCTTTTATTCTTATCTTGATTATGGAGAAGACAAAAAAAATGTTGAAAGAGCAATAAAGTATGAAACGATTTTTGAGAAGGAACCGTCTTCTCGAGATTTCTTATGTTGGATACAAGATATAGACAGTACATTAAAAGATGAACGCTTAGTTATAGTATTTGATAATATGGATCGTTTGCCAGCAAAAAAGGTTCAAGATTTATGGTCTGCTATAAATAATTTCTTTTCAGGAAGTGAAAATAATTTACAAAACATTTCTGTTATTATCCCATTTGATAGATTGCATATAAAAAATGCTTTTAAAAGCGAAAATATTATTAAAACGACCGCCAATAAACAGGGTGAAGAACAAATTAGTTATGGCGATGACTTTATAAATAAAACATTCAATGTTGTATTTAGAGTTTCTCCCCCAACTATGTCAAATTGGGAAGATTATTTTAATAAATTGTGGTATCAATCTTTTAACAATAAAGTTGATCCTTCTGTATTACAAATATATGATTTGCTTTCAACTATTCAAACTCCAAGAAAGATAATAGCTTTTATTAATGAATTTGTTGCTATAAAAAAAGTATTAAATGAATGTAAAGAAGAAATACCTGAAAAGTACATCGCTCTTTTCATTTTTGGAAAAAATGCTATTACCTTAAATCCTACAAGCGAAATTCTAAATCCAACATATCTTGGGGCATTGGATTTTCTTTATAAAACTGATGAAAATTTACCTAAATATATTTCTGCTCTCTATTATCAACTTCCTGCTGATAAAGTATTGGATATTATATATACCGATCAGATTAGAAAAGCTCTTGATAATGCAGAGGCCAAAATGCTTTCTGAAATAAAAGAATTTTCTATGTTTTTTGGATTCTTGCAGCATGCAATTACAAGGGTTACAAATATAAAACATGCTGTTTTAACGTTGAATGAATGCTTAAAAGATAATTCAGATCAAGAAAACAAACAAAGAATTTGGGATTGTCTATATAAAAAGGTGAATACAACTGAGAATGAACTAGAAGAGTATCAAAAGATATTGTTGCAAAATATAACAGATAAGAAGCAATATCTACATAAAATTATCAATGATTTTTATAAAAATGATAAATTTAACAGCATTTTGTTTGCAAAAAATATAAATGAACTTCGAGAATTGGGTTATAAGGTTGATGATTGTTTAAATCCAAAAATTCTTGAGCCAAAAGACTATGTAACTTTTGTTCAAGAATTAAAAGATGAATATGGAGATTTTAAAATTGAATGTGATTTTAATAAATTGGATGAATATCTTTCATCATTTGATGATATAAATGACATAAAACAAATAACCGCTTTGAGTTATATGAATTTTGGAGACATTACTTTTCCTAAATTTAGTGATAAACTACAAAAACTTATCGAAGCGCATAAATCAAATTATAATAATACATCAATTTTATTTGAGCGACTTAAGGAACTTCATCGCCCTACTGGTAAAATATTAGATGATGCAAACATTATAAACTTATTTGCACAAGCAAAAAAAGAAGACTCATTCTATTATGATTTGTTAGCAATGCGTATAACAAGAATTACAAGTTACCAAGGTTCTAATACAAATGTCATTGATAGTGTTATTAAACAAAACGATGAAGCAATTGCTGATAAAGTAGCTAATGTAATCGAATATTATATCAATTTTGGAAATCTATTAGGAGGAATAGACAATTTATCCAAATACCCATTATATAACTTGGTTTGTAAAGGTTTAATAAAAGATAGTAAAGGAATATCGTCTGCACATATTTCTAGTTTATTAACTTTATATGAGAAAATTGTTACAAAATTAGATGTAACACCTGAAGATTATATTTCTCGGGTTAATGGTTGGAAAAAATATTTAAGTGATGAGATTTCAATTGAAAATATTTCAACTATTCCTATAAAATTTTTTGAAGATACGAAAACAATTAACAATGAAACAACTAAATACTGTAAAAAGATTGCGAATAATTATCTCCAGTCAAAAAATATAAATGAGTGGAAAGATAGCCTTCTTAATGAAAAATACGAATATAAGTTGGCATTAATTATTGAACCTGATGGAGAGAATCTTTTTGATGCATTCAAAACATTATTGATTGAGTATGCGGAAGATAAGCAGCCTAATTTAAAGAAAGAAGTATGCAATCACATTTATGAATTGGCAATCAACAAAAAGCGTTCATTAATAAATACTTTTAAGGATGTTCGAGATGCATTCTGTAATGGTAGTGCAAAGATGACCGATGCAAAATTTTCATTCTTCGGTAAATGGCTGTTTGAATTTGCAAATTTGCCAGAAAAAAAAGAATCGCTCAGAACTATTTTGCCAACTCAATTAAATATTTTTTCTAGAGAAGAAAATATTATGTTGTTATTGGAAAATGAAAAGGAAATAAAAAAAATGATTTCAATAAGTGGAGAAGAATCTGATGATTTTAAAAGAAAAATAAAAGATTTAGCGGTTAATAATTATAAAGAAAATACCCAGTTTTTAGAGTTTGTTAAACACTTAGGAATTGAATTCGAAGAAGAAACCGCCAATACAGAGTCATAGTTGTTATTTTACATTAAGTTGGGGCTTTAGGGGCTAGCCTCATAGGCTAAGGAGTAGAATACAACGAAATGCGGGCACAAGGGAGACTTACTCCTCAAGATAAATATCTCAACTTGTCGGAATTTCCGACAAGTTCTTAAACAGGAGACGAACATATGCAATTTACCGAACACAGTCTTGAACTTTCGATAATGGAGCTCTTTGAAAACGAAGGATATACTCACCAGACTGGGCAGGATATTCACCGCGAAAAGACTGATGTTCTGTTGCCCCAATTGCTTAGTGCTTTTCTTCTTCATCGTTATGCTGCAGATGGAATTACTGAATCTGAAATTGCAACAATCATTACTCAACTCAAAAACATAAGCGGCTCTGATTATGATGCAAACAAGCGAATGTTGGATTTAATCTGCAACGGTTTTACTTTCCGCCGGGAAGACAAAACTCAGAAAGACCTTTTTATTCAGCTGATTGATTTTGAAGAGCCTGAACTAAACTTTTTTGAAATTGTAAATCAGGTTGAGATTCAGGGGCGGGAACAGCTTCGTATTCCAGACGGCATTGTTTATGTAAACGGACTTCCGCTTGTGGTGCTTGAGTTTAAGTCGGCAATCAAAGAAAACACAACAATTGAAGATGCTTATAAACAGCTTACAATCCGCTACCGCCGCGATATTCCTGAGCTTTTCAAATACAATGCTTTTGTTGTAATAAGCGATGGAGTGAATAATAAGATTGGTTCACTCTTTAGCCCTTATGAATATTTTTATGCCTGGCGTAAGGTTGAAAGTACAGACAAGGAAGTTGATGGAATCTCTTCTCTTATAACAATGGTAAAAGGACTTTTCCGAAAAGACAGGCTTGTAAAAGTTATAAAAGACTTTGTTTACTTTCCAGATTCCAGCGATAAGGAAACTAAAATTGTCTGCCGTTATCCTCAGTTCTTTGCTGCTGAATCTTTGTATAAAAGCATTGGCTCTGCAATCCGTCCTAAGGGAAATGGTAAGGGTGGTATTTACTTTGGTGCTACAGGTTGCGGTAAAAGCTACACAATGGTTTTCTTAAGCAGGCTTTTGATGAAATCCCGCGAGTTGAACAGCCCGACAATTGTTGTAATTACTGACCGAACAGATCTGGATGCTCAGCTTAGTAAAATCTTTATTGAAAGTAAAAACTATATTGGCGATGAAAATGTTGAATGTATAGAAAGCCGTGCACTGTTGAAAGAAAAACTTGAAGACAGAAAAAGCGGTGGCGTATTCCTCACTACAATTCAAAAATTCTGTGAAGATATAAAGCTTCTTTCTGAACGTTCAAATATTATTTGTATCAGCGATGAGGCTCACCGCAGTCAGAATAATCTTGAAGAAAAAACTGTAATTACAGATAACGGTGTTGAACATAAATACGGCTTTGCAAAATATCTGCATGATTCACTTCCTAATGCAACTTATGTTGGATTTACAGGAACTCCTATTGATGAAATGGCTCAGGTATTTGGTGATGTTGTTGAAGCCTACACAATGAAAGAATCTGTTGCAGATGGAATTACAGTAAATCTTGTTTATGAAGGCCGTGCCGCTAAAGTAATTCTTGACCAGAAGAAAGTACGTGAGATTGAAGAATACTATGCACAGTGTGAGGATGAAGGTGCTAATGAAGCCCAGATTGCTGCAAGTAAAAAGGCTGTAGCTAACCTTGATGCAATTATTGGTGATGATGATGTAGTTGCAGAAGTTGCCAAGGATTTTATTAATCACTATGAAACACGTGTCCGCGAAGGTGCAACTGTTGAGGGCAAAGCAATGTTTGTCTGCTCAAACCGTGAGATTGCTTATAAGCTCTGGCAGAAGATTGTAGAGCTGCGTCCTGAATGGAACGAAAAGAAAGACTGTGGCGACAAAGACTATAAACCAATCGAAAAAATCAAAATGGTAATGACCGAGAACAAGGCAAAAGATACAAAAGGTCTTTTTGAACTTCTTGGCAATCACGAATACCGAAGAGAACTGGACCGTCAGTTTAAGAAAGTTGAATCAAACTTTAAGATTGCGATTGTAGTTGATATGTGGATTACAGGCTTTGATGTTCCATCTCTCGACACAATCTATATTTATAAGCCGCTTCAAAAGCATACGCTCATTCAGACAGTCAGCCGTGTAAACAGAACTTACAAAGGAAAAGAGAAAGGGTTAATTGTTGACTACATCGGTATTAAGCGTGCAATGAACGAAGCTTTGAAAAAGTATACCGGTGATGAAAGCGAAGAGTTTGAAGATACAGACAAAGCCGTTGCAATTGTAAAAGACCAGATCAGCGTTCTGGATGCAATGTTTAATGAGTTTGATACTTCTGATTATTACAATGGAAGTCCACTTAAGCAGCTTGAATGTTTGAATAAAGCAGTTGAATTTGTTCAGACAACAGAAGAACTTGAAAAGAGATTTATGGAAGCTGTCCGGCGAATGAAAAAAGCTTTTAATCTTTGTTCTTCTAGCGAGAAATTCTCTAAGAGCGACAAAGATAAAATCAATTTCTATGTTGCAATACGTTCAATACTCTTTAAGCTTACAAAAGGCGATGCTCCTGATATTACAACAATGAATCATCATGTTGCACAGTTGATAAACGAAGCGATAAAAGCCGACGGTGTTGAAGAACTCTTCCAAGTTGGTAAAAATGTAAACTTTGATATCTTTACTCCTGAATATCTTGAAAAGATTAATTCTATTCAATTGCCTAATACTAAAATCAAAATATTGCAGCAGCTTTTACAGCAGGTAATAGCCGACTATAAAAAGACAAACAAGATTAAAGCACTTGAATTCTCTGAGAGAATGAAAAAGTTAGTTGAAGCCTATAACAACCGCCACCTTGATGATTTTACTGTCCAAGTTCTTGATGAAGTTACAAAGCAATTGAATGATTTGCTCAATGATATAAAAGCTGATAAAGAAAAATTCAAAGAGCTTGGAATCAGTTTCGAAGAAAAAGCTTTCTATGACATTCTTGTAAGCTGTGCAAAGAAGTTTAATTTTGAGAATCAGTATCCAGATGATAAAATGAAGGATTTGGCTAAGAAAGTCAAAGCTTTAGTTGATGATAAAACCCGATACACTGACTGGGATCAGCGAATTGACGTAAAAGCCGAAATGGAAGCAGACTTGATGATTCTTCTTGATGATAACGGTTACCCGCCAGTTCCAAGAAATGAAGTTTACAACGAAGTTTTTGAACAGGCTGAAAACTTCAAGAAGTATGCGGAGTAAGGAGGAGAGCATAAAATTATGAATAAAGAAGAGTTATATGAACAATTTATAAACTTATATCCAATATCCCGACTTAAGAACTTAAAACTGGAAGAATATACAAATACGGCCAAAAATTCATTCTGCTATTGGGTTGAAAATAAACTCAATGAATGGGGAAATATACACGGAGCAACTTCTTATAAATTTGGCATTTTCCAATGGGGTAATAAACCGGCGCTCAAAAAAACAAATATACTTGCAGATGAGAAATATACCTGGCTAAACCGTTTCGGGAAAACTGCAGAAGAGGCTTATTTAAATATAAGGGGAAAGATAGTTGAAATTGCTGAAAGTGCTGAACGTGGAGAGTATTCCAAAATAGATTCGATAGGTATTAGCGAAATGTTCAAATGGAAAATTGCTTTCCTCTATTCTAATAAAAAACTTATCAATTGGTTCAGTCGTGAAGCATTAATCGAATTTGCAAATTATTTTGGCAAAGAGGTCAATGATAAAACTTCAACCTCAGAATTGCAAAGAATTCTTTTGGAAGAAAAAGGCGAAAAGGATCTCGAGGAATTTAATAAAATATTGTCACCAATCTGGCAAGCTCATCATTCAAGTGAAGAATGGCTTCCAAAAAACTATAATCCCAATATTTCAAAAGAAAAGTGGATTGAATTAATCAATGATAAAACAATTTTTACAGAAAATGCGTTAATTACGTTTGCCTGTTTGCAGGAAGCATCGATACCGACTTGTACTGATATGGCAAAAGAATTTGGAAGAACAAAGAATTTTTATAATAACAATATTTGGCGTACAGGCGAACGCGTTTATACTAAGATTAATTGTCCGCTTTCTGAAAGAGAAACAGGAGAAAACAGATATTGGCCAATTTGTTGTATAGCTAGAAATCTAAAGAATGGTTTATTTGAGTTTAAAATACGTCAGGAATTGCAAGAGGCATTTGAAGAAAGCGGTGTTTTAAATGATATTGATTTATATGGAGATAAAGGAGAACCTTTTATGTCAAAAACAGAAGAGTTAATTGAATTACTTAAAACAAATTATAATCTCATACTTCACGGTGCGCCAGGAACAGGAAAAACTCATCTTGCAAAGGAAATTGCAAAGAAAATGGGATGTAATGATAGTGAAATAGGATTTGTTCAATTTCATCCAAGTTATGACTATACAGATTTTGTTGAAGGTTTACGGCCTGTTGAAGGAGCAAATGGGGTTGTTGGATTTGAAAGGAAGGATGGTGTATTTAAGGATTTTTGTGCAAAAGCATTAAAAAATTTATTGGATAGTCAAAAGACGATTGAAACTGTAAAAGCTGAATTATCAAATAAAGAAAGGATAGATGCTTTTCTATCAAAATGTATAGCAGATGGTGAGCCATTTAAAACAGCAAAAGAGAATACATTTTATGTATCATCATTTACTGAAAAGCACGTTA
Source organism: Treponema sp. (assembly GCA_017553635.1). Taxonomy (GTDB): domain Bacteria; phylum Spirochaetota; class Spirochaetia; order Treponematales; family Treponemataceae; genus Treponema_D. The sequence continues at coordinate 95,541 of JAFZKN010000005.1, read as the reverse complement.
TCATTTCATACAAAAATAAAGAAGATACTATTTCAGATAAGGTTAAAATAAAATACTCTGATTTATTAACATTAATAAAAGAAGATCGAAAAATAGAAAGAACTGAAGTAAAGAAACTGACTGGACGTTCAGTTGAACGACAAGAAGATACTTATTCTACAATACTTATAAACAAATTATTAGAAGAACCTCAAGAAACAATTGAACAACCAGAACAATCCAATAAGGAAAAGAATTATGTTTTTATAATTGATGAAATAAATCGAGGAGAGCTTTCCAAGATTTTTGGAGAATTATTCTTTTCTATAGATCCGGGTTATCGAGGTTTTGATGAAACGGGTAAACCAAAAGGAATTGTAAAAACTCAATACCAAAATCTTGTAGAAGATGACGATATTTTCGCTGATGGTTTTTATATTCCCGACAACGTCTATATCATCGGCACAATGAACGACATAGATCGTAGTGTAGAAAGTATGGATTTTGCCATGCGCCGTCGATTTGTTTTTGAAGAAGTTACAGCAGAAGACAGCGCAAAAAATATGAATCTTTCTCAAGAAGCAACAGATAGAATGACTCGCATAAATGCTGTGATTCACGATACAGAAGGGCTAAATGATGCATATAAAATCGGTGGTGCATATTTCCTCGATGTAACTGATTTTGATCAGCTTTGGAAAATTAAACTTTCTTCACTTATCAAAGAATATCTACGGGGAATCGATGATGATGGATCAAAGTTTAAGAAAATCCAAGATGCTTATTTTAATAATGAGACAGATTCTCTTTCTGATAATGATGAATAAAATTCTTATTTAGACGGATAATATATGAGTTTTATTCCAGTTATTGATAATACTTTAAATCAGATTTTTTCTCTAAAGACATATTCTCATGACTGTGAAAATCTTAGAACGGTTGCAAATAAAACTGTAGGTGAACTGCAGGCAGAATCTGGTATTCTTGTTTTTCCGCCAAAGGTTGAAGAAACAGATGATCAGATAAAAGATTCGGTTATTTTTAATCTAAAAGAAAATAAGGAAGCGTTTTATATTGATACAGGAAATATTATGGGTTTTATCGGAGTAAAAGATACTAAGTTAAATATCTTTTCAAGATTTACCCATAGAGTTGACGAAAAAGTTTCAGAAGAAAATGATTATTTCCTTCATTACATGCTGGAAAAGGTCTGTCACATAAATCTTACGAATTTAAAGAGTACAAGAAGTGTAGATAAGATTTTTGATTTGCTTCCGTTTTTATTTCCTCAATATCTCGTAGATGCTTTACGGCAAGGTCTTTATAAAGAATATCAGACCCGTAAATACAATAATTCCAATGTCAAAGGGATAATTGATATTAATCGTCATATCCGGTTTAACATCCCTGCGAATGGGAAAATTGCATACAGTACACGCGAATACAGTTTTGATAATCCTGTAACAGAACTTGTAAGACATACTATTGAGTATATTCGATCAAGCAATAGTTTTAAATATATTTTGACAGCTGGCGAAGATATGAAAGCTGCCGTTGAGACAATTGTTAATGCGACTCCATTATATAACCGTATGGAAAGGAATAAGATTTTATCAAAAACAGTAGGAGCAATTAAGTCTCCATATTTTTATAAGTATAGAGATCTTTTAAAAATATGCCGCATGATATTACTTCACGAAAAGATAAAATATGATTCTTCTGAAAATAAAATATATGGAATTCTTTTTGACGGCGCATGGCTTTGGGAAGAATATCTTGCAACAATTCTTAAAGATAAAGGATTTAAACATCCTGAAAACAAGAAAAAGAATGGAGTTGTCTACCCATTTGTAAAAAGTCAGGTAGGTAATTTTTATCCAGACTTTTACAAGCCAAAACCAGATGGCAAGCCGAATGAAAAAACAGCTGATATAATTTTAGATGCAAAATATAAGAACTTTGATGAAAGGAATCCTCCGGCAGATGATCTTGCGCAGATGATTTCTTATATTCATGTTATGGATGCAAGAATCGGAAAATTTGTGTACCCTTCAAAAGATGAGAATAAAACCGGCACTAATTGGACAGTTAGGCCGTTTGCGACAGAAACAGCAGAAATAGCAACCAGACCTTTCTTTATTCCACAAAATGTAGAGAATTATCCTCAATTCAGAGAAGAAATTAAAGACTCCGAAATCAAATTATATGAGGGTATTTAGCCCCCTTATCGGCAAAATAAAACACACTAAAAATTCAACTAAGACTTTATTGGATTATTTTGCAATAAAATATTAAAACAGGACTATGAAACTTTTAATTGTAAAAAAAATTGGAGAAATAATTATGACCAACGAACTTGATACAACTTCAAATATCTCAAAACTCTACAAAGAAATCAGCAGTATTTAAATTTTGCAATGGTGACTTCTTACTGGTCTGTTGGGCAGGTAATTGTAGAAGACGAGCAAAACGGTAATGAACGCGCTGAATACGGAAAGGCTGTTCTTGAAGGACTTTCTAAAAAACTTACAGCAGAGTTTGGATAGGGATATGATGTTCGTGAACTTAGAAAAATCAGACAGTTCTATCAGACATTCAAGAATTGTGACACACTGCGTCACGAATTGACATGGAGCCATTACAGGCTTTTGCTCCGTGTAAAAGATAAAGGCAAAAAATATATTTCTTGCGTGTCAGCCAGTTTGAATATATTATATAAGTCCCGGAGGTTGTTATGAGAAAGATAATAAAATTGCTTTTAGTTTTGATGGTTTGCATGATGATGTGTTCGTGCATTGATTATGTTCAGTCTGTAAACTACAAAAATGGAAAGTATCAGCTTTATTATAAGGTTACACTGTCAAAACTTTTGTTTGCGCTGGCGCAGCAGGATCCAGAAGAGATGTTCAGGGGTTTTGATGAAGAAACATTCGAGGAACTTCCTCCAGGATATGAAGTAAAGCCTGTTAATACCGAGCTTGAAGTTGGTGCGGAAATCCTTCTGTCAATTGATCCAAAAACAGATGATGAAAGCGAAAAAGACTTTTTACCGACTGTTGCTTCAAATAAATGTTATATTCCATTTCTCCTTGGTGAAAATAAATCTATTGCAGATTCTTACACATCTGATGATGAATATCAGGCAATAGCAGAAGCAATGCTGTCATCTGCAAAATGCCGTGTTTTAATTGCCAAAAATATTATTCCTTCGATTGAGCTGGCATATTTTGAAGGTAAGGGCAGTCAGAGTTATTCAATTCCGGTTTATGATTATGGAGACTGTTTTTGCCTGGAAATTCCTTTTATTATTTTGTGTAGAAAACCAATTTACCGCACAGACAGGATTGTTATCATAAAGTAAAGCCCCTTATCGGCAAAATAAAACACACTAAAAATTCAACTAAGACTTTATTGGATTATTTTGCAATAAAATATTAAAATAGGACTATGAAACTTTTAATTGTAATAGACATGCAGAATGATTTTATTGACGGCGCTCTTGGAACAAAAGAAGCGGTGGCAATTGTTCCGGCTGTGGCACAGAAGATTATCGATGCAAGAAAGGCCGGGGACATGGTTGTGTTTACGCGTGACACTCATCACGAAAATTATCTTGCAACTCAGGAAGGAAAAAATCTTCCTGTCGTTCACTGCATTAAAGATACTCAAGGCTGGCAGATTTCTGATGTGCTCGATGTTGCAGACAGCCGCATTTTTGATAAGCCATCCTTTGGTTCTGTCGAGCTTTCTGATTTTGCCGCAGCTCTTGACGGTCTTACAGAAATTGAACTTGTGGGTCTCTGCACAGGAATCTGTGTTATAAGTAACGCATTCATTCTTAAAGCAAAGCTTCCGGAAGTAAAAATTTCTGTTGATGCAAAATGCTGTGCATGTGTAACTCCAGAAAGTCATAAGACAGCTCTTGATGCAATGAAGCTCTGCCAGATTAATGTTACAGGTCAGTAAAAAAAAAGTTCGATGAAAGATTCTTCTCTGGCTAAAGCCTTTTATCATCTTCCAGGGCTTTTTGAGTTTTACGGCCTTTATAAAATTTTTCTTGAACTCTGGCAAAGCCACCGCACATGGTTTTATCCGTGGTGCGAAATCGGTTCAATCTACGGCTCTCCATCCGACTGTCTCTGGGGTGGAGGCCGCGCTGCATCCGGTGACGCCTCCTGTGATGATGTAATTTCTCTTATGAGTAAATATAAAATTTCTTCCCGCCTTACTTTAAGTAATTCACTTTTAACTACAGAGCATCTTACAGATAAAAAATGCAACGCTCTTTGCAAAAAGTTTTCTAACACTCCTGTAAAAAACGGCGTCATTGTTCATTCGGATCTGCTTACTGAATATTTGCGCCGGACATATCCCGGGCTTTATCTTGTCTCTTCTACGACAAAGGTTCTTACAGATTTTAAAGATTTTTATGCTGAACTGACTCGAAAGGATTTTGATTTTGTGGTTCCGGACTTTAGGCTTAACAAAGCCTTTGATTTACTTTCTTCTCTTTCTAAAGAGTATAAAGATAAGGTAGAGTTTTTATGCAACGAATGCTGCGACTTTAACTGCAGTTCACGAAAAGAATGTTACGAAAACGTAAGTAAAAAAAATTTGGGCCTGGACATTAAAGAGCACAAATGTACTTCTAAAAGTGCAGAAGGCGGCTACCGCTTTTCTCTTGCAATGAAAAATCCTTCGTTTATAAGCGTTGATGATATAAAAGAAAAATATTTACCGATGGGATTTTCAAATTTTAAAATCGAAGGCCGTGGTCTTGGAAGCGCCATGATTCTTGAGTTCCTCTTGTATTACATGACAAAACCCGATCACCAGCTCGAAGTTCGCGAAGCAGTTTATCTTGATTCCATGCTGGATTTGTTTTAAGAGCTTTCTGCAACTGTCGGCCTTGCGCAGAAAACATGGGAAAACTGGAAATAATAAAGGCGTGCCGCTTTAATTTTTTAAAATATATCAGTATTATCCTAAACCACATCAATATCGCCACAGCTTTAAATAACAATTAACATTGACTCCGCTCCGGAGGTATTTTAAAATAATTTAAGATTCAATAAATTATACAGTTTGTAAGAGGACAGTATATGACATTTGACGGAACACAGAAATTAATCGGACGCGGAGCTCAGGCAGAGGTTTTTCTTTATCATGATTATGCCTATAAGGTTTATGTAAACACATATCCAGAGGAATGGATTGCTTTTGAAAAGCGGCAGCAGGTTCAGGTTAATAAAGCCGGAGCGTGTCCTGTTAAATATTATGATACAGACGATGCGCACATTATAAAAATGGATTTGGTTAAGGGCGAAATGCTGGAAGAGCGGATGCTTCGTCTCGCTGGCGGTGCAGACGGTGCTTCAGGCCCTTTGCAGATTGAGTCCCATCTTTCAGAAATCATTGCTTCTTACGGAGTTTTGTCACGCGCCTTTGAGTTTGTTCACTCAAAAGATATTAAAGATATTGAGATTCCTCATTTTAAAGACACTGCATCATCAAACCTTACTCCTGACGAAGCAAACAGGGTTATGCCTGTTGTCGAGCGTCTTTCATCTTCCATGAAAAATGTAATCTGTCATCTTGATCTGCATTTTGAAAACATCATGATTCCGACACCACCGGAGCCTTTTGAAACTTCTCCTTATACAATCATAGACTGGGTAAATGCAAGAATTGCGCCGGCTGTTTTTGACTATGCGAGAACTTATGCAATTTTAGAACAGGCGCCAGAAGGAGTTTTAGAGCTTTATAAAAAGGTTGTCCTCCCGCAAATATTTAACCAGGGTGTTTCAGAAAGTGATTTTTCTGACGCGCTTGAAGTTTCAAGAATTATAAGAAGCCACGAAGTAAAAAACTAACTTTTACCCGTAAAAATTTAAACTTTTCTCCCTTAAGGCGTTTGAGTCTGTTCAACTTGAACCTAAAAAAACACGCCCACCGCTTTAAAATCATAAAAATATATACGCAAATACCTAAAAATTTGCATTCAAAATTTGCCTTTTTGCCCTTACTATCTAACCATAGAAAAATGTTGCGGGACCAATGGGCTTTCGTGACTTAGTTTTCAAATGAACAAAATGCATCTAAAAGGAGGAAAAGTTAGATGAAAAAATTAGTTTCTGCTGCTATTGCAGTTTTGATGGCTGCAAGCTTATTTGTAGGATGTGGAAAAGGAAAGAAAAGCGATTCCATTAAAATTGGTATCATTAACAACCCACCTTCAGAATCTGGATATCGTGCAGCAAACGTAAAAGACATGGAAGAAGTATTCTCTGCTGCTAAAGGATATGAAGTAAAGACTTTCTACAGCATCAAGAATGATGAACAGCTCAATGCTGCTTCTCAGTTCATTACAGAAGGTGTAGATTACATTCTTCTTTCAGCTGCTGCTACAGACGGATGGGATGCAGTTCTTAAAAATGCACAGAAAGCAGGAATCAAAGTATTCCTTTTTGACCGTATGATCAACACAGACCCAAGTCTTTATGAAGCTGCTGTTGTTTCTGACATGGCTAACCAGGGAAATACAGCTGTTGCATGGCTTAAGTCTTTAAACCTTCCTGAATACAAAGTAATCCATATTCAGGGTGCTATGGGATCTGACGCTCAGATTGGACGTACAGGTGCTCTTGATAAAGAATTTGCTGCAGGAACAATGAAGAAAGTTGTTCAGCAGACAGCTACATGGGACGAAGCAGAAGCAAAGAAAATTGTTGAATCTGTAATCAACTCAGGCGAAGATTTTAACGTTATCTATGCAGAAAACGATGGTATGGCTAAAGGTGCAGTTGCTGCTCTTGACGAAGCTGGTATCACACACGGTGTTAACGGAAAAGTTAAAGTAATGGGATTTGACTGTAACAAGTGGGCTCTCCGCGAACTTCTCGCTGGAAACTGGGACTACGACGGACAGTGTTCACCATTCCAGGCTGCTGTTATCGAACAGATGATTAAGACTGGCAACGTTCCTTCTAAGAAAGTAATTTCAGAAGAAAAAGGATTTGATGCTAAAGCTCTTACACAGGCAGATATCGATAAATACGGTCTCGGTGACTAATTAATCGTAAGCGGACGCGGTGTAAATATCGTGGGCAGGGTTCCTATCTTGTCCGCGATTGCACCGCTTTTTTTTTGAAAAGTGGGAAAGCAAAATGGAAAACAATGTTGTTTTGACAATGCGGGGAATCTACAAAGAGTTTCCCGGTGTAAAAGCACTTCAGAATGTAGACTTCACTCTCTGTAAAGGAGAGATCCACGCTTTGATGGGAGAGAATGGAGCTGGAAAATCTACTCTCGTAAAATGTCTTACCGGCGTTTATGAAAAAGATCAGGGTGATATCTTTATAGAAGGAAAAGAAGGGCCGGTTTCTATAAAATCACCACAGGATGCCCAGAATCTCGGCATCTCAACTGTTTATCAGGAAATTACACTTTGTCCAAATTTAACTGTTGCAGAAAACATGTTTATCGGACGGGGAAACTATAAATTTATAAACTGGAAGGAATGGGAAAAGAAAGCAGATAAGCTTTTAGCACAGCTTAACATTCCTGCAAAAGCATCTCAGCAGCTTGGAACATGTTCACTTGCTGTTCAGCAGATGGTTGCAATTGCACGCGCTGTTGATATGGAATGTAAGGTTCTCATTCTTGACGAGCCTACTTCTTCTCTTGATGAAAGAGAGGTTGGTCTCCTTTTTAAACTCATGCGCGACTTAAAGGCAAACGGCGTAGGAATTATTTTTATCACGCACTTCCTTGATCAGGTTTACGAGGTTTGTGACAAGATTACAGTTTTAAGAAACGGTGAGCTTGTCGGAGAATATCTTATTAAGGATATGCCTCAGGTAGAATTAATTTCTGCAATGCTCGGTAAAGCGCTCGATGATATTTCTAAATTAAAGGATCAGAAGGGTAAGTTTAACGAAGGAGCAGAAACTGTTTACGAAGCGCAGGATCTTTCGAGTGCAGAAGGTGTTAAGCCGTTTGCATTTAAAGTACGTAAGGGCGAAGTAAACGGCTTTACGGGGCTTTTAGGTTCCGGAAGAAGCGAAAGCGTTCGTGCAATTTTTGCTGCTGACCGTGTTACAGGCGGTAAAGTTAAAATCGGCGGAAAGGATGTAAAGATTTCTAAGCCAAAGGATGCGATGGAAAACGGAATCGGTTATCTTCCAGAAGACCGCAAGGGCGACGGAATCATTCAGGATCTTTCTGTAAGGGAAAACATCATTCTTGCCCAGCAGGTTTTAAAAGGCTTCTGGAGTCCGTTTAAAAAAGCCGAAGCAGAAAAAATTGCAGATGAATACATCAAGCTTCTTCAGATTAAAACTGCAAGTCAGGAAACTCCTATTAAATCTCTTTCGGGTGGAAACCAGCAGAAGGTTATTCTTGCACGCTGGCTTTTAACTCATCCTCAGTATCTTATTCTTGATGAGCCTACACGCGGAATTGACGTAGGAACCAAAACAGAAATTCAAAAGCAGGTTTTAAAGCTTTCGAAAGAGGGTGTTGGTATTACTTTTATTTCTTCAGAAATTCAGGAAATGTTAAATGTCTGCACAAGACTTGTCGTTATGAAAGACCGCAACATTGTAGGCGAGCTTCGTGATGATGATCTTAGTCAGGACAATATCATGAAAACTATTGCGGGAGGTAATTAATAAATGAAAGGCAAATTTAATTTTTCTGAACAGTTTAAAAAGTTTACTTCATCGCAATTGATTATTCCGGTGATTGCACTGCTCATTCTTGTTATATTCAACTTGATACGTGATCCGAGCTTTTTCTCTGTCGGAATCAAAGTAAACAATGTTGGAAACAAAGTTCTTGCAGGTAACCTCATAAGTATTTTAAACGGTGCTTCAGAGCTTGTAATTCTTTCTATTGGAATGACACTTGTTACTTCTGCAACTAAGGGACAGGATATTTCTGTCGGTGCATGTGCTGCAATTGCAGGAAGTGTGTTTGTAAAGATTTTAAGGGCAGCAGGTTCAATTACTGTTCCGACAATTTTCTTAGGTGTAGTAGTTGCATGCTGTATTGCAATTGTTTTCTGTCTGTTTACAGGCGTTCTTATTGCGCGCTTTAACATTCAGCCGATGATTGCTTCTTTAATTTTATTTACTGCTGGCCGTCCTATTGCATACTGGATTAACGGCGGTGCAACTCCAAACGTAGAAAGCAACCTTCTCGGATATCTCGGCGGCTTTATTCCAGGCTGCCCGATTCCAAGCCCGATATTAATTGTAATTGCCTTTTTAATTTTGATTGTCGTTCTTTTAAATAAAACTACATTAAGTTTATTCATTCAGTCAGTCGGAATTAACGAAAGGGCTGCAAAGCAGAACGGTATCGATCCGATATTCATGAAGCTTCTTGTGTTTGTAATTCTGGGTATCTGTGTTGCGCTTGCAGGTTCTATGAACGTATGCCGCATCGGTCTTATTAACCACGAAAAGATTCTTCTTGATTACGAAATGGATGCAATTCTTGCAGTTGCAATCGGAGGAAACTCTCTTGGTGGCGGTAAGTTTAAGCTTGCCGGAACTGTAATCGGTGCTTACATCATTCAGGCTTTAACAATAACACTTTATGCAATGAAGGTTTCTTCTACAGACATCAAGGCATACAAAGCAATTGTAATCATCATAATTGTAGTTGCGGGTTCTCCTGTTGTTAAAGAATGGGTTGGAAAAATGTTCAGAAGAATAACTTCTGCAACAGTAAAAGCGGGAGGCAGATAATATGAACTTTATTAATGCTGTAAAGAACTTCTTTGGTAAATATTTTAAGCAGCCTGTTTCTAATACAACTCTGCTTTTAACAATTACAATCTGTACTTTTATTGTAATGTATATCGGCGGAATGATTATCTGGGGCGGAGGCTTTTTAAATCCGCAGCAGTTTTTTAACATCATAAACAACAACGCATATCTGATTATCATTGCCTGTGGTCTTACAATCGTCATGATTTCCGGTGGAATCGATATTTCTGTCGGCGGTCAGATTGCTTTGATTACAATGGTAACTGTATGTTATCTCGAAAACAAAGGCGGAAGTGTATTTGGTGCTTTAATCATTGCACTTTCAATCGGACTTGCGTTTGGACTTGTACAGGGATTTTTAATTTCTTACCTTAAGATTCAGCCTTTTATCGTAACCTTAGCCGGAATGTTTTTTGCAAAAGGTATGACTACAATTGTAAGTGTTAATCCTGTAACGGCAAAGGCATCGGAGCTTTTCCTTAAGTTAAAAGAGTTTACAATCAACATTCCTGGTGTCGGACAGCACACAAGGTCAGGAATGTTCATCAATTCTTATTTTGAAATAGGTGCAGTAGTTGCGATTTTAATCGTCGTAATTCTCTGGGCTGTTTTAAAATGGAGCAGACTTGGTAGAAACTTTTACGCAATCGGTGGTAACAGCGAAAGTGCGTTAATGCTTGGTATTAATGTTCAGCGTACAAGATTTTTGTCTTATGTCATCTGCGGAATTCTGGCAGGAATAGCAGGCTTTGTTTATCTGCTTCACACTGGTGCCGGAAACGCGTCAAATGCCGATGGAGCCGAGATGGAAGCAATTGCTTCTTCGATAATCGGTGGAACACTTCTTACAGGTGGTGTAGGAAGCTTAATCGGTACTCTCTTTGGTGTTATGTCTCTCAAGACAATTAATATAATCGTAATTGCTTCCGGGCTTACACAACCTTGGTGGCAGAAAATTACAACCGGGCTTATGCTTTGTTTCTTTATCCTTCTTCAGAGTGTAATTCTTTCTGTAAGAAAAAAGAAACTTGGAACTGCCGTCCAATAAAACCGCAATCTCCAGGGTGGGTGCACTTTCTTTTCAAAGGCCACAGAAAAGAAAGTGCATTTTTTTTGTCAGGTGGCTTTAAGGCGCGCGGTTTTCGGGCGATGCGACGAATGTGCGGTTTTCTGGCGATGCGACAAATGCGCGGTTTTACAGATTTCCCTTGTATTCGCGCGGAGAAAGCCCCGTGTTCTTTTTAAAGATGTAGCTAAAATAGTGCGGGTCACTGAAGCCGCATTCGTATGCAATGTCGTAGCCCTTCATGTCTGTGTCGCGAAGGAGACGCTTTGCATTTTCGATTCTTATATCCGTAAGGTATTCGATAAAGGTTGTATTGCATTCCTGCGAAAAAATCGTGCTGAAGTGGTTTGGACTTAGTGCAACAACATCCGCAACTCTTGTAAGTGTTGTATTCTGATCTGCATAATTATCTGCGATATATTTTTTTGCCTTTAAGATAACATCCTGATATCTTCCTGTAATCTTTGAGTCACGGTATTCAAGTGCGAAAACTAAAATTGATTCAAGTTTAGAAGAAAATACAGCTGGATTTTGAATTGCAGATTCAATGTAATCATGTTTAAGAATTTCCGGGTTTACATCCTGGATGTTTCCGCCAAGGTTTTCAATAAGCTTTGAAACCGCAAAAATCAAATCTCCTAAAAGATAAGATGCCACAAACTGGAATTGTCCCTGATTTGTTTTTATAAGGTTCATGGATTCTTCGATTATGATTGAGATGTCATCTTTAGTTGCATATTTTAAGCGCTCTACCATCGGGTCGTTTTCTTTTAAACGGAGAAGTTCAGAGCCTTCCGACTGAATGTCATCACTGCTTATAATTCTTGAATTTGAATTTGTTCCGCTTAAATCAAAAATCTTTTTTGCATCTTCATAACTTTCTGAAAGAGATGAGAGGTGTTCAACCGATTTTCCGATAGCAGTAATTACACGACAGTCATCATTTTGAGTTACAATGTGCTCAATTGTTTCTGCAATGTGATATGTGTTGTCATCAAGTTCTTTCTGATCGCTTCCCTTGCATATACAGATTAAATTATTGTTGTGCTCAAAAAAACAGTTTGTCTGCTCCCATGTCGGTGAATAAGAATTAACAAGCGAGCATGCCATCTGTTCATTCTGGGTATTCTGTGTTTTACTTTCTATTCTGCTTATAATTATTTTATAATAACGGGAAAAAATATTTATATTTAATTCTGAACTTTTTTGCATTACAGAGCTTGCGTCGATTACTCCGTGAACAATTCCGCTTAAAAAATCTTTTTGAATTATTCTTTCGGTAGATTTTAATTCTTCTTTCATTTTTGTAATGTCAGAAAGCTGTTTACGTTCTTTATCAATTTCTTCTGCGGCTTTATTCAAGCTTAAAAGAATTTCTTTTGAAGTAAACGGTTTTAAAAGATAATCTTCTATTCCAATGGAGATTGCTTTTTTAGCATAATCAAATTCATCATGGCCTGAAAGAATTATAATTTTTATCCATGGCTGTGTTTTTTTTATTGTTGCTGAAAGCTCCAGTCCGTTCATAAACGGCATCTTGATGTCGGTAATGAGAATATCAGGTTTAATTTCCTGAATCATCGAAAGAGCAATTTCGCCGTCAGAAGCTTCACCTGCAAAAGAGAAGTTGGAATTGTCCCAGTCGATGGTTGTACGGATTCCTTCAAGTACAATCGGTTCATCATCGACAATAAAAACGCTGTACACTTATTTGCTCCGTGGAATCTTAAAAGAAACGATGGTTCCTTTATCAAGAACACTCTGTATTTCAAGTTCAACAGGTTTATCGTAATACAGATTTAATCGTTTGTTAACATTATAAAGACCGTAAATATGCTGAAGGTTTTCCGGAGGATTGTCCGATTTTAATTCTCTTTTTACTTCTTCGAGGCGTTCTGGTGTAAATCCTTTTCCGTTGTCTTCTACAGAGAAAACGATGTTGTTGTCTTCGTCAATAAAGGCAGAAACTTTAAGAGTTCCGCGGCCTCTTTTACTTTTTATTCCGTGATATATTGCATTCTCTACAAGAGGCTGGAGAATAAGCTTTAAGATCATTGTTCCCGAAAGTCTTTCGTCAAAGTCTATCGAATAATTTAAAATATCGCGGTAACGGATTTTCTGAACAGTAAGATAACTGTTAACATGTTCAAATTCCTGCTCAATAGGAATCCAGTCGTGGCCTTTGCTCAAAGAGATTCTAAAGAAGTTTGAAAAAGCCTTTGTAATTTCTACAACCTGTTCCGTCTGACCCGATTCTGCAAGCCAGATGATTGTATCAAAGGTGTTGTATAAAAAGTGCGGAGTAATCTGTGCCTGAAGGGTTTTCATTTCTTCTTTCTGAAGGTTTTTCTGTTCGCGGATATTTTCTTCGATAAGCTCTTTGATTTTTCCCGCCATCGTATTTAAGTTTCCAGAAAGATTGTCGAGCTCTTCTACATTTGGTTTTTGAACGCGTGCAGTTAAATCACCGCTTGCAATTTTTGTTGAAAGAATTTCCATGCTGTGAATCGGTTTTCTGATGTTGTCAGAAACTGTGTACATGGAAAAGAATGCAAGGAATACAACAAAGATTACGATTGCAATCTGAACGATTGAAAGGAGAATCGATGATTGCATGATGCTGTCATTTGTTTCAGAAAGTGTCTTGATTTCTGCAACGATAAAGTCCTGAAAAATATCATTCATCAGCGAAGCACAGCCTCTTATTTCTTCAAGAGTCTCTTCCTGATTAGAAACAGGTTCGTTGTTATTAATCTGCGTTCCCAAAAGGTCGATATATTTTTTTAGAGTTTTTTCAGCACGGCTTGCAACTTCGAGCTTCTGTCTGTTGTCTTTTAACGAAGTTGTCTTTAACATTTCTTCAATCCCGGTTTCAATTTTTCCGAGAATTACATATTGCTTTCCTTCATAGAAGGTTTTTTTACCTGCAACGATTTCCCAAATTTCGTTTGAGATGTCCTGCTTGATTATCTGATTAATTTTGTTTGCATAACTTACGTTCTGGATAATCTGGTTGTATTGATTTGTATGAATCTGTGTAATCGAAATTGAATAAACCGCAGGAACAATCATCAATAAAAGAATAACGGCATACGAAAGCCAGAGAGTTTTTTTTATGCTTTTAGGTTTTCCTTTTTTTGAAAAAATATTTTTCATCTAGTAATTAATAACCTCTTGGTTCGATTGAATTAAAATTATCTTTTTCTGTAAACACAGTTTCCGGAACATAAGTTACTGCAGGAATAGGTTTTCCAGCAGCAAGATCTTTAACAAAATCCATAACCTGAGTTCCCATTTTTGGATTGCATTCAATTACACAGTTAATCTTTCCTTTGCATAACTGATCAATTGCAGACTGTTCTGCATCGATTGTTATAATCGTAATGTCTTTTCCAGGATTATAATTGTAGTTATCAAGTATTCCGAGAAAACCTAGAGTCATCTGATCGTTATGCGAGAAAATTGCATGAATTGTTTTTCCGTCAATCTGGAGAACGTTGTGTGAAGATTTTGCGCAAAGGCTTTCTGCAATTTCTTTGCCGCGTGAACGGAGGAAATCTCCCGATTCTGTATAAACAACAGAAAAACGCGGGTCCTTATCAATAATTTCATGAAAGCCCCTGTTTCTTCCTTCTGAAACTGATGAACCGATTGTTCCGTAAAGTTCCATGATATTTATAGGACCTGGAACATTTTTGTATTTTTCAAGAAGAAACCTTCCCGCATTTCTTCCTTCTTCCAGACTGTCAGTTCCTATATAACCTGCGTAAAGCGAATTGTCTTTAGTCCGGATTTTTCTGTCCACTACAATTACCGGAATGTTTGCATCTTTTGCTTCCTGCAGAACATTATCCCATCCATCCTGAACGATTGGACAGAAAACAATAACATCAACCTGATATACGATAAAAGATCTTATAGCTTTTATCTGATTTTCCTGTTTCTGTTCTGCATTTGAATAAACCATCTGTATTCCGGCTTTTTCTGCTGCCTGCTGTAAACTCTGCGTATTACATGTGCGCCATTCACTTTCGGCTCCAATTTGAGAAAAACCTACAATAATGTTTTTTTCAGTTTTCTGTTTAGAATTCTTTTCGCTGCTTTTTCCACAGCTGAACAGAATACAGAAGAGACCGCTTAAAAGAATTGTTAATTTGAATAAGTTAAAAAATCTTCTCATTTTTGTCCGTAGTAAGCATTTGCTCCATGTTTTCTCTGATAATGTTTGTTAACAACATAATCAGGAAGAGGGTTAAAATCTGGATTTACTGCCATAGTAATCCAGGCCATTCTTGCAATTTCTTCAAGTACTGCAGCATTGTAAACAGACTTGTCAGCATTACTTCCCCATGTAAAAGGTCCGTGTCCTGCAACAAGCACCATCGGATTTTCAGAAGGTACAAGCGGCTTTAACGGAGTTCCATCCGGATACTTTGCTCCAATTTTTTCCGGATGAAGGAAAGTGTTTACGATAAGAATACCTGTTTCTTTTTCGTATGCACTTTCTACGGCCTCTTTTGTTATCATCGGAGTACAGATAACAGAAGATGCGCTGTGGTCTGCATGTGTTGTTCCTAAAAGCGGAATACCTTTACATGCCTGTGCCCATGAAGTTGCATGTGGTGAATGAGTGTGTGTAATACCGCCGATATCGTTAAAGCTTTTGTAAAGCTCTGCGTGTGTCGGAGTATCAGAAGAAGGATTTAATTTTCCTTCAACTTTGTTAAGCTCGAGATCTACGACAACAATGTCATCAACCTTCATTGTGTCATACGGAACTCCGGAAGGCTTTATTGCAAAAACACCCTTTGCTTTATCAAAGGCAGAAACATTTCCCCACGTGTAAATTGCAAGGCCACGTTTCGGAATCTGCAGGTTAGCTTCGAAAGCCTCCTCTTTTAGTGTTTGATAAATTGAACTCATTTAGCCACCTCATATATTATCTTCTATATTTACTTAATCTGCAAATTTTTATTGAACATTTTCTATTGCAGCTTTTTCGACTGCAAGGCCCTTTGTATAGTTTTCAAAGAACACATTAAATCCTTCTATGTCTTCTTTTGAAGCCTCAAAAGTCTTTGTAGAAGAGTTTGCAAATACAGTCTGATCAAGCCAGTCTGGAAGCGACAGCCCGTTTTTGTTTACGGTGTACAATGCAAGAAGTGCCATTCCCCACGGACCGCCTTCTCCTGCTGTTTCCATCAATGAAATCGGTGTATGCATTGCAGAAGCCATTGCCGTAAGGCCTGCTTCCTGTGTTTTAAAGAAGCCTCCGTGACCTGTCAGCCTGTCGATTTTTACATTTTCCTGGTCAAAGAGTATGTTCATTCCGGTTCTCAAAGCTCCGAGAGAAGTAAAAAGCTGGGAACGCATAAAATTTGCAAGAGTAAAGCTGTTTTTCTGTGTACGGACAAAAAGCGGACGCCCCTCTGAAAGGCCAGTCATGGATTCTCCTGAAATATAATTATATGGAATACATCCACCGCAGTCTTTATCGCCTTTTAATGCAGCTCCCAGAAGGCTGTCATAGAGTTTAGGCCTGTCGATTGTAAAGCCGCATTCTTCTATAGCCTGCCCAAAAAGCTTAATCCATTTGTCATATTCGCCGGTACAGTTGTTTGCATGAGCCATTGCTGTAAGATCACCGGATGGTGTTGTTACCAGGTCAATTTTTCCGCTGTAGGATTTTGAAAGGTCCTTTTCGAGGACAACCATTGCAAATACGGATGTTCCGGCAGAAACATTTCCGGTTCTCGGGCGGACAGAATTTGTTGCAACCATACCGGTTCCTGCATCTCCTTCCGGTGGTGCAAAAGTAAAGCCGCTTTCAAGATCTCCTTCTTTATCAAGAAGTTTTGCACCTGAATCTGTTAAAGTTCCTGCTGCATCTCCTGCCTGTAAAACTTCTGGAAGCAAATCTTTAAGCTTAAAATCAAAGTTAAACGGTTTTATAAGTTCATCAAACTGTGAAAGCATTTTTTCATTGTAGTTTTTAGAATGGATGTCTATAGGAAACATTCCCGAAGCATCTCCGACACCCAAAACTTTTTTACCAGTAAGCTTCCAATGAACATAGCCGGCAAGAGTTGTAAAGAATGCAACGTTTTTAACATGTTCTTCTTTATTTAACATTGCCTGATATAGATGTGAAATACTCCAGCGTTCCGGAATAGGATAATTAAAAAGTGAAGAAAGTTTTTCTGAAGCTTCGCCTGTAATTGTATTTCGCCATGTTCTGAATGGAACAAGAAGATTGTCGTCTTTATCAAAAGCCAGATAACCGTGCATCATTGCACTGATTCCCATTGCCTTTAATTTTTTTAAAGTAACACCAAACTTTTCTTTTACATCTTTTTTAAGATTTGCATAGCATGTTGCAAGGCCGTTATGAATTTCTTCTATAGAATAAGTCCATATACCGTTGTCCAAAGAGTTTTCCCAGTCGAACGCACCGGATGCAATCGGTTTACTCTGTTCATCAATTAATACAGCTTTAATTCTTGTAGAACCAAATTCAAGTCCAAGTACTGCGTTTCCGTTTTCGATAAAATCTCTGATTTCATTTTTTCCCATAGGTCAAATATTCTCCTTGTAATATAGTGTGATTGGAATTTGTATATTAAGATTTACTTTTTCATTTATAAGACAGCTTTGATAAATTGTTTTTACTGCAAGATATCCCTGTTCTTCAGGCTGCTGAGAAATGATGCAGTCGATAAAACCGTTTGCAAGATATTTTTTATTCTGTTCCATCAGGTCATACCCTACAAGTGCAAAATTCTTCTTTATGTTTTTCCGCTTGCAATAATCTGCAAATGCAAATCCTGCATTGTTTGAAACAAAAATTCCATCCGGCTTTTGTAAAAGAATTGATCTGATAAACTTATCTGTTTCTTCTTTTGTGTTGCAGTTTCCAGATATGTTGATTACATTTTTATTTTTGAAAAATGCTGTAAAGCCTCTGGCCCTTTCCTTTAAGTTGTATGCACCGGAATACATTTGAACGCAGAAAATTTTTTTAGCATGAGGCGCAATAAGCTTCATCATTCTTCCTGCGCACAGTCCACCTTTATACGGATTTTGAACAACGGTTGCAAGCTGTTTAACTCCGGGAAGAGAGGAGTCTACAAGTACATATGGAATTTCTTCAAAGAGAGGAAGAACTTTTTTTGCTTCCTGTGCAATGATAGGTGCAGTAATCAATGCGTTGATATTTTTTTTGAGGAGTGCTTTTGCTTTTAATGTGTAGCTTCCTTCTTTTCTGTCAAAGTATGAAGGAATAAATTCAAAAGAGAAAAGCTTAAATTCTTCACCGGCTTTTTTAATTCCTTCATAGATAAGTTTCCAGTAACCGGTGTCGTCAGAAAGTTTTGGAAGAAGAACTCCTATGATGAATTTCTTTTTAGAAGCCAGTTGTCTGGCAATTGGATTAGGATGGTATCCCGAGCTTTTAATAATTTCTTCAATTCTGGCTACGGTTTTTGCAGAAACCCTTCCCCGTTTGTGAAGTACACGGTCTACGGTTCCGATTGAAACGCCTGCCAGTTTTGCAATTTCTGTTATTGTCAAAGCAACCTCTTTTTTTTGCGTGTGCGTACACGCATATTATAGACCTGTTTCCCTAAATCGGCAAGAAAATAAAGCCTTAATTGTCAAATTTACTGCAAATTCCGTGCGCATTAATTTTACAGGGGAAATAAAAAAGGCTGCCGTTTTTACGGTCAGCCTTTTTAAGCATTCTAAGCATCTAAGATGATTTTCTTTGTGCAGAAATTATTTCTTGTTGATTTTGTCTTTAAGAGCTTTTCCAGCCTTGAATTTTGGTGATTTGCTTGCTGCAATTTTAATTGTTTCACCAGTTTTTGGATTGCGTCCTGTGCGTGCTGCTCTTTTTCCTACTCCGAAAGTACCAAATCCGATAAGTGATACTTCGTGTCCTTTTGCAAGTTCGTCAGAAATGTTTTCGATAATAGATTTTAAAGCTCCTTCAGAGTCTTTTTTTGATAATCCAGTATCCTTTGCAATTGCATCTACTAATTCTGCTTTGTTCATTATTTTCCCCCACCACAATGGTTTTGTTAGAATATAGAATTATTGTATATAAATATTGCGGTAATTGCAATAAAAAAATGCATTTTTTTCTTTACATTAAAGGCTAAAAGGCATAAAATAACAGCATGTCTAACAGAATAAAGTGCTTTGACATTTTCCATTCCTTTAGCATTCTCTTTAAGGACTTCGCCCTTGGGCGATAGTATTTCTTTTTTTGTGTACTGAACTTTTTTAGTCGGGCACGGTAACCAATCAAACTAAAATCAATTTTATTTTTTTAAGCGGAATAAGACAAAGGTGTTTAAATTAAATTCCGCAGAAAAAAGAGGAAAACCAGATGTCTAGAAAATATTATCAGGAAGAATACGAAACAATGCCGCGTGATAAAATACGCGAGCTTCAGAGTAAAAGATTAGTTGAACAGTTTAAATACGTTTATGACAACGTAGAGTATTACAGAAACCGCTGTAAAGAAGCCGGAGTAACTCCGGATGACATCAAGAGCATCGACGACCTTGATAAAATTCCATTTACATGCAAGGACGATTTACGCGCAACATATCCTTACGGACTTTTTGCAGTTCCGAGAAAAGAAGTTGTACGTATCCATGCATCAAGCGGAACAACGGGAAAACAGATTGTCGTAGGTTACACAAAGGGTGACCTTGATATCTGGGATGACTGTGCAGCACGTCAGCTTGTTGCAGTTGGTGCAGACGAAGATGACATTGTTCAGGATGCATACGGTTACGGACTTTTTACCGGTGGATTTGGAATTCATGGTGGAGCTACAAAGCTTGGATGTCAGGTAATTCCTATTTCGAGCGGAAACACGCAGAGACAGATTACATTCATGCAGGATTTAAAATCTACTGTATTGTGCTGTACTCCAAGTTATGCAGCATATCTTGGTGAAACTTTAAAGGACATGGGACTTACTCCAAAAGACATTCATCTTAAAGCAGGAATTTTTGGTGCAGAACCATGGACAGAAGAAATGCGCCGTGACATCGAAAAATCCCTCGGATTAAAGGCATACGATATTTACGGTCTTACAGAAGTTTTAGGTCCCGGTGTTGCTTTTGAATGTTCAGAGCAGGCAGGAATGCATGTTAACGAAGATCACTTTATCATCGAAACAATTAATCCTGAAACTGGAAAGAGAGTTCCTGACGGCGAAAAAGGTGAGCTTGTATTTACTTCTCTTACTAAAAAAGCATTCCCGCTTTTAAGATTCCGCACAAAAGATATCGGTGTGTTGAATGTAGAAAAATGTAAATGCGGAAGAACTTTTATCCGTATGTCAAAGCCAATGGGAAGAACAGACGACATGCTCATCATCCGCGGTGTAAATGTGTTCCCAAGCCAGATAGAAGAAGTTCTTTTAAAGCAGGGTTATGCTCCTAACTATCAGATTATCGTTGGAAGGGAAAACAATACAGATACATTTGAAGTAAAAGTAGAAATGACTCCAGAAAAATTCAGTGATGTGATTGCAGAAGTAAAAGCACAGGAAACAAAACTTGAAAATGCACTTTTGACAATTCTTCAGATTAAGGCTAAAGTAACACTTGTTGCTCCTAAAACAATTGCGCGCAGCGAAGGAAAAGCAAAACGTGTTATTGACACAAGAAAACTACATTAATAAGTAACGGAGGTTCGTATGGCAATTAAACAGGTTTCAATTTTCCTTGAAAACAAACAGGGAACACTCGTAAAAATTACACAGGCTTTTGCAGATTTAAAAATAAATCTTAGAGCAATGTCACTTGCAGATTCAACAGATTTTGGGATTGCCAGAATTATAGTTGACAATCCTGAAGAAATTGTTTTAAAACTTCAGGAGAAAGATTATATTGCAAAAATCAATGATGTAATTGCAATAGAAATTCCGGATGAAACAGGAAGTTTAAATTCAATTTTAAAACTTCTTGCAGAAAACGACAGAAATGTTGAATATATGTATGGATTTACCGGCAAAAAAACAAATTCAGCATATATGATTATCCGTACTACAGATGTAGAAAAAGCAGAAGAAGTTCTTGCAAAAGGCGGAATCAAAGTATTAACGCAAAAGGAACTCTCTGAAATTTAAAAACTTTTCATTGGGAGAAAAAGATGAAAAAAATTACAGCAGTATTATTGTTGGCATTATCGGTAATTTCGTTCAGCTGTTCTAAGAAAAACACAAAGCAGTTCGTAATCGGATTGGATGATGCATTTCCACCATTAGGGTTTAGAGATGCAAACAATGAAATTACAGGTTATGATGTTGATCTTGCACGTGAAGTAGCCAGAAGACTTGGTAAGGAATTTGTTGCTCAGCCGATTAACTGGAGTGCTAAAGAACAGGAGCTCCAGACTGGAAAGATTGACTGTATCTGGAATGGATTTACAATGACTCCAGAAAGATGCGAGGCAATGGCATTTACAAAACCTTATTTGAAGAATGCACAGGTCGTAGTTGTTAAAAAAGGAAAAGGAATTGCAACTCTTGCTGATTTAAAGGGAAAGGTTGTTGGTGTTCAGGCAGAATCTTCTGCAATGGATGCAATTAATGATACTCCGGACTTTAAAGAAACGCTTAAAGAAATTGTTGAATTTTCTGAAAATGTAACTGCGCTTAACGATCTTGAAATCGGAAATGTTGATGCTGTCGTTCTTGATCTTGTTGTAGCTGATTATATGATTACACAGGGTGACAGACCTTTGGCAATTCTTGATGAATCACTTGCACCAGAAGAATACGGAATTGGATTTGAAAAGAGCAATACAGCTCTCAGAGATCAGGTTCAGAAGATTCTTGAAGAAATGGAAGCTGACGGAACTGTAGAAGAAATTTCCTGCAAATGGTTCGGTAAAAATCTTTCTGTAATTGGAAAATAATTCAGTACAAAAAGCTGCCTTTGTTTGTTTAAAAAATAAGCGGGCAGCTTTTTTTATGGTAAAGCAGTCATATGGTTGAGGCAATTCAACAGTTTTTAGAGCGAAGTAAAATATCCACTTTATTTTTTGTCTTTATTAAAAGCACGGGTGTAAGTGCCGCTGTTTTTTTTCTGACACTTATTTTTGCTATCCCTCTTGCAGTTATAATCTGTTCCGGCAGACTTTCTAAGTTTAAGCCGCTTTCTGTTTTGACAAACTGGTTTCTTCTTATCATCCGCGGAACTCCGCTTATGCTTCAGTTGATTTTTGTTTACTTTGCACCTGCATATATTTTTAAAACAAGTTTAGACAGGTTTACAGCTTCGATTATTGCGATGGTAATAAATTATGCATGTTATTTTGCAGAAATTTATCGAGGCGGAATTCAGTCGATACCACAGGGGCAGTACGAAGCGGCAAAAGTGCTGGGTTTTACAAAAATTCAGACTTTTTTTAAAATTGTTGTTCCTCAGGTAATTAAAAAAATAATTCCTCCGATGGGAAACGAAGTTATTACACTTGTAAAAGATACTGCGCTTGTTCAGGTAATTGGAGTTGCAGAATTGTTTCATGCAGCTCAGACACAGAGCGGAAGGCTTGTAAGCGTCGGTCCGCTTTTTTTCGCAGGGGTAATTTATTTTATAATGAATTATATCGTTTCGAAAACTTTTGATTTTGTGGAGAAAAAACTTGATTACTACAAATAATGCTGCAGAAGAAATTATTAAAGTTGAATCTTTAAAAAAGAATTTTGATTCTCTTGAAGTAATAAAAGATATTTCGTTTACGGTTCGTCGCGGAGATGTTCTTGGAATTATTGGGCCTTCTGGAAGCGGAAAGTCTACTCTTTTAAGAACTATATGTCAGCTTGAGCAGGCAACTGGCGGTACTGTCACTGTCTGTGGAAAAGATATTGTCCGTGACGGAATTTATTCTGATAAAGAAAGCTTAAGGCAGATCGGTTTAAAAGTTGGACTTGTTTTTCAGAATTTCAATCTTTTCCCGCATTTAAGTGTTTTAAAAAATATTACAGAGGCGCAGGTTAGTGTACTGAAAAAAACAAAAGAAGAAGCAGAACAGACCGCTTTTGAACTTTTGAAAAAGATGGGGCTTGAAACAAAAGCCGGCGCATATCCATGTCAGTTGAGTGGTGGGCAGCAGCAGAGGGTAAGTATTGCAAGGGCGCTTGCATTAAAACCGGAAGTTCTCTTTTTTGATGAACCGACATCTGCTTTAGACCCTGAGCTTACGGGAGAAATTCTTGCCGTAATCCGTGAGCTTGCCCAGGAAAAAATGACAATGGTTGTAGTAACGCATGAAATGTCATTTGCAAAAGATATCAGCGATTATTTGATTTTTATCGATGGCGGTATAATTGTTGAACAGGGTGATCCTGAGCAGCTTATAAAAAATCCTAAAGAAGAACGCACAAAATTATTTCTTAAAAGATTTAACGAAGGAAAATCTTAAAAAACGATCTATAATCTCGCTTTTGTCTTGTAGAATATTATTTTTGTTTGGTGTAAAATAGTTTGTTAAGCTGAATTTTTCAGTATGGAATTTTATGCCGGGCGAAACTGATAACACAGGTAACAGAATCGATAATCCTCTGATAGTCCAAAGTGACAGAAGCATTCTGATGGATGTGCATGCTCCGCTTGCAGATGAGTGCCGTAATGCCCTCATCACTTTTGCAGAACTCGAACGCTCGCCTGAGCATCTTCATACTTATAGAATTACAGCCCTTTCCCTGTGGAACGCAACAAGTGCAGGTTTTACATATTCAGAAGTGATTGATGTTTTAAAAAAATATTCAAGATTTGATATTCCGCAATCGCTTGAAGTCTGGATAGAAGAAACTGCCGGCCGCTTTGGAAAAATCAGGCTTATTCCTGCTCCGGAAGAAATTATTCCGGAAGCGGTGGAAGGCGAAGTAAAAATGGAATATCTTCTTCTCTTAGCTGAGAGTGTGCCTATTTATAATCAGATTCTTACAAATCCGTCTCTTAAAAAATACATCATGCCATGCAGTGTTAAAAACGGATTTTTAATTCTTCTTACAGACAGAGGAACGATTAAACAGAAGCTTATTGATATCGGGTGGCCTGTTAAAGATGAAGTTCCTCTTGCTGACGGAGAAGCGTTTGAAATTAATCTTAAGGAAAAAACTTCTGGAGAAAAGGATCTTGTTGTAAGAAATTATCAGATGGAAGCTGCAAAAGCACTTGTTGGTGACAAAGGACCTGGAACTGGATTTGGAACAATCGTTCTTCCGTGTGGTTCAGGAAAAACAATTGTCGGCATGGAAATTATGTCGATGTTGAAAACCAATACACTCATCATTTCGACAAACATCACATCTGTTCATCAGTGGATTGATGAGCTTCTTGATAAGACAGATATTTCAAAAGATGATATTGCAGAGTACACAGGAGAAGCAAAATCAATTAAGCCGGTTACGGTTGCAACCTATCAGATTTTAACATGGAGGCCTGACAAAGAAGGACCTTATCCTCACTTCAGTCTGTTCAGGGAAAGAAACTGGGGGCTTATTATTTATGATGAAGTTCATCTTTTGCCTGCTCCTGTTTTTCGTGTTGTTGCAGAGCTTCAGGCGGTAAGACGGGTTGGCCTTACTGCCACTCTTGTTCGTGAAGACGGATGCCAGGGGTATGTGTTCAGTCTTGTTGGTCCTAAGAGATATGATGTTCCGTGGAAAGAGCTCGAGCATACGGGTTGGATTGCAAAAGCTGAATGTGTAGAAGTAAGGCTTGATCTTGATGAACAGACTGAACTTGAATATGCTGTTGCGACTACAAGAGAAAAGCATCGAATTGCAAGTACTAATCCGTGCAAGTTAAAGGCGGTTAAAGAACTTGTAAACAAATTTGCTGAAGATAAAATTCTTATCATCGGGCAGTATATTGATCAGCTTGAAGAAATTGCAAAGGTTTTAAGTGTTCCGATTATCACAGGTAAAACTCCGAATTCGGAGCGTGATAAAATATATTCAGATTTTAAGAAGGGAAATATAAGGGTTCTTGTTGTTTCAAAGGTTGCAAATTTTGCAGTTGATTTACCTGATGCGTCGATGGCAATTCAAGTGTCGGGAACCTTTGGAAGCAGGCAGGAAGAAGCTCAAAGACTTGGGAGAATCTTAAGGCCGAAAGAAAGGACTTCACACTTCTTTACGCTTATTACACGTGATACGGTAGAAGAAGATTTTGGTTCTAACAGGCAGAAGTTTCTTGCAGAGCAGGGTTACACTTACCGGATCATCAAATATGCAGATGAATCATCGTTCGATGTTTTAGTTAACGAAGTCGGAGAACCGGCGGAGGCAGCAGAATGAACGAACGGCAGATTGTAATGAGTGCACACGCAGAAAATGTTTTAAAATGGCGGGAAGGTTTTGTTAAACTTGATGAAAACCGTTTTTTTGAAATAATGAAAATGTATCTTGGTGAAATAAAAACGCCATACAACAAACAGAAGCTTATCGAGCGGCTTGAAAGTTTTTTTCGAAATAAAGAAAATCTTACTGCAATAAAAAGTTTTTTATCCAAAGAAGAAATCGAAATAATCTGCGCAATTGTTTTTATTCCAGATGCAACAGAAGACAAACTTGTTTCGTTCTTTGACGGAACATTTACTTATTCATTTATTTACGAAACACTTGAAAATCTCGAAGAACGTCTTGTTGTTTACAGAATTTGCAAAGACTCCGGTTTTAGAATCGTTCCGACTGTCTATAAGCTTAACCCACACCTGGAAGATGCGCTTTATGATTTAATTGACATAAAACAGCTTCTTTCAAAAATTGAATATAAAAAAATTGCAGAAGAAACTGCAGTTATTTCTCCAGAATTTATAATCTGTTTTATTGCTTATGTTTCTGAAAACCCAAACCTTGCAAAGCAGGACGGGTCACTAAAAAAATATACACTTGAAAATGCAGAACAGTATTTCGGTTCGAATGTAAACAGAATAAAGATTTTATACAGTTCATTTTTAAATCTCGGAATATTTAAAGATGGCAGCCGTGGTGTAGAAATTGACTGGAATAAACTTGATAAATTTTCTGAACTTACTTTTGTTGAACAGACTGCATATATTGTTGCTTCGAGTCAGGGACATTTTAGCAGAGATTCTCTCCGCCTTCAGGCACAGATTTTTATTGATACGCTTAGGAATCTCGAGAAAGAAAGTTTTACCAGAGAGATTTTTCTAAGAACAGGGTTTTTGGTTTCTTCAAGACCTAGAGACGTAGAAGAAACAAAACCTGTGGGAGAATCAAGATTTTCACGCATTATAAAAGAAGCACGCTCACGTTTTTCTGAATCTGAAAATGAAACAGGTTCTAATATTGGTACGTCCGGCGGGATTGACAGGATGTATGAGGCTGCCAGAGTGCTTGGTCTAATTATTAAAAATGGAATTTCGCATGAAAAGAAAGACGTTTACAGGGTTTCTGATATTTTTGAACTTGATTTAAAAGATGATTCTCAATTAAAGGGAATGATTAACATTGAAGCCGGGATGGAAGTTACTTTGATGCCGGGTTATTCCCTTAAGTGTTCAATTCCGCTGATTAAATTTTTAAGCTTGAAAAGATTTGATACGGTCTGTACTTTTTCGATTTCGAGAAAGAGTGTAATGAACGGATTTGATTCTGGATTGGACAGTAAAAAATTGATTGAGCTTTTAAAAGAGAGAACCGCCTATAGAGTTCCTGAAATTCTTGAAGTGCAGATTGAGGACTGGAGTAAATATTATTCTGCGGCTTCATTTTATAAAGGTTTTGTTTTAAAGCTTGATGGAAAGGCTGCTCTTGCTGCGGAACATAATAAAGTGCTTGCACCTCACATTCATACTGTAATTGCTCCGGGAGTTTTTCTTCTTGATGTTTCAAATGATGAAGAAGCAATTGCTCTTTTAAAAGAAAGTTCACTTGATTTTGTCGGCAGAATAAAAACGGCTGATGAAGAAATTATAAGCTCAGATTTTATGAAATTAAATTCAAATGGAAGAGCAATAAATGATGCAACTGGTTTTGACGAACCAAAAGAAATAATTGAAAAAGAAGACAGTGCAAAAATAGAAAAGAAGCTTTTGTCTGCGCTCGATAAACTTAGTCTTGATGAAGAGCAGAAAGAAAGTCTCGAAATGAGAATTGCACATAAAGTAATTGTAAATGAATCTCAGCTTGATACAAGCATACTGAGACTTGAAAGAGTTAATGCAAGCGGAATGGATTTTTCAGGAAAGATTTATGTTATTGAACAGGCATATAAAAATCATGAGCTTGTTGAAATGCATTTTGGAAACGATGATGTAATTGTAAGAGGTTATCCGGTTGGAATTCAGCCGAGAAAAGACAATGATACAACAGTGCATGTGCATCTTGAAAAAGAAAATACTGTTAGAGAATATTCAGTTGGAAAAGCAAAATCTGTAAAGCGGATACGTAAAAGCATTTACGGAAAATGACGGGAGATGTCGGATGATAAAAACAGTTGTAAGTGTAGATCTGCCGATTGATGAAACTCTTTTGATAAAAAAGAATGTCATTACTGGTGGAACAGGAAAAAAGAAAATCAGTATTGTAACAGGGATTCATGGTGATGAACTGGAAGGACAGCTTGTATGCTTTGAAATTCAGCAGAGGATAAAAGATAATCCGCAGTTCTTAAATGGAACGGTTGATATTTATCCGGCGCTCAATCCGCTTGGAATGGATTCTATTACGAGAACAATTCCTGCTTTTGACATGGATATGAATAAAACTTTCCCGGGTTTTTCTGATGGCACAATGGTTGAATATATTTCTTCACAGATTATGGAAGATTTAAAAAGTTCAGATTTTGTAGTTGATATTCATGCTTCAAGTATTTTTATCAGAGAACTTCCACAGGTTAGAATACCTCTTGATTTTAAAGACAGGCTTATTGAAAAGTGCAGATGTATGAATCTTGACCTGATATGGGCTTATAACAGTTCATCGGTGCAGGAAAATTCTCTTGCGTATTGCTTAAACGATGTTGGAATTGATGCAGTCGTAATTGATATGGGAATTGCGATGGCATGTACAAAAAATTACTGTAAGCAGGTAACCGACGGACTTTTTGCCTTGATGCAGCATCTCGGAATATGGAATGGACCTGTAGGAAAAACAAAAGATTCAATTTACGCAGAGAACAAAGAGTCGATTGAAATTTTAAGTTCTTCTGTTTCCGGAATGTTTGTCCGGGAAACAGAATGCGGATCTGACGTAAAAAAAGGAGAGGTTCTTGGAAGAATAATTGACCCGCTTTCTGGAAACATCAAATGTGAAATTAAGGCACCGGAGGACGGACTTTTGTTCACCATCAGAGAGTATCCGGTTGTTGAAATTGGTTCGCTTATCGGGAGGATATTTAAATGCAGGAAATAACTTTTTGCGACATGGAGGGCCTTTACAGGGACAATTTTAGATTAAAGGGATTTATCTTCGGAAGCGGCAAAAAGGCTGTCTGTATTGCAGGTCCTACCCGTGGTAATGAATATCAGCAGCAGTTTATTACAGCAAGAATTGTAAAAAGGCTTAAAGAGCTTGAGGCTGCCGGTGAAATAAACGAAGGTTTTGAAATTATGGTAATTCCGAGTGCCAATCCGTATTCAATGAATACTAAGAAGAAATTCTGGTCGATTGACAGCACGGATATGAACAGAATGTTTCCAGGGCGAAGTGACGGTGTTACGACCCAGATTATCGCAGAAAAAGTATTCAATATATCAAAGCAGTATGAATGCGGGATTCACCTGGCTTCTTACTATATGAGCGGTTCTTTTTTGCCCCATGTACGTATTTTAAAGTCTGATTTTGATTATCTGAAAGAGGCTTCGGGCTTTATGATGCCGTATGTTCTTGTAAGGGAACCCCGTCCATACGAAAAGAAGACTTTAAATTACACCTGGCAGGAAAGTGGAGTTAAAGCATTCAGCGTGTATTCTTCTACGACCGATTATATAGACCGTGACTCGGCTCATCTTGTTTTACGTTCAATTTTGCTTTTTATGAAAAACAGGGGTATAATTAAGACAGAAGTCCTGGGAGGTTACCAGGCTGAAATAATAGAAGAGGAAAAACGGCTTGTCCCGATAAGAACTCCTCAGGCAGGTCTATTTGTTTCAAAAGTTAAGGTTGGTTTTGAAGTTAAAGAAGGCGACCTTCTTGCAGAGATTCATGATCCATACACGGATGAAATAATTTCTGAAATAATTGCACCTGTTTCTGGAGTTGTGTTTTTCATGCATTCAGCTCCAATGACTTACAGTCATACAGCAGTTTTTAAATTAATCATTTAGTTTTTATTTAAAAGGAATTGTAATGAACTACAATATTGAATTTCAGATAGCAAGCATTTTGTTTGTCAGTATTTTGATGATTGTGTTCTTTTCAAAAAAGAGATGGCCTTCTCCTGCGAATGTCGTTTTCCGAATCCTTATGATTTTAACGTGGGTAATACTTGCACTTGATATTGTAAGCGTAATCACTATTACGAAGCATCAGGCTGGAGACCCGTCGGTTACTTTTTTGAATAATTTTCTTTCCAAGTTTTATCTTGTCGTAATGGTTGTATACATAGCCTCGATGGATATATATGCAATCGTAAATACAATTTATGATGACATAACGCCAGTCAGAAAAACTCTTAAGTATGTAGAAGGAATTATCTGGATTATTGCATGTATCATTGCAACAATTGTAATTATTGTAAATCCGCTGCTGTATGGTGGTGAAGGTAAATATATTTATTCATACGGAATCCCTTCTTCAACGGTTTATATTTTTTCTTCTTCATCAGTTGTGTTTATAATTGTTGTTATGGCCTTTAATTTTAAAAAGGTTAAGTTAAAACGATTTGTTCCTATTCTTACATTCTGTGTAATGGAAGGTATGGTTGCGTTAATTCAAATGCTGTTTAAAGAGCTTCTGATTATCGGACTGGGAATTGCCGTTGTATGTCTTGTCATGTATTTCTGTCTGGAAAATCCGGATATGAATATGATTGAAGAGCTTAATAAAGCAAATAAACGTTCAAGGGATCTGCTTTTAAATATCCTTCCGCTTTCCGTTGCAACTAAACTTGAGTTTCAGGCAAAGCCTTTTTTTGCTGAATTTGATGATGTGACGATTATGTTTTTAGATATCGTAAATTTTACCAAGATGTCTGCAGAAATCGGTGAAGTAAAACTTGTTAAAATACTGAACGCTTTTTTCGGGGAGCTTGATGATCTTTTGAATGATTTTAAGATTGAAAAGATTAAGACAATAGGGGATGCCTATATGGTTTCTGCCGGGGCTCCTGACCGTTATTCAGGAAACTGCGGAGAAACGGTTAAATTTGCCCGACAGGTATTAAGGCATCTTAAAGAATTTAATCAGCGCTACAATCTTGACCTCCATGTACGCATTGGAATTAACAATGGACGTGTTGTAGCCGGTGTAATCGGTAAAAAGAAGTTTGTTTTTGATCTCTGGGGCTCGGCTGTAAACCTTGCTTCGCGCCTTGAAGGAATCGGTGAAATTGACAAAATTACCATTTCTGAGAATGTAAGGCAGATTCTGGGCGATTCCTATCCTTGTACTGCAATGGAAATTAAGGATGTAAAGGGATTTGGAAAGCTTCAGACTTATGTTTTAAATTAACATAAGTTTAAAAAGGTGTGATATAATTATAGTGATGAATATATCACGATTTTCAGAAAAAGCATTTTTTACTTTTTTGAGGATTCCTCTTTTTATCTGTGCTGCCGTAGTTCTGTTTTTTTTCAACAGCGGAATTTATGCCAGTGAAACCACAGAGGTTCCTAAGAAAATTCTTTTTATCGGTTCTGAACCGATGGACTCTTATATAAACCAGATTCAGATTTCGGGGCTTAAAAAAAATCTCAAGAAGAATTATGAATTTTCATTTATATTCATGGAAGATTTTGATCTTGTTGAAGGTGCTCCGTACACAAGTTTTAAAACCAGAACAGATGGTTTTATAAGGGGAAGAAAATTTGATGCAATTCTTGCTTCTGGAAATTCTGCTTTCAGGTTTATTTTAAATTATAAAGATGAAATTGCCGGAGACAGACCGATTGTATTTATTGGTGTTTCTGATACAGAACTTATAAGAGAAGGAATGTATTATGAAACGGTAACTGGAATTAAAGATGTAATTTACTTTGATGAAAATGTTCTTCTGTCAAAAAGACTTTTCCCAAATTCAAAAGCGATTTATTTAATTACAGATAATTCTGATGTCGGAATAATCGGTACGGAACTTTTTAGAAATCTTCATATCAGATTTAAAGGAATTGATTTTAAGGAAATTAACACTTCTGAAAATGATTTTGATTCAATTAAAAAAATCATCAATCAGGCAGATGCTGATTCTGTTGTCTTTTTTCTTTCTGCAAAATCAACAGTTAATGGTCCGTCAAAAAAAGCAGCAGAATTTGTAATTGATTGTTGTGAAGAAAAACGGCTTCCTGTTATGTGCTGTTCTTTTACTGGTGTTACAGATGGTGTTCTTGGCGGATATTTTAGTGCATATGATGAAATGGGATTTACAGCTGGAGAAATTTTCTGGGAAATTTTTGAAGGTGTAAATACAAAATACATCAATATAAATTCTGAAAGCCCTGCGCGATATTGTTTTGATGCAAAGGTTTTAGACAAATTCAACTTGCGGAAAAAACAACTTCCTAATGATACGATGTATGTTAATGATGAAGATAGTCTCAATTCTGCATCGCTGATTCTTGTTGTAATAATTGTTACACTCGGATTAATTACATTAATCTGTATAATTATAGTGTCTGTACTTACGAGTAAGCTTAAAGGAATGAAAGAGCTTCTCAAAGAAAACAGATATATGCTTCATGCTGTAATGGATCAGAGTGAAACTGTTTACTGGGAGTGTGATTTTACCAGTATAGGTGAAGATAATTTTTATGACAGGGAAGAGCCTATAGATAATCTTGAAGAACTTGAACCTGTAGATGAAAAAACACCGCTTGGAAAAGTTGAAAATGAAGAAGTTTCTGAAAAAGCATCACTTTTAAGAGAGAATGAAATTTTAACAAAAGAACTGTTCAAGTTGAAAAATGAAGATGTTGCAATGGGTTGGATTTATTCCAGAATCATTCAGAATGAGTATCGTGAACAGTTTTATCAGATGTTAAAGGACTTTAGAGAAGGAAAAACAAAAAAGTCTGTAGAAATTGATATTCCAATTGGAATAGAAGATATCAGAAACAATGTTTCAACGGAAAGGTGGAAGCATGTCGTTTACCGTGCAATTAAAACAGATAATGAAAGGGTAGAAAAAGCAATCTGTTCTGCAACAGATATCACAAGTCAGAAACGGGCTGAGCGTGAATACGAAGGAATTATGAAATTCCAGAGTTTTGTTCAGCAGAGTTATCCGGCGTATACAAGACTGAACTTAACAAAGAATACGGTCCTCGAACGATTCATCAACGTTCCGGATTTAAATAAGGGAATAAAAGGAAATTCTGCGGTTAATGAACTTTTATTCCTTCGCGAAATGATTTCAAATCGAGGACAGAATGAAGGGTTTGCTTCGACATTGGAGAGAGAGGAGCTTATCATCGCATTTAAAAATGGTACAAGACAAAAGAAATGTGAGTTCGAGTACAAAATGTCAAATGGTGCATTGCACTGGTTTGACTTTTGTATGGAACTTGCATTTAATCCTTCAAGTGGTGACATCGAATCGTATTGTTATTTAAAAGACATTACAAGCCAGACAATTTCTTCTGTAACAAAAGACTCTGTTCTTAACGAAGATGTTGAATACATATTCTGGCTTAACAAGATTACCGGTGTGTGTCAGTTTATCAATAAGTCAGATTATTTAACATGGATTCCTGAAAAACAGGATACAATCGATTATGACCAGCTGCTTGAAGTTTTCCTGAAGAAAAAAGTCGCTGATGCAGATAAGGATAAAACGAGGGATGACTTTAGCATATCACGAATTGAAAAAGAGCTTGAAAAAACAAATGAAGTAAAGTTTACATATCATACTAGAAAAGAAGACGGCTCAATAGAAATCAAACAGGAAAAGGTTTATTATCTTGAACCAGACTCAAACATCTTAATTTATGTCTGTACGGATATTACTGCCATCACAATGATGGAAAATCAGCAGAACGAAAAGCTTGCACTTGCAATTAAACAGGCAGAAAAAGCAAGTTCTGCAAAGAGTGACTTCCTTTCCAGAATGAGTCACGATCTTCGTACTCCTATGAATGGAATTATGGGTATTGCAGAGCTTGCAAGTAAAGAACTTACAGATCCTGTTGCTCTCGAAAAAGATATAAATAAAATCCGTTCATCAAGTTCTTATATGCTTGGTCTTTTGAATGACATTCTTGATATGTCAAAGATTGAAAGTGGTAAGCTTGAAATCAGAAAATCAAAAGTATCTGTTTATGAAATTATTGAAAATATTATTACGCTTGCGCATGCAATGTGTGATAAAAATGGAATTACTTTTTACTGCAATCTGGATCCGGAAAAATACAAGGAAAATTTTGTAAACATTGATAAGCTTCATACTCAGCAGGTTATTATGAACCTTATTTCTAATGCATCAAAATTTACTCCTGCCGGTGGAACAATCGAATTTTTGATTAATGTTGAAGGTATTGATAATAACATCGTTCACCTTAGCCTTGTTGTCCGTGATACTGGTGTCGGAATGACAAAAGAATTCCAGAAGATTATGTATGATGCATTTACTCAGGATAAAAACTCTGTAAATAAAATTGGAACAGGTCTTGGTCTTGCGATTGTAAACAACCTTGTAAGACTTATGGGTGGAACAATTGAATGTGTCAGTGCTCCGGATGAAGGAACGGAATTTACAATAAAACTTGATATCGAAAAAGTCGACGAAGCTAAAGGAACAAAATCTAAAGGTAAGTCTTCTAAATCTGGAAGTGCAAAGGCTGTTCCAGAAAAAACCATTAAGGGTAAAAGAGCACTTCTTGTTGAGGATAACGAACTTAACCAGGAAATTGCATCGCGTCTCTTGATTAACGAAGGTATGGAAGTAGAAATTGCCGGTAACGGACTTGAGGCTCTTAATAAGTTTACAGAAAAACCGTTGAACTATTATAACATCATTTTAATGGATGTTATGATGCCTGTAATGGATGGCCTTGAGGCAACGCATCTTTTAAGAAATCTTGAACGTGAAGATACAAAGACAATTCCAATTATAGCGATGACAGCTAATGCATTTACTGAAGATATTGAAAAATGCATGGAAGCCGGAATGAATACGCATATTGCAAAGCCGATTGAGACAGAAAAGATGATTCAGACGATTAAAGACTATATCGGCTGATCATGATTTTTTTCTGCCTGTTTTCTTTCTCTTTTTTCCTGTGCACGCTGTTTTTTCTTCTGTTTGTATTCTTTGAGGTCTTTTTTATACTCGTCTAATTCCTGCATCTTTTCTTCTTTTTTTGTGGCCTTAATCTGTTTTCTTTCTTCTTTCTTTTCAAGACGTTCAGCTTTTTTTGCTTCTTTAACCGGTTTTAAAGCTTCGCGTTCTTCTTTTCGTTTTATGTAATAAAAAGAATTTTGATGCCGTTTTGTATATTTTAGTCCTAAGTCAACTGTGTAAGCCCATACGTGATCAAAGTTCTGTATCTGCCGGTTTGAACCAAGGTTTCCACAGTCATAACTGAATTCTGTATTAAGTAAAACGGTAAATCGTTTTGAAATTGGAAACTCTGTTACTACAAGTGCACCGATTCCTAAATCGTTGTGATGATATTTGTCAGATAACTGATACCGGTAGTGAATTACCGGGCTTAAATTTACTCTGCATATTTCCCAGAGAGGGAAAGTCCATACAGGTCCAATGTCTAAATCTCCGGCATAAAGAATTGTCTGTTTTGGAATCTGTTCAACTTTATTAAATTCATAATGGTAAGGATAGTACAAAGTAATTTTTCCGAGAAAGTTAACAGGAAGATTTCCTGTCTGGATAGAATAGTAAACTCCAAACATGTCATCTTGCCATACAAAATTACTTCTGTTGTTTTGAAGCTGAATTCTTGTCAGGCGAGTCCATGAAAATCCGCCGCCATGGACAACATAAGCAGCATTTGGATCAAAAGGCTTTTGCGGTTTTATAAGTTTTTCTTCCTGAGCAAAAGTTAAAAAAGGAGCAAGACATAACAAAAATCTGATTAAAAATTTCTTCATTATATATTCCTATTTTGAAACATGATACAAAGACAGTTGAACTGTTACTCTATTGCTGTCCGACCATGTAATATAAAGGATAGATCCTCTTATATCCCATTCAGTTAATATAAGATCAGTTTCTGTGGAAAATGAAATTACATTTTCTATTACGTTAAAGTCTCCCTCGTAGGTTTCTGTAGTCCCCGCAGAATTTACAATACTTGCACTGTAGGTATTGTCGGGGAAAAAATTGATTGTAGAGCCATAATTGTCTGACCATTTCCCATACAAAGGATTTGGCGAATAGCATCCTGCAAAAAATAAAGTTAAAAATGCTGTTATAAATAAAGTTTTTAATTTTTTCATTTTCCTTCTTCTCCTACTTTCCAGTCAACTTTTTCCTCTCCAGGGAAGCCTTGGCGGGTTATTACATAATATCCGCCTGCAGCTCCGCCACCTTTAATCTGAAGGTTGTCATATTTTACAGATCCGGGATACATTCCGATACATGTTACCGTTCCATCCATTTTGCCGCTGGCATCCATTGAGGCTTTTGTATTTGTATCTCCATTAAGGAAGAAATAGTATCCGTTATTTGAATTTCCGTTTGCATAGAACTCGGCGTAATCAGTATAGTGCATCAGAATCCTTGCACCAAGGCCGTCAATGCTTGCATCATAATCAAGAGTTCCGCAGATTGCACCGTGAGCTGTTTCACTTCCAAGTTTTCCCATATCAGTAGGCTTATGCATCAGTTTAAGTTTTTTCTGAGAAGCAATGACAGTTTTATTATATTCACGCATATATTGATCTGATGTTAAAGCTCCGTAACCAATTACTGCTTCTGAATAATTTGCACCCTGTCCAAAACTGTTTAACGAGAGAACTTTGTAGTAATAATAAATTCCTGATTTAAATGTTTCGCAGTTATCAATATAAGAGGTTGTAGTTACAGGAATTTCTGTAATCTTTTTAAATCCGCTGTCGGGCATTGTTGAACGGTAAATATGATAGCCGCCTATAATTTCTGTGTCTGAGGATGTTGAGTCTGCAAGAGGTGGATCCCATGTAAGCTTAACAGGGAAGACTCCGTTTGCATTGGCTATTGAATTAGAAATATAGAGAGCTTTTGATGCAGAAATGTTTCTTGCTGCAAAAGGAGCCGGAGCACATACTGAACTTGGATTTGATAAAGCATTGTTTCCGTTGTTCTTAGAAATAATTCTGTAAAAGCTTTTTGTTGCACAGCTTGGAATTTCAAGATAGCCGTCATCCGAATGAGCAAGAGTACTCTCCTTAACGGTGGCAATAGTTTCATAAGTTCCATTTTCCGTATTGCTGTACTGAATTATATATGAAAAATCGATGTAATCATTTTTAGCTTTTGTAACATCTGAATTATAAGTACAGTAAGCGGATCCCGGTGGTGCCAGAAATTTTATCGAGCAGTAGCTTGGATCTAAAGGATTTTTAGAAATACTGATGTCAGTAGGAGGGCTGAGAATAAAACCTTCTGCTGCATCAGCGCCAAAGTCAGGGCTTGAATCTGAAAGAGGACCAAGGACAATGTTGTCGTCCGAGCCTGTAAAGGCCAGAACCTGATAGTAATAGAAAATTCCTGGTTTTAGATTTTTTGTATCTTCACAGGAAGAGCCTCCTCCATCTTGAATGGTTGCAACAGTTGTAAAAGTAGAGTCTTTTGAAGTAAATCTTTTTACTTCATAATTCAATCCGCTTGATGCATCCCATGAAATTGTAATTTTATTTGTAGTAGTTCCACGTCCATCTGTAACTCTTACATTTGTAACTTTTACAGGTGCACCTGCTTTTTTTGCAAATCCAAAGGCAATCGGACTTTGAACACTGGCACCTGTGGAAGTTTTTGTAATTATATAATAGTAAAATAAATTTCCCTGATCACTTTCTGGAATCATATTTGTATACCAGTTTATATTGGCAGGAATATTAGAAATTTTAACTGCAGAGCTTCCGTCAGAAACAGGGCTTCTGTAGATATCATAGGACTTTGCATTTAATACTTTGTCCCATCGTAAATTAATTCTGTCAGAAAATTCTCCGGCTGTTGCTTTAACATTTTTTGGAGGGGCAAGAAGAATTGCTGCTTCTGAAACTGTAAATGCACTCATTTCACAGTTTAATCTTGGGTTTTCTGCTGCAACTCTGTAGAAGAATGCATAATCATATTCTTCATTGAGGTAAGACGGATTTGCAAGAATCGTATCTGTGTATGATGTTCCATAGATTGTTGAAAGAGGTACGGCTTCGAAATCTTCTTCTTTAGGAAGAATAAAATTACCATTGCTGTCTTTTGTTTTTGAAACAGCACGTTCAAGGTAATATGAGACAGCATGATTTACAGGTTCCCATGCAACATTTATTGAAGAATTTGAATCTGACTGTGAAACGAAAATCTGTTCAGGTGCTTTTAGCTGTAAAATTTTTTCGTCCGGTACGACAAGTTCTGAAAGATCAGCAGGCTTTTTTGACAGGTCAAAATCAACCTTCTTTTCAAACCATGCAGCACATGAGGTAAATATAATGATAGAAGCTGAACTTAAAATAAATAAATTTCTTACCAAAGCTTTTTTTATAATTCTTTTCATTATCTTACCTCCCACCATGTGTTCTGATATTGCGGAAGACTTGAATCAAACTCTGTCTCTGATGATTTATGACTTTCACCAAATTCATAAGGGAGCCATTTATAAAACTCCGCCTGATTATTCTGGACAGTATAATTATTGTCGTAGTTCGAGTTGAATGTTGTATCACTTCTTGAAGTAATGATAATTTTTTGAGAATTATCAGGTTCTGTCTGTAAGTGAGAATATTGAATTGAAAGATTCCACTTTTGATTTTTGACATAGGTTTTCAAAACATCAAAATCAGAACCGTCGCCGCAAGTAAGGAAGATGTATCCCTGATAACTTGCAAGGCCTGTTTCATGCGAAACAACTATCATATTCCATGGAAGCTTTGCAAGATAGCTGTATGTTGCACATGAAGAACCCTCTTTGTTGTCCATTCTGATTCTCCATCCGCTTGCAAGGCTTATGTTGTCGTTTCCAGGAGTTCCTCCGGAGAAAATATGTATATAATCTTTTCCCGAGGTACCCCATTTGATTTTAGTTGTTCCGCCCGGATGTTCAAGATGGAATTTTCCGTTTATCTGATTTCCGTTCGAGTCAGTTATATCAAGTCCCGAAACTTCTCTTGTTCCGCCAGTGTTTATTCCAGCTTGCCAGATTGCATCAGCAACTATGAGAGTAATTCCTTTTACAAATTCATCATCAGAAATTTTTCTGTATGTATAAATTTCTGTTTGCGAGCCTTCATCTGCTGATGTTGTATCTGTAAAGTTTCCTAGAGATGTTTCAATTATATCATCATAAGAATTCTTTCGT
This sequence comes from Treponema sp., assembly GCA_017553635.1. GTDB lineage: Bacteria > Spirochaetota > Spirochaetia > Treponematales > Treponemataceae > Treponema_D. Next base: position 57,054 of record JAFZKN010000005.1, on the reverse strand, counting down.
TTTGCAACAAGTTTGTAATAATGCTTGTAGTCACGCTGAACTTTTAGAATTCCATCGTGAACACCTTTAATGCCATCTATTTGAGAACCGTCTCTTGTAAGTCTCTTTGTTTTTTCAAAAGCTGCTCCAGAATTTTTTGCAAGAATTTTAAGGCCTGATTTTGCAATCGGAATAAATTCTGCATCAAACCAAGGCTGTTCAATCGGAGAAATGTTTCCGTCTTTGGCTAGAGTTGCAATTTTAATCCAGTCTGCAGAACAGTTTTTGTTAAGTATGTAAAGTTCGTAGCAGTCTCCGGTTATTCCGTCTCCAACCCGTTTCTTTCTAGGTTCATTTAAATCTGTCTGAGCAGCCCATGTAAGTGTCTCTTCAAAGGTTTCGTTTCCGAAAACCGGTTTAACTGCATCAAAAGAAGAAATTGTAAATTCGTATCCTACATTATACGGCTCATTATCAGAATCTTTTTTATTTTTAAGATAAGTAAAATATGTTTCTGCAAAAACAATATCTTCAGTTGATTCGTATGTTATAAAGAATTCAACTTTTTTGTTACGAAGTTCTTTAGGAAGATAGACAATAGTATCCGTAGTTCCTTCCTGTTGTTTGGATGGTTTTTTCCATGTATCAGTTTCTTCCTGCCTGAACCAGATTGTCGGGTAAAATCCTGCATAAGAGTTTGGTTTATCCCATGAAAGCCTTATTCTGTCAGGATAATCTGCTTTAGAAGCTTTAACATTGATTCCATAACCAGGAGTGTATCCTGTTTGTGTTATCAAAGGATTTTTATCATCGGTATAATTAATATCAAAATCTTCGAAAGGGTTTTCACCTTTTGATTTAACAGGGAAAACTGTGTATGCATATTCCAGCCCAAATTGGATTTTTTCCTGATTTGTTTCGTATGAGTTTTGAGGATTGTCTGCAGTACACTGCTGGTCTGTAAGAATAATCTGACTGGATGTTACTGTTGCGACGGTTCGTGATTCGGAAACTGTTCCGCTTGAAGTAGAAACGAGCCCTGAATCTGTAACATATAGTATGTCAGTTTTTTCTGTATCATCTTCGTTCATTGCAGGACAGATTCTTCTTACTGCATAAAGTGTTACGCCAGGAATTTTATTCCATTTAACTGTAATTGTAGTGACACTCTCTGCTTTTGAAGTAAAGATGTTTGTTTTTGCAGGTCCAAGAATTGATGCATATGTTGATGATTCTGTGAAGTTTGAAGAGATATTCTGTGTTATGTCATTAGTTGCTTTAATTATGACATCCATGTCAGTTCCTGCATTGAGACAGGAAATTGAAGGTTTTGTTCCTGTGTAATTAAAGTTTTCAAGATCCTTTTTTATTTTTAAAATGAATTCTTTTGAATTATTGCAAAGCAATTCATAAGCATCAGTAGATTCTGTATAAACTTTGCTCTCTGTTGAATCACATTTAAAATCAATTTCTGATTGACTGAATACATATGATTTCCCATTATGAATAATTGTATATTTTATATCATGTGATGAATTTCTTATACCACTTTCAATTTCTCTTTTTTCTGATTCATGCTGAACAGAATTCCATCTTACGGTGATAGTATTGTAATCAAGTTTTTCATGATCAAAAATTAAAGTCGGAGTTCCCAGCGTAAAGCCACTCTTTGTTGAAGACGGAATGTCAGAAAGTGAAGAATTTGAAGCATAAACTGTATAGCGATAACCTTTTCCACTTTCAAGATTGCTGTCTGTAAATAATTTTACATCTGATGAACCTTGTTTATTTGTTACTCCTGTGGCATTAACATAATTGTTTCCTGATTTAACGATTAATGGAATCGGATCAGAGGTTTCTGTTATTTCATCATTAGAATTTATTGTCTGTCTGATTAAATTATATGTAGTATCTGCTTCTGCAGTAAACGTAATTTCATTTTTATTTAGGAAACCGTCTTTTACTTCAATCTGCGGTTCGGGAATATTTCCGTCTGTAATAAGCTTTGTACTTGCATCCTGTTTGATTGTTAAGAGAGAGTTTAAAATCTCATTAACATTTGTATTTGGATCTGCATATCTGAGAGATTCTGCTTTTGGGAGAATACAGATTGAATATGAATAATAACCGCGAACATTTATATTTGTCTGATCATTTTCTTTAGGAAGAAGTTGAAATGACAAAGGAAAAGAATTTAGCTGGCTAATGCTTGAAAAATAATAACTTAATGGACCTCGGATAAAACTGTTTGTTCCGGCAGAATCTTCAAACCCTCCGTTATCAGATTTGAGGCGACGCCTATTCTGAAGAAGAAGAAAAACATAGTCTTCCTCTTTTTCAAAACTATTCCAGCTTGTATTGATTGTACATGTTGCAGAGGATTTATAAGGATTTCCGTTTTCGTCTTCGTCTGTACTGTATATGAGTTCTGAAGTGGAAATTGCAGGAATTGCTGCTGCCCAGCCTGTGCTTTTATTTGCTTTGTCAGGAGAGTGTGTTATATAAAATCTTTTTGTCGGATTTTCAAAATAGTCATCTATAAACGAAAGAACTCTGTAAGTATATTTTACTCCCCGTTCAATTGAAGTGTCAGACCATTGAATGTGATCTCCTTCTGTATATGTTTTTCCCTGATCACTTGTAATTTGAGTTGTAGTTCCGTTAAAGGCAAGGTATGGAACGACAGTTACGAAATCTGAAATAATTTCGTCATAACGCTGAATTGTAAAAAACAGAGGTTTGTCTTCGTATTCATCCTGTCCGGTAGAACCGTTTGAGGATGACTTTTTTAATATTTTCCCAATCTGCGGAAGTGTTATGTTAAGGATAATTTTAGATGCATCAGTTCCTTCCGTTGCAGAAAAGGATGCGATTTTAGGAGTTGTAGAAACAAGTGTCTTGGAATTAAGCTTTAAGCTTTTTTCAACATCATTCTGATTATCAAGAATATATGATTCGACCTGGAATGAATATTCAATTCCTGAGTTAAGATTATCAAAAGTACAGAAAGTATCTTCTGTGTTTGAAATAAGTTTTGTTTCTTTTATGTTTCCAATATTGTCATAACAGTTAACCATGAACTGAACTTTTGAAAGATAAGATTTTATGCTCAGGTTTTCCATGTACCAGTAAACTGTAGTTGAAGTTTCTTCATTTGTAATTGCAGTAATTACTGGAGAAGCAAGGGAAGTTCCGTATGCAGCAATTGTCAAATCAGACTGTTCCTCTGCTGCGTTTACTGCGGCAACCTTAAAATATGCGCTGTAACCTGCAGGAACCTTTATTGCCTTGTTTGTACTTGTACCGTCAGCTTCAGCTATCTGTTCATATTTTGAATAAGGGGTGTCAGCTTTATAAATATTGTAGCGTTTAGCATTTTTTACAGAAGTCCACGAAATTGTAATCTGACCTTTCTGTCCATGTGATGCATTTATGATTTCCGGAGTTGCAATAACTTTTTCAGAAGGGTTTTCGGTAAAATGAATCTTCGGAGTCGGGATTGCTTCTTTGCAGCCTGAAAGTTGAAGTAAAAACAGAAATCCTGCTAAAAGCCCTGTTTTTATAAACAGTAGCGTTGTTTTTAGGTTTTTACTATATAAATTCATGTCATCTATTTTATTACTTTTTTTCTTTAAAAAAAAGCAGTTATGTAATAAAATTAAGAGAATATCGAGGAGTTTATGAATTTAAAGGAAATTCAAAGTCAAATACAAGGTTATAGTGAAAAGACGGAAGAAATCTTTATGAATCTTGGTGAAAGATTTCCGTTACTGCTCAATCGAGAAGAGAATTCTTCGATGGATTTGCTTTTGAATATGTTTTCTGTTCTGGAGACTGCAAATCAAAAGTCTTCGACCATGGAAAAGGAATTTTTTGATTCTTATGACCAGAAATATAAGCCTTTATTCTTAGATCTTAACGATAAAATTACTGAACTTTCAAATGTAAATTCAAATGTCCGTAAAATAAAGGAAAATTCCGAAGAAATGGAGCTTATTGCTCTAAATGCGATGGTAATTTCCATTAAATCAGGTGAAAAGGGAAGGGCTTTCAGCAGTATTACAGAAAGTCTTAAACAGCTTTCATCTGACATGAACATTTATTCGAATAAACTCCGTGAAGAAGAAAGAGAGCTTCTTAAACAGATTAAAGAGCTTAAAACAATATTCGATTCTTTGATGAGTTCTCAAAAGGAACTTTCGTCTGCAGGATTTACATCTGCTTCGGATGTTTCTTCTCTCATTACAAAAGCTTCCGGTCCGCTTAAAGAAATCAAAGAAATAATCAGTTCTGTTTATCCGCCTATTCAGTCAGCCATGGAAGGTCTGCAGATGCAGGATATCATAAGGCAGGCACTCGAACATATTCATCTTTGTCTTGATGAATGTGGAAAAATAAATCTTTCTGGCGAAGTAAATGAAAATCTTCTTGATAATATTACATTTAACATTTCGCTTTTAAAGCTTTCTGTTTCTGTTCTTGAAGATATCTGTCGGGATCTTAAAAAAAGTTCAGATGTGTTTAAAACGCAATGGACTGTAGTTCTTGATATTCTTCAGAAAGTTGAACCTAAAAGAATAGCATACATCAACAGATTCCTTGATCGTCAGAATATCAGCGATGATAATATTTATTCAAAGATGACAAAACTTAACGGAAGTTTTTCTGAGCTTCTTTCTCAGTTTGGTTTGTATCAGGCAAGTCAAAAGACTCTCGAGAGAAATTGTAACTCGATAACAGAAAAAGCACATCAGATGTATGCTGTGTTTGAAGCATTAAAACCTATTATTGACAGACTTCATCACGTAAGAATTCTTCAGCAGATAGAAGTTGCAAAGAATACTGCAATCAGTTCTGTAAAAGATTCTGTAACAGATATGGATAACCTCATCAACGAAGCAAATAATTCTCTTGATGAAATGCAGGATATGCTGAATATTTTTATTTCCAATATCGGAAACCTGCTTAATCAATTTACTATGGCTATCAGAACTGATAGTGAGCAGATGAATAAAATTCGTCTTTTAAAAAATACATTCTTTACGGAATTCAAAAATGTTCAGGACGGGCTTTCTGCAATATTAAGTCAATTCAGTGTGTTCCCGCCAGGATTTGAACAGCAGTGTGTAAGCGTGCAGACAAGGTTTGATGAATTTGAAGAAATTTACACCAGCTTTAGAACAATTATGGCTCAAATGGCAGAAGAAAGCTTAAAGCTTGAATCTAAAAAGACGGAATATATGAAAGTTCTCGGAGTTAATAATTGGGAACTTAAGGATAACCGTCTAAAAGATCTTGTTAAGCACTTTACGATAGCTGCTCACAAAGAAGAAGCAGGACAGATAGGACACTTTGGTGTAGAAGGCGGTGTCGAATCTGGAGAGATTACTTTTTTTTAGACTGATTCATCATGAACAGATACCACGATAATAAGTTTGATCGCGATGTAGTAACAATTTATCCTGGCGAATATTATGTCTCAAAAGGCCCGGAATATATTTCTACTATTTTGGGATCATGTGTTTCCATAATTCTTGTAGATACAGAAAATAAAATCGGTGGAATGAATCATTTTATGCTTGCAAAAAGCGATGATGCAAAAAAGAATCGGGAAATGCAGGGCCCGATTACAAGGTTTGGAGAATTTGCGATTGAAGCGCTCATTAAAGAAATGGAAAAAAAAGGTGCTGCCAGGAAAAATTTAAAATCGAAAATCTTTGGTGGAAGCAACGTATTCAATTTTAAAGATAGAGTTTCTAAACAGGTTGGAAATGTAAATATCAGTTTTGCTAAAGAAGTTCTTACTAAGCTTGATATTCCGATTTTAGCAGAAGATACGGGCGGAATTTCTTCTCGAAAAATTATTTTTGATCCTGTGACATTTAAAGTTCTTGTAAAGAAAATCAAAAATAAAAAAGATTGATTGCAATTAATTAAATAGAAGAAAATTCGTTTCCAAGTTCCTGGATGTCGAGGTTTTCAGAATTTCCATCCGGGCCGGTCTGATCAGGGTCTTCAAGATTTTCGTTATATTGATATGTATGAAGTAAAATTCTTTCGGCTGCGGCAGAAAGATGTTTGATAAATGCACTTTCCGGGTGTGAAACTGCAACCGGCGTTCGTGTTGCGACGGCAAGTTCAACTGTATTATCGCGGGGTGTAAAACCGACAAAGTCCAGAGTAATGTTCAACTTGTTCCATACAAGAGATCGAAGGCGTTTTGCCATTTCAAGATCCTGTGTAGTCCGTCCCATGTTAAGAATAACCTGAGGGCGATATTTTGCAAGTTCTTCGCGGGCTTTCTGTCCTGACTCAGGGAACTGTTTACAGATTTCGTCGACAAGAGCGACATATGAACTTTCAGCTCCGGCTGCACTGTTTTTTATATAATCTTCGATAAGTGCGCGTTCAGGAGATTTTGCCTTAAACTGGCGGTTTAAGAATCTGTATGCTGCTGCTTTTAAGAATGAATAGGCATTTAATACCGATGTAAGTTCGGGGCTTGTTACCAGAAGTGAATTGCACGTCAAAAGGTAAATGTCGAGGGTGTTGTATGTTGTTCCACCACCGAGATCTAAGACTGCGTAATCTGTGTCGAGAGCTTCTATTTCTTTTATGATTTTTCGTTTGATAAAATAGCCCATATTAGGAGTTCCAGGGAAAAGACAGTCTCCGGCAATAAATTTAAGGTTCGGAATGCCTGTTTCCTGGAGCAGAGGCTCAAGAGAAGTTTCCTGCTTGTAAATAAAGTTTCCAAGGCCGGAATGGTTGTTTTTAAGACCCAGAAGTGTATGAAGGTTTGCTCCACCGAGGTCAAAATCGATAAGGACAACCCTTTTCCCTTTGTTTGCCAGTAAAACAGAAAGATTTACTGCAATAGCGCTTTTCCCAACTCCGCCCTTCCCACTTGCAATAGGAAGAATATTTACCATAACTACCTTAATTATAGGCGCAAAAGTCAAAATTGGCAAACTTTTCGTAAATAAGTGGGCTTGACGAAAGAGAAAGATATTACTATATTCTTTGTTACCGAATGTTCGGTAACAAAACGTTATGACATGTGCCTGTAAAAAGCGCGATACAAAGCAGGAGATTTTAAAAGAATCTTTCCTGCTCTGCAGCGAATCTAAAAGTTCAAATTTCTCACTTTCTGAAGTAGCAGACAGGGTTGGTATTTCAAAGACAGCGATATTCCGTCATTTTAAAAACAAGGATGCGCTTATCGTAGAAATGAGGCATGTTTTTCTCGACAGGTTTGCCGAGCTCTTTAAAGGAGAAAATTTTTTCTTTTCACAGGTTCCTCTTAAGACATGTGATTTTAAAGAGTTTTCTTTAATTGTTGACCGCGTACTTTCGTTTTATATGACAAATCCCGGGTATCTTGATTTCTTTTTAAGTATGGATACCATGCATGCAGGAATCGGAAAGGCGCTTGTATCTGCAATGAAAGAGCGTGGTGTTTCTATTTCTGATGAATTTGTTGAGAAAGGTTACAGCATTTTCTTTAGAGCGTATTTTTGCGCAGAATCCATAGTTTATTTTTTAACACGCAGAAGTTTTGGAAAACTTAATAAAGATCCCATAGAATCTTCTGATGAAAAATTTAAGGAAAAAGTAATTAATCTTTTATGGAATGGAATTGGAAGTGAAAATTACGTTTTGACTGAAGAGAGGAAAAAAGAACTTGATAAACTCTCTAAAGTTGATGTAACGGATGAAAATGAATCAAAATTCTTTAAGGCCTTTGCAGAAATTTTTTCTGAATATGGAATCGAAGGTATTACAGTAGAAAGAATAAGCGAAAAAGTTAATCTTGCCAAAAGCAGTCTATATTCATATTTTGATAATAAAGAGCAGTTTATTCTTCAGATGTTTTTTCAGGAAGTTTCGACTGTTTCAAAACTCATTCTTGAAAAAGCTGAAAGCGTAGATTCAATTGAAGAACTTATTTACACAGTTTTACATACAGAAAAAAATTATCTCGAAATAAAACCGTTTGTTCTTATGATTCACAGCTGGGTAACACAGAACAAATTTGATATTGATAAAACATATGTTCTTGGCGAAGCTCAGTTTATTAAAAGGACAAGAGAAAAAATTCAGAAACAGATAGAAGAAAAATATTTTGATACTGTAAGTTCATTTTTCGGATGGATTTCTTCTCTTTCCGGGGCTTTAACGATTTATCTTGGAACTCAAAAACTGCAGGAGCTTTCTAAAAAGGAAGATTACGCAGATGTAATATTTAATTTAGTTAAAGGTGGTGTAAATACTAAAAAATAATAGTGACAGGAAATATCATGTCAGGTGTTATATATAGTTGAGGAGTAAAATGAAAAAAAATTATTCAAAATTATTTAAGAAAACATTTTTTATTCTGATGTCTATTACAACTGTTTTGAGTGGTGTTACAGCTCAGACGGTGGAAGCAGAAGTTGAAACAACTGTGGAAGTAGAAGAAAAGCAGGATATAAAAGACGATGCAGTAATTCTTACAGTTGATGATGCTGTAGAGTATTCAAACAAAAACAGTCTTACGCTTAAAAGTTCAGAAATAGATCTTGAACTTGCAAAATGGAAAAAGAATGTTGCATGGAATACATTTTTACCAAATGTTCAGCTTTCGGGAACGATGGCAAGGGCAAATGATATCAAGCCTTATTCCGGTGAATCTTTGCACTGGAGTGGAGTAGGAAATCTTTCGATGACATTTAATTTTAATGCTGCGATGATTTTTACTATGAGTGCAACGATTGCAGAATATGAAAGTGGAAAGCTTACATGGGAACAGGCTGTAAGGGAAAATGCAATTAATGTCAGAAAACTTTTTTATGCTCTTTTACTTCAGCAGGAAAGCCTTGATTTGCAGAAAACAAGTCTTGAAAATGCACGCCAGAGAATGAATCAGGCAGCAATAAACTATAGAAACGGATATATTCCTCAGATTAGTTATCTGCAGACACAGGTTGCTTATGAAAACCAGGTTCCTACCGTAGAAAAAGCAGAAGCTGCAATGCGTCAGTCACTTGATACTTTTACATTTATCATTGGAATGCCGGTTGGAACAAAGGTCAGACTTAAAGGCGAAATTAACCCTGAATATATCGATGTTGATGTTGAAGAGCTTGTTCAAAAGAGTCTTGAAAACAATCTTTCAGTAAAATCTTTAAAGCAGACAATAAAGACTTTAAAAATGCAGTCGACAGCTCTTGGGCTTTCAACTTATACACCGTCGATTTCGTTGGGATGGAACGGACAGCCGGTGATTACTAATGCATTTGAAAACAACTGGTCAGATAAAAACAACTGGTCGGATAAAGGTTCTTTAACAATAACTCTTGCATGGAATATAACAAACATGCTTCCATGGTCAGCAAATGGAACAACTTCAAGGGAGTTGAATGCAAATATTGAAAAGCTGGAAACAAATCTTGAAGTTTTGAGACGCAATACTGAACTTGAAATTAGAACGGCTGTTGATAATTTAAAACAGTGCAAAAGCGCAATTGAGTCTAGTGAACGAAATATTGTTCTTGCTCAAAAGTCATATGACATGACATGGCTTGCTTATAGAAACGGTACTACAGAGTATCTTAATCTTAAAGAAGCAGAAACTCAGTTGAATCAGGCAAAGCTCGGACTTGCAAATGAAAAATATAACTACATGATGAGTTATATGGATCTTGAAAATAAAGTAAATTCTACTCTTACAGGAGATAAATAGATATGAAGAAGAATTTGATTTTTGTTATTACAGCAGCTGCAATTTTAACAACAGCATTAAGCGGATGTAAACCTGGTGATAATAAATCAAAAGGTAAAGGCGATGTAGAGGCAATCTTCGCTGTAAACGCTTATAGAGTTGAACCTACAACTCTTGATGATTATCTTGAGTTTGGTGGTGATGTTGATGCAGCATCTTCTGTTGCTGTTATGCCTGATACTGCCGGAAAAATTTCGCAGATTTATGTAAAGGTTGGACAGAAGGTTACTAAAGGACAGATATTATGTGCAGTTGATGCAAGTCGTCCCGGTATGGTTTTTGCAGCAAGCCCTGTTCGTGCTCCTGTAGATGGAACTGTAGTTTATTTTCCTTGTGTAATCGGAACAAGTGTCGCACAGTCAAGTGTTGTTGCAAAGATTGCAAGTACAACAAAGCTTGAAATTGAAACTTCTGTTCCAGAAAGATTTGTATCAAGAATCGAAATGAATCAGAAGGCACAGCTTTCGTTTAACGCATATCCTGGAGAAGTTTTTGAAGCGCATATTTCAGAAATAAGTCCTGTACTTGATACTTCTTCCCGTACAATGAACATAAAGCTTTCTGTTGATAAGCAGGATCCAAAAATAAAAATCGGTATGTACGCAAAAATTCATCTTGTAACAGAACACAAACAGGATGTTACTGTTCTCCCTTATGGAACTGTTATTTCACGAAAAGGTGAAAACTATGTATTTATAGTTGAACAGGATGGTGAAAAAACAAAAGCAAAGATGGTTCCTGTTAAACCAGGAATTCGTGTTGATAACTTCCAGGAAATTTTACAGGGAGTTACAAAAGATGATTTAGTAATAGTAAAAGGTCAGACATTATTGAGTGACGGCGCACTTATAAATGTTGTTGCCGTTATAAATGATGAAAAAAGAGGTGAATAATGACTCTTTCAGAAAGATCTGTTAATAAGCCGACAACGGTTTTGATGATATTCTTAGTTCTCGTTGCGTTCGGTATTTATGCTGCATTTAGTCTTCCGATAGATCTCTATCCTGATATGGAACTTCCGTATATTGCAATTATGACAACATATGAAAATGCAGGTCCAGAAGAGGTTGAACAGAGTGTAACCCGAATTCTTGAAAGCTCTCTTTCTGGTGTTTCCGGGTTAAAGACTATGCAGTCGCAGTCTATGACAGGTTCAAGTTTGATTTACCTTGAAATGAATTACGGCGTAAATCTTGATGAGGCGGTCAGTTCGTGTCGAGATAAAATTGATATGGTTCGAAAATATCTTCCGACTGATTCGGATTCACCGGTAATGTTTAAGATGGATCCGTCTATGATTCCTATTATGGGACTTGCCATAAAGGGAAATAGAACTCCTGAGGAATTAAGAAAACTTTCGGAAGATGTAATTCAGAAAAAACTTGAACAGATTGATGGTGTTGCTTCTGCATATATAAATGGTGGTCGTGAAAAATGTATTCGCGTAGATATTCCGCGTGAACGACTTGAAGCATATAATCTTACCATTTCAGAAATAGCCCAGCTTCTTGGGGCACAGAATGTTCAGAGTGCCGGTGGTTCAATTACAAGTGGTGATATAAATTATACAATTCAGGCTGCAGGAAAATACAGATCACTTGATGATGTTAAGAATACTGTAATTTCGTGGAAGACAACAGCGGCAGAACCTGGAAGTGTTCCCCTTGTAAGAACAATAAAGCTTCGAGACATTGCAGATGTTTATGAAGGATATAAAAAGGAAACTACACTTGCATTTATGAACGGAGAACCTTGTGTTTCTGTTATGGTTCAGAAACAGAGTGGTAAAAACTCTGTTCAGTCTGCAAAACGTGTAAGAAAACAGATTGAAATTCTTAAAGGAATTATTCCTTCTGATGTAGAAATCGTTGAAGTATGGAATACGACAGACTCTATTGAAGCTACAATTAAAGCAGTTATTATTTCTGTAATTGAAGGTGCTGTTCTGGCAATTCTCGTTCTTATTTTATTCCTTCGTTCTGTAAAGAGTACTCTGATTATCGGTATTTCGATTCCTGTATCACTTCTTGTTACACTTGTTTTGATGTGGCTTAGAAAGATGAGTGTTAACATGATTTCCCTTGCAGGTCTTTTGATTGGTGTCGGTATGCTTGTAGATAACTCGATTGTAGTACTGGAAAATATTTACAGCTACAGACAGAAAGATGCAAAGCCAAAGGTTGCTGCTGTTCTCGGTGCACAGGAAATGGTTTCTGCCATTACATCGAGTACATTGACTACGGTATGTATCTTCCTTCCGATGATTATGCTTAAGTCAAAGATGGGAATGATAGGTCAGTTCCTTGACGATCTTTCTGTAACAATTATCTTTTCTTTGATGTGTTCTCTTGTTGTTGCTATTACGCTTGTTCCAGTTTTGTCTTCAAGCTATCTTATTGTTGATAATACGAGTGACAGAACTAAAACAGGACCGGTCAGCAGAGCGATAGGACATTTCTTTGACAGACTGGATTCGAAATATTCGGCAGCAATAGCAATAATTTTGCGTCATAAAAAAGTTATTCTGTGTACGCTTATTTCTATGCTTTGCATAAGTATTGTAGGTGTTATTTTTAAAGGTGCTATTTTTATGCCGGAATCAGAAAGCTCAAATGTTTCGATTACGGTAGATATGCCTAAGGGAACCAAACTTGAAATTACTGAAGGCGTAGTAAAAGAACTTGAATCAATCATCACTCAGGAACTTAAAGGTATCAAGCATTTAAGTTCCAATGTTGGTGGCGGTGGTTTTATGAGTTCTTCGTCAGATACCAATACTGCAACTATCCGTATCAAGCTGTATGATGAAAAAGACAGAAAGCCTGGATACGACAGCGCTGCATCGGCAAAAGATAAGATCAGACCTTATATGAAAAAATTCCCAGGTGCAGAAATTACTTTTGGTAGACGTCAGGACGGAATGGGACAGGGTCTTGTTGTTGATGTTCGGTGTGACGATCTTAAAAAACTTGCTTCTGTTACAAAAGAAATAGAAGAACTTATTAAGGAAAAAGGTACAGACTGGATAGATGAAGTTTCTTCAAATCTTGAAGATGGTCTTCCAGAGGTTAAAGTTGTATTTGACCGTGATTTGATGTATAGCCTTGGACTAAATGTTTATACCGTCGGTGCAGAAATTAAAGCGAATATTGACGGAAAGACTGCAACTCGTTACGAAGATAACGGAACGGAAATCGATCTTGTTGTTTCTCTTGCAGACGAGGATAAGGCAAAACTTGCTGATCTTGACAGCATCTTTGTTACAACTCAGACGGGAACAAGGATACCTCTTTCTGTTTTTGCCCGTTACGAAGAGTCTACTTCTCCTGTAAGTATTATGAGAAAAGAACAGGGCCGTATGACACAGATTACATGTAATCCTAAAAAAGGACTTGCAATTCAGAAGATCCAGAGTGAAATTGACAGTCTTATAAAGACAAATATTCCTCAGGATGAAAATGTTTCAATTTCTTTCTCAGGTGATAACGAGGATTTTATAGAAGCTGCAGTAAACTTTCTTGTTGTAATCATTATGGCAGCCGTACTCGTATTTACAATTATGGCCAGTCAGTTTGAATCGTTTAAGGATCCGTTTATTGTTATTCTTACAATTCCGCTTTCTTTTATCGGTGTAGTTATTATTTATTATCTTTCTGGACAGAAATTCTCAATGGTATCTATTTTCGGATTCTTGATGCTTGTCGGTATGATTGTAAATAACGGTATAGTTCTTGTAGACTATACGAACCTTTTGCGACATCGCGGATATGAATTGTTTGAAGCCTGTGTAGAAGCTGCAAGAAGCCGTCTTAGACCAATTTTGATGTCGACATTAACAACAGTTATTTCTTTGATTCCAATGTCATTCTTCCCTAACGAAGGAACAGAAATGATTCAGCCGATCAGTATGACTGTACTTGGAGGTTTGACATTTGGTTCTCTTATGACGCTGTTTGTAATGCCTGCTGCATATTACTTTTTCAATTCTACTTATGAAAGAAAGATTTCCAGAATACGAAAGCTTATGGTTCGTCTTGAAAATTATGAATATAAGGGAACTGATGAAGAGAAAGAAAGGTATTACAGTATTATTGTTAAGCTTGATATCAAACGACTTAAAAAATGTGAAAAATGGTATATAGATGCGATTTCTCGTGAGAAAGAGAAAATTATTTCTGTAGCAAGAAAGAAAGGTGAGTTAAATGTCAGAAAAGTTAACTAGAGTAGAACTTGTTTTCTCACAGGCTGTAGAAGAAGATTTTTACGAGGCCTTTAGAAAGAGAGAAGTTGGATATCATTACACAAAATTAAGTAATGTTATTGGAGCAGGTATAAGTAATCCGAAACTTGGAGATGGAATCTGGCCTCAGTTAAATCAGATGTTTGTGATTTACTGCAGCAAAAATGAAGCTGAAGTTATTGTAGAGATAGTTGAAGAATTAAGAAAAGTATATCCTACAGAAGGTATTGCATGTTTCCTGTCCAATGCAGAAAGTCGGTAAACGAATATTATCGTGAAATATTTGGGCACAAGGTTTACAAGCTTTCGCTGGATGCTGGGTGTACTTGTCCGAACCGTGATGGAACAAAATCAAATGGCGGCTGTATTTTTTGCAGCGCCGAAGGTTCGGGCGAATTTACAGCTGGAAGAAATCTGAACGTAAGTGAACAGATAAAAAAAGCAGAATTGCTTGTAGAAAAAAAATTAAAAAATCCGGATCGGGATACGGCAAACTACATTGCGTATTTTCAGAGTTTTACAAATACGTATGGAGATGAAAATCTTCTTTTGGAAAAATACCGTGAGGCTTTATCTTCCAGAGAAATTGCAGGAATTGCAATTGCAACCCGTCCGGATTGCCTTTCTGATTCTATTTTAAAAAAAATTAATGCACTTTCAAAAGAAAAGTTTGCTTGTGGAAATAAATTCAGCACAAAACATTTTTCAATTGAATTGGGGTTGCAGACATCAAATCCAAAAACGGCATTATACATAAACCGCTGTTACGATAACAGTGAGTACGAAGATGCTGTAAAACGAATCAAAAAAATAAATCCATATATTCATATCGTAACTCATATTATTTTCGGTCTTCCCGGTGAATCAGAAATTGATATGCTGAATTCTGTAAAGTATGCATGTTCTTGCGGTACAGACGGAATAAAGATTCAGGTTTTGAACATCTTAAAGGGCACAAAGCTTGAAAAGGAGTACGAAGAAGGAAGGATAAAGGTTTTAGGAAAAGAGGAATACTTTGAGCTTGTTAAAAAAGCTTTCGACATAATTCCTGATAATGTCATAATCCACAGGCTGACTGGTGACGGAGCAAAGAGAATTCTTGTGGCGCCGGAATGGGTAAAGAATAAAAGGGCAGTCATTAATGAAATGCGCAGTCTTTTAAAGGGCAAAATTAATATATAAATTTCTTTTCAAATGAACTTTACGATGGTAAAATAGCATTATATGGAGAGAACAGTAGTATCATTGTCTACTGCCGGCAGGGAAAAAGCCTTATCGGATACATTTGCAAGAATTGACTCAAACGGAAAGCCTCTGGCCATCATCTATTTTTCAGAGTTTGAGAACTTTGAGTATTATACTGAAGAACTTTACAAAAAATATCCTGAAGCAGTAAGCATAGGTTCAACCACATATATAAACTTTTCAACTGGCGGAACATCGCGCACAGGGCTTTCTGTTATGGCGATTTTTTCCGGAATAGAAATTTCTGCTGGTGCAATCCACGACATCTCAACTTATCCCATGAGCCATGTTGATGAAATAAAAAATGCAGTTTCTAAATTAAGTTCAACAGAAAATACATGCTGTCTGGAATTTACAAGTGCGTTTTCAAACGGAGAAGAAATAGTTCTTGATACTTTTAAAGAAGGCTTAGACGGAAGCGGAATTGTTCTTGCAGGAAGTACGGCAGGTGCAAAAGAAGGGCTTCATGGAACAAAAGTTGCTTTAAATGGAATTGTTTTTAATAATACATGTGTATTTGCCCTGATTCATAACCTTAACGGAAAAATATTCATTCATAAACAGAATCTTTTTAAGCCGACAAATCATACTTTTATGGTAACCGATGTAGATTGTGAACATAGAGTAATTTATGAATATGATAATGAACCTGCAGCAGATGTTCTTGCAAAAAGCTTAAATTTATCACTGGAAGAATTAAGCAATAAAAAATGTTTTTATCCCGTCGGAAGAATTAAGGGAAAAGATATTATGATAACTTCTCTTGATAGAATTGATCCTGACGGTTCAATAGTCTGTTATTCAAGAGTTTATAACAATACAAAACAGACACTGCTGACATTTGGAAATTTTGATGCAGCGATGCTTGAGATTATGGCGTCAATCAGATCAAGAATTCATAACTGTTCTTTTGTAATTGGAGTGCAGTGTATTTCTAATTGTATCGTTCTTGAAAAAGAAAGATTATTTGATTATTACACAAAAACTCTCAAAGATAATTTTACTAATTTCATTGGGATAGCAGGTTATGGTGAACAATATTATAACAATCATCTTAATCAGGCTGTAATAACGATTGCATTTGAATAAGGATTTTTATGGCTAGATTTAACAATGGTTTGATTTATACAAACGATAAATGTATAGGCTGTAATAAGTGCGTTTCTCAGTGTTCAATAATGGCTGCAAATATTTCTGTCATGGTTGATGGAAAAGCAAAGATTGTCATTGATGGAGAAAAATGCAATCATTGTGGAAAATGTATAAAACTGTGCAGGCAGGGTGCGCGGGAATATATAGATGATACAGATATGCTTTTTGCTGCCTTGCAGGCAGGAAGAAAAATCTCTCTTCTCGTTGCTCCTTCGTTCTATATGCTTTACCATGATCTTGCTCCGAAAATTTTAGGTTATTTAAAATCTGCCGGTATCGAAAAAATCTACGATGTTGCATATGGTGCAGATATCTGTCTATGGGGACATGTTAATTATTTAAAAAAGCATATGAATGATAAAGATGCTGCATATATTACACAAACATGTCCTGCCTTGATCAATGTAATTGAACTGTATCATCCTGAATTGATAAGCAAGG
This sequence comes from Treponema sp., assembly GCA_017553635.1. Lineage (GTDB taxonomy): Bacteria > Spirochaetota > Spirochaetia > Treponematales > Treponemataceae > Treponema_D. The sequence continues at coordinate 40,234 of JAFZKN010000005.1, read as the reverse complement.
TAATTCCTGTTCAGTCTCCTATGATGTGTACGGCAATTTATGCTCATAAATATCTTGGTGATACAAACGAAATGGCTTTCCTTGGGCCTTGTATTTCTAAAAAAGATGAAATATCAACCCTCATGACAAATCGTAATATAAACTATTCTCTGACATATAAGCATCTTTTTGATTATCTTAAAGATAAGGATATAGAAAATTTTTATGCTGAATCTGATTTAAAATCTGACGGAAGAGGAAATTTTATTTCTCTTTCAGGAGATTTTGCAAAAAGTATAGAATGTTTTTTCCCGGACAGTGAAAAGCTTATTCAAAAAGAGGGTTTAACTCCATATGTATTTCAGATGTTAAAAGGCTTCAGTAAGGTTGAAAACGTAGGGGAAAGGCCTATTGCAATTGATGTTCTTGCATGCCAGAACGGATGTCAGGAAGGGCCGGGAACAGATTTTGAAAAATTGAATCTTGATAAAGTCTACACTCAGGTTAATGACAATAACCGAAAGTGTAAAAACAGATATCCAAAAACTGTTTACCCTGATGAAAATTTCAGGTTGCTGAATGAAACATTTAAAGATCTTGATATCAATGATTTTACACGTCTTTTTGAACAGCGATATAGACAGCCTTATACAATTCCAGAAGATGTAATTGAAGAAATCTTTGAGAATATGTTAAAAGACAACGATGTTAAAAAGAATATAGACTGCGGTTCATGTGGATATAAGACTTGCCGTGAAATGGCAAGTGCAATTGCGTATGGATACAACAGAAAAGAGAACTGCATTCATTATATGAATGAGTTTATGATAAAGCGTCTCAATACAGACCATTTGACAGGACTTGTAAACAGAGGAATGTTCAACAAGCTTAGTATTGAATTGTTAAAAGAAAATCCGGATAAAACATATGTCTTTGCCATCGGTAATATAAATCGAATTAAGGTTATAAACGATCTTTATGGTCCGGAAAACGGTGACCTTGCATTGGTTAAGGTTGCTGAAACATTAAATAAGCTTTCTGAACGCGGTGGAATAGTAAGCCGTTTTGGTGCAGATAATTTTGCAATCTGTATCGAAGATACGATGGAAAATTTTGAAGCCCTTTATAGTATTCCAGTCTGGAATTTAAAAGAATATGGAATTGATTTTCCTATAACGATGCGTTTTGGTGTTCTTATTGTAAATGCAAAAGATGGAGATGTTCTTTCTGTTTTAAATCTTGCGGCAATTGCAATGGATGAAAAAATCAGATTGACTGACAATACATTTACTGTTTTTACAAAAGAAATGCATCAGAAATTAAAGAAAGAAATTGAAATTACAGCTCAGCTTGAACCTGCGATGGAACGTGACGAATTCCAGTTGTATTATCAGCCGCAATATAGTGCGCATACTAATGCTTTGTGTGGTGCTGAAGCTCTCTGTCGCTGGGTAAAGGCAGATGGAACTGTTGTTTCTCCTACAGATTTTATTCCTCTTTCTGAAAAGAATGGATTTATAAAAATTCTTGATGAGGTTATCTGGGAAAAGGCATTTAAAAATATCAGAACGTGGATAGACCGGGGTTTAAAAATTGTTCCGACTTCGATTAATATTTCCCGTGTAACGATAAGCAGTGATAATCTTGTTTATGCGATTGCAAGACTTCAGGATAAATATAATATTCCTGCTGAATACGTTCATTTTGAAATAACAGAAAGTGCTTACATGAATAATCAGCATGATTTGATTAACCGCGTTAACAGAATTCGTGATATGGGATTTAAAGTTGCAATGGACGATTTTGGAAGCGGCTATTCTTCTTTAAATACGTTAAAAGATATTCCGATTGATATTCTTAAACTGGATATGGGATTCGTTCGTGATAATTCAAATATGGAACGAGGCGGAACGATTATCAGTTCTGTTGCCAGAATGGTTCAGGCGCTAAATCTTGTTACTGTTGCAGAAGGTGTTGAAACAGAAGATCAGGCAATGTTCTTAAAGAGCATTGGTGTTGAAATTTTACAGGGATATCTGTTTTCAAAACCGATTCCACAGAAAGATTACGAAAACAAACTGATGAACGAAGAAACAACGGTAATTCAATTGGGACGTTATGTCGGCAATTACGACATTACATCGATTACTGATCCGACTTCAAATGAAAGCATGATGTTTGAATTTTTTTCTGGCCCTGCCTGCATCATAGAAATTGACAGGGAAGAATTGTATCTTATACGCATTAATAAAAGGGCAAGTGAACTTCTTGGAATTGAAGACTGGAATTTTTCAGAAATTCAAAAAGAGCTTCAGTCAGTATTGAAAGAAGATAAGTCGGTATTGATTCAAAAAACTCTCAATGCAATGAAAAATGAAGAAGTGTTTGTAAATGAAATTGAATTTGAGCATGGAGAAACAGGACGGCCTGTTGATCTTAAATATACTGCATGGGGAATTGGATCAACAGGAGAGAATAAGTATTGTATTTTTGTTCAGCTTGAAGATATTACAAGACAGAAGCTTTATGAAAAAACTCTTGGTCTTGTAAATACCCAGGTAAAACTTTTAATAAACCAGTCAGTAGTAGGTCTTATACTGTTCCGCGTAACTTTAAACAAAAAGAATATTTTAAATCCTTTCGGATTGAAAGTTCTTGATATGAATGAACAGTTTACAGCACTCTCTGGATTTTCAAGAGACGAAGTAATGAAATGGACGGAAAAACAGGCTATGGAAGTTATTCATCCGATGGACAGACCTTCTGTTGTTGCAACATTTGCAAAAGCTACTGTATTTAAACATCATAAATCCGTTCAATGTGATTACAGAGGATATACAAAAGATGGTTCAATAAAGAAAGTTAGAATAATGGCATCTGGATTAAAAAATACAGAAGATTCATTGATTGTAGTTGCCAACTTTATCGTGCTTGATGATGACAAAAATAAATAATTCATTTATATTTACTTAATCGGAGATAATATTTAAAGACAAGCAGGGTGAAATTCCCTCCAAGCTCCACTACCGTAAATGCGGACTGTCGATACTCTATTAAACATACAAGGGGATGTATTGTATGAAAAAATTTGATTATTTTTTTTCAATTTTAAAATCTAGAATTGTATTGGTATTTGCCGTAATTGCGCTTGCCTTTGCGACATCTGGCTGTGACAGTCCTGCAACTGTGTCTTATTCTCCTGTCAGTGAATTTATTGGACAGTGGGAAAATGATTCTTATGGATCGGTGTATGAAATATCTGAATCAAAAATCATAGATATGCTTATGGACTGTGCTTTTGATATTGTAGATAAAAATCCGGTTTTAAGTGCAGATGGCTATACTCTTTTTTTATGCAAATGTTCTAAAGGGACTTCCTACACTCCAGCTGGTAACTACTATGCAGTTGCATTAAAGATGAGCGGGAATTACCTGGATATTTCCTGTCCGCTGGATTATAATCTGACATTTACATCTGTTGATCAGCTTAAAGGTGCTTATACACCGTCCTATACAATAGGAACTAACGGGACAACAACATGTTCAAAATTGTCTGTATATAAAATTTCTGTTACAGATGATACGAAATTCATGATGAAATGTGATTTCACAAAAAATAATGTTAGTGTTTCTATGATGGGAGTTGATGGTTTTTCTGAGTATGATTCATTTACTCCAACACGCGACAAATCTAAAGAAACAGGAAATGTTGTTTTATATTTGTATAATTCTCTTGAACGTCAGGTTGATGGGACAGATTTAAATTATTGTTCTGTGGTAGATGAAAATGGTACATATTATGTATATTGGTATCTTTATGATGAAGATGAAGATGATAATGATCCAAAATTAGAAATGATGTATGATGGAACCTTTGGGGAAAATCTTATGCCAATTGTTTCTGGTGAGAACCTTACAAAGCTAAAAGAAAAAATCTATAAATAAAAATTTTTCTTTTCCCGGTGTTTTATGAAAAGATTTGTTCTTCCGTTATTATTTCTTCCACTTGCTGCTTTTTCGCAGGAAAATAAAACTCCGGGAAGTTCATACATTGAAAATCCTCGTTTCGGAAAATCATCACGATTTCAGATTGTGACAGCTACCCTCGAGACAGAAAGTGATAAAAAATCACAACAGAATAATCCGCAGTATCAGAAATCTTTTCATCATGAAAATTCCGCAGTCCGTAAATTTAATTCATCCAATATAGAAGAAAGTAATACACAGAATTTACCGGAGTTTTTACGAAGCAAAGGTTTTTTTGTAATGACAACGGGTGGAACAGGGGCTCAGTCGCAGCTTTCTTATAAAGGTTACACAGGTTTCTGCATAAAAGTTTATATTGATGGAATTCTTGCAAATAATTCTACGACAGGAGAATTTGATTGGAATTCGATAGATATAAATTCAATTGAGACACTTGAAATAGAAGATATTCCATCTATAACAGAAACAGAATTTGCCGGTTGTATTGTGCGAATTACGACAAAAAATGGAGGAGAAAAATTAAGTACATGTTTAAGCTGTTCGGGTTTTGAAAACTCTGTTTTTGATACATGGAATGCAAAAATTTCGTATGCAAAGGAATTTAAGAATGCAAATATAAATTTATCCGGTGATGTTGTTTTCGCAGAAAATGAATTTGAAACTATGTATTCAACAAATCTTTATAATTTTTCACGTGCCGGAAATCTTGCCTTTGGGTGGTGTGTAAAATTTAGTGATAAATTAAATTTATATGGAAGTGATACTTTATCTTACAATAAATTGAAGACAGGTGGCTTTTCGTTAAACACAAATCTCGAAGAAGACTTTTCTACAAGGAATAATATAAATCTTTCTTATAAAAACTTAGAATTAAAAAATGAATTAAAATCTGACACAAGTCTTTTCTATAACTTTGGAAATGTAAAATTTGTAAACAATCTTTCGACAGGTGATATTGAAAATACAAAATTTAATAAAATCTCTGTTACAGAAAATATAAAATGGATTTGTGATTTTACAGCAGGCGTGGATGCAGAATTTATCCCTGGCGACGGACATGCAAGCCATACAGGAGATGCATTTAGAGTATCTGAAAGAATTGGAGCTGCAAAAAAATTTTCATTTAACGGATTTGAAATTGAACCACAAATCATTGCACTTTTCTGGCAGAATCAGAACAGTGGAGCTGCTCTATTGCCGAGACTTACTATGTCATATAAAGGAATAACACTTTCGGCATTCCGTGAGTTTGTTCTTCCAACGTTTAATCAGCTTTACTGGCCTGACACAAGTTATGCAGTTGGAAATATTGATTTAAAACCTGAAGATGGATGGTCTTTTTTTGCAGGTTTTAAGCGTGATGATTTTCCTTTATGGGCTCAATACAAGTTTTCTTACTACGGAAATAAAATCCGGTGGGGAGTTGATTCAGGCATACCTGGAAAAATGATTCCTGTTAATAATGGAGATGCATTTTATAATGTAGTGACACTAGGGCTGTCTTTTTCTTTTTTTGAAGATATCCTTTTGATTGATGCTGATGCAACATACACTCGAGCACGTCTCTGTGATACAGAAAAACAGATTATGTGGGTACCGGAGTGGCAGGCACATGTTGCAATTACTGCAAAAACAGGAATATTTACATTTACAGCTGATTATGCATATACAGGGAAGCGATATACAGATAATAAGAACGATTCATCTTATCCTGAAATACATATGGTTGATCTTGGTGTAAAAGTCAAATGCTCTGACACTATTCAACTGTATGGGAAAATGAATAATCTCTTCGATGAAAGACGAGTATATCACGATAATTACTACATTCAATCAAGAAAAATAACAGTCGGCGCGAAATTTAACCGCTAAAATTCTATGCGAAATTTGTGGCGGTATCAGAATTCTTGATATATAATTTTAACTGCACAGAGAGGCTTTATTATGGCAATGGATGTTAAAATTATAAACCCGTTTTTAAACGCAACGCTTCAGACGTTTAAGCAGATGTTTCAGATTGAATCTAAAAATAATGAACCGTTTGTTGTAGACGTTATTTCAGGTCATCAATGGGAAGTTTCTGGTCTTCTCGGTGTTACCGGTGATTATAGTGGAGTTGTAGCTGTACGACTTCATAAAACACTTGCTTTTAAACTTCTGGAACTTTCCGGTCTTACAGATATTCATCCTGATGAAAAACTCGAGCTTTCTCAGGAGCTTGTAAGCGAAGTTACAAATATCATTTCTGGAAGCGCCGTTTCGGCTCTTTCGGGCTATAACCTCACGGTTTCACCACCTGTTACAATTACAGGAAAGGATCACGTTATTTCATGGCCAAAGAACTATCCGGTAGTAGGAATACCGTTTATTACCACTTATGGACCATACGAAGTAGACGTTTGCTTTAAATAAAATTCAATTTTTCTCTCTTAAGTACTTCTACAATTTTTTACTTTTTGTTAAAATGACGCTATCGCTTATAGAAACAGGGATTTGTTCCGGTGTTTTAATTTGTAAGCGGATAGAGGTAACATAATGAAAAATGAATACGTAAAACGTATCTGGGCTGATGTACAGGCAAAAAATGCTGATCAGCCTGAATTCCTGCAGGCAGTACAGGAAGTTCTCACAACTCTTGAACCAGCAGTGGACAAGATGCCGGAACTTGAAGCTAATGCTGTTTTGGAACGCTTTGTCGAACCAGAACGTGTTGTTATGTTCCGTGTGCCTTGGATGGATGATGCTGGAAAGTACCATGTAAACCGTGGTTACAGAGTTCAGTTTAATAGCGCTATTGGTCCTTATAAAGGCGGTATCCGTTTTAGTCCGGAAGTAAATCTTTCTGTATTAAAGTTCCTTGGATTTGAACAGATTTTAAAGAACTCTCTTACTACACTTCCAATGGGTGGTGGTAAAGGTGGTTCTGACTTTGATCCACACGGAAAATCAGACAACGAAGTAATGCGCTTCTGCCAGTCATTCATGACAGAATTGTACCGTCACATCGGTCCTAACACAGACGTTCCTGCCGGAGATAAAGGTGTAGGTGGACGCGAAGTTGCTTACATGTTTGGACAGTATAAGAGAATCCGTGACGAGTTCACTGGTGTTCTTACAGGAAAAGGATTACAGTTTGGTGGTTCTTTGATTCGTCCGGAAGCTACAGGTTATGGATTGATTTATTTTGCTGAATGTATGCTCGCAAAAGTTGGCGATAACTTTAAAGGAAAAGTTTGTGCTGTATCTGGTGACGGAAACGTTGCACAGTATGCTGTTGAAAAACTTATTCAGCTTGGAGCAAAACCTGTAACAATGTCTGACTCTTCTGGATACATTTATGATCCAGATGGAATCACACAGGAAAAACTTGACTTCGTAAAAGAATTCCGCGATCAGCATAAGAAGATTGATGAATATGTTAAAAAATATTCAAGTGCAAAATTCTTTGCAGGAAAACGTCCTTGGGAAGTAAAGGTAGACTGTGCATTCCCATGTGCTACACAGAACGAATTGAACGAAGACGATGCAAAAGCTTTGATTGCAAATGGTGTTAAACTTGTTGCAGAAGGTGCTAACATGCCTTCTACACTCGAAGCAACAGATGCATTCCAGAAAGCAGGTGTTCTCTTTGCTCCTGGAAAAGCTTCTAACGCAGGTGGTGTATCTGTATCAGGTCTCGAAATGAGCCAGAACGCAATTCACCTCTCATGGTCTTCTGAAGAAGTTGACAAGAGACTTAAAGAAATCATGACTAACATTCACGACAATGCTTACGATACAGCAGAAAAGTTCGGAATGAAAGGTAACTACGTTGCAGGTGCTAACATCGCCGGCTTCGTTAAAGTTGCAAAGGCAATGATCGCACAGGGACTTGTATAAGTCGCACGTAAATCATACCGCTATGCGAAACGGGCGAATGCCCGTATCGCACAGGGACTTGTATAATAAGCAATGATGCCAATGCGCGTAGTAAAATGATTTAAGTTAAAGGGTCGCCGGAAACGGCGGCCTTTTTATTTATGTCTTGATTAAAGCTTTTAAAAAGATGCTGTGAAGTCGTAGTTATTTTTTATTCCGGAAGCAGTGTTTATGCGTTGTGTGGTAAACTGTTTTTTAGTTTCTTTACTGTTGAAGGTTATTCGTTTATAATTTCCATAACTTTATCGACAGTCATGTTCAATGATTTTGCAATTATGTCGATAGAAACGCCGTTTGCATAGAAACTTTTGGCATCTTCTATGGCTTTCTGCTGGGAGCCTTCTAAAAGTCCCTGTTTCTGACCTTCGCGAAAGCGTTCTGTTCCGTACATTTCCATTGTCATATACTGCCTCCTGTACTCTGCATTCTGCCGGGCGATCATTACCTGACCGCTCAGACTGCGGGTAAACTCATCGCAAGGTTCGTTGGTCTTGATGAACTTAAAGAAATTGCGTACGTCGCTGTTGTCAGAGTCTTCCCATTTGCCTACATTATAAAACAGTTTTTCCGTTTCGTCATCTGTAAGACTGTCATCATATTTGTGGGATGACAGGTGGCGGGGGAAGATGACTTTTTTGCACTATATCTTGCCGGGATTTTAGTAAATTCAGCTTAAAAAAAGTAACACATTTTTCTTTCTCAGGTGTCATATATTGCACGAGGTTAGAAAATGAAAAGATTATCTATTTTATTTTTATCTGTTTTTGCCATCTGCCTTTCAGGATGTGCTGTTGTAGTTGACGACTTTTGGAATGACTGGGACGATGAAGAAGAAATCTCTTATACATACGACGAGTGCTACTGTACTGAAGATATGAGATCTATCGAAATTGAATGGTACTATGGACCTGTCCGCATTGTACGTTCTTCTGGATCGGGTGTTTATTGTGAAGAAAGAGTGTGTTCAAGAAATACATACGAAACAGCAGTCTGTCACTACTATAAAAGATCAAGCAGAAACCTATTCATTGCATTCTGTCTTCCGGGAACTAAAAGAAAGGTTTATGAAGAAAAAGAATTGATTGTTTATATTCCACGCCGCACAAATATCGAAACTGTAAAAGTTCACAACAGATGTGGAGATGTAACGATTGAAGGCGGATGCAGATGCGGTCACACTTATCATTACAATGACGGAATCGAAGTAGATCCTGTATGTGATCAGGGTCAGGTTTACGTTACTGAATGTAAATAACCGTATAATAACTCACTTGTAAAGCAGCCTCTGGGACTTAGGTCTTTGGAGGCTGTTTTTTTAAACAAAAAAAAGGCACCTTGTTCGGTGCCCTGTTTTATGCGCGGTCATGCGAAATGCCGGCATTCTAAATTAGTTTCAGCATTATATCCGCTGATAGATTTTGGTCTAGCGTTTAGCCACGTCCTGGCCAGATAATTCTGTTGGAACTAGCATTTGGCCTCCCATCAAGTGTCCGGTGTGCGTCCTCATCTCGCTCCTGTCCACAACTTTATGATAGCATATATTCAGTTTAATGCAAGAAAAATAAAAAAAATATTTTAAAATAAATTTCTTGACAATTACAAAAATGTGATATCTGACCCTTTGACTATAAAACAAAAAATCTTTACTATATATAGTATGAAAGAACTTGAATTAAAGTATGGATGTAATCCGAATCAAAAACCGGCAAGGGTTTTTATGGAAAATGGCGATCTCCCAATTACCGTTGTAAATGGAAGACCTGGATTTATTAACCTTTTAGACGCACTTAACGGCTGGCAACTTGTAAAGGAATTAAAAGAAGCAACAGGACTTCCTGCTGCAACTTCTTTTAAACACGTAAGCCCTGCAGGTGCTGCAGTTGGACTTCCTTTGTCAGATACTTTAAAGAAGGTTTATTTTACTGATGATGTAGAACTTACACCTCTTGCATGTGCTTATGCGCGCGCTCGTGGGGCAGACCGCATGTCATCGTTCGGTGATTTTATTTCTTTAAGTGATGAATGTGATAAAGCAACTGCACTTCTCATTAAAAAAGAAGTTTCTGATGGTGTAATTGCACCTGGATTTTCTCCAGAAGCTTTGGAAATCCTTAAAGCAAAAAAAGGCGGAAACTACTGCGTAGTTCAGATTGACCCGAATTATGTTCCTGCTGAACTTGAACGCAAGCAGGTTTTTGGTGTTACATTTGAACAGGGACACAACTTTTTAAAGATTGACAATTCTGTTCTCGAAAACATCGTAACAAAAAATAAAAATCTTTCAGAAGATGATAAACGCAATCTTGTAATTTCTTTGATTACTCTTAAATACACTCAGTCAAACTCTGTATGCTTTGTAAAAGACGGACAGGCAATCGGAATTGGAGCTGGACAGCAGTCACGTGTTCACTGTACACGCCTTGCAGGTCAGAAAGCAGACAACTGGTGGCTCCGCCAGTCTCCAAAGGTTTTAGGACTCCAGTTTGTTGACGGAATTAAAAGAGCAGACCGTGATAATGCAATTGATGTTTATATCGGAAACGAATACATGGACGTTCTTGCAGAAGGTAAATGGCAGAACATCTTTAAAGTTAAACCGGATGTATTTACTGCAGAAGAAAAAGCTGAATGGATCTCAAAGAACACAAATGTTGCTGTAGGTTCTGATGCATTCTTCCCGTTCGGTGATAATATTGAACGTGCAAGAAAATCTGGTGTAACAGTTGTTGTTCAGCCGGGCGGCTCTGTTCGTGATGATCTTGTTATTAAAGCAGCGGATGATTACAACATGGTAATGTGCTTTAACGGTATAAGATTGTTCCACCACTAAGATTTGCGCTCTTGTACAAAAAAAGCGTCCCGGAAAAGGGACGCTTTTTTTATGCTTTTTTGCTTTTGTCGTCTTTCTTTTTGGATTCTTTTGAGCTGTCTTCTTCGAGCATTTCGTCAACCTTTTCGTTTGCTTTTTTAAGACCTTTTGTTGTTTCGAGTGCTCCAATTGCAACGCCCCATCTTGCATTCAACTGACCGTAGCGGAATGCCTGCTTAATTGTAAAGTCACCCAAAGATTTATTTAACTTTTCTTTTTGATCCATCAATTTCTGCTGTTCTTTTTTAAGTGAATCAATTTTTGAAGTTTCTTTATTCTTTACAGCAGATTCAGCTTTTTCAATAAAAGTTTCATAGCTGTCGAGAAAATCGTCAAGTTTGTCTCTTGCAAAAGCGCTCTGAGATACTGCAAATATGCAGAGAAAAAGTGTTAAAATTTTGAACTGATATTTCATATAATCTCCTATTAAATATAATATCAAAATAATGTATAATGTTACAATAATAAGGAGTAAAAAATGTCTCAGGAAATTATGAAACTTCAGAATGGTAGTGATGTCCGTGGAATTGCTCTCGAGGGCGTTGCAGATGAACATGTTAATTTAACTGGTGAGGCTTGTAATAAAATCGGTCAGGCTTTTGTAAAATGGCTTTCTAAAAAAACCGGAAAGACTGCAGATAGTCTTAAAATCGGTGTAGGTCGTGACTCTCGTGTTTCAGGGCCTGCTCTTGAAGAAGCAGTTGTAAAAGGAATGCTTTCTGAAGGGGCTGATGTAATTCGCTGTGGTCTTGCGACAACTCCTTCGATGTTTATGTCGATTGTGTTTAAGCAGACAAGATTTGACGGTTCAGTAGAAATTACCGCAAGTCATCTTCCATTTAACAGAAACGGTTTAAAGTTTTTTGACAAAGACGGAGGACTTGAACATGATGACATTACAGAAATTCTTGAGATAGCTTCCGGTTTGAACGAAAAAGAAGGTGACATAGACACTTGTCTTTCGTTTGATTTAATTACTCTTTATGCTGAACATTTGAAAAATTCAATTTCAAATCAGATTGCAAAGGCAGTTACTTCAAATTCACTTGATGGAAAAATTCAGCTTGATAAACCGCTTTTGGGGCTTAAGATTGTTGTTGACTCAGGAAACGGTGCGTCAGGATTTTTTGTTGATAAAATATTACGTCCGCTTGGTGCAGATACAACAGGAAGTCAGTTTTTAAATCCAGACGGAATGTTCCCGAACCATATTCCAAATCCAGAAAACAAACAGGCAATGGAAGCAATCAGAACTGCTGTTCTTGAAAATAAAGCAGACCTCGGACTTATTTTTGATACCGATGTTGACAGAATGAGTGCCGTTCTTTCTGACGGAAGCGAAGTAAACCGCGATGCAATTATTGCGATGGCTGCTGCAATCTTAGCTCCAGAAAATCCTGGAAGTACAATCATTACAGACAGTGTTACTTCTGACCGTCTTACATACTTTCTCGAAGATGTTTTGGGACTTAAACATCTCTGCTACATGCGCGGTTATAAAAATGTAATCAACAAGCAGAAAGAGTTAAACGAAAAAGGAATAAACTCTCCTCTTGCAATGGAAACAAGCGGACACGGTGCGTTAAAAGAAAATTATTATCTTGATGACGGTGCATATCTTGCAGTTAAGCTTGTTGTTGCTCTTGCACTTGCACGCGCTCAGGGAAAGAAACTCGACAGTCTTATAGAAAAGCTTCCTCCTCTTGTAGAAGAAGGTGAATACAGATTTAAAATCCTCTGTGAAGATTTTAAAGAGTACGGAAAAGGCGTTCTTGAACAGTTCCGCTCGCGTGCAGAAAAAGCAGGTTATGTTTTACCTGAATCGTATGAAGGAGTGCGCATTTCGTTTAAAGGAAATGCAGAAAATGATGCTAAGGGCTGGATGCTTCTCCGCTTAAGTCTTCATGACCCGGTTATGCCTTTAAATATCGAAGGCGCACGAAAAGGCGATGTAGAAAAAATCAAGGCAATTGCAAAAGAGCTTTTACAGGGCTTTGATAAATTAGATATGAGTGCTTTAAATTAGTCACAGAGCTTTACGCATGAATAAGGCGCATCGGTGTATGAAAGAAAGTCATCGATGCGCTTTTTCCATTCAGGCGAAATCTGTGTAAGGCGCTTTGCGTCTGGGAGAGTGGTATCTTTGCCGTTTAAAGAGCTCTCTGTTACAACAAGCGGGTTTATGTAGCGCTTTTTAACCTGAATGTTTACGCAGTAGTGACCGTCAAGCGGTACGTCTGAGCGCGTTATCGAAGTAAAGCTTCTGTAGGTTTTATAGTAAGTGCAGAGCTTTTTAAAATCTGCACTGTCAGATATTTGCGGTGCCGCACATGAGCTTTTTAACGATTCACCGCCGTTTTTTAATCCAACAGCAGAATCAAGTTTTTCTATAATCTCACGCTCGCTCATTGCAAAAAAATCATCTTCTTTGAGTAAATTCAACTTGACTGCAAGATTTAAAATTTCTGCGGGAAACTGCATAACCATTTTATCTTCGCATTTCTGTAAAAAAAGTGCGATGTCGGTTGTACGCATGCAGTATAATTCTGCAATTGACTGGGTTTTAAATCCAAGTTCAATTATGCCGTCTTCGTTTTTACAGACTGTAAGGTCGCCGTAAATAGTTTTAATTTCGTCGAGAGTAAATGATTCTGTAAGAGACCATGTTCCGCAGAGGGCAGCGCCAGAAGGAAACATGTATTCGAGGCGGTCTGCAGAAAGCTGTGGAACTTCGTTATCAGCAACAGGATATTTATGATAGTCGTTAACATTTTCGAGTGTAAGGCCGTCGAGTTTAAGACATTCTAAAAGCTCTTTAGAAGAAGCAAGCATTGAGCCGTTGTCTTCTTCTGTCGCTGTCTGTGTAAGTGAGTCGCCTTTTCTAAAGTCTGCTACATGACTGAACGCCGGAGTTGAAACATCGTGTAAAAGTCCTGCAATTGTCTGCGCTTTGTCATGAGTAAAATTCCACACGATAAGTGCAACACCGACACTGTGATCAAAGCGCGAATAGTAAAAGTTGTTTTTAAAAAACGGAGTCCAGTCTGTTCCGCATAAAAGCCCTACACCTTTTAAGCGGGTTATTAATGAAAGTGAAAGATATTTATCTAAAAAATCCGGCCAGACCGGACAGAGAATTTTATGATAATCCTGTGTAAAGTTTTTAAAGCCCGTAGAGTTTAATTCCATGTGAACAGTATAAAACAAATTTTCTTTTTGGGGAATTGTGCTTTTTTTGACAAAAAAAATACAGTACAGAATTAAAGTCCTGGTTTAATCCTATATTCAAAAATTAAAAAAAAGATTAGTATGTCTCTTATGATTTCAGAATACAAAAGAAAATTACTTAAAATTGCAATTCCAATTACTCTAAGCCAGTTGATAAGCCAGATTCAGATGCTTATCGACAGAATTTTTTTAGGACGCTTAGACATTCTTTACATGTCTGCTGTCGGAAACGCAACAGCGCCGTTATGGACTTCGATGTCGTTTGTTTTCTCGCTTTCTGTCGGTGCTTCGATTTTAATAAGTCAGTCTGTCGGTGCAGAGGATCTTGAAAAGGCAAAAGAATATTCGGGTGCGCTTATTAAGTTTAACAATATCATTCCTCTCATTCTGTTTCTGTTCTGGGAATTCTGTTCACCTCTCGTATTTAAATTTATGGGAGTTCCAGAAAATGTAATAGGCTACTGCATTTCGTATACAAGAATTTTTGCTCCGGTATTTTTACTTATGGGGCTTGGTGCTTCTTACAGTGTAATTTTTCAGACTTCTAATTTAACTTTGCCTCTGGTTTTTTATGGAATCATCCGTTCAGGTTTAAACATCTTTTTTGATTACGTTTTGATTTTTGGAAAACTTGGTTTTAAAGAAATGGGAATTAACGGTGCGGCTCTCGGAACTACGATCGCAGAATATATCGGATTTGTTTTTATTGCTTCTGTTGCAATTATAAAACGCAAGAGCTTTATAACAAGTCCTTCAATACGAAAAATGATCCGTTCAAAAATCGGGCCATTTTTAAAATCTGTTGTGCTTGGGCTTCCGACTGCAAGCGAAGATTTTCTGTGGAATTTCGGAAACCTTATTCTCATGACAATTTTAAATACTATCAGCGACAAGGCTGCAGGTATTTTCTCTATGGTTTTCTCTGTAGAAATTATTTTTGTCTGTATAATCGGTTCAATTGGAAGCGCAACTTTAACTGTTTCTGGAGAAGCAACGGGTGCAAAGGACCTTTCGCTTTACAGAAGGGTTGTAGGAACTTCTATAAAATGGTCGATGTATGTTTCTGCAGTTACGCTTTTGATTTTTATAATCATGCCGCGGCAGATTCTTTCTCTTTTTTCTACGGACATGGTTGTAATCGAAGAGTCTGTTCTGTTTTTGATTTTAGTCGGAATTGATCTCTTTGGAAAATCAGGCAATATAATTATCGGAAGTGGTATCCGCGGCTTTGGAGATACGACCTGGATGCTCATAACACAGATTCTGGGAACGGTAGAGGTTATCGCCTTTGCAGCGCTCTTTGTATTTGTGTTTAAATGGGGAATTGCGGGCGTTATCGTTGCGGCGATTCTTGACGAGTTTGTCCGCTCCGGAATTAACACAATAAGATTCTTTAAGATTAAGTTTTAGGTGAATTTCTTTAAACTACGAAAAAGTGAGATATGATTACTATGCAGAAAGGCTGCAGATCCTTCATGGATTGAATCGCGCACAAAGGAAGCTCAAGCAGAACAGTAAGCTTTTTTAATCTGCAGCCCGGTATTTTTTTACTGGTAAGTAATTACACTGTTTGTATCGTTTGTTGTAGAGTTCTTTGCAAAATTACTTCCGTATGTATTTGAATTATCAATTGAAAAGACAAATTTTCCTGAAGCATTGTTGAGTGAATGACAGAATGCTCGTGCCTGGCTTTTTGTAAAAACATTTTTACTGCATATTACAGTTCCTGTTGAATCGCTTGTATTTTGAATACCAAAGATTGCATTTGTGTCTGCTGCAGTAATGTTGCTGTCTGTAAAAGTGTTTTCAGAGAAAATAAAGTTTGTTCCGCGGTTTGAATCTTCCTTAACAAAAACTGTACACATTGCTGCAGGAGAAAATGTTTTTGTAAATGTATTGTGCGTTATCACAATATTATCGAGTGAAACAGGTTGAACTTCATTTCTTCCGATTCCCATTATTAAACCATTGCTGTTTCCAAGGAAAAACTTATTGTACAGAAGAATGTCACAGAAGGCTGGATTTTTAAATTCGTTGTCCTGGATATTGATGATGATATCTGCCTGAGAGAGAATGATGTTGATGATATTTCCATCGAAAAGGTTATCCTGCATATTTACCATTCCTGATGCAGAAAGATAGATGCCTGCACCACTTTCCTGGAGACTGATATAATTTGCATCGGTCGGACTGTCTGTGTACGGGATATTTATGCTTGAATTTGAATTTGTAAATTTACATCCAAAGATGTCAAAGTCAGAAGTATAAATCAAAGAAAGCCCATAACGGTTGTCTGTAAAGTTTACATTTTGAATTTTTCAAGAAAGCCGCCAACTGCTCTGATTCCCCATGTAAATCCCTCGAAATGACAGTTATAGCATGCACCCAGAGATCCCTTAAGCGGAAGTATAATTCCTCCGGTTAAAACAGAATAATCCTTCTTTCCTACAAATTTGATTCCGTAAACATCAAGCCCACCACCATTTGTAAATTCAATTATGCTGGTTGCTGAAGCGGTATAAAAACCATATTGAGGTGTATAAGATGTGTTGTAGGTTTTTGAGTGACAGCTTTCTGTCCAGTCCTTGCCTTTTAAAGTGATTTGTCTTCCAAGAACAATCTTTTCACCAAGAGGATAGTAACCATCTACGATTAGTGTTTCTCCTGCGATTGAAAAGACTTCTCTAAGAAGTTTTGAATTTGTTTTTTGAGATGCTTCCTGTGTTGAATTTGTACCAGGACCAAACCAGGAAAGTGTAATTGTTTTGTTTATAAGATTTCCTGTAAAAGAACAGTTTTCAAATTTAACTTTTCCGTCAAGGTATGTTCCATTAAAGTTGAGGTTTCCATTTACGACTTTTCCCTGATCTCCAAACTGAAGGATTGAATTTGCAGGAATGTCAACAGTACTATTTTTTAAATCGAATGTACTGTCAATGTAATAAATCATATGGTCGATTTTTACCTGCGATGCAAAACTTGATTCATCAGACAGATATAAATAACCAAAGGATGTATCTGTCGGAAGCCTGTCCAGAAGAATTACCTTTTCACTTGCAGCTGGGGCTCTGCAAGAAATAAATAATGTAGAAATTGATATTAATATTATAAAAAACTTTTTCATATTTAAGACCCTTTAGTTAAAATTTAAAACTGAGCTGTTTCCTGATGTCAGGCTGAGATTCCCGTTATTGTTATTTTTAGTTGTAACAGTGTAAGTTCCTGAACTTCCCGAAACAATATCATAGACACTTTCTGCTTTTGCGCTGTTAAATGAATTTCCTGTTGAAATGAGTTTTGAAGTTGTAGAAGTGTTGTGAATGCAGAAAATTGCTTCTTCGTATTTTACGTTGCGGCCTCTTTCTACTTCCATCTGGTCCGAAACGATATTGTCTGTAATATTAATTGTAGATCCACGGTTATTGCCTTCAACGATGTAGAAAATTCCGAATCCCGGATAACTTGTTTTACCTGTTGAATCTGTAAAGTCGCAGCGTGCTCCACGTGCAAATGTGTTTCCTGTGATGTTGATATTTGAATAAGCCGGATTTGAATATGATGTTACTGTGTTTCTTGCAGCATTTGCATTATAGATCATGACCTGAGCGATTGTCCCGGTGTCAAAGATACATTTTTCGATATCGATGTTTTTGTTTGTTTCGTCAAGAGTTGCGTGAATGAAATTAAATTCAAAACGGCATTCTTTAATTTTAACGTTAGAACAGTTTTTAAGATAAAGACCTGCTCCGATTTTACGAATCTGATCTCCGTCTGTTTTTGTAAGACGGACATGCTCGTTTACATAGTTATCGAGATTTCTTTCGTGAAAGTGAAAGTTAAGAAGGTTTGTGTTGAATCTGCATCCAAGACATGTAAAATTATTAGTTCCATCTGCATAGAAACCGAATCTGCATGAACTGAAGTAAGTATTTTTTACTTCTCCGATTGTACCGCCTTTTGAACAGATTCCGTATGTCCATGCTGTAAATGTACTGTCATGAATTTTTACCGCTGAAGCTCCCGGTTTTAATTCAAGTCCACAGAGTGCGTAAGGGTTTGTAAGATGAGTACCGTTAGCATATTCTTTTTCCCATATATTTCCTGAAATATAGAGAGACATATAGCCTAAAACGGTTATTCCATACATTGAAACTTTCGCACCGGATTCTGCTATAAATGCAGAAGAGGTTTCATTGATAAAGCCATATTCAGCATTTTGAGATCGTGTTGCATAAATGCCTTCATTGCTGTCTAAGCCTTTAAGTGTAACTGTTCCTCTGAGTGTAATCGGTTTGGTTGTGACATAAACCTGGTCTATGAGAACGGTTCCTCCGTCACAAGCATTAATGATTGATTCAAGAACAGCTGCACTATGGGTTTTTAGAGTGTAACGCGTATTTCCAAGAACTACGACTCTGGTTTTGCCGTCTTCAAAATCAAACCATGACAGATTAACTTCTTCAGTTGCAATCTTTCCGCTGTAAGTACATTTTGAAAACCTTACAAAGCCTTCCAGATAAGTGTTGTTAAAAACGATGTTGCCGTTGTAAATCTGACCGCCGGTAAATCTTAAGTCGACTGACTGTGGAAGAACCAGATCGCTTCCTTCAAGGTCAAAGCCATAAGGGACTTCATAGGTACAGTTAGGTCTTGTAATCTGTGATGCAAGACTTTGTTCCGGATCGAGGACAACATATGATGTTGAAGACTGTTGATTTGTTTTGGCTTTGTAAACTGTTTTTACAGATGGAACAGAACAGCCAAGAAGACATAGAGATACTATGCCCGTAAATAATAAAACTTTTTTCATGATAAGCTCCATACTTTTTAATATTAATTTATGATTATATTTAAACTATCAGCGTGTCAAGTTTTAAATTGAATTTTTTTTAAAAAAGTGCAGTATTTCTCCAAAACATAAATTCAGCATATGCTCTAAAACCCCCGAAAACTGCCCTTAACATTGAAAGAAAAGCAAATTCTTGCTAAAATTAAAGCCAGATTCAATAAAGAAACTGCAGGAGATTAATATGACAGATACTTACGAAACACCGTTGTCATCCAGATATGCATCAGACTATATGTTAAAACTCTTTTCATCGGACACAAGATATCAGACATGGAGAAAGCTCTGGGTTGCTCTTGCAAAGGCAGAAATGACTTTAGGGCTTCCTGTAACAGAGGCTCAGGTTCTTGAGCTTCAGGATCATGTTACAGATATAGATTACGATGTTGTTAAAGCGCGCGAAAAGGAAGTGCGTCATGATGTAATGGCACATGTTTATGCTTACGGGCAGGTAGCTCCTCAGGCTGCAGGAATTATTCACCTTGGAGCAACAAGCTGTTATGTAACAGACAATGCTGACCTTGTAATTTACAGAGACGGTTTAAAATATCTTCGCGGTGAACTTTTAAAAGTAATTTCTAATCTCTGTGATTTTGCAGATAAATATAAAGATTTACCTACACTCGGTTATACACATTACCAGCCTGCACAGCTTGTAACTGTTGGAAAGCGTGCAACTCTCTGGATGCAGGATTTCCTTTCTGACTTACATGAAATTGATTTTGCAATCGAAAACATTAAATTTTTAGGATGCCGCGGTACAACCGGAACAGAAGCCAGCTTTATGGATCTTTTCGAAGGTGACGGAACTAAATGTGATAAGCTTAATAAAATGATTGCAGAAGATTTTGGTTTTACAGAAATCTTTGATGTTCAGGGACAGACTTATCCTAGAAAAGTTGACAGCCGTATTCTTAATGCGCTTTCTTCTGTTGCACAGAGCTGTTACAGAATGGCAAATGATATAAGACTTTTACAGCATGACCGCCAGGTTGAAGAGCCGTTTGAAAAAAATCAGATCGGTTCATCTGCAATGGCATATAAAAGAAATCCGATGCGAAGCGAAAGAATCTGTTCTCTTGCACGTTATCTGATGGCAGATGCTTTAAATGCGCCGATGACTGCATGTACTCAGTGGCTTGAACGCACTCTTGATGATTCTGCAAACCGCCGCATTTCCTTACCAGAAGGATTTTTGTGCTGCGATGCAATTTTACGTCTTGCACAGAATGTTACAGACGGACTTCATGTTAATGAAAAAATTGTAGAAAAAACATGCCGCGAATATTTACCGTTTATCGCAACAGAAAATCTTATGATGGAAGCTGTTAAACGCGGCGGTAACCGTCAGACACTTCATGAAATAATCAGAAAGTGTTCTATGGAAGCAACTGCAAAAATGAAAAACGGTGAAGAATGTGATTTACTTTCACGTCTTGCAAAAGAAAAAGAATTTGGTCTTACAGAAGAAGAGATGAATAAACTTTTAACACCTTCACTTTATATCGGAAGATGTCCTGAACAGGTTACTGCTCTTGTAGAAAAAGTAAAGCCTCTTCTTAAAGGAATTGACAGACAGTCTGCGGAGATTAATTTATAATGTGTGGAATTGTAGGATATGTTGGATGCAAACAGGCAACTCCTGTTTTAATTAATACTTTAAAAAAACTTGAATACCGCGGTTACGACAGTGCCGGAATCGCAGTAATGAATGATGATGAAATTCTTGTAAGAAAGGCAAAAGGTGCTTTACGTGTTTTAACAGAAGACATTACAAAAGAAGTTGTCCGTTTAAACGATAAAATGACGGGCGAAGAATGTGACGCACGCGAAGCAGAGCTTATTGCTGCAACTGATAAGTTTGTAAAAGGTACAATCGGAATCGGTCATACACGCTGGGCAACTCACGGCGAACCAAGTGACATTAATGCGCATCCACATACAAATGTAAGCGGAACAATTGCAATTGTCCATAACGGTATCATCGAAAACTATGCTAAGTTAAAGGAACAGCTTCAGGCTCAGGGAATTGTTTTTAAAAGCCAGACAGATACAGAAGTAATTGCACATCTTGTAAACTTTTTCTATGAACAGACAAATGATATTTTTGAAGCAGTTAAACTCGCACTTAAAAAACTCGAAGGAAGCTATGCTCTCGGTGTTATCTGCAAGGATTATCCGGACAGAATCATTGCTGCAAGAAAAGACAGCCCGCTTATCGTAGGTCTTGGTAAAAACGAAAACTTTATTGCAAGTGATGTTCCTGCAGTTCTTGAATATACAAGAGAAGTTTACTACCTCGATCAGAAAGAGCTTGCTGTAGTTTATTCTGACCATGTAGATTTATTTACAGAAGATGGTGAAAAAATAATTAAAGAACCTTCTCACATCGAGTGGGATATGGCCGCAGCTAAAAAAGGTGGGTATGCTCACTTTATGCTTAAAGAAATTTATGAGCAGCCAAAAGCTCTTAAAGATACACTTCATCCTCATCTTGTTTTTAATGGAGATAAAGCAGTTGACATTAAGTTTGATGAAATGGATTTTTCTTCTATCTTTGAAAACGTTGACCGTATCATAATTACTGCATGCGGAACTGCATATCACGCAGGTGTTGCAGCGCGCTACATTTTTGAACAGCTTACACGTGTTCCGGTTGTGGTTGATGTTGCAAGTGAATTCCGTTATAAAAACCCGATTATTTCTAATAAAGATGTTGTAATCATTATAAGCCAGTCTGGTGAAACAGCAGATACTTTAGCTGCCCTTCGTCTTGCAAAAGAAGCAGGTGCAAAAGTAATTGCAATTACAAATGTTGTAGGTTCAACTGTAAGCCGTGAAGCAGACCGTGTAATTTACACTCTTGCCGGTCCTGAAATTGCAGTTGCTTCGACAAAGGCATATACAACCCAGCTTATGTGTCTTTATCTTCTTGCACTTAAAATGGCTGCAGCACGCAATACAGTTTCTCAAAAAGATTTTGAATATTATCTTGAACAGCTTGAGCTTATTCCAGATCAGGTTGAACAGATTTTAAAAGACCAGAGCAATACTCAGAAATTTGCATCTGAAAATTTTAACAAGAACAAAGTTTTCTATATCGGTCGTCTTATTGACAGTGCATCAAGTCTTGAAAGTGCACTTAAACTTAAAGAAGTAAGTTACATGCACAGCGAAGCTTTTGCTGCAGGTGAACTTAAACACGGCCCGATTGCTCTTATCGATAAAGAAACCCTTGTTGTAGCACTTGCAACTCAGAAAGCACTTTACGAGAAAATAAACAGTAATGTGCAGGAAGTAAAAACACGCGGTGCTTCTACTCTTGTAATCTGTCAGGGTGATGAGCAGGTTTTTGTTAAAGGTGAAAGCGCAGATACAATCATCAAGATTCCACAGATCGAAGATATTTTTGCTGCAATCACTGCAATAATTCCGGCACAGCTTTTTGCTTATTACTGTTCTGTTTTACGCGGAATTGATCCGGATAAACCTAAAAACCTTGCAAAATCTGTAACTGTAGAATAAAAACATTTTAAGGTTTAAGTTTATAACTCAACAAAAAAATCAGAGTCATCCTTGATAATCTCGGGATGGCTCTCTGCGTATTTAAGGATTGTGTCTTTAAGTTCTTCCTTTACAAATTTTTTAACATCTTCAAGCGGAATTTTATTTATTGCGCTGCATGTAGGAGTAAGGACAACTTTGATTTTATCATCGGAGCGGACTGCACGAAGCGGCCATATACTGCAGTCAAAGGGTTTTAAATCCTTGGGTAATATGCAGCCCTTTGCCGTGTCTAAAAACGGACAGGCGGCTTCTTCGTTCGGGTCATCGGTTTTATATCTGTCATAAAGCTTTACAGTGTAGATTTTTTTTTCGCCTTTGGAACTGCCGCAGTTACCAGCTTCTGTAAATTCTACATCAGGATATTTTTCTAAAACAGCCTTCATCTGATCTTTGTCAAAAAGCGGAGTTTCCCAGAGACTCTGTCTTCTAAAGCTGCAGCAGAATTTGCATGAGGCACATTGTTCTTTTGATAAAATCCTGCTCAGCATTTTTCAAGCCTTCCGAAATATTTATCAAGAAGAATTTCTGGTTTATAAGAAAGCTTTGCCTTTCGTAAGCCTTCGACACCGACATCTTCTTCGCGGTTAAAATAAAGGTAATCTGATTTTGATTTTGCAAAAAAATTGTTTATCGCAGGGTAGCCGCCGTTCTGTGCGTATTGAGAAAGAACTTTTTCAAAATGAACATCAAGTGTATCATCTGAGATTGGGCTTGCAAGACACATTGCAGCAGGCTTTTCTTCTATATAAATTATTCCGCCTGATAAACCGAAAAGCTCATGATTTTCTACTGCATATTTTATGCTTTCTTTTTCAAGAAGGAGTGATTCTTTATCAAAAGCCTTTTCCACATCATTGCTGCGTTCGTTAAACCATTCTTCTTCGATTAAAAGAAAGTCGTCTGCAATGTCCTCTTCGGGAAATGATTTATATTCCCATTTACCTTCATAAGTGCGTAAGAATTTTGAAACATGATTTTTCTTTTTGTGCAGGACAGGGCCCGGAAGCTCTGCAAGGTTTTTCTGAAGATAAATATAGTCAGAATCATCGCGAAGACTGTCCCAGTTTACTTTGTAGGAAGGAAAATTTTCTTTTAAAAAATTATCAAAGGTATTTTTCTGATTCAGCGTAAAAAGACAGAAATCTACAGGAGAATCTTTGCGTGATTCAAGGATATGTAAAAATGCGTTTTTAAGATATACGCTCTGATCTGGAGAAGAGCCATCAGGCTTTTTTAAATCCTTGAGAGGAAGTGGAAAAGCGTAGCCTGTTCTGTTTGGCAAGCCGTGATAGTAGCGGAGAAAATAATCATTGCCAAGAAAGAGTTCTGTATTATATTTTGGCATGAGTAGAAAA
Source organism: Treponema sp. (assembly GCA_017553635.1). Lineage (GTDB taxonomy): Bacteria > Spirochaetota > Spirochaetia > Treponematales > Treponemataceae > Treponema_D. The sequence goes on along the minus strand of JAFZKN010000005.1, from coordinate 16,485 downwards.
ACATTTGTAACAGAGGAGTCGCTGCCTTTAAGGCAATCGGTTATAAGTCTGTTTTTAAGCTCTGCGATAATTTTAATATCCATCTTAGATATAGTAATAATTTTTATTTGATAAGGCAAGAAAATAATAGTAAAATACATATTATGGTATTAAATTTCTCTAACTGTTTTGTGTGGGTTTATATTGCTGGAGCTGCAGTTACTTTTATTGCAGGTCATATTCTTGAATACATCGATTATGCTGCAAGAAAGAAAAACGGTGGTGTAATCCCAGAAGCCCTGCGTAATATAGAAGCAGCAGAAAATGCATTTGATGAAGAAAAATTAAAAAAGATTACCTCTTACGAAAACGAAAAATATTTTTTCTGGATTCCAAAGTCAATCCTTTCTACTGCACTTAATTTCTGTCTTGTTCTTTTTGGTTTTTATCCCTTTGTTTTTTCAAAGCTTCTTACGACAGGCTTTGTAAATCCAAATTCATTTTTACACATATTTTTATTTATGCTTATAATCGGTCTTCCATCAACTCTTCTTGGAATTCCTTTTGATATTTACAGACATTTTAAGCTTGAAAAAAAATATGGCTTTTCAAACATGACTTTAAAAACATGGATTTTAGATTTAATAAAAGGCTTTGCTGTTTCTGTCGTTTTAAGTTTTATTCTTGTTTTTGCAGTTACATTTATATTAAATAAATTTCCTTCTAACTGGTGGATTCTGGTTGCCTCTGTCATGATTGCGTTCAGTTTTATAATGATGATTATTTATCCAAAATTCATAGCTCCGCTTTTTAATAAATTTTCACCTCTTGAAGAAGGTGAACTTAAAACTAAAATTCAGGCACTGCTTGAAAAAACAGGCTTTGTTAATGACGGACTTTTCGTGATGGACGCTTCAAAGAGGAGTAATCATTCAAACGCTTATTTTTCGGGCTTTGGAAAAACCAAACGAATTGTTCTCTATGATACTCTGATAAAGCAGCTTACAACTGATGAACTGGTTGCAGTTTTAGGACACGAGCTTGGTCATTACAAGTTAAAGCATATTTTAAAGCGCGTGCTTTTTATTCTTCCGATGGAATTTGTAATGATGTTTGTTTTATATCTGCTTTCTCAGAATGTTGAATTGTACAATTCGTTTGGGTTTATGATGGTAAACGAAACTAATATCGTTAATTATCAGTTTGTGGGACTTTATCTTTCGATGCTTCTGTATGAAGCAGTAAGTTTTGCTGCAACTCCTCTTTCTGGAATTATGAGCCGCCGTGATGAATACCAGGCAGATAAATACGCTGCCCAAATATGTGGGAATTCAAAAGATTTAATATCTGCCCTCATTAAGCTTAACAGTGAAAATCTTTCTGAGCTTCTTCCGCCAAAAATTTATTCATTCTTTATGTATGATCATCCGACACTTGTAGAAAGAGTTAATGCTCTTAAAAAGATGTGAGGCTTATGAAAAGAAATTTATTTTCAGCATCTGTTTTTATATTGAGCAGTTTCCTTTTTGCAGGAGAGCCTGATCAGATTGTTTACTCAGGTGGAAAGAATTATTCTTATATTGAACGGACAGATTTACGTCGGTACGATAACGGAAAGTACACGGGTCTTGTAAGCAGGGAAGTCCGTTCTTTTATTGCAATTTCAAATACTGATGATAATTATGTTTACTATGACGGAAATTTTTTCATTGACGAATCAACAAAAAGAAATACTGCAGAAGTAAAAGATGGAATTAATGAAGCGATTCCTTCTTCGTTTAAAATATCAAGTGATGGTAATCTTTCTATGCTTGAGGATAACGGTTATCCATCGTTCAGAAGCTTTCCTTCCTATGCAAATGGAAAAATAAAACCCGGCGATAAATGGACTTCTAAGGCAGTCAGGGCAGTTGACCCGTTAAACAAAGGTGTAATTACAAAAATTCCTTTTTATGTTGAATATGAATATCTCCGCGATGAAGTTTATAATGGCGAAGATGTTTTTGTATTAAGTGCACGCTGGGCAACTCGATACGGTGCAAAATTTTATCTTGACTTTGGTGGCGATGGAGAACTTGTTGAGGCAAGCGGTTCTCACCGTGCAACAATTTATGTCGAAAAACGCACAGGCGTTGCTCTTGTTATCCGCGATACGGTTGATGAAACTTTTAAATATTCAGACGGGAATACTGTAACATTTAAAGGTGGAATTTCGTGCTTTACAAAATATCCGCCTGCACTTGAAAAAGATGAAATTATTGCAACAATAAACCGCGTTGCGTTTGTTGAAAAACAGAATGAAATAAAGGATATAGAGTATGATCCTGTAGCGTCGGGAAGTGGCGGTGTGGCAAGCCAAATCGCGCTTGCTGATGATGGGAATAACTCTTCGCCTGCTGATGGTTCTGGCAACGAGGCTGTGCGGACTGATGACCAGACTGGAGATGATGAAGGACTTGGAACATGGGAAGAGACTCCGGCTGGAATTATGCTTACGGTAAAAAACCTTCAGTTTAAGCCGGATTCAAGTGAACTTTTACCAGGACAGGATGAAAAAATTTCTCAGATTGCAGAAGTTCTTAAAACGGCGCGGGAATCGATGTTTCTGATAGAAGGGCATACAGCCAGTACGGGAAATCTTACTGGAGAAATGGAACTTTCAAAGGAACGTGCAAAAGTTATTGCAGAAATGCTTTCTCAGAGAGGAATTGAAAGTTCAAGATTTATCGTTAAGGGAAGTGGAAGCAGTAAACCTGTTGCAGACAATTCAACTAAAGAAGGAATGGCAAAAAACCGCCGTGTTGAAATTACAATTCTAGAGTGACATTGTTTTTAATTTAGTTCCTTCTAAATCATAAAGCATGACACAGTTGTCTTCGTAAACTGCAAATCCAGAACTTGACTGTGCTTTTGGGAGAGAAACAGAACCTGGATTGCAGATAATTGCATTGTGCTGACCGCGTTCAAGAACCTGAATGTGTGTATGACCTGAAAAGTAGACATCATAGGAAAGTTTTGCATCGTCCGGTGTAAAAAGATGCCCGTGTGTTGCAAATATTTTTATTCCGTCATCAAGTAAAAGAGAATAATCCTGGGTGATTGGAAAATTTAAGAGCATCTGATCGACTTCGCAGTCGCAGTTACCACGGCATGCGATAATCCTGTCTGCATATTTATTAAGAAGCATTGCTGCTTCTTGAGGATTGTGTCCGTAAGGAATTTCATTTCTCGGTCCGTGATAAAGTATGTCACCAAGTAGAATTATGTAATCGCATTTTAAAGAGTTAAACTGTTCAATTACTTTTTGACATGCTTCAGCTGAGCCGTGAATATCAGAGCAAATTAAGTATTTCATTTTTCCCACCCATAATGAAATTTATTTTTTCAGCAGTTCGTATAAAATTATAGAAGCTGCCTGTGCAACATTTAAGCTTTCTACCGGAGATGCTTTTCCGGTTTTTATTCCGTAATAAGGAATTATGATAAGTTCATCACAATTTTTGCGGACCGATTCAGAAATTCCACTTTCTTCATTTCCAAGAATTATAAGTGCCGGTTGTGTTTTACATATTTCCGGTAAGCTGCTTACAGGTTTTGTTGCGCTTAAATCTGTACCGACTCTTATCATTTTTCCATTTACAGATTTTAAGAGTTTTAAAATTGAATCTGTGCAATAGATGTTTACAAATTCCATTCCGCCTTCTGCAACTCTATATGAGCTTGTAGTTATGGAACTTTGTGCTTCGTCGTTTGGGATTATGATGTTTTTTATTCCGAAAAACGCTGCGCTTCTTACGATTGCTCCGAGATTGTTTGCATTTCCGACACGATCAAGGAGAATGATATGTTCTTTTTTATTTATGATTTCGTTAAGTGCAGCATTATCTATTTCTGAAATTTTTGGTTCGTCAATCATTGCGACGATGCCCTGATGATGAATGCTTCCGCAGAGCTTTTCAAGTTCTTTAGGCTCTACGACATTGTATGGGGCTTTTCGTTTTGACATTGCTTTGCAAAGACCGCCGAAAAGAGGTGCTCTTTCCTGTGTAAAGTAAAGACGGCGAATTTTTTCCGGGTTATTTTTTTCCAGAGTCTTTACTGCAGAAAAGCCGCATATGGCAAGTTCTTTGTTCAACTTATTTTTCATGAGGAATATTATATACGATTTTTTTCTATTCTGCTATATTTTCTTTGATTTTGATGCTTGTTTGAGTAATATAATCGCTTGATGTTCTCTTACCCTCTTCCATGAGCCAGGAAAAAAGACGCATTATTCCCATGTAACCTTGAAGTTCAGGTTCCTGTCCAATAGTGAATTTTATTAATCCGGAATTTATGAATTCTTTGGTCGAAGGGGTCTCGTCAAACACAATTATGTGCATATTTGAACGGTTCAGTTTTTTAAGTGCACGGCAGACTCCTGATACACCTGCTGCTGCAATAAAGAGGCAGTTTATGTCCGGATTTATTTTTAACACATCAAGGGTTCTTTTATAAGCAGTTTCGTCATCGTCTTCTGATTCGATTGTACAGATTACATTGCAGTTCTGTTTGTGTTCTTTAAGGCCTTCGATAAAACCTTTGATTCTTTCTTTATGGCCGCGGATATTGTATGAACCTGTTATGATGAGAATGTTAAGGGACTCTGAAGTTGTGAGTGTTAACATTCCTGCTGCTGTTTTCCCGGAACGCGTGTAATCGGTTCCGACATAGCAGATTCTTCCACTATCCGGGATATCTGTGTTTACGCTTACGACAGGAATTCCTTTTTCAACTATTTTATGTACTGCCAGCTGAACTTCTGGCGTGTCGATTGTCGTAAGACAGAGGCCGGAAAATCCGCTCTGTTCCAGTTTTGTTATCGCTTTAATATGTGTTTCTGTTTTAAAATCTTTTACAAATGAAATATCAACTGAAACTCCGTAGTCAGATAATTCACTTTGAGCTCTTTTAAAACCTTTGATTACATCTTCAAAGAATGGTTTTGCGCGTGCCGGAAGAAGACAGGCAAATTTAATCGGCTGTTTTCTTGCTGCTAAAATCTTTCCGGCTTTGTTTGGGATAAATCCCATTTCGTCTGCAAGTTTTCTGATTTTTTCTGCAACTTCAGGGTTTACTCCAGCTCTGTTATGTAAAACGCGGTCTACTGTTCCACGTGAGACGCCGGCTTTTAATGCTATATCTTTTATTGTAACTGACATGCTGAACTGTATTATATAAAAAAATTAAAACTTATAAAATAAAAAAAATGCTGCAGGCAGGAATTGCACTACTTCGCTGCCCGCAACATTAAATAATTTCAGATTAAATTAGCGCCAAGGGTTTTCTGTTGGATAGCGGACACCAGCTGGCTGGTTATATCCGATTTCATCAACTTCAACACCGATGTATTTGAATACTTCGAAAAGCTGCTTTCCAAAGTGACCGAATGCTACGGCACCGTGATGCGGGAAGTTCTTTTCGATAAGTACGTGGCGATAGAAACGTCCCATTTCCGGGATAGCGAAAATACCGATACCACCGAATGAGCGTGTTGCAACTGGTAATACTTCACCCTGTGCAATGTATGCGCGGAGTTTAGCATCAGCTGTAGACTGCAGACGGAAGAATGTAATATCACCCGGTACGATGTCTCCTTCGAGAGTTCCGTTTGTAACTTCGATAGGAAGAGCACGAGCCATGATGAGCTGGTACTTCATTTCGCAGAATGAAAGCTTTGAAGAAGCTGTGTTTCCGCAGTGGAAGCCCATGAATGTATCCTGAATTGTATACTTTCCGTGCTTTCCCTTGATGTCTTCGTCGTAGATATCCTGTGGAACTGTGTTGTTGATGTCGAGGAGTGTAACTGTATCATCAGAAACAACTGTTCCGATAAATTCAGAAAGACATCCGTAAATATCAACTTCACAAGATACTGGAATACCCATGTTTGTGAGGCGGCTGTTTACATAGCAAGGAACAAATCCAAACTGTGTCTGGAATGCTGGCCAGCATTTTCCTGCAATTGCAACGAATTCTCTGTATCCTTTGTGAGCTTCTACCCAGTCAAGGAGTGTAAGTTCATACTGTGCAAGCTTTTCAAGAACTTCTGGTTTTTTGTTTCCGTTTCCAAGTTCTTTAGCCATGTCTGCAGCAACGTCTTTAATGCGTGCATCCCCTGCGTGTTTGTTGAATGATTCGAAGAGGTCAAGTTCTGAGTTTTCTTCAATTTCAACACCGAGGTTGTAAAGCTGTTTAATAGGTGCGTTACAGGCAAGGAAGTTGAGTGGACGTGGTCCGAAAGAAATAATCTTAAGGTGATTCAAAGCATAAACAGCCTTTGCGATTGGTGCAAATTCATGAATCATGTCTGCACACTGTTCAGCTGTTCCTACTGGATATTCTGGAATATAAGCCTTGATGTTGCGGAGCTTGAGGTTGTAAGAAGCGTTGAGCATACCACAGTAAGCATCACCACGACCCTGGATAAGACCACCGTTCTTAGATGTTTCTTCTGCTGCTGCACAGAACATCTTTGGTCCTTCAAAATGTTTTGCAAGAAGAGTTTCTGCAATTTCTGGTCCGAAGTTTCCGAGGTAAACACAGAGGGCGTTACATCCAGCCTTCTTAATGTCTTCCAATGCCTGAACCATGTGAATTTCGCTTTCTACAATACAGATAGGGCATTCATAAATTTCGTCTGCACCATACTTTTTTGTGTAAGCTTCAACAAGAGCCTTTCTGCGGTTTACAGCAAGTGACTCTGGGAAACAGTCGCGGCTAACAGCTACGATACCGATTTTGATTTTTGGTTTGTTGTTAATCATTTAATTTACTCCTGTGTGATTGAAATTATTTATTTTTTGCAAGATCAATGTTTGTTCCGCTTAAGCCGACAAATGCGCCTGCCTTTGCTTCTGATGAATCCGGATGTGCAATAAGCCATTTGTTGCGTGCCCAGAGAAGCTTGTCTTCAAAGTCGATTTCTTTGATAGCAGGTTTTTCTGTGTTTGTGTTTTTAGGAAGAACTACGATTACACGGAATCCTTCTTTTGAAACTTCACCCTGTTTTACTGCATTGCATGGAGCATAGTGAAGAGTTGTTTCATAAACCTGAACGATTGTTCCTTTTGGAACATAGAATGCTTCAACAGCATTTGTGTTCAACTTTCCTTTTTTGACTGAAGAAAGAGAAGCGAGAAGTAAAACTATGTCGTTTGAAGGGATGTTCAATTCTGTACCACGATGCCATTCAAGACAGTTCAATTTTGTGTTATTACCGTTACAGTAACCAACCTGAATTGGCATTCCGCCAAAAGCGTTATCGCTTAATTCTTTTGCGATTGGAAGGCTTTCAAGACCTGCATCTCCCGGTTCGTAGATTACGGCGTTGTCCGGTTTTTTAGTTGTTTCGTCAAGTTTGTTTAAAAGTTCTGATACATCATAGCCTGTAAGAACTTTACCATACTTGGCAAAAGAACTTGAAAATACTGATTTGATTTTCATATAGATTTGCTCCTATGCATTAAAATGCTTTTTCGTGCTCGTGCACGGTATTATTAATATAAACCTGTCTCACTGTTTCAGTCAAGTTAAAAATGGTGATTTTATATGAAAAAAATGCTAGAATCGTCGTAATGTCAGAGTTTAGTGAAAGGGTCAGAAAAGAGTGGGCAATGCTTAATGCAGTTCGCCACAGATATCTTAAACAGCCGGATGATATTAAGGTTTATCGTAATATTCCTTATAGAGAACCGTGTGAATACGATACGATAAACGGCTGGAATCTGCTTGATCTTTATGTAAAAAGCGGTTACAGGGGGAAAATTCCCGTTATAATAAGTTTTCACGGTGGTTCGTACGTTTACGGCTCAAAAGAAATGTACCAGTTTTATCTTATGTCGCTTGCCCAAAGGGGTTTTGCCGTAGTTAACTTTAATTACAGGCTTGCACCGGAATTCAGGTTTCCAGCGGCGCTTGATGATGCAAACTGTGTCATTAAATGGATAAAGGAAAATGCCTGTAAATACAATCTTGATTTAAATAATGTTTTTCTTGTCGGAGATTCTGTTGGAGCGCATTACACTGCACTTTATTCAATGATATGCACTAATCCAAAGTTTTCTGAACTTATGGGAATAAAATCTTATGAGGGTTTTGTTCCGCGTGGGGTCGGATTAAACTGTGGGGTTTATAAAATAAACTGGTTTTTCTATCTTGTATCTGATTTTATTTCATCCATGGAAGATGTCCTTGGGGAAGAAGCTTTGAGGACCGGTAAAGCCGACATTAATGGAAAAAAAGTTGCTTTAAAGGATTTCATCAACATTCATACAAATTTTACAAAAGATTTTCCGCCTGCGTTTATAGTTGCAGGAAGCTATGACTTTGTAAAATTTCAAGTTAAATATATTGAAAGATTATTTAAAAAATATGGCATACGTCATGTTGCAAAAATTTACGGAACAAAAAAAGACCGCGAGGCAATTCATGATTTTCATGCGGACTTAAACTGTGAGCTTTCGGCAAAATGCAATGATGATGAATGTGAGTTTTTTAAGTCGCTGTGCATTTAAATACAAAAAAGATAAACATAATATTTATAAAACGCACTCTCGCGAAAATCTAATCGGTTACAAACGAGACGCTTTTAGGGTTAATCGAAAGTTCAACGCTTTCTAAGTTTGTAACGATTGTCTTTTCGCTACGTGCTTTTAATGAATGTATGTGCTATTTATCTATTCGTATTTCTTTCCCAGAAGACGCCGTCAGAAAATCCCTGAATCGATTTATCGTTTTCCGCAAGCTCAAGCCGCTTCTGTGCAAGAAGTGAATATTCTTCGTTAAGTTCAATTCCGCAGAAATGACGGCCAAGCTTTTTTGCAACTACTGCAGATGTGCCGCTTCCTAAAAACGGATCAAAAATTACATCGCCTTCGCGTGAAGAGGCAAGAATGAGCTTTGCATAAAGCTTTTCGGGCTTTTGCGTCGGGTGGTCAGTATTTTCGCTCATCGACCAGAATGGAACGCTTATGTCGTCCCAGAAATTCGAAGGATATGTAAGGCGGAAATTTCCTTCTTCACTTTCTTCCCAGTCTTTTGGCTTTCCGTTGATTTTGTACGGGGCTAAAACGCGCCGCTTTATTTTTACAGCCTCTACATTAAAAAAATAATTGTCAGGATTTTTTACCGCAAACCAGATGTCTTCCATTGCGTTTTTCCAGTTTGATTTTGCGCCGCGACCTTTTTCTCTCTGCCATGTGATTCGGTTTAAAACTGTAAGCTCTTTTTCAAGAACACGCTGTAAGCTTGCCGTGCATTTCCAGTCGCCGCATAAATAAAGCGAGCCGGATTTTTTTAATTTACTGCACACGAGAGAAAACCACGATTCAAGATATTTGTCGTAGTCAGAATCGGAGCGGGCATTAAATGTTGTTCCGTTAAAGTTTTTTGTAAGGTTGTACGGCGGGTCAATTATTATTAAATCTGCGTATTCGTCGGGGATATATTTTAAGCCTTCGAAAATGTCACAGTTTAACACTCTGTCATCTATTGTTTTTTTAAGCTGAACAGTATCAGAAAGGTCACCTGCTTTTAATTTTAAATCTTCTGCGGTTAAAATTTCAGCCTTTAGATGCGGAATTTCTGAAGGAATTAATGAAAGAGTTTTGTTTCTTGGAGCTCGGGTTTTAGGCTGCAATGTGTCTTTTTTCATCATGTTTATAATAATACAGAATAGTGGTATTGACAATAATCGATATAGGCAGTTAGAATTTAAAAAATCAGAGAGGGTTTCAAAACTAAACTGGATTTTGAAACTTACTGACTATTCTATAATATGAAATCAAAGTGGAGGATTTCTATGAAAAAAATTTTAGTAACTGTTATGGTTTTAGCTGTAGCTGCATTTGCATTTGCAAAAGATCCTGTAGGAGATGCTCTTAATCAGGCAGACAAAGAAATTGCTGCTGCAGGTGAACAGTTTCCAAAAGGAACTTGGATTGATCCAAACTATGATGCAGCATGGGAATTTGGTGTAAATAATACCATCATCCTTAAAGATGCAAAAACTGGCGAAGTAATCTATAACTTTGGAAAGAACACAAGATCTAATTTTAAAGTAAATGTTACAGCTGACGGTGTTGTAATTACATTCAGATGTGATGATACAAGAAGAACTTATAAGTTTACAAAATCTGCAACATTAAGCACAGACATCAAAATGGAAATTGATGCAGACTTCCTTACAGAACACTACACAGTTAACATGAAAATGAGAAAATAGTTTTGTAGAAACTACTTAAAATAAAAAAGCCGGCTGCCCGAATCACTTTAAGTGAAAAGCGGGAAGCCGGCTTTTTTTGTTCAGTTTATGCCGGAATATGAATATTAGAACATGAATACAATTCCGACATATGGTAAGATTGTTCCTGTAAAGGCATCAATCGTTTCTGATGTGTCATAGTCATCATAACTTTCTATGCCTACAATCTTAAATTGCACGTCACAACCTGCTTTAAGTCCGAATTTGTCTGTAAAGTTAACTTGAACTGCGGCCATTACAGGGAATGTCAAAAACCACTGGTTTGCGCCTATCTGTCCTGCATATGTATCGTAAAGTACATATCGCCATGTAAGTCCCAGACCTAATCCGGCACGAAGTTCTACGACACTTCCGATTGGAATATTCAATGTAGGCATAAGGTTAAAGCTGAATCCGATCGGGTTTAAAATATCATCAACTGAAAATTGCCAGTCTCCATTCATGTAGAAATCAGGATGTCCTGCAAAATACAGAAATGCGTGTGATGTAATGCCAAAGAATGGGCCAAGGTCCTCATAATATTCAGCATATACACCAAAAGCTTTTGTTGAAAAATATGCATCACTGTAATTGTTATCTTCCATGAATGTTATTGGAAATGTAAAGCCAAAGTCAACAGTTGAGTAATCTTGTGCAAATGCTGCAGTTCCGATTACAAAACATGCAGCTAAAGAAAGAATTATTTTCTTCATAATATAATCTCCTTGTGACATCAGTATTGCACAAATAGACCAGTATGTCTAATAAATTTCTTCTTAGAAAAGGCGTTTTTTCCTAAGAAAAGTCTTAGGAAAAAAAAGTGACAGAATTTGCCCTGTTAAGTGTCTCTTTTGCTAAATTCAGTGTAAAAAGATAAAAAAATGCACGGCATAAAACCGTGCATTTTGATAAATTATTTTTCTTTGTGGCGTCTGTCAAGCTCGTTATAAACGTCTTTCCAGTTAACGCCTTCTTTATACATCAATACACTTATAAAATATAAAAGGTCTGCTGCTTCCCAGATTACTTCGTCTTTTCCTTCTGCTTCACAGATTTCTTCTGCTTCTTCTTCTACTTTTTCGCGAACGCGTTTTGCATCAAGCGTTGCAGTATAACTTCCGGGTTTTGGATTTGCAAAGCGTTCTGCAATTGTTCCGTAAAGGCGCTCTAAAGAAGAACGTTCGTCTGGATCACTTGTAAAGCATGTAAAGCTTCCTGTGTGACAGACACCGCCGTGTGGAATTACAGTTGCTAAAACTGTATCACGGTCGCAGTCTGCACGAAGCTTTAAAACCTCGAGAAAGTGTCCGCTTGTTTCTCCCTTTGTCCAGAGAACGTTTCTTGTACGGCTCCAGAAAGTAAGTTTTTTTGTATCAAAGGTTTTAGTAAATGCTTCACGGTTTGCATAACCCATCATTAAAACTTCGCCGTGTTCACTCTGAGCGATGACAGGAATCATACCGTCTGTTTTTTTCCAGTCGAGGCAGCGGAGGAAAGATTCTTTAAGAGAAACCTTTTCTGTATATAGAGCCATTCCAAGCTGAACATCGCATCCCATTTTTTCGAGCTCTTCGATTTCGTCTTCAGAAGAAACGCCGCCTGCAACAACTACGCGGCACTTAACTGCATCGCGGAGCTCTTTCGCCATCTGCATGTTTGTTCCCTGCATGCATCCTTCTTTTTCTACACATGTAAATAAAAGTTCGCTGCAGTATTTTTCTGCTTCTTTAGCGCCGTCGATGAGTGAAACGTTTATTGTTTCTGTCCATCCCTTGATTGCGATTTTTCCGTTAATGGCATCAACGCCGATTATGATTCTCTGTTTGCCGATTGCTTTAACAAGTTCTTCAAGAAATTCTGTATCTAAAACACTTTCACCCGGCTTTGGATCTTTTTTCCATGCGCTTGAACCGATGATTACTTTTTCTGCACCGAGAGAGATGAGCTCTCTTGCTCTTTTAACTGAACGTACTCCGCCGCCTGTTCTTACATTTCCTTTTCGAAGGAGGCTTTTAAGAAGAGGCGTATTTACTGAATTTCCTTTTGCATCAACGTGTCCCATTGCAGCATCAAGGTCAATTACTGCAACTTCACCGTAAAAATTAAAATCGTTTATCAAATTGTCTGCATCATCGCGTTGAAGCACGAGATCTTTTCCATTTTTAAGCTGAACAACATGTCCATCTTTTAAGTCAATTGAAGAAATTACCATATAATTATTTTATCAGAAAATGAAATATTGGTAAATGATGCAATTAGTGGTAGAATATACAGGTCAGGAGATTGATTATGAAGACAGTTGTAATTTTTGAACGGGAAATAATCTTACGAAATGATGAGAAAGAACTGACAAAATCAGATCTTGAAAATATAAAAAGCGACAATCCTATTGCTGAATTTTTTGAAGAGAAAACAACGGATATGCAGGTTCTTGTTCTGCTTTCTAAGGATAAGCTTCCTTCTGAATATCGTTCAATGACATTACGGGATTATTTTGCAACACACACAGAAGAAGAAAATTTTGTGGCGTTCAGGGCGAGGGCGCTTGCAACGTGGCATAAGCAGACTGTTTTCTGCAGTTCATGCGGAACAAAACTAAAACCACACAGTCAGCTTACTGCAATGACATGTCCTTCGTGCAATTTAAATATTTTTCCGCGTATTTCTCCGTGCATTATAGTGCTTATTTATAAAGACGATAAAATTCTTCTTGCGCGTCATGTTAACCGCAACCAGGATATTTATGCATGTATTGCAGGCTTTATCGAAGCCGGTGAAAGTGCAGAAGAAGCCGTGCGCCGTGAAATTAAAGAAGAAGTCGGAATAAACGTAAAGAACATTCAGTACCGCGGAAGCCAGAGCTGGCCTTTTCCTGACCAGCTTATGTTTGGTTTTACGGCAGAATATGAAAGCGGTGATATAGTTCTTCAGAAAGAAGAAATAGCAGACGCACAGTGGTTTGACCCGGACAATTGTCCTGCAAGTCCAAAGCCGGGTTCAATTGCGTATAAGCTGATTCACAAAGAAATTTAATCTTTGTCTTTTGGAATCCATCTTTCGCTTTTATAATAGATAAAAAATATCGTCGCACTTATGATCCACGAAATAGGATAGCAGTAAAGCACTTTTATAAAGTCAGTTGTTCCACGGCAGTTTGTGTAAAGCCATATCATTCTTGTTCCGCAGATTCCAAAGAAAGTGATGATCATCGAGACATAAGTTTTTCCGGCACCACCGATGATTCCGGATAAAGCTTCATTCGGAATAAAAAGAAAGAAAGCAGGAGTAAGAAAGAGCATGATTTTAATTCCCATTTCGATAACTTCTGTTTCTCCCGGAACAAACCAGCCGTAAATATATCTTCCGCATGTCCTGAAAAGTATTATAAGCACAATCGTTACAGCATACATGATGAGTAAACCCTGCACTGTACCTTTTTTAATTCTGTCATATTTTTTAGCGCCGTAGTTCTGGCCCGAAAAAGTATTTAACGCCATTCCCATAGAAGAAACTGACATCCAGAAAATTGCATCGAGTTTTCCCCATGCAGTCCATGCAGCAATCGTTGTTGTAGGAAATGTGTTTACGAATGTCATCATTATGAGATTTGAAATCGTATACATAGTTGAATACAAGCCCGAAGGAATTCCGAGTTTAAAAATTCTCTTTAATACAGACGGATTAACCTTTAATTCTGAAAGTTTAAGTTTATAAACTTCATCTGTCTTAATCATCTTTATCATGATGACAATTGTACCTGCTACAAGCGAGATGAGAGTTGCAAAGCCAACACCGGCAACTCCGCATTTTAATACAGCTACAAAAATAAAATCGAGGATTATATTTAAAAAGCATCCTGCTACAAGAATATAGAAAGGAGTTTTTGAATCTCCTGTTGCTCTAAGAACTCCTGATGCAGTGTTGGCAATAAACATCGGTGTAATTCCAAGAAAATAAATTTTAAGATAAGTTACTGCGTTATTGTAAATGTCTGATGGAGTTCCAATTAACTTCATTGCAAATTCACTTAGAAAAAAACCTGCTAAAGTTATGATAATTCCCATTACAAATGAGAGAATAAAAAAAGTGTGGACAGCAGAAGAAAGCTCACGGTATTTTTTTGCCCCAAAAAACTGCGAAATGATTATTGATGCGCCTGACGAGAGCCCGCCGCAAAATCCTATGAGCAGATTTATATAGAATGTCGTTCCACCACCGACAGCGGCGAGAGCTTCTTTACCGACAAAGCGTCCGACAATGACAGCGTCTACAGTGTTGTACAGCTGCTGGAAAAACATTCCCAGCATAATCGGCAGCATGAATGTAATGAGGCTTTTCCAGATTGGACCTTCGATGATGTATTCTTTGCTTTTAGTGAACATGGTTAAACAATAGTATTTTTTATATTTTTTGTCATTAAAGTATGAAATTAAATGTCAATAAATGGGAATGAGATATCAAAAAAGCCATAATCAAAACGTTCATGCAGAAAAACCCTTGCGGCCCGCACATTGCCTATAGACACAACTTCGCTTTTTTGATATAAATAAGCCTACACGGCGTCGTACCCAAGTGGTAAGGGACTGGTCTGCAAAACCATCATGCCTCAGTTCGATTCTGAGCGACGCCTTTTAGGACTTGGGTTATCTCAAGTCCTTTTTTTCGGACTGGTCAGGCCAAGCCGCAGTCCGTTTACATATACCGGCCGTCCGTTCAGGACGGCTTTTTTGTTCCGATGTTAAAAGGGGTAGCCGCATATTGACATTTGGGGTGATTGTGGTATAGTAAAAAAGAAAGGAACACCTAGCGAGTGGCTGTCTCCTTGCAAGTTATTAAAAGCCTACCGGAGTTGCACACATAGGGTAGGCTTTATTTTTGCTTCTACAAGATTACTTGAAGAGAGCGAGTGCTTCTATAAGCAAAGTTACAAATGCAATGACAAGCATTGCTTTTTCGTAAGGTGTCATATCTGCACGAGTCTCCCATCATATTAAGATTAGGAGACAGCCACCCATGCTTAGGTGTCCCAATAACAATATTATACTATATAGTTATATACTATTCAAGATATTAGGTATAATAATAGAAATTAATCAGTTATAATTTACCTGCAAGCCATACACGGAAGCCGATTGTTGCAGGTTGACCGGAAAAATTAATCAGTTATAATAAATCGTCAAGGCGTGCTTCTTCGTATTTAGTTGCAGGTTGACCGGAAAAATTAATCAGTTATAATCAAGTTCACTCATACTTTCACCCCCTTTATGTTGCAGGTTGACCGGAAAAATTAATCAGTTATAATAGAATATGAATGTGAGATAAGAAAGGAGTTGTTGCAGGTTGACCGGAAAAATTAATCAGTTATAATTTATTATTCTCGGTTTTGGCTTTTATCTGTGTTGCAGGTTGACCGGAAAAATTAATCAGTTATAATAGCCTTTGTAACAGTTGCATATATCAATAAGTTGCAGGTTGACCGGAAAAATTAATCAGTTATAATACAAAACAATAAATTTTGGCTACTTGTAGAGTTGCAGGTTGACCGGAAAAATTAATCAGTTATAATCATTCTGCACTCTAACTTATACTCCAGAAAGTTGCAGGTTGACCGGAAAAATTAATCAGTTATAATTCCCTTATCAAAGAATATCTGCGCGTTTTTGTTGCAGGTTGACCGGAAAAATTAATCAGTTATAATTGATTGTGTTTGAACGTCTTGCCAATGCAAGTTGCAGGTTGACCGGAAAAATTAATCAGTTATAATAGTAGATTTATATTAAAAAAATGCTAATATGTTGCAGGTTGACCGGAAAAATTAATCAGTTATAATAACAACACAATGCGGCTTAAAGTGTCAGACAGTTGCAGGTTGACCGGAAAAATTAATCAGTTATAATGTATCTGTCCTGTTTGAGATGGCCTTCAATGTTGCAGGTTGACCGGAAAAATTAATCAGTTATAATGTATCATCTTCTGTATAATTGCAATGTTTCGTTGCAGGTTGACCGGAAAAATTAATCAGTTATAATTCATCACAGTGATTATGAAGAGTCTGTCTAGTTGCAGGTTGACCGGAAAAATTAATCAGTTATAATACAAAACTGTTTTGAAAGACCTAGTTTAGGGTTGCAGGTTGACCGGAAAAATTAATCAGTTATAATAGACATAGGTTTCTTTAAGTACATCTCTAAGTTGCAGGTTGACCGGAAAAATTAATCAGTTAT
>JAFZKN010000004.1 GCA_017553635.1 Treponema sp. | reverse complement strand
CTTCAAAAAAACTGCGAACCGTTATATAATTACATTCAGTACGTATCGCGCATTTCCGAGAACAAGAAAAAGGGAATGAGCGCGGTGGCTGCCGTTGACGAAGCCATGAACTGGGCCATCCACGAAAAACTGTTGGACGGCTTTTTTAAGGTTCAGAAAGAGGAGGTGCTTGCAATGAGTCTTACAGAATACGACGAAGAAGAAGTCCGACGCGACTTTATCGAAGAAGGCCGTGAAATAGGCATTGCAGAAGGCACTCAGCAGAAAGCCATCGAAGATGCTAAAAGTTTCTATGCAAACGGCGTTTCTGTCGACATAATTGCAAAATCTCTGAAAATGACTGTCGATAAAGTTATGGAAATTGTTAATGCATAGCCTCAGGCAGCAGGAAAACTAAAGCTTAAAATAAAACTGCCACTCCAAAGACAATTACACCCCTAAAACCGAACGTAAAAAATTCAATTTCAGGGGTGATTTTATTTAAGCGCTTTTTTTAGTAAAGATTTTTCTTACAACAACACACAGCACAATTACAATCACAATAGCAGGAACTGTACTTCCGATTAAAATATCAACAGTCATAAGATATCTGTAAACTGCAAAACCGATAAGCCATATTACAGAATTTACAATATCGATTTTTTTATCTTCACTTGTTCTTTTAAGAATAAAGAAATCCGCAATCTGAATCGCAGCCATAGGAGCAAATACACTTCCGATAAGACAAAGGAAATCTGTAATGTCATCCATAGGATAAACAATTGCTGCAACTGTTCCGATTACAGTAACAGCGAGTGCTACGATTTTTCCATTAAACTTTTTTTGAATCGATTCACTTGAAATACCCGCACTCCACGAATCAAGAAATGTTGTTGTAACAGTAGACATTACAAGAATTACAAGAGCTGCAATACCAAGACCTGCTTTAACCATTATTGTAACGATGCTTGGTTCACCTGCAAAAATTGCACCGGCCATTCCGATTACGTACATCCAGATACTTGTAAGTCCGTATGTTAAAGTTGAACCTAATGTAACGCCGACTGGCTTTTGAGCATCTTTAGTATAATCAGAAATTAAAGGAAGCCATGATAAAGGCATCGCAATCGAAAGCTCAAGTGCAAACCCTTCAGTTATAGAATCAAATGCAGAAGCAATTGAGCCACTCCTGCTTGTAAATACAACAAAACATAAAACCAAAGAAAGAATAAAAAGAAGACCCATTGCAAGCTTATTAATCCAGCCAAGATCTTTAACACCGCAGATAATCCAGATAAAAATTAATATTCCGATTACGATGCACCATACATAAGACGGAACAGAAAAAATTCCTGCAGCTGCAATCGAGCCGTCGTAAATCATGATTGCAGTCCAGCCCACCAGCTGAAACACATTCAGCACTGCAAAGAAAACCGAGCCTGCTTTTCCAAAACTGTTTTCTACAGTTCCCATTGCAGTTTTTTTTGTTTTAGCGCCAATCATTCCGCAGAGAAAGAAAAGAGCGCATCCGATAATGTGTCCAATAACAATTATTAAAAGACCTTTAAAAAATCCAAGTGGAGCAAAAGAAGTTCCGGCAATAATTTCTGCAATCGAAACTCCCGCTCCAAACCAGATAAGACTGTTCTGAAGGATTTCATTTTTTGTTTTCATAAAACCACCTTTTACATTGCCGTCAGGGCATAAAAAAAATTACCTGAAAAATTCAGATAATTGTGCAAAAGGTTTTATATCCCTACGCCGGCATTATCCGAATCAGGTTATAAGGGTCGAAGATTCATCTTCCTCTCAGCCGGTAGTACCAGCTCCCCATGTAGATCTGTATAATAACACGAATCAAAAGGGAACATCAAGTAAGACCATAAAAAAAAGCCTGCAAAAACCAGGCTTTCTCCGTTTGTTCTTTCTTATCTTTTTTTTCTGCGTTATTTTCTTTCTGCATGATGCCGTTTCTTTTCTTCATACTGTTCCTTATCTGCATCCATTATAAGCCGTTCAAGATCACAGTTATCTTTATCATATGGAACACCGCCGATACTTATACAGACATCAAACGGAAGTTTTTTTTCGACTCTGATTTCTTTACTTACTTTATCCATTCTTGCTTTTACACGTTCAAGCTGTTCAAGATTTAAGCCAGGCGCGATAATTACAAATTCATCGCCACCAAGACGACTTATCATATCATTTACACGGAACGTTCGCTGAAGAATTTCACTCTGTGCCTTAATTGCAATATCACCGTAATCATGGCCGTATGTATCGTTAATCAACTTTAAGTGATCCATATCACAGAATAAAACTACACCGTCTTTTTCAAGTTGAATTGAAAGATTAATCGATTCTTTTCCATACTTCATCAAACCACGTCTGTTTAATAAACCTGTAAGCTCATCAGTAAATGATTTAATACTAAGATCAAGATTCATTTTTGCAAGTGCTGCTTTTTCTTCGATGTTGCGTGTATACTTATATGCCTGCGCAATTTCATTTGCAAGAATTTTTAAATAGACACTGTAAAGCGGAATTGAAACATTATCAGTCTGAATTATAACATAACCGTAACTGAAATCTCCGTAGAAAATCGATTGTACAAGCATATGTCTTGCAGGTTCCCCGTCAAATTCCTCTGCCATAAAATGTTTTCTAAGATTAAATTCATATTCAGTATTTATTTTTCTTATTCCTTTTTCATTATCAACATAAAATGCAAGATATGCACTTCCAGGAACTTCTGGAATTTCTCCGATATCAACAAACACAGGATCCCGATAAAGACATACAGCTGCAAAATTAATTTCGTTGTAACTCATGATATCATACATCTTGTCAAATACAACCTTAAGCGTTTCATCAGACTGTGTATTATCAAGAAGATTATGAATTCGGTTTAAACTCCAGTCATTTCTTAAAAGCGCTTCGAGCTTTTCATCTGCAACACGAGTCAATTCTTTTTTTGATTTATCAACTGCACATCCGCATGATTCACGAAATACAGGTTTTGCCTGAATCATTGTGCGTTTTGGAACATCAACTCCATTTGCAAATTCCAATGCAAGACTTGCAGCCTTTTCTCCCTGAAACTCTATCTGCTGATTTATCGTTGATAAAGTAAGATCATCAGTTGATGCTTGAGGAATGTCATCGTATCCTACAACTTTTACTTCTTCAGGAACTTTTACACCGAGACGTTTTAAATACGAAATACATCCAAAAGCCATCATGTCATTTGCAGCAAAAATAGTATCAAAATCTATATCATCTTTTGATTTATATTTTTTTCCGAGCTCTCTTGGACCATCATCGAACATAAAGTTCCCGTAAAAAATTTTATCTTCTTCAAGTTCAATATTATTTTCTTTAAGGGCATTCTTAAATGCATCAAGCCTTTCACGTGCTTCTACAGAATTTTCTATATTTGCAGACATAAAGGCAAACTTTTTTGAACCGTGATGCTTTATCATATGAGAAACAAATTCAGAATATGCATCTTTACATGAAACAGTTGTATGACAGCAATTTTTTAAATTAAGTGGAATTGATACAGAAATGATTTTCTTATCCGCAACAGGCTCAAGAAGTTTAGAAAGTTCATTTGCAGACATTGTAGAACAGAATGTCGGCGAACATACTATAACAGCATCTACATCTTCACATGAACCGACACGCAGACAGGACCAGTACTGCATTCCAAAAGCATCTCCCTCATACAAAGGAATTCTTACCTGGCTTAAAAAGACATCAACATCTTTATCCCTGTAAAAATCAAGGATTCCCTTTATGAGAGACTTGTTATAATCTGACCAAATTTCCTGTACAAAAACAGCAATTTTTTTTCTCATACCGACTAAATTATTATACCATATTTTCCAATATTTTTATAGAAAATATTATTTTTTTATTCAGTAAATCAAAAAAGTGATACTGTATCATAAACAAAGTTCAGCATATGTACATTTACATATAAGAATTTCTGTGTTATAATTTAAAGAAAAATGGAGTAACTTATGTCAAATATTGAAAAAAAGCCACTTGTAACAGACCTTTACACTGCAGACCCTTCTGCACATGTATTTAACGGCAAAATCTACATTTATCCGTCGCACGACCGTGACATCGACGTCGAAAACAACGACAACGGTGACCAGTACGACATGACAGACTATCATGTATATGAAATGGATGATGAAAACACAATGCCACGTGACTGCGGGCTTGTTTTAGACCTTAAGGACATTCCGTGGGCATCAAAACAGGTTTGGGCTCCGGACTGCGCAGAAAAAGACGGCAAATATTATTTCTTCTTCCCTGCACGCGACAAGGAAGGATTTTTCCGTGTAGGTGTTGCAGTTGGAGATTCTCCACGCGGACCTTTTAAAGCAGAACCTGATTACATTAAGGGAACATTCTCAATTGACCCTTGTATTTTCCCGGACACAGATAAAAACTTCTATCTTACATTCGGCGGAATCTGGGGTGGACAGCTTGATAAATACCGCAACAACAAATATGACGAAGCAAACACAGAACCTACAGGCGATACTCCAGCAGTTTGTCCAAAAATCGCAAAGATGAATCTGGACATGAAAACACTTGCAGAAGAACCACGCGACCTTGTAATCGTTGACGAAAACGGAAAGCCTCTCACAGGCGGCGATCACGACAGACGTTACTTTGAAGATCCATGGCTCTTTAAAAAAGGCGACACATATTACTTTACATATTCAACAGGTGATACACACTTTTTAAACTGGTCAACATCTAAAAATGTTTACGGACCATACACATTCGGCGGAAAGATTTTAACACCTGTACTCGGATGGACAACACACCACTCTATCCTCGAGTTTAACGGCAAGTGGTATCTTTTCTATCATGACTGCGAGCTTTCAAATGGAATAAACCAGAAACGCAACGTTAAATTCCGCGAACTTAAGTTTGACGACAAAGGCGCAATCATCACAATGGACGGAATGGAAAGATAATTATCCGGTTGAATTTATAAATCATGAATAAGATAAATGCTGTTTTATTTTTTTATAACGGCATTTATCTTTTTTTTTATTTACGGTTCATTCCTTTTACGCCGCCAAGAAGAGCAAAAACATATTTTTCCTTTTTACGTTCTTTATCCTTATTTTTTCCTTCTGCTTTTCTGTCGTATGAAAGTCCTATTCTGACAGTATTAAATACAGGTGCGTCAAAAGGCCTTTCCATTAAATACAGTACATTCTGATTTTCAATTTCATTATAATTATCCTCAGATATTACAGTAAATTCAGGAATTTCTTTCTCACTGCCAAAAGACTGACCAGAAAGATATTTTATAAGCCGCCCAGGACCATTAACATAAATTCTTTTTTCCTTCATTGTAACATAGGCTTCTCTTATTAAAACAGAGAAAAAGTAATCAGAAGATTTTGAAAGACAAAGATCAATACCACCGCGGTTTTCAAAAACAGGTTTAGTATCTTTTTTATAACAGCCTCTAGGACGGTGAATAAAGAGCTTTCCAAAATGATTTTTTTGAAGATCTTCATTACGATGAACAGAAAAATCTTCAAAAACACCTTTTTTATAATAATAAGCTTCAATTAATACAGGCTCGATATAAACGTCTCCATTTTCTGTTGAAATTTTTATCTGAGTTTCTAAAAGTATTTTTGTTAAAATTTCCTGAAGTTTTTTTATAATTTCATCATGATTATTTAATTCAACGAGCCGTTCAATTTCTGGAAAATCTTTTTTTTCAATTTTTTTCATCTACTACCTCACCTTCTCCAGGCTTTCTTAAATTATACCTATACTATTTTAAAATAAAATATGCCTGAAAGACAATGTCTTCCAGGCATAGAATATGCACTCCTTTTTATCTTTATTTCTTTCCAGTTTTTACGCCGGCTTTCTGGAGTGTAATTTTACTTACAATTTTGTCATCATACATCAACTGAACAGTTACAGCTGCAACAGGAGTTGCAATAACCTTAAACTTAATAACTCCTTCTACTACCTGATCAGCTTTGATGGGATCAATTGTTTCATACTGATTAGAAATTTCAAGCCACCATTTTGCAGATTCCGAATTATCGATAAGTGCAAATGTAAGAGCCGGAAGATCCTTATTACTTGTTAATTTATAATGAACTTCTACAATATCTCCCGGTTTAGGCATGTCATCTGCAAAGAACTTTGTGAATGTAGGTGGAACTGCATTCTGATGATTCGGACCATACTGATTTTTTACAATCGATACAGTCTTTCCAGTTGTACTGTCACCAAGGTCGATGACATAAGTCTTTGACTGAGCAAAAACAGCTACTGCAGCAAAAGCAGTAAGTAAAGCAGCAAGGGCAAATTTTTTCATAAAACACCTCTTTTTTATAATCTCTCTCACTTAATAATTTTAGCACAGCATTTTTTTAAAGCCACAATAAAAATTTAAAAATCTGCCTTTTATACAAAAAATTGGATATTTTTACTATTTACCCACTTTTTACCTGCCTCTATTTTAAAGACTTCTGCAGATCCTAAATCCAAAGTAATGGTGACCAATCCATGGCCGTGCATTACTGAATCTTTTTGTAACACTGCATTCAAATGCAGGCTCAAACCATGAACCGCCACGGAGGGAGCGTGCCGGTCCGGTTTTTCCGCCTGTAGGGTTTACACTTTTTCCTGTTGGAACATCCGGGTCAAACCAGTCATAGAGCCATTCCCAGACATTTCCAGACATGTCATAAAGTCCGAGCGAGTTTGGTTTTTTCATTCCAACTTCGTGACTTATTTCATCCGAATTTCCTTTATACCAGCCGTACTCATCAAGATTACCATCAACAAATACAACTGTCTTAAAATCGTTAATATATTTTTCGTTTTCTGTTGTTGTTCCGGCAAAAGCATCGTTCCATTCTGCACTCTGATACTGACCGCCGCGTGCTGCGTATTCCCATTCTGTTTCTGTAGGAAGTCTGTATCCTTTTTTTCCTTTTCCGCATACAGGTATGATTCTTTTCTGGCTGTCTGCCTGTGTATAAACTTTTTTACAGGCTGAATCAGAATAATAAACGCAGTCGTCCCGCTTCATCATCTGAATGGTAAGAAGATTGCAGAATACTATTGCATCAAACCATGAAACAGTTTCTACAGGGCGGAGATCTGGATTTTCATCAGGACATTCAACCGTATATTTGTTACCATAATTCTGCCTGCTGAACCGTGACGGATTGTTTCCCATAATCTTTTCATAAAGTTCCTGAGTTACAGGATATTTTGCCATAGCATAATTATTAAGCGTAATTTTTCTTTTACTGGTAAAGACACCGCGGTACACTTCGGAAACTTTATCAGAAACAAACGAATTCCAGTTGGAATCATCAGTTGTTTTGAAAGTTACCTTGTCATCATCCGGTAATATTACTACTTCACCCGTCTTTAGATACTCGATACCATCTACAAGAAGGTTACCGTCTGGAGAAGTAGAAATATACGTAATTTTTCTTGAATTCCAGAAAAAGGTTGTAACCCAAACGCTTACTAAACATACACTTCCGATAATGATTTTTATTGCTCGTTTTTCCATACTGCCATAATATTTTGTAATGCTGAATTTGCAACAGTCAATATTGATATGGGCTGTGTTTATTTTGACATACAGTCCGCTCAGAAAAAAAGGCGCCCGTTTCTGGACGCCTTCTGGTGTATTGTGATTATCGTTCGCTAACGCGAACTTACCTGGTTTTGCTTTGCAAAACCAGCGATGTTTAGTACATTCCACCCATGTCTGGAGCCGGAGCTGCAGGAGCTTTTGGTTCAGGGATGTCTGTGATTGCACATTCTGTTGTAAGCATTGTAGCTGCGATAGAAGCTGCGTTCATCAATGCAGAACATGTTACCTTTGCAGGGTCAATGATTCCTGCTTCCATCATGTTAACCCATTCACCTGTGTAAGCGTTGTATCCTACACCTTTCTTTTCTTTTTTAGCGCGTTCAGCAATTACTGCTCCGTCAACACCTGCATTGTCTGCAATCTGGCGGATAGGTTCTTCGAGTGCACGGCGAACGATTTTGTATCCGACTTTTTCGTCTTCTGACAGATCTTCTGGAATTGCTTCGAGTGCTTTAGATGCTTCGATAAGTGCAAGTCCACCACCTGTTACAATTCCTTCTTCGAGTGCTGCTTTTGTTGCTGCGATTGTATCTTCTACGCGGAATTTTTTCTCTTTCATTTCTGTTTCTGTTGTTGCACCAACATTAATTACAGCAACACCGCCTGCAAGTTTTGCAAGACGTTTCTGAAGCTGTTCTTTATCATAAGATGAAGTTGTTTTTTCAATCTGGTTTTTGATTTCTGCAACACGTTCAGAAATATTTTTCTTTGTTCCAGCTCCGCCAACAATTGTTGTATTGTCTTTGTCAATCTTTACAGATTTTGCTTTACCGAGCATTGAAATATCTGCTGTTTCAAGTTTAAGTCCAAGTTCTTCAGAAATTACCTGACCGCCTGTAAGGATTGCAATATCCTGGAGCATGTCTTTTCTTCTGTCACCAAAGCCAGGTGCTTTTACTGCACATACTTTGATTGTTCCACGGATTGAGTTTAATACCAAAGTTGTAAGGGCTTCACCGTCTACATCTTCTGCTATAATGATAAGAGCTCTTCCTTCGTTTGCAACTTTTTCAAGAACAGGAAGAAGATCTTTCATAGAAGAAATCTTTTTATCGTGAATTAAAATGTATGGATCATCAAAGTTTGCTTCCATGCGGTCGCGGTCATTAACAAAGTAAGAAGAAATATATCCGCGGTCAAACTGCATACCTTCTACTGTGTCTACAGTTGTATCCATGTTCTTTGATTCTTCAACAGTAATTACACCGTCTTTACCAACTTTTTCAATTGCATCTGCAAGCATCTTTCCGATTTCCTGATCGTTGTTTGCAGAAATTGTTGCAATGTGAGTTACGTCTTCTGTTCCCTTTACAGGTTTAGAATTCTTTTTAATTTCTTCGATTGCTGTTTTTACAGCTTTATCCATTCCGCGTTTGATTGCAATAGGAGTCATTCCTGCTGCAACAGATTTAAATCCTTCGCGTACTAAAGCATAAGCAAGAACTGTAGATGTTGTTGTTCCGTCACCTGCATCATCATTTGTTTTAGAAGCAACTTCGCGTACAAACTGAGCTCCCATGTTTTCGTACGGATCTGCAAGTTCAATTTCTTTTGCTACAGAAACTCCGTCTTTTGTAATTGTAGGTGCGCCGTATTTTTTATCAAGCATTACCATTCGTCCGCAAGGGCCGAGTGTAACTTTAACTGCTTCTGCAATCTGCTGTGCACCTGAAAGTAATTTTTTGCGTGCATCTTCATTAAATAACAACTGTTTTGCCATTTTATATAGCTCCTTATTATATAGAATTCCGTTTTTTTACGCGGAATAAAATTTACGATATAAGTAAAGATATTAAAAATAAAGCGGAATGACAAGAAAAATCTTTTTAACAGTTGCAGTTAGAACGATACATTTGTAGAGGGTTTGAACAAATTCAGCTAAAAAAAAATCAATATCGCCACAATAAAAAAGCGGTCAAAATTTGCAAAAAAACATTTCTATTCTATAATCAAAATTATGAAGAAATTCAGAAGAGTTTTATTTCTTATTCCCACAGGCATTATGCTCATACTTGTAGTGGCGCAGTTTTTACTTTACAGAAGGCGTCCGCTCGAGATGACCTTTGACACAGCTTACTACATGACAGAAAAAATTTCGTCATACGGAAAATGGAATTACCAGAAAGATTATGCAGGTCACGAAACTTATTTATATATCCCCGACCAGTACAGATATGACAAACAGCGCGAAGATCCAAAGCTTCCTCTCATTGTTGTCTTTCATGGAAGCTGTGAAAGAAGCGCGGGCCTGAGCCGTTACGGAAGAATTTTTATAAGCAATGAATTTCAGAGACGAATGTCGCCTAACGGTGCGTGTGTTCTTGTTGTCCTTTCTCGTGTTGAATATTTTACAGACCCTGCAAGTGTAAGTCTTTTGATTCAGAATGTTGTTTTAAAAAATAAATGTATTGATCCGACAAAAATTGTAGGCTATGGATTTTCCCAGGGTGCAAAATTTGTAGTTGAACTTGCGTGCTACGAACCACGGCTTTTTAAAGCTGTAATTTCTGGAAGCGGATTTTATCAAATGAAAGTAAGCGAATTAATTAAGCTGCTTCCTGTTCAGTTTTATTTTGCAACTTCTAAAAACGATAAAGGAATTTATGAGCAGGGAAGCCCTACAGGAAAAATGTGCGCACGCTGGTGCAAAAACTCGCGCTATGTAGAATATGAAACGCGCTACCACTTCTGGGTCGAACTTTTTGATAAAACCGGAAGAAAAAACAAAGACGGCACCGACGAAACAGCCTTAGACTGGATCGCCACTGTGTTGAAGTAGATTTTTTTTACACGCTGAATTTAACAAAAGCCCGGTTTGCATTCCGGGCTGTGTGAAAAGTTATTTTGTTGAACGCAAATCTTATTGTGCACTGCGGCAGACACGGAAGCCTAAATCAGCCTTTTTACCAGGTTGGTAAAAAGTTCCACTATCCCATCCTAGATTCCTATAACCAGTTGTACATTTATCTTTACTATCAAAAAAACCACCGCCTCGTATTTTGCGTTGGGATGCAGAGGTAGGTCCTGTAGAGGGAGTATCAACTGTTATTGCATCATACCAACTGACATAATATACAGGATAGTTATTACCTTCCCCGTAGCCATATTCAGAATAACTATCATACTTAGCATCGGATCCCATTATATCTTTAAACTCTTTTTGTGTTACTTCATGGTCACAAATCCATTTTGCATAAATTTCTACACTGCGTCCGTCAATAAAAACTTCTGAGCCAGTAACTGCAGTGTTAACTATGACATTTTTTGATCCACCTCCCCCACCACTCGGAGCTTTGCAACCTGTTACCAAAAGAGACGCAGCTAAAACAAAAACTGCACAAAAAGAATTCAAATACTTTTTCATTTCGTTCTCCAACTTTTAATAATCTCTCTATTTCTATAATTATACATGCATATATCTAATCCGCAAGTTTTTTTATGAGAAAATGTAAACTTCTCCCGTCTCCAGACATCCCACAAATATGATGACACTCGAGAGTGCTTCGAAGCGTAGAAAGCCACAAAAAAACAACTTTCTCTTTACCATGTGTGCGTTCCAAAACATACCGCGCTCGTTTAACTCTGCAAGCCACAGAAGCCGCGAAGTAGTTTTGTCCCGCCCACCTGGTAAAAAAAAATCATTATTTTTCCTTTTTTGTAAGAATGTATTCTAAAAAAGAATATCTATATGCAGTG
>JAFZKN010000022.1 GCA_017553635.1 Treponema sp. | reverse complement strand
GATGGACTTAAAGGCAGAGACGTCGCTTATCACAAAGCTTCCTTACAGGTTTTCTGCTAAAGAACTTGATGAAGAAACCGGTCTCTACTACTACGGCGCGAGGTATCTCGACCCGAAGATGAGCCGCTGGATTTCTGCGGACCCTGCAATGAACACAGGAGAGTACTTTGACAAAACCGACTCCGGAATGGGCGGCATATACAATCACGTAAACTTTAACCTCTATCACTATGCGGGAAATAATCCGATTAAGTACACAGATCCGGATGGAAGGGAAACAGTCCCGTATGAAGTGCAAAAGTATCTTATTCCATGGAATAAAAAACATGGTGCTGTTCTTCCACATTTTACAGAAACAAGTAAATGGTACTTAAATCTTACAATAGTTAACACAACAAATTGTTATGCGTATGCATTAAATTTAACAAAAAACCCTATAACAAATAAAAATTTTAATTCGACCGGATCAAAAGTATTTGCAATGCAGCCTGGGATCTTGGCAGGAAGGGACGATGAGCTTCGGGAAATGCCATTAAATGCACCTATTCAGGATAGAGCTGCTAAAATTGTTGATCTTGCAAAAGCAGATACTGCAAAAGGTGGTTACCTATTTACAGAGACAACCATAGATGCGCCTGTTTCAAAAGAAGGAAATTGGAAAGTTGCTCTTTTTATTGCATTTTCGACAGATAGTAAAACTGGAGAAACTATTTATAATGATTATCATTGGTATCGTTTAGAGGATAATGGACTCTGGTCACATAAACAGGGAGCGATGCCAGCTTCAGATAAAGATGCTGCTGGTCAAAGGATATATGATCCGAAACATGCTAATCGGTTCGATCCACCTTTAAATTATGGTTATTTTGTTGGATATTTTGAGGTAAGTCAATGTCAAAGTCAGTCTCAATAAAAGTGAAAAAAATACTTTTTGTAATGTGTGTATTCGTTTTGTTTAATACTGCATCATGTAGAGTACTTCATAAGAATATTTCGTATGAAAAATTTATGAATTTAAAAATTGGCACATCATATAAAGAAATAATTCGTAAATTCGGGAAACCATTTTCAATTGGTAATTCAAAAAATGGTGTTAAGATTATTTATATGTTAAAAGATAATAATTCTTATGTGCTTGATTTTAATTTATGGTTTAAATTATGTGGAATGACTTATGGGTTGAATGATACAGTCTTTTATGATAACAGGAATCCTATTGTCTTTAAACAAGAAAAGAAAAATAACAGAGAAGATATAGAACAGTTATCGATTGGAAATACACTCGACCAGGTAATTACGGAATTTGGTGAACCTGATATCAAAAACGAATTATTTTTGATTTATAAATTTGATGAATCAAAATGTTATAAGTTAAAGTTTACAGAGTCACTTAAACTTATGGAACTTGATGTATGGACTGATTACAGTATAAGAGAAAATGAATATTTAGACGGTAAAAGAATCCCGCTGTTCTATGATAGCCGTATTGATTAAAATTACAAAAGCAGGTTGCTATGAAACGAAAATATAAATTTTTGATTATTATTTTATTGATTTTAGTAGTTATTGGTACATGTTTTCTAATTAACCGAGCCTTCCATCCTAAAAAAAATTTGATAAATGAAAGAGGAGGTGTTGAATATATTAAAATTCTGGTTAACTATGGGAAACCAGATATTGAATACTGTTCAACAGGAGATGGAAGTTTTACTGCTATTTATTTTATAGAAGGAAATATTTCTTATATGTTAATTTTCGATCCCTCTAGAAAACTTAAAAATTCATATATGATTAAAGATGGTGAATTGGAGTATTAACAAGAGTTAAATTTAGTAAAAATTTTTGATAAGTTTTTTAAGATATAATTGTTTTGCAATTTCCGGTAAGCGATTGTAGCTGCGGCGCAGCCGTTCGGAGTGAGTAATGCGAACGAACGAATGAAGCGCTCTGACGCGCAACGGTGAAAAGCGCGGCCTTCAAATTGCTTTGCTATTTGAAGGATACCGCCATATAATCAATACATGCAGTTTATAAGCCCGGCACTTTATTCATATTTGCCCACAAGCCTCATTCGTGCTATAATACACTATTATGATAGCACCAAAAATTAAAGAAATTATTACAAGTCCTGCTGCATCTGCTATCCGCAAGATGTTTGAACAGGGAAAAATCTTAAAGGCAAAATACGGCGAAGATAAAGTATTTGATTTTTCACTTGGAAATCCAGATCTGGATCCACCTGAAGAAGTATTAAAGGCAATCGAAGAAATTGCAAAAGACAGAAGTCATGGCTGCCATGGTTATATGTCCAATTCCGGCTATGATGAAGCAAGACAGGCAATGGCAGACAAGGAAACACAGGAACAGGGCGTTAAAGTAAGTTCTGACTGTGTGGTAATGGCCTGTGGAGCTGCTGGAGCAATCAACAGTGTATTTAAAACACTTTTAACAGCAGGCGATGAAATTATCGTTCCGTCTCCTTTCTTTGTTGAATACCGTAACTACGCCATGAACTTTAATGCAAAGCTTGTAGAAGTTCCGACAACACAGGACTTTTCACTTGACGTTTCTAAAATCAAGGCAGCGTTTAACGAAAAAACTGCAGCTGTTTTAATAAATTCACCTAATAATCCTACAGGAAGAATTTACAGCGAAAGCGACATAAAAGCTTTGTGTGAAGCGTTAAAGGAATTTGGCGACAAAACAGGAAGGTATCCATATTTAATCTGTGATGAACCTTACCGTGCAATTACATACGATGGCAAAAAAGTTGCAACAGTTTTTGATAAATATGATTATTCTGTTGTAGTAACTTCATTTGCAAAAAACTTAAGCATTCCTGGTGAGCGAATCGGTTATGTATGTGTAAACCCTTCATGTCCTGAAAAACAGGAATTTATTGCAGGCGTTATTTTTTCTACACGCGTACTCGGTTATGTAAATGCTCCTGGATTTTTCCAGAAGGTTGTTGCAAAAACATGGAACGCACCATGCGATTATTCACCTTATGTAAAAAGAAGAAATCTTGTAAAAGAAGTTTTAGATAATGCCGGAATTAAATACGCAGAACCGGAAGGCGCTTTTTATATTTTTGCAAAGGTTCCTGATAGCTGGGGCGATGATGATCTAGGCTTTATAAAGGTTCTCGAAGAAAACATGATTCTCTGTCCTGCAGGAAGCGGCTTTGGAATGAAAGGCTGGTTTAGAATCTGTTACTGCGTCGACGAAAAATCAATTGTAAATTCAAAAGACGCATTTTATAAAGCAGCACATACACCAAAAAAATAAATTTATCGGAGGAGTTTTATGAAGATTTTAATGGTAAGTGCAGAGGCCGTTCCGTTTGCAAAAACTGGTGGACTTGCTGATGCAGTTTCTGCTCTGGCAATTACTTTAACCAATATGGGACATGATGTAAAAATCATCATGCCGCGTTACTACAAAATTGACCGCAGCAAATTAAAACTTCTTGAAGGTCCTCTTGGGATTCCTACTGGTGGTGGAGAAGCATGGACTGCAGTTTACGAAGCATCCATGCCTGACTGTGAAAAACTAAAGGTTTATTTTATCGACCATGAACAGGCTTTTGGACGCGACGGTGTTTATGGAACTCCTGCAGAAACAGACTTTCATGACAATCCGTACAGATTTTCAATTTTATGTCACGGAGCCTTCCAGCTTTCACGAAAGCTCGGCTGGATTCCGGATATAATTCACTGTCATGACTGGTCTGCAAGTCCTGCACTCGTTTTTTTAAAGCACATTTACCGTTATCAGGAATTTAATAAAACAGGCGGTGTTCTTACAATCCATAACCTTGGTTACCAGGGACAGTACTCAAAGGAAAGTTTTTCGAGCTTTGGAATTGACTGGGGACTTTATTATGGCGCAGGCTTTGAGCATCATGGCGGAATAAATCTATTACAGGCAGGTATTTCAAGTGCCGACATGATTACAACTGTATCTCCGACTTATGCACGCGAAATTCAGACTGCAGAAGGCGGCTTTGGTCTTGACGGACTATTGCGTGTAAGAAGTGATGTCGTACGCGGGATTTTAAATGGTGTAGATCTACGTTCCTGGGATCCTGCAACAGATAAAAGACTTCCTAAAAATTATTCATTTAAGACAATAAAGGACAAGGCAGTAAATAAAAAAGCCCTTCAGGAAAAAATGGGCCTGGAAGTAAATCCAGACATTCCGCTTTTTGGAATCGTAACCCGCCTAGCCGACCAGAAGGGTATTGCAGAGCTTTTTGCACCGACTTACGGCTGTATGTATAATATGTGTTCAAATTTAAAGATTCAGGTTGCAGTTCTTGGAAGCGGTGAAGCATGGTGTGAAAACGAAATAAGAACGCTTCAATCTAAGCTTCCTAACTTTAAAGCTTACATCGGCTATGACGAAAATTTAAGCCATCTTATCGAAGCCGGAAGTGATTTTTTTATCATGCCATCGCGCTACGAGCCATGCGGCTTAAATCAGATTTATTCACTTTTATACGGAACGCTTCCAATCGTAAGAAGAACAGGCGGTCTTGCTGACACAGTCGAAAATTACAATGAATCAACAGGTGAGGGAACAGGCTTTATGTTTGACCAGCTTACCCCTGATGCAATTTACAACACTGTCGGCTGGGCAACTTATGCTTATTACAACAAAAAAGAGCATATACTTAAAATGCAGAAAACCGGAATGGCAAAAACATTTACATGGGATGACTCTGCGAAGGAATATGTATTCACTTATAAAGAAGCAATATTCAGAGGATGTTCAAAATAATTTCTGATTTTAATCAGTACCAGATAAATCTCTGGTACTGATTTTTTTTATCTGTATCAGTATTCAAGAACCCTTTCATCGTCTGTGATGTACCAGTCGGCGATGAGTTCCGGTGATTTTATGTCTACCCAGGACATGCTTCCATCAGAGTTTACAAATACACAGTTTTCAGAATTTGAAGCTGCTTTTACAGGGAGACTAAGGCTGCGTTTGTATACGAGGGATTTTTTTGATTTTACACCAAGTGATGTAAACTGCTGCGAGCATAATTTGTGGATTATAAAATCAAAGTTAACATAGAGATTTCCTGTATAATCAGCTCCTTTTAATAATACTGCAGTTTCGACTTTTTTGCTTTCTGCATCAAATCTGTAAATCTTTGTCTGTGATTTTCCATCTTTATCCGTAACACCGATTGCATAAATAATCTGATTATTCTCTTTTACAGAATTGTCTACCGCAAGTGAATAAACTGAATCACAGTCAAATTTAAGCTGAACTGTTTCGTGGGTTTTTGTATTTACATAAATTAAAGGTGAATCTAAAGGCGAAGTACATGCTTTTGCAATATAAAGATCATTTTCATTAAGCAGTACTGCATCCTGGATTCCGGAACCGTAATAGAGCTCTTCAACAGCATTTTTTGAAAAATTATATCTGTTTACCTTTGAACTGTTTTCAATATAGATAAGACTGCTGTTTTGATTTGTATTTCCGCAGTATTTTAAAGTCTTTATAAGTCCGGTCGGTGTAAAGATATTTGACTGCAAGTTTTTATCCGTTGAAATTAGTGAAACAGCTGAATCTTTATTCTGCGACCATAAAATTAATTTTGTTTCAGAATCTGAATCGATTATCGAAGTAATGTTTGTATAATTTTTGTTTTCTGCAATTTTAATTATGCCTTCTTTTGATTCATCAGATTTATAAACAGCTTTTTCTGTAAGGATAAAAAGATCATCGGTACCAAACGCAGCATCAATTATTTTCTGCAGATTTTTATAAGAAACAGGACTAAATACATAAAGGTCATTTTCTGCATCAAGTTTACAGTCATAAATATAACCTTTTGTAGAACCTGCGATAATTCTGTTTTCTGTAATTATAAAATCAGAAATGCTTCCTTCCAGTTTTCCATTAATATTGTATGCAATTACAGGATTTTTTACTTTTCCTTCTTCAATCACAAATTTAAATAGGGAGTGGTTTTTAGCAGAAGCCGGTGAATCAAAATAATAAAGTTCATCATTATAATTATACATTGTCGGATTTGCTGCGGCTATTTCAAATGCTGTTTTTCCTGTAACTGCATCTATGATGATGATTTTTTTATCTTTAAATCCTGCTGCAAATCTGTTTTTGTTAAACAAAACCATTTTTGAAAGTGCAGATTGAGTTGTTATTCTTTTTAGAGTAGTTCCTTTTCCAGAATCTGTGTAAGTAATATGGCCTGTAATGGAATAACTCATGATTGACTTTTCTGAATTTGCTGTTTCGATAAACGATGTCATGAGAAGCTTATCCGGATATCCTTTAGCAATAGCACCGCTTGCAGGATTTATAAACAGAACGCCTTTTTCGGTTGCTGTTCCGGCCATAAGATAAGACCCTTTTTTACTGTAGTTAAGCGAAAGAATTGTATCATCAATGAGTATGGAAAACTTTTTTGTAAAGGTTTTAAGATCCCATACACTGATTATGTTTACAGAATTTTCATCAGTTTCATAAAAAGCAGCTTCTGTTTTTACAGGATTGAACGCAGTTTTTTTAATCTGTTTATCGGTTATCTGATAATGGAAACCCCTGTTTTCACTGTCCCATATTATTACATAGCCGTCTTTCCCGACTGTGTAAAATTTCTCTGGTGTTGAACTGTCCTGGTAAATTGCAATTACTTCCTTTAGATGTGGCATAAAAGAAGTTCCGGCTTGAGCAAAGAATAATGATGACATCAACGAAAGAATGATAAGTGAAAAAATCTTTTTCATTTTGCTGCACCCCATTTTGTAACAAAGTAATTAATGTCGAACATTACGACAAAAATCAGGATAAATATGATAATTGCAACTCCGATTATCTGTATTTTTAATTGAACTTTAGGCGGAATTCTTTTTCGTGTTATTGCTTCGATTAAAGCAATGAAAATTAATCCACCGTCAAAAACTGGTATTGGCAGCAGGTTCATTATCCCGAGAGATATGCTTATCAATGCACATAACTCCATGAGAGAATAAAGTCCTGTCCTGAAATTTTCTTTAAATCCTCCGCGAACAGATTCTCCGAGCATTAAAGAAATTCTTATTGGTCCTGAAACAGTTTTTGATATGTTTACACCTTTAAAAAGAACTGTAAGACTTTTTAAAGTAGCACCGATCATTTCACCGGTTTTTAATATTCCCCGATAAATTGCAGGAAAAAGAGAATAGGTTTTAGCTTCAAGATAAACCAGTTCTGTATCATCGCATGTGATTCCTATAATGCCGTTTCCCATATCTTTATTAAGAAGAGTTTTGATTTTAAAATTTAATATTTCACCGTTACGGTCAACTGTAATATCAATTTCTTCCTTAGGTCTAAAAGAAATTTCTTTTTGAATTTCGTAGAAATATTTTATTTCAGTGCCATTAATCTTTATAATTTTATCACCCGAAAGCATTCCTGCATTGCGGGCAGGGCTTTCAACAGTTTCATCCGGAAGAATGATTCTGTTTGTATAAGTGGTGAATGTATATCCAACCATCAATACAATTGTAAAAGCCACCACCGAAATTACAAAATTAGAAAAAGGTCCTGCAAGAGCGATTAAAGCCCTCCGCAAGGGATGAACACCGTAAAGAGATGTTTTGGATGCATTTATCGTATCAGAATTATTTTCAATTGCATTTTGAAAGTCGTTTTCTCCTTCCATTCCGCAGTAACCGCCAATTGGTAGAAGAGAAAGTCTGTATTCTGTTCCTTTATGCATCTTCCTTAAAAGAACAGGTCCCATCCCGATTGAAAAAGTAAGAACTTTAACACCATTCAGTTTTGCAACTATAAAATGTCCCAGTTCATGAAAAAAAACTATAACGTTAAGACACAATAATCCTATTACAATGTCCATAAAATTTCCTCTGCATATTTTCTTGCTGTTTTATCTGTTTCAAATACATCGTTAAAATCTACCGGTTCCTTTGAAAAATCCTTTTCCAGAGTTTTTTGTGTTACAAGTTGAATTTCTGTAAAGCCGATTTTTCCTTTTACAAATGCATCAACTGCAATTTCATTTGCAGCATTAAATGCAATTGTATATCCGGCATTTTTCTTAGCAGCTTCGTATGCAAAACCAAGCATAGGAAAGCGTTCAAAGTCCGGTTTATAAAAAGTAAGCTCTTTATTAAAAAGGTCAAAACTGTCTAAATAGTTACCTGTATTTTTCGG
Source organism: Treponema sp. (assembly GCA_017553635.1). GTDB lineage: Bacteria > Spirochaetota > Spirochaetia > Treponematales > Treponemataceae > Treponema_D. The sequence goes on along the minus strand of JAFZKN010000022.1, from coordinate 105,681 downwards.
ATAAAAAAGGCTCTGCAAAATCGGATGTTTCATGTCAGGGTCAGAAATCTGTGCATAAAGCATTCCGTCATTTGTCCTTACAAGCGAATGAACATAACTCTGTGGATGAACAACGACTTTTACATGTTCAGTATCAAAATCAAAAAGCCGGGTTGCTTCTATTACTTCAAGACCTTTGTTTGCCAGGGTAGCAGAGTCTATTGTAATTTTCCGGCCCATATTCCATGTCGGGTGTTTTAAAGCATCCTGTAAAGTTACAGCCTTTAACTGTTCAGCAGAATAATTTCTAAAAGGTCCGCCGCTTGCAGTTATTATGATTTGACTTACATTTTCTTTTCCGCACTGGTTTATGAGACAGAAAACAGCCGAATGTTCTGAATCTACAGGAATTATTTTTGCGTTGTTTTTATCTGCAAGTTTTTTTATCAGGGGCCATGCCATTACAACCGTTTCTTTATTTGCAAGAGCAAGGTCAATTCCATTTTCGAGAACAATTTTACTTGGAGCAAGACCTGCGCTGCCTGAGATCCCGTTTACAACGATGTCTGGTTTTGTTTCATCGATAAGACGTTTTATGCCGTCGATTCCGTCTTCGCAGAATAATGTTGAACTGCATTTAAAATGATTTTTAATTGATTCGATTTTATCCCTGCTGGAATTTGCAGAAATTCCGACTACCTTAAAATCGTCCTTCATGTTTTCTGCGATGTCGAGAGTACTTGTCCCGATTGAACCTGTTGCACCTAAAACTACAATCTTTTTCATTAGAAGAAATATTTTACAAAGATATAAAAGAATGGTGCAGACATAAGGATTGAATCAATTGAATCCAATGCACCACCTCTACCTAAAATAATATTACCGCTGTCTTTACATCCGCTTGAACGTTTAAAAACTGATTCAGCCAGGTCTCCGATAATACTTGATGTAGAAATACAGATTGCAAGGATGATTAGTTTTACAGGGGAAACATCTGGAAAAATAAAATCTTTAAAGAAAAATTTTATTAAGAAAACTATAAAAAGTGTTCCAAGATATGAGCCTGCAAAACCTGCGATACTTTTGTTAGGACTTGCTGCAATTATTCCTCTGTTGTTTTTACCTAGAGTCATTCCGAAAAGCCAAGCGGCAGAATCACTTATAAATACGAATACAAAGAAAAGACATATGAGAATTGTTGCATCATCTAAAACGGTAAGTCTTGCAATAAATGACGGAAGAAATCCGCTGTAAAAAACAGTAAGAACTCCGTTTGCGATTTTTGTATTTGAATCTTCGAAGTCCTTTACGAAAAGAACCTCATAAGCAAAAACAGCCATTATTGAAGTAATAAAAACTAAATCTACAATTATAAAATCGACTTCAAATAATCCGCAAAGATAAGATGCAAGCGGAATTATGACGCTTAAAAAAATCAAAAGAGGTTTTGGAATTATTTTTCCTTTTTGAGAAAGCATGTTGCATAACTCAGAAGATGCAAGAAAAGAGAAGACTAATAATAATAACTGGAATAGTAAATGATTAAAAAAATCCGGGATAATGACGGCAATTACGAGCGGAATACCTATAAAAAATACGATTAATCTCTGTGCAAGTTTTGGCAATTTATTTTATCCTTATTTACGCGTTTCCAAACCTTCTGGTTCTCCGGTAAAATTCATTTATATTTTCTTTAAATTCTTCGGGTGTGTAATCCGGCCACAAAGTATCTGTAAACAGGAATTCCGCATACGCAGAATGCCACATCAAAAAATTGCTTAACCGTTTTTCACCACCAGTTCTGATTAAAAAATCAACATCCGGTAATTCTGGAATATCAAAATTATCAGAAATTAATTTTTCATTTACAACTTTTTCTGCAACCTTCGAAGAAACAATTTTTTTAACGCTTCTTACAAGTTCATCGCGGCCGCCGTAATTTATTGCAAGAATAACTGTAAGCCCCGTAAAATTTTCTGTTTCTTTTTTTGCCTTTATAATTTCTTCTGCAACATCATCTGGAAGTCCTGCAAGGTCTCCGATATGTTCAATCCGGATTCCGTTTGCTTTATAAAATTCAAATTCTGCCCTAAGATGGCCTCTTATAAGTCCCATAAGATAGCCGACTTCTTCCTGCGCACGTTTCCAGTTTTCAGTTGAAAAAGTGTAGAGAGTGACATACTTTATATTCGACTCAGCACAGGTTTTGACAATTTTTTTTGCAACTTCAAGTCCTTCTTTGTGACCTGCAGTTCTCGGAAGACCGCGATTTTTTGCCCATCTTCCGTTACCGTCCATGATTATCCCAACATGAACAGGAGGCGTTAAGTTGTCAGAAACTTGTGCTGAACCGGACATAAAGGATTAGTCCATTATCTCTTTTTCTTTTGCATCATAAATTGAATTTATTTCTGCAATGTATTTGTCTGTTGTTTTCTGGAGATCGTCTTCCATCTTCTTTAAGTCGTCTTCCGTAATTTCTCCGCCTTTCTGCTGTTTTTTAAGTTCATCATTACCGTCACGACGAATGTTTCTGATGGATGTACGAGAATTTTCTGCAATACCTTTTGCCTGTTTTACAAGCTCCTTGCGGCGTTCTGCAGTCAATGGTGGAATTGCAATTCTGATGACTTTCCCATCATTAGAAGGATTAAGACCGAGATCAGCAACCTGAATGGCTTTTTCGATTTCAGAAATGAGGCTTTTATCAAACGGCTGAATGATTATGCTTCTTGCTTCCGGAATTGAAATAGTAGCAACCTGACTTAACGGAGACTTTGTTCCGTAATAGTCAACACGGACTTTGTCAAAAATAGCTGCAGAAGCACGTCCTGTTCTAATTGCATTTAATGAATCTTTGAGAGCAGCAATAGTTTTGTCCATGCGCTCTACACTTGTTTGATTTGACATATTTACCTTCCCAAATTATGGTATTCAAATATTATAACACAAAATCCCAGAAAAATCAAAAAAGCGGTATCTTCCTATAATTTTTATAAAAGAAAGATACCGCTTTGTTATTTAATAATTACTTTCCAAGAACGAGGAGTTTTGTTGTAACGAAAGAAAGTTCAGCACCAGCTTCTTTTGCAACCTGTGCAAGTTTAGCGGCTACAGAAACTTTGTCGTCTTTAACAAACATCTGGTCTACGAAGCAGCTTTCTGCAAGAAGCTTTTTAATCTTTCCAGCAAGAATTCCTTCTTTAACATTGTCCGGTTTAGATGCCATTTTCGGATCGTTATCCATCTGTGCTTTAAAGATTTCTTTCTGTTCGTTAATAAAGCTTTCTGGTACATCTTCTTTTGTGATGTATGCAGGTGTAAATGCTGCAAGGTGGAGACAGCAGTCGTAAGCAAATGTCTTAACAGCTTCTGCATCAGAACCTTTGATTACAACACAAGATGCTGTCTTGAAATCTGAGTGAACGTATGAAGCGCCTGCACATCCAGCAGGAATATCTACTACAACTACGTTTCTTACAGACATGTTTTCACGAATCTTAATCTGAAGATCTTCAAGAAGTTTTGTGTGTTCATCAGAAACTGATGTAAGTCCTTTTTCTACTGTTACGTCGAGGAGTTTTTCTCCAAGAGCGATAAAGTCTGTATTCTTTGCAACGAAGTCTGTTTCACAGGTAAGTTCAACAAATACAATTTTGTTATCAAGTTTGCGTACGAAAATGCGTCCTTCTGATGTTGCTCTTTCAGAACGTTTTTCTACAGCAGCAAGTCCTTTTTCCTTAAGAATTTTTGCTGCTTCTGCTTTGTCGCCGTTAGCTTCGATAAGAGCCTTTTTACATTCCATCAGGCCGGCACCTGTAGATTCTCGCAATTCTTTAATATCTGCTGCGCTAATATCCATATATGTGCTCCTGATTATTTATAAAGTTTGTCTTCGTCAACGAGACTGTCTTTTTCATCAGCCTCAACATCTTCTTCTTTCTGTTCAGTTGGCTGGTAGTTAGAGTAGTCAACGATTTCTTCGTCTTCGCTCTTGTTAACTGCATCTGTCTGAACATTTTCATCATCGTCATTAAGGTTTTCGATAATCTTAAGACCTGCTTCGTTATCAGCTTCGATTACTGCATTTGCAATGATAGAAGTGAATAATGTGATTGCGCGGATGGCATCGTCGTTACCAGGAATAGGGTAATCGATTCCTTCCGGATTACAGTTTGTATCTACAACAGCAATTACAGGAATACCCATTCTGCGTGCTTCTGCAACAGCAATCTGTTCTTTATGTGTATCAATGATAAAGATTACTCCAGGGAGTTCTTTCATTTCTTTGATACCACCAAGGTTTTTTTCGAGTTTTGCTTTTTCTTTCTGGAGAGAAGAAACTTCTTTCTTTGTGAGGTTACCAAATGTTCCGTCTATTTCCATCTTTTCGATTTTCTTAAGACGTGCAAGTGATTTTTTGATTGTAGAGAAGTTTGTAAGCATACCACCAAGCCAGCGGTTGTTTACATAGAACATGCCACAGCGTTCAGCTTCTTTCTGAATGGCCTGCTGTGCCTGTTTTTTAGTTCCAACAAAGAGAACTGATTTTCCTGATGAAGCAATTTTTCTTACAGCTTCATAGCTTTCGCGGATTGCAGCGATTGTTTTCTGCAAATCGATAATGTGGATTCCGTTTCTTGAAGCAAAGATATACTTCTTCATACGTGGATCCCAACGCTTTACCTGATGACCAAAGTGTACACCAGATTCAAGCAGACTTTTCATGGTTACAACTGCCATGATAACTCCTTCACCGGTAAATTTAACTGACACCGCATTAAAAAAAATTCAACGCGTAAAAATCAGAATTTACCACCTGACTCTATTACTCGTGACAAACAAAAGTTTGCCCGGAAGAATTTCGGTTTGCAATTAGCGGCCAACAGTCGTTTTGCAAATCCGGCAGAGATGATTTTATACTGAATTACTCCAGTACCGAATAACCCTGCGACTTTAAGATATCATAAAGTTCAAATATAGGCAAGCCTACCACACAGCTCTGGCTGCCTTCGATTTTAGAAATAAAGCATGATGCCATTCCCTGAATGCGGTAACCGCCTGCAGCTCCGTGCCAGTCGCCTGTTTCGACATAAGCTTCGATTTCACGCTGTGACATCGGATAAAATGTTACTTTTGTAACTGCAGTTCTTGTTGAAGTTGTTTTTTTTGCACCGTTATAGAGTGCAATAGAAGTGCAGACTGTATGTGTTTTTCCCTGAAGGGACTTTATGAATTCGAATGCTTCGTCCTGGTCAGAAGGCTTTCCGTATATTCTGTTGTTCAATGCAACTACTGTGTCAGCTCCCAGAACCCATGGTATTACCTGTTTGGGTGGAAGAGAGTGAACTACCGAAAGAACTTTTGAACGTGCAAGACTTTCTGTAAGTTCAAGAGGAGATTTTGCAGTTGTAAGATTTTCATTTACATCCGGCATGATAACCTGAAAGGGGATGTTCATCATTTTTAAGATTTCCTGACGTCTTGGTGATGATGATGCAAGAATAATCGGATCCATTTTTTTTACCTCGAATATCAATTTTTTTCAGATTGACTTTTATCTCAATTGTATATATTTTACAAAAGGATCTGAGAGATTAGCTCATTTGGATAGAGCGTTGGCCTCCGGAGCCGAAGGTGGCGGGTTCGACTCCCGCATCTCTCGAAAAAAAAAGGGTTGTCTGCAACTGAAACCAGACAGCCCTTTTTTATGTAATCAGAACAAAATCAGTTTTTGTTTGAATTATCGTCTTTCTTTTCTTTACTGTCTTTAGAAGATGATCCGGAATTGTTTCTCAACAATTCAAGAGCTCTTGTTCTTACAGGGCGAACAAGTCTGTAGTCAGCAGCAATTCTTGACAATGAATCGATAACCGGTTTTTTGTTCTTTGTATTTGGGAGAAGCTTTTCATAAGCTTCGATGATTTCGTATGCAAGTGAACTTGTAGGGTTAAGTGTTTCTACACGGTTAGAAATGAATGCGATTGTATCTGTAATTTTGTCATCATCATTGTAACCGATATTTCCGAGAGCACGTACAGCAGCTGTCAAAACCCAAGGTTCATTGTCGTAGCGTACAACATTTGCAAGAATGTGAGCTGCTTCTTCCGTTCCAACTTTTCCAAGAATATCACATGCTTTAGCACGGATGTCAGGGTAGTTGTTAGACATTCTGCCTTTTGTTCTTGACTGAGTTGAAATACCTTCGCCCGAAAGCTGGTTCAATGCAGCAACCATGTCAGGTGAAACATTTCCGCTGTCTGCAGCAGCCTCGAGATACTGTAATGCAACAAGCTTGTTGTCTCTCTGATCCGAATTTGCCATTTCTGTAATAACAACATCTTCAACGCTGCTCATGTATTCGCTTTCAACAGATGTTTCATTTTCTTTTTTAGACTGAGCATACACAGCAGTAGCAACGAACACAGCTACTAAACCTGCTGCCATAAGCTTATTGATTTTCATATGATCTCCTGTAATTAAAACCTTATTTCTATATATCGGTATATATACATAGAATTATAAGGTAACTGAAATAAAAATTCAATCAAAATTTTATACAATCCGGCTGCGGAGCTTTTCTGGATTGAAAACCCCGGAGAGCCGCAAAGGGTTACAAAATCATTATAGAGTAGGGATTTCTACAAGCCATTCCCCGTCAACTTTCTTAAAGTTGTAGAAAATAACCACATCGTCACCCCTGACCTGAACTGCCTTAATTGAAGAAGCCGACAGATAGCGGATTTCGTCAATTTTTCTTCCTACTCTTGAAGGAATAAATACATAATTAAAATAGTCTTCAAGGTTTTTAAGCTGAATTCCTTTTACAGGCAGCTGCTTTGACGCAGTTGAAAGGTTCTTTTTCTGTGACCAGTAATTGATGGAATTCTGGTCGATATATGAAAGCCATGACTTATAGTTCTTATCTTTCATGATTCCGTTAAGTTCATCAATTTTGGCAAGAATGATTTTCTTGTCCTTTTCGTATGTGTCTTTAGAAACGGTCTCTCCCTTAAGGTCTCTGGTAGCTCTTTCATATTCTGAATCAGAATTTGATTTTTGAGAAACTTTTGCCGGAGTTTCAGCCCCTGTATTTTCTGCATTTGCTGTTACACAAGATACAGCACACAAAGCGAGTACAACAGACATAACTGTGTAAACAAAATAATATTTGATTTTCTTCATATCTATAATAATACATCTCTTGTCCTATTTCGTCAAATCTGATATTTTTTACGCATGGCTAAAGCTGTATTTCCTGGATCGTTTGATCCACCGACATTCGGACATCTGAATGTAATTGAAAGAACAATTTCTCTTTTTGATGAAATCGATGTAGTCGTAGCTGTTAACCCGGAAAAGAATTATCTTTTTTCTGCAGAAGAAAGGGTACAGATGCTTTCAGAACTTACTAAAGATTACAGGAACGTAAAAATTCATACATGGCATTCGCTTATCGTTGATTATGCGGTACAGAGCGGAGCAACGGTATTACTGAGGGGAATCAGAAATGCAACAGACTTTGCATACGAGTTTGACCTTTCTCTTATCAATCATTCGCTTAATTCTTCCATCGATACGATTTTTGTTCCTACTGAACAGAAATATGTAACGATTAAGTCAAGTTCAATTAAAGAGCTTGCAAGGTTTGGCGGTGACGTTTCAAAAATGGTTCCTGAACTTGTTGCAGAAAAACTCAGGGAAAAATTTAAATAAGTGCGGAAAAAATCTGAAAAAATGAATTTTTTTTGACAAATTTGCTAAATTTGTCAAGTTTTTTATGACATTTTTTAAAAAAGTGTTTGACAAAAGTTTATACAATAGTATAATGAGTTGACACTCTAGGAAAAAATGTTGTATGATACCGCATTAAATTAGAGAAAACTAGAATAGTGAGGTTTATATATGGCAGTACCTAGATCAAAAACATCAGCAGCCGTTTCTAAGAGACGTCGTGGTATTAATATGCGCCTTGAGGCTCCTCAGCTTGTTGAATGCAGCAACTGCGGTAACCTGGTTCAGTCGCATCATGTATGCCCGAAATGCGGTTTTTACCGTGGTCGTCAGGTTATTACACCGGAAACAAACGGCTAATTAGGAGTAAAAAAGATGGACGAATTGTTCAACAAAATCCAGAAGCTTATTTCAGAAAAGCTTGAAATCGATGAAAGCAAAATTACTATGGATTCTTCTTTCCGTGGTGATCTTGGAGCAGACAGCCTTGATACATACGAACTCGTATATGCAATTGAAGAAGAACTCGAAGTAGGAATTCCTGATGAAGTTGCAAACGAATTTGAAACAGTTCGTGATGCATACGAATTCATCAAGTCTGAACTTGCAAAAAAATAAGTTTTAATTTTTGTAAAATTTTTACGGAAAAGAGCACAGGTTTTTCTGATTGGAAAGTCTGTGTTTTTTTTTGTGATTTTGTGTATAATTAAAAAGATTCTGTTGTAATGCGGAGATGATGTAAATTATGAAAAGTCTAAAAGGAATTTTTTTCGGAGCACGACAGGTTTCTCAAAGCCGGCGGAATGAGCTTATCGATTTCTGCAAACCACTCGGAATAAAATTTAATGATATAGATTTACTTGATCTTGCATTTCATCACAGATCGTACTCAAACGAAAACATTCAGCATAAAAGATACAATAACGAACGCCTTGAATTTTTGGGAGACTCCGTTTTAGGAATGGCGACTGCAGCTTTTTTATACGAGGATATGGCAGAAAATCCTGAAGGAGATCTTGCAAAAATTAAAGCGGCAGTTGTTTCTGAAAAGGCACTTGCTCCGATTGGACTTTCTATTGGTGTTGACAGAATGCTGGTTTTGGGAAAGGGCGAAGAGATGACCGGCGGAAGGAAGAAGCATGCGCTGATTGCAGACTGTGTCGAAGCTGTAATCGGTGCTTACTATATTGATTCCGGTTATGAAAAAGCCCGTGACTTTGTATTAAAATTTATTGTTCCTGAAATTCGAAAAGTTCAACAGAACAGGGGAAATCTGGATTATAAAACTCTGCTCCAGGAATATTTTCAAAAGCAGAGCAAACAGTGTCCGTATTATGAACTTATAAAAACTGAAGGTCCGGATCATGATCAGAAATTTTTCGTTTCGGTTCATCTTGGAGAAAAAGTTTTTGGTCCGGCTTCGGGAAAGAGTAAAAAAGAAGCAGAGCAGAAGGTGGCAGAAATAGCATATGAAAAAATTAAATAAAAAATCGATAATAATCATTTCGGTTGCAGCAGCATTTACTGCAGCTTTAGTAATATTATTTTTTGTAAGAAGAAATACAGGTGTTAATTTATCGAAAAAATTAAACACAGTTTATGATTATGCAGCGTTTGATAAAGCAGTAAGCGAAGCAGGTTATGAAAGAAAAAACATAATTTATCCGCTTCCTTATTCATATTCAAACGGTGATTTAAAGATAAATGCTGAATCTGCAATTCTTATCAGTGCAGATACTGGTGACATTCTTTATGAAAAAAATGCTGACCAGTTAATTCCGCCTGCATCAATGACAAAATTATTTTTGATGTACACGGTATTTAAACAGATAGAAAACGGAAGGGCGTCTCTTGATGATGTTGTTCCGATTCCGGAAAGCTGCTGGGCAAGTAAAATGCCTGCAGGTTCTTCTTTAATGTTTCTTGGAAAAGATCATATCGTAACTCTTCGTGAGCTTATGAGCGGTCTTGCAGTATGTTCCGGAAACGATGCAAGTCATGCAATTGCATTATATCTTTTCGGAGATATCGATAGTTTTATTGAAGAAGTAAATCTCTGCATCAATAATCTCGGACTTGAAAACACCACCATTGTAGAACCTTCCGGCTACAGTGAAAAAAATACTACGACTGCACGTGATATGGCAAAATTTGCAAGATGTTATATAAGGGAATTTCCTGAAAGTCTTTCTTTGTTTCATTCATTAAAGAGAATAATCTATCCGCGTCAGGAAAATCTTCCGAAAACATATCACAAAAGGGATCCACAAAGGTTTTATACAAAAATTCCTGATGAGATATGGACACCGATGAATCAGTCAAATACAAACAAACTTCTTAAAGTTCTTCCTGGATGTGACGGATTAAAAACAGGACATATCGATGAAAGCGGTTACAACCTTGCGCTTACATGCAGAAGAAACGGAGAACGTTATATTTCTGTAACAATGAAAGGTCCTGGGAAAACCTTAAAAGAAGGTGATGCTTTTAGATGTGCTGACGGCGAAACACTTCAGGAATATGCTTTTGATAACTTTAAGAAGCTTGATGCAGTTGATTCGCAGTTTTATGTTCCGCTTTTAGGAGCTAAGGAAAATTCTGTTAAGCTTGTTTCTCCATTTGATGTTAAAACTGTTGTCCCTGTTTATTTATACGACAGTCTTAAAGTAAAGGTTGAAAAACCTTCATGTCTTTACGGAGATATTGAATGTGCAAAGCAGTACGGAAAAATTACAATTGTAACTGATGAAGATTTTGTTATTCTTGAGGCGCCTCTCATAGCAGTAGAAGACATTAAGAAAAACAATGTATTCTTAAGGGCTGTAGATTTTCTGGTTTATAAGACTATAAAAAAGGCTGAATGATTGAATAATTTTTTTTAACCTTCTTGACATTTTTTTACGTATTCTGTATATTAACGACATAACAAATGCGGATGTCATATAACGGCTTATTATCTCAGCCTTCCAAGCTGATGACGAGGGTTCGACTCCCTTCATCCGCTCTTCGAAGCTCTCCTAATTGGAGAGCTTTTTTTATGCGTAAATCCTTATGTTATATGGATTTAAGTGTATGGGGGGATGTACATTATTTAATTCTATTAATATTTGTGACAAAAAATTTTTGAACAAATAAAGGAAAAATAAATTGAAACAAGAACAATATGTTAGTGAAAATGTCAAATTAGAAAATATTACTTACTCTAAGGCTGAATGTTTAATAAAGAGATACTTAGAAAAAATAAATAATTTAATTAAACTTGAAAGTAATAGAATAAACTCGTATTTAATAGATGTCTATGGAGATGCAATAGATTATTTTATCAATGAACCAAATATATCTTTTTTTGAAATAAGTAAGATAACTTGTGAAGAAACTAAAAAGTTTTTTATTGTATTGTGTGCAAAAATTGAATTGCCATTTTATTTGGAAATTATTATAGATTCTAATGAAGTAAGATTTTCTGAAAGGGAATTTCTGCATGAAAAAAAAGAAATTAATTTAGATTCTTATACATTATCTATTTTTCAAAAGATTTTCATTTTAGGGTTCGACAAATATATAGAGGGAGAAAGAGTCCCTCCGTTTATAACTATATCAAAAGCTGTAAAAAGTTGTTGTTTACCAAATGAGTTAATAGTTTATATGTTATTAAAATTTTGTAAGTATAACAAAATTGTTTCAGGTCCAACAATAACATTCAATTCTTCTCTAGAAAAAAATAAAGAAATTTTAGAAATTGAAATATTAATCAAAGAAATACAAGATAAAAATATAAAAAATACAAGTGAATTAAATAAAAATCTTATCGAGCGGATAGAAGCATTAAATCTTTCATTTAAGAGTGAAGATTTTTATGAAATGGACATTCTTAGTTTAGAAGATGATGATCTTGAAAAAATGACAACAAATAAAATAACATCATATATTTCAATAAATGATATTCTTTTTGAGCTATATAGTAAAGAAGTCGAAATTATAGAAGATTTGCACAAAATAGAACTCAAAATCTTTTCTGCTTATTTAGAAATGTGTTCTTATGAAATTGAAAAGAATAATATTGTAAAGAATATGTTTACTAAAGATAGTGTAAATTATATACAAAATGCAGATAATATTATTGGTAGTCTAATTTTCTTAAATAGTGATTATTTTACTTCTTTATTTAAACAGAAACAGAAAATTGACTTTATGAAATTAGTTCTATTTCCAGACTTTTTATATAAGCTAAAACTGTTAAAAGAATCTGCATTAACTCTGAATAATCTACATGTAATGGAAGATGAAAAATGTTATTCTTTATTACTAAATTTTGAAAAATACCAATATGCCTATTATTTAAATTCTATCGAAAAATCAATGAATTTATTTAAATTACTATTTCCTTTATATGTCATATTTTTAGTAGATTCGTATCCTGATATATATAAAGAAATTGCAGAGAAAGTTTATTTAATGTTTCAGGATATTTTCTTTGGAATGTTAATCCATAAAATCGTAATACAAAATCATCCTGTCCAAAATGTCCCTGAATTGAGAGGTAGTGATGATTATTCTACCAGACTATTAATATATTTTTCATTGCAGAATGGATTTGTTTATATTCTGAGATTAGATTTTCCTCATAAAGGCCAAGTTTTTTTTCATATAAATATTCAAGAAGCAAATGGGGACAAATTAGTGGATTCGTATTGTCCTGTGCAAAAGGAGTATATAGATTGTCTAGGAATTGATGAATCAATACTTGAAGGTTTATTTTTTGAAACAGAGGATAAGTATTGGTTTAGATTAGATTTTGAGTCACGGCTTAAAGAGTGTGAAACAAATCTATCTAAAACTCAATTAAAAAAACTTAATGAATTATACAAAGAACAACAGCATTGTTTTATTTCTGATTGTGATGAACAGCAAATCCTTGATTTTATGAGAGATTACATGCAGATTTTTGAATTATTAAATAATAATATTTCAATTAATGATGATGTAGAAACAATTGATATTAAGAAAAATGACAAGGGAGATTCAGACTTTTTATTCAAAATTAGAAAGTCATTACAGTTTTATCATAAGTTACAGGAACTGTTTTCAATTCCAGAAGTAATACATCACACTGAAGTCGTTGAAGAAATTGTTATAGGATTAGCAAAAGATATTTTCAAGGATAATAAAGAGTTTGAATTAGATGAGATTTCGTCGTTAGAAGAATTATTTGTTTTTTTATCAGATAATTTGTTTATATAAATATAAAGAACGCAAAATTGTATTGTAAAATATTATGAAAAAAATGAATCAAATCATTCTTTTACTGTTTTTAAACAGTACTATCAGGAATCTTTAGAAATTAAAACTTTAACATCTTTAGTTTATACTGAACGTGTTATAAAATTCTTAAAAGATGAATTAACAAGAACAAGAGGTGAAAATGAAAAAACTTACAGAAAAAAGAATTAAAAATGCGATAGAAAAATTTTATGGTGCATTACAAGCTGATGAAAATGATAGATTTAAATCCTGGGAGCACTGTTATAAAGTATTTGGTGAAAATCAAAATAATACATCCGAAGAAATTGTTGATTATTTATGTTTAAATTTAGCTTTCTATTTAGCAAGCTGGGGTATGTACAGAGGTTCTTCTTTTCTTTTACAAAAGGATTATAAAGTTCATAAAAAGGCTGTATTAGAAATGCAAAAATCAGAATACAATATTCTTCGTAATGCTACACCAGAACAATTACTAACAGAAGAATACAAAATGAAAGTTTTTAATTTGCAAGGAGAACTTGAAAAAATATATCAAGAAATAAAAGATTCTGTTTCAAAATCAAAAACTGATGTATCAGATACATTAATTACAAAAATTATTATGGGAGTATTTGGATGTGTGCCTGCATATGATCGATATGTAAAATACACTTTAAAAGAATACGGATTAGGAACAAATACTTTTAAAACTTTCATGTCTTTAAGAGAGCTTTATGAGCTTTATAATAAATATAAAAATATAATTGATTCTGAAAGATCTAAAATAAATTCGTATGGATTCGAATATCCTTATATGAAAGTTATCGATATTTTTCTTTGGCAAATTGGATATGATGATGATATCGAAGGAAAATTAAAAAAAGTTGAAGAAGAAGTATAAAATACTCTTAAAAAAATCATAATGAATTTTGGAGCTGATCGGACATGAACCGATTAGCACTACAACGCCATTGTAGCGCTAGCCAAGGGAGCTACATCCCCGGGTTGTTTGTAATATATTATAAAATTAGAAAAAATCATATTGGCTCTTAATCATATCTTCACACATTCAAACACACTGTTAATAGTGTTCAGTCTTACATTGTAAGCATGAGAATACAGGGTAAAGACTGCACACTGACTGTGGCAAGAGACAATGAATTTATTCCATTACCATACAGCGAGGAAACTGTAAGACATACGTCCAAAGACTATTATTTGCCTTGTGTGATTGGTAAAAGAAACAGGGATAATACAATTGTTATTGAAAAAAAGATTGAAGAAAAATTATTGATTTTGTTCCATCATTATTTCTTCTACAAGATAGGCATCACTTAAACAATGAAAGTCGCTGATGCCTTTACTCATAAGCATGTAAGTATTTGACTTGTAAAACATTTCCATTGCTTTTTCTTCATCAATATTTGCTTTTTTGGCAAGTAGAGAAATAATTCGTGCGTATTTCATCTGCAAAAGAGTAGCGTCTGCTGTCATGCTAATGCTCCATTTGCTTCATAGCTGGATTCAAAGTGTAAAAGATTATCTATGACTTCCTGATTAATAAAGCAAATCTGATTATTTGGCTTTTCAAACTTAAGGCGCTGCAAGGCTGTTGATTTATCTATGAGGCCTGTAAAAAAAAGTTCCACAGTGTTGAAGACTTTATCGTTTGCAATTCCGCCTTCGATGATGTCGTAATTCTGATATTCCTTTGAACCGCCACGGCAGGCAAGAACAAAATCAAGCCATTCTTCAACTGTTGAACCGTGATAGAGTTTCATGCAACAAGTTTCCTTTCTTTTAGGACTGAAATGATTTCGTTTACAATGTATTGTTTACTCTGAGTATGAAGTGCTTCATAAGAAGGAATGATATATGAATGAAGGAGACCTGAAGAATTGAGAATCTGGAATAATTCAGAACCAGATTTACCAAGTTCTTTTGCAACATTTTCAATGCAGAAAACTGAGTATTCTATCTGTTTATCACTCATAGTCTACCTCCTTTCAAAAGTATCTATATAAATAATATATCACATTTTTTGATTATTTGCGATAACAAAATAAATATATAAAACTTCGCTGAACTTGCTTCTGCGAAGTCGCAGGGAATTGGCCGAAGGCCAAGGGGCGCAGCCATTGAGAATAACTACAAGTCGAAAAAGAGGGGTGGATAACGGAATCTGGCGTCGTATTAAAATGATTCCTTTTACAGTGATTATTCCTCCTGAGCAGAGAGATAAGAACCTGACTGAAAAATTGATTGCAGAAAACTCCGGAATCCTGAACTGGCTTTTGAAAGGCTATGCGATGTGGAAGAAAGAAGGACTTGAAGAACCAGCTGCAGTAAGAGAAGTAAACGAAGAATACAGAATGGATATGGATAGCGTGGGAACTTTCGTAACTGACTGCCTGGAGCTGGATGCGTCTTTACAGTGGCGGCTTCCTACAAATATGCTTTATCAGACTTATATCAAATGGTGCAATAAAAACAATGAGCGTGTGATGAGCCAGAAGTGGCTTGGTATGAGAATGAGTGAGAAAGGTTTTATTGGAAGCTGATTACAAGTGAAAAAAATGGGGATTGCTATAAAAACAATCCCGTGGTAGCGACCTCAGATAATAATACCTTCGATGCATCTTTAAAATATAATAAAATTACAAGAAAGTCATTCAACTTCTAGTTGAAAAAAATTAGGGCTGAACATGACAGCTCAGCCCAGGGTGGAACTAAGTAAAGTTCCATTATTAATATACTACAAAATAATAGATTAATCATTCAACTTGTAGTTTAATTTTTGCAGCAACCAAATTGAACTTTATTTAAGGCTTCCATTAATCCATTATATGTAAGTTCTTTTATTGGTTGTTTTCCAGGGGCGTAGCTGCACCAGTTTACTTTTTTATCCCAGGAAACAGAACAGAACTCTGTTGGTTGCTTGCATCCTGTAAGGCAGGACGGAGACTGGAAAGGCTTTTCGCCGGCAATTGCTGAAAGCTCTTTTGGTGTTGGCTCACAAGTGAAGCGGCGTGGAATAAGGATTATTCTATCTGAAGTAATATCATTTGAGAGTAAGTCTGAATAAACTTGTTTTGCTTGCTCAAGATTAAAATCTGAAACAAGAAGATTAACTCCAGATTTTATTCCTTTAGCGGCTATTTTTTTTACCATTTTTATTACACGTTCAACTTCTGTTTTAATTTCAGGATGATGAATTGTTAAGTGAATTTTATCTGGTTTATTCTGAAGTAGTTTTGAAAAGGTTTCTTCTTTTTCCAGAGGTAAGCCATTTGAAGTTACTATACATACATCTCTGACATTAAGCCGGAAATCAATTCAAATATCCCATCATATTCAAATGGTTCACCTCCACCAAAGGAAACTGCATCGATTCCATGTGTATGTAAATCGAGAATGAAAGGTATTAATTCTTCGACTTTCCATAACACGTTGCCTTCTTTTGTGGAATGGTTATAGCAGAAGTCACATTGTTTTGAGCAATAGTTACTTAGGTCTATGGATATACGGTCAAGCATTAATCATCCTCATCTGGAAGAGTAATTGGAATTGGGCCGTCTTTATCTTTGTTCTGGTCATCAAGAATATAACAAAAGCCACCTTCTGTTTTTGGGAATTTTGTATAATTACGTTTATCTTTTTCAAATTCTTCTATACCTGCATACCAGCCACAGATTGCATACTGTGCAATCTGAAAGCCTGTACATTCTGAAAACTTTACTGGTATACGAATAAGCTTATTCCTTTGTTTTTCAGGAATTTGATTTTCCTTAAAAGGAAATTTCGGAACATTTGTTCGTTTAGCTAGTTCTTCATATGAATTATAGGGTTGTTTATAACAGTAAAATGGTAACGGCCACTTTCCATCAGAACCAGAAAAATCATCTTCGGTATAAGCATCGACCCAAACACTCACAACCCGATTTACCGTTTTAAAAAAAGTTTTATATGCTCGTTTGCGATAAGCTTCGGGTTCATCATAACCATATAAATGACATAAATAATAAATTCCATGCTTATGCGAAAGACAAAAGTCAACTCTATCTATAAAAACTTCTAGAAACTCTTTTCTATTTGATTCATCAACCTGAACAAAAAGATCATATTCATTTTCAATATCATACTTATCTGGAGAAACAGCTTCGGACATTAATTCTTCTACTTGTTCATCTGTTAATTCCAAATATTCAATTGTGTCAGAATCTTTTTCTCCAAAATCTTCTTCAGCAGTCATTAAATATGAGGAACTTTCGCTTGGAACATCTACAGGTACAGGACCATTTTCATCGAAATCAAATAAAGCAATATTTCCTTCTTCATCGACAACAAACCATTCTGTGCTCATTGAATGAGTTGCCGGAAATTCTTTCATGGTTTTCAAAGGTAAAGTTCCTCCTGCATATTTATTATATCATATGAATTAACAATATTTTCAAAAAAAGGTTGTGAAGGCTACTTGTGTAGAAAGCTTCCAATCTACGATCCGGGTAGCACCAGACATCACAACCATAACAGTTTATTTCTTATCGCGCCTTCTACGACCATTTCATAGGAAATAGGAGTTGCGTCCGCATAAGAAAGATTGCTGTTGTACCACAGGCTTTTGCCATAAAGCGGCCTTATCTATCAGCAATCAATAAACTGTTTATGCAGAATACCTTTCACCCTCTGCAAGGTGGGGGAGCATTACTGGGTTCTCCCCGGATAGCGGCCTCAACATATTAGTGCTTGTGTCGTCTTTCGACTTCCCGCTTTTGGACTTGCGCCCTCAGAACAGAACGATTTAAGCCCTCAACCTGAACTTACGTTCCCCAATATGCCGGTTCATCATCACCATGAATAAAATAACATGAGTACAGCTACCTGTCATTCAACTAATAGTTGAATGACAGGCTCGAAATAACTTTATATAATACAATTGTTCATCCAGGATTATATTTGGACATAAACCAAAAGTTGGAAAAACAGAGATGTGATAAACCAACACCGGTAAAACTATTGAGATGAATGTCGGTATCGTTTTACAGGTAATGTCTTAATCTTCCTTAAGGGCGACTGCAAATTCCGTAAAAGGATTGAAAATATTCAATTGGTGAGCAAGCGGATCACTTAAGCCCTTTTTTTAGAATAAGTTGAGCCTTCCAATAGAACCGCGCTGCTCTGTTTAGACCGGCGCAAAGAGGTTGAGGAAGGCTCTTTTTTTGATTAATTAAGAGTGTCGTTCTTTGGCACTATTATGTGCTATGATTTAATATAGATAGGAGGTCTTATATGGGAAAAGGATTTAGAGGCATTTGTAATAAATGTGGAAAAGAAGAAAAATTCTTTCTAGGTTGCGGAATGATACCACTTTATGGCAAGGAACGAGTTCTTTTTGTCTGTCCGGAATGCGGGACCTGGAAGCTATCACTTATTCAAGAAGACAATAATAGAAAACATAAATGTAAGAACTGTAATAAGGTTATGAAAAAACTGACCTGGAAGAAATTAGATGCAGCGTGTGAATTCAACTCTGAGTTTGGAATGACAATTAAAAAATTGCCTTATCTGGAAAAATTAAAATGTAAAAAATGTGATGGGGTGCTTGAAATACAGGATGGATTAATTCTTTGGGATTAGTTTTCAACTATGAGTTGAATGACATTCTTGTAATTCGTGTAGATAATATAATTGCCGGTGCGGAAAAGGAAACTTTTCTCGACACGGGCCTTTATTTACGGTAGATAGGCAATATTGATTAAGAAAACCAGGAGGTAGCAAAATGAAAAAGACATTGGAAGAACTTTATACTCGTGAACAATTTCGCACTGTTGAAGAATTAAAAAAGACAATGGATTTTAAATATTGCCCTGTAGTTTTTTCTGCTTTTGAAATGGTTAAATATGGTGATTATACAGATATTCGAGCTTTATACCTTTCTAAAGTTTGGGAAGAAGCTTATCGAATTTGTTCAAGTGATGGAATTACCTGGTTCTTTGATGAGCATTCCTGGCTTTATGATCCTGATAGTTATTTTAGAAAACTTGTTTTTACAGGATATAATTATAAAGGCGAAATAAAGAAATTCTGGGAAACATTAAAAGATGTTGCAGATTCAGGAAAAATAAAATTACAAGAAAAAATTGAAATGACAAAACAAGGTTATCCTCATTATACAGGCTTTGAAAAGAAAGAAAACATTTCACAAAAAGATGCTCCAAAAATTTACTCCTGGAAATGGGAAGAAATCAAAGATTATTTCTTTGAGCTCCCTGTTGATATGATTGCTCTTCTTAATGGAGAAGAAATGAACCAATGTACTGTGAGAGATTTACCTTTATTTGAAGCTTGTCAAAAAGGAAATATAACTAAAATTAAAAAAGCAATAAAAGATGGCGCAAATGTAAATGCTATAGATGCCAAAGGACATACTCCTGTACAAATTGTGACTGATCCTGGATGGTTTGTTAATAGAGATAGAACGAATAAAATTATAAAACTTCTCGATTTATTATTATCTAATGGAGCAGATATTAATTTATATGGATTTGAAAGATCAATTTTCTGTCATGATATAATTCATAATTCTGTTGTATTTAGTAGCAGTTTGCTGGAATATGTTTTGTCAAAAGGTGCAAAACCAATACAAAATTATTCAATCTGTGATTTAATGAATTATGATACTAACTGGAAATACGCTTCTTCTGCATTCCAATATCTTAAGAAAATTGGTGAAGACCGATTTTTATGGGATTGGGAAAAAGGTGATGATATACAGTATGAAATAAACCATACTAAATCCGAAAATAAAAAACTTAAGCTACAAAAAGAATATGATGAGTCAACTTCATTTTATGATGAATTAGAAAAAGATCAAAAAAAATGTCTTGAAATTCTTAAGAAAGCTGGTTGTTCATCTGAATATATTGATGGTTGGTCTGAAGAAAAAGTTGAAGAGTATGAAAAACAATATTTTTCTTGGTTCGATAAAATGAGCAGAGAACCTGTTGAATATTTATTTTCAAAGACAGCAATTATTCTTTGTGGTTTACCATCTTCTGGCAAAACTACATTTTATGAACAGGAGCTTGAGCAGGAGTATCCAAGAGTTGAGATACCAGTAGGACATAATGATTCTGAAATGATAGATGAATATATTTATCAACAAAAATCATTTGTAATTGATGGTAGATTTATAACAAAAGAATCTCGGGCTCCTGTTTTGAAAAAACTTAAAGAAGCTGGTTATCATATAATATTTTATTATCTTGATTATACTCTTGATGAGATTATAGAAATGAATGATTGCAGAGCTTATGAAGAACGTACTCCGGTAATGAAAATTAAAACCTTTGAAAAAAACTTTTGAAAAACCAAAGCGGAATGAAGGCATAGATGCCTTATATTTTGTAAACACAAAAGAAGTTTGGGCAAATAGTGAAAAGACTAAATGGAAATATAAAAAAATTGGAGATTCAATAGATTAGATTTATTTAGACAGGAGAGCTTATGAAAGAAAATACGATTTACTATCTTAGTAAAATTGGTGGACTTTGGAAAAAAGAAGAAGGAGAAGAATTCTTTTTTTCAGAAGAGCTTCTTGATTGGGTAGATAAAACAGCTCTGTATTATATATGGAATCACAAACCTGATACTAATAGTTCTGTAAATGAAAAAGATGTAGAAAAATATGTTCAAAAATGTATTGAATTAGGTAAAAAAAATAATAACGAATCAGATATAAAATATTGTTTTGCTGATGGAGGTGCAGTTTTTGCTGTTGATAAAAAAGGAAATGAATACTATGTTCTTGCAAACATGAAATTACAGCATGCTAAAAAAGGGACAATAAATCCTGATTGGATGATTTATAATGCTCTTAATGAAATAGAAGCTAAAGAACATGCTCTAGGAACAATATTTACAATAAAAAATAGTTATACAACTATGGATGAAGATTATTCATATCATTTTTCAATTTTCAACGATGGTTCACTTTATGTTCAACAAATGGAAAGTTATTGTTATGAGAAAACTTATACTACTGTTGAAAAACAAAAGTCTGAAGATTTTAAATCTAAAGCTCTAACAATAATTAAAAGTTTTGAAAATGAGATTAGTGAAACATGGGCTGACTGGTTTGATAATAAAAAAACAGATGGAAGCATTTTTTATTATGATTTTTCAATTTGTAAAATTAGTAAGTTTCCTTTTTTTAAGAAAATGACAAAAGAATTGAAAAAACTTATAGATGACTATTATCCTAATGAAATCAACTGGTCTATTAGTATTAATAACGAATATAATGGAATCTAAGGGAGAAAATTATGACTAAAAAAGAACGCGAAAAAATTATCGAAGAAAACTCTCGTATCATGAATCTTGCAAGTGATTTAGATTTTCCATGGCTTAAAGATGATATGAAGGAAGTGCCTCCTGAAGATGAATGTACCGATAATGATTTAGATTATCCGGACGATGAAGACAATACCGATGAGTTTGCGGACCGCTATGATGAAAACGAAGATCAGAGTGATATGCCAAACGAAGAAGATGTAAATGAGTATCTTGAAAAAAATCCTCTGGACTTATGCTATTACACTTTTATTCGTAAATATAAAAACTGGGTAGATGAAATAAAGAAATACTGTGAGATATTTAAACAGCGTTATGGTGTTTATCCTAATATGTTTTCTGCTAATAGAATTACTTTTGGCAGATTTGAAGATGCTTTTGATGAATATTATTACAAGCCGGATCAGAATGAATATTACGACAAGCGCCAGGAATATGGTTTAGATTATGGCAACGGTATTGATAAATATCCTGACGAAGCTGGAGAATGCTTCTTTCATGGTGAAGGCTATAAGCTTAGAATGATGGAAAATTCCTGTTATGGTTCTGGAGTAATTAAGCTTACACGAGTACATGGATTTTTATCAAACTCAGAGGATTCTCATTACATGCTGCCAGTTGGAGCTGACAGAGAAAAATCTACACATCCGGTTATTGATATGGCAGCAACTGGAAAACACCTTGAAGAAGTTATGAAAGAAGAAGGTGTTAGTCCAAAAATCTTTGCACGTATTATGGGCTGGGAAAAGCCACAGGCTATTTACCGCTGGTATTATGGTGAAACGCTGCCAAGTATTGATACGCTTTCTGTTCTTGCAAGGATATTGAATAGACCAATTGAAAGTCTTTTGGTTACCAGAGAAGTTTCTAATTAAAGAGGACTTATGGCTGATTTTAACAAGATTAAACAACAGAAGTTAATTCTCGAATGTGATAAAGATACCTCTGTATATTTTATAGATGAAAATAAAGGTACTCATGAAAGAATAAGTGAAAACGGTGAATTTGTTGAATTATATCTACTAGTCATTTCTTGCTATGAACCTATAACTGACGAAGGAAGTGTTTTGACCTGTTCTTGTGGAGTACCTGAATGTGCTGGTTTTTATAACTTTAATACTCAGATAACTGACTCTGAGATCTTGTGGGATATTAACGATGGTGAAGATTTATTAAAATTTGATAAGACTCAATATAGAAATGAAGTAAAAAACTGTATTGAAAAATTGATGAATATCCGTAAAGAAGGGTCTGAACGTACTAATACTCCAAATGATTATTTTTATAATCCAATAACTATGGAACAACTGGAATTATATTATAAAGTTTTTACAGATGAAGCATTAACTAAGAATAGAGAAAAACCAAGACACAAAGTTATTATAACCCCTGGGGATAGTGGTTTTCTTATAACTTCTGACGGGAAGAGAGTTTCAACTAATGGTAAAGAAATAAAATTTATTGATACAGATATTTTTGGACAACCCTTAATTACCTGGTTGGACACAAATTATATTTTAGAAAAAACTAAGAAGAAAGATAAAATCAAAGGTAATTGTAATAAAGAAAATAATCTGGGAATTAAAGTAGCAAAGAATTTAAGAGCAAGTTTACCTGATGTTTTTGATGTCTGGTATCAATATAAGAATGCTAATAATGATGAAATTATTCAAATTAAGAGAGAATAATTGTGAATATAATAATTGGAGGTATTGACTATGGAAAAAACAAAAGAACAAGAAATGCTTTCTGAAGCTTTTGAAAAGTTTGATATTTCTCTTTTACAGAAATGTTTAGATGCTGGATATGATATAAATGTAGCTGACGAATATTATGATACATATTTCTCAGAAGCAATTTTTTGCTATGGTTCAGAAAATTTTAAGAATACACAGATACCTGTAAAACAAGTTATTTCATTCTTAGACTTTGCATTAAAGCATGGCCTTGATATTAATCATAAGTTTGATGATTGCGGAGAACTCACAGGTGAAGCATTTGATATTATAAAATATTGCTTTAATGATGAGGTAGCTGAATTTTTAATACAACATGGATTAGATCTAAACTACATGGTAACTTCAACAATGTCTTTTTATGATTATATAAGTGCACATGTTTTTTGGGATGAAAGAGGTAGTGATGAAGCTAAGTTTGTTTATTATCGTGAAAGACTTATTACTTATTATGGTTCCAAACCATCCTATCTCTTAGAAAATAAAGATACAGAAGAACAAAAGAAACTATATGATATTATTCTTTCTTTTAATTTAAATAAAATTTCTCAACTTACTGAAGAAGAAATTATTAAGAATGAGCTTGATTATATTCTTGTTCTTAGAGGACAATTTTATTACTCAGACTTATGGTATAAAAATTCTCTTGAATATCAAAAGAAATTGATTACTCTTTTTGATGTACTTTTTCAAAAAATAACAATTAAAGATATATCTAAACATATTTTATATGAATGCATTTATCAACAACTTCCGGAACTATTAGAATACTTATTAGAAAAAGGAGCAAATCCAAATGTTAATTGTTTTAGTGAAAGTTATTCTTGGGTAAAATCTTCAGCAATGTATGAACTTTTTGAAGAAGGTAATTATTTCACTAAAGAATTATATGATAGATTTTTGAATGATTTAGAAAGATATGGTGCTATTAAGCAAGAACCAAGATTTTTGACCATATCTTGAACTTTTTTTTGTAGACTTTTCCCCCGTGCCCCCAATAGCGCTACGCTTGTTCTTAAAAAATTAAAATCATTTTTATATGTAATATAGGACTATAAGAAAAATACACATATAAGACTATATGCGTTGCTTTGATTTAAAGTCAGAAAATGAAACTTTTTGGACCGCTCGGCGCGCTCCCCCCGAGAGTTTTGAAATTATTTGTTTATAAAATAAAGTCCGACCAGACAGATTATAGCACCTGCAATTTTTGAAAGGCTCAACTGTTCTTTGTATAAAAAGAATCCTAAGAAGATCAAAACAACTGCAAGAATTGTACTTGATACCATGGCAAGGGTATTTACTTTCCATCCGGCTTTATAAGCACAGATGAATCCGACTTCAAGTCCTGTAATTACGATTCCAAGAATTATAGTTGCCCAGTTAGTTAGTGTAAAAGTTTTGAAGCTTGGATGACCTTTTGATGTGACGAGAAACATCACGAATGAGAAAACAGAAGCAACTGCATAAGTAACAGTCATCGAGGCATAAGTATTCATTGCTTCAGGGATTCCTTTTGCGCAGATTTGATAAACTGTATTTGCTGTAACGATTAATAAAATTGGCCAGATGTATGAAAACATGATGGACTCCTTTTGTAAAAATATGTGTCCATCTTCTAAGACCTAACGATGAGACTGAATGCCTAAAGCATTCCTACCCGGTGGCAGTAAATTAATATTATCAGATTTCGGTAGATGCCTCAAGAATTTCGCTGAGCGGAAGGCACGTCGGGAGCACAAGGAGGTGCGACCAGAGCGCAGGGGCTTGTCCCCTGTGCGATTGAGGCAATAATTTTTCCCATACAAAAGGAGTTCCCAAAAGCCGCCCTTTACCAATGAACTGAGCATCTTAAAACTGCGGGACAACTGTAATGTTGAGCAAAAAGGGTGCCCCCTGTCCCCCCTAAGCTTGGATAACATTCATTTAAATCTGTTTCCTTATATAGCCATTGCATTATATTTTAAGTGCAACCCATCCATATTGAGGCTCTTTATTTTTCCATTCGTAACTCGGAATTAAAATCTCAACCCAAGGTGCTGTGATGTCATGCATAAGTCTAAGTGGGAGAAGTAAAGAAAGCATTAAAATTACAGATAATTTTTTCATAAAATTAAAGATTTATACTTGTAAAACGATTTCACATCCCAGTACTATCCTGAAAATATTTTTCTTGCATTATCAGGTTGTCAATATTAGAATAATCTGAATGTGGTTTTTATATGGAGGAACACAATTTTATGGATAATTTCGTTTTTTACAGCCCTACAAAATTTGTTTTTGGGAAAGATACAGAAAATCAGGCAGGGAACCTGGTTAAAGAATTTGGTGGAAATAAAGTGCTTCTTCATTTTGGGGGAAAGTCTGCTGAAAAGTCCGGACTGCTTGATCGTGTACGCACTTCATTAAAGGCTGCTGGAATTGATTTTATTGAACTGGGTGGCGTTCATCCTAATCCTCTTGATGAATTGGTATATGAAGGAATCGAACTTTGTAAGAAAAATAATGTTGATTTTATTCTTGCTGTAGGCGGTGGTTCTGTAATTGACAGTTCAAAGGCAATTGCAATGGGTGTCTGTTATGACGGTGACTTTTGGGATTTTTACAGTGGAAAAGTTCAGGCTGAAAAAGCTGTTCCGGTTGGAACTGTTTTAACTATTGCCGCTGCAGGAAGTGAGGGATCTGGAGATTCAGTTATAACAAAAAAAGACGGAATGGTAAAACGCGGTGCAAGTGGTGAATGCATACGCCCAAAGTTCTCAATCTTAAATCCAGCATTAACTCAAACTCTTCCTCCTTACCAGACTGCATGCGGTGCAACTGATATCATGGCTCACGTATGCGAAAGATATTTTACTAATACAAAAAATGTTGAAACAACTGACAGACTCTGTGAAGCAGTTCTCATGGCGATGATTCATGAGACTCCAAAAGTAATTGCAGATCCAAATGATTACGAAGCAAGGGCAAACATCATGTGGGCTGGAATGGTTGCGCACAATAACATTGTCGGTGTAGGCCGTGATCAGGACTGGAACAGCCACGGAATTGAGCACGAACTTTCCGGTCTCTATGACTGTGCACATGGAGCAGGTCTTGCAGTTATCATGCCTGCATGGATGGATTTTGTATACAGTCATGACGTAATGCGTTTTGCCCAGTGGTCGACCAGAGTGTGGGGATTCAGAATGGATTTTGCAGATCCGGAATCAACTGCACGGGAAGGAATTAAAAGATTCCGTGCATTCTTACATTCAATCGGAATGCCTGTTAATTTTTCTGAACTTGGCGCAAAAGAAGAAGATATTCCAACTCTTGTAAAGAAGTTTGGGCTTGGGGATGGAAAAACCGGTGGATTTGTTCACTTGAGTTCTGAGGATGTTGCAGAGATTTACAGAATTGCTGCAAATGCATCTCTTTAAGGAGAAATGATGAAAGCATTATTTATTGGTGGGACTGGAACGATAAGCATGGCAATTTCAAAATTGCTTCTGCAGAAAGGCTGGGAACTCTGGCTTATTAATCGTGGAAACAGAAATGATGTTGAAGGACTTGAAAAAGCTCATTTTATAACCGTTGATGTTAATGACGAAATTGCAGCAGGGACTGCACTTGCAGGAATGGAATTTGACGTTGCATGTGACTTTATAGGATTTGTTCCTGCACATCTTGAACGTGACTACCGTCTCCTGAAAGGAAAGGTGCGTCAGTATATGTATATAAGTTCAGCATCTGCATATCAGAAACCATGTGCAAATTATCTTATAAGTGAAAAGACGCCGCTTGCAAATCCATACTGGGAATATTCCAGAAATAAAATTGCATGTGAAGAATATCTTATGAAACTTTACCGCGAAGAAAATTTTCCGGTAACGATTATAAGACCAAGTCATACTTATGATGAAAGAAGCGTTCCTCTTGGTGTTCACGGAGAAAAGGGAAGCTGGCAGGTTGTAAAGAGAATTAAAGAAGGAAAGCCTGTAATTATTCATGGAGACGGAACAAGTCTCTGGACTATTACTCACAATTCTGATTTTGCAAAAGGCTTTGTCGGTCTTATGGGAAACATTCACGCAATCGGTGAAGCAGTTCAGATTATGAGCAGTGAATCACTTACATGGAATCAGATTTATCAATGCATTGCGGATAGTCTTGGAGTTAAATTAAAGGCTGTTTATGTTTCTTCTGAATATCTTTCGAAGCATTCGAACTATGATTTTACCGGAAGCCTTATCGGGGATAAAGCAAATTCAGTTGTATTTGACTGCAGTAAATTAAAATCTCTCGTGCCGGATTTTGTTGCGGTAAAAAGAGCAGATCAGGGGATTAGAGAAACAATTCAGTATGTTTTAGCACATCCTGAGTGTCAGGAAGAAGATCCAGACTTTGACAGGTGGTGTGATGAAATTATTGAAAGGATGAAATGATGGTAGATGTAAAGGGAAAATGGGCTTTAGTTACAGGTTCTAACAGAGGAATAGGATATAGAATTGCAAAGTTTATGGCTTCAAAGGGATGTAATCTTATTCTTCACAGCCGGTAATAAATACTACAAGCGGAATCCGTAATGAACCGGGTGTCTGCATTAACCTTTAAGTAAGAGCATAGGAGGAAAATATGTTTTGTAAGAGCTGTGGAAAAGAATTACCTGATGGAACAAAATTCTGTCCTGATTGTGGAACTTCACAGAATGTAACGGCAGAAAGTTCTGGCGTTTCTAAAAGAAGCAGAGCGGTTGCTGCTTTGCTTGCCTTTTTTTTAGGAGCGCTTGGAATTCACAGGTTTTATGTAGGAAAAACCGGAACAGGTATTTTACAGATTCTGTTGACATTCTGTTTCGGAATCGGGGCAATCTGGGCCTTTATCGATTTTATCATGATTGTTTGCGGTGCATTCAGGGATAAAGAAGGTCTTTTAATTACTGAATGGGATATGAAATAATTAATGATTTTTTTAAGGCACATAGCAGGATATTACTGCTATGTGCCTTTTTTTTAATCTTCTTCGTCTAATTCTGTTTTGTCTGCCTTATATTCAGAAAATTTCGAAATCATAGGTTCGATATCTTTTTTATGAATTTTTCTGTCGACATAGTTTTTTGTGATTCTTGAAACGAGTGGACAGAGGGCAATTACACCTATAAGGTTTGGAATCATCATCAAGCCGTTGAATGTATCAGATAAATCCCATGCAAGATCAAGCTTCATCGTACATCCGAAATAAATTACGATTATAAAAATTACCTTATATATTATTTGAAGCCAGTCACCGAGATGAAGACATTCGCTAAAAATATACTGCCATGCTGTTTCTCCGTAGTGGCTCCATCCCAGAACTGTAGAGAAGGCAAAAAGTAAAATTGCAAGTGCAATGAACTTAGGTCCAAATCCCCCGAATACTGTTGCAAATGCTTCTCCGACAAGTCCAGGACCTTCATTCTGAGAAATCATCAGACCCGTATTAAGATCGACAACTCCTGTTGAAAGAATTACAAAAGCAGTCAATGTACATACGATGATAGTATCTGCAAATACTTCAAAGATTCCCCACATGCCCTGGCGTACAGGTTCTTTTACATTTGATGAAGAATGAACCATTACAGAAGAACCAAGTCCTGCCTCGTTTGAAAAAGCGCCGCGCTTAAATCCCATTGTAATTGCTTTTTGAATTCCATATCCGATAACACCACCTGCTGCAGATTTTGCTGCGAATGCTCCCTTAAAGATTGCAGAAAATACAGCAGGGACTGCAGAAATGTTGGTAAAGAAAATTATGAGGGCACCAATGATATAAATTATTGCCATAACCGGAACGAGTTTTTCTGTAACGGCAGCAACTCTTTTTAATCCACCGAGAATTACTACAGATGCTATTACTACAAGTATAAAACCTGTAACCGGAGCAGGAATATTAAATGCTGTATTCATGTTTCCTGCAATTGAGTTTACCTGACTCATGTTTCCTATTCCGAAACTTGCAAGTAAACAGAAAATGCTGAAAAGTACTGCGAGAAAGAATCCTATGTATTTCATTCCACGGTAACTGCCGAGACCATCTTTAAGGTAGTACATGGCACCACCGCGCCATTCTCCATTAACTCCTTTTCTGCGGAAATAAATTCCAAGTACATTTTCAGAATAATTAGTCATCATTCCTAAAATTGCCATAACCCACATCCAGAAAATTGCACCCGGACCGCCTGCGATAATCGCTGTTGCAACACCTACAATGTTACCTGTTCCGATTGTCGCTGCGAGGGCAGTACACAGACTCTGAAACTGTGAAATGGCTTTGTTTTCCTTACCGGTATGTGCGGTAATATTTCTATCCTTGAAAATTGCACCAATGGTTTTCTTTATCCAATGGGGAAAATGTGTAAACTGAAATCCTCGGTTTACTAAAGTCATCAAAAGACCTGCAACAAAAAGAAGGGTAATACCAAAAGTTCCCCAGACAATATCGTTTACGGACTTGTTGATGGTTGTGATTGTTTCTATCATTAGAGCCTCCAGAGCAAAAAAAAGAGGCAGAACTGGAAATACAATTCTGCCTCTTTGCAGTATAGTTAAATTGTAGGGGAATAATTGAATAAAGTCAACAAAAAATGATAATCTATAACCAGTGAGAATTTTATGATGAAAAAGATTTTAACCTTATTTTTATTTTTGACTGTTTCTGTATCTGTTTTTGCCCAGACATCTGATTATTCAGATGATAAATATGATGAGCTGATTAAACAGGGTGATTATGAGGCCGTTATTTCTTCTGTTACCGAAACAAAGGAATCAGATTTTTCTGCTTCTGACTGTTTTTATCTTGGACTTTCTTATTTTTCTCTCGAAGATGACGCCAGGGCACAGAAGTACTTAAAGCTTGCTGTAAAGAAGGCTCCGGATTATATCAAAGCCTATGATTATCTTGCAGGCTCATATTTCTTTTCTGGAAAAAATGATGATGCATTAACATATTATCAGAAATGCATTCTGCTTGATTCAGAATATTTTCATGCTTATAAAATGATCGGTCAGATTTATGAACAGAAAGGTGATCTGGAAAAAGCTTATGAAAATTACGTTCAGTATTATCAGCTTCATCAGTCTGCAGATTCATCTTATTTTCTCGGTAAAATTCTTTATGAGTTTGGCGAGTATGAAGATGCAAAAGCTTATATTGAATTTTGTGTAAAAGAAAACAAAGACAATTTTAATTATAATCTATTAATGGTCGGAATTTATTATGCACTTGAAGATTATGATAATGCAATGACTTATAAAACAAAGCTTCATCAAATCTGGGAAAAATCAGAGGATGAAGAGATTAAAAGCATCAAATCATTTTTCCTGTTTGCATTAACTTATGGCGAATATGAAATTGAAGTATTTGAAAAACTCGATAGGACAGAATCTGTTTATAATTTCTTTTCTTGTTATGTAAAATCAAATGGAAAGGTTGTAAAAAGGGTTAATCTTGAATATAACAAATCAAAACAGCCGTATCCTTATACAATTACAATTGACGACATTAAATCCAATATGCATATGACTTCAACCGTGAGCATGGATATAATTCCTGAGTTAAATGTGTGCATTATGTATTTGCAGCAGGCTGTTGATAACGAGCTTACAATCGCTTATAAAACCCGCGGAATTAAGAAATAGGGCCTGAATACTGTACATTTTTGGCAAAATGGAGACTTCTCCTAAGTTTTAAAAATTATTTCTTGAAATATGGAAAATTCTGGAATAAAATATTTTTAAAATTATGGAGGTATTCATGAGTTCTAATGGCTATTATGGTCCTAATGACAAGCCGCCTTTGAAAAAGTGGATTCCGCTCAGTTTCCAGCATGTATTTGCCATGTTTGGTGCTACGGTTCTTGTTCCGCTTTTGACAGGCCTTAGTACATCAACTGCGTTATTTACTGCAGGTACAGGTACTTTGATTTACATTCTCATTACGGGTGCAAAAGTTCCGGCTTTCTTAGGTTCATCTTTTGCATTTATTCCAGCTCTTATTGCAATCGGACAGACTTTCGGTGCTCCTTATGCAATGGGTGGTGCAGTCTTTGCAGGTTTAATGTATGCATTGGTTGCTTTGATTATAAAGTTTACAGGGAAAGGGTGGATCGATAAGGCTCTTCCTCCGGTTGTTATCGGTTCTGTAATCATTGTAATCGGTTTGGGGCTTGCACCTACAGCTATCAAGGAATTTTTCTATGTCGGAGCAAGTGGTGCTCAGGCAGATTATTCCCTTGTTTACGCAAGCATCGGTCTTGTGACTCTTTTGACTGCTGTAATTGCAACAATTTTCTTTAAAGGCTTTTTTAACACACTTTCTATTCTCATAGGTCTTCTAGGCGGATATTTCTTTACTCTCATTATGGGAGCATTTTTCCCTGCTTACAGACTCATTGATTTTTCTGGTGTTGCAAATGCAAAATGGTTTGCGCTTCCATTCTTACATGCAGATGAAGGATTAAACACTCTCGGATTTTCATGGATCGCTCCGCGTTTTGCTCTTGTTCCGGTTTTAACTTTTGTCATCATTTCTATTTCAACAATCTGTGAACATCTTGGTGATACTCTTACAACTTCTAAAGTTGTAGGTCAGGATTTTTATAAAGATCCAGGACTTCACAGAACATTACTCGGCGACGGTGTTGCAACTGCATGGGCAGCTTTGTGGGGAGGACCTCCAAACACTACTTATGGTGAAAACATCGGTGTAATGGCAATTACAAAAGTTTATTCAGTATGGGTAATCGGTGGTGCAGCTGTTATTGCAGTTTTACTTTCGTTCTGCGAAAAATTCGGTGCTTTAATCAACACAATTCCAACTCCTGTACTTGGTGGTATCTGTACTTTACTTTACGGTCTTATTGCTTCAAGCGGATTAAGAACAATCGTAGATGCAGGTGTTAATTATCAGGATAAGAGAAACCTTACAATTTCTTCTGTAATCCTCGTAATTGGAATCGGTGGCGGTGTTTTAAAATTTGCTATCGGAAACAGTTTTAATTTTGAACTTGGCGGTGTGGCTCTTGCAACTGTTGTAGGTATTATTCTTAACCTGCTTATTCCGCAGACCAAAGTAACAGAATAGACTAATCTTTTCTTATCTTATCTGTACCGGTTATCTTGTCGATGATGATGCTTACTTCTTCGATCAGGATGCCGGTATATTTTTCGATGTTGTCAATTATGTACTGCTGAAGTTTGTAGATTTCTCCAGTAAGCTGTTTGCCGAACGGAACATCAATTGTAATTACAAGTCTGTATCCGCGTGCATTTGTCTTTATTGAAAATTTCTTTATCCTGATATTCGAATCAAATTCCATAACACAGTGCATTGTCATCTGAGTCAGTGCAGCTTCTGAAATACTGATTCTTCCTTTTTTAGAGAATTCTGGAGTAACAACAGATTTTTCAAATGTCTTTGTTTTATTTCCGCCAAATTTTCCAGAAAAGAAAAGTTTTGGTTTTGAAAAGAAAACTTTTATTGAATCATAGAAAATCTGAGAATAATTTCTTTTTATTTCAATTGCAGGAACAGGAATAACATGTTTTCCTTCTACCTGGCGTGATCGTATAGCCTTGTCAATTTCTTCACGTGTTGCAATGTCTTCTATTTTTATTATTTTAGAAGGAGGCGGAAGCTGAAGTCTTGTTGCAATTTTTATAACCATCTTTTCTGAGGTTCCGAGTAGAAGAATTTTTTTGATATGAGATTTTTTTAATATTCTTGCAATTTCGTCGCGGTGTTCTTTGTCATCAAATAGTGCAATTCTTACAGCACCCATGTATGTTTTTTCTGTCTTTGCTGATTTTCCACCTAAGATTTTGTCATCTTTAATTAAAAGTCCGTCATCGATTATTGCATCAATTCCATATTTCTGCGCAAGGAGTTTCGATTTAAAACTTTTTCCGGTTCCGCTTTCACCGACCAGAGCCATTACAGAGACGCCTGAAAATTTTTTAAGCAAATTACTTAATGAATCCATACATTATATTATAAGAGAGCTGTCCCAATTTATCAACGATTGTATTAAAAATTTTTTAAATGAATCGTTTAAAGGAGCTGTAATTTCTTCCGGAACTTTTATCTCGTTGTCTTTTGGGAAAAACAGTTTATAAGCATGAAGAAAAAAATCCTGTTTTTCGTTTACAGGTTTTGCTCCGTATGCTGTGTCTCCTAAAAGTGGGAATCCGTTAAAAGAGGCCTGACATCTTATCTGATGTTTTTTCCCGGTGAGAATTTCAAACTGACAGAGTGTTATATTGTTTCCCTTGTATTTTCCGTAAGAAAGAGGAGTGCAGATTGTTTTTGCATAATCTGTTTCATCAGTTCCGTATGGATCAATTTTCATCGTATAGAAATTTGAATTGTGTGTTTTTGCAGGAACGATATAATTTTCCCAGACCTGTTTTTCCTTTAATTCATTTTCAACTATTCCGATGTAGAATTTCCTTACGTTTTTTTCTTTTATTGCATTTGAAAACCATTTTGCACCTTCCAGATTATTTGAAAAAACAAGAAGTCCTGTAGTTTTTCTGTCCAGTCTGTGAAGTGGTCCGGGCACAAACGAAAGTGAATTTTCGTGTTTTTCATTTCTGTATATTTCTTCGATAATTTCTGAAATTCCGTTTTTATCGTGGACATTTATATTAAACGGTTTGTTGATTATTTTAATAAATTCATTCTGAAAGATAAAATCAAGTTCAATGACCTGTTTTTGTTCATGCTGAATTTTATCAGAAACGGCCGTCTTTTCTATGTTAAGCCTGTCACTTTCCAAAAGGAATTCTGCTATGGAAATGCGGTCTCCTGCAGAAATGCGCTTATTTACTTCTGCTTTTCTGTCATTTACGCGTATAAGTCCCTTTCGGATAGCAGAAAAAATTGAGGAAATTCCTGAATTCCGGGCCATTTTACGGACAACTTTGTCGAGTCTTCGTCCTTCGTCGTCTGTTCCGGCTGTAAAAACCTTAAAATTCATAACTTACTATATTATATCAATTTTTACGTGATTCCACTAGACAAAAATTTTCCACATGGTAAAATATTAATAATATGTTTTTAACTATAAAAATTAGACTTATGAAACTGTTTTTGAACCCGGTTTTTCTTTCATGCGTATTCAGCTGGTTCTTTGCACAGTTCATCAAGACAATTATAAATTTGTGCCTTAGAAAAATCCACAGTATAAGTGTGCTTTTTGAGTGCCTTATCTGGAAGACTGGAGGATTCCCATCGAGTCATACGGCCCTTGTAACATCTTTGTGCACATCGATAGCCTTTAGAAACGGTATTGATTCTGATATTTTTATGCTTTCTGCATGTCTTATGATGATTACGATTCGGGATGCACTTGGCGTACGTCGTTCAAATGGAATTCATGCAAGAACGATTAATCAGATGGGACGTGAGTTGAGCGAAAAGAATATCATTAAATATAAACCTATTAAAGAAGTCTTAGGCCATAAACCTATGGAAGTTGTTGTTGGAGCTTTACTTGGATTTTTTATCGGCCTTGCTTTTTCGACTTTGTAGAACAGGCAGAAAATGAATAATATTAAAAAATACATCATACCATCTGCAACAGTCTGTCTCATTTTTATCCTCATGCTTTTTTTGCGGACGGTTCCCGTTGCAAAATTATGGAAGGGTTTTTCTGTTTTATATGTTCCGGTAGAAACTGAACCAAAAACCGTTTTAAGTGTTTTAGATGAATGCGGATGTAAAGATACAATTTCTTATTACAATCAGAGCATTCCGTTTTTAAATCCGTATCTTCCTGTAAAGGCAGATTATTCTGACTCATATCTTTCGAGAAGAAATTCATATTTTTTTGATAAAGACAGAAAGGTAATGATTTATTATGTTCCTGATGCATATTCAAAGCAGGCAGCGAAAGCCGTAAATACGCTGATAAAAGAATATAAAATTGATGCAGGACTCGACGGAAAATCTTCTTTTCCGCTTGTTACCCCGATCATCTGTATAATCGCAGCAGTCTTTTTCTTTTTATCTTCAAAACAAAAAAGAGTTTTTTTTCTTGCTGCACTGTTTCCACTTATCTATGCTTTTGTAATGCCGTTTTATATCAATGCTTCATCAGTCTGTCTGTGTCTTTTTGCAGTCTTTTTGTGTCAGAAAGTCTGGAGAAGGAAAAATGGCGTTAAGTATGTTGTTAAAAATCCGTATCCTGCAGTTTTATTTACTGTAAGTTTAATTTCTTCGTTTGTTACATCTTTTGTATCGGGCTTTCTTTTTATGCTTACATGTTTTGCATCGATTTTAATTCTTTCCATGCTTGCAAATTTTCAGAAGGACTGTGATTCAAAATTAAGATTCAACCCTGTATTGATAAGACCTGCAAGACTTATGAACATGATATGCTTGAGTTCACTCAAAAAAGGGCTTATAGCAGTATTCTCTGTAACAGCACTGTTTGTACTGTATATAACAAGTGTAAATCTTTTTACCATTTCAAATTCTCAAGACTTGTCTTTTCCTATGCCGACAAGATATAATACTGTAACGGATATTCCGGACTTGGATGACTATGTCGTATGGAGCTGGAATACCATTACATTACCATACAGATCGTTAAATGAACCTTATTCTGATGTACCGGAAGAAGATGAAAGCATTACGATTCAGAGATTTAAGAACACAGAAGACGGTGTAAAGACAACAGAAGAAGTTGTATACAAATTTAATTCTGAGTTTAAAGATCAAGTTTTAAGTTCGATAGATATGTTGGAATATCCTGCAATCGAAAAACTTATGAAACAACAGGGAAGAGGTTATTCTGTTGATTATTCATACGGTACGGGAGAAAAATTCAGCAAATCCAATATTATCTTGATGCTTATTATGATAATTGTACCGTGTGGTATGTTAATTTATTATTTGGGAAAAAGAAAACGATATGGCAATGCTTACTGAATATGCAAAAAAAGATAAAAATCCGATTTTAAAATCTACAACAGGATTTTTACCTGCAAGAATTACAATTCCTCTCTGTCAGGAAGACGGTTTTGAATGTACAAACATCGTAAAGCCAGGTGATACTGTAAGGGAAGGTCAGATTATTGCAGATGTATCCCGTGAAATATACGGAAAAAAATCTTTTGGCGCTGCAAAAATTCATTCTCCGATTCCGGGAAAGGTAATTGATATTAAAAACTGTACTTATCCGAATGGAAAGCAGGGTAAGGCTGTTGAGATCCTTCTTAATGGTAGTTTTACATATCTTGGAAAGCCACAGACAGTTTTCGACTGGAAAAACTATTCTCCGGCAATGCTTTTAAGGACTGTAAGCGAAGGCGGAGTAATAAATACATTTACAAACAATTCATGTTCTTCTCTTGAACTTGATATCAATAAGATTAAAGATGAAAAAGACAGAAAACTTGTCGTAAGGCTTTTTGACGAAGATCCGTCATGTAAAACAGATTCAATCGTTGCAAGAAGTGATTTTGAAAAAGTTGCTACAGGTATTTTTATTGCAGCAAAAATTGCAGAAGTTAACGAAATTGTAATCTGTTATGCAAAAAATACAAAGCTTCCTGCAACATTCAATCTTGAACAGAAAGAACTTTTCGGTTCTATACCGATAACTCTTGTTGAGGTTGATACACGGTTTTATCCGGCCGGCGGAAAGCACGATCTTTTAAAAGCATACTTTAAGCATAAAAAGATTTCTTCTTATGATAAGAACATTGAAAATGCAAGTCTTTTTACAGATGCTACTACTATGCTTCATGTTTATAATGCAGTTGTCCTTAATCTTCCTGTAGAAACTGTAAATATTTATGTTACAGGTGACTGTCTTCAGGCAAGCGCTCTTTTAAAAGTCTGCATAGGAACATCGTTTAAGACAATTGCAAAACAGTGTGGCGGTTTTACAAAAAAACTTGGAAAGATAATCGTTAACGGACATATAAATGGTGTTGCGATAAATTCACTCGATACACCTGTTACAAAATATGTAAAATCAATTTCATTTAATTCCAGACAGGATAATTATGACAGAAGCGTTGGTTTCTGTTTAAGATGCGGAAGATGTTCAAGTGTATGCAGTATCGGTTTAAGTCCTGATGTAATTTATTCAAAGGTAATAAATAATATTCAGGTTGATCCGGTTTATCTTAATTCTGTATCACTTTGCAATGAATGTGGTTTATGTAGTGCAATGTGTCCTTC
This sequence comes from Treponema sp., assembly GCA_017553635.1. Lineage (GTDB taxonomy): Bacteria > Spirochaetota > Spirochaetia > Treponematales > Treponemataceae > Treponema_D. Next base: position 68,428 of record JAFZKN010000022.1, on the reverse strand, counting down.
AAAATTACCTCTGGTTCATGTAATCAGACTGTTAAAGGGTGGGGTAAAAGAAAATGATCAGTAAGCTGAATATGAATAAAATGTATAAAATGGTCAACATAAGTCCGTTTATAAATAAAAAATCAACTTTTTTAACATACCTTATGATTTTTGCTGCAATCGTTCCTCAGATAATTATGCTTTTTGTTACAAAAAGTTATGATAATCTTCTGATAATACTTATGGCAGTGCTTGCATGTTTCGTAACAGAAATATTCAACTTTATAAATCATAAACATGTTAAGCTTTCCATATTGATGTGTTTTTTAAAAGGATCTTTAATCGGCTTCTTTCTTCCTGCAGATTATCCGGTAATCACTGTATTTTTTATAACGCTCATTACTATGCTTTTTATTAAATACGCTTTCGGAGATCTTACGGTTTCATGGATTAATCCGGTTGTAGTAACTGTTGCAATCTGCTGGTTTATCGGAAGGGTAAGTTTTCCTTCTTTTTTAGTTACGAGAGATTTTCTTGCATCTAAAAATCCTTCGCTTGTTTTAATTCAGGAAAATGTTTTTCCGACTTTTCCTTTTGATGAAAAACTTACCTCGATGTTTAATGAATCGACATTCAGCCTGTTTGGAGTTTCTATTCCACAGGGATATGTTTCTTTGTTCTGGGATAACCAGTCTGTAATTCCTGCATTCAGATTCAATTTTCTTACGCTTTTGTTTTCTATAGTTCTTCTTTCTATAGATGTAATCAGTTTTGAAATTCCGTTTACATTTTTAACGGTATATCTTTTGCTTGTTAAATATCTTTCTCCTGTTTTTTCAGGTGGTGTCCCGATGCAGGGTGATATGATTTTAGCTTTGCTTACAAGCGGAACTTTATTTGCTGCATTTTTCCTTATGCAGTGGTTTGGAACAATTCCAATGACGCGGCGTGGAAAAATAATTTATGGTTTTGCAGGTGGAATAATTGCATTTATTTTCTCGGGCTGTGGTACAAGTCCGATAGGTTCAATTATTACAGTGCTCTTTTTGAATATTCTCTCACCGGTAATTCAGTTCTTTGAAAACCGTTTTAAGAGAAACAGATTAGTAAATGTGTTGAGGAACGATAATGCTGGAAACAACTGATAGTAAAATTAGACTTAAGACTTTCGCATTCTTTACGTGCATTATTATGGCTATGTCAGTAATTCTCATTCTTTTCGCATTATTTGCAAAAAAGAATTATACAAATAAATTAAAGACTCAGGTTGAAATCGTAATGCATGACCATCGTCCGCTTGAGTTTCCTGAAAAATATCGTGTCGGTGAGGCAATTCAGATTAATTCTTCAATTGCAGTAAGCTCAAGTATGTATGCTGTTGTAACAAATTCATCTTCACCTGTAAGATATGTTCTTGTAACGCGTGTTACAACTTATTATGGGCCTCAGGCTGCAGTTTTCCTTTATGACAAAAAACAGGGAGTTACATTTGAAGGCTTTTGCTGCTTAAATCAGAGAATCAAACAGCAGTTTGAAAATCCGAACAGTGATCTCATAATCAAATACTGGAAAGAACAGGCTTTAAAAATCTTTGAGGCATCAGTTCCAGAACTTGGAGGCTATGATGAATAGAAATTTATACTACGTCTTTACAGCTATTTCATTTGCACTTTTAGTTGCAGCTCCTGGAAGATTTGCATTCGGAATTATCATCTGTCTTGAACTGTTTTTTCTTATTTTTACAGGATTCCTTTTCTCGTATCTGTTAAAAAAACTTTTACTCCACGAAATGAATTCTATCGTGACAGTGCTTGGACTTATTTTCTCAACTGTTTTATATAAACAGATTATAATGGCTGTATATCCTTTGATTGCGCTTCAGATGAGTTTTGTATTCTATCTTCCTGCCGTATCTTCGTATATGATTGGAATTATTTACAAAAATATTGATGCTTCGACAAAAATATCTGTAATAGACAATCTTAAGATTACTTCGTATTTTTCGATTTTCGCTCTTGTTTTTTATGCAATTAGAGATATTTTTGGTTATGGAACATTTACACTGCCATCTCCAAACGGAATTTTTGAGAAACAGCTCCTTTCTTCAGACAATATGCTGTGGGGAACATTTTTTGCTTCGATTCCGGGAGCTCTTGTTCTTGTCTGTATTGTAATCTTTATCTTTATTCATGCTCAGAAGAAAATCAAGATTGTCAGAAGAGCAGAGGAGTCAAAATGATTATCAACAGCTTTGTTTACTATATATTTTTCGGCTCTGCAGTTTTGTTATATGGAATTGGTTTTAACAGAGAATCAGTTATGTGCAACTATCCGAAACAGATTTTATTCTGTTCGATAAAATCGTATATCTCGGTAGTTATTACATTTTTAATTACGTTCTTTTTAAATTCAAACTTTTTTATTCCGTTAAAAATCGTAGAAATCTATCCGTTTATTGCTCTTTTGATTTATATAACGATTTCTGTATTCCTGGAAATTTTGATTCAGGTTACGACAAAAAGAACTTCTGCAGAATTTGCAGTTTCTTTTTTGACGGTAATTCTTGCATTAAACGAAGGTGTCCTTTTAATAGACGGAGTTTTAATCTGTATAAGTGTACTTACATGTTTTTACATTCTTATTCCTGTGCTTTTTGCACTTGAAAAAAGAATGCAGGCTACTAATTCTAACGGATTGTTCAAGCAGAAAAGTCTTATCTTTCTCTGCATGGTTGTTATTATGATTGCATTATATTCATTCAATATTTCCTGGTTAAACAGCGGGGTAATCAAATGATTTTGCGAATACTTTTTATCTTTATTTTTGTTGTTCTCGCTTCGTTTATTCTGTATTTTCTTTACGGAGTATTTATTCCGGCAATTAAATCACAGACTATTGAAAATCAGGATCCGCTTTTTTCTGAAGTTGAACTTAATTATGTAGGAACTCCGGATGAAAAAAACGTGGCTGTTACAGACAAAAAAGCATTTGTTCTTTGTAATCCCGAAAGATCCTTTCAGAAAGAAAGGCTTGCATATAATGGAATTAAAAGCTGTGCGCTGTTTGATTCAATTTATGGTACACCTAACGACTGTAAATACGGGTGTATCGGATTTGGAGATTGTGTACAGGCCTGTCCTCAGGAAGCAATTATAATTAAAAATGGAACTGCAGTTATTACAGAAAACTGCTGTGGATGTGGAGAGTGTATTGTCAGTTGTCCTAAAGGCATCATAAAGATGTTTGACAAGGGAGTAGTCTCACAGGAGATTAAACTTTGCGCCGCTTCTGAAGATTGTCTTACTACTTGCGACAAATGTAATATTTCAGTAAAAGTTGAAATTCCTAAAGAAAAACGCTTTAAATTCTGGCAATCATGTAATAAAATAATAAGTCCACGCTAATATTGGATTATCTACATGGGCATTATAAAAGTTTGTTTTGAATTTTCGACAGAGACTTCTAATTTTATCGATACCTCAGACTATAAATCGGTTTATGAAAATTATTATAAACGGATCGGTCAGTTTTTATATGCACACGAAGATTTAAAATTTTCATTTTATTTTTCTGGTCCGCAGTTTGATTGCATCAGACAGAAAAATCCTGAGTTTCTCGAAATCTTAAAGAATCTTGCTAACAGAAAGCAGATTGAAATAATCGGAGGCGGTTATTACAATCCGATTTTCCCATTGCTTTTTCCTCTGGACAGAACAGGACAGATTGAACTTTTAAGTTCGACAATCAGAAAGGTTTTAGGAAAGAGACCAAGAGGTGTAATGCTCTGTGCAAGCGCATGGGATCCGTCGCTTGTCACTTCGTTTGAAACATGTGGAATTGAATACGTTCAGCTTGACAGTTCTTTAATTCAGAAAGAGAAAAAAATATTTTTACCGCTTATCATTTCTGACCGTGGAAAATCTGTAAAGGTTCTTTCCGTTCATAGAGAATTTATTCCTGAAGAAAGTGAAACAGCAGAAGCTTTTATACAGAGATTAAAAAAAGGTGTAGAAAAAACCGTAAAAAATGATTTTGAAAATCCTGATGCAGACAGAATTGTTGTAATTTCGTTAAATAAAGCAAACTTAAAGAATTTATTTGACAGAGAAAAAATTACAGAATTTCTTGAACTTATTAAGACAAAATATTCAGATGTGATTAAACTTGATCTTCCGAATAACTGTATAAAAAATTCTGAATTTTTCGTTCCTACATATATTCATGCAGGAATTAACGAAGAAATTGCAAAGTGGTCGTTTGAACCATATAAGCAGGTTGAATTAAAGGGAAATACATCTGTTAATGTTTATGACTTTATGCAGACTTACAAACGAAGTCAGGCACTGTATAACCGGATGATTTTCGTTTCTCTTCTTGTTAATCAGTGTAAGGGTGACAAGATGAGAAAAAAGACTGCCCGTGAATGTCTCTGGGCAGCGCAGACTGGAGATGCTTATGTATATCCTTCAAGCAGTGCTTTAATCAGTTCTCAAGAAAGGCAGAAAGCATTTAAAAAGCTTTCTGAAGCTGAATTACTTGTCCGCGAATGTGAAGATTTTCATGAATCGATTTTAAATTATGATTATAACTGTGATGGCTTTAATGAATATCTTTGCCGTATGAATAAATTTAATGCATGTATCAACAGAAGGGGTGGTGCAATTTTTGAACTTGATGTAATGAAAAAGGCATCGAACTATGCAGATAATATGTCCCGTGTAATGCCTCTTGATAAGTGCAATGACAATTATGAAAAAGGAATTTTTGTCGATCATCTTTTTGAACCTGAAGAATATAACCGTTATATAAAGGGGCTTCCGTGTAAAAACGGCGTTTTCTCAAACAATGTTTATAAAGAAGTTTTGTTCAACTCGACTAAAAGAGAAATATGTCTTGAGACAAGATCTAAATTTCCGAGTCTTAACCAGTCTGTACAGGTGCGTAAAAAATACATCATAAATTCCAATGGAATCATGGTTCAGTACATCATTAAAAATACCAGTCCGATTGCCGTTAAGGCAAAATTTGTAGTTGAATCTAACTTTGCTCAGCTTGACTGTAAAAAAGAGCTTACGGAAACATATAGAATTGATGTAGTAAATAATGGTCAGATAGAAGAAAAGACAGCCCAGAATCTTGAATTTATGAAGAATGTAGATGCTTTTCAGCTGACCGATGTTGATAATAACGTAGTATTTACTTTTGAACCTAACGAAATGGCGAATCTTGTTTCGTATCCGATAACTCTTATGAGAAACTCAATTGATGCTTCAAATCTTCAGCCGGCCGGAAGAACACTTTCTCTTTCTCTTGCATGGGATGTTGACCTTGCAGGCGGTATGGAAATGGAAAAGACCATAAATCTTACTATCGTTCCGAATAAGCGAAAAAAATAGTGCTTGAATAGAACGCACAAAAAAAATATAATAGTTTTCTATGAATAGAAGACTTATTACAGCAGCTTTACCTTATGTAAACAATATTCCACATCTTGGAAACATAATTCAATCACTTTCCGGTGATGTATTTGCCAGATTCTGCAGAAACAGAGGCTATGAAACTCTTTATGTATGCGGAGTAGACGAATACGGAACAGCAACGGAAACAAAAGCTCTTGAAGAGGGAAAAGATCCCCGTTCTTTGTGCAATCATTATTATCAGGAACATACAAAGATTTACAAATGGTTCAACATTAACTTTGATAAATTTGGACGCACGTCAAATCCACAATGCACAGAAATTACTCAGAGCCTTTTTACAGATCTTGATAAAGCAGGGCTTATTAAAGAACATGTCAACAAACAGCTTTTCTGTCCTAACTGCAACAGATTTCTTGCAGACCGTTATGTAGACGGAACATGTCCTAAATGCGGTTCAACTAAAGCACGCGGTGATCAGTGTGATGAATGTGGAACTCTTTTAGACCCTATAGATTTAAAAGATCCAAAATGTCATACATGCGGTGCAACTCCTGAAGTAAAGGAAACAAAGCATCTTTACATCGACCTTCCTTCGATCAGTCCAAAACTCAACGAATGGATGGAAAAAGCAAGCGTAGAAGGCAAGTGGGCCGACAACGCTTTAAGCATGACTAAAGCATGGATTCGTGATGGACTTCAGGAACGTGCAATTACGCGCGATTTAAAATGGGGTATTCCTGTTCCAAAAGAAGGGTATGAAAGTAAAGTATTCTATGTATGGTTTAATGCGCCGATAGGATATCTTTCGATCACTAAACAGCTTGCAGATGAACTTGAAAAATCCGGACGCAAATCTTTTGACTGGAAAAGCTGGTGGCTTCCGGAAGAAAGTGAAGAAGCAAAAGGAAAAGAAAAAGTTGACTTGTTCCAGTTTATCGGAAAAGACAACATTCCTTTCCATACAGTAATTTTCCCTTGTACACTTTTAGGTTCACCACATAACTGGACAAAGCTCCATCACATGTCTTCTACAGAATTCTTAAACTACGAAGACGGGAAATTCTCAAAAAGCCGCGGAATCGGTGTATTTGGAAGTGATGCAATCGAAAGTGGAATACCGGCTGACGCATGGCGATTCTATATTTTCTACAACAGACCTGAAAAACAGGACTATCAGTTTACATGGAAAGATTTTATGGAAAAGCTTAACGGTGAATTAATCGGTAACCTTGGAAACCTTGTAAACAGAACACTTTTATTTGTAAATAAATATTTTGACGGTGTAATTCCAGAAGCTCCGGTTGACGAAGAACTCTGGTCTCAGGTTCGCGATCTTGAAAAGAAAGCAACAGATTATCTTGAATGGGCAGAATTAAAAGATGCGTTCCACACAATGTTTGAAATTTCTGACATCTGTAATAAAAAATTCCAGGCTGCAGAACCTTGGAAAACACGCGAATCAGATCCTGAATCGTGCAAAAAACTCATTCATAATCTCTGCTATGTAATTAAAGATCTCATGATTATGATGAATCCTTATATGCCTCAGTATACTCAGGTAATTATGTCTTACTTTGGAAAATCAATTCAGGAAACTAAAGTCGGAACAGAAACAAAACCGGGTTACACCTGGGCAAACCTTGGAGAAACAGAAGGTCTTGATAAAGTTGGACCTACAGAAGTTTACTTTAAGCCATTGGACCAGAAGACAATGCTTGCATTCCGCGAAAAATTCAGCGGAACACAGCAGAAAAAAGCAGAAAAAGAAGCTAAGAAAGCAGAAAAGAAAAAAGAAGAACAAAAACCGGCTCTTACAGCAGAACAGCAGGTAGAATTCTTTAACAAAAATATAAATCTTACTGTTGCAAAGATTGTAGATATTAAACCAAATCCTGAAGGTGAAAAACTTTATATTGAAACTCTTGATGACGGAAGTGGAACTCCACGAACGATTCAGTCAGGACTTCGTATGTATTTAAAGGAAGAAGAACTTTTAGGAAAACATGTAATCATTGCAGAAAACTTAGCTCCCCGCACAATGCGTGGAGTTGAAAGCCGCGGTATGCTTCTGGCAGGTGACTACAAAGACGAAAACGGCAAAGAATGCGTAGAAGTTCTTGATGCCGCTTGGGCAGCTCCTGGAACAAAAGTAATCCTTGAAGGCGCCGATGTAAATGCTTCCAAAAAAGAGCAGATTACAGGTGATGAGTTTTTCAGTGTTGCAATCGAAGCAAAGGATGGCTTTGTCCAGATTGCAGGCAAAAAGCTTATGGCAGACGGAAAGGAAATTAAAACACAAAAAGCACTTAACAGTGAAATCGGCTAAAAGTCCGCATGGTTTTTAATAAATAAACTGCCGGCCTAAACTCTGGCAGTATTAAAAAAGGGCGCCCTTCAAAAAGAAGCAGCGCCTTTTTTTATGACCGGATTTTATTTTGTTCATCAAGAAGAAGGACGACCGGCTTCCACGAATCTGCATCCTGTTCTTCGATGTGAGTGTAGGTTACGATAATAACTTTATCGCCGGGAGCAGCCATTCTCGCTGCCGCTCCGTTAAGGCAGATTTCTCCATCCTTTCCCGGAATTATGTAAGTCGAAAATCTTGCTCCGTTATTTACATTTAAGACATCAACTTTTTCCCATACATGCATATTTGCATTTTTAACAAGATTCATGTCTATCGAAATAGAGCCTTCGTAATTTAAATTTGCATCAGTTACTGTCGCACGGTGAATTTTTGATTTTAAAACTTCTATCTGCATTTAATTTAACTCCAGTACTTTTTTTAATCCGATATGAACAAGCTCAGGAACTATCGAATCAAAAAGCTTTTCATTTTCATAAAGTCTTGAAAAACCGCCCGTTCCGATTAAATAAGGCTTTTCTCCGTTAAAAACATCGTTTGTAAAAAGAGATGTAATTTCTTTAACCGCTCCAAGCTGGCCAAAATAAATTCCTGACTGAATTGCTTCTACAGTAGAAGTTCCGCAGGAACGTTCCGGCTTTACAATTTCTACAGTCGGAAGCTTTGCGGTTCCAGAGGCAAGGGAAGAAGAAGACATTTTAATGCCTGGTAAAATTGCCCCTCCAAGATATTCCTTATCTTTTGTAATTATATCGATTGTTGTTGCAGTTCCCATATCTACAACGATGAGGTTTTTACCGTCATAAAGACTTGATGCTCCGATTGCGGCTGCGATTCTGTCTGCTCCGATTTCTTTTGGATTTGAGTACTTAAGCTTTAATCCGGTCTTTATTCCCGCCTGTACAAAAAGACATTCGGTGTTAAAATATTTTTTAAATGCGCTGGCAAGTGAATAATTTAAAGAAGGAACAACAGAGCAGCACGCAATCTTTTTAATCGATGTATAATCAAATCCATTAAGCTCGATTACATTTCTAAAAAAGAGACCGGCTTCATCAGAACTTAAATCGCGGCTCGTTGAACGACGGAAAATCAAAACATTTTTACCGTTTTCATCAAAAAGTCCGCCCGAAATTGTCGTATTTCCGACATCAATTGTTAAAATCATATATACTCCTTAGACTCCGCGTCAGCGGTTGCTCATGTGTAACCGAAGTTTTTCCAATGCGCACGATTCAATCTCTTCTGCCATGTTTTCTACTGTATCACATTCACTTATACAGTTTAATTCATCATCATAAATTTTACACGGATGACTTTTTCCTTCCAGTTCTGATTTATCATTTGATATGACATAATCAGGACAAAAGTCTTTATTTTCGTTGCTTCCTTCAAATATTTTTTTTACCGCTTCAAGACGTTCATTTAAAGAAGCATTATCAGTAAGCTTAAAACCAAAAAGAACGCAAGTCGTTTTTGACCATTTTTTAATGCTGTAAATAAGCTTTGGATTTACCTTAAATTTAACAGTTAGATCTTTACCGGAAGGAATTTTATTTACTGTTCCGGCATCATATTCTTTTCTGTCTATGATGATTTTATCTGTACTGTAATCACTTACAGCAGCTGCATGAATTACGATATTATAATTTCTTTTTGAAAGTTCAGCTTTAAGAACAGACTGTAAATCATCAAAGCTTGAGTATAAAACAGTCTTGCAGTTATCTGGCTTCAGTGCGTTCTTACTTGTAATACATGTAACAAAATGACCGTTTTTTACAAAATATTCAGAAAGAATTTTAGAAGTTCTTCCTGTAGAAAAGTTTGTGATGCTCCTTACATTGTCTATAGGCTGTTGAGTTCCGCCGCCTGTTATAAGTACATTCATGAAAAATATTCCTTAATTTTTATAAAAGCATCTTGTGGTTCTAAAAGCCGTCCCTTTCCGTCATCGCCGCATGCAAGATGCCCCGCAGGGCTTTCTAAAATAACTGTTCCCCAGCTTTTAAGCTTTTCAAGAGAGGATTGAACTGCAGGATGTAAATACATCTGTATGTTCATTGCAGGAGAAAGCCATAAAGGTTTTTTATAATTATTTGCAATGCATACAGCACCAAATAAATCATCGCATAGCCCCGATGCAAGACGGTTTATGCAGTCTGCACTTGCAGGATATGCAATTATTAAATCTGCCCATTTTTGTGCAAGTTCAATATGAGGAATTTCAAATTCATCGTTAAACATATCTGTATGAACTTTATGATGAGAAAGTCCTTCAAGACTTGCCTTACCGATAAAATTAAAACTGTCACGGCTTGCAATAACGCGTACATCAAAATTATTTTTGGTAAGAAGACTTATAAGTGAACATGCTTTAAAACACGAAATTGAGCCGCTTACATACAATAAAATATTTTTACCTGCATTCGACATTATCGATTAACCTCACGTTCTCTAAAAAAGCCGCGGCATAAAGTCTGTTGTCTTTTAAAGTAAGATAGTCAACTTTAAAACCTGAGCTTTCAAGCTCTTTCTTTTTCTGCTCTAAGGTTGAGTTCTCACATAAAATTTCATGGAGTCGTGGAGCAGTTTTAAGTCCCTGTTGTGAAAGCTTTCTGTTTCTTGAACTTACAGCAAGTCCGTTTTCTTCTCTTACAATCGGACACGGAACAATATTAATGTCCATAAAAAATGCATCAATCATTCCGCGTAAAAGCTCATACTGCTGAAAGTCTTTTTCTCCAAAGTAAGCATTAACAGGCCTTACGATATTAAAAAGCTTCATTACAACAGTTAAAACTCCGTCAAAGTGTCCAGGTCGCGAAGCACCGCATAAAGTTTTACTTAATTCACTTTCTGTAACCTTATATCTGTAACTGTCAGGATACATCTGATCATAAGTCGGCGCAAAAAGATAATCAACATTTTCTTTTTCAAGAAAAGCTTTGTCTTCTTTAAAATCTGCAGGGTAGGTTTCTAAATCTTTTTTATCGTTAAACTGTGTAGGGTTAAGATAAACGCTTACAACAGTAACTTCGTTTTCACTTACAGATTTTTTTACAAGAGAAAGATGTCCCTGGTGAAGTCCACCCATTGTAGGAACAAAACCGATTTTCTTTCCTTCAAGTGTTTTCCTTATGTTTTTAAATTCTTCTACAGTTTTAATTACTTTCATTTGATACTCCGTTTTTAACATCGCGTGCATACTGATTAAGCGCATTGGTAATCAGAGTTTTTCCGTCTAAATATTTTTTTACAAACTTTGGAGTAAAATTACTCATTCCAAGAAGGTCCTGTAAAACCAGCACCTGTCCGTCACATGTATTTGAGCATCCGATTCCGATTGTAGGAATTGAAACACTTTCTGTAATTTCCTGTGCAAGCTCAGGCGGAATGCATTCTAAAACAATTGCAAAGCATCCTGCTTCTTCTGCCATCTTTGCTTCACGTTTAATTTTTTCTACAGAGTCTTCGGTTTTTCCCTGTCTTTTATGTCCGCCAAATGCATTAAAAAACTGCGGAGTAAGCCCAAGGTGGCTCATTACAGGAATTCCGCTTTGAACAAGATGATCGATTATATCACGCTGTCCGTCAACGCCTTCGATTTTAACGGCGTTAGCTCCGGCAACTAAAAGCTTCCCTGCGCATTCAGTTGCAAATTCAACTCCTTTTCTTGTAGTAAGAAATGGCATGTCAGAAACGATGAACTTTTTAGTTGTGTTCCGCACAGACTTAGTATGAGAAACCATCATGTCAATGTCGGCAGGAAGGGTAGTCGGCTGTCCGTGCATGACCATTGCGCAGCTGTCACCGATTAAAATGCAGTCAATTTCCGTGCTTTCGATAAGGCTCGCAAAGGATGAGTCGTAGCACGTAACCATAGAAATTTTATCTCCGTTATTTTTTCGTAACGGAAAGTCGAGAGTAGTCATAGTACCTGTCCCTTTATAGAATCAAGTCTATTTTGTGATGTAGGTGGAATTTTTTTATACTGAATTTTTTTTATAAGTTCATTCAGTTTAATAAATTCCTTTCTTTTTAATTTAAGAAAACAGTCGCTGTTCAAACTGAATCAACGCTGCGACTTAAGTATATTCAGTTAAAAAAAAATAGTCAAATGGACGTTTATCCGGCCTTTTATATAAAGGGAAGTATTCTGCAGTATGTTCCATATTTATTTAATTTCTGATACAATATGAGTATGTCTGAAGTATTGGTAACTCAAATTAACGAATCTAAGCACCCGAATGACGGAAGTTTTCTTCAGACTCCGTTCTGGTGTACATTTAAATCACGTCACGGGTGGACTTACCGCCGCTTTTCAGTAGATGGAAATGAATGTGCCGTATTAAACAGGAATTTCTGTAAGGGCCTTTTTTCAATCGCCTATGTTCCTCTTTTCCCGAAAGTTTCAGACAAAGATCCTTCCAGTCTTGCGGAAAATCTCTGTAAGACTGCAGAGGCATTAAAGCCGTATCTTCCTGCAAATACTATAGCCATAAGATTTGACCCAGATTTGATTTTTGATACTCCTGAAGAACGTGATGCGTTCAACATCGAATTTAAAACCGCTGCAAAAAAGAACGGACTTAATATAAAAAAGAACAGAACTGACATTCAGCCGCCTGACAGTACACAGATAGATCTGACCTGTACTGCAGAACAGATTCTTGAAAAAATGCATTCAAAATGGCGTTACAACATCAGGTTAAGTGAACGCAAGGGCGTTACAATAAAAAAATACTCTAGAAATTGTCTTAACATGTCTGAAAAAGTAGACAAATTCTATGAATTAACAAATGAAACTAACGCCAGAGATGGAAATTCAAGCCATGCTAAGTCTTATTACCTTGATCTTTTAAAATTTTCTTCTGATGAAATTGAACTTGGAAAAGACAGTCCACTTGTTACTCTGTATATTGCAGAACATGAAGGTCAGGAAATTGCCTCGATTATGACGCTTTTTTCTCATGATGAAGCAATTTATCTTTATGGAGCAAGTTCAAACAGAAAACGCAATTTAATGCCGAATCACCTTTTGCAGTGGACTGCAATGCAGGATGCAAAAGCTTATGGCTCAAAATATTATGATATGTACGGAATGCCGCCTGAAGGAAAAGATGAAAATCATCCTATGCATGGGCTTTATATGTTTAAGGCCAATTTCGGTGGAAAAAACATCCACAGACCGGGTTCCTTTGACATTAAGCTTAAGGCGGTTTACCGGCTTTATTCGGCAGCAGAAAAATTACGCGCTTTCTGGCACAAAGTCGTATTAAAAAAAATCAGGGGTCGCTGAATGAACATGGAAGCTTTTATTTTAGGCTGTGGCGGAATGCAGCCTTTACCATACAGACATCTTTGTTCGGTGCTTTTGCGCCGTGACGGGGACCTTTTTCTTTTTGATGGCGGAGAAGGAACTCAGGTTTCGCTTAAAAGGCTTAATTTAAGGTGGAAAAAAATCAATGCCATTTTCGTTTCTCATACACATGCAGACCATGTAACAGGCCTTCCTGGAATTATGATGCTTTCAAGTCAGGTAGACAGAACGGAGCCGCTTTATATTTACGGACCTCCTAAAATTGCTGAATATATTGAAACAAGCCGCAAGGTCCTGGACATGTACATAAATTATCCTGTTATTGTAAAGGAAATTACGGCACCCTGTGTCGTTCACGAAGAAAAAGACTTTGTAATACGCGCGTTCCCTTTAAATCATACAAAAGTCTGTGTAGGTTATGCACTCGAAGAAAAAGAACGGGCAGGAGAATTTAATCCTGAAAAAGCAAAACAGCTTGGTGTTCCATGCGGACCGCTTTGGTCAAAACTTCAGAACGGAGAGATTGTTAAGTCTCTGGACGGGAAAGATGTAAAGCCGGAAGATGTTCTCGGAAAGCCCCGTAAGGGAAGAAAATTTTCTTACGTAACGGATACTCTTTATCTTGATTCTATTGCAAAAGAAGTTAAGGATTCTGACCTTCTTGTCTGTGAAGCAATGTTTGAAAACGCGCTTTTAGACCAGGCAAAAGAAAAAAAGCACATGACGGCATCGCAGGCAGCAACGATTGCCCGTGACAGTAATTCTAAAAAAATGGCAATGATTCATTACAGCCCGCGTTACACAGACAGGGAGCTTAGTGTTTTAGAAAAGGAAGCTCAGGAAATCTATCCTGGTGCAATTCTTTCTAAAGACAGAATGCATTTTGAAATTCCGTTTGAGGATTAAATGATAGAAGCTGTAAATTTTTCAAAAGAATATAAGACTTTATTTTCAAAGCCTAAAACGGCGGTAAGTGATGTTTCTTTCTGTGTAAAACCAGGTTCTATAACAGGTCTTTTAGGTCCTAACGGTGCAGGAAAAACTACAATTATTAAAGCCATCTGTTCGATTCATTATCCGACATCAGGAAATATTTTTGTCTATGATAGGGAAAACAATAAATTTGATACGTCTGTCGATATAGAAAAATCAAGAAATCTGATAGGTTATGTAAGTGAAAATCCATATCTTTATAAATCGTTTTCTGTAATTGAATATTTAAAAATGATAATGGACATAAGAAAAATAAGTGAAAAAAAAGCACTTGAAAAGGTAATCGAAGATTTTAAACTTACTGATGTTTTAAAACAGAAAATATCAACTCTTTCAAAAGGTTATACACAGAGGGTAAGTTTTGCTGCAAGTCTTATTCACAATCCGGAAATCCTTATTCTTGATGAACCTGCAAGCGGTCTTGATCCCGACCAGATAATTGAGACTCGTAACATAATAAAAAAGCTTTCAAAAGATAAGACAATTTTACTTTCAACTCACATCATGAGTGAAGCAGAAAAACTCTGTGACAGTGCAGTAATAATTTCGCACGGAAAACTTCTTGCTTCTGATTCAATTGACATAATAAAGAAAAATCAAAAGGCGTCAAACCTTGAAGAAGCATATATAAATCTTACTAAAAAGGCTGGTGTAAAATGATTGAAAAACCGCTTGTAATAAAAGATTTATTTTCTCATATCAGGGTTGTATTTATCTGTGCAATTATACTTTACATAAGCGCATTCGTTCAGTTTTTCGGCTTTAACCGTTTTTTTATCTACGGTTTCGGTTCGACTGATTTGTCGTCACTTTTTGCAATGATTCCGTATATGTACAGTTTAATTATTCCGCTTTTTGTTCTCGTTTTATCAAATCGCGATGCAGAAAATAATTTTCCATTTGCTTCGATAAAAATCATAGTTTCAAAAATTGTATCTGTAGTGATACTTGCTTTTGTAATTACAATTCCTCTTGTCATAATTCCTGTATGCGTAAATGCATTTGGAGATGTAGAAGCAGCGCAGGTCTTTACAGGTTTTACCGGGATTATTTTTTATTCACTTTTAGCCGCTTCGTTCTGTCTTTTTCTTGATGAACTTATTTCTGTAAAGCCGCTTCTTCTTGCACTGAGCATCGTAATAATGCTTTCAATTAATTCACTTTATACAGTTCCGCTTTATGTAAACTGCAGTGACTTTTTCGTATCGTTTTTTAATACAATCTGCTTTTCATATCATCTTGACTCTTTTGTAAAGGGAATTATTGATACAAGGGATCTTTTCTTTTATGTCCTTACATCGCTCTGTTTTATTACAGCTTCATATTTTGTCAGTGAAAAAAAGAAGGGAAGGAATTTTTCTAAAAAGCCGCTAAAAACTTACAGTATTCTCATTGTTCTTATTACAGTATTTGCATTTTTGGATAATTCAAGAATTTATAAAAAAATTGATTTGACTAAAGATAAGCAGTATTCTGTTTCGTCTTATACAAAGGATATTCTTAAAACTGCAGAATTTCCGGTAAAAATTACTTATTACCGTTCAAAAGAGCTTCTTTCTGCTTATCCTCAGGTTAAAGATGTTTTTGAGTTCCTTAAAATCTGTGCAAGAGAAAACAAAAGAATTTCCCTAAAACTTCTTGATGCAGGAAAAGAAGAAAACCAGACTGTCCTTTCGATGCTTGGAGTTGCTCCTCAGCAGATTCAGAATGTAAATAACAACAGGACAGAATTTATAAAGGTTTACTCTGCAATTGTAATTGAATACATGGGAAAGCAGGAAGTTCTTCCGCTTGTTCTATCGACGGCATCTTTAGAGTTTGAGCTTGATATGAGATTTAATTCTCTCATAAAAAATAAAAAAACAGGCGTTTACATTCTTGCCGGAAACGAGTTTACTTCTGATGATTACAATTATCTTGAGCTTATTTTAAAAAATTCAAATATAGAGCCATACCCGCTTGCAAAACAGTCTCTGCCTTATATCGAAAACCAGCTTGAAACTTCCATTCCTCTCATACTTTTTGGAACGTCAGAACTGACATGGGAAGAATCATCTGTAATTGAAAAATTTATCCTGAAAGGCGGGCAGGCTGTGATTGCAACTTCTCAATACAGAACCGGGATTAATACGGGCTGGGAAATCAGTAAAAATTATGATGACAGCTTTATTCCGGTTTTGAATAAATGGGGAGTTTATTTTGAAGATAAAATTGTAAACGATCTGTCTAACGTAAGGGCAAGATTTGTTTCATCAGATAAAAATGATTTAAATGATCCTTCAAGACAGGAAAATCCCCAGTACGAAAATGTAAATTATCCTCAGTGGGTTTCTCTTCTTCCGCAGAAAAATATCCCTAACGGAATTACGATGTTCTGGGCAAGTCCAATTAAAGAAAACTCAGGTATTATTCCGCTTTTTAAAAGTTCTCAAATGGCATGGACTGTAAAGGAAATTAAAGACAGCCCGGATGGACTTCTTTATGTTACAAATCCTTTTTATGTTGAACAGCATCCGATAGAAGATCCTCTTTTTACAAAAGAGCAGTCAGTACTCGGTATAAAAATTGATCATGAAATTTCAGGTTATTACAACTTTATGACAAACAGCAATCCTGAAGTTATTGTAATTTCAGATCAGTATTTTGTTTTAAATCTTTTACTCGAACTTTCTGGCGGCGAAACGGGAGATTTCAGAAACCTGGATTTTTTAATCTGCTCAATTCTTAATCTTTCATCACAGTCAGATCTTGCAAAACTTCAAAATGGCGGTGTAAGAAATACTTCGCTTTATAAAATTACAGATACAAATGCTTATATCATTGCTGTGAGAAAAGTTGCCGTTTTCGGATTTTTAGTTCCGATTTTTATTCTCGCACTTTGTGCAGCAGTTTTATCTTCTGTCAGGAAAAAGAGTTATGAAAATTACATCTGATAAAAAAGCTTTTGCATTATCATCAGTCCTTGCTTTTCTCGTAATGCTTTTTGCATTTTCCTTTTTAACTAAAACTGACTTTACAAAAACAAAATCAGTTAAGTCTGCTCTTTTAAATCCAAAGTATGAACTTTCAAAAATTACAATAAGTCATCCTAAAGCAGGTCAGCTTGAACTTTTAAATCTTGATGATTTCTGGGGAGCGCATTTTACTTTGCAGGATCAGACTGATCTGACTTTTCCAGCAGACAGTTCAATTGTTAAAGATTTTATAAATCTTTCTCAGACAATTCAGGAATTTGCAATCATAATTGATGCAAAAGAACATATTTCTTCCTCAAAAATAATTCAAAAATACAAGACTTTTGGTCTTAACGAAGAAGATGCTGTATGCGTAACTTTTTACAACAGCCAGAATACTGCAGTTTCTAAACTTTATTTTGGATTTTTAAATCAGACCCTTGATAGAATTTTTGTTAAAAATGATAAAAACATTACGGTTTATTCGATAGATTCAAAAATTGCAGATTATCTTGATCTGGATACATCATTCTGGAGTGATCATAATATACTTCCAAAGTCAATTTCAAAAAATTTAAAATCAGATTCAATACAGTCAATGACGTTTTATGATATTGATGCAGGTAATAAAAATGCTGCGCTAACTCAAAAACCGGCTTCTGAAAAAGCTTATGCTAAAATTGTTTCACTGAGATATTCAAAAATTGTTTTGGGTGAGAGTGTAAAGCAGTCTGCGGATAATGCAACTTGCGTAAAAGTTTTTGACGGTAAGGGAACTGAATATACATATATTTTTGTCCCTTCTGTCATTGGCAATGAAAACTGCTATACATACCGTCTGCATATAGAGCCTTCAATTATTTATACGGACAGACAGAAAGAATTCATTTCAAATTTGAACGGGACTTACTGTATAAGTGAATGGACTTTTAATTCGCTAAAAGAAAGCCTGCAGTAAAAACGAGTATATTATATAAAGCGTGGCATATAAACGGAATCAGTATGGTTCCGTGTTTTAATGTAAAATACCTTAATATAATTCCTGCAGAAAATGCATATATAACGGCAATCCAGCCAAGATATCTGTGGCCAAGTGCGAAAATCACAATGCATATAAATTCAATGAAATATATAAAATATTTATTCTGAATTTTACATGTAAAAGTGCGCAGTGCAGCAGGAAGATAAAGTCTGTAAACGGCTTCTTCATAAAATCCGGCAACGAGAAAATTAATCACGGTAGAGAAAATCGAAAAAGATGTCGTATTCTGGTAATTTATCTGTGTTTCCGGTTGTTTAAGTATCAGGTACGAAATAACGGAAAGAATGACATTTGAAAGCATCAAAAGTCCGAAACATGTAGAAATGCTTGCAAAACATTGAAAAATATTGATTTTTTCTGCATCTTTCGTTTGATTTTTAGTAAATTCGTGCCGATAATAAATAAGGAGTGCTATAATTAAAATTACGGCAGATCTCCAGTTGAGTGAAAAATTTGAATTTTGTATTACTGGAACCGGATTTGTAAATAGAGGCGGAATGATAAAAAAAATGCTGATTAATGCAAATTCAAGATACAAAATCAATTTTTTCATGTAATATAGTATTATAAGTTTGAGGTAATTTTGCAAGTAGCAGTTGTTTTAGGAATTACATTTTTAATAATTCTCCTTGTCGTACGTATTTTAAGACTGTTCAGTGGAAAAATTAAATTTTATGCAGCAGGTCTTGATCAGAAATTTTCCATGGCGGAGATTGGTTCATTATGGCATCTTGCGAAACTGTGCAGTCTTGAAGAACCTCTAAGCCTTTATTTTTCAGTTCCGGCTTTATCACGCTGTATTACGCGGATTATTGAAGATGCTCAGGCTGACGGAACTCAGGATACTCCGAGGGTTCAGGAATTCCTTTCGAAGCTTTACAAATATCGTACTAAAATTGAAATAGATTCTTCTCAGAAAAAGGGCCTTGACAGTACCCGTGACCTTGATAAAGGACAGAAACTCAGAATAATTCTTCCCGGGAAAGGTCTTCATGAATCAGAAATCATTAACTGCGGACGGGAGCTTGTAATAAGACTTCCGACACAGAAAGGAATAATCAAACTTAAGGGTGAAGAATGGACTGATCAGGACATAAGCGTTTATCTCTGGCGTAAAGGAGATGCAAATTATGTTTTTGATTCACGTGTTTTAAGTTCAAGTGTATTTAACGGTCAGTCTGCGCTTTTTATTACTCATTCTGATAAGATGCTCAGAGCTCAGAAAAGACGTTCTGTCAGATGCGAATGTCATGTTCCTGCTCAGCTTTATATCATCAAGGAAAAAATTATAAATTATTCAACTGTAGAGACGGCTCCGGGTTACAGATGTATTCTGGAAGACATTTCGGAAGACGGTGCAATGATAAGAATTGGCGGAAAGGCCGTTTCAAACATTCAGATTAAACTGCAGTTTGAACTTGAAGATACATTTATACTGATGTTCGGTATAATCAAGGCAGTTGAATATAATGCAGAAATAAATCAGTCGCGTGTTCATTTTGAGTGTACTCATATTGAACCGACTATGAAAAATTTTATCCTCAGTTTTGTTTATAAAGTTCTCCCTGAAAAGCAGAAAGAGATTTTTGAAGCTATTCAGGAAACAGAAAATGATGCAAAAGAAATGGGAGATTCTCCTGATGATGTACCGGATGAAAAAAATGATGGATTAAATCAGGAGAAAAAGGTTAGTGAGATTATAACGGAAAACCTCAAGGCTTCTTCTGATAAACCTGATGTTTCAATTGATATTCCGGTTGCAGAAGATTTATAATGAGGAATATGGAGGCCAAGAATGAAAAAACTTACATGCGCTATACTTATTATCAGTCATTTGACATTTCTGGCTGCTGCTCAAAATAAAAAGGCAGATCCCGAAGTAAGGTTTATCAAGGGAAATATTCAGGAAAAGATTGCGGCTGTAAAAGATGCCGATAAAGATGTTTCTTCAAAAATGTCGCTTAAAGCAGTAAATTTTGTTTTGGAAAACATGCATATAATTGCAGATGACAGAGATCTTGCAGGTCTTGCAATTGCCGCTGTAATGACTTATCCGGTATCAGAATTTAATGCTGACAGAGAAGGAACCATCAACAGACTGGGTTCAATTTACTACGGTTTTCGTGATAGTAATGTAAGAATTGCAGTTTTAGATAAATTTGAACTTTTTGCAAAAAAATCGGATTCACAGGAAATCGTACATTTTGTAAATAATTATCTTAAAGCCGCCCAGGAAGACAAGACTCAGGCTACAGAAGTAGAGTGCAAGGCAATTGATGTTCTTGCCGTAATCGGAAACAATGAATCTTTCGAAATACTTTATTCAAGTTGTAAGAATAAAACATGGCCAAAACTTGAAAAAAATCTTATCAATACACTTGCATCACTTATCGAAAAGTCATCAAGTGAACTTGTAACAATAATAAGTAAATCAGATTTTGCGGAAATGCAGAAGATTTATTCGGTTTTTGTAGATAATGATAAAATTTCTTCATCTGTCCGTTCAGAAACAGCAGAAAATTTATTAAATAACAGTATGATAATCATTAGAGACTCTTCATCGGTAACCAAAGAAATTGCACAGTTTCAGCTTGGTGTTTGTAAGGTACTCTCTGATAATAACTGGACTAGAAGTTCTTCTCTGATGATTTCTTATTTTGAAGTTGCTAAACGGGAATTTGAAGCAGGATTTATTTCTGATTCAGATTTTGCAAATGTTATCAGATATATCGAAAAACTTTCATCAAAAGACTCTGTAAGGCTTTTCGTTGATTACCTTGGAGATCTCAATATGGAGATGAATAAAGGTAATCTCCCTGCATTAAATGTAGTTTCTGCAGTAATTCAGGCACTTGGAGATCTGGGTGACAAGTCTTCTTTTGATTGTCTTTTGTACACGACTTATTTAGCTTATCCAGAAAACATTGTTACTCAGGCTCGAAATGCTCTTTCGAGTCTTAAATGGTAAAAAGGTTAAACCCGCTTTTATTCAGCGCACTGGCAGCAGCATTTTTAATCTATCTTAAAATTGTTCCGCTGCCTGAGTCAAAAATTCTCACCCCATTTCCTTATGAGAAAATAAATTTTCTTGAAGGGGAAATAATATCTGATCCTGTAAAGCTTTCTGACAGTTATTACAGTTTAAAACTAAAAGCTGATTTATGTAAAAGCTCTGACGGAATTAAATCGTTTTGCTGCGGGAAAGTAAAAGTTTTAATTTCTTCAAAAATTGTGGAAGCATTTTATCCAGATAAACTTTTTTCATCAAATGGAAAAATATTTTCGTATTCCTATCTGATTGAAAACGGTGCAAGAATAAAATTCAATACAAACTATGTAATGACAGAAAATAAACGAGAATATTTTATATGTGATCAGCTTGTCTCTTGTGATTTTGAAAATAATTTTTCAGGACATTTTCAAAAAATGCGCGGCACATGCAGAATTCAATTTAAAAGACTTATGAGCGCATGGGGGAGAGCCGGGGGACTTTTTCTGGCTCTTTTATCAGGTTCAAAAGAATACCTTGAAGAGAATATGAAAAACATTTTCAGACTGTCAGGACTTTCTCACATTCTTGCTCTTTCAGGAATGCATCTGGCATTAATTTCCAATCTTACTGATTTTGCACATGGAAAGAATGCTGTAAAAACCGGAGGAATTATCATCAAAAACATCATGGTAATTGCTTTTGTGTGGTTTGCAGGTTTATCGCCATCACTTTTAAGGGCTTTAATAAGTCTGATGATTGTTTCTTTATGCCGTATCTTTAAAATAAGAGAAAAAGAAAGTCTTTCTCTTTTAGCAGTGACATTTTTAATTCATATTATGATACGTGCGGAAGATCTTTTTGAAATAAGCTTTATACTTTCTTATGCCGCCCTTACCGGAATTCTTGTTTTAGGACCTGTCTTAAAGGGATTTTGTTCCGCTTTTCTTACAGAAAGGATAAACTCAAGTTTTTCTTCATCGTGTGCAGCTGTTATCTTTACTTCTCCGGTTTCTATAAAAATGTCCGGAATGCTGAGTCCTGCCGGAATCATATGTACGCTGTTTGCTTCTCCTTTAATAACGGTTTTCCTTTATTCGGGACTTGTCCTTATGGTATTCAGTTTTTTTGTTCCCTGTCTCTGTTCATTTTCTTCGTTCCTCATGAATTTGCAGTATA
Organism: Treponema sp.; assembly: GCA_017553635.1. Lineage (GTDB taxonomy): Bacteria > Spirochaetota > Spirochaetia > Treponematales > Treponemataceae > Treponema_D. The sequence goes on along the minus strand of JAFZKN010000022.1, from coordinate 46,187 downwards.
ATGTCATTACATTCATCATTAAATTCTGGCAGTTTATCCCTGTTTTTAAGGTGACATTGGCCCGTTGAGACCCTTTTCTTAATTGACTAAGATATTGATTTTTGGTAATATATACTAATCTAACCCCCCTTGAAGCTTTCTAAAAGCTTCCATGACCATAAGGAGAATTTATGAGAAAGTATGAACTTATGACTATCTTCATTTTAGATGAAGATAAGTACAAGAGAGGTTCTGACGCTGTAAAAGCAACCCTCTCACAGTTTGGTGCCGAAATCGAAAAAGAAGAACCTTTCGGCGATCGTGATCTTACCTACGAAGTTAAGAAACAGAAACGTGGACGTTTCGTTCTCTTCAACATCAAAGCAAATCCTGCAAAAATTTCAGACATTGATGAACAGTTCAAATTGAACGCAGATCTCATCAAATACATGTTTGTTCAGGTTGAAGAAAAAAAATAACCTGCGGATTTATTAAACCATTTTAAGGAGGCGTATTTATGACAGATGTAAACCGAGTAAATATAATCGGTAGACTTACCCGTGATATTTCTTCTGATGAGCGTTCATTTGCTTATCTTCCTAACGGAACTGCTAGAGCTAATGTGAGTATTGCCGTAAATAGAAGCCGCAAGAATGGTGATCAGTGGGTTGATGAAGTAAGTTACTTTGATGTAACTATTTGGGGAAAAACAGCAGAAAACCTTAAGCCATATTTGCAGAAAGGTAAACAGATTGCTGTTGATGGTTATCTCAGACAGGATCGTTGGGAAAAAGACGGTCAGAAAAACAGTCGGGTGACTATTGTTGCTGAAAATGTTCAGTTGTTAGGCGGAAGAGCGGATAATGGTGGATCTGGAGAACAGCCATCAGGGGGTTTTGCTCCGAGATTCCAGCCGAAACCTGCAGGTTCAACTAACAGTTCAAATCCGATGGATGATATTCCTTACACAGAAGATAACAGCTTCCCTGAAGATATTCCGTTTTAATTTATAGGAGAATTGATATGTCAGACGAAACAATGGATATGCAGTCTGTAGAAGATAAAGACCAGTCAGTTATGGAATCTAACGAAGCTAGTCTTGCAGGTGATGGACGCGAAGGTGAAGGTCGCGGTGCTCGTGGAAAAGGTAAAACATTCTTTAGAAAAAAGGTTTGCCGTTTTTGTGCTAACAAAGCAAAAATTGATTACAAGGATGCTGATGGACTTCGCCGCTTTACAACAGAAAGAGGAAAGATTCTTCCACGTCGTATCACAGGAACTTGTGCAAAACACCAGAGAGAACTTGCACGCGAAATTAAAAGAGCACGCTCAATCTGTCTTTTGCCTTACGTAGCAGAATAATTTTTAATTTAATTCCGGTATTGCGATCCAACTCCTGGTGACGCAATACCTGAAAAAGAAATAGGAGCTTGAAAATGAAAGTAATTCTTAACGCAGATGTTAAGCACCTCGGTGAAGAAGGTGATGTAAAGGTTGTTGCAAACGGTTACTACCGTAACTTCCTTTTTCCAAGAAATTTAGCTGTTCCTTACAACGAAGCAACAGTTGCATATTTCGAAAGCCGCAAAGCAGAAATTGAAGCAAAAAAAGATGCTAAGAGAGCTGCTTCTGCAAGCCTTAAAGAAAAACTCGAATCAATTCAGCTTGAAATTGCTGTACCTGCTGGATCAAACGGAAAGCTTTATGGTGCCGTTACTTCTCAGACAGTTATGGAACTTCTTGCAAAACAGGGATTCGAAATTGAACGCAAAAAGATTGAAATTCCGGGACTTGCAATTAAATCTTGCGGTAACTACAAAGTTACAATTAAACTTTATGAAGCACAGACAGCAGAAGTTCATCTTACTGTAAAGGCACAGGAAGAAAAAGCTGCAGAAAAGAAAGCTGATAAAAAAGCAGAAAAAAAATCAGAAGCTAAAGCAGAACCAAAAGCAGAAGCTGAAGAAAAAACAGAAGCTTAATTAAGTTCAGTTTGTAAAAAAATAAAGCCGGGAAACTGAAAAAGTGACTCGGCTTTAGTTGTCTAAAAGGGGGGCAGTATGACACAGTACAATGAATTAAAAGATAAAGTTCCACCACACGACCTCGAAGCAGAGCAGGCAACTTTAGGTGCTTTACTTTTAGACTGGGATGCAATTTCAAATGTCATTTCATTACTGGACTCCGAAAAATTTTATTCATATCAGAATAAGCTGATTTATGAGGCAATGGTAAGTCTTTTCAGACAGAACATCCACGGCGATACCCTTGCTCTCAAAGATGAACTTACCAGAAACGGAAAACTTGAAGAAGCAGGTGGAACAGCATATATTGCCTCGTTGACAGATTTAGTTCCGACATCTGCAAACGTAGAGTTTTATGCAAAAATTGTTTTAGATAATGCGACCCGTCGTGAACTTATCCGTATCTCTCAGGAATTAAAGGCATGTTCATATGACGAAACAAAAGAAAGCCGCGGAATTATTGAAGAAGCTGAAAAATTAATCTTTACACTTTCAGATAAAAACCAGACCACAAAAGTTTACGGTATGCAGGAAATCGTCAATAAGACAATTTCCACTGTAAACGATCACTATAAAAACAAAACATCTTTTACGGGAATCCCATCCGGATTTGCAGACCTCGATTCAATGACAAGCGGTTTTCAAGATTCAGAATTTATCGTTTTGGGTGCCCGACCTTCTATCGGTAAAACAGCCATGGCTCTTTCTATGATGGAGCATATTGCAATTGACAACAAGATTCCATGCGGATTTTTTAGTCTTGAAATGTCATACGAAATGATCGGACAGCGTCTTTTAAGTCAGGTTGCTCACGTTCCTGGAAATAAATTAAAAAGCGGCATGCTCCGTATGGAAGATTTTCATAAGCTTCAGGATGCGGCAGGAAGATGTTATACAGCGCCGCTTTATGTAGTTGATGTTCCGAGTATGCCTCTTTTAGACCTTAAGGCAATGGCAAGACGTCTTGTTGTAAACCAGGGTGTAAAAATTATTTTTATCGACTATATCGGACTTATTTCTACAGACCTTACATCTTCTCAGGTGTGGGAACAGGTTTCTGAAATTTCTAAATCATTAAAGGCTCTTGCCCGAGAGTTGAATATTCCTATTGTTGCACTGTCACAGGTTGCGCGTGACGCCGAAGGTAATGAACCGACACTTGCACAGCTTCGAGGTTCAGGAAGCATCGAACAGGATGCGGATGTCGTAATGTTCTTACACAGGGAAAGAGTAAAGACAGTCGATCATGATGCAGTTCAGGATGCCAAACTTATTGTAGCAAAACAGCGTAATGGTCCTACAGGTGATGTTGACATTCTCTTTTTGCCTCATTTTACAAAATTCGAAAACAAGGCAAAAGAATGAAACTTCTCATTCATTCGTCCGTCATTTTCCCATCCGCCCAAAAGACATTTTCAATTAATAATGAAAAATAATAAACAAAAAAAATCGGCAGGAACTCATCGCTCAATACAATGAAATTCCTGCCGAAATTAATTTAATAAAATCTTTTATTAAAGTTTAGAAAGATCCTTTGAGTTTAAGATAACTGCCTTTCCTGATTTATCTGTTACAAAGATTCCGTCTCCTGTTACAACAACCGGTGTTGCAGGGTTTACTTCTACATCAGACTTTGCAGTACATTTAAGACTTCCGTTAAAGCGGCCTGTGTAGTATTTTCCATTGTCGTTAATTACACAGTAATAGTCTGCACCAGAAGAAACAAGAACGGACTGTTCTGCAATTACTTCTTCTGATTCACCAACGATTTCAAGATTGTCTTTATCAATATGAACCAGTTTAACGGCACTTTTTTTACCATTTTCTCCGGCAATTGCAATAAAGTTATTTCCTTCGTTAAAGATAACTCTGTTTCTGACTACTTTAACTGAAGATGTCTTTAATTCTTTTCCATCGGTTTTGTCAACTTTAACAATTGTAGAAAGAAGGTTAGAGCTGTCAACGAGTTTAAGACCTGTTGCGCTGTTTTTAGCTTCGGCATCTTTATTTTGAATTACTTCTTTCTGATCTTTAGCAATTTCTTTTCTTTCGGTCTGAGCTTCTGTTGTTTTTTTGTCTGCCTTTGCCTGTTCTTTTTGAGCTTCTTTTTTAGATTCGTCTGTCTTTTCCTGCTGCTTTTCTACTTTTTCTTCCTGCTGCTTAACTTCTGATTTTTTTTCATCAGCTTTTTTCTGAGCATCTTCTGCATCTTTTTTAGCCTGTTTGTCCTTTGGATTTTCTTCGGCTTTCTTTTTAGCTTCGTCAGCTTTTTTCTGAGCATCCTGTGCTTCTTCTTTTTTCTGCGCAAGCTCTTTCTTTTCTTCTTTTAGTTTTTCTTCTTCTTTGGTTGCATTTTTCTGAGCTTCATTCGCTTTTTCCTGTGCTTTTTCTGCTTCGCGTTCTTTGATGTCAACCATGTTCTTTCTTTCGTCAATTCCCTTGTCATCTTCTTCTTTCATGGAATTAACAACATTTTTATCACTGATAACTGATGTATCAACTGAACTTAATCCGCCGTTTACATCAGAGAGAGGAATTACAATCTGTGAATTTCCAGCCCATTCTTTCCATGAAACAGAAAGACCGGCTTTATCTTTTGAAAGATTTTTTGTTACGATGTCCTTGTATTTTGAATTAAAGTAATCAATATCTTTCCGGTAAACTGCGTTATAAACAGTTACGAATGTTGCAAGAGTATATGCATCATTGTATGAATATCCGTATGCCTTTGACATAAAAGAAGCGATGATATGGCGGAGGTTTCTTACGTGGTCCACGCCTGCATCTTTTCCGAGAATAAGGATATCTGCATTAAGTTTTTCTGCAGATGCATCATAACAGTGAATTACATAATATTTGTCAGGATTTCCCATTGAACCTGCTTTTTCTTTTTGAAGTCCTTTTCCGAGGTCATCACCGATGCTTTTGATTGATTCAAGTGAATCTACAACCTTATGCGGTCCAGTATAGTTTTCAAATACGATTGTCTGATCTTTTGTAGTTTTAATTTCGTCTTCATCAACTCCAACAGCAAAAACAAGAGAAGACGCCAATGCAAGACTTAAAGATGCAGCTAAGATTTTCCCAAAACTTTTATTAAACACTTTCGAATTCCTCCATACATGCATAATAAAATAATTATACCATTACATATTTAAATCGGCAAGTTTTTGTAAAGCGGCCCTCGATGCGGATTTAGTCTTTTCATCGTACTGAGGGTAGAAAAGGCTGCTTAAAATCTTTCTGCCTTTTGAGTAAAGTGCAGGCCGCCCCATAAAACGGCAGATTGAATATACGCATTCAGTACAGCTTTTTAAGATTATATAATCGTCTTTGCCTGAAGTTCTGATTATCCTTTCTATTTCGGTTAAAATTTCCCCGTCAGGATCATAAGGGAAGGCGCAGAATGCATCGAGAGCCTTAGCCTTTAGTGTTCTGTCATTTTCATTTTTCAAGTATTCCAGAAGCGTTTCCTGGAGGTATATGGAGTGCAGTTCCGGAACAAGATTGATTACTCTTTCCATGTCAGACGGAGTATAGAGAATCTTTATTATGTTTTCTTCCCGGGGTCTGGTCTGTCTTGTATTTTTTTCTTCGATTCGTGCAGTAAGCACGGCATTTAAATCTTCTGTAATGCGTATTTCTTCCGGGCCGTAATTTCCCTGTTTTACTGTCTTATAAACTGAATCTGAAAATGCGCTTTTTTTCGGGTAATAAACTTCGTTTGTAAGAAATGTATTCCGTCTGTGTGTTGAATTTATTTCTTCGTATACATCGTATTTTGAGATTTCATTTTCTTTTGAAGTTGAGATGATTTTAAATACATTTATAGTCCAGTCTTTTGCAAAAAAGCATAGGATTCCGTGGTCTATGAAAAGTGAATGATTCCAGCTGTATTTTCCGTTTTTAAGGGGCATTTTATATGTTTTGATAAGTTTTCCGTTTACACCGTATATTGCGCAGTCAGTATCGTCAAAAATTATGAATTTATTATCCACAAAGTCAAATGAGGGGCGGACATTCTGCTTTAATTCAGGAACGGAAAAACTGAGCTTACAAATTCCGTCTGAAATATTTATTATATAAACGCTTTCTTTTGGAGTAAAAAGGGCATATTCTTTTTCTGATACTTTCCGGCTTACCGTATTGGAATTGCAGAATACCCTGTTGTTTACCCATTTTGAAAAGGTCATATAGTTTTCAATTCCTTTTTTGGAAAAGTCTACCGAGCACATACCGATTTTTCCGTCAGAAAAGGCAAGTATTACACCATATTCTGTATAAAATGAATTTAATACCGTTCCCTGAAAAACTATCTGTTCGATGATGTTTCCGTAAGGCGAAATGCGTACCGCACATGTTTTTGCACCATCTGTTTTTTCAAGAAAGACGAGGATGCTGGAATCGTTTAAAAGACGCATTTTAAGTGAGCTTTGTTTTTCCGTCTGAATTTTCCACTTTTTGAGTCCGCTGATTGAATAACATGAGACTTCTGTTCCTGACGTAATATAGACCCTGTCAGAGTCTGCCAGAGGCTCATTTACGGGTGTAAAATCTATTGCCGATGTCCACAGCTTTAAGCCTGACGGATTTAAAAGGGAAAGGTTATTTTTCTGTGTTACAACGTACGTAAAATCGTTGTGAGTTACACATATATAATTGATTTTATCCTGAACATTTGTAAGCCAGAGGTTTTGACCGGATTTTGATGCTGCAGAAATAAATCTGTTATCCTGAACGCATATAAAACCCCAGTTAGTTTTATGAGGAGGTGAAGTTATTGAACCGCCGGAAACGTATACCGCACTTCGGTCAAGATTTTCTATTTCAACGGCCTGAGGATAGGTCTGTGCTGAAGAAAATAAAAAGAGAAGTGCTAGAAATGTTCTTAATATGTATCTATTTGTATACATTTTTATGCAGAATCCTTATATTTCCGGCTTTAAAAAGGCCAGACTTTCTATATGTGATGTCTGTGGATAGAAATCCAGGAGAAAAAGCTTTTTAACTTTATATCCGGAATTACACAGAGTTTTAATATCACGTGCATTTGTAACAGGATCGCACGACATTATCCTTAAATCATACGGTTTGTTTTTTGAAAGAAATTCAACAACATCTTTTTCCATTCCGGAACGCGGAGGGTCAATTATAACAGTGTCAAAATCTCCGTATCTGTTTATTATCGAAGCTGAATTTTCTTTAACCCATTTTGCTCCGCTTATTCCGTAGGATTCGTGATTCTTTAATTTTAAATTCTGTTCGGCAAAGACTATTGCATCGCGGTTATGTTCTACCAGAGTAATGTGCTCAAAGCGGTCTTCAAGAAATACAGAAAAAGTTCCGCAGCCACTATACATATCAAGTGCATTTTTCCCTTTTAAATCCGATGTCAGTATTTCGATGGTTTTTTCAAGAACTCCCAAATTTGACTGAAAAAAACCCTGTACGTCAAACATTATTTTTTTTCCCAAAAGGGTAACGCTTACAAGAGTGTTTTCATTAATTACGGTTCCCTGGTATTTGGGACGAACGGTTTTTCTGCCTTTTTTCTGTTCATGAATATTCTTTATTCTGGGTGTTGAAATTGAAAAAGGAGGCTCTGCATATTTTGAGCCAAAGAGATGACAGCGGCCTTTAGGACGGTCAACATTCTGTGTTGAATTTAAATAGTCGTTTACAGGCTTTTCTGCAATAAGGCATTTATCTATAAAAACTTTTTCATTTGAATGGCGTTCTTCCATGCCGCCGTCGTGCAGTTGAAAACGGGATCTGTAATTAAGTGCATTTGCCGTAACGGTCTGGATTTCAGGAATTTCAATTTTATGTTTTTCAAAGATATCTTTTAAAATCTGTTTTCTAAGTTCAATCTGATAATTGTAATCTATATGCATAAGGTTACAGCCGCCGCATTTCTGGTAATACGGACATTCGGGGGTAATCCTTTTTGGAGACGGTTCTATTATTTCGATGATTTTTGCGGTATCGTAATCTTTTTTTGATTCGACGGTTTCGATAAGGAGTTTTTCTCCCGGAATTGCATAAGGAACAAAAACATTTTTTCCTTCAATTTTTGCTATACAATTTCCCCCAAAAACCATTTTTTCTGTTATAATAGTAGTATTCATAGCTATTATGAGTTTATCAAAAAAACACGATTAAGGGGAGTACTAAAATGACTTCAAAAACTTTTTTTCAGACTATGTCAGATAATAAGGAAATCTGTGTAAACAGATGGATTCCTGAAACAGAAATTAAGGCTGTAATAGTTATTTCACATGGAATGGCAGAACACTCTTTAAGATATGATAAGCATGCAAATATTTTTGTAGAAGCAGGCTTTGCAGTAACAGGACATGATGCAAGAGGTCATGGAAAAACCGCTCAGAAGCAAAAAGAAAAAGGAGAGGTTGGCTTTGGTTATCTTTCTGATAAAAAAGGTTATGAAAGAGTTATTGAAGATCTTAATGAAGTAATTGAAGAAACAAAAAAAGAATTTCCCGGTAAAAAAATATTTTTATTTGCCCACTCGTGGGGCTCGTTTGTAGGACAGGGGTATATAGAAAAATATGGTTCAAATATCGACGGATGCTTTCTATGTGGAACAAGAGGACCGGATCCTGCTGCCCCTGTAAAAGGCGGACTTTTTTTAAGCAATCTTTTTTATCTTTTCGGAAGAAAAAAGAAAACTTCTTATTTTTTACAGAATCTTTCGTTTAACGGATATTTAAAACGAATACCGGATTCACGAACTGCAAATGACTGGCTTACAAAAGATAATTCAGTTGTAGATATGTATATGGCAGATGACTGGTGTGGATTTGTAATGACAACAGAATTTTATCATGATCTTTTTAAGCTGCTTCTTAAAATTCACAATCCATCAAATATTAAGATGATTCCTCAGTCATTACCTTTGTACTTGATGTGCGGTAAAGAAGATCCTGTTGGAAATTATGGAAAGACTGTTGAAAATCTTTATAATATTTACAAGGCAAATGGCATTAAAGATTTAACTTTAAAATTATATGATGATGACCGTCACGAGCTGTTGAATGAAACAGATGGTGATAAAATTATAAAAGAAATGATACAATGGATGGAACAACATCTTTAGTATTAAAAATGGAAAATTAAAAAATGCTCTCACATCCTGATTATAACAGCGCTCAATCGATAAAGAATTTTCTTGATACTAATGGTCTTGCAATGCAGAAAAAATTCGGGCAGAATTTTCTTATCAACCAGAATGCACGTAAAAAAATTATTGATGCACTGGATGTAAATGAAAATACGACTGTCTGGGAAGTAGGACCGGGTCTTGGCTGCATGACTGATGAAATTTTATCACGCAATGCAAGTGTAACAGCTTTTGAAATTGATAAAGGCTTTGCAAACTGTCTTAAAGATTTTTTTAATGAGTATTCAGATAAGAATAAATTTTCTCTTGTAGAAGGAGATGTTTTAAAGACATGGAAAAAAGAACTTTCTGCATTTAGAGAAAAAAATGGAAAAGATTTGCCGGAAAGATTTTTTGGAAATCTTCCGTATAATATTGCAGCAACGCTTATTGCAGAAACAATCGAAAAGAATATCAGATTTGAAAAGTGTGTTTTTACCATTCAAAAAGAAGTTGCAAAAAGAATGAGTGCAAAGCCAGGGGAAGATGATTATTCTTCGTTTAGTGTTTTGTGTTCATGGGCTTACGATGTAAGTGACATAATGGATTTATCTGGTTCAAATTTCTGGCCTAAACCAAATGTAGATTCTCGTTCTGTCTTACTTACAAAAAAGAAAGATTTTCCATGCTGTGATAATCCTGAACTTTTCTGTAAAGTTCAGAGAGCTTTATTTTCTTCAAGAAGAAAAACTGTTAAAAATAATCTTACTCAGTTTTTATCTTCTTCTGATAAAGCATCATATGCTCTTGATAAAGCTGGAATTGATCCAACTTTGCGAGCGGAAGTTTTGACTGTAGGAAAAATGCTTGTATTGTCTGATGTTATCAATAAAGATATAATAGGGTAAGTTAAAAACAGGAACATTGTATGGCAATAAGAGATAATTTGAATACAGTAAAAGACAGAATTAAAGAGGCATGTGAAAGAGCTTCGAGGAATTCTAATGAAGTTAAACTTGTCGCAGTAAGTAAATTTCATCCTGCAGAAAGTGTTGTTGAAGCAATACAATGTGGTCAGTTTTTATTCGGCGAAAACAGAGTACAGGAAGCAAAGGCAAAATTTGAGCAGGTAAGACAGGAATATCCAGAGGCAAAGCTTCATATAATCGGTTCACTGCAGAGAAATAAAGTTAAAGATGCAGTTAAAATTTGTGAATGTATTGAATCTGTTGATAGAATAGAGCTTCTTGATGAGATTGAAAAACAGTGTGCTAAGATTAATAAAAAAATTGATGTTCTTTTTGAACTTCATACAGGAGAAGAATCAAAATCCGGTTTCCCGGACTTTGATTCATTAAAGTATGCTGTTGAACTTTGTAAAGAGGGAAAATATCCTCATGTTAATCCCAAAGGTTTTATGACGATGGCACCTTTTACAGAAGATAAACAGCTTATAAGAAAATCATTTTCAACTTTAAGAAAATGTTCAGACCAATTAAAAAAAGAATATACACAGTTTGATTTATGTGAGCTTTCTATGGGAATGTCAAATGATTTTGAGATTGCGATAGAAGAGGGGTCTACGATGATAAGAGTTGGAACATCAATCTTTGGAAAGAGGAATTATAATTGAAAAAAATTTGTGTTGCAGCATTAATTATTTTAGCATTTTTCTCAAATTTAACTTTTGCACAGGATTCTGCCACATCTACAGAACCTGTGCCATATGGCGAAAATGAATTTCCAACATGGGCGCAGCATTTAAGAAGAACAGAAATAATTACACTTGGCTCTCTTCCGTTTGTTACGCTGGGAGTTACTTTAGGATATTCGGTTGTAAACTGTGGAATGCATGACTGGGATTCTGCATATTTTGGAAATCCGTTTACTAAAAGTACTTCATTTACTGAACAGGATCAGATAAATATTTTAATTACTTCATCACTCGTCGCTGTAGGAATAGGACTTACAAATCTTACGATAAATCTCATAAAGGATCAGAAAGCAAAAAAAACAAATTTAAACTATCTTCAGGATAATGTAAAAATAACGGCAAGAGAAAATGAATTGACCATAATGCCGGTTCCTGAAAAGTTTACAAAGCCTAAAGATTACTTATATGGAAATATAGAAAGTGCCGTTTTTTAGTAATACAGTTCCATCTGATTTTAAAGATTCGATGCGACTCGATAAATACGTTGCTTCTCTTAAAGATGGTATGAACCGTTCTAAATTAAAATCTTCTGCTACTGAAATTTATGTTAATCAGAAGCTTGCTAAACTTTCAAGCAAAGTTAAGGCAAATGATGTAATAGAAATTGAATGGGACGAAAACATTCCGACAAATATTGAGCCTGAAAATATTCCACTAAAAATAATTTATGAAGATGAAAATGTAACAGTTGTTAATAAAGAACAGGGAATGGTAACTCATCCTGCAAGCGGAAACTGGAATGGAACTCTGGTTAATGCGCTTTTATACCACTGGGGAAGAAGTTCTGTTGTTCAGATTTTTGATGATGATATTGCAAAAGTTCTTGAAAACAGAAGACCTGGAATTGTTCACAGACTTGATAAAGATACTTCTGGGATAATTATAACTGCAAAAAATTCAGATTCTCATTTATGGTTGAGTGAACAGTTTTATAATAAATTTCTTCATAAAGAATATATTTTGATTACAAAAGGAAGACCTCCTGCTTCTGCTGGTGATGTAAAGACTCAGATTGTAAGGGATACAAAGGACAGAAAAAAATTTAAAGCTGTTACAGATTCTGATGCCGGAAAATATGCAAGGACGCTTTATCGTGTAATAGCTTATTACGGAAATTATTCATTGATTCGTGTAAGAATAAAAACCGGCAGAACTCACCAGATAAGGGTACATATGAAATATTTAGGCTGTCCTATTTTAGGAGATCCTATTTATGGAAAAAAAGACAGCCTTTTTCCTGATGCAACATTGATGCTTCATTCAAGACAGATTGATATAAGACTTCCACAGCAGGAAAAGTTTACAAGATTTAAGGCAGCTGTTCCGGAAAGATTTAAACAAATTATATCTGAACTGAAAAAGAATTTTACAAAAGAAGTCCCTGAACTTCCAAAAAGGTATTTAAAAAATAATGATTGAAAATTTTGAAAATACAATTAAAATAATTTCTCAGCCTTCAGAAGAAAATCCTTTTCTTGTAATTTATAAACCTCACGGTATTCCAAGCGCTCCTTTAAACGAAGAAGACAAAGATAATGCATTTTATTATGTTTCAACGATATATCCGCAGATTAAAGACGTTCACGGGAAAAAATATGTAGAAGGTGGTCTTGTCCACAGAATTGATACTTTAACTGATGGACTTTTACTGATTGCATGTAATCAGCATTCATATGATTTTTTTGAAAATGAACAGAAAGAAGGCCGTTTTATTAAGTATTATCGTGCTGAATGTGATTATATAAAAGACAATGCGTCAATTCTTTCTGGATTTCCTCCGTTAAATCAGGAAATTAATGCAGAAGAAAGAGAAGCATGCATTTTTACATTAGAAAGTTTTTTCAGGCCATTTGGTGAAGGTAGGAAGAGTGTAAGACCTGTTTTAGAAAATTCAACTAAAGCTGCTTTAAAAAAAAGCGGTTCACAGAAGTATAAAACAGAAATAAAAATTGTGAAAAGTAAATCAGATTTTTATGCTGAATGCAGAATAATAAACGGATACAGACATCAGGTAAGATGTCATCTTGCATGGTGTGGTTTTCCTGTAAAAGGGGATGTTCTATATAATGCAAAAGCATCCGGAGACTTTAAGTTTACAGCTTACAGTCTTGAGTTTATTCATCCTTTAACCGGGAAAACTGTAAGCTTTAAGATTTAAATATTGCCCGGAAGGAGACTTGAACTCCTACGGGATTGCTCCCACTAGCACCTGAAGCTAGCGTGTCTACCAATTCCACCATTCGGGCTTAATAAAATTATATTATCAGAAAATTAAGTTTTAATCAATTAACCATGCTGCAGAGAACAGATGTGCTTTTTTGTTCTATCTTGAACACTTAAAGAAAAGAAATATCATGAATACGAGAAGGGCAACTGTAATAAAATAAATCCATACCGGGAGTGAAGAACCTGATGATTTTTTTGTTACGATTCCAGACGTGAAACGACGGTGAAAGTAGAAATGATTTTTTACAGGGTAATTTTTTTCTGAAGAGTCAGATTTTTTTCCACCGGAAGACATCTGACCTTTTTCTGCATAACCGCATTTTGGACATCCGTTTGTAAATGAATGTGCTGAACCGACTTTTCCACAATTTGGACATCTTACGGCAGAGAAAAAGCGGCCGCATTTTTTGCAGAATCTGGCATTCTGTGCAACTTCTTCACCACAATTTTCACAAAAAAATTTAGCCTGCTTTTTCATATCTCTTAAATTACCTGAAGTTTAATTTTGCTGTTATTGTTTGTTTTTGAAATTACTTTTGCACTTATGTATTTGATTGAATTATTGCTTTTAAGGGTAGCTTGAGTAATTTCCTGGTCTTCATTGATTACAGAAATCTGAGAAGGGCAGTCGGGTTCAAAAGAAATAATGTCATTTTCGTAATTAAGTATTGTACCTGTTATAAATGCACCTGATTTTGGATTTGTAAAAATGAGTGAATATGTTTTAGACTGTTTGTCAGAAATAATTTTGATTAATTCATCGAGACAGTTTTCATCAGAATTCTGTATTATTCCTGCGATATTAAGCGCTTCTGATTTTTTAACATCATCGTCATCAAGGGGTTTTTCAAGGTAGAGAATAACCTTAGGAACTTTACCAGAAAAGCCTGTCTGTACAAACTGAACTAATGTTTTCCAGTGACGAGGATAACTTGAAGCACTTACTATGATAACATCAGGAGAAATTTCTTCGACATTATCAAGTGCTTTTAAAAGCCAGCGGTAAGTAATTGTATCAAAACCATTTTCATTTAATTTTGAATTGATTTTTTCAATAGAGTTTTCATCGTCCGCTATTAATAAAACTTTCATTCTGTCCTCAGATTATCTACAGTGTAATCATATATCTGCCAGATACCATCTCTCTGTCTTACAGAGTATGTATACTGTTTAACTTCGTAGAAAGTAGGATTTTTAAACCACTGGTGTACAACAACTTTTCCTTCTGTTGCTGTATAAGTTGTTCTGATAATTTCAAATTTTTCAGGAATACTTACAATATCAGTATCAATTCTTTCAGCCATGAGGTTTGACTTAAATTCTTCAAGCATTTTTGCACATTCTTTTGAAGATGAATTCTGATATTTTCTTTTTCTTAAAGGATCTCTCTTTAACATTGTTTCAAGGTCGATGTAAAGGAAGAACTGGTCCCACAAAGATTTCTGACGTGCTACGATTGTCTGTTCAACAACTTTATCAGGTGATATAGGCTGTGGTTTTAAAATCTGCGCTGTCTGAGACTGAAGTGGAATAATGTTTGAAGAAGCTGCAGTCGGTGATGGACGGATTTCCAGAGTAAGTCTGTTTGATTTTAATTCAATAAAGCGTGATTTATAAAGTTCCGGATAAAAAGAAAGTTCAAGGTAATAAATTGCAGGTTCTGTAAATGTTAAATAATCCTTTACATTTTCGATGAACGAATATTCTTCACCGGTTTCAAGGGCAATTTCCCTAAAGTAAACGTATTGATTTGTAGTTCTTTTTCTTATTATTTCGTCAGTCTGGTCAAGGCCTATGTTTTTAACGTTATATGCATTAAAATCTGCACTGAACATTCTGTCATCAGCAAGCTTAAAACGTAAGGTTTCTGTTCCGTTATTACAGATTGTAATATGAACCAGAATAGGGTTTTCTTTAGTATTTTCAGGATAGTACATTGTTCTGTCATAGAACTTGATTGTTACAGTTGCATCTTTATACTGAGATGTTTCAATGCCAAACGGGTTCATCTGTGAAAAAAGTGTATGTGCAAACAATGTAAAAAATGATATAATAAGAAAAGTAATCTTTTTCAAAATATTTACCTCACAATTAGATTATCGGAAACTATTTATGAATACATTATTATCAAATTTACCAATAGATGCAATTAATAGGTGGAAAAGTTTCAATAATTTTATAAACACCTTGACAAATGATGAGTCTAATTTCCTGATAGAAATTGAAGGCGCGCACGGAAGTTTTAGTTCTGTCATAAGTTCAGCTTATATAAAAAGTGTTCCTGAAACATTGATTGTCGTACCTACAGAAAAAGAAGAAGAGACTGTAATTTCCGACCTTGATACTTTTTCAAAAGATATTGAAATAGTAAGGCTTCCGTGGTGGTCATCGGTTCCATACAGGGCATGTTCGTTAGGTTCTGTAGTTTTTAGAAAGCGGGCCGGTGCACTTGCAAAACTTGCTTCAAAAGAAAATCCGTCAGGAAAAAAACGTGTCTTTATTATGAATCAGCGCTCTTTTTTAACGCCGGTTCCACCGCCTGAATACATGAATAAAAACAGCTTTACTTTAAAAAAGGGACAGAGCATTGATACGATAAAAATTGCAGACAGTCTTACAAAGCTCGGATATCTTAGGGTTCCTAAAGTAAGTGTAAACGGAGAATTTACATTAAGAGGTGAAGTTCTCGATATTTATCTTTCATGTGAAGAACATCCATACCGCATTATTTTTGATTTTGATGAAATTGAAAACATCAGGACTTTTGAAACTGAAACTCAGACGACAATAGAATCTGTTGAAGAAATAACTGTCTATCCATCAAAAGAAATCCTTTGGACAGACGAAGATGCTGACAGGCTTTATTCAAAGCTGAATAAGACTTTTAAAGACAACCAGCGCATTTCAGATGAATACACTTTATCGATGGGACTTGAAAAAACAGATTTGGACTTGAAGTTTGAAGAGTTAATTTATAAATTAAAAACCAGTAAAGAAGCAGAAGGAGAAGAACTTTTATATCCTGCATTGTTTGACAGAAAATATTCTGTTTTAGATTATCTTGATGAACAGACAGCAGTTATATTCTACGACTTTGACAGACTTTTAAATTCAAAAGAAGTTTTACAAAAAGAATATACGGGACTGTATAAAAAAGCCAGACCTGTTGAACTTGTTTTAAGCCCCGAAAATATGATTTTTGATTTCGATGCACTTTACATAAAACACAGGAAAAATATATTTTTTAAATCAATTCATACTCAAACAGAAGAAAACAGAAATGATGATATAACACATTTTAATTTTGCAATTGATCCGCCGAGAAGTTTTTTTGGAAATATAAATTATTTAAAGGAACAGCTTGCAAATTTACAGAAAGAAAATTGGAATATTTATATATTCACGAATGATGAAAATCAGAATCTTAGAATAAATGAAATCTTAAAGGATTTTACGAAAGATGAGGTTAAAAATAAAGTCGTTTTAATTCCTGAACAGATTTCTTCGGGTTTTGCAATTCCGGAATTAAAACTGTTTGTAATTCAGGAAAACGAAATCTTTGGAAGAAAGAAACATGTTCCAAAATCTTTATCTCATGTAAAAAGTTCAGTCATTGATACATTTATTGACCTCAATGCCGGAGACTATGTCGTTCATGTTAATTACGGAATAGGCATTTTTAAAGGAATTGAACGTGTAAAGGCAATGGGAAATGAACGTGATTATATTAAGCTTGAATATGCCGGTGAAGAATATGCGTTTGTTCCAATTGAACAGGTTAACTTAATTCAAAAATATATCGGTAATGAAGGAAATGCTCCTAAAATTGATACGATTGGAAGTAAATCATGGGAAAATCGTAAAAACCGTGTAAAAAAAGCTGTAGAAGATCTTGCACATAAACTTATTGATTTGTATTCAAGAAGAAAAGCAAGTACAGGTTTTGCATTTCCTAAAGATACAGAATGGCAGATGGCTTTTGAGGCAGCTTTTCCATATGAAGATACTCCAGATCAGATTACGGTTACCAGAGAAATAAAAGATGATATGGAAAAACCTGTTCCGATGGACAGATTAGTCTGTGGCGATGTCGGTTATGGAAAAACAGAAATAGCAATGAGGGCAGCATTTAAAGCTGTTTTAGGTGGTAAACAGGTTGCATTTTTAGCTCCGACAACAATTCTTGCTGAACAGCATTATGAAACATGTCTTGAAAGATTTAAGAATTTTCCGGTTACGATTGCACAACTTTCAAGATTTGTTGCCAGAAAAGATCAGAAAAAAATACTTGAAAAACTTTCTTTAGGTGAAGTTGATATTTTAATCGGAACACATCGAATAATTCAGAATGATGTAAAGTTTAAAAATATCGGACTTTTGATTATTGATGAAGAACAGAGATTTGGTGTTAAAGATAAAGAAAAGCTTAAGGTAATTAAAAACAACATCGATTCTCTTTCTCTTTCTGCAACTCCGATTCCAAGATCACTTCATATGTCACTTTTAAAAATACGTGACATGAGTCTGTTGACAACACCCCCTCAGAATCGTCATCCGATTGAAACTGTCATAGATGCATTTGATGATGAAAAAGTTGCACGCGCAATCCGTTTTGAAGTTGAAAGGGGAGGTCAGGTTTTTTATCTTCATAATCGGGTTGAAACTCTGGAAGAAACAAGACTTAAACTTGAAAAACTTGTTCCTGAAATGCTTATTGATACGGCACACGGACAGATGACAAGTGATGAGCTTGATGACATTTTCAGAAGATTTAAGATGGGTGGTTTTCATATTCTTGTTGCGACAACGATTATAGAAAACGGAATTGATATCCCTAACGTAAATACAATTATCATCGACAGGGCCGATATGTACGGTGTAAGTCAGCTTTATCAGTTGAGAGGACGTGTCGGTCGAAGCGATAAAAAAGCATATGCATACCTTTTCTATCCTGAGAATAAAGTTCTTTCCGAAGTTGCAATGAAGCGTCTCCAGGTTATAAGTGATTTTACTGAACTCGGAAGTGGATTTAAAATTGCGATGAAAGATATGGAAATACGAGGAGCCGGAAATCTTCTGGGCCGTGATCAGTCAGGTGATGTATATTCTGTCGGCTTTGATATGTATCTCCGTCTTTTAAACGAGGCAATTTCAATTTTAACCATGCAAAAAGATTACAAGCCTGAAAGTGAAGTTCTTATGGAATTTGAGTATACGGGCTTTATCCCGGATACATACGTTCACAGTCCGCAGACAAAAATGGAAATCTACAAAAAAATTGCAGCTGTTCAGACAAAAGAAGAACTTGATGGTATTTATACTGAGCTTCTTGACCGGTTTGGCCCGATTCCTGAAGAGGTTATCAGTCTTATTACGCTTTCAGAAATCCGCTGTATATGTAAAAAGCTTAATATTACTTCGATCAAAGAAAAGAAGGGAGTTGTTAATGTTGAATTTTCAAAGGTTTCTGAAATCAAAGTTGATAAAGTCCTCCGGCTGATAAAAGAAAGTGCAAATATGGTGGCCCTTGATTCAGCAAAACCAAATATGATTCTTCTTAAAACAGGAAATATCGGGCTTAAAGAAAAAAGCGAATTTATCTGTGAAAAACTCTCATTTCTTGAATAAAAAATAACTATTTTTTCTGAAGTTCTTGATTTTAAAATTGATTTGATATAAAACTAATATCATGAAAAATAGTTTTATATCAAACTATATGAAAGAAGCTGTTTTACTCGCTGAAAAAGGGAAGGGTTTTGTAAATCCCAATCCTCTGGTTGGTGCAGTTCTTGTAAAAAAAGGAAAAATAATAGGCCGCGGTTATCATAAGAAATTCGGTGATCTTCATGCAGAAAGAAATGCCATTTTTGATGCGGTAAACAATAATTATGATGTAAAAGGTTCATCTTTGTTTGTTACGCTTGAACCATGCTGTCATGTCGGGAAACAGCCGGCTTGTACAGACATAATCATCCAAAGCGGAATTAAAGAAGTTTACGTGGGTTCTTATGATCCGAATCCTCTTGTAGATAAAAAAGGAATTAAAATCCTTAAAAAGAATAATATAAAAGTTTTTGAGGGAATTTTAAAGGATGAATGTGACAGCTTAAATCCGTATTTCTTTTATTTTATTAAAAACAAAAGTCCTTATGTAATTTTAAAATACGCCATGTCATTAAATGGAGTGTCAAAATTTGCGGGAAATGATAAACGGATCTCTTCAGATAAATCGATTGAGGAAGTTCATAAAACAAGGGCAGGTGTAACGGCTGTTATGGTAAGTTCAAATACCGTAAACTCAGATGACTGTCTTTTAACATGTCGAAATATAAAGAATGCACACCAGCCGATGCGGATAATTTTAGACCGGAAACTTAAAATAAATCTTAATTCAAGGATCCTTTCTACGACAGATATTTCTCCTGTAATGATTTTTCATCACAGTAATAATTTTATAAAAAAATATATCCTTAAAAAAAAGAATGTTAAGCTTATATATTCCCAGACAAAGGAGAATAAACTGGATTTAAAAGCGGTTTTTGAAAAGCTTGGGAAAATGAATTGTGACAGTGTTCTTCTTGAGAGTTCAGGAAAGATTGCAGAAACTGCTGTAAAAGAAAATCTTATAAATGAAATTCAGGTTTATATTGCGGATAAATTTATTGTTCAAAAAGATAAAATATGTTTTGGCAAAAGGGAAAAGGTAAACGAAATTGAAAATGATCTGCTTATTGAATATAAATTTACCCGGGAGAAATGCGATGTTTACCGGAATAGTAGAAGAGACAGGTGAAATAACTCATATAAGAAGAACAGGGCAGTCTGTAAGAATAGGAATACGTAATAATATTACATTTGATGATTTAAAAATCGGTGACAGTCTTTGTGTAAATGGTATTTGCCTTACAGTAACAGAAAAACATAATAATAAAACAGTTTTTGCGGATGTAACTCCAGAAACATTTTCCAGAACTGACTTTAATACGATTATGACTGGTCACAAAGTTAATCTTGAGAGAGCTATGAAAGCATGTGACAGATTCGGAGGTCATATCGTAACAGGACATATTGATGGAACCGCAAGAATAAAATCTCTTTTAAAAAACGGAAATTCAATTGAATACAGATTTATTTGTTCAGAAGGAATTTTAAACGGAATTGTCGAAAAAGGTTCGGTTGCAGTAAATGGAATTTCACTGACGGTTGCAAAAATGGATTCAGAAAGTTTTACGGTTTCTGTAATTCCTCATACATTACAGAATACAAATCTGTTTTTGCTTAAAGAAAACGACCGGGTAAATATAGAGTGTGATATTCTCGGAAAATATATAAAAAAATACAGAGATTTATAAACAGGAAGGAAAAATGAAAAATAAAAGTTTTGATACGATTGAAGAAGCATTGGATGATTTAAAAAAAGGAAAACTGATAATAGTTTCAGATGATGAGTCTCGAGAAAATGAAGGAGATTTTATATGTGCTTCAGAGTATGCAGGTCCTGAAAACATCAATTTTATGACGAAAGAAGGTCGGGGACTTATCTGTATGCCGGTATCAGAAGAAATCTGCAATAAGCTTGAACTTTTGCCTATGACGGATAAAAATACTGATAATCATGAGACTGCATTTACAATAAGCATAGATCATAAAGAAACCTCAACCGGGATTTCGGCTTTTGATAGAAGTCTTACTGCATTAAAACTTACGGATGAAAAATCAAAGCCAGATGATTTTAGAAGACCAGGACATATGTTTCCGCTTTGTGCAAAAAAAGGCGGTGTTTTAGAACGTGCAGGGCATACAGAGGCAACTGTAGATTTATGCAGGCTTGCCGGATTAAAAGAAGCCGGACTCTGCTGTGAAATAATGGGTTCTGACGGACATATGGCAGGCCGTGAAGAATTGTTTGAAATTGCAGATAAATTCAACATAAAGATAATCTGTATAAATGATTTAATCCAGTACAGAAAGATGAACGAAAAAATTCTCAAAAAAGAAGCTCAGGCAATTTTACCGACAAGATATGGAACTTTTAACATGGCCGTATATAAAAATCCTTATTCCGGGCTTGAACATATCGCACTATGGATGGGAGATTTCGATGAGTCAAAACCTGTTCTCTGCAGAATCCACTCTGAATGTATGACAGGCGATACTTTCGGTTCATTAAAATGTGATTGCGGTGAACAGCTCGAAGCTGCTTTAAAAATGATTTCGCATGAAAAATACGGTGCCTTAATTTATCTTAGACAGGAGGGAAGGGGAATCGGGCTTATAAATAAAATCAGGGCATATGCACTGCAGGAAAAAGGATTTGATACGGTTGATGCCAATCTAAAACTCGGTTTTAAATCTGATTTAAGGGATTATACAGATGGAATTCAGATTTTAAAGGATCTCAATATTTCAAAAATAAAGCTTATGACAAATAATCCTGACAAAATAAATTCGATGCTTGTCGAAAACAGCGGAATAAAGCTTGTAGAAAGAATTCCACTTGAAATGAAGTCAAATTCAGTAAATCAAAAATATTTAGTAACTAAAAAAATCAGAATGGGTCATTTGATTTTTAATGTATAAAAGGAGTAAAAAAAATGAAACTTATCGAAGGTAATATTGCTGCAGAAAAGGAAATTAAAATTGCAATTGTTGCATCCCGCTTTAACAGTGTAATTGTTGAAAATCTTATTAACGGTGCACTGGACGGTCTTAAAAGGCATAATATTAAAGATGAAAACATTACGCTTGTAAAGGTTCCGGGTGCATTCGAAATTCCACTTATTGCAAAAAAAACAGCTTTAAGCGGAAACTACGATGCTGTAATCTGTCTTGGAGCTGTCATCAGGGGTTCTACAACTCATTATGATTATGTATGTAATGAAGTTTCAAAAGGAATTGCATCTGTAAGCCTGGAAGCTCAAATTCCGGTATTATTCGGGGTTTTGACAACAGAAAACATTGAACAGGCTGTAGAGCGTTCCGGATCAAAAGCAGGAAATAAAGGATATGACTGTGCGCTTTCTGCAATTGAAATGATTAACGTTATTAATCAGCTTTAATTTTCTTAAGCTGTTTGAAGGAAGGAGGAATAAATAAGTAATATATATATTGGTAGACAGAATATACATTATAGGAAGTAATGTATAATATATAAAAGAGACTGCATACATAATAAAATCCGCTGCAAGCCGTTTAATTTAATCCATGAAATCAAATTTACGGTATCTTACGGCCATTACAAAACCCAGGGATATCATGCTTGTCCAAAGCGAAGAACCGCCGTATGAAAGGAATAAAAGCGGAATTCCTGTAATCGGCATAAGTCCCATAACCATTCCGATATTTTCGATAAAATGGAAAAATATCATTCCAAAAATTCCGGTTGTTATATAACATCCGTATTTACTGTGAGTTTCCTTGAGGATAAAGATTGTCCTTAACATAATTATAAGGTACAGGAAAAATACTGCAAATCCGCCGATAAATCCCCATTCCTCACATAGAATGCTGAAGATAAAGTCTGTACCTTGTTCCGGAAGATAGTTCAAGTGACTCTGGGTTCCCTTTAAAAATCCCGAGCCGAAAAAGCCTCCGGCACCGATTGCGATTTTGGACTGAATTATGTTCCAGCCGGCATCTTTCGGGTCAACATATGGGTTTAAAAAGATGATTAATCGTTTTAGCTGGTATGGTTTTAATTTGTGACCTACAACCTGCGAAGCTAAAAGCGATATGCAGATAATTCCTGAAACATATGCAATCCAGTAAAAGTATTTTGAATTTTTAAACAAAATGCATCCAAGAATACCTACAAGCATTATAGAAAAAGCTCCCAGGGTTACGATAAGGCGAAGTCTTGAATCGTTCAATATTTTTAAAACAGGAACTGTCTGACGTACAATATAAGTTTCCCATACAGGAAGCATTGTAAATAAAACAGTAAGTACACCTACAGAAATTACTATCATTATGTAACGCAGCTTTGTTCCTGCTGCAAACGACATAAAGATAAAAATAGGAATGAATACAAGTGCTGTTCCCAAGTCAGGTTGAAGCATGATAAGACCGACAGTCAATCCAAGAATTGAAACGCTTACTATAAATCGTTTTAATGGATTTTCGTTTTCGTGGTTATTAAAGTACCATGCAAGAAAAACGATGAAAATTATTTTACAGAATTCTGCAGGCTGTATACTGAATGCACCAAAACCAATCCAGCTTCTTGAACCGTTTACATAACGGCCGAAAAATGCTGTATAAATCAGGACACCACATGCTGCGACAAATACATAAAATATATAACGTTCAGTTTTTCGATAATCATAACAGGCGATGATGAACATGAAAATAAGTCCTGTTCCTGCCCAGAGAAGCTGTTTTAAATAGTTTGTATTTGTAAGAACTCCGTCTCGGTTAATGGCTGCAGAATAAATAAAAGCTACACCAATCAGAGTAAGAAAAATTGCACATGCCAGAAGAATATAATCTATAGCAGATAACAGGTTTATTTTTTTCATCTTAACTCCCCTATTCCATTAACCTTGTTGGCTTGATCAAGAAGTCAAAATGCAGTGACTTAGCTGCTTCTTCAAGAGTTTCATTTGCAAAGTACCCCTGAATGACAAAGTTGGCAGCATAAGTTGCCCACCATTCCCACTTCTCGTTTGCCGCTTCTACCATCGTACAGACAACAATTTGATCTTCAATAGGTGCATCGTATGGCGCATAAGCTAAAAGCCAGTTGTGCCAGTTGTCAGTATATCCGTTAACTTCGGCAGTACCTGTTTTACATGCAATCTTTACTGTTGGATTCTGCATCGCATATTTTGCTGAACCGTCTGTAGCAACAAATCTCAAAGCTTCTTTAATTTTTTTCCATGTTGTTGAATCTATATTATTCTGAAACATAATTTCAGGTTTTATTTCCTGAATTATCTCATCTGTAACAGGATCTCGGACTTCTTTAAGAAGATGCGGTTTATAGATCTTTCCTTCGTTACAAACCATACACATTACATCTGCAACCTGGAGAGGTGTCGCAGTAGTATAACCCTGGCCGATTGAAACAGCCATTGTATCACCATCAAGCCATCGTTCATGATATTTACGTTCCTTCCACTGTGCGTTAGGAACAAAACCTTTTGAATGGCTTGGAAGGTCAATCTGCGTACTCTGTCCAAATCCAAACATTTTTGCATATTCTGCAATTTTATCTATTCCAAGATATGTTCTGCCGACCTGCCAGAAATAAATATCGCATGAGTGTCCGACAGCATGTTTTAAATCCAGTTTTCCGTGTCCGGGTTTTAAAATCCAGCAATGGAATATTCTTCCACCGTGTTCAATTTCACCTTTACACTCAACGCGTTCATATTCAGGAAAAGCTTTCTCTGCAAGAATTGCTGCAGACATAACTATTTTAAAAGTGGATGCAGGAGCATATGCTGCGTTAACAGCTCTGTTTAAGAACGGTTTGTTTTCTGATGTAATAAGTTTTTGATATGCATCTGCATAATTTTCTGTATTGAAAAGATTTGAATCAAAGTATGGATAAGAAACCATTGCAAGTATTTCACCTGTTGATGGTTTTAAAACAAGTATGGAACCTATTCGTTCACCAAGTGCTTTTTCACAAAGATTTTGAACTCTTGAATCGATTGTAAGAACAAGCTTGTTTCCCATTTTAGGTGGTACACTTACCGATGTATCAGAAAGAACTCGACCGCGAACGTCTACAGTTTTTTCTTCGTATCCATCTTTACCCTGTAAAAGTGAATCATATTGTTTTTCAACACCGATTTTTCCAACAATACTGTTTTTATTATAACCACCCTTGTTGTACATTTCGTTCATTTCATCGCGGGTAATTTTTCCAACATATCCAAGAACATGAGAAAAACTTCTTGTCTCAATATAGTTTCTTATCGGACGGGAAACCCATGAAATTCCAGGCAGGTCATTTATGTTTTCTGCGATATTTGAAATTGCAGAAAAAGAAACATTTGTCTTTACAGTTATCGGGTTAAATGTTTTTCTGATTTCAATTGGAACTCTTTCATCAATTTCTGCTTTTGAAATTCCAAGAATTGAAGCAAGTTTTGCAGTAATAGTATCAAAATCTTCTGCAGGAATGTCACCTGGTGTAATTTCTACAGCAAATGAGTCTGAGTTTACGACCAGAGCGTTATCGTTATTACGGTCATAGATTTCACCACGCTGGGCAACAATTGTTACATAACGGCTTGAAATAGTTTTAGACTGAATTTTATATGTACTTCCTTCGATTACCTGCATCGAAAAAAGCTTAAAAAGATAGATACAGAAAACAAAAGAAGATATGACAACAAGAAGGTTTGCAATTATCCCCTTCTCTATTTTTGTATTTTTATTAATGTTGATATCTTCATTCATTCCCACACCCCAAAATCAAACCTTAATATGTTTCTGGAAGAATAATAAAGTTAGAAAATGCATCCAAAAATTTAAATACAAAAGGTGATAGAATAGAATTTAAAAGTAATTCACACAGAAAAACATTTGTAAAAATATTATAAGTATTAACCATATTCGGGAAACAGAAAGAAGCTAAGTATATTAACAGAGCTTTTAAAACCGTCCCTAAAAATCCAAGTAAGAAAGTTACAAAAATTGATTTAAGGTTAAGCATTTTTCTTAAATAACCTGCAAGATAACCGATTACAGTTCTTACAAGACAGTTTAAACCAAAAGCACTTCCACTTAAAAAGTCAATCAAAAGACCTGATGTAAAGCCGGTTATCTGGCCATGAATACTTCCGTTATTTACGGCAAAATAAAGTGAACATATTAAAAGAAGATCAGGAATAGCAGGAAGAATTGCAATTTTTGAAAGGATTGCAGTCTCTACCAGAACAGCGATAATCATTAAAAATAAACACGATAAATAAGATTTTGTCATAAATTACCTTCTGCCCCCTTTTCTTCTGTAGTTGTTTCTTTATTGTCTTCTGCCAGTTTTTCTTTTAATTCAGTTGAAGATACGGCAATAACATATTCAAGTCGAGAAAAATCAACAACGGGAGTAATTTCAATGTCAAGCGATGAATCATAATCCAATACGGTAATTTTAGAAATTGTTCCGAGTGGAATGTCTTTAATATAGTTTCCATTTTCACCAGAAGTTACGACAACGTCACCATAGTGCAGATCACCGATAACTTTTTTCTTAATGTACTTCATTGAAAGGGAAATATCTTCAGAACCATTTCCAGAAACAAGCCCGATATCTCTTGTATTTTGAATCCTTGCAGAAACCGTACAGTTGATGTTATAAAGAGGCATTACTTCACTTGTAGAATAACCAACAGCAACAACTTTACCTACTACACCTATATTTCCACTTTGAACAGACAGAACACTCATATTCTTTTTAATTCCCTGCCTGCTTCCTTTGTCGATGATGATTGTTGTATGAAGGTTATCTGCACCACGCGAAATGATGTTTGCTGGAATTGATTTCTGTTCAAATGATTCAACAAATCCAAGCTGTTCTTTTAATCTTGCATTCTCTTTTCTAATTGAAGAATTTGTTCTCTGCATGTATTCATAATCTTTGAGTTTTTCCGTAAGAAGTTCATATTCTTTATTGAGCTTTGCAAGTTTTTGAACAGATGTAACTGTATCTTTTATATAATATGTTACAGATGAAATGCCTTTTCCAACGAGAGAAAAAACTGTAAAACCTACATTTTTAAAATTAATTACGAATCCGCCGTTTTTAAACGAAATCATAATGCTTGATGTAAGTACAAGAAGTATGAGAAGTAATTCCTGAAAGCGAAATCTAAAATGTGGTTTTTTATCTTTCTGCATTTGAAATTGTTTTAACCGTTAATTCTATCGTACATAGCTCTGTCAGAAGACATGCCTTTAAACAATTCAAATGCTTCACCGGCACCAAGTGCAACACATTCCAGAGGACGTTCTGCAAGAATAACAGGAACATTAGTTTCTTTTGAAATAAGTTTTGCAAGACCTTTAAGCATTGAACCACCACCTGTCATTACGATACCGCGTTCAACGATGTCGGCAGCAAGTTCCGGAGGTGTGTGACCTAATGTAGATTTAATCTCATCAATAATCATATTAACAGGTTCTTTTAATGCTTCACGAATTTCAACAGAGTCAATTTCCATTCTGCGTGGAAGACCTGTAATTGCATCACGACCTTTAATTTCCATCTTTTCAATATTTTTATCTGGGGAAACATTACCGATTTCGATTTTTAATCTTTCAGCTGTCTGCTGTCCAATCATAAGGTTGTGCACATTCTGAATATGTTTAACGATTGTTTCATCAAATTTATTTCCACCAACACGGATAGAAGAAGTGTTAACCATATCGCCTAAAGAAATTACAGAAATTTCTGCAGTACCACCACCGATATCACAAATCATGTGACCTGCCGGTTCATGAATAGGAATTTTTGCACCGATTGCAGCTGCAAGACTTTCTGGAATTACTTCTACTTCTTTTGCACCTGCTTTAAAAGCTGCTTCTGTTACAGCGCGGCGTTCAACTTCTGTAATGCATGAAGGAATACCGATTTTCATTCTTGTTGAACGGAAAATACTATGCTTAGGAAGAATTTTTCCTATGAAGTATTTAATCATTTTTTCACATGAATCTATATCAGCAATTACACCGTCAGCAAGCGGTCTTGTTGCCATAATGTTGCCCGGTGTTTTCCAGAGCATACGTTTAGCTTCTGCACCAACTGCAAAAACTTTGTTTGTTCCTTTTTCAACAGCAACAACAGAAGGTTCATCAATTACGATACCTCTGCCTTTTACATAAATAAGTGTATTACAAGTTCCTAAATCAATACCGATGTCGGTAATAAAGTTATTGAAAAGCATTTTTCCCCCTACTTTATTTTATGTGTTTTTTTGTATAATTTCAACATTTAAATACTTAACGATACATTTTTTTTAGAGCTGGCTCATAATTACCGTCAATTTTAAGCGTTTTTCTCCATTCTGCCCTGGCTTTTACCATATCGTTGTTTTTTTCATATATAACTCCGAGACCGTAATGAGCGTCCGGCGAATTTTCATCTTTTTCAAGAATTGCCTCATATTGAATTTTAGCATTCTCGTAATCCTCTTCTTCGAGGTAAATTTTACCAAGAATCGTCTGACTCTTGAGCATGAGGCTGTCATCGTTAGCCCTTGAACTTACCTGGTAAAGATACTGTTTTGCAGCAGGATACTGACCTTCTTTATAATACTGTTCAGCAATCATAAGTAAAAGAGAATCTGATTCCCTGACGTTAAGGGCCTCACTGAAACTTTTTATACTTTCGATTGAATTTCCAAGATTTCCGTAACTTATTCCTAAAAGCTCCGGAATATCATCTGCGTTATAACCAAGTGAACGTGCAAGTTCAAGATATTTTACAACTAAATCTGAATAATAGTGATAGGAACAGATTGTGTTTTTATGAAAATAAGCTCTTCCAAGCTGATAATAAATCTGTGGAAGTGTCTGAGGCTTTGCATCCATGATTGCAATTCTAAGTGAACGTATTGCTTCGTTAACATATTTTTGTGCCAGAGAAGGATCAATTTCTGAACACGAAAGTCGATAAGCTGCATAACCACGGTATGTTAAAACTGTGTTGTTAAGGAATTTTTTTTCTATAAGAATTGAAGATGTATCATATACACCAAGGTAGTCACCTTCTTTCCACTGATTTTCTAATTTTGTAATTGAAGGACTGTTTTTGATTTTGTAACCGACATATCTGGAAATTAAAATTACGATTACAGAAAGTACAACTGCAGAACAAAGACTTATGAGAAGAACAGGTATAAACTTACCTTGTTTTTTTTCGATTATTCTGTGATTTTCCCCTTCAACAAACATAACCACCCACTGTTATATAAAATAAAAAGAGACGGTAAGCCGGGTTCTGGGTTGGATAAAAATCCAAAGGATTTAATCCGCATAACCATCTATCTAAGATTCAGATTACCCTGAACCTTAAGCGATCTACCCGCAGCATAACTGTCCGGAACACATAGCTGCTGCTTGACCTTGCTCCAAATGAGGTTTGCCAGCCATAAACATTACTGTTCATGCGGTGGGCTCTTACCCCGCCATTTCACCCTTACACTGTTTTCACAATGCGGTATACTTTCTGCTGCACTTTCTGTCAGATATCGGGTTATACATGAAATTATGCAACTGCCGATTTCTGCCCGGTTATTATCCGGCATTTTTTCCGGTGGAGCCCGGACTTTACCTCGTGAAAAACATATATCATGATACGTTCTTCACGCGATTATATCTCTTTTACTTCAACCAATAAAAGTTTCAGGACTAATCCTGATTTTCATCTGATTCTTCATCAGAATCTTCGTCTTCGTCAGTATCTTCTTCATCTTCATCACTGTCATCGTAATCAGATACTTTATCTTCGTAGCCGTCTTCTGAATCTTCATCTTCGTCGCCATCGAGTCTTTCATCACCCATATAGTCTTCGAAGTCTGACAAAGAACCTGCTTCTGCCATTGCGTAGTAGTTTTCTTCGTTCTCGTCTGATTCCTGGTAGAAAAGAATTCTACTGCAGTATGGACAGAAAAGAATTTCGTTTCCATCGTGAACTTCGTTAACAAACTGTGCAGGAAGAATCATATGACATCCTTCACATACACCGTTTTTAACTGCAACGATACCCTCGCTGTTACGCTGGATAATTGTTTTAAATTTTTCAACAGTTTCGTTATCAAGACCCTGTTTTACTTCTTCTTCTTTTTTAGAAAGTTTTTCAAGCTGTGTATTGAATTTCTTTTCCTGTTTTTCGATAGAAGCTTTTGCGGCATTAATATCAGCAGATGTTGAATCAATGATTGCTTTATCAGAACTGATGTTTTCACTTAAGTCGTTTAAAATTCTTTTTTCCTTATCAAGTTCTTTTCTTACTTCTGCTTCTTTTGCAGTTGCTTCTGTAATCTGTTTATCAAGAGCTTCGTATTCACGGTGAGTAGCAATGTTGTCCATTCCCTTTTCACCTTCCTCTCTTGATTTTTCTGCTTCACGTAATTCAACTTCAAGTTTTAATACTCTTTCTTTACATTCATCGTAAGCAGCATTCTTCTCAAGAAATTCTTTTTGAAGACGTGCTAAAAGCTCGTTCTGTGCATCAAGCTGTTTCGGAGCGTCTTTAAGATTTTTTTCAATTTCATATTTTTCTGAAAGTACTTTTTGAAGCGCCTGTAATTTATCGCGAACTTCTGTCATTTGCATAAAGTAAAACCTCTTTTATGGGTATAATCTATAAATATATAGTAAATAGTTCGTTATGTCTATGAGCTATTTAGATTTCAATGTAGTCTCTGAGACTGCTTGCCCTTCTAGGGTGTCGTAAGCGTCTTAAAGCCTTAGCTTCAATCTGGCGGATACGTTCACGGGTTACATTGAAATAGAGACCAACTTCTTCGAGAGTAAGTGAATAGCCGTCATCAAGACCAAAACGCATCTTAAGAACATCCTGTTCACGAGGCGGTAAAGTGCTCAAAACCTCGCGAAGCTGTTCCTGAAGCAGTTTGTAAGCTGTCTGTGATGCTGGATTTTCCACTTCTTTGTCTTCGATAAAATCTCCGAGAGAAGAATCTTCTTCCTCACCGATCGGAGTTTCAAGGGAGATTGGTTCTCTGGCAACATTCTTAACCTGTTTTACACGTGTTACAGGCCAGCCAAGCTGCTGGGCAATTTCTTCATCTGTCGGTTCACGGCCAAGCTTCTGCATAAGCTGACGGCTTTCGCGTACAACCTTATTAATCTGTTCAATCATATGTACAGGAACACGGATAGTACGAGCCTGATCAGAAATTGAACGTGTAATTGCCTGTCGGATCCACCATGTTGCATAGGTTGAAAATTTATATCCCTTGCGGTATTCAAATTTTTCAACAGCTTTAATCAAACCGATGTTTCCTTCCTGAACAAGGTCAAAGAACTGGAGTCCTCTGTTTGTATATTTCTTTGCAATGGCAACTACGAGACGCAGGTTTGCATTAATCAGATGATTTTTAGCCTTTTCCATCATCTTCTGACCGCGCTGAATTTCTTTTGACATCGTAAGAATTTCTTCGATTGAATTTTCAAATTCGTGCTCGAGATGATTTAATTTTCTGTCTATCTTCTGAATCTGAGTATAAACTTCGCGAATGTCATCTGCTTTCATTCCAAGTTCTTTTTCAAGTTTTAATGCTTCAGAACGAATTGAAACACGGCGGCCGAGTTTTCTAAGCTGAACAGGATCTGAAATACGAAGTTCTTTCATTTTCTTTTCCTGTTTGTGTCTGTATTCGTAAATCTTCTGTGTTGCTTCTGTAAATTTTTTGCTGAACTTTTCGATTTCTTCAGACTGAATGTCAGCTTTCTGTAACTGTGGAATAATTTTTTTACGCAGTTTTAAAATCTCATTGTTGTCAGAAAGCTTTGCGTTCTGATCCATTTCAAAAAGATTGCGTTTAATCGACATGTACTGTTTCAATTCAGGAAGAATAGGTTTAAGGTATTCGCTGTACATGCTTTTAAGACGGCGTTTTTCTGCCATCTCTTCATTGATTTCTTTTCTTGGACGTCCCGGTTCGTGCAAATCAATTCTGGTAAATGCTCTCTGTGCGATTGCAAAAAATTCCGGAACCATAACACCTGAACTTTTAATTACATCTTTAATGATGTTTTCGCCATCTTCCATTTGTTTTGAAAGAGTAACTTCTTCTTCTGCAGAAAGAAGATTTTCTTTTCCGATTTCACGAAGATATAAACGGATTGGATCATCACTTGAAGAATCTTTTTCAGAACTTACAAGCTTCTTTTTTGAGAGTGCTTCTTTTTCTGTCTGTTCTACGATAGCAGCATCAGCATCCTTCTCTCTTTCATCATCATCATCATCTGCTTCTACAACAACATCATCTTCATCGTCTTCGAATTCCGGTTCGATTTCCTGAATCTGAACTTTGTTCTTTTCCATCATTGAAATGATTTTGTCCATATTGCTTGTTGCAAATTCAATTCCAACAACGTCGTTGATTTCGTCCCAGGTAATTAACTTTTTATTCTTAATGAATACAAAAAGTTTTGCGATTTCTAAGTCTGTATCAGGCTCTTTATCTTTTTTTGAAACTGCTTTAGTCTCCTGAACTTTAGAAGATACCGGTTTTTTCTGAGTAGCTTTAACTGTCTTTTTTGCAGGAGTCTTTTTTACTGGTGTTTTTTTTGCAGCCGGCTTTTTAGCTGGTGCTTTTTTGACAGTAGTTTTTTTAGCCGCAGTTTTTTTTGCAGGTTTTTTCTCTGTCTTTTTTGTACTTGTTTTTTTAGCTGCCGGTTTTTTAGCAGTTTTCTTTTCTACAGTTTTTTTAGCGGTAGTTTTCTTAGCCGCAGTTTTCTTTTCTACAGTCTTTCTCATTTTACTCTTGAAGCTTTTTATCAATTTCCATCTTTTCAGTTAAGAATTGTGCGAGGGTATTCTGATCATCAGCAGTAACAGGTTTGAACTGGCGGATTTTATTCATTAATTTATCCCTTTGCCTTTCCAGACTGTTTCTTCTGATTAAGGCAATGCTTTCTTTCACGTACTTGAGGTTATTCTCTTCAAATTCTCTGGATGCAATTACTCTTGTAATCATCCTTTGTACCTCTTCTTCCTGACAGTGATTAAGTATTGCCTGTATTGAAATATCTTCTTCCCGGTGACATTCCTCTAAAACGATGAATAACTGTTTTGCCAAAGGATCTTCAAAATCGTTTACATTCAGTTGTTCGTGCAATAGATTGAATTGTTCTAAATTTGAAATTACAGCTAGAATTGTTCGAAGTTCAGCATTAAGCTTGATATCTTGAATGACTGGAGCTCCATTCGCTGTCTTGTTTACTTCTATGCGGGAACGAGAGCGCTCACGATTTACAAAATCTCTTTTTACGGCCTCCAGTTTTGTGTTAAAAACCTGAGCAAATTGCTCAAGCGTTGAATCTTTCTGAATATCTGAATTGAGGGAATCTACATAAGGAAAGAACTCAAGGGCAGCTTTGATTTTGTCCTCAGCGTCCATTTTCGGGTATTTTACCTTCAGTTTAGATAACAGAAAATCATTGTCTAATATAGCAGAATTAACATCATTAGTCAATGTTTCTACACCAAAATTCAGCATGATCTCTGCAGGATCCTTTCCACCTTTAAGCTGGATTATTTTTACTGTAAGGTTGAATTTGCGGCACATAAGAATTGCCTTATACGTTGCCGCCTGCCCTGCAGAATCTGAATCAAAAGAAAGAAGGACTGTATCTACAAACGGAACAAGAATTTTAATCTGCTGTTCTGTAAAGGCAGTTCCTAAAGGAGCTACAGCATAATCAATTCCACACTGATGATAGGCAATCGCATCCATATATCCTTCGCAGAGGATGACGCATTTTTTTTCGCGGATGGACTTTTTTGCAAAGTTATATGCATAAAGGGTTTCTCTTTTTTTATAATGAGGCATTTCAGGGCTGTTGATATATTTAGGCCCTTCTCCCTCTAAAAGACGGCCTCCCAGGGCAACTACATCTCCGTTTTTATCAAAAATCGGGAACATAAGGCGGCCGGCATAAATCGTGATGTCTGGATATTTTTGACTGAAAAGACCTGATTTATTTAAAAATTCCGGAGTAAAATTCTTGCTTATGAGAAACGACTTCAGCCATTTTCTGTCACTGAGACAGTAGCCGAGTTTAAACTTCGAAATAGTTTCCGGAGTAAGACCGCGTTTTACGATGTATTCAAGTGCTTTTTTTCCCTGCGGTTTTTCGGTAAGAAGAAAATGGAACATAGAAGCAGTTCTGTTATAAAGGTCAATGTAAAGAGACTTTGTGTCATCTTGTTCATGAGGAACATAAGAGCCTTCTTCGTATATGACTTCTATTCCGAACCTTTTTGCAAGAGCAGTAACAGCTTCTACATAAGAAACCTTTTCCATTTCCATGTAAAATTTTACAGTATCTCCACCGGCATGACAGCCGAAACAGTAGTATAAATTTTTACCCTCTTCTATGTGGAATGACGGAGTTTTTTCATGATGGAACGGACAGCAGCCCCACCATGTATTTCCTCTTTTTTCAAGGCGTGTATAATCACTTACGACATTAACAATGTCACATTGAGAGAGAGCATCTATCGTTTGTTTTGATATTCGGCCTCCTGCCATTAATTACCAGCCACCTTTTTTGTTTTAAATTCTGCTGTTGCCTTTGCATGTGAATCAAAATTTGTTGAAAAAGTATGTCTTCCTGCATCAGCATCTGTAAGAGTAAAATAAAGATAATCAGAATCCTGCGGATTGATTGCTGCATTGATTGCTGTAAAACCTGGATTGGAAATCGGTCCAGGTGGAAGTCCCGGGTAAATGTAAGTGTTATATGGTTCTTTCATTTCGAGATCTTCGTAATAAATTGTATGTGGATGCGGACGACCGCGGATTTCTGTAATGATATATTCAACTGTAGCACATGACTGAAGTGGCATGTTTATTTTAAGACGGTTATAGAAAACTCCACCAATCAAAGGAGCTTCTTCTTTGTCTCTGTATTCGCGTTCAATGATAGAAGCAAGGGTAATCATTTTAAAAAATTCATCAGGATCTGTATTATCGTTAAGATAATTCTGTGTTTCTTCATGAGATTTAATCTGCTTTCCGAGATTTTCGACCATCATAGAAATAATCTGATATGAATTATAATTGACCGGAATGTTGTAGGTGTCAGGATATAAAAAACCTTCGACGGAATCGACTTTAAGATTAATTCCGAAGCTGCTGAATATTTTCTGTGCATCATGAGTAGCGGTATAGATAAAATCTTCTTCTGTCACTATTCCTGTTGCAGAAATTCTTTTTGCAATTTTTTTTAGTGTAAGTCCTTCTGGAATTGAAACTGTAATCTCCCTTACCTTTCCTGTACACACTTCTTCAAAAACTCTTGAAAGAGACATCTTATTATCAAGAGTATAAATACCTTTTTGAACTCTAAAGATTCTTGCATCTTTATGAGTCATAAAAGAAGCAAATTTTGGGAAACGTGCAAAAATATAGAAGACCCTTTCATTTTTAATAAGCCCTGCATTTTTTAATTCATTGCCGACAGTTTTTGCTGTCATGCCGGATGTAACTTCAAATTCAACTGTAAGAAGTTCTCCGTCAGGATTTGCCGGTTTTGAATTAATTGAAAAGTACGAAAAAAAAGCGGTTACTCCTGCAACGATAATTATTGCAGCTGAAATTACGATTATTTTTAAAATATTTTTTTTAGTCATTTTAAACACCTGATGTTTTTAAATTTCTACTTCATGACCTTCAACTGCAAGTTCAACTTCTACACTGTCATGTGTAATAAAACTTGAATACCATTTTGCAGCATTTAAAATTGAATCAATTTTCTTATCGTCATAAGTAGGTTCGTGGTGGAAAAGATAAACTTTTTTTATATTTTTAGAAACAGCAAAATCAATTGCATAACAGAAAGCCGAGTGACCCCATTTTTCTTTTGCCTGTGCTTCTTCCATTGTATATTGTGTATCAAGAACTACAACATCTGCATCTCTAAAGACAGCGTCAACATGCTGTTCATTGCATGACTGTAAATCCATAAGTTCCACATCAGTAGCATAAACAAATTTCCTGTCACCTTCTTTAAAAGAAAATGAATAAGAACTTCCAGGATGACTCATCTTACAGCACATGACTTTTAAGCCATCGATGTCATATTCAACTGCAGGTTCAACTGTATGGAATTTAAAATTCCGTGAAAAATTTTCCCAGAGCACAGGAAAGAGTTTTAGTGACGGCATCTGAATTGCCAGAAGTTCAGATGCTTCCGGTTCTGCAGAATAAATATCTATATTTAAATTTGGATTGAATGCATGATCAAAGAATGGAAAACCGCAGATGTGATCCCAGTGAAAATGTGAAAAGAAAATTGAATAGTGATTGTCAGCAGGAACTTTTGTACTTTTACCAAGAACTCTGATTCCAGACCCGGCATCCAGAATTAATCTTTTACCTGAATCAGTTGTAATGGAAATACATGGAGAATTACCGCCAACTGTCCCATAAAGCCAGTCAGGGAGATCTGCGATGAATTTTTCACGTGTGTCAAAAGATTTAAGGTCTTCAGGCGTAATCCTCTGGACGACCGCATTAATTTTTGCCTGTATGTCTGATGCCATAAGAGGACTTGGAATAGAACCTCTTACACCCCAAAAATGGACTTTCAAAATCTTCTCCTGGTTGCATTAAATGCAATTACTTTTTTATTTATCTTGTAACAGGCTGATTGTGAACATAAAGGAATCGTTGTTCTTCGATTTCTTCCTTAGTCCAGTGCTTTCCCCTGTTAATACCGGGGCAATCTTTAGAAATGCTGTTCCATGTTTCCCTGCTTTCAAGGATCCATGACCAGAATGGATAGGTTGAACATTGCAAAGGCCTGGCTCCGTATGCCATACAGCCAGAGTCTTTTTTCCAAAAAATACAGTCATAATTTTTTAGCTCTATGAGGGCAAGGGCTTGCTTACCTTCATAATAACCTACCCACCTGCAGTATTTTTCTATAAATTCCTCTTCAGAAAGTTTAAACCATTGACTTAAACTTGTCAAATCCCTTTGAGAAAGATATACATAACCTGGGCTTAGTCTGCAGCATGCAGAACACATATTACAAGAGAAATCAAGCCCGTTTTCATAAAAAGTAATTTTATTTTCCTCCGTTCGGGGTAATAAAAAAAGGTGTTAAAAAGTAAGTCTTTTTCAAAACACACTTTGTAACACCTTTAGATATTGGGGAGTGAAGGATTCGGACCTACGAAGGCTAAGCCAACAGATTTACAGTCTGCCCCCTTTGACCACTCGGGAAACTCCCCGTATTAAAGCTACCTGTAGGATTTGGACCCACGACCCCGAGATTACAAATCACGTGCTCTACCAGCTGAGCTAAGGTAGCAAGTTTTGATGTACCCAAATATACAAAATATCATAATTTGTGTCAAGCGCAATTAATTTTTTTTATGAATTTTTAAATACCGGGATGTATTTCCGTTTTGTAACAATTTTCCAGCTGTAATTTTTTCTTACATATTCTGCTGCATGACTTATAAGCTTGTCATAATAATGGGGATTTGCAATTTTGTTTTTTATAAGTTCGTCGAGAAGTTTAAAAAGCATTTCATGCGTGTTAGGTGAATATGTAAAGCCGGTTATTCCGTTTATGATTTTTTTAAGTCCGCCTGTTGCATGTGCAACAGGAATTGTCCCGTAAATCTGGGCAATAAAATCTTCAAGACCGCAAGGCTCAAACTCACTTGGAAAAAGAGCAAAGTCACCTGAAGCTGTGCATAGACGTGCAAGACTTCGTTCATAACCGCACAGATAAACAATCTTTCCAGGATGTTCAAGAGCTTTTTTTGAAGTTTCTTCTTCAAGCTGTTTTTCGCCCTGCCCGTTGATTATAAATCTTACATTATCATATTTTGCAAAAACATCATCGATTACTTTAAGAATGATAAGAATACCCTTTTGTCTTACAAGTCTTCCATGAAATGAAATATATATATTTTTATTGCCTTTATCTTCATTAAGATATCCGTGCTGAACGATAAAATTCTTTTCGTAAAATTCTTTTGTTTCTGGACTTAATTCTTTAGAAGCAAAATTCTTTATAAAATAATTTCTTGATTTATATTTACCTTCAAGCTTTTTATTTTCAGGAGAAAATGTAAAAGGAAGCAATGAAGTCCGGTTGTCTTCAGGGATGTAACGTGTAATGTCAATTCCATTTGTTATTCCTGTAATCGGAATGTTTCTAGAACAGAAAATCTGAGCAAGACCGTCTGTGTTCGGATTATCAAAGTCTTTTAGTTCTGAAGCGTAATCAAATGAAACAGTAAGAAGTTTTGAATAATGACTTGAAAGAACATAAGGCTCTACCCTGTTTCCGTTTAAGGCAGATGCAAGAATATCTGCACTTAAATCTGTAAATGCCTGTGCTTTTGAGATATCAGAATACTCATGATGATATGCCGGACCTGCATTATGAATTGTTACAAAGAATTTTGTCTTTTCAAAAAGTTCAGGATAAAAAACTTTTGCAATTGCCGGCAAAACAGCAGTACATGCATCATGACAGTTTACAACCTGTGCAACTTCACCTGAAAGCCTTGCATATTCACATACGGCTTTTTGAAAAACAATATCAAGATAATCAGAATCTTCATAACCGGTTCCGATTGTGCAATCCGGATTTAAAACTTTATCCTTTGCATTATATGTGTAGACATTATTTTTTTCTTTATAACAGTCTGATATGACAAATACAATTTTTACTTTTTTGCAGATTCCATAGCCATACGATACTTCAAAATCCCTGCCGTTAACTTTTATAGTTGTGTTTATGTTTTCTAGAATTTTATAATCTTTTACAGATGAAAAGTCTGTGCATCCATATTCAGGGATAAAGAGAGTTACATCATTATGAAGCTCCGAAAGCTCTTCTGAAAGAGAACAGACAACATTTTTAACCCCACCGGCTTCTGCAATTCCGGCGTATTCCCTTGATATCATCCAAATCTTCATTATTTTTAATTCCTATTTTAAAATATCAGGCCGTAACTTTGCCGCTTCATCAAGGTAAACAAAATTAATTTTCTTTTTATTAAAATAGCCTGTTATCAGAACCCGTATACAGTTTTTAAGACCGTCTTCGATATACGCTTCCTGCGTACAGAAAAGTGCGGCAGAATTAACATCAAAATTAAACGATGCTGAATTTTTTCTTAAAGCAGATGCCGGATTATACTGGTCTAAATCTTTTGTAAGACTAAAGCATACCGAAACGACATCATCAGTTTTAAACTCATTCTGTTTTTCAATTTCCTTAATCAGTCTTACAGTCTGTTTTTCAATTGATTCTTTTGTATTTTCTGCAGTTATTGCACCGCGAATTGCACAGAGTTTTTTCATCTTATTTCCACACTACCTGAAAGAATTAATGGTTTTTAAAGTTTCATTCAGATCGTTTGAAGATTTAAGAAACTCTGCAAGTTCAGGATGTTCTTTTAAAACTTTTCCAAACTGTTCAAGACGATTTAAATTCTTAGCATAATCTGCAATATCTTTTGCCTGCGAATCTGCAAGCGCAAGAAGTTTTGCATTAACCATAGTAAGATAAGTTTCATACATATCGCGGCATTTTTTATAAAGCTCAAAATCTGGTACAGTTACGTTTGAGATGCTTACAGAAAGAATTTCAAGTTCTGAATTTGAATATTTTTTTATTATATCGTTTTTAATCTGTTCAACATTAAAACTGTTTGAACCGGTATTCTGAGTTATGAGGTTTTCACAGTAATCACTTATCTGATCACCTTTCACTTTTAAAAGCTTTTGAAGTTCAGCATCATTTGAAACAGAAGATTCTTTAACGTATTTTACAAGTTCATTTGGGCTGCATTTAAACTGAATGTCAAAATTAAATGAATATGAAAAGTCTGGTTTCTGTTCAAGCTGATTTGAATAAATATCTGCAGAAGGAAGCTTTCCGGTTATAAACTTTGAATAAGAAAAAGGCTTGCTTGAAAACGAATTTATTTTTGCATTTGTAGGAATTAAAAACTGCCAGTCCCAGCGGAAAACTCCCCGTTCAACAGGTCTTTCATTTACGCCGCTGGTTTTTGATACAATTATACCGATGGAGTCATGCGGAACCTTAAAAGGAGTATATCCAAGAATGAAACCTGCCCCACCTGCCAGTAAAAGTAGAAAAATAAAGCTGAAAAATTTGCCTGATTTTCTCATTGCTTTCCCCTTGACCATACGAAAATCATTATTAAAATAATGAATATATGATAACTAATAATAAGCGTACTTTCAAGCAGAAAAAATCGATTTATAAGACAGATTCATTCGTCTACTTTTTCTTTAGAATTTCAATAAGAATGACATTTTTCCTTCTTTTGACGCTTTTAAGCCTTTTGATATTTTACTTTGTAGGAAATTACCAGCAGTTTCTGGACCAGAACCAGAAACTTATACTCAACAATATTGCCATAGTTTCTGTAGCAGAATTTGTATTTTCAATATGCAGTTTTGCCCTGAACATAATTTCGTATTACATAGTTTCAAGAAGAATCAAAAAGGTGCTTTTATACTGCGGAATTTACCTGTTTACCTTTCTTTTTTCGATTGGGACGTTTCTGTTTTCCCGGGGTGTCCTTCTTCTGGCTAACGGGCTGTGAAACTGTCTTTTTAGGAAGTCTTATGGAAACTCCTATTTCACGAAGCGCAGTTCTGATTGCATATTCAAGTTCTGAGCGCTGCGGGTTCATAGGGAGAACAAAGTTTCTGCATTCTGTCCATGTCTTTACATAAAGTTCACCGACAGAGCTTGAATTTAAAATCTCTTTTTTCCAGTCGGTAAGAGTAAGGATAAAATCCTTTATAAGGAATACGAGTTTTTTTCCAAGGCGCGCATCTTTATCCTTTGAAACAAGCTCATCGAGGCTCTTTAAGTTCATGAGATAATTTTTTTCAAACTGCGGATCGTTAAACATCATTGCAGTTGCCGATGGCTGCAGATACATATAAATGTCTGTAGAAAGACACTCGCTTACGATTTCAAAAGAATGACCGCTGTTGATGATTTTAAGCATTTCTTCTGTGAGCCTCGATGGCGAGACAGGAGATAAAAGATGCGCGCAGTGGCGGATCTTTCTCTTGAGCGCCCACGACATCTGACAGTCTGTCGTAGAAGAATATTTAATCGCACGAAGCATCCTTACAGGGTCTTCAACAAAAATTTTATCAATAGGAATTACAGGCTTTAAAATCGATTTTTTAATGTCCCTTACTCCGCCTACATAATCAATTACCTGTTCAAGAATCGGATCATAATAAAGAGCGTTAATCGTAAAATCGCGTCTCATTACATCTTCATCGATTGTACCGAAACTGTTTCCAACAGAGCCGTCAATTGTAGAACGGAATGTGCTTACTTCAAAAATTTTGAGTCCGAAAATTACATGTACGAGGCGGAATCTTCTTCCGATTATGCGTGAATTTCTGAAAATGCGTTTAATTTTAGAAGGTGTTGCGTCTGTTACTATATCAAAATCTTTAGGAGTTTTTCCGATTAAAAGATCGCGTACGGCTCCACCGACTATATACGATGTAAAGCCGTTATCCTTGAGACGCTGAACAATCCTTAATGCATCAGGATCTATTTTGTATTTTGAAATTAAGTGTTCTTCTTTAGTATAAACGACAGCCTTTTTTACCGGTCTGCCTTTACTGTCTTTTCCGTATCTGTATAACACAATGACTGAATAATAAAAAAAATAGCGCTTTTAATCAACATACCATTTTAACAGTTTAAGTCTATTTTAGCTGAATAAAGTACGGCAACTGCAAAATTTCCTTTTTCTGCTGTAATCCGGGCAGGAAGCTTTTTATCAAAGTTTTCTCTTGAAATTTCATTAGAAAGGCTTGGAACCCCGTCCGGACGGAACAGGTCACTTTTCCACTCAAGACCGCTTGATGCTATTTTTCCTCCCTCACGTGAATCTGTAAGACGGAGGACAGAAACCGGAGAAGTCTTTTTATCGGTTAAAATTTTAACGCTTTTCCCCTGCTTTAAAAGAGTTAAAACCTGGTTTTCTGTAAGCCAGAAGTCCGGGGCAATTTCTGAAGAAAACAGGTCATAAACAGCAATAAGATGGTCAATCCGCCCGCCTGAGCCGCCGATTAAAGTAATTTTTGAATCCACTGCCCGCCCTTTTTTTGCAAGCATCAGGGCAAGCTCTGTGTCTGTAAAATCCTTGTATACCGGAAACTCAATTACATCGCAGTTTTTTAAGTTACTGTTTTTCTTTTTTTTAAGGGCTGAATATTTTAAAACCAGCTTTTTGTTTTTAATGCTGTCCATGTCGCCGCAGATAACATCAGGAATATAGTTTTTTTTAAGCTTTCTGTTGAATAAATCCAATGACTCAAGGCCTGAATCTGCCGCAATAATAAAATCGGGTTTTTCGAGGTTTTTAAGGAATTTGTAAGCCAGAGAAGGCTTTGGTGAAATTCCGCCTGTAAAAACAAAGACATTTTTATATTGATTCAACTTAAAGTTTATAGACTCAAAATCAAAATTTAAAGTATAATTACTCATAAAAGAAAATATATCATGAATAAGATAAAAATTCCTAATGAATTAAAGAAATTTAACGAAATTTTTTCTCAAAACGGCTTTGAAGCATACCTTGTCGGGGGCGCCGTGCGTGATGCACTTTTAGGAAAGGAAATCTCTGACTGGGATGTTGCAACCGATGCAAAGCCCGAACAGGTTATGAAAATCTTTAAAAAAGTCATTCCAACGGGAATTGACCACGGAACTGTAACCGTTCATTTTATGAAAGAAGAAATCGAAGTTACTACGTTCAGGACAGAAAGCGATTATTCTGACGGGCGCCACCCTGATAAAGTTGAATACTGCGGACACATTGAAGAAGATTTAAGCCGCCGTGACTTTACTATAAACGCAATTGCAGCTTCTTTAAAAGACGGAAGCATTGTTGACCCTTACGGCGGCCGTGATGATTTAAAGAAAAAGATAATCCGTACAGTCGGAAATCCTCACGAGCGCTTTATGGAAGACGGTTTAAGGCCTGTAAGGGCTTTAAGATTTGCTTCAAAACTTGAATTTAGTATAGAAAAAGATACATACTCAGAGATTTTCGAGGAAGAAGTACAGAAAAAGATTGCTTCAATTTCCCTTGAAAGGTTCCGCGATGAGCTTATAAAAATGATGTCCTCTTCAAAACCGAGTGTCGCATTAAAAATGATGGAAGAAACCGGCGTCATGAAGATTTTCTTACCGGAGCTTTTACCGTGCCGTAACTGCATCCAGAATGACGACAGGGGCTATCATATCTTTGATGTAATGGATCATAATTTTTATGCATGTGACGGGGCTCCAAAAGACAGTCCACTTTTACGTCTTGCTGCCCTACTGCATGATTCTGGAAAACCGCAGGCCAGGACAGAAAAGGAAGAGGACGGCCTTAAAATTTACAACTTTTACCGTCATGAAATATATTCAAAGGAAATTGCTCAAAAGGTTTTAACACGGTTAAAGTTTTCCAATGCCCAGATTGAATACATAACTCACCTAATCGAAAATCATATGTTCCATTATACTTCGGACTGGAGCGATGCTGCCGTAAGGCGTTTTATTGTACGTGTCGGGCTTGAAAATATCGACGGTTTAATTGACCTTCGTCTTGCCGACATGTACGGAAAATACAACCAGGATGTAAGGCTTCATGACAGTGCCGCATGTGCACTTTTAGTTGAACTTAAAGACCGCATAAAAGAAATCTCTCAAAAGCAGAATGCCCTATCGGTAAAGGATTTAAAGGTAAACGGCCGCGATCTTATGCAGGAAGGAATCCCTGCAGGTAAAAATCTTGGCCGCATACTTAATGAGCTTTTTGAAACTGTCCTTGATGACCCTGCCATGAATGACAGGGATAAGCTTTTAAAGCTTGCAGTTAATCTGTATAAAAAATCTCAGGGAGAATGAGGGGTACTCCTGTTTACATTTTTTTCTTTTTCGATTTTTTATTTTCAGAAATCTGTTTGTTCCAATGTTCCATTATAAGCTCTTCCATTTCTGAAGAGCCTGTTTTTATGGTTGTCTGTTTTGCAAGTTCTACAGATTTTTCATCAAGTATGGCGCCGTATTCAAAAAGAAGTTTTACGATTTTTATGCTGTTATATTCTATTGCTGAATTTATAGCTAAATCACCATGTTTTTTATAATACCTGTTGTAGTTCCAGTCTGTAGCCGGGAAAAGAACTCTGTCAGTGGCTCTGCCTTTCATGTTAGGGTCTGCACCGTTTTCAAGTAAAATTTTAAGAATATTAAGAGCTGTTTCTTCAAGAATTATTATTTGTTCTCCTTGTTTATCCCACTCATTATACTGCTCTTCTGTAAGGGCAATTTTACCTCTTATGGCTCTTGCAACATAGGGTCGTTTTTTAACATCTGCTCCGTAAGATACAAATAATTTTACATATCGCTCGCTTCTACATATTCGCCACAAAGGATTTGTATCAACCCATTCAAACTGACCTGTCCTTCTATCAGGGTTTGCACCCATTTTTAAAAGCTCTTCAACTCTTTTATACCTTTCTTCCCTGTCTCTAATCAAAAAAGCCATTTCCATTTGATATTCAAGAGAACTTTCATCATATTTATAAAGTTTAGATGTAAAACCAAAGCCCGGTGTTGGGCTTCGCTGCAGTGTGCCGGAGGCCAGGCAGCTCGTTGAAAAGAGAGTGCTTGCGATGATTATTGCAATTAATTCTTTCCTGACTTTTTTACTCATTTTATCCTCCGACAACTTTTACCGTAATAAGTTTGCAAGACACATT
Organism: Treponema sp.; assembly: GCA_017553635.1. Taxonomy (GTDB): domain Bacteria; phylum Spirochaetota; class Spirochaetia; order Treponematales; family Treponemataceae; genus Treponema_D. Next base: position 1,622 of record JAFZKN010000022.1, on the reverse strand, counting down.
ATAAGATTAACTCCTATATAATATTTTGGGTTTTTCTTGTAGGAGCCATCTGAAAGATTATTGAACAATTCAGGGACATAATAAGACGAATCTGCATTAAAATCATAAATCACTTTGAATTCAAAAACCCAGAGTCTGAGAATTGCTTCTGTGTAAAATAACGGATCATGAGTAATTTCACTAAGAAAAGAAAACTCGCCTCCTACTCCAAGTTTTATTCCCACATAATCATTTTGTAAAGAAAGCCCTGTCGACACTCTTACGTTGGTTATTTCAGAACCACTTCCTAAACCTCCAAGGGCATAAAGGCCATAGGAAAATGGAAAACCAATAATCGATGGAATAAGAAAGTCTGCCCCCAGATCGACCGCGAATAATTCTGGTATACCGCCATAAATGGAAATAACGGGCATTGTAAAAAAATCAGGTTTAAAAGCTTCTTTCAAGTCATTATTTTCAGCATAAAGTTTACTGGTGCAATTAAAAAAGAGAACTACGCTGATAATGACTATAAAAAACTTTTTCATTTTCCCTCCGAAAAAGAGCAGGCCAGTGTGCCTGTCGTCATAACAACTGGTTGTACCGCAGGCGGCTTGACCGCCTGTCGGCTACGAACCTTTGTTACACGTAATTTCTAAAATAATCCTAAAAACTTTTTTCTTTTTGAATAAAAAGGTTTAAAAGTTCGACAAATATATGCTCCAAAATCATCCTTTTTATTTATAACGATTACATCAACAGGGGGATCAGGAACTTCAACATTTGAACAAATTATACCAATTTCAGATGCCATTGTTTCTTGAATTTTCTTTCCTTCAATACAAATTAGAGTATGAGGTTTTTCATCTGTTTCAGGATTATAGTAATGGACATTATATGCACTATCTACTATCTCTTGAGTTTGAAAATACTTTCTAAGTGCATCAATAAGTTGTTGAGGTGTATTCTGAGGTTTGCCAACCATCACATGGGTATCTTTCTCCATAATCATAGTTTTTTGTGGCTTCCATATTGAACCATCCCTCATACCGTTTATTTCATTTTGATTTAGTATCTTTCCGTATTCCAAATATGGATTTATTACTATCTCAGTGTTTCCTATTATATTTAATAAATCATCAAACTTAAATGTATAGTAATTTGTTTCTTTATTTATTATTCTGGATAATTGTTCTGCGGAAGTAAATACTGCAAGATAGATTTTACCTTCAATTTCAACATTTTGAAGTGAAATTTTTGTATCTTTATGAACTACACCATTTTCATCTGGTTCTGCGCCATCTCCTATTACATACACATCTGATGTTTTTAATAGTTTATAAAACTCAGGTCTAGCATCAACTTCAGTAGATGCTTTTATTAGTATTTTTTCTAAATCATTAACAGGTAAAAAATCCATTATTTTTCTTTCCTTTGCACCCCAGTGTGGGTGTCCGTGTAACTACGCACTTAAACGGTGGCGGGCTTGACCCGACATCCGATTTGAAGTGCATGAAAATCATTAAGGCCCCAAGGTTTATCGTGCTAAGATAGATAAGCCCATCCGGGCACGATATCCTACTTTTACTGGAGGGAACCTTAATGAGATTCTATAAGAACCAGCATCAATTTTACATTGGAAT